>JAKLJP010000003.1 GCA_023151115.1 Anaerolineae bacterium
AAAGAGGCGGCTTTCTCCTGCTTGACAGGAAAGCTGCTCTAAAAAAAGCCCTTTGTTTCTTCACCTCCCCCTTTTTTATCTATATAATACTATACGAAAAAAGTAGAGGGGGGGCCTTCTACTTATCTGCGTAACTCTCATAGTAATAATGACCGTACCCGCTCAAATAAAGCGTCAAGCATTGCTTGAGTAAGCCGCCCGGTTTGGGTGTTCTGGCGGCTGGGGTGGTAGGAGGCCACCAGATATTTGCGCTCAGCCGAGGCAGTCCCGTTGAAAAGATAGCTCAGGCCGTGCCCAAATTTGGGTAGACGGTAGACGGTAGACGGTAGACGGGGGTTATCCTTAGCCTCATGCTCAAATCCATGCTCACGGAGCAGGCGCAGACAGCCATCAAAGGCAATCTGGCCCAGGGCTACTACCACCTGAACTTGGGGCATCAGGGTAAATTCGCGCGCTAAAAATGGGCGGCACTGAGCCAACTCTTCCGGCGTAGGCCGATTTCCCGGCGGCGCGCAACGGCCTACGGCGGTGATAAAGGCATCGGTCAAGGTCAGGCCATCCTCGTGGTGGCGGGAAGTAGGCTGGCTGGCAAAACCGGCCCGGTGCAAGGCGCTGTAGAGCGTATCGCCGGAGCTATCGCCGGTGAACATGCGCCCGGTGCGATTGGAACCATGTGCGCCGGGGGCCAGCCCTACCACCAACACCCGCCCTGCCGGATCGCCAAAGCCGGGCACAGGTTTGCCCCAATAATCCCAGGCCTGATAAGCCCGCCGCTTGTCGCGGGCCACCTGCTCTCGCCAGGCGACCAGTCGAGGGCAGGCGCGGCAGGTGGTGATATCGGTTGTTAAGGCAGACCAGGAAGTATTTGTCTCGCTCAATGATCTCTTCTCCAAAACAGGATATAACTGCTCAAGCATGTCATTTCGACTGAAGAATGTGGCGCGGTAGGGATTTCTCGGCCTACGGCCTCGAAATGACATGAGGACTGAGCAGTTACTTTTTAGTTCTCAAACGGCAAATTGGGGCAGGTGGGATTCATCGTGCCGCAGCCGCACCGCCTGTTCATCGCCGGCAATTCGCGCCGTCAGAACTTCGGCCATATTCCACAGCCGCACCTAAAAGAGGCTGAACCAATCCAACCGTCTGCATGCTCCATCTGCGCCACCGGCAGGTCCGAGGCGGTTCCCCAGACCTGTACCATAAAGTGGCTGCGCGCCGCCAACCACTGCCCATTGGGGCTGAAATGCAGACCAAAAATCCAATCAGGCTGGGGGAACTGTTTGATTTCCGAACCGAAAGAACTTCCCAAACCCGAATGGAGCCGTCACGGCTGGTCGTAGCCAGCCACGGGTGCTCAGCGTTGGCCGGGACAGTCGGGCTAAACGCCACGAGGGTTGCCAGGAGCATCTGCTGTTGGACTAGCAGCCAGGCGAGACCCACAATCAACAGCAAGACCAGGCCCATACCGGCCAACCCACGCCGATCACGTTGCCAGCGCCAGTGGGCCAGGCTTTGCCAGATAAAAATCCAGCCCTCCGAGTCGAGCCATTCCCGGCGCTCGCTCAACCAGTATTCAGCTTCGGCCAGGGCCGGGCCTTGCAGCAGGCTTTGTTTTTTAGGTTCAGCCCGGTTCCAGCCGGTCATCGCCTCACCCAACCGTTCCCGCCACAACCCAAATTCGCGAGCCTCGTTTAACCAGGCTTGCCAGCGCGGCCAGTAGGGGGCCAGAGCTGGCTGGGTTATGGCCACCGTTGGCCTGCCGGTGACGGGGTCGGACCGCAAGGATAAAAACCCGGCTTCGGCCAGAGGAATCAGTACACCTCGCCGCAGGCCAGGCGCATCCACTTCTAGGCTGGCGGCCAGGCGAGCCAAACCAAGCCCTCCCGCCGGCCGGGTTGCGCCCAGCCGGACCAACACGCGGCGAGCCAGCGCCTGCTGGTGGAGGGTCAACCCTTGAAAAAGCTGCTCGGCTCGGTGGGCGACTACGCCTCGCGCTCTGCCAAAATCATCGTAAAACGCATGCCGGAGCAGTCCACCCTGATGCCGCTGCCATAGCTCAACCAAGACGCATTGCAAGAGCAGCAGTGAGTGGGGCGACTCAGCCAGTTCAGTGCTGAGGCGCTCAACCAGGCCCGGCTCAAAAGCCAGGGTGACCAGCCGGGCCGGTTTGACCATTGCCTGGCAGGAACAACAGGCCACAACCTTACTGCCTGCTACCTTGCTACTTGCTACCTATCCACAATTTCCAGCCCACCCAACTTCCGGCTCCGATGCATAGGAAACCGGGGATAATCGTTGGCAGCAAATATTCGCGCAGGGTTGGGTCGGGGTCTGCGTTAATGAGCAAAACGTGGATCAGGGCTACTACTACAACAGAAACCACCCCTCCGATAATCGCCGCGCCCGCCCCAGAGAGACGTGGACCGAACAACCCCACCGGTAGGCTAATCAGCAGGCCGATGATGGTCCCCAGGAGTATTCCCGGCAGGATACCAATAAAACCGGCGCAGATAAACATAAACCCCGCCGAAGCCGGCCCGACCAACAGCATCATGGCCGCATCTTCTGGGTGCTTAGGGGCGATATTCAACGCACCGTAGAACATGCTGACCAAAAAAAAGGCAATCAGTAATACTGTATAGCCCATCGAGACGGTCAGGCCGGTCACAGCCCCCAAGGCTGCACCACGCCACAGGTAAGAGATTAAGGTTACGGATTGCGGCATAAGCCTAATTCTATAAACCGGATTACTCCTGCATCCAAGCTTTTTCGATTATGGGTTTAATAATAGCTGCAAACTCTTCATAGGCTTTGTCATTGAGATGAAGTTGATCTTCCTGATAGAGTTCTAGTCGTGGCTGATTTTCTTTATCGAAGAGAATAGGATTGACATCAATAAACTCGCACTTTTCGGTAGTAGAACAATACTCTTTGACAAGCATATTAGTGGTATCAACCAAGTGCCACTTGTCAATTTTTTCCGGGGCGCGGTTAATAGAAACAAAGTAGAGCTGAGTCTCGGGTAATTTTTCATTTACATTTTGAGAGAACTGCTTGATTCGTTGAAAGATGTCTTCCGGTTTCTCCAGGGCATTAATATCATTGCTGCCGCAGTAATAAACGATGATCTTTGGCTCATAAGGAAACACGATGTTATCCATGTAATGCAAAACTTCCCATGTCCTTGATCCACCAAAAGCTCGATTAAAAACGGGCAAAGGAGCCATTTGTTCCTCAAGTTGACTCCATTCTCTGAATATGCTGCTCCCAATAAAAAGAATTCCTCCCTTTGGAGGTGGGTTTACCTGGTCTTCTCTTGTGAAAGCTGCTACTTCCTCCGCAAAGAAGACTGGGTGATTAGAGAAAAGACTTTTTTGAATGCGTCTGATACTCAAAACAGTAATACCGATCAGAAATATGGCAACCAAGATCAGAATTACCTGATGAGGTCTTTTCATTTGCTTTTCCTCTCTGCGGATAACAGCTATATCTGGATGATAACAGGCGCCTTTAGTTTTCTCTACATTCCAAGCTACTCCATAAATTCTATCACCGCCTGATTGGCCAAAAAGCGACCCTGTTGGGTCAACCTTAGAAGCAGCCCATCGGGCGACTCGGTCCACTCGGTCAGGCCGCGTTCAAGACCGTGAGCGACAGCCTGAGGATAACGATCTGTCAGGCCAACACCAAAACGAGCCTCAAATTCCGCCGTGCTGACGCCTTCGCGGACCAGCCGCAAACCGAGTAGCATATGTTCAGCCATAGCCGTTTCAGAGTCAATGATTTCCAGGCTTTTCTCGTCACGGGCCGCACCCAGACCGGCTCCGGTTTCGACACGCTCGATGTAGGTTTGGGGGCGTTTGACGTTCATCCAGCGGAAGGTTGGAGGGGTGGAAGATTGGAGGGGTGGAAGGTTGGAGGGGTGGAAATTGATAGTGCCATATGCGCCGGCGCCGAGACCGAGGTAGGGCTGGTTGCGCCAGTAAATCAAGTTGTGGACGGAAGCCAGACGGGGTGTTTGCCAGCCTGCTTCGCCGTTGGCTTTGGCCCAATTGGAGATTTCGTAATGGCTGTAGCCGGCGGCTTCCAGCGCGTCCAGGGCATAAGCGTACATGTCGGCGGCCAGGTCATCGTCGGGCCAAGGGCTTTGGCCGCTGACGACTTGCCGGTGCAGCGGCGTCCCCGGCTCGACAATCAATGAATAGAGGGAGAGATGGTCCGGCTCAAGTTCAACAGCGGCATCTAAATTGGCCTGCCACTGGGCCAAACTTTGCTGCGGCAGGTTAAAAATCAAATCCAGGCTGAGGTTGTCAAAACCGGCGGCGCGGGCCTGTTCCACGGCGCAACGAGCGGCAGCAGCATTGTGCAGCCGGCTGAGAAAGAGGAGTTCGTCATCGTTGAAGCTTTGTACACCTAACGAAAGGCGATTAATCCCTCCCTGACGCAGTTCGCGCAGATATTCAATTGAAAGCGTGCCAGGGTTAGCTTCGACGGTGACTTCTGCGCTGGGGTGCAGTGCGAAGGCAGTTTTGACGGTCTCGATCAGTTCAAGCAAAGCTGCCGGCGGTAGGGTGGTGGGGGTGCCGCCGCCGATAAAAATTGTATCGAGATGGGGCCGTTCCAGGGCGGCGCCGGTTTCAAGGATTTCCCGGCATAGGGCGGTATGATAACGAGTTTTGAGCGATACTTCGCCCTCAACATAGGTGTTGAAGTCGCAATAAATACACCGGGTTGAACACCAAGGGATGTGCAGGTAAAGGCCCAGGGGGGCAGCGGTTGTCATTTAACCCCGTTACTTAATAATGGTCAGCGATGAATTTCATCGGTCGCCAGTGCATCCAAGAAATCGCAAAATGTTGTAAGATCGCGGGCCAGAGCGCCATAGCAGGCGGATAAATCGGCTACTAATTCCTGCAACCGTGATGCGCGCAAGTTAAAGCTGTAAACATTTCTGACCACGTGGCGAAATCCTCGATATTCATCCAGGCAATCACGGGCGGACGTGTCCCGGCCACTTCAGCCGACATTTGCAGGAGAAGGTCACGATGCCATTCAGGGCCGGCTGGCAATGAGCCGTCAATTTCACGAGCTATTTCTTCAAAAATACGCTCAACACCCGCATAAAAACCATGCAAATTTAGAGCTACTCCATCAAGATCCCTGGCCCTCACAGGAACATCGCCTCCCTTTCAATAACGGCCAATAAAGCGGGGGAGGCCAGTTCAGCTTCAAGCAAATCCACTGGAATGGTTGTATCCAGGCTAAGCAGACGTCCCACAGCCCGATAGTAAACCCCCTCATTCAATCCCCACACAACTAAATCCACATCAGAATGTTGATGAAAACGTTCAAGCGAAAGGATAGAACCAAACATGGCAACTTGGCTGGCCCCAAATTGCTCTATTAAAATTTGGTGGGCTTCCCGAACAACTTCCCTGGCTTGCTGGTAACGCAAGATTACCTGCTGCGCTTGTCGTTGTCGGCGTTGACGCGCCGCCGCTTGATAAATTGTCATTTTTTCAGTCGTAATTTCGGGAACCATCTTTGACCACCTGAGGTTTATTATAGCATAAGCACTACGTTTTGCCAGTCAACTTTTGGATGCTTCGAGGCTATCAATCAAGTTGTTTCGCCCCTACGAAGGGTCATGCTTGATCAGCGTTAGTTGGTTGCCGCCGGTTGGGGTAATTTGGTGATGAATCTCGTCCATGGTTTGCCGCACTAAATGAATACCCAGCCCGCCGTTGGGCCGTTGGGCCAGGGGCAATGTCAGATCAGGGGGGGGGACAGTTGTTGGATCAAAGAGAAACGCTTCATCCCGGAGACACACCATCAGGTCGCGTTCCGGTCGCTTTACCTCGATTTCCAGCGGCCCACCCTGACCATGATAGCCGTGGACCATGATATTGGTTGCTACTTCGTCTACGGCCAGTTGAATATTGTGAATACTTTCCGCAGGCAGGCCAAGCCCCAGCGCCGCCGCTTCAACAAAATCTCGAATCTGACTCAGGTTCTTGAGTTCGGCAGAGGTATGAAGAACGTAGCGAGTGGTCATCATCGGCTGGTTTTAATTTAAAAAGAGGCCACAGCGTCTTTGAGATTGCGATGCACTTCCAGAAACATATCAAAGCCCATGGTCCGCAGCGTTTCCATAACCGCCGGTGAAGGATTGAGGAGTTTGAGGTGAGGCGATTTGAAAGTGCCGTCCATCAACCCTTTTTTCATTACCTGATCACTTTCGGCCGAGGCATCGCCGCGCAGCAGCAAAAAAATGCTGTGTAAAGCACGCAGCCCGGCGCTGCTAATGTACTTAACTTTGGTCAGATCAAGCAGCACATTACGGGCGCCTGCTTCGTAAGCGGTCTGCACTTGTGCTTCAAGCTGGCCGTAGCTGTTGGCATCAATCACATCACCTAAGAGATGAAGTACCGTAACTGGAACTCGTCCCTGCTGTTCTGAAACGGTAATTTGAAATTCAGCACTCATAGTTGCGTCCTCCTTAAAATAGTAATGAGTCATCAGTGAGCGCTCAATGTAACTAATAGACAAAGCAGATAAACATCGTACAATCTTTTAGCGGGCCGGGCTCCCACGCCCGGCCAAGCGACGGCGTGGGAGCCGTCGCTGCTACAATGATAGTATGACTTTTAAGTGATTTGTCTATCAGTTAAGCCCCAAACAGCACCCTTCGATATGGTTCGCTTTGCTCCCTACTCAGGATGCTGTTTAATTTAATAACATTGACCGATTATTGGCCCCTGATTACCGATCACTGATTCGCTGTACGGCGAGCATGGTAATATCATCGTATTGGTTGGCTCCGGCCACATGGGTATTTAAGGCGGTCTCGATCAGGTCCAACAAGGCCGCGACTGAGGCAACGGGGCAGGCCAGAAGCGAGTGCAATTTTTCCCGGCTAAACATCTCACCGGCTGAATTTTGGGCATCAATAACCCCATCGGTGAAAGCGTACAAGGTGTCGCCCGGTTCCAGGTGAACCTGCCTAATTTTGAAATCCATGTCAGCAAATAAGCCGACCACTGGACCGGTCGGCTCTAAAGCAGCTTTTACCCCCTCTGCCCCCAAAATTTGGGGCGACTCGTGACCGCCGTTTAAATAGATGAGGGAGCCGGTGACCGGGTTCAAAACACCCAAAAAAAGTGATGCAAACATACTGGCCCGATAATGGGTGCGGGCGACATAATTGTTGGTCAGCGTGACCATATTTTTTAATGTGCTCATATCATCCAAAGGGGCAGCCGTGCCTTCTGCATAGCCGGTAGAATAGATCAAATGAGCCGAGGCCCGAATTAGACTGCGGAAGAGGGTCATAAACAGGGCCGCACCCACGCCTTTGCCACAGACATCGCCCAGCACCAAAACTACTCTATCGCCGCCTGCCAGAGGAAAAGCATCGTAGAAATCTCCTGCCACTTCCCGCGCCGCCTGAAAGCGGGCGGCAATTTCCCAACCGGGCAGGTGCGGCAACTGCTCTGGCAAAAATCCGGCCTGAATTTCCCGGCCAATTTCCAGTTCCCGCTCCAAACCCCGTTTGGCCTGCTGAATGGCCTCGAAGAGCCGCGCATTTTGAATAGCGGCGCCGACATTGGCGGCAATGGTAGACAGCAAACGCACATCATTGTCGTTAAAACGCTCTTCCTGTTTGGTACTTTGAACGCTGATGACCCCAATACTTTGCTGGCCAAGCTGGATGGGTACCCCCAAAAAGGATTTTGCCTGGCTCCCAATCTGCTCCGCTCCTAATCCATTCCGGTGCTGCTCAAAATTGTGATTGATTAATAATGGTTGACCTGATTGGATAATTTTGGAAGTTAAACCCTGCCCAAAACAAATTGACTCGCCCACCAGCCGCTGCCCATTCTCAAAATCATAAGGAAAATGGATCATGTTTGTCTGCGGGTCATACAGGGCCAGGTAGACAATATCGGCCGTAAAGGTCTGGCGCATCTGCTCGCCGATCAGGTCCAAAAGCGAGCTAAGCTCCAGCTCGGCGTTAAGGGCCTGACTGATGATATTAACGGTTGTCAATTCAGCGTTGCGCTGGCGGCTTTCGGCCAGCCGCTGGGCCAGTTCGGTCTGAGCGTTTTGCAGCGCCGCTTCGGTGGCCCGCCAGCGAGGTAATAAAATGCGCAAAATGGCTCGTGATGCCGCCGGACTGGTTTCCAAAAGATGGTTAAACTGCTCCCGGCTGATCGCCAACAACACGCTGTCGGTGCGCGCCGCCACGCTGGCCAGGCGAGGTTCGTCGTCGAGCAAAGATATTTCGCCGATAACTTCACCGGCTTCACGAATGGCCAGGAGCATATCGCCGGTAGCCGCAGCTTTGATAATATCAAGCCGGCCCTCTTTGATGATATAGGCCCGGTCACTGGCGCTGCCTTCGGCAAATAACAGGTCACCGGCTTTAAGCTGAACCACTTCGGCCAATTGGCCCAGCAGATCCAGATCGCTCTCCGATAAATCGGCCAGCAGCGGAATTTTCTTCAAAAAATCGTGCATCTCTAAAATGAAGCGATGGCCGCATCCAGGTCGGTGTGAATTTCAAAAAATTGGGTCAGCCCCGACATCTCCAGTACCTTCTGTATCTGCGGTTGCGGGTTGAATAATTTGAGATGCTGTTGCAACCCGGAGCCGCGATCGCGGTCAATCCCATGAAAAACGTTCCAGCCCGCCTCCAGATCGGGCAGCTCATCGCCCCGTATCAGCAAAGCTAGGCTGTGCAGGGCAGCCAGACCGGAGCTACCCATAAAGGCGGTGTCACTCATATCCAGTAGAATATTTCGTGCCCCGGCGTCATACACTTCCTTACCTTTGCTAATCAAAGCCTGAAAGCTGGAAGCGTCGAGGTCGCCATGGGTTTGGAGGATTGTTACCGGAACTCGACCCTGCGCTTGCTTAACCGTAATCTCCATCTACTATAAGCTCCTTATGTTGGTTAAGTTACTTTTGGTATTGAATTGCGGCATCGGTGAACAGTCATCAGTAATCAGTGACCAGTTATCAGTAATTAGTCAATTGATTACTGATAACTGACCCCTGATGACTGTCTTAAGCGGTAAAGTGAGGTAGTTTGATTTTACCACGAGTAGAGGAAGTGGGCAACGTATCTGACTATAAACCGTCAAAAGAATTATTTTTGGAGTCATCCCATTCGTGGTATGATGGGGCGGCATGAATAAGAAATATCGTCCTCACCTGATCACTATTGGCCTTTACACCCTGCTAGCCCTCTTCTTCACCTGGCCGCTGGCGGCTCACCTCACCACCCACGTGCCCGGCGAGGCCACCTGGGCTTTTGACGAGTCCACGTTTCTCTGGAATATGTGGTGGTTCAAACACAGCCTGCTAAATTTGGGCCAAACCCCGCTGGAGTCGAATTACATCTTTTTTCCGCTGGGCATCAAACTGACCACCTACACTTTTAACCTGTTCAACGCCGCCTTTGGTTTGCCGCTGCAACTTGCCTTTTCCCTGCCCCTGGCCAGTAATTTAACCTTGCTCTTTTCCTTCATTTCCAGCGCCTACGGGATGTTCCTGTTATCGCTGTACCTGTTGCATCGACCGCCGACCGACAGTGCCACTTCGTCATTCACAATTCACAATTCACAATTCATAATTCATAATTATCTCGCCGC
The DNA here is from genome assembly GCA_023151115.1 of Anaerolineae bacterium. Next base: position 9,657 of record JAKLJP010000003.1, read on the forward strand.
CTTTGCCACCGGGACTGTTTTCGCCTTTTCGGCCAGCCGGATGATGTATGCCGCCCTGGGCCATTACAATTTTGTCACTATCCAATGGTTTCCCTTCTACACCCTGTTTCTGCTCAAAACTCTCCACCGAGGCGGCCGGAAAACTATCTTCCTGACCGGCCTCTTTGCCGCCCTCTGTCTCTACGCCGAGTTGACCTTCAGCGTGTTTTTAATTTTTATCACCTTGATTCTCTGGCTAAGTGAGGGTGCGAGGACGCGAGGAAAGAAAGACCTTCTTCGCCTCCTCGCCTCCTCTTCTCTTCGCCTATTCATTACTGGCTTCATCACCTTCCTGCTCACCGCCCCCTTCATTCTGTCCGTCCTGCCCGATTTTCTCGATCCTGCCTACGCGGAGCCGGGCTGGGGTGAGGGCCTCAAACTCAGCGCCGACCTGGCCGGCCTGGTGACGCTGACGCCGCTGCATCCCCTCTCTGACCAGGAGTGGCTGCCAGAACTGCGGGCAGTGGTTGAGGGAACGGGGCGGTTCAGCGATGTCAATACGCTTTTTTTAGGGTACGGAATTTTGGCTTTAGCCCTGCTAGGCTTTGTAGTTTGCCGCCGGAAGGGCTGGGTCTGGCTGGGGAGCGCGCTTATTTTTACCGTGTTCAGCCTCGGCCCGTTGTTGACCATTTATGGGCAGAACCGTTTTAATCTGGATGGTCTCGAAGTCACCTTTCCCCTCCCTTTTGCCCTGCTCCATTATATCCCCCTCATCAACGCCAACCGCGTCCCCAACCGCTTCGGCATTCCGTTGACCATGTCTCTGGCTGTCTTGGTTGGTTTCGCCGTATCACATATCACGTATCACATATCACGCATCACGCATCACGCATCACGCATTACCCGTCACTTCCTACTTCCTACTTCTTACTTCTTATTTCTTATTCTCCTTCTCTTCGATCAATACAGCGTCCCCCTACCCCTGTCTGATGCCCGTATCCCGGAAGTCTACCGGCAGATTGGTGCGGAGCCGGACAGTTTTACCCTGCTGCAACTACCGCTTGGCTGGCGCAATAGTTATGGTACCCTCGGTGCAGAGCAGACCCAATTGCAGTATTACCAGTCGGCCCACCAACGGCCTATTCTAGGGGGCAATACATCGCGCAACCCCGCTTTTAAATTTGATTACTATGCTAACATTCCATTGTTCAAGGCGTTGACCGACACCGAACTTTACACCCCGGCAGACGAAACTACTCTCCAAAGGGCGCGGCTCCAGGCCGCCGATTTGATGGCCCTGTACAACATCAAATACCTGGTCATTCACGATCCCCTACCCTATCGCAAACCTTACGAAGATACCTTTACCTCTACCCGCCAACTGGCTCTCGATCTGATTCCCCACGACCCCCAACCCAGCTACCAGAGTCGCGGGGTGCAGGCGTTTGCCGTGCAGCAGGGCGCTATCCCTGACCCGCTCATCCTCGATTTTGGCGATTGGAGCAGCGATCCCTATCGAGGCGAAGGCTGGTCGAGCAACGAGGAAATCTTTGCGGCTACAGCCAATTGGGCTGCCGCTGCCGAAGTTGTCCTTTTTTTTCCCATTCGCGGCCCCGGCAACCGCCGGGTGTCTTTTCAGATTGCCCCGTTTAGCTATCCAGGGATGCCGAGGCAAAGTGTTGTGCTAGTTTTAAACAATTATTTGTTGCTAGATAGCTTTTCGCTATCCGAAGGCTGGCAAACCATTGAGGCTTCTTTGCCTGAAAGTTATTTGACCCCCGGCCTCAACCGGCTAATGCTGCGCTTTACTCAAACAGCCCAGCCTCGCCAGGTGTTGCCGGCCAACCGGCTGATTGGGCAAACCGAAATTGAGACCCCACTTGATCTGGAAATCAGCAGCGGCAGCGATTTTGCTTTTATTTCAGTGGGCTTTGGCGAGGAGAAGATTGACGCTTCCGCTCACCGGCGGGGGGTGAATGTCGCCGTCGTCGAGCCGCAGTCGGGCCAGGTTTTGGCGGTAAAAGGCTTTGATACGGCGGCCAACACTTTTGAAGCAACGGCTTTGAGTCAGTTTATCACCGAAATTCCGGCGGGGCAGATTGTCTTGCTTGGCAGTCAGGGCTTGGAGGCGACGGCTTTTTTCACCGAGGAGACCGAGGCGGCGCTGCAATCTCTCGGCCTGGATACGGCGGCGCTCAGCGCTCCCTTTGCTGCCATCGGCGTTAAAAATGCTGCCGCCGGCACAGCTTTGCAGACCAATGCCGATAGCGCCGGGACAGCCTATCTACGCCTGGGCGCTTCACCTGATACCCGCTCGCTCGCAGCAGCGGTGGACAAGGTCATCATCTCGCGGCCAGAATAGCCAAAACTTTTTGCCCTTAACACAATTTTTGTTTCTTCTTCTCAGCCGCCGGCCAATTTTACCTTATAGCCCAACGCCTTGAGTTTTTCGGCCACTTTATCCCGGTGATCGCCCTGGACTTCGATCATCTGCAGACCATCCTCCTGTTTGACCGTGCCGCCCGCACCGCACAACGCTTTGAGGGTTTTTGAAAGCTCGTTCAAATCGGCTTCGGTCAAGGCAAAGCCGGAGATGACGGTGACGGTTTTGCCGCCGCGCCCTTTTTTATCACGCATAATCTTTAAATTTTGCTGCTGTGGCGGCAGCGAACTGCGCCGGCCTGCCGGCCCGACCTCTTTTTTGCGCTCATCCCCGCTTTTGGTTGAATAGACCAATTTGTTACTTTTGGGTAAATTCGCCATCTTCATTCACAGTTCATAATTCACTATTCACAATTAGTACGCACCCAAATCGCGCAGGCGGTCATCGCTGATGCCAAAATGATGGGCCAGTTCGTGCTTGACGGTGCGTTGAACCCGCCGAATCACTTCCTCTGGGGTGCGGCAAACCTGCTCGATGCTCAATCTATAAATGGTAATTTTGTCGGGCAGGACCATGCCGTAATGGCTCGACCGTTTGGTGAGCGGGATGCCGTGATACAGGCCAAACAAAAGCTGGCCGGACTTCAGCCCCACCGACTGCCGTTCCGCCTCACTCGGCCAGTCGGCCACCACCACCTCGATATTTTGCAACTGCTGTTGAAAAAATTCCGGCAAATCGTCCAAAGCCTGGACAACCAGTTGCTCAAACTCTTCTACGGTAAATTTGGGGTTTACCATTCCTCGCCTCATCGCCTCACAAGTCATCGCGTCCTGGTATTGTATGTAAAAAAGAAGAAAACGGAAAGCACCAAGCCCCATTTTGCGGCTGACAATTGAAGATTAGCCTCTTTCATGCTACACTGCCCGGCAGTTTTTAACACCTCCGTACAGGAGGCCAAGTGAGATTATCTGAAGATTTTCGACCTTATTTGCAGCCAACCTATTTTATAGACAGCGACTCGCCCCCAGTCGTCGAATTTGCCCAGACCGCTGCCGCCAACGGCCAAACCGACATCGAAAAAGCAGTCAAGCTTTACTACGCTGTGCGCGATCAAATCCGCTACCGGGTCTACGACCTTGTTTTTGAACCGTATAAGTTCAAGGCCAGCATCGTGCTGGTCGAAAAGGTCAGTTTTTGTATCCCCAAAGCCGCATTATTGGCTGCGGCGGCGCGGGTGCTCAACATTCCCAGCCAGCTGGGCTTTGCCGATGTGCGCAATCACCTCAGCAGTGGGCGGCTGCTCGACATTATGTGGACCGATGTGTTTATCTATCACGGCTACACCGAACTGTTCCTGGCCGGACGCTGGGTTAAGGCCACACCCGCTTTCAACTGTCACTGTGCCAGAAATTCGGGGTGCTGCCGTTGGAGTTTGACGGGCGGCGCGACTCCATCTTCCACGCCTTCGACGCCCAGGGCCAGCACCACATGGAATACCTGCGCGATCACGGCCACTTTGCCGACCTGCCTTTTGAGCAGATGATGGCCGCAATGGCCCAAGGGTATCCGCACCTGTTGGGTCCCAACGGCTCCGGCTGGCCCCACGGCGACCTGGAGCAGGAGGCTATAAGAAATTTAAGGTGACGGGTAACAATGCTATGTCATTTCGAGCGACGAAGGAGCGAGAAATCTCCTAATCCGTGGTTTGCAAACAACGGTCTCGGAGATTTCGAGGCTGAAAGCCGAGAAATGACATGAGAAGTGAGCAGTTACGGTGACGGGACAACATAGAATGAATTTATTGTCAAGTCTGCCCGATTTTTTCAACGACCTCCAAAAACGCATCAGCGGCGACCTTCGCACCGACCGTTACAGCCGCATCCTCTACAGTACCGACGCCAGCAGCTACCAGGTCATGCCCTACGGTGTGCTCATCCCCAAAACGGCGGAGGACATTCAGGCGGCGCTGGAACTGGCTGCCCAATACAAAATTCCGGTCTTGCCGCGGGCGGCAGGCACCAGCCTGGCCGGACAGGCCGTCAACGAGGCGCTGGTGGTTGACGTGAGCCGTTACCTGGACCGGGTCCTGGAAATCAACCGCGAAGAACATTGGGGGCGGGTCCAGCCGGGGGTGGTGCTGGACGAACTCAACAGCCAGCTCAACCCCCTGGGTCTGCATTTTGGCCCCGACCCGGCCAGTAGCAACCGGGCGGCCATGGGCGGAATTGTCGGCAACAACGCTTCCGGTAGCCACTCCATCCTGTACGGTATGACCGCCGATCACGTGCTAGAGATGAACGTTATTCTCAGCGATGGCAGCCCGGCGCATTTCGGCCCGCTGGAAGCCGCTGCGCTGAGCCAATACCAGCAGCGAACTGGCCTGGAAGGCGAGATTTATCGCGGTATTACTCAACTTACCCAAACCCAGGCCGATATCATTCGGGCCGGAACGCCCCACCACTGGCGGCGCTGCGGCGGTTACAACCTGGATCGGTTGATCGAGGGACCGTCCTTCCTCTTGCCACCCGACCCCCGCTTTAACCTGGCCGCTTTGGTTTGCGGGTCGGAGGGCACGCTGGCGACAATGACCGAAATCAAGCTCAACCTCGTGCCCCGCCCTCGCCTGACCGCCCTGGCGTTGGTCCAGTTCGATAATTTGTACGAAGCGCTGACCGCCACGCCGGTCATTCTGCAAACTGAGCCTTCCGCGGTGGAACTGCTGGACAACCTGGGGCTGACCATGTGCCGCGAAGTCCCGGAGTATGCTCGCCTGCTGGCGACCTTCATCCAGGGCCAACCCTACTGCATCCTGATTACCGAATTTTACGGCGAAAGCGAAGCCGAACTAAAGGCCAAAGTTGACCGGCTAACGCGGCATCTGCAAAAAGAAAAGGTCAACGGTACGGTTGTGCCGCTGCTCAACCCGGCTCTACAGAACAACGTCTGGGCGGTGCGTAAAGCCGGTCTGGGGCTGCTGATGAGCGTCAAAGGGGATTACAAGCCGACGCCCTTTATCGAAGACGCCGCCGTGCCGGTCGAACATCTGGCCGAATACGTTACCCGTGTGGAGCAGTTTTGTCTCGACCTGGGCACAAAAGTGAGCTACTACGCCCACGCCAGCGCCGGCTGCCTGCACATCCGCCCCCTGATCAACGCCAAGCTGGCCGGTGAGGTGGACAAGCTACCCCGCATCGCCTCGTTTGCGGCAGAACTGGTCAACGGGTATGGCGGGGCCATCTCCAGCGAACATGGCGATGGCCGCTCCCGCAGTTGGCTGAACGAAAAATTTTTTGGACAGGAACTGTACGCTCTGTACCGGCAGGTCAAGCAGATTTTCGACCCGCACCATCTGCTCAACCCCGGCAACATCGTAGACGCCCCACCCATGACCGCCCATCTGCGCTACGGCCCTGAGTATTTGGTCATCCCGATCAAGGAACACCTGGATTTTTCCGCCGATCAGGGTTTTCATCGAGCGGTTGAAATGTGCAACGGGGCCGGGGTATGCCGCAAAAAAACCGGCGGCACGATGTGTCCCAGTTTTATGGTCACCCGCGAGGAAGAACACAGCACCCGTGGGCGGGCCAATGCCCTGCGTGCCGCCCTGTCCGGCGCACTGCCCGCCGCAGAACTGACCAGCCCCCGCATGTACGAGGTGCTGGACTTGTGCATCGAGTGCAAAGCCTGCAAAGCCGAATGTCCCTCTTCGGTAGACATGACCAAAATCAAATTCGAGTTCTTGGCCCACTACTACGAGCAGCACCCGGTTCCGCTGCGGGCCAAACTCTTTGCCGATATTGCCTTTTACAGCCATCTCAGCAGCGGCTTGACTGCGCCGCTGGCCAACAGCTTGCTAAAAAACGGCCTGATCCGCTGGGGCCTGGAAAAATTCCTCGGTATCAGCCGCCAGCGTCCCCTGCCCGAATTTGCGAGTGAGCCGTTTACGCGCTGGTTCAAACGGAGGAAGGGGGTTGGGGGTTGGGGGTTGGGGGTCAGTAGTCAGAAGGGAGGACGCGAAGAGAACGAGGAGGCGAAGACGCGAGTAGTCGTCTCCGAAACACGCAAGACGCAAGACGCAAGACCGTCAAGCGTCAACGGTCAATTATCTCCGGTCTCCGGTTTCCGGCCTGCCCTGCGACTAAAGGGAGTGTCGAATGGGTCTCCGGTCGTTCTATTCAACGACACCTTTAACACCTACAACTACCCCCACGTCGCTATTGCTGCCACCGAGGTACTTGAAGCCGCCGGTTTTGAGGTGATTCTGCCCGGCCATAAATGCTGCGGCCGGCCCATGATGTCGAAAGGGTTGGTCAAGCAGGCCCGCCGGGCGGCGCAAGAGACAATTGACCGCCTGGCCCCGCTGGCCGAACAAGGGCTGCCGATTGTCGGGCTGGAGCCGAGCTGCCTGCTTTCGCTGCGCGATGAATATTTTTCCCTGCTGCCCGGCGACCCACGAGTCAAGCTGGTGGCCGACCACTGTTTTACCTTTGAGGAGTTCATCGCTCGCCTGGCCGATTCCGGGGAGCTAAACCTCAATTTCAGCGGCGTTTCTCGCCCGGTGCTGCTGCACGGTCACTGCCACCAAAAAGCACTGGTAGGGACGGGGCCGAGTAGACGCATATTGGCTCTGCCTGGCCACAGCGTGACCGAAATTGACTCTGGCTGCTGCGGCATGGCCGGCGCGTTTGGCTATGAAACTGAACATTACGACATCTCGCTGGCTATGGCCGAACGCCGTTTGCTGCCGATTATCCGGCAAAAGGATCAAAATACCATCATTGCCGCCGCCGGAGTCAGCTGTCGCCAACAGATCAAACACGGCACGGGTCGCCAGGCGTATCACCCGGCGGAGATTTTAAGGGCAGCGTTGAAGTAATGGAGGACTCGAAGGTTGGAAGAATGGAAGGTTGGGGAGTTTGCAATCTTCCATCCTTCCAACCGAAAGGGTGTGTTCGCTTTTGGGGGCAGACCTCACCCCCCAACCCCCTCTCCGAAGCGGAGAGGGGGAGAAGAGCGCCCTCCCCCTCTGCGGGGGAGGGTTGGGGAGGGGGTCTGTCTACGCTATCCACCGAATTCGCCCCCAAATCTGAACACACCCAACCGAAATTCCCTCTTGACGCGCTGGCTTATAAATGGTATATTCGCAAGTAGCACCAACTTTTACCACCGAGAGGAACAAGCCCTATGCACCAATACGAGATGCTGCGTCGAGTCAGCCGCACCTTTGCCTTATCAATAGAACAACTGCCCCAAATTCTGCGCGACTCGATCACCGTCTCGTACCTGCTGCTGCGCGTGTCCGATTGTCTGGAAGATAACGAAATTATGGAGGCCAACCAGAAAGCCGACCTGCTGCGCCTGTGGGCGCAGGTGTTGAGCGAGGCCGCCCCGGTTGAAAAGCTGACCCATAATCTGGCTAACCTGGACAGCAGCGACCCCGAACACTATGTGGCCCAAAACGCCCAGGTGGTCATTGAGCATCTGCATAAACTCCCCAGCGAAATTCAGCAGGCCATCGTCGAGCGAGTCAATCGCACCTCGCTGGGCATGGCCCGCTGGCAGGAACACGGCCCTTATGTGGACAATGAAGAGGAAATGGACGACTATATGCACCAGGTCGCCGGGCGGGTGGGCTACCTGCTGACCGACATTTTTGCCTGGTATTCTCCCATTATCCGTGCCCGCAAGGAGCAGTTGATGCCCCTCTCGCGGGAATACGGCCTGGCCCTGCAAACGGTCAACGTGATCCGGGGCATGCGCAAGGATTACGAGCGGGGTTGGGTTTTTGTCCCCCGCACCTTCTACGAGCATGTCGGCCTGACTCGCGACACCCTATTTGCCCCCGAAAATCTGGATAAAGCCATGCAGGTGGTTGACATGCTGGCTGACAAAGCCGAGCGCCATCTGTGGCACGGCATGACCTATATTACCGCCTTTCCTCGCCGCCAGCACCGCATTCGCTTGGCCTGCATGTGGCCCCTCTTTTTTGCCGTCAGAACCCTGGCCGTCAGCCGCAACAACGCCAACGTGCTCCTGGCCGAAGCCAAAATGGGCCGCGATCAGGTCAACATGATTATGCGTCACACCACTTTCTTCGGCTGGTCGAACCATTGGCTGGTCCGTTACTACCGCTTTCTGGCCCGCCCCCCGCAGGATCCGCTGGCCCCGCCTAAAAATCCCTTGACCAATCCGGTTTAAATGAAGATGAGGCGAAGAGGCGAGGGCGCGTGAGGCGAAAATATTCTTCGTTTCCTCGCCTCACAAATCATCGCCTCTTTAAAGGAGCAAAATTGTGACTTTAGATGCCGATGTCATCGTGGCCGGGGCCGGTCCCGGCGGGGCAAGCGCCGCTTATTTTTTGGGGCAGCAGGGCTGCAAAGTTTTGGTGCTGGAAAAGGCCCAACTGCCCCGTTACAAACCGTGCGGCGGCGGCGTGCCCAACACCGTTTTTAACTTCTTCCCCTTCGATTTTGAGCCGGTAATCGAACAACGCATCAGCCGGGCTACGTTTGTGTACGGCGCCCGCCAGTTTACCCAGCCGGTCGAACCCGATGCCCTGACCATGGTCATGCGCGACCAGTTTGACTATTACATCTTGCAGCAGGCTCAGGCGGAAGTCCGGCCGGGAGTTGAAGTGGCTGCCGTGACCCAGGAGAGGGACAGCGTGGCGGTCACGACCAAAAAAGGCGAAACACTGCGGGCCAGCTATTTGATTGCCGCCGATGGGGCCAATTCGCCGGTAGCCCGCTCGGTGGGGTTGCGGGAAGGCAAAGAGTTGGGCGTCGCTCTGGAACTGGAAACCGAAGTAGACAGCGCCACCTTAGCCGCCTATCACCAGCGTTTTTTGGTTGGTTTTGGCTATCTCACGGCCGGCTATTATTGGATTTTCCCCAAAGCCCACCACCTCTCGATTGGCATTGGCACGGTCAAGCGGGGCGAGAAAACTATGCCGCACCTGCTGCAAGAGGCCATGACCAACCTGGGCGTGTCGCTGGAAAAACACCGGCGTTATGCCCACCCCATCCCCATCCGCATCCGGCGGGAACAGCTACAGCATGGGCGCGTCTTACTGGTCGGCGATGCCGCCGGACTGGTAGACCCGCTGACTGGCGAGGGTATCCGACACGCCGTCGAGAGCGCCCACATTGCGGCCAACACTATTGTCGCCGGTAATGTGGCTCAGTACACGGCCATGATTGAAAAAACCTATGCCGCCGATCTGGGCTGGGCCAGGCTGCTAAGCCACATTATCTACAACAGCCAGCGCTTTAGCTTTGATTGGATTATGCGCAACCGGCTGGCCTTCACCGACCTGATCCGTATCCTCTCCAACCGCATGAGCTACCGCCAATTTGTAGCCAAGCTGCCGCTCTACATGCTAAGTTTAGGCAGCCGCCTACCGCTGGACAAAAGGCAATAAATTTACGATTTTGGATTTATGATTTGGTTTGAAAGATTAAAACTTACGCGTACTGAGACGCGCTAAGCCCAGGAGAAATGTGAGGGCCACCCTTTGCTGATACAGCTCAGCTTGCCCCGGCAGCAGCAGCAAGTTGACCGCCACCGCCGCGGCGTCGAGGACCAGTGCCTGTTCAACGGCGTTCTCTATCAACTGGCTGAACAAATACCGGGGTAGCCTCCGTCCATAGACATTCGTGGTATCTGTCCGCAAAACCGGGGCCGACTTTTGCTTACCGGGCATCTCATGGAGGAAGCAAGCCTGCCCCGGACTGAGTTGGACGGCGTCTGGATTGGCGGCAAGGATGGTTTCCACCGCCCGCTTCATATTTTCGATGCCGGCCAGGAAAGTTGGTTCGCCAAAAATACTGCTAAAACCGCCTCGGCTCCGCCCCATGGCTTGGTCGGGCTTGGGTTTCGGGTCAGTATCAGTATCAGTGGATCCAATTTTTGACCCTATGCGGACGGCAGAAATTTGGGTCTACTGAGTATATGTAGGGGCACGGCCTTGCGCCTGGCCCACACCGGACGACCCAAGGGTGCGCCCCTACATCACCCCATCAAATTAACATTGATAGTGTACTAGCCCTTCCAGGATATCACTCCAGTAACTCAAGAGAAAACCAAATTTGAACCAGGTCGAACTGACCCACTCACTGTATGGCACTCCTGTCCTCAGTGGATCCAAATTTCCCATAGGGTGGCATTCCTATGCCCCCTGCTGACGCAGAGGGATACGCCAGCTACGATGAAAAATTGATATACCCATTTAAATTATTGGCTACGCCCGGATCTCCTGCCGCTGGAACAGCACGTAGCCGATGGCAAAGAGCAAGATGGTGGCGGCAATCAGGCCGGTCAGGTTGGGCCAGATGAGCAACAGGCTCTGGCTAAGCGGCAGCGGCGCGCCCAGCACTGCGCCTTGCAGTTGGATGGGCAGGACAAAGCCCAACGAGCGCACCGCCGGGTTGAGCAGGGCCAACATCGCCTCGGCGTAAAGAGTGTTGGGCGAGAGCCGGCTCAGAATAAGTTCCAGTTGGGCCTGGGCCAGGGCCGTTTCGGGCGCGCCGGGCCGGACGGGCTGGAGCGCCTGGGCCAGCACCCCGGCAATGATACCCCAAAAGACCATAAAGAACAGCCAGACGGCCAGCGAGGCCATCGCCGCCGTGGCCGGTTGGCGAAAGAGGATGGAAAAGACCATGGCCAGGGCCAGCCAGATGCCGCCGTAAAAGATGGTTACAACCAAAAACCACAAACTGCGGGCTACTTCTTCGCCGCCGGGCGGGACGCCCAGGCCCAGCAGCCCCAGGCCCATAATTAGCAGCCAGATGGCAGTCAGTACCAGGGCCAGGGTGAAAAAGCCGGCCAGGAACTTGCCCAAGAGCAGCGCATCCCGGTAGATGGGCTGGGCCAGCACCCGTGACATGGTGCGCCCGTTGAATTCGCCGTTGATGGCGTCAAAAGCCAGGGCAATGGCAATCAACGGGACCAGGAAGCCCAGAAAGCCGACAAAGGCCGGCAGCGGCTCCTGACCGGTGGTAAACAGCTTCAGAAAAACAAAAGGGTCTTGGCCCACGCTGTCACGCAGCCGTTCGGTAGCGCCGTAAACCGTACCGGCAGCGGTCAGCAGGATCAGCAGTTCCAGGATGAGCATACGGATGCTGGTCAAGGAGTCGGCCATTTCTTTGCCCACCACCGCCCACAGGCCGGTCCAGGGGGAGCCTTCCCGAACTGCCTCAGTTTTGGTGGATTTAAGCTGCGATACCATGTTGTACCTCCTGTTTGAAATAGCGAGTGTAAATTTCATCCAGGCTGGGCATCTCGATATTCAACGACAGCAGTTTGCCGCCTTTTTCCACCACCGTCCGGGCCGCCTCGGCTCGCAGGTCTTTCCTGGCTTCCAGGTCGTAGCGGGTGTCGGCAATGCGTTTGACCTGCACCACCCCGGAAAGCTGGCCGAGGGCTTCTTCAAGCTGGGCGTCGCCATCCGCTTCAAGATGGATGCGGTAGGCGCCGCCCAGCACCTGTTGAGCCAACCCGGCCACCGTGCCTTCCAGCACCATCCGCCCCTGGTGAAACAGGCCAACCCGATCACACACCGCCTGCACCTGGTGCAGTAAGTGCGACGACAGCATGATGGTAATGTCGTCGGCCTTGAGCTGGCGAATGGTCTGCAAAAAATCGTGGGCCGCTTCGGGGTCAAGCCCCAGGGTTGGCTCGTCCATAATAATGAGTTGGGGCTGTTTGAGCAGCACTTCGGCCAGGCCGAGGCGTTGGCGCATACCGCGCGAGAAAGTCCCCACCCGCTTGTTGGCCACATCACTTAAGCCCATCTGGGCCAGCACAGCGGTAATGCGCCGGTCGGCTTCGTCGCGGCGCAGCCCATTCAGCTTGGCAATATAAGCCAGGTTTTCGCGGGCGCTCAGCCCATCGTAAAAGCCAATCTGGTCGGGCAGGTAGCCGACGCGCGCTTTGACGCTCAACGGCTGGCGGGCCGGGTCGAAGCCCAACACTTCCACCTGCCCCGCCGTCGGCTCGGTCAGGCCCAGGAGCATCAGAATGGTGGTGGTTTTGCCGGCCCCATTCGGCCCCAACAGCCCAAAGACCTCGCCCCGGTGAAGGGTCAGGTTAAGGTTATCTACAGCGACAAAGTTGCCGTAGTGTTTGCTTAAGTCACGGCTTTGGAGAACTACATCACTCATAGCTTATCTCCTCGTAAAAGACGCGATGAGACGTGAGGCGATGAGGCAAAGAATCTTTCGCCTCACCGCGTCCTCGCGTCCTCGCCTCATTTTCATTACCGGCGGCCAAAGCGAGCCACCGCCACACCCACCACTACCACGGCGACGGCAATCAAACCAATGCCGACCACGCCCCACAGGGTTGAGGTAAGCACCGTGACGCGAAATTCCGCCGACTCAGCCGGGCCGTCGTTGGGGGTAGCCCGCAGCGTGACCACATAATCACCGGCCACGGCTTGTTCGGCAGGTTGAACATTCGCCGTCACTTCGATTTGCTGGCCGCTGCCGATTTCGGCAATCCGCTTTGGCTCAAACTCCACCTGCCAGCCACCGGGCGGCGAGGCGCTCAACTCGACATCGCGGGCCGGGGCGCTGCCGGTATTTTGTACCACCAACTTGAGCGGGGTCCGGTCGCCGGCATACGCTTGGCCGGAGAGCCGGCCATCGGGGGCCGTGACCGTCAGTTCCGGTTGGCCGGTCACTTCGGCGGTTAAGGTAGTGGCTGCTTCTATCTCACCACCCTGAGCCAACACGTTAAATTGATAAGCGCCGGCGGGTATGTCCGGGAACGGTTTTATCTCGACATTCACGGTTTTGGTCTCATTGGCCGTGAGAGGAATGCTGGTTACGTCCTGACCGGATAATTTAAAGTTGATCTGAAAACCTTTAGGCGTCTCGGACAGTAAATTGACCGTCAAATCCTCGTCACTGGCATTCTTCAACTTGGCCGTGTAGCGGAAAGTTGTGCTGGGTGTGCCGCGCAGGGTAGGCAAATCTACATCAAACTCCAGGCTGGGCGGCAGTTTCTCTTTGACCGTCAATTCAATCGGCAGGCTGATTTCGCCGGCATCACTGCGGGCAATCACCGAAAAGTTATAATCGCCCGGCTTCACATCCTGGGGCAGCTCAACCCGTAAATCTACTTTTGTATCTTTTTCCTCATCGGGGACCACATAGGCCGCCTCGACTACCCGGCCGCCGCCTCTAAAACTGGCGGTCCAACCGGCGGGCAAATTGCGGGTGTCGAACCGAACCAACTGGGGTGCGGCAGCGGTGGTACGCAGGGTTAAATCAAAAGTAACATCCTCACCAATCGCAGTTTCCTGGGCCGGATAACTGGTAAAAAGGATCAGATCTTGATTCGGCTGAGCGGGTAGGGTATTTTGTTGTATTTGGCCTTCCTGAGCCAAGGCCGGTGAAATGCTGAACGTAAGCGCCAGCAAAACAAACGCTATAGATAAGATGAGAGTATATTTCGGTTTCATATCTCCTCCTAAACAATAAAACTAAAATCGGATGGTACAATTTTGTTGTATAGTTATCCTCGTTAGAAGACTCAGTAAATCTATGGTTAAAAATTTCAACTTGTCACTTTCAGCAACCACCCCCTAAAAGGAGTTTATTCCGCAGGTTCACCCGAAATCCAGACAAGCATGCCAGTGAGTGAGCGTTCAGACCGGCCAGGTTTGGATTAAAAAAACGGGAATTGAGCGGGCAATGGGAGATAAACTGCTGACAATGGAGCAGGTCCAGGTGAAACCTGATGAGGCTTAAAAGTTTAATGTGGATTTAAGTGTGAGAAAGATCCATCAAAACAAAGCATACATAACCCTGTTGTTATCTGTTACTGCTCAGAATATAACAGATTTGAGTGTACTCCGTCTTTAATGTAACTTTAAGAGGAGTTTAAGAAAAGTTTAAAGTGAGCCTTACAGTTCTCTAGAAAAGTTTTCACCACTGAAACAAGTAGTTCAACAACTCCATAACTACTCAAGGTTTGTTAGAACTGTATCAGAGGAATGTAAGAAATTTATTAGAAATAAGACAGGTTGAGATTCTAACAAATCTCTAATACTTCTTTAACTTAATTCTAACAATCGTTTGATACGTCTAAAAATGTGGTCTAGGGTAGAGTCGGTAGACGGCAGTATCCTTCGGTATTACTACTGAGGGTGTTGCAATCTACCCGGCATAGGAATTGAATAGGAGGTTAATATAGGGGTGCTGGAAGATTATCAACTGGCCAGAAACCCGTGAGCAATAAAGTAGAAAGGGCAGATGAGTTAAATTTTGCCAAGCGTGGCCGCCGCAAGCGGCAGATGGGTTTCTGGCAAACATTAACCATAGTCCAAATTCAATAAATCTGTGGTTGAGACCCGGCGCCCTTTCTGCCGGGTCTTTTTTATGTGGCGAAGTCGTTATAAGTTGTTTATGGTAAGCAAAGATAAGGAGGTAAGACCATGAAAACGGCAAATTGGCTTAATTGGTTAGTGGCAGTGGCCGGCCTGTGGGAGCTATTGTCCCCCTTTGCTCTGGGCTACTCAGCCCTGACCGTCGCGATGTGGAATGCGGTCATTGTCGGCGTGGTGCTGATTGCGCTGGGGGCATGGGCGGCTCTTTACAAAGAGGCCAAGACCGACCGGACCCTTGACTGGATCAACGCCGTCCTGGGGGTGTGGTTGGTGGTATCTCCCTTTGCCCTGGACTACTCGGCTACAGTGATGGCTATGTGGAACAACATCATTGTCGGCATCGTGGTCCTGGCGCTGGCCGGGTGGGCTGCCTTTGCTGTCAGCAAAGAAGTTAGCCCGCAGACATAACCCAATCAACAAGCCAGACCCTAAAGGTCTCCAAAACCTTTAGGGTCTGTGATCAAAATTAACGAAAGGAGACGGATATTATGGCTATTACGGATTTAGCCCCCTGGAGATGGGGCGACAAAAAATTATCCATCAGGAATGGAGATGAGCAGGACCCCTTCTATGCCTTGCAAAGAAGGGTGGACCGGTTGTTTGATGATTTCTTTAACAGCTTTGGCCTGGTCCGGTTTGGCGACTTTGGCGAGTCGTGGGGGGCGTTTAGCCCGCGGCTTGACTTGAGCGAAAACGAGAAGGAGCTTAAAGTTTCGGCGGAATTACCCGGCCTGGACGAAAGCGATATTGAAGTATCTCTGGATCGGAATGTGCTCACCATCAAGGGCGAAAAGAAGGAAGAGAAAGAAGACAAAGGTCAGAACTATTACCGCATGGAACGCTCCTATGGCGCCTTCCAGCGGGCTATCCCGCTTCCCTGTGAGGTAGAGAGCGACAAAGTTGAGGCGGCCTTCAAGAAAGGCGTCTTAACCGTCACGCTGCCCAAAACGGCCGAAGCGCAAAAACGCACCAAAAAGATCAGCATCAAGGCCGGATAAAACGGGCCAGGATCAAGAGGCGAAGCAGCCGGCCCTGCTTCGCCTCTGCTAGAACCTGTCTGAAAAGCAGGTTGGCATCCCTATGCCGCCCTTTTCAGACTTAGAAATCTTCTTGGCAACTCCCTTGATATTCTGCGGCGGTGTATCTCCCGGCAGGCCAGACTTCCCGCCCCCACTTCTCGCGCCGGGGAGAGCCACCGCTGCTTTTTTCCAATGATAGCCCTGAGGCGCAGATATAACCTGTAGCTAAAAGAGGTGTCCTTATGAAAACTCGTCTATCGTTATCAACTGTTATTATCGCTTTAGTTGGTCTTGTAATACTTTTGATAATAATTGTCGGCGCTTTTGCCGGCGGGGTGTTGCTGACCCCCTATCTAATTGACCTGGCCCAGGCGTCACCCGCTTCACCACCCGGCCCCGTGGCTCAACCTATGGCCCGGCTGTCCGCGTCCGAAAACGACATCCTTGCTGCCTACGAACAGACGTTGAATGATATTTATGAGGCCGGGCTGCCATCGGTGGTCAATATTCAGGTTGCCCAAAAAATAGAGCCACAAACAGGCAATATGCCTTACAATTTCGATGATAATCCCTTCGGTCCTTTTGGACCCTTTGGCTTTGGCAGCCCGTTCCCCCAAACTCCTGAGGAGTTTTACCGGCGGGGCCAGGGGTCTGGCTTTGTCTGGGACAAAGAAGGCCATATTGTCACTAACTATCACGTTGTTGAAGATGCCACTCATGTGGAGGTCATTTTTGCGGATGGTCAAACCGTCAAAGCGGAAGTGGTGGGTACTGACCCAGACGCCGACCTGGCGGTTATCAAGGTAGACCGGCCGGCGGCCGAGTTACAGCCCCTTACGCTGGGTGATAGCGACACGCTGCGGGTAGGCCAGATTGTCATTGCCATCGGCAACCCCTTTGGGCAGGAATTCACCATGACCAGCGGCATCATCAGCGCCGTAGGGCGCACCATTCGCAGCGGCAACAGCCCCTTTTCCATCCCGGAGGTTATCCAAACCGACGCAGCCATCAACCCCGGTAATTCCGGCGGCCCGCTGCTCAACCGCCAGGGCGAAGTGATCGGCATCAATACCATGATTATCAGCCGCAGCGGAGCCAATGCCGGGGTTGGTTTTGCCGTGCCCATTAACATCGCCCGGCGAGTTGTCCCGACTCTGATCAAGGGTGAAACTTATGAATACGCCTGGCTGGGTATCACCGGGGCGACGCTCACCTCCGAAGTAGCTGACTTTATGAAGCTTCCGCCTGACACAAAAGGGGCCCTGGTGGTTGAAGTGGCTCAGGACAGCCCGGCCGACGAAGCCGGCTTGCAAGGCAGCGACAAGATTTTGCAAGTGGCCGGCCAGGAGTATCAGCTGGGCGGCGATGTGATTGTGGGCATTAATGACCGGCCGGTAGAAACAATGGATGATCTGATTGCCTATCTCACCGACGAAACTCAGCCCGGCGACCGGGTTAAACTCGACCTCATCCGGCCTAATGGCGAACGCGAGACGGTTGAGGTCACGCTGAAGGCTCGACCGGAAACCGGTGAGGTCACTCAAGAAAATAAATAAGCTTTCAATATCATTAAGTTAGTGTAGTTTAGCCCCTTGTGGGCGGGCACGAGGCCCTATGCTACGGCCTTGACTTAATGACATTGAATAAGCCTTTCACCCAAACGTTCAGACGCAGAGGGCGCTCATAGATTTAGAACAACCGCGTTCCCTCTGCGTCTGGGCAGTGACTATTCCATCTATTACCCGCAGCTTGCGCCGGGCGCTTGCCTCCAATTAAAATTTAGGGCTTGATGCCTCAAATGCGCTATTCTAACCAAAAATCGAGGCTGCTAAACCAGCTTAAAGCGCCCCGAACCATTAGCCTCCTATTAATCTCAGGCAAGACTGTGGCTGATGTTTTTTCACAAATACATGTTCACGAGCCAGAGCACGCACCGATAATGAAAATGGAGTGCAAGGCTTGCCTTGCTAACAGCAAACAAACCAAAGTTTGCACTCCTATTTACGAAGGAGTGCTCACGAGCCTGTGGCACACCACCGATAATGAAAATATCTTTCTGGCTACTGATTACTCAATGTCATTAAGTTAGCGTAGTTTAACCCCTTGTGGGCGGCTATAAACGGGCACAAGGCCCTATGCTGCAGCCTTAACTTAATGACATTGACTGATTACTGACCACTGATTACTATTCTCTAAGGAGACAAAGCCTATGCTAAAAGGAGATCAACTCAATGGTCATCGCACCAGAGGAAACTCACGGCCCCGCCAAATTGCCTTTATTGGCAACTATCTGCCTCGCCAGTGTGGTATCGCCACCTTTACCACCGACTTATGCCAGGCTGTTGCTACGAAATACTCGGAAACAACCTGCTTTGCCATTGCCGTGAATGATACACCCTCCGGTTATGACTATCCTGCTCAAGTCCGATTTGAGCTGACTGAGCAGGACCTGGCCTCGTACCAACGAGCCGCCGCTTTCTTAAACGTGAATAATGTGGACCTGGTCTGTTTGCAGCACGAGTACGGCATCTTTGGCGGCCCGGCCGGTAGCCATATTCTGGCCTTATTACGCGAGCTGCGCATGCCTATCGTCACCACGCTGCACACCGTTCTCCGTGAACCGGAGGCAAACCAACGCCGCGTGATGGAGGAGTTAACCAACCTCTCCGACCGGCTGGTGGTCATGAGCCGGCAGGCAGTGGAATTTCTACAAGATATTTATCAAGTCTCCCCTGAGAAAATTGATCTGATTCCCCACGGCATTCCCGATGTTGCCTTTGTAGACCCCAATTTCTACAAGGACCAGTTTGGGGTGGAGGGCAAACAGGTGCTGCTGACCTTTGGCCTGCTCTCGGCCAATAAGGGGATTGAAAACGTTATCAATGCCCTGCCAACTATCTTAAACCACCATCCCAACGTCGTCTATCTTATCCTGGGGGCAACCCATCCCCACGTGAAGCGCCACGAGGGCGAGATGTATCGCCTCAGTTTACAACGGCTGGCCCGAGAAAAGGGCGTTGAGGAATCTGTAATTTTCCACAATCGCTTTGTCAGCCTCCAGGAACTGGTCGAGTTCATCGGCGCGGCTGATATCTACCTGACGCCCTATCTCAACCCGGCGCAAATCGTCTCCGGTACGCTGGCCTATACGCTAGGCGCAGGTAAGGCGGTCGTTTCGACGCCCTATTGGTACGCCGAAGAACTGCTGGCCGAGGGGCGAGGACGCCTGGTCCCCTTTGGCGATCCCCAGGCGATTGCCCGGCAGGTCATTGACCTGTTGGATAATGAAACCGAGCGCCATGCCATGCGTAAACGGGCCTACACCTTTGGCCGGGAAATGATTTGGCCCAACGTCGCCCATTGTTATATAGAGAGTTTTGAACGAGCGCGTCAAGAGCGAAGGCTGCATCCCCGTCCAGCTTTTGTCGTCGGTCGTCTGGCCGAAAGCCAAGACGATTTGCCGGCTTTGAAGTTGGATCATCTGCTGCGCCTGACCGACGATACCGGCTTACTGCAACACGCCATTTTCACCGTTCCCAATTACAACGAAGGCTATACAACCGACGATAACGCCCGCGCTTTGGTGTTAACCGTTCTAATGGAAGAAAAGGAGGGCGAAATGCCGGTGGAGGTAGATCGGCTGGCCTGCCGCTACCTGGCCTTCTTGTGGCATGCCTTTGATCCACAAACCGGACGCTTTCGCAACTTCATGGCCTATGATCGTCGCTGGTTGGAGGAGGTAGGCTCCGAAGACAGCCACAGCCGGGCCTTGTGGGCATTGGGAACAGTGTTAGGACGCTCTAACAACGATGGGATGCGTGGTCTGGCCGGACGGCTCTTCGACAAAGCGCTCCCATCGGTTATGGAATTTACCAGCCCACGAGCCTGGGCTTTTGCCCTGCTGGCCGTGCATGAATATCTGCGTCGTTTCTCCGGCGATCGGGCCGCTCGCCATATTCAAGAAGGGCTGGCCGCACGACTGCTGGATTTGTACCGCCGGCACAGCACTGCCGATTGGCCCTGGTTTGAAGGTATTGTCAGCTATGACAACGCCAGCCTACCGTATGCGCTCCTATTGGGTGGTCAAGAATTGGGACAGCCCGAAATGATTGATACAGGTCTCAACTCTCTGAGATGGTTAGCCGACATTCAATGCGCTCAACGCGGCCACTTTATCCCTATCGGCAACCAGGGCTTTTATCGCCGGGGAGAAACAAAGGCCCGCTTCGACCAGCAGCCCATCGAGGCCCAGGCCATGGTTTCGGCCTGCCTCGAAGCTTATCGCCTAACAGACGACCCACGCTGGTATCAAGAGGCGCAGCGCGCCTTTGAATGGTTCCTGGGACGCAATGACCTGGGGCTGCCGCTTTATGACTCGGTGACCGGGGGCTGCCGGGATGGTCTGCACCCTGACCGGGTGAATCAGAATCAGGGCGCGGAGTCAACCCTGGCCTTTTTGCTGGCGCTGGTTCAAATGCACCTGGCCAAGCAGGTTTTGAGTCTGGTTCGCGATAAAGCGGTCGTTGAACCTCACCTGCCTCAATTGGTTTAGGAGGTTTCCCTGATGCGAATTGGCATGCTCGCGCCAATTTCATGGCGCGTTCCCCCCCGGCATTATGGGCCGTGGGAACGGGTGGTTTCGCTGCTCACCGAAGGGCTGGTGGCGCGGGGGCTTGACCTGACCCTCTTTGCCACCGCCGATTCGCTCACCCAGGCCAAACTGGCGGCAGTCTGCCCGCGCCCCTACTCAGAAGACCCCACCCTTGACCCCAAGGTGTGGGAATGTTTGCACATTGCCCACGCCTTTGAGCGGGCGGCTGAGTTTGACTTGATCCACAACCATTTTGATTTTCTGCCGCTTTCCTACAGCGGCCTGGCGCAAACGCCGGTGCTGACCACCATCCACGGCTTTTCTTCGGAAAAGATTTTGCCGGTCTACCAAAAATATAACACTTCCACTTATTACGTGGCGATCAGCCACGCCGACCGCCACCCGAGCCTTGACTATGTGGCTACCGTTTATCACGGCATTCCGCTTGACGAATTTACCCTCAAGACGGACCCCGGCGACTATTTGCTCTTTTTCGGGCGCATCCATCCCGACAAAGGAGTGGTGGAAGCCATTGAAGTGGCCCGCCGGGTGGGACGGCGGCTGATGATGGCCGGGATTATCCAGGATCGCACCTACTTTGACCACCAAGTTGCCCCCCACCTCGACGGGGATAATATCCGTTACATTGGTTCCGTTGGGCCTGAGCAGCGCAATGAACTTCTGGGTGGGGCCTATGCCTTACTGCATCTGATTAACTTTGCCGAGCCTTTTGGCTTGAGTATGATCGAGGCCATGGCCTGCGGCGTCCCGGTCATTGCTTATCCGCGCGGCTCCATTCCAGAGATTATCCGGCACGAAGAGACAGGCTTCATTGTGAACCGGCTTGATGAGGCTGTGGCTGCGGTGCAGCACATAAGCGAGTTGGACCGCTCCCGTATCCGCCGCCACGTTGCCGAAAATTTTAGCCGCGAGCGGATGGTTGACGCCTATCTCAAAGTCTACCAGGAAGTAATACAGCGACATTCACAGAGACGGAGGGTATAACTAATGCAAGTCAAGCGCACCGGAATTCTCATCAAGCCAAATCCCCGGCGAGTCTTCTTCCGTCCTTTTAACCCCAGCGGTGAGGGCCGGATCATGAAAATATTAGCTCGAATTATGACCATTCCAGAAGAGGAAGTCGAGCAGCAGCTTCAACAAGTGTTGGCTGAATTTGCGGAACGTCACCAAAAATTGAGCCAGTTTTTTCTCAAACGTTTTGAACAAGTCCGGCCATATTTGCTGACCGATCAGCCCGTCAGCGAGGCGCGCCGCTTGTTGATTGGGGCTTACTTTACCCAGGAATACGCGCTTGAATCGGCGGCGCTGTTCAACCCCGCGATGGTCTGGCACCCCGACCAGTCCAACTTGCCGGAGGGTAGCCGCCGCTTTATCCTCAGCCTGCGGGCCACCGGCGAAGGTCACATCTCCTCGATTACTTTCCGTACCGGAGTGATTGACGCCGCCAACAATATCACTATCAATGAACCAACCCCGTTTGTCACCGCGCCGGAGCTTGCGCCTAATCCTACCTATGAAAAGGCGCTTTTTGAGCGAAAATTGTTTGAGTTGGGCTTGGCGAATGATTTTTCTGAGCGGGTGATGACCGGGTTGGGTGAGTCTTTTACCCTGGGCGAACTGGACACTCATATCCATTTCGCCCTGCGCCAGAGTCGCCCGGAGGGGCAAAATCGGGTTACGGCCAAGGGCATGCTCTCTCTGGCTCAATCCAATTATGAGGTTGTTTATACACCCGAACAGCGTCTTTCTGAGCGGATCATCTTCCCTTCCACCCCGGCCGAAATGAACGGCATCGAGGACGCTCGGTTTGTGCAATTTCTGTATGATGATGGCCGGATGACTTATTACGCTACCTACACCGCCTATGATGGGGAAGTCATCTTACCACAGCTATTGGAAACCCCTGATTTTTTGCATTTTGAGATCCATACCCTGAACGGCCCGGCGGTGCAAAATAAGGGCATGGCCCTTTTCCCCCGCAAAATCAACGGCTACTACGCTATGATTTCCCGCCAGGACAATGAAAACATTTTTCTGATGTATTCAGATCACATTCATTTCTGGTACGCCAAGGAGATGATTGTTCGGCCGACGTTTCCCTGGGAATTTGTACAGATGGGGAATTGTGGTTCTCCCCTTGAAACTGAAGCCGGCTGGCTCGTCCTCAGCCATGGGGTAGGTCCAATGCGCAAATATTCCATCGGCGCGTTTCTGCTTGATTTGAACGACCCGACCCGAGTCATCGGCCGGCTGCGCGAGCCGCTTCTCAGCCCTAACGAGGACGAGCGAGAAGGCTATGTGCCCAACGTGGTTTACAGTTGCGGGGGATTGATCCATGGCCGTGAATTGATTATTCCTTATGCTATCTCGGATTATGCCAGTACCTTTGCCACGGTTAATCTTGATGACCTGCTCACTGAATTAACCAAATAATCGTAGGACAAGCTGTTAGTTTGTCCGGTTTGGGACAAGCTAACAGCTTGTCCTACATTTCCAACTCATTTTAATCACACTCTAATCGTTTTGCCGGCTTTTGACACGGCCTGGGAGCTATGCTAAAATGGTCTTACCATTTGACCAACTTACCCCATTTGTAAAGCCATGGACAAAACCTTCGAGCCGTTCGCCAAAGATGTCCTCCCCAAAAAAATCACCGCTCGCCTGCTCTCCCTGATCAAAGAAAAACATCTCCGGCCTGGCGACAAACTGCCGCCTGAGCGTGAACTGGCGGCGATGATGCAGGTCAGCCGCCCTTCGCTGCGGGAGGCGCTGCAAGCGCTGGCGATTATGAATATCATCGAAATGCGCCAGGGCGATGGCACGTATGTCACCTCGCTGGAGCCGGAACTGTTGGTTGAACCGCTCGACTTTGTTTTTTCGCTGGATGACTCGACCCTGCTGGAACTTTTTGAAGCCCGCAAAATTGTCGAAGTAGGCCTGGTCGCCCTGGCGGCGCAGCGCATTACGGCTGCGGAAATGGCCGACCTGGAAAGCTGCCTGGCCAAATCGCTGCAAGCCGCCGATGACCCCGACGCTTTTCTCCTGGCCGATCTGGAACTCCATAAAAAAATCGGCCTGGCCGCCCGAAATCCCATTATGCAGCGTTTTATGGACTCGATTAGCCAGCTTAGCCTGGCCAGCCGGGCCAGAACCAACTATATTCCCGGCGTGACCCAACAGAGCGCCGAGGATCATCGGGCTATTGTGGCTGCGCTCAAAAGCCGTGATGTGGAAGCGGCCCGCCAGGCGATGCTGCAACATCTGGATAACGTCGAACAACGACTCAAAGCTTTATTAGCCCAAGAATGACCACCGACGGTTGACCGCCTCAGAATTACGGCGGTCGAAATTGTTTTGCTATGAAAATTGCCAATCACTACACTTTTACCGCACCCAGAGAGCGCATCTGGCCTTTGATTTATGATCCGGCGGCGTTGGCCGGCTTGATTCCCGGCTGCGAAAAATTGGAGCAGGTCGGCCCCGACGAATATCGCGGCCAAATCCAGCTTCGCCTGCCGGCGGTGGTGGGCACATACCAAACCTACGTAAAACTGGTCGAGCGTGAAGAACCCAGTTATTGTCTTTTTGAAGGTGAGGTAAGCGGCGGCCCTGGCTCCGTCAAGGGGACAGCTTCTTTCCGGCTGGAAGCCCTCGGCGAGGGCGAAACCTTAATGAATTATGAAGGCCAGGGCATTATCAGCGGGCCGCTGGGCCAGTTAAATTCGCGCTTTATCGAAGGTATTGCCAACACCCTGATCAAGCAGGGCTTGGCCAGGTTGAATCAGCAGGCGCAAGAATGACCGGGGATATTGCTCCGGCCTCTGGCCCTAGTCGAGTATCTAATTAAGCGTTTTGAGTTCCTATGAGTTCCCTTAGTTCCCTGGGAACTCGTAGGAACTTGAGGGAACTTATTTTTGGACAGTCACTAAGTACAGGATTGGATAAATTTGTCACGAGTTAAAGTGTCCGACTCCGGCATGTCATTTCAAGCGCCAGCGAGAAATCTTTGTCTTTGCCTGGAAGTTTATGTGGCGGTAAAGGGGATTCCTCCCTCCGGTCGGAATGACATGACTTTCTTGGCGGTATCTACGTCACGACTGATGTCAAGCTGTGCTTAGTACAGGATTGCATAAATTCGTCACGATTTAATGTATCCGTTTCCTGAGATGTCATTTCGAGCGCCAGCGAGAAATCTTCTTGCTCGCTATAACATTTTCGGCGGTGATAACGAAGATTCCTCCCTCCGGTCGGAATGATATGACTTCTGTGGAGGTATCTACTCGCCTTGATTTCGTCACGAACTAAGGCAAAGCTGTACTTAGAAAATTATGGAGGCACTCATGCCACGCATCGTTGACTTATCCGTGGAAATTGGCGAGGCTACCCTCAGCCCGCCGTCGGTTAACCAGCAGCTCAAACTGACCCGTTTTCATCGCGGCCCCGGCTTCTGGCAGGCCAGCAAGGTGGAAATGGTGCTGCACACCGGCTCGCACGTGGATTTTACCAAGCACGTCCAGGCCGACGGCGAAACCGCCGCTGATGTTTCGCTCGACCGGGTGTTTGGCCAGGCGCTGGTGGTGGATTTGAGCTTTGCCCAGGCCAACCACCAGATTTCGGTGGCGGATATGGAAACGCACGCCCAGCTGGTCCAAAAAGGCGATATTGTGCTGGTCCGCACCGATTGGACCGAGAAGCAGTGGGGCAACTTCCCCACCTACTACCTGGAGTCGCCCTACTGCGCCCCCGAAGCGGCCCAATGGCTGATTGATCGCGGAGCCAAAGCTATCGGCTTTGACTGCTTCAGCGAATACTGCGCCCGCCTGCCCGATTTCACCTCCGAGGAGTTCATCATCCACAAAATTATCCTGGAAAATGGAGCCATTTTGATGCAGCAGTTGACCAACTTCTCCCAACTACCCGTAGGCCGCCGTTTTCAATTTTTCGCTCCTTTCATTAAAATGAGGGGGGCGGAGGGATCGCCGGCGCGGTTTTTTGCGTTGCTTGAGTAACAAGTAGCAGGTAACAGGGTAGCAGGTAGCAGGGTAGCAAAAAGGGGAGAGGCTATGTCCAATTATGAAGACTCAGAGCTTTATAAATTGGCTAAGCAATGGCGGTTGAGATTCATAAAACGACGTTGGACGAACTCCCAAAATTTGAGATGTATGAGCAAGGTTCTCAAATTCGCCGTTCTAGTAAATCTGTGGTCGCCAATTTCGTTGAAGGATACGGACGGCGGCATTACAAAGCTGAATATATCAAGTTCATGACTTACGCCCTTGCTTCTTGTGATGAGACAAAAGCTCACTTGGAGTTATTGCACGAAACTGGCTCACTGTCTCCCGAAAGATTTCACTATTTTTACGGCAATTATCGCAAAATCGGCGCAATGCTCTACAATTTACGCCAATCCGTCATAAGCGGACACGCCAACTAACATTTAATCTGCAACCCTGTTACCTTGCTACCTGTTACTTTGTTACTTGCTACTTTGCTACTCTGATTTCACCAAAGGAGGTGTCAATGTGTCTGTAAAAGAATATTTTCTGCCTCAATCCTTGGCTGAGGCGACCGGACTGCTGGCAAGCTATGGCCCTTCGCTGCTGGTCATGGCCGGCGGGACGATTGCTATGCCGCTGATCAACGAAGGGGTTTCCATGCCCGAACGGGTGATGGGGCTGCGCCAGGCCGGTCTCAACTATGTTAACCGGACCAACGGTACGGTGGCGATTGGCGCAACGACCACGTTAACCCAGGTTTTGGGGCTGGAGGCGCTGCCTCTGCTCCAAACCGCCGCCGACAATGCCGGAAGCTGGTCCATCCGCAACATGGGTACGATTGGCGGCAACATCTTTGCCCCACCGCCCGCCGGAGATGTGGCCGTAGCGCTGCTGGCCCTCGATGCCCAGGTCAAGCTGGTCAGCCAGAGCGGTGAACGGCTACTGCCGCTGGCCGATTTCTACACCGGCTTTATGACCAACGTGCTGGAACCGGGCGAACTGCTGGCCGAAATCCAGGTTCCGGTAGCTGCCGGTCAAACTGCCTACCTCAAGTATGGCCGCAAACACGCCGTTACCCCCGCCATTGTGACCGCCGCCGCCCGCGTGGTTTTGGACGGTGGGCAAGTTAAGGAAGCGCGGCTGGCCCTGAACGGCGTCGGGCCGCACCCGCTGCGGGCCAAACAGGCCGAAGCGGCGCTGGTGGGTTCGGCGCTGACCCCCGACTCGATTGCAACGGCGGCCCAGGCGGCCAGCGCCGAGTGCGACCCCTTCACCGATGCGATTGCCAGCGAGTGGTACCGGCGCAAAATGGTCGGGGTGTATGTCAAGCGGGCGCTTTATCAAATTGCCGGATTGGAGGTTTAATTGTGGCATCCAAAATTGTCAGTTTTACTCTGAACGGTCGAGAGACCGAAGTGATGGTCAAACCGCTGACCACCTTGCAGACCGTGCTGCGAGAGGGGTTGGACCAGACCGCCACCAAAACCGGCTGCAAACAAGGCGGCTGCGGCAGCTGCACGGTGCTGCTCAACGGCGAGCCGGTGCTGTCGTGCCTGTTACCGGCCGAGGATGTGGCCGGGCAGAATGTGACCACTTTGGAGGGAATTACCCCGGTGGGGGGGCTGCACCCGCTGCAAGCCGCCTTTTTTGATAACTTTGCGGTGCAGTGCGGCTACTGCTCCCCCGGCATGATTATGGTCTCCAAAGCCCTGCTGGACCGCAACCCCAACCCGTCGCGCGAAGAAATTGTCCACGCGCTGACCGGCAATCTCTGCCGCTGCACCGGCTACGAGCCGATCATCAAGGCGGTCGAAGATGCGGCCGAGCGGCTGAAAGGAGCACACAATGGGCGCTAAAGATGTCGAAAAAGCCATCGAGAAAAAGCACAACGTCGTCGGGCAGTCGGTGCTGCGCCGCGACGGTCTGGGCCACGTGACCGGCAAAACCGTTTTTATTGATGACCTCAAATTCCCCGGCATGCTGCATTTGAAGATGGTGCGCAGTCCGCTGCACCACGCCAAAATCAAGGGGATTGACTTCTCCGAAGCCGAGAAAACGCCCGGCTTTGTCAAGGCGCTGACCTACAAGGACGTGCCCAAGAATATCTACACCATCCTCTGTCTGATTGGCGTTGGCCCTGACGATGAGCCGGTGCTGGCCCAGGATCGGGTCCGCTTCAAGGGTGAGCAAATCGCCGCCATCCTGGCCGAAAGCGAAGAGGCCGCGCTAGAAGCGGCCGCCAAAGTCAAGCTGGATTTAGAAGAACTGCCGGCCGTCTTTGATATGGAAGAGGCGCTCAAACCCGGCGCGCCGATTGTGACCGATTGGGGGACGAACTACTTTGTTTACGAGGGCCACCACTGCCGCCGGGTGCGCTACGGCGACGTGGAAAAAGGCTTTGCCGAGGCCGATTTTATTGTCGAGGATCGCTATAGCACCAGCCCCATCGAGCACGCCCCGACCGAAACCACGGCCTGCATCGCCAAGCCGGAGGCCGATGGCCGGATCACCGTCTACACCAACACCCAGGCCATCTTTTTTAGCCTGGACAACACCGCCCTGATCCTGCAAGTCCCCTTCAACAAGCTGCACTTTGTCGGCGGCACGGTGGGCGGCGGCTTTGGCGGCAAGGTGGATGTGATCACCGAGCCGATTGCGGCCCTGGCAGCTATGAAAACGGGCCGGCCGGTCAAGTACAAATACAGCCGCAGCGAAGAGATGCAAGTTTCTTCGACCCGCAGCGCCTGGACCATTTACATCAAGGATGGCGTGACTAAAGATGGGCGGATCATCGCCCGGCAGGTCACTTCTTACGCCGACGCCGGCGCGTACAACCGCCACACTCCCTATGCCGTGACCAAGCACGCGGCCAACGCCGCCGGTCCCTACGCCATCCCCAACGTTTCAATTGATGTCCACTGCGTTTACACCAACCGCCAGCCGACCAGCGCCTTTCGCGGCTTTGGGGTGACGATGGCCTCGTTTGCCCTGGAAGTGCAGATGGACAAGATTGCCGAGACGGTGGGCATGGACCCCTGGGAAATCCGCCTGATCAACGCCTATCGCAACGGCGATATCAAGCCGCATCGTAAAGTCACGGAGGATGCCACCCTGGTCGAGACCATTCAGGCGGCGGCTAAACTGGTCGGCCACGAGCTGCCCGACCACCTCAAGGCGATGAATTCCTGGGACAGAAATGGAGGCAAGCATGGCTAAAAAACGCGGCGTCGGCATGGCCGCCGTCAATTATCCTACCGGCATGAACCTGGGCGGCGACCCGTCCCAGGCGTTGATCCACTCGACTACCACCGGCACCTTTGTCATCAGCCTGTCCAGCACCGATTTGGGCCAGGGCCTCAAAACGGTCATCGCCCAGATTGGGGCCGAGGCGCTGGGCGTACCTTTTGAAAACGTGCTGATTGACACCGCCGACTCCGATACCGGCCCGCACTGCATGGGAACCTTCGCCAGCCGGGCCACCCACCGGGTCGGCAATGCGGTCATTGCCGCCGCCCAAG
Organism: Anaerolineae bacterium; assembly: GCA_023151115.1. Next base: position 38,556 of record JAKLJP010000003.1, read on the forward strand.
AAGCCCGCAAGGTGATGCTGGAAGTGGCCGGCGACGAGCTGGAGGTCAGCCCCGACGATTTGGAAACGGATGGGCAGGGCCATATTCGGGTCAAAGGGTCGCCGGATCGCTCGATTGACCTGGTCAGCCTGGCCCTGGCCGCCCACTTCAAGTACGGCAAAACCATCTCCGGGCGGGGCATGTTCATGAAGCCCAAAAGCGAGGTGGACCCCGAAACCGGCGCGATGGACCCCGACTCGACCGAAGCCCACGCCTGCACCGTAGCCGAGGTGGAAGTGGATACCGAAACCGGCGAAGTGACCGTCTTGAGCCTCAAAAGCGCCTACGAAATCGGCTGCGAGGTCAACCCGGCGCTGGTCAAAGGGCAGATTACCGGCGGCTCCTTTATGGGCATGGCTCACGCCCTGTATGAAACCACCGCGCCCTATTACCCGCTCCAGGAGCACAACCCCAGCAGCTTCAGCGAGTATGTGCTGCCCGGTCCCACCGAACTGCCGGTCATTGAAAGTGTAGTCCTGGAATATCCCTCGGCCAACGGCCCCTTCGGGGTCAAAGGCGTCGGCGAGATGACGGCCAACCCGCCCATCCCGGCTATTGTCAACGCCATCAATAACGCCCTCGGCGTGCGCATCACCAGCCTGCCGGTCACGCCGGAGAAGATACTAAGGGCGTTAGAGGAGAAAGAAGAAACGTGAGGCGAGGAGGCGAGTTTCTTTTCATCGCGTCTTCGCCTCACTTGTCCTCGCCTCATCTCTACAAAATCTATTTTCATTCGGAGAAAAAACACCTATGCTAAAAGTAATTTCCCTCATGAAACGCCGCGACGATATGACTCTGGAAGAGTTTCGGCACTGGGCCACGGTGGAGCATCCGCCGTTTGGGCTGAAACTGCCGGGCATCCGGCGCTATTTTATGAGTGTGGTCCTGGAAGACAGCCCCGATTTGCCCTACCACGCCGTGTCGGAGTTTTGGTTTGACGACAAGGAAGCGATGCAAGCCGCCTTCGCCACCCCCGAAGGCAAGGCCGCCGCCGAGGACGCCATCGCCCACTGCTCCCAGCGGACGCGGCTGCTGACGGAGGAGACGACGCTGATTGCGTAAGGCTAAAAACAACCTTGCATTAGTTCGTGACGAAATTATGTCATTCCGACCGCAGGGAGGAATCTTCGTTACCACTGCCTAAAATGTTATGGCGAGCAAGAAGATTTCTCGCTGGCGCTCGAAATGACATACCAGGAATCGGGACCATCAAATCGTGAAGATTTTACACAATCCTGTACCAATAACGGTCCATAGGTTTTAATGCTAAAAGAGGCACAGAGATTTCTTGTTGTGCCTCTTTATTTTACGTAATATTTTTCGGCAAGCCGGTTGGGAGTGGCCAGAAAGGTAAAAGATGCGTTATCCGGTTGTGATTCATAAAGACCCAGAGAGTGATTATGGAGTCAGCGTGCCTGATTTGCCGGGCTGTTTTAGCGCCGGCGAAACGCTCGATGAAGCTCTGACGCAGGTGGTCGAGGCCATTGAATGTCACCTGGAAGGGTTATTGGCCGACGGCGAGCCGATTCCCGCACCCCAGGAGATTGAGGTTCATCAGGCCAACCCCGATTATCAAGATGGTGTCTGGGCGGTGGTGGCGATAGATATTTCCAAGTTATCGGGTAAAACCCGGCGGGTGAATATTACCCTGCCCGAAAGGGTTTTAAGCCTGATTGATACCTATGCCGCCGGGCGAGATGAAAGCCGTTCCGGGTTAATTGCTTGAGGCGATGATCGAGTATATCGCTACCCATTCTCAGGGGGATTAGGCTTTTTACACAGGTTATGAATTCAGGAGAGGCACAGAAAAAATTTCTGTGCCTTTTTTGTTGTTTCGAGTTTGTTGGCAGTGGGGGTAGGATGTGATAAAATGGGGTGATCAAGCTGATAAACATGTGGTTTCCCGACGTTTCAAAGTCGGTTCACCTTGTAGGACATAACCCATACAATTTCGTAATTCTCAAACGTGAAAAATTTCGTTGTTAAATTAGATAGATTACATACATATCGTCATCTTCACGCACTATGCCAAAATGACGCATTGTTTGCGATCTCAAATTTTGGCGAAGAAGTGAATGATGACGATCTCGAACGTATCGCGATTTCCGACCTACAAATGATAAGAAAACAAAATCAAGGCAGTGCTCGTGGTGCAATAATTGGCACTGTCAGATTATTACCTGCCGGAAATCTAACGACTGTCATGTTTGTTAGTAAAGATCCATATTGGAATGAACCAATATCGGAGACAGGAAGGTTACTATTTACTCAGTTCATTTCACGCGCAAAAGAACATTTTTTATCATTAGAATTAATACAAGCTGTGCAGACAGTCGAAACAAATGATGATAAACAACTTGAAGTTGAAGTCTTACGAACAAAATTGAACGGGCTCTTCTCTCAGTTAAAAATCCAAATAACCAACCTGAATGGTCTTCAAATCGAAAAAGCAAAATACGGTACTACTGGAATACCAGTACGTTTAGAACGGGCTATTGAAGAATTAGAGGAAGAAATCGCAGGGTTAGAGATAAGAATTAAAGAAGTTAAAGCGCAGCTTGCTATATTGGGTGTAAAATAGTCTGCTAAAAAACAATGCCCACAAAGCCGTTCTGCGCTGATCAACTCTGATTCTTGGCAAAACCGGATCTTCTTAAACGCCGCCAATCCTCTAGCCTTGTGTTTCAATCGCTAAGCACTTGCATAACCTAAAACACCACCCCCGCCGCCAGAATAATATTGGCATAGGGCGTAAACTCGCCGGTATGGATGGCGGCGCGGACAGCGTTCATTTAACAAACGGAGTATCAATGCCTGAATACATCCCCAACGCATCCCATTTTATCAACCTGCAATGTCCTACCTGCGGGGCCGGTCTGCAGGTAGCCGGTCAAAAGAACCAGTTTGCCTGTGACCACTGCGGTAACAGATACCTGCTGGATCGCAAGCTGGCAGATTTCGATGCAGCGGAACGGGAGCAGCTCAAACCGAGCGTGACCTACACCCAACACCTCCAGCAGTGGCTGCGGGTGGCTGAGTATGACGTCTGCTTGCATAATATTTCAGTGGAGACCGTTAACAATGAGCAAGTGCTGTATATTGATGTGGCCTATCACAACCGGTCGGCCACAGCGCTCACCTGCCGCCACGACCAATGGATTGTTTTTGACAGCGAGGGCTACACCTACGAACCGGCGAAAGATTACGACTTTCGAGAACTGTACGAAGGTAACGGCAAACGGTATGTGGGCATGTCGCGCCTCATTACCCCCGGCATGCGTCTGAGAGGTTGGCTGGCCTTCCTGGTCCCCGCCTCAACGACCATCGAATACCTGCAATTTTCGGGCGGTATCCCGGCCAAAACCGTTGAATTTGAACTTCAACTCGGGCCGCAGTGAGAGAGGGGACCCGGAGATCAAAAATGAACACCCTTGAAAATCGGTAGTTCCCCTGTAAAGTGTTGTTGGCTATTTTTTAGCCACAAATGGCACGAATATAAGGATAAAAATTTGTGTTAATTCGTGAAATTCGTGGCAGACTTTACCTCAGAGCACTTACCAACACTTAAGAGGCGGACTATCTGAAAATCGTACCTTTGATGAAATATAGAGTGGCGATTCGGCCAGTCTGACTCGCACGCTGATATGAAAGATATTCAACTCTTCGCCGTTATGCTAGACGATATCAGTCCCATCCATGTGGATTGAGTATTCGTAATCTTGAGTTTATGTTTAAACCCCACTCGGTGGCCGTCATGGGCGCTTCTCGATAACCCAACAGCGTTGGCGCTACCGTCATCGAGCTGGAGACAGCAAGGGCTTCAGCCTGATCGGAATTTTCTCTCCATGTCAATCCTTCGAAACACACTTACCTACTTAGATCTTATCCGAAAACCTTTGTCATCGGCTGGCATAGGGATGCCAACCTGCGGGTTTTCGGATAGGTACTTATTAACCATTGTTTTGACCTTACTGGTCCTGTTGGCCGTCATCGCCTCCACCCCCGGTCTTATCTCTGCTAAACCAGGCGCGATTCCCCGGCAAAAAGTCGGCATCCCGGCTGTGGCCTGGTCACGCGGCATCGGCGTGCCTTTTGAAGAGGCCGGCCACCCCTACGAACCCAGCACCAAAATTGACGACGGTCCCTGGGCCGGCGTCCCCCTGGGCGGCCTGGGTGCGGGCGCGATTGGCCGGACCTATCGCGGCGATTTTGCCCGCTGGCATCTGGACATCGGCTTGCATCGCTTCGAGAGTCTACCGGCCAACCAGTTCTCCGTTTTTGTGGCTCAGGGCGGCCAGAGCCAGGCCCACGTGCTGGCCCCGCTACAGCCTTCCATTTTGCCGGAGTGGAACTGGGATATGCCGGTGGGCGCGGGCACCTATTACGCCCTCTTTCCCAAAGCCTGGTACGTTTACGAGTGGGACGCTCTGCCGGTCAAGCTGACCCAAAAACAGTTCTCGCCCATCATCCCCGGCAATTATCAGGCCAGCAGCTACCCGGTTGGCATCTTCGAGTGGACCCTCGAAAACCCCACCGCTGAACCGCTGAACCTGGGCCTGATGTTTTCCTGGCAAAATATGGTCGGCTGGGGTTGGGGTAAAGATCTCGAAGGCGGCAACTACAACCAGGCCATCCAGCAGGACGGCCTGACCGGTATCGTCTTTACCCGCCCCGGCGAAACAGTCAGTGAAGAGTGGGACGGTTCCTTTGCCATCGCCGCCCCGCAGCAGCCGGGGATGACGGTCAGCTATCGCTCCCGCTTCTCGCTGGCCGCGGGCCGTGACACCTGGCTCGACTTTGCCGCCGATGGCGGGTTGGAAAATGTGGACGACCCCACCCCGGCCCAACCTTCGGAGCAGCTTGCCGGGGCGCTGGCCGTCAGCGTAACTTTGAAACCGGGCGAAACCAAAACTATCCCTTTTGCCTTGGCCTGGGACCTGCCCATTACCCAATTTGGCGCAGGGACCAAATGGTACAAGCGTTATACTCAGTTTTACGGAACCAGCGGGCGCAACGCCTGGGCCATCGCCGCCGATGCCCTGGCCGACTATCCCGCCTGGGAGAGCGCCATTGACACCTGGCAGCAGCCGATTCTGGAAGATACTGTCGCCCGGCCGGAGTGGTACAAGACGGCCCTGTTCAACGAGTTATATTACCTGGTGGATGGCGGTACCGTCTGGGAAAACGGGCGCGTCGGCGGTCCGCCATTGGCCGACGGCCTGGGCGGATTTGCCTACCTGGAGTCTGCCGATTACCTCTATTACAACACCTTCGACGTGCATTATTACGCCTCGTTTGCCCTGGCCCAGTTGTGGCCGGAACTGCAAAAACGGCTGATGCGTGATTTCGCCATCACGATTCCCCAGGGCGACCCGGCCAACACTCACCAGATTCAAGCTACCGGAGCAACCGTCCCGCGCAAAGTGCCGGGCTCTGTACCGCACGATCTTGGCTCGCCGCAAGAGGACCCGTGGGGGCAGATCAATTCCTTCAACTGGCAAGACAGCAACACCTGGAAAGACCTCAACAGCAAGTTTGTGTTGCAACTCTGGCGCGACTACACCTTTAGCGGCGATCTGGCCCTGCTGCGCGAGCTGTGGCCGGCGGCAACCCAGGCCCTCGATTACCTGCACCAATTCGACCGCGACGGTGACGGTCTGCCCGAACACGACGGCATCCCCGACCAAACCTACGATACCTGGACCATGAGCGGGCCGAGCGCCTACGGCGGCAGTTTGTGGCTGGCGGCGCTGCAAGCGGCAGTTAGAATGGGCGAGGTGGTGGGCGATACGGAGCGGGTGGCCCAGTATCAGGGCTGGCTGGACAATGGCAAGGCGGCGTTTGAAAGCAAGCTGTGGACCGGCCAGTATTACAAATTCGATGCTGGCAGCAGCCCCCACTCCGACAGCATCATGGCCGATCAACTGGCCGGGCAGTGGTACGCCGACGCCACCGGCCTGCCGCCCATCGTCCCGCCGGAACACACCGAGACCGCCCTCAAAACCATCTACGATTTCAATGTCCGCCGTTTTGCCGACGGCGGCATGGGCGCGGTCAACGGCATGCGGCCTGATGGCACAGTGGATATGTCCAGCAACCAATCCCAAGAGGTCTGGACCGGGGTGACGTATGCCCTGGCGGCCTCGATGCTCCAGCACGGCATGATCGAAGAGGGCTGGTGGACGGCCTGGGGGGTTTACAACATGACCTACAACGGCGGCTTCTGGTTCCGTACCCCCGAAGCCTACCGCAGCGACGGCAGTTACCGGGCCAGTATCTACATGCGCCCCCTGAGCATCTGGGCCATTGAACATGCCCTGCAAGCCCGCAGCGCCGAACCTCTCCCGGCCGGGGCCGAGGCCATCAGTCTGACCACCGCCGACGGGGTGGCTCTGGCCGCCCATTATTACGCCCCCGCCGCCGAGTCCGCGCCAGGGGTGCTGCTGCTACACCAGCGCGGCGGGCGTAAGGAGAATTGGGCTTCGTTTGCCCAATTATTACAAAAAAGCGGCTATGCCGTGCTGGCGGTGGATTTTCGAGGACACGGCCAGAGCAAGGGCGTGGTCAACTGGTTTGGGGCCGATCAGGATGTGCTTGCTGCCTTCAATTATCTCAAAGAGAGACCGGAGGTTGACCGGCAACGGTTGGTTATCATCGGGGCCAGCATTGGCACCCAGGAGGCCATCACCTTTGCTGCCGCCCACCCCGACGAGGTGCGCGGGGTAGCCATGCTCTCAACCTTTGTCAGCGGCGAGATCGAGCGGGCCATCCAAAGCTACCCCGGCCCGGTCCTACTGGCAGCCACCGAAGGCGACACAGCCGCCACGCAAGTGACCCGCGATCTGGCCCAGCTTGTCCCCAAAGCCGAGGTTTTTATTCTTAAGAACAGCGACCGCCACGGCACCCAAATGCTGCGTAGCTCACTGAACATTGAAGCTATTTTGCTCGATTGGCTCGAGAAGTCAGTTCAGCCGAAATAATGGTTAAGTGAGTTTGGCCAGCTTTTGTTCGAGGTGCTGCACGTCGGTGGAGTGGGGAGCTATCTTTTTAGCTTCCATTAGCTCTTTTTGGGTCTGATGGGGGCGGGCGACCTTAAGATAGGCTACGCTCAAAGCCAGCCGGTAGGCCAGGTTGGCCGGGTCTCCAGCCATGCCCGCCGAAAGTGGAGGATGGCCGCGCCCCACATCCCGCGCTTGCCATAGCGGCGTCCGCTCAGGTAGCAGGAGGTATGGTTTGTGGCGTCGCTGTCGGCCCTCAAGCGCAGCCCCACGCCCAGCAGCGGCAGAAAAATAACCAGGGCCAGTTGTACAAAACTTTAATGTGCTGGTCCGACGGACACAAACAGAGTTTGATTGGCCTGGGCCGGCAAATTAAACGGGGCGCTGACACTCAGCTGCGGCCCACCCGGCCCCTGGGTTAGCGCCCAGCGAAACGGTCCTGTGCCAAAATCTTTGGCTGCTACCCACCAACGCCGGTTACCCTCGGCCAGCGGACCACGCCAGCCTTCGACATCATGCCAGTTGCCGGCGCTGTCCTGCCATTGGACCACACTCCAGGCCCCGGCCGCCGCCAACTGCGTTTGTAGTTCAATATAAGCGCCGACCGGTTTATCCGAGCCGCCGTCGCCGTCATCATCCCCTTGGTGGCCTCGCCCTGGCGGGTCGCGCGGCGGCAGTGTGGGTCCGGCCTGAACCAACCCCGGCCCCAACGCCAGCCCTATCAGACCGGCTAAGAGCAACAACCACAGCATACTTTTTAGCCAGGTTTCGTTTTTCCTCATAGTTTAGTCCTCAGTCAGCGCTCAGATCAGCTTAGTACAGCTTTGCCTTAGTTCGTGACGAAATCAAGGCGAGTAGATACCTCCACAGAAGTCATATCATTCCGACCGGAGGGAGGAATCTTCGTTATCACCGCCGAAAATGTTATAGCGAGCAAGAAGATTTCTCGCTGGCGCTCGAAATGACATCTCAGGAAACGGATACATTAAATCGTGACGAATTTATGCAATCCTGTACTTAGTGTAATTCCATTCTACTCGGTTATTCTCTGTCTGGCAACCCTTCCGGCACTAGCGTTTCCGACTGCGATATAGTCTTTGAATTGCCAGCGGTCGAAAGGACCGGTCCGAAGAGGTTGTTGGCCTCACTGCTCTCCCGCACCGCGCCAAAGGTAGTGCTGAAATCTACCGAGTCAACCAGGGCAAACACATGCGCCCCTACCGGCAGCGGTGGGGTACTGCTGAACTGCGGGAAGTAAAAGGCGCCGCCGCTGGTTAGGGTTAAGCTCTCGCCGGGATCGAGCGGCAGGCCCGCCCCCTGGATACCCCAGACCTGACCGCGGCTGGCAATGTCTTGCCAGCGTCTGTTGACCGTTGGCGTCGAAGTTGGGTTGAAATAGACATCCACCCAGAAAGCACCCACCACCGGCGCATTGCCTTGATTTCTGATAACCAGAGTTACGCCGCTGCTACTAGCGGTCAGGTTGTCAATGACCAAATCGGGGGCTGTCACAGAATTACGGACAATAAGCGGCAAAAAGATCGGGCTGACCGGTGGGACATCATTATCCAGGTTAACCACAGCCACAGGTCCCGGCGTCCGGTTATCATAAAGGGGATCACTGCTGACAGTGGGGCCCATCTGAACTGAGTAATTAATATCGCCATCCAGGTCAAGGTCGTCTACTCCGGTAACGGTGACGGTTTGCGGCACATTCCAATCCAGCGTAGTAAAGCTCAGATTGAGCGGGCTAACCGTTCCTTCGCTGGCGTCGGTGCTGCTGATGGGTACGGTGACGGTGGCTGTGGGCTGGCTGGTCAAGCGAATCGTAAAAGTGGCCGTAATTCCGTTCTCGCTGGTATCGCCGCTGATGGCGGAGACAATGAAACCGGCGGTATCGTCGTCCAGGTTGGTCACATTAACATCGGCGGGATTGGCCCCGGCCCCGTTGTAATCGGGGTCGCTGCTGGTGGGGTTGTTGGTGATGATGCTGTAAGCCTGGTCGCCATCGTCCAGATCGTCGTTCACGCCGGTGATGGTGACGGTTTGGGGGCTATTCCAGTCAAGTGTGGTGAAACTGAGCGAGGCCGGGCTGACCGTGCCCTCGGTTGTGTCTCCATTGGTTAAGGTCAGGGTGACGCCGGCGGTTGGCTCAGTGCTGAGGCGGACGGTAAAGGTGGCTGCACCGCCGGTCTCGGTGGTGGTCAGGCCGCCGGTGGGGGTGATGGTGAAGCCGGGCACATCATTGTCGTTGACAGTGACGTTGATATTGGCCGGATCGAAGGTGTTGTTGTAGACCGGGTCGGCGCTGCTGGTTAGCGCGGTTACAATCAAGCAGGGCTGCGGACCATCGGTTACAAAGTCATCCACTGCGGTCACGGTCACGGTGACACCGGTATCCCAGTTAAGATTGGTCAGGCTAGCCGAGGCCGGGAAGGTACATTCATCGCTGCTGGTAGACAGGCCAATGGTCACGGTGGCCGTGGGCTGGCTGGTCAGGGCGATGGTGAAGACGCCCGTTGTATTCGGTTCACTGATGGTCAACGAGGTCGGCGTGACGCTGACCCCGGCCGAGTCGTCGTCGAGAATGGTTGTGGCGGCGGGGCTGCCGGAGATTGTGCTTGTGCCAGAGGCGTTGGTTCCGGTGGGATTGGTCAGGCTGACGCTAACGGTTTCGTTAGGTTCGTCAATGAAGTCGCCCAGAACACCCAGGGTAACTTGAGTTTGGGTCACACCGGCCCCAAAGCTAACCGCCCCCCCGGCAGGGGCAACGTTGTTATAATCTACCCCGTTGGTTGCCGTGCCGCCCAGCGAGAAGTCAACGCTGCTCGACCGGGTGATGTCGCCGGTGCGGGTCAGGGTAAAGCTGAGGGGGGTTGCGCCGGCGTCCCCCTCGGCCACACTGACCTGACCGGCGGCCAGGGTGTAGGCAATGTCGTTGTCGGTAATATTGGCAGTGACATCGGCAATCGTGGTTCCATCATAGCCGCCGCCGCTGGCACTGTGGCTGATTGTGCCGGTGTGGTCGCCTTCCACCACAGTATCATCTGTGGCAGTGACGGTGACGGTTTGCGGGTTGAGGGCGGTCGGGTCAGCCTGGAAAACCAAACTGGTGAGGGCGTCCAATTGGCTGCCTGGGTTGAAAGCAATGGTCACGGTGGCGGTGGGGACGGTATCCAGCCGGATGGTGTAGGTGTCGGTAGCGCCACCTTCGGTGACATTGGTGCTGCCGCCCGATTCGGTTATGGTCACGCCCCGCGTATCGTTGTCGGCAATGGTCAGGGTAGCGGTGGAAGTTGCGCCCAGAGTATAACCCGAGCCGGCGGCGAGGTTGAATTGGACCGTCTCGCCGTCGTCGTCAACCTGGTCGTCTACCGGCACAACGGTGATGACGCCGCTGCTCTGTCCGGCGGCGATAGTGAAACTTGATCCGGTCAGGCTGCTGATGTTAGTTCCGGCGGCCAGGCTGTAGTCGGTGGACAAAGTGGCGGTTGAGCCGGTCAAATTGTAATTAACCGTCAGCCCGCCCACCGGAGCCGGATTATCCAGGGAGATAGTGAAGCTGCCGTTGGTTGGGCCGGTTTCACTGGGCGAGGTTCCGGCAGCGATGCTCACAGCGGGCAAATCAAGGGGGGTACAGGTGGGGTCGTTGGCCGCGGGCGTGGTTGGGTCGTCGGTCACAATGGTGGCAAAGTTGGTCCCCGAGATAGTCGCCTGGTTGCAGACCTGGGTTGCCCCCGCCGAAAGGGAGGTCGTGATGGCCGCCCGAAAGGTGATGGTCACCACTTTACCCGGCGGTAGGTCGCCGATATTGATGACCGGCCCCTGAGCATGGGCAGGCTGCGGCAGGACGAAACTCAGACCAAAAAACAATAGCCCGGTCGTGATAAGGGTCAGAAATGTGATGTTGATTAGACGGTAAAGTGGAAAAGCTACTGCTTTAGACATGAGAATTTCCCCCTTTGTCCCCTAGCCTAGCCTAACGGCGCTACTGCGGAAACTCTGGCTCAAGTGAAAATGGCCTCGTAACGCATCCCCATCTGGTCTGGTCCGATGGGCACCAGAAACAAATCAAGCGCGCCCAGGACCTCGTGCTCAAGCGGGTAGATACGCTGCGGCAGCACAATCTGCCGGGGACCTCGGAAAATAAGCGAGAAGGCGCGCCGCCGCCCCGGAGCAGCCTCGCCCAATTCGGTCACTTCAATCAACTCTGTCTCCAGCGGTTCCATTCCTTCCAGGAGGATGCGGAAGGGCTGGTGCAGATGAGCCGCAAAATCGGCGCTGGTCAATTTATCGAGCATGCTCTCTTCCTTAGTGATTGTCCAAAAATAAGTTCCCCCAAGTTCCTACGAGTTCCCAGGGAACTACCTTAAGGGGCCTTCGGCTCAAGGAACTCGTAGGAATTCAAAACCGGAAGTAAATTTTAGACGTTTACTTACCACCCCTCAAGGGTTTTCGCCAAGCGCCCTTTCAGGGTCTAAACACACCTAAGTTCGGGGAGGAAAGACCCCCTGCAAAGCGATACAGAAATAAAAGGTAAGGTAGGGCTGCAAGTTGTTATGCGGCGCATCGCCGCCCACCGGCGCGAGAGCCTCCGGCGCTAACTGGACAATATTCTGGTTGGTCACAGTTTGGTACAACGAGGCTCCCACCGATCGGGCTAAGGCTTCGCCGGCCGGGGCCGAATCTTCACCCGGTTGGCCAGTGGCGTTGAGCGCGTGGCTGTGGGTCGGAATCTCCGACTCGAGCAGCGTGACCGTCTCGCTGCCCCCTGTCTCGCCCAGATCATGCAGGGATAGCCCGGGACCCTGGCCCGGATGCATGGGAGCCCGGCCTTGCAGATCGGGTAGGGCAAAGTTGCTGTTGCCATTACCGCCATAGGTGGTGCCCAGCAGCGAGAACAGGGCCGTGTTTTGAGACAACGGCAGCAACTGGCCGTCACACCAGGCCCAGCCTCTGGGCGCAAAATTGAAAGGGAAAATACGAATTTCGGCGACAAAAGGATCGGCCATGATATATCTCCTACGTTGGCGACGGGAAGATCCCGAAGAGTGAAATGATAAAATTGATACACAAATACGGCTGGAAATTGGTGTGCGGCTGGCTGCCCCCAACCGACGTCACCGCGTTCGGGCTAAAGGGTGTACTGGCCGATGCGGCGAAATAGGGCGTGTAGCTGGGCGTCTGCGCTAACACACTCCCGGCCGCATTGGCGGTCGAGGCGTTGTTGGCAGAGGCCAGCAGCGGGTGGCTGTGGGCCGGGATCTGGCTAACGGTCAGCGTGATCTCCTCGGCTCCCCCCGTTTCCGCCAGGATGAAGCCGTTGCCCTGGTGAACGGGAATGCGCCCCCGCAAATCGGGCAGGGCAAAGGTGCTTTGTCCATCCCCACCATAAGTTGTGCCGATCAATTGGAACAGCGTCTCATTCTCCGAAATGGGTAGGAGTTGGCCTTCGCAAAACATCCAGCCGGCGGGGGCAAAGTTGCCGGCAAACATTCTAATTTCACCCACATAAGGTTGCGCCATGGGTTTCTCCTTAGTTTGGTGAGGGGAAGATGCCCTGGAGGGCGATACAAAAACTTAGGGTTAGAAATGGCTGCATATTGAGATGCGCCTGGCTGCCGCCCACATTGGCGATGGAACTGGGAGTCAGCGCCACCAGCCCATCGGCAGGCCGGTACGACGAATTCAAGGGACTCGCCAGCAGATTACCGGCCGGAGTGGGCGTGTTGCCGGCGGCGGACGAGGCGTTGACCATATGGCTGTGCTGCGGCAGCTCGCTGATGGACAGCGTATGCGCCTGCTCGCCGCCGCGCTCACCCAGGGTGTGTCCCCTGCCGACGTGGATTGGGGTTCGCGCTCGTAAGTCCGGCAGGGCGAAGTTAACCCGCCCATCCCCACCAAAGGTGGTGCCTAACAGGGAAAAAAGGGCCTGGTTCTGGTTGATCGGCAGGAGCTGACCGTTGCACAAGGCCCAGCCAATTGGCGCAAACTCAAAGCTCATGATCCTGATTTCCGATAAAAATGGTTCTGCCATAAGACCTCCTTATTGTTTTATGGGTTGATAGAATGATATAGCATCGCCAAAAAAACCTCGCCTGAAACAGAGTTTCAAGCTCACTCTTGCTCCCAAACCAGAGCTTGGGAGCAAGAGAAAACACTAGGGGATACTAGAGCAAAAGCCTGCGGCAACCGTGGTAATGGTGCCGAAAGTAGTGATCCTGTTACTGGGGATACCAGGGTTGCCTGCGGCCAGGCCGGCTGCTCCACCTTCAAGTCTATGAACGGCGGTGTTGCCTTGGCTGACGCTCAACAAGCAGGGGGTCTCAGCCCCACCTAAGGTACAGTTCACAGCGCCGGGGTGCGTGGCCGTATTGCCTGTAATCCGTGAGCACCCCGTGCTGGCATTGCGAACTCGCACCCGAATGGCGTCGAGCGCCCCGCCGAGCACGGATACAGTGTTATCTGTAACCGCAATTTGACAGAATCCGGTAGCGCCGGCGTTTTGTCCGGCATCAAGTTGAATACCAAAATCCAGTCCAACATTACTCACCGTGTTATTATCAACGTTGACATTGAGGGTTGAGTTGGTGGCCTGAACTAACCGAATACCAATACCACTGACTCCGGCTCCTCGATTGATAACTCGATTGTTCCTGACCTGCCCGTTCATCGTCGAGGTATTGCCGGCAAAAACATTGATACCCGTGTTCAGCAGCGATTGATCGGTGCTGCCGTCGGGCGTGCCCACTCTGTTATTATCTATATCGTACGTGACCTGGCCGGAACTGTCGGCTGTAATATTAATGCCAATATTGCCGTCGTTAGGCGATCCCCGCGTGATAATATTGTTTGAGACCGTGATGTTGAGTTGAGAAGTGCCGCTGCCGTTGCAGTTGATCGTATCCGTTCGATTACCGCTGAAATTGTTGTTGTTGACAACAACCGTCATATTGGCCGAGCTGCGCGACTCGCAACGAAACCCAATGTTACCAGAGACGGAGCTGTTGTTTTGAATGTTATTGTTCGAGATATTAAACGAGGTGAGCGCCGTGCTGCTGCTGTTCTCAACCCGCACATTGTCTTCAATCGCGCCGCTAATGACCGATTCAAAGATCGAATTTGAACCACCAAAGACATTATCGAAGATCACGCTTCCTTCGCGGGTGGGTGTGTCATCGCCGTTAGCCCCGTTGACGGTACTGTATTGCAGCACAAAGTTGGTGATATTGGTACCACGGATGCCGTAATTCTGGTGATCGTTCAATTGCATACGGCGTAGAGTGATACCCGAGGCGTTGTTCAGAAAAACGCCGGCGCCGACGGTACCGCTGCCATTGCTGCCCCCGTCATTCTTATTGGCAATGACGCCGCCGCTGCCATTGCCTCCCCTGTTTGTATTTGTGCCATCGCCGTTAACGGTGAAGCTACCATTTGTGTCTTGAATAATGATGCCTGTGGCAGACCCGCCACTCGACGTCACCGAAGTCAGCGTCATACCGAGTGTTGTCAATCCGGCAGGGCCATCAAGGTTGATGGCCGTCGCGGTGCCTGTGTCCACCGCTCCCGAGGTGCTGTTGAGTGTCCCATCGGCGTTGGTAGCGACGATCCCCTGAGCATTGTTGGTAAAGATGCTGACATTGCCCAGGCTGTAAGTCCCTGTTCCGCCCGTGATGGTCACAGCCTGGTTGGTCATGCGGCTGCCACTTGTACCCAGCGTCAAGTTGGCAAAGCTGACATTGCCATTGGCATTGTTGATATTGACCCCGGTGCTACTGGCTCCGCCGGTCACTGTGCCGGTGGTAAAGTTGATTGCGCCACCGGTACTATTTTGCACCTCAACCACGCGCTGGGCATTGTTTTGCGTAACGTTGCCAGCGTAGGTGATGGTGGCGTTGCCGCCGTTAACATTGAAGGCTGTACCCGTCGCCCCACTTAATGCCCCGCTGCCCAGGTTGGCCGTGCCGCTCACGCTGACCAGGTTGACGTTGTTTGCGCCGCTGGTGGAGGTGACGCCATTGAAGGTGGCGTTGAGCGTGCCGTTATTCAGGTCCAGGGCGCGGCCGGCCCCGGTGAGGGTGGTGTCAAGAACGGTCAGCGTGCCGAAGTTCGTGCCACTGATATCGTTAGCCGTCGTGTCGCCGACGGTCAGGCCGCGAATGGTGTTGCCGCTGCCCAGAGCGATCGCGGTCGCTGCACTGTTCAGCAGCACAACCGTGCCGTTGCCGCTGTTGGTGACAGGCAGAGGAAAGCTGTCGGCGGGGACGGTCAGCCCGGTGGCCGCCGCCAGAGTAACCGTTGCATCCTGGCCGATGAGTCGCTGCCCGTTGAGCAGAGTGACTCCGCCGGTGTAGGCGGTGGCGCTCTCGTGCAAGAAGATATGGTCGTTAGCTGCCGGGTTGTTACCTGCGCCATCGTTATCAGCCTGGAAGTCGGCCAGGGTATTGTAGGGTGTATTCAACCGGCCATCACCGCCTCCGCCGGCGTTATTGTTAACGAACCAGATCATCCCGGCGACGGTCAAATTGACGGTGGCGGTATCACTGCCGGCGGCATTGCCAATGGTGTAGGTGAAGCTGTCGCTGCCCTCAAAGCCGGCCGGCGGGGTGTAGCTAAAGGTACCGGTCGAGGTAATGACACCCACCGTGCCGCCCTGGGCGCTGGTCGCGCCGAAGGCGGTGATAGTCAGCCCTGGCCCCTGGTCGTTGGTCAGGAGGCTGAAATTGGTGCTATTAGTCGTGCTGATCCCGACATTGCCGATGATCTGGGGCGCGTAGGTATCGTCAATCGCGTCGGGGGCTACGCCGAAGGTGAAGCTGTAATCGGCAAGCATGTTATCGGGTGGATCGTTGGCGTCCACGTCGCTAATCTGACCGGCCAGCACGGTGACCGCGCAAACCACGCCGGGCGGCAGATTGGCGGTCGGGTTGAGCACGGCGCTGGTCGAAGGGGACGTGCTGGCCAGGCTGAAGGCTACGGGTGAACCGCTGGGGCAGGCTAAGGTGAAGGACGAAGCATTATAGGCGACGCTCTCGCTGAAGGTGACGGTGATATTGGTCGTCGCCGTTATCCCGGTGGCCCCGCTGATGGGACTGGTGCTGATCACACTGGGCGGGGCATCCACCATCAGGCTGACCAAGCCATCGCCAGGGCCAACCGGATTTTGCAGACGGTAGAAGAAGGTAAAGACGCCTTGAAAACCAACCGCCGGGGTGAAGTCGAAGCTGCCATTGGCGTTGACCGTCAACGAACCGCCCGCCGGAATGGGTACGGTGCTGCCCGCTGCGTTGGTGGTAACCGCACCACCCAACGAGCCGCCGCCGAAGGAGGTGATACCCGACACCGCCGGGTTAAGGCCGGGGTAGTCGTTGGCGAAGGTGTCGGTCAGGCCATCAGGCACGGTGAGGGTAAGCGGATTGGTGATGGCGTTGTAGTTATCGTCAAAAGCGATGGGCGAGATACTGACCAGACCCACCTGGCCGGTGTTAGGGTCCAGGGTATCACTAAAGATGACGCCGGTATTGGTTGTTACGCCATTATTAGTGATAACGATGGTGTAAGAGAGCACATCGCCGGGGTCGGCCTGGTTGTCGCCATCGCCGTCGGTGGCCAGGGTGTAGCTTTTGGTGGCGGTGATGGCGAGGGAGGGCACTAAGGGAACTGATAGGAACTTGGAGGGGCTGGAGGGGATTATCAATTCCCCTGAGTTTCCCGGAGTTCCTCTGAGTTCTTCTGAGTTCCTTCCAGTTCCAGCATAGACCGGCCAGACCCACCAGAGGGTCAGGACAGCCAGCCAGACAACAACGAGATATTTGCTGAACAGGCGAACTTGGGGGGTGTTAGTCATATCCGCTTCTCCTTTGCGGCCGGTGATAGAAGTCTGGGTTGTTTATTCAAGGCGAACTCGGCGTCCATTTCAGAAAGAAGTAGACGCCCTTATCCAGCGTCTTGACAAACCCCAAGCGTTCATACAGGCGCAAGGCTTGATTAAATTTCTCTACATGGATGGTGACCGCCTGCCCTGCCTGGGCCGCTTCGGCCAGCAGGTCTTTGAGTAAGGCAGTGCCAATCCCACTATTACGAAATTGTGACAGAAGGGCAATATCAATAATGCGGATTTCATGACTCCAGCGGGCCAGGTAGAGCCGGCCGATGGGCTGTCCGTTGAGCAGAATAATCTGAAAGTTGGCTCCAGCATACACATCCTGGTAGTACTGATGCTGAGCATTGAATTGCATACGCAAAAAGGCTTTCTTCTGGTCTTCTGTCCAGTCTACCAGGGCCATTTCCTCGGCCCTGGTACTGGCATAAACCTCATAGAGAAAGCTTTCATCATCGGGACCGATTGGCCGAAAGGTTAAAGCTTGATGCATCTCTGCCCAAAAAGCTCTAATATTTGGTAACTCTTCGCTACGATGACTATAAACTACAACTGTTCGGAAACCGGCTCAGAAAGTGTTCGGAAAATATTATTTTATGCAAAAAAGGGAGATAAAGGACTGTAGAACCCTGGCGATTTGTTGTGCGCCAGATTCTTCCGTCCGGTGAAGTTAGCCAAAAATTATAGCTTTGAAAACCAAGGTGAGCAAATAGCCCCTCCTCTTCTTCAGAAAGCTCTAAAACGGGATAATCTGGGCCAAAATTAGCGGTTTGCTGCCAGGTTTGGCCATTGTCGAGGGACTCAAAAATTTTCCCCTCCAAAGTTCCTTTAAAAATTTTACCGTTCGTTTGAGCCTGCGCCTTTGTGGGTAGGCTCATTTTTATCAATCCAGTTAAGGATAGGGTAGCTAGCCCGGTTAGAAAATCTCGTCGTTTCATAGTTCTCGCTCTTGATGGTGTTTGAGTAGGTATAAGGTTGATGAGGACTGGAATGATTACCAATTCTTGGTGATTTTTACTGACTCATTTGAATAAGTTGTTGTGTCCTCCTAAAAAATAGAGTATTGACAAGCCCTCAAAGAAAACGGGGCATTTCAAGTTCAATGATACTGTCTTCCAGTATAACATCACTTCGTTTGAAATCGGTTTGAAAAAAATTATTATTTGTATAGATAGACCTCACCGGCTAAACAGAGTTTCGCTTCCACTCTCGTTCCCAAACTCCAGTTTGGGATGTTCGTCCCACTGGTGGAGGTGAGACCGTCAAAAACGGCGGCGGCGTTGAACGAGCCGGTGTCCAGGTTTAGGGTGCGGCCCGTCCCATTCAGGGTAGTTTCCAGCACGGTCAATATGCCGAAATTCGTGCCGGTGATGTCGGAGGCGACGGCGTCAAAGCTGCCTATTATTACCCGTTGCCCCATAACTGTAGGTATCGCCGATGGTGCTGCCACCGTCATCGGCTCCATACGATGGGTAAGATTGCGTTCCATCATATCACAAAATGGACCAGAAGTGAAGTATTATCCTGGTATCTTTGACAGGCACTTACTTTTACCAGGATACCACACTCAGGTTTGAAATCCGTTTGAAGATGAAAAGCGCAAATACAGAGGACTCAGCAAATACGCGGTAGCTGCTCGCCGATTTGCATAGGAATGACACGGGCGCCGCCAATGCCGGTGCGAGCGACCAGCATGCCCGGATGCTGCTCCACCACCCGCCCGATGATGGCCGCTCGCCGGCCCAAAGGATGTTGGCGCATGGCCTCAAAAACGGCTTCAGCGCTGCCGGCGGGCACAATCGCCAATAGTTTGCCCTCATTGGCCACAAAAATGGGGTCCATGCCTAACAACTCGCAGGCAGAGCGCACCGCCGGATTGACCGGCAGTTTGGTTTCGTCTATCTGGATGCCCACTTGCGAGGTTTGGGCAATTTCGTTGAGCGAAGACGCCACCCCGCCGCGCGTGGGGTCACGCAGAACGTGGATGGTGGGGGAGACGGCCAGCATCACCGCAACCAGGCCGTTGAGGGCCGCCGTATCGCTTTCGATGGTGGTTTCAAACTCCAGGCCTTCGCGTACACTCATGATCGCCATGCCGTGATCGCCAATCGTGCCGCTCAAAATGACCACATCGCCCGGTTTGGCTCGCTGCGGCCCAATCTCAATCCCATCGGGAACCAACCCGATGCCGCTGGTATTGATGTAAACGCCGTCGCCGTGCCCTTTGTCTACCACTTTGGTGTCGCCGGTCACCAGGACCACCCCTGCCGCCTGAGCCGCCGCAGCCATGCTGTCCACAATCCGGCCCAGCGTTTCGATGGGCAGCCCTTCTTCCAAAATAAAGCCGGCGCTGAGATAGAGCGGCCTGGCCCCGCTCATGCTAATATCGTTGATGGTCCCATTGACCGCCAGTTCGCCGATGTTGCCGCCGGGGAAAAAGAGGGGCCGGACCACAAACGAGTCGGTAGACATCGCCAGGCGGGCGCCGTTGACATTTACAATGGAAGAGTCGCCCAGGTTTTGCAGCGTGTCGTTACGAAAGGCGGGTAAGAAGAGGTGTTCGATCAGTTCGGCGGACAGCTTCCCACCCCCGCCGTGGCCCAAAACGATGTTGGGGTGGTCGCGCAGAGGCAGCGGGCAGCTCCAGCCTTCAAAGTTCAAAGTGTTGGTCATAGTTCCTCAAACAGATTACGTTTGAAAGTTAAACGTTGTGACGTTAGAAACTGTCTGAAAAGTGACTGAGACAGGAGTGCAAACCTTGGTTTGCCGGGCAAGGCTTGCCTTGCCCTCCAGCTTTTCAGACAGCAGCCTCTTAAACAGCAGTAGCCACCAGCGACTCCAGCGAAATAAAGCGGCCATATTGATAGTAGGCCGCGCATGCACCTTCGCTGGAAACCATTGTTGCACCCAGGGGGTTGCGCGGGGTGCATTGTTTGCCAAAGGCGGAACATTCGTTGGGTTTGATCAGCCCTTGCAACACTTCCCCGCTGCGGCACAGCGGCGACTCCTGGGTGTGGATGTCGTTCATGGTGAAGCGTTTGGCCGCGTCAAATTCGGCATAAGCCTCGCTCAACTCCCAACCACTGTCGGGAATTTCGCCGATGCCACGCCATTTGCGGGGCGAAACCACAAACACATCTTGCAGCATCTTTTGGGCCCCCAGATTACCCTCGCGCCGGACGGCTCGCTCATAGGCATTTTCCACTTCACCCCGCCCGGCTTCCAACTGCATCACCGCCCGGCGAATGCCTTCCAGCACATCTAGCGGCTCAAAACCGGTGACCACAATCGGCACGTGATATTTTTCGGCCAGCGGCTCGTACTGCCAGTAGCCCATTACGCTGCACACATGCCCCGCCGCCAGAAAAGCTTGCACCCGATTGGTGGGCGAACTCATGATGGCCTCGATGGCCGGTGGGACAAGGACGTGCGAAACCAGCATCGAGAAATTTCTGAGGCCCTGCTGTTTGGCCTGAAAAACGGCCATGGCGTTGGCCGGGGCGGTCGTTTCAAAGCCGATGCCAAAAAAGACCACTTCTCGGCCCGGGTTTTCGCGAGCAATTTTCACCGCATCCAGCGGCGAATAGACGACGCGCACATCGCCGCCCTCGCTTTTGACCCGGAATAGGTCTTTGTCGCTGCCCGGCACACGCAGCATATCGCCAAAGGAACAGAAGATGACTCCCGGCAGCGACGCAATCGCCAGCGCCTTATCAATAATCTCCAGCGGCGTCACGCAGACGGGACAGCCCGGCCCGTGGATTAGCTCGATGGTATCCGGCAGCAGTTGGTCAATCCCATTGCGGATAATCGAGTGAGTTTGCCCGCCGCAAACTTCCATCATGACCCACTTGCGGGTCGCGGTTTGGCGAATATCTTCCAGCAACTTATGCGCCAATTCAGGATCACGGAATTCGTCTAAATATTTCATTATTACCTCCTGAAAATAAAGATGCGATGACACGTGAGGCGAGGACGCGAAGAATTTCACCTCCTCCTCGCCTCATCGCGTCACTTCCCACGGTCATCGGTCATGATGCTTCTGCCGCCAATTCTTCATCTAACACACCCATCTCATGGAAGAGGGCCAGGGTTTCTTTGGCCGACTCTTCATCCAGCTTGGTAATGGCAAAGCCAACGTGAACGATGGTGTAATCGCCTACCTCCAGTTCGGGCAAATAGGCCAGGCAGACTTCTTTTTGAATGCCGTCAAAGTCCACTTTGCCCATGCGCGCGCCATGCTGTTCATAAATTTCCAGGATTTTTCCAGGAATACCTAAACACATAGTTCAACCTCCGTAAAAAAATAGTAATCAGTAACCAGTAGTCAGTAACCAGTAGTCAGTAGTCAGATAGATTTTGTGCCCCCTTAGCCCGCTACTTTGCTACTTCTAAATTCGGTCTTTCGCCTTCATCCCTCCAATGATGGCTTGACCTAAGGCCAGCCCGCCGTCGTTAGGGGGAACGCGGCGATGGGTTAAAACAGTAAAATTGTGGGCTTGCAGTTGCCGGGTCGCCAGATCGAGTAGGGTTGTATTTTGAAACACCCCTCCGCTCAGAGCCACCCGGTTCAGGCCGGTCTGCCGGCGTTGGCGCAGACTCACCTGCACTATCAAAGCGGCGACAGCGAGATGAAGTTTAGCCGCAATCACCGCCGTCGGGACTTGAGCCAGCACATCGGCGGCAACTGCGCGAATGACCGGCGCGGCATCAAATAGATTCTCCTCAATAGCGAAGGTGTAGCCTTCTTTAATCCCAGGTGCGGCCAGGGCTTCAAACTCGATAGCCGCTTGAGCCTCATAGGTAACGGTGTGCCGCACGCCGGCCAGGGAGGCCGCCGCATCAAACAAACGCCCAAAACTGCTGGTCGGCACGCTATTGAAGCCCGTTTCCAATTGATGCTTCATCACCCGCCGTTCAACCACCGGACAGGCCGCCACGCAGGGCAGCCGTTCATCCCAATCCACGCCGGCGGCCCACAACTGAGCCAGCGCCAGGCGATAGGGTCGCTTGACCGCCGCATCCCCTCCGGCGAGCGGGGTATACTTCAAATGGGCCACCCGTTCAAAGGTATGATAATCGGCAATAAAGACCTCGCCGCCCCAAATCGCGCCGTCGGTTCCATAGCCTGTCCCATCGAAGCTGAAACCGATAACCGGCTCCGCCCCATCGAGCTGATGTTCAGCCATCACCGCCGCGATATGGGCATGATGATGCTGAACAAGAATCAAGGGGCAGGGGGGCTGAAATGAAATGCTCCCCTGCTCCCCTGCCCCCCTCCTCCCCTGCTGTTCCTCCGCCCAGCGAGTCGAAAGGTAGCCGGGGTGCATGTCGCAGGCAATCATTTCCGGCTCAACCCGGAAGATGTGCTTAAAATGCGCCACCGCCTGGTCAAAGGCGGCCAGCGTTTCCAAATTTTCCATGTCGCCGATGTGCTGGCTCATAAATGCGTAGTCGTCTTTGGTCAGGCAGAAGGTGCTTTTGAGTTCGCCGCCGACAGCCAGGGTGGGGGGCAAGTTGAAGGGTAACTTGACCGGAAAAGGTGCGTAGCCCCGCGACCGGCGCACCGGCAGTTCCACACCCCGGAAAAGTCGCACCACCGAATCGTCGCAGCGGGTGTGGATGTCGCGGTTGTGGAACAGGAACGCATCGGTCAGGGTGGACAGACGCTCACGGGCTTCGGCGTTATCTTTGACAATCGGCTCATCGGAATGGTTGGCAGAGGTCATAATCAGAACCGGGGGTTGGGGGTTGGGGGTTGGGGGTTGGGTGAGGAGCAGGTAATGGAGGGGGGTGTAGGGCAGCATGACGCCAATGGTGTTGTTGCCGGGGGCGATAAATTCTGACAGGGAGGAGCCTGGCTTTTTGCGCAGAAGCAAGATGGGCCGTTCTTTGCTCAAGAGAAGCGTTTCTTCCTCAGCGGAGAGTTCGGCGAATTGGCGGACGGTTTCCACGTTGAGGGCCATGACCGCAAAAGGTTTGTCCACCCGGCCTTTGCGCTGGCGCAGTGTTTGCGCAGCTTTGTCGCTGTTGGCGTCGCAGGCCAGGTGAAAGCCGCCCAATCCTTTAACGGCGACAATCTGGCCGGCGGCGAGAAGTTGCTGCGCGGCTTGGAGAGCGTCGTCGCCGGTCAAAGATTGGAGATTGGAGATTGGAGATTGGAAGTTTGGGTTGAGTTCCAACCAGATATGCGGCCCGCAGACGGGGCAGGCGTTGGGTTGGGCGTGAAAGCGGCGGTCGAGCGGGTTTTCATATTCGGCCTGGCAGTCGGCGCACATCGTAAAGCCGGCCATCGTCGTGTAGGGCCGGTCGTAGGGGATGTTCTGGATAATGGTGAAACGCGGGCCGCAGTTGGTGCAGTTGATAAAAGGGTAGCGGTAACGGCGGTCATGAGGGTCGAACAGTTCGCGCAGGCAGTCGGCGCACAGGCAAATATCGGGCGAAATCAGGGTGTTGGCCGAGACTTCGGCCTGGCTGTGGACAATGGTAAAGTTCGAGTCACCCTGAACCGGCTTTGCTTCGACCGTCACCCGCTCGATATGGGCCAGCGGCGGGGCCTGGTTGACCAAATCGCGCTGAAAAGCAGCCAACGCCGCCTCCGGTCCCTCGACTTCGATAAATACGCCGCCGCTGTGGTTACCCACAAAGCCGGTCAGGCCGTACCGCGCCGCCAGCCCGTAGACAAAAGGCCGGAAGCCGACCCCCTGGACCACGCCGGTAACGGTCAAGCGTTGACGTTCAAGACGTTGAACATCGGTAATAATCATTCAATCCATATCTTTCACTTTGCAGAGGCCGGAATAAAAGAGGTTGGGGATTTTCCCCTGGTAGAATGAAGCCCCCCATTACGCAGTTAGAGTTTAATGCAAATGATTTGGCAAAAATAGTGACAACCTTCGCCATTTCACCGTGACATGTATCATCTGCTTCAATTTAAAGATAGCCCTGTTTAGCTGACTTGCCAAATCATCACCCGGTTATTGCCGGAGTCGGCGATGGCCAGCAACTCATTGCGTAGATGCAGTCCGTAAGGCCAGCATAAGGTATCTCGCTCGACCGCCTGCCAGCGATTTTCGCCGTTGGCGTCAAAATCAGGCTGGCCGATGACGGCATCGGCAGGATGAAAGCAGCCTTCGCTCGGCGGGCTGCGCCAGAAGAGCACCCGATTGTTGGCCGTGTCGGCCACAGCCAGAGTTTTGCCGGCCAGGCTAAGGGCGTAGGGAAAACGCAACGCCTGCGGCCCCTGCTTGCCGTAAGGCCATTCGGCGGCCTGGTTAAAGTCGGGCTGGCCCAGCACCATCTCGGCAGGACGGTCGGCCAGGAGCGGCAGCGACCAGCCTAATACACGGTGGTTGCCGGCATCGGCAATGTATAACCTTTCTTCGTTTCCGGCCACTGCGTGCGGCCAGCGGAAGGTGTTGGCCGCGACGCCGGTCCCCCGGTTTTCCAGCCCCAAATCCGGCGAATCCTGGCCTAAAATCACATCGGGCGGCTGTTCCGGTTCGGGCAGACCGGCCCAGCCCAGCACCCGGCGGTTGCCGGTGTCGGTCACGTAAAACCAACCGTTGGCATACCCCAGCCCGAAAGGCCAATACATCCCCAGGGCGCTCACCTCGCCGCCCCGATTTTTGTCTACTTCGCTCAGGTTGGCCTGGCCTAAAACATAATCGGGCGCGACATCCGAGGCCGAAGGCACTTGATTCCAGACCAAAACCCGGTGGTTCCAGGCATCGGCCACAAACAAACGGCCCTCAACAACAGCCACGCCGGTGGGCAAATGCAGCCCTTTTTCCGGGCCGCGCCCGGCGGCGTTAGCGCCTTCGGTGTAAAAATCGGGCTGGCCCAGGACAATATCGGCAGGTTGTTGGTCACGGGTGGGAAGCTGCTGCCAAATCAAAAGGCGGTGATTGCCGGTATCGGCCACAATCAGCCGTTGGTCATCCAGAAAGACGCCGCGCGGGGCATACATCTGTGCCGGAGTGGGCGCGGCGTCGGGCAGGGCCAACCCGCCCGGCGAATAGGCTCCCAGCCAGAGCAGCGGTTCCATCAGCCCGGACGTACCCAAACCACGCCCGCTTCTACCCGCAACGGAAAGGGTTCCAGTTGGGCCTGGGGCGCGGTGAAACATTCGCCGGTGCGGGCATCATAGCAGAAACCGTGCCAGGGGCAGGTCAACGTGCCGGCCTCCGGGTCCAAAATACCGCCGTCGAGGGGCAAAGCCTGATGGGCGCACTGGTTGCGATAGGCCGACAACTGCTGGCCCAATTTGACGATAATGATGCTGGTATCCGGCGCATCCAAACGATAGGGGCGGCTTTCGGAGAGGTCGGCCAGGTGTGGCCCTTTAATCCAGCCGGCTTCTTTGGGCTGCACGCCGATGGCTTCCAAAGGAATGATGGTCGGGCCAGGCTCGTTGGGCAGCACTTCGATGTGCTTGATTTCGGGCACGTGCTCGCGCAGCGCCTCTTCGACCCCATTGCGCAGGGTCACGGCCGACATCGAACAACCGTTGCAAGCTCCATGCAATTTCACAAAAACGGTCGCACCGTTGACATTGACCAACTCGACATCCCCGCCGTGAGACTGCATGTAGGGGCGAACCATATCAATCACCCGGCTGACCCGTGTCGGCAGGTCGGCCCGTACCAGGCCGTGCATAGCAAACAGGGCGTAGACACTCGGCTCATCTACCAGTTCAAACAATAGTTCTTTACCACGCGGGTCGGCTTTGAGTCGCTGGATAATTTTGGTCAGGCCGGCTTTGTGGAAGGCTTCGACGGCGCTTTTGAGGGCCATGGCTTTGGCCTGACCGGCCTCGTCCAGGGTGCGGACTTCGTTGACGGCCTTGTCCACCCGCTCGGCCAGAGACTCAAACTCGTCAACTGGGATAGATGTTGTTACAGCCATTGTCGCTCCATTTCGATGTTCTGCCGGTCAAGCTTTTTTGAGCATTTATCACGAATAGTACAAATAGACGAATTTTTTGAAGTAACATGTCATTTCGAGCGACGTAAGGAGCGAGAAATCTTCTAATCCGTCGTTTGCAAATAACAACCTCACAGATTTCTCGGCTTTCAGCCTCGAAATGACATAGCTGAGGAGTTACAAAATTTGCCTCATTCGCTCATTCGAGTCATTCGTGATTTAAAATCAGCCAAACAGCAGGTCACTCATACAGACTGGCTTGCTGCTCCAGAAATTCCTCGGTTTTGCGTTGTAATAAGTCAGCGAAAGCTTCTCTGGCCATAGCGACCAGCATTTTTTCGACGCTGCCGGCGTTGGGCGCGGAAACGGGTTGCTGGGCCAAACTCTGCAAAATAAAACAAGCCCCGGCAGCGTTGTCGAGTAAAAAATCCTGAAAAATGGCCTCGACAAATTGGTTCAACCAGATACCCTCGCCCTGCGGGTCTTGCCGCAGCTTACGCAGCGCGTTCTCAGCGCCTTCGTTGCGCTGAACCAGGCGCTCGACGTAGCGATCCACCGCCGTCAGCAGCAAAAAATCAAATTGCTGGCGTTGATACAATTCCATTCTGTTTTCCTGCCTCAGCTTGCATCTGGGCAGTCTTAACCTGCTCCAGCAGTTCAGCCACCGATTGCGCCGCTTCGGTTTCGCCACAGCTCTCAAAGAGTGCCAATGCCTCCGTCAAATTAGGCACGGCATGGACAAAAATACCCAAATGAGCCAAAGCGTTACCCTGGTTGGCCAGCACACGAGCATATCCCACGGGGTCACTTTCCGGGCGGCGCACGGCCAAAATTTCCTCGTACAACTCGACGGCCTGGGCCAGATTCTCTTCCGGGTGGGCCGAGGGCAAATATTGGTAGGCGTTGGCCAGGTTGAGTTGGGCGCTGGCCCACTGCTCCAGGTGAGTTTCGGGGGTGTAAACCTTGAGAGCCTCGCGCAGCGATTGGACGGCAATGCCCATACGCAACTGGTCGCTGGCTTCTTGCAATGGCATAGCCAGGTAGGCCAGGGCCAAATTGGTCTGGGCCAGGGCGTAAGCTTCGGGCTGGGCCTCGCGGGTCAGCACGCTCAGCGCCTTTTGATAACATTTGGCCGCTTCGAGCAGGGGGCCGCGCCGCCCCTGGGCCATATCCTGGTAGACAATGCCCAGATTAAGCCACAATTCGGCCCGCGTTTCCGCCAAATCCGTTGGTTCCAGGAGGCGGATGGCTTCCTGGTACTGCTGGATGAGCGCTGCGTCTGGCCCCAAAAAGTTGTACCTTATTTCGGCCAGCGTACCGAGCAACTGGGCAGCGAACACCGGCGAATTCGGTCGAGCGGCCTGGACAGCTTCGGCCAGCAACCCAACTGCCCTGCCACTGTCGCCCTGTTCCAAAGCGTGGGTGGCCTGGGCCATTAAAACAAAGGCCAAACACTCGGCTTGAGTCTCACCGCGCTCCAGTGGGGCAGCCAGGTATCCCAGGGTGTAGGCTACTACATCGAGCAGGTGACGCAAATCGCCTGTAAACTCACTGCTCAAGGCGAGATATTGGACCGGGTCGGGCCGGAGGACAAAACGGTTGAAAGCCGCTTCGGGGCTGGCATCACCGGCGAGGGCTTCGTAAGCGGCGTCGGTTTCGCCGGCCAGGGCAAGCTCAAAGAAGCGCAAGGCCGGGGGTAAATTGCGCGGGGTTCGACCTTGCAACAAAGCGCCCTGAACGGCTTCGACGCCCGGCACGGCCGGCAGCAATAAGTAGCCCGCCGGCAAAGAGAAGATACCAATCGGTTGGGGGGTAACAGTTAATTGCGCCATCAATTAAAAACCCAGGGGAGGTTGTGACAAATCTTTGCTTGCGCCCCGTTCAATCCAGTGCGCGGCAATTTCGGCCAGCCGTTTTTTGGGGTAAGCCTGAATCCGGTGGCGCACGGTTTGGACATTATCCGGCTCATTTGGCTCCCAAAAACCGACTTCCAGGTAAACCACCCAGCGACCATTTTCTTCTTCAACCGTAGCCACTACCCAAACGGCATTTTCGGTTGGAAAGCCACTCCCAGATTCATCGTCCATTAAATCGCCAGCGTTACTCGCAGCGCGCCGTGGGCTTCGTCCCAAAAGGCTGGATAGGAACCCGGCGCTGTCTGCGGCGGCAGTTGCTCCCAGATCAAGACGCTGCGGTCTCCCTGGAGATTATACTGCTTCAACAGCAATCCGCCAGCGGACGCCCCCCGCAAAGGCAGCAGCCACATTTCGGGCGGCTTGAGCAGCACCACCAGCACATCTTCCGGGAAATAACGCCGAGCGAGGGCGGCGGGCAGCCTCAGATAGCCCTGTTCGGTCAGTTCAATTTCCACCCGCAGCCATCAACTCCAACTCAGTCGTCAGCTTTTGGACCAGATTTTCCATGGTAGCCCGCACCGGCCGGCTCAACTCATCGCCAAATTCCAGGTTTTCCGCCTCAATCAAGTAGACCGTAATCCGGGGCGGATACTCCTCTTTCAACAGCCAGCGGCCAAAAGCCAGGGCGTGGTCCCAGCGGAAGGCATGCAGATTGAGGCCGGTGATGGGCGGCAATTGAGCCAATTCCTCGCCGGGAACCTGATAGAGCGTTCCCGGCGGCTGGCCGGTCTGGCAGGCGTCCACGATAATCACGTGGTCGGCCCCGCGCATTTTGAAGGCGACATCCATGCCGGCGGTACCGCCATCGGCCAGGCGCACGCCGGGCGGGACGCCTCTTTCGGCCAGCACCCGCACCAAAATCGGCCCAACAGCGTCGTCGCCGCGCAGGAGATTGCCACAGCCGATAATCA
This sequence comes from Anaerolineae bacterium, assembly GCA_023151115.1. Next base: position 67,225 of record JAKLJP010000003.1, read on the forward strand.
AAGTATCCATAAACTATCTTTTCTCAGCAGATTTTTTGCCGGGATTAGGAGATTGGGGGATTTTTTCATAATTTCTTCTTCCCCTAATCCCCTAATCCCGGCTCAATCTCGACAGAAAAGGTCTGCTTGAGTATTTATTAGCAAGACATCCCGTTGACCTGGAACTTGGACAGTTCTTTACCGGTTTTGGCGTCGTAGGCGTGGACAGTACAGACCAGGCAGGAGTCGAAGCTGCGGGCGACGTGACCCAGTTCGACCGGGTCTTCCATATCGGTAATGGTCGAGCCAATAAAGGCCTGTTCCATGGGGCCATGAACCTTGTTGCCGTCCTGCGGGCCGATGTTCCAGGCCGTCGGGGTGACAACCTGGTAATTCTCGATTTTGCCGTCTTTAATAACGATCCAGTCCGACAGTGAGCCACGGGCAGCCTCGGTGGAGCCAAAACCTTTGCCTTCAGCATGCTCGATGGGTTTGATGTAGAATTTTTCGTGCAAGTTGACCTGGTTGAGCCAGCCTTTGACCAACTTAAAGTATTTGGCCGCTTCATGCATCCGCGCCATAACCCGGACCAACACGCTGGGGCCAACCGTCTGAATGGCGTCGAGGAAGAGCGGGTCGTAATCCTGATAATCTCTGGCTCCGGGGCGGCCGGCAATCACCTGGCGCGACAGCGGGCCGGCTTCCAGCGGAATATAGCCCTTGCCGGGCACTTCGTAGCGGGGCGATTTGGCCCAGCTATATTTGCCTTGCTTGCGGCCTTCTGCCGGGTCAATGGGTTCAGTCACGCCGTCAAAGGGATGGAGCGAACCCGCGCCGCGGAAGAAGGAGTTGGTGTGGTCTTCGCGCACCCTGGCCTGGTCGAAATCGTGAAACGCCTCGCCGTCATAGACGCCGGAGCGAGTAATCAGGGCGTTATTGCGGCCTTCAATGGTTGGAAATTGATACTCCTCCGGGTTGAAAAAGGTCCCGGTGGCCAGGAACGCACCCGCGCCCTGCCCAAATTTGTCCAGCCCTACTTCGCGGGCAAAGCGAATAAAGAAACCACAGTCAGAATTGTAATGGTTCTCGTTTTCTTCCACCCAGGCCAGCACGTCGTTCCAGGTTTTGTTTTCCAGCCAACGATCAATCGAGCCGCCCAGCCACTGTTTCTCCAGCCAGGCGTCGGCCCACCAATCCAGAATGGCCGTGGCGCGAGTAATCTCCGAGAGGGTTGGGGCGCACATCACCCCGCCGGGGATCATAAAGCTGGAGTGGGGCCACTGCCCGCCGAACATCGCGTAAACTTCCACCGGCTTGCCCGACCAGGTGACGCCGGTTTCGTAGCTGGTCCCTACAAAAGGGGCGAAACGGCGCACGGCTTCATCGTAACCGGGGGCTTTGGCATAATTTTTGTTAATCAGATCAATGGCAAACAGGGCGTAAAACCAGCGCGGAATACTTTGCAGAGTTTCACAAGCCTGGGCGATGTTGCGGATCAGCGTGGCATTGGCCGGCATTTCGGTACGCCAGGCGGTATCCAGCGCGTAAGCCGCTTTGTAGAGGTGACTGCCGCCGCAAATGCCGCAAATGCGCGGGGTGACAATCAAGCCGGCCTGCGGGTCTTTGCCCTTCAAAATAATTTCAAACCCGCGAAACATGCTGGCCTCGGTCCAGGCATCGGTGACGACGCCATCTTCTACGGCCACGCGCAAATCCAAATCGCCTTCAACACGCCCCAGGGGGCTAATGGTCATATTTTTAACAGCCATTGTTATGCTCCTCGTAGATAGTAATCAGTCAATGTCATTAAGTTAGCGTAGTTTAGCCCCTTGTGGGCGGCTATAAACGGGCACGAGGCCCTATGTTACAGCCTTAACTTAACGACATTGAGTAGTCAGAAAGATTCTGTGACTTGCTACCCTGCTACTCTCGATTTAAACCACAAACATATCTTCCTTAGCCCACTGCGGGGAGGCGACGCGGGCGGCGGCGGCGTGAGCCATGTAGGTGATGTGGTCGGTGCCATTGGGCACTTCTTTGGGCACGGAACCGCTGACTTTCTGAGTTTTAAAGACGGTGCCGGGCTTGAGGTCGAAGAAGGGAAATTCCGGTTCGGTGCAGCCGGTGCAGGGCATACCGGCCCGGGTTTTGGAGGATTGGCGGTTCCACAGGATGCGATTGCAGGGTGAGTGGGTCAGCGGGCCGCGGCAGCCCATCTCATAAAAGAGGCAGCCGGTGCGGGTCCCCTGGCCGAACTCTTTGGTGGCCTGTTTGTACTCAAAGAATTGAACGCGGGTACAGCCGGTTTGGGTGAAGGTTTTGAAGAAGGTCTGGGGTCGTTGGAGATGGTCAAGGGCAATGTCGCCGGCGCGGCCGCTGGCAACGGCCACCAGAATTTGGGTGACCCAATCGGGGTGGGCCGGGCAGCCGGGAATGTTGATGACCGGCAGGCCCATTTTGGAGCGGAAATTTGCGCCCAGGTAGCCGCCGTGGTCACGCTTGAGATACTGCAAGCCGATGGAGTCGGTGGGGTTGGGCGCGGTGGCCGGAATGCCGCCCCAGCAGGCGCAGTCACCCAGGGCGACCACAATTTGGGCCTGGCTGGCTAATTCAGTGACCCAGTCTTTCATGGGCCGCTCGGCAAACATGTTGTAGCGGCCGGTGTTGTTTGGCCCTTGAATAACGGTCCCCTCAAAAACAAAGATGTCCAACGGCCTGGCCCCGGTAGCGCAATCCACAAATATCTTTTTGGCCTGCTCACCCAATTCCATGCCCAGCGAGGGATGCCACAAGACATCAATCCCAAAGTCCGTTACCAAGTCTACCGCGCTTGGCTCTTCGGCGTTGAGAAACGACATGGTATTGCCGCTGCACGCCCCACCCTGTAACCACAATAGAGTTGCCATTAATGTTTTCCTCCTTAAAAAATAAATTGATTATGATGGTCTATCTATGGCCTGGCCAAAGCGTTTGCCAAACTCAACTAAAAAGCCCAGGGCGCGTTGGACATCGGGGTCTTGCAACGCCCGGAATGCGCCCATCAGGCCAATTGGCTTGGGTTCAACCTGGTTGGCCTCGTAGCTGTCCACCAACGCATTACCGGCTTGACCGACAATACCGACTGTTTTGGGCGCAAAGACGCCGGAATTCATGAGCGCCTCAAATTCCCTGGAGGTCAGAATAGTTTCCAGCCGGATGGCCACATCGTTCAAGGCCGGCAACATGGAGGTGATTTGCGGCAGCATGTTGACCAGTTGCGGCAGCATCGCCGCCAGTTGGGGCAAGGCCAGGGCGACATTTTCCAGCAATTTAGGCTCGTTGGCCGGGGCCAGCCCGCGAATCTCATGCACGCCGTCGGCAACGCTGTCAATCACTGTATCGCTACGTTTGAGGAAACCGTCAATTGAATCCAGCATAAATGAGGCCAAACCCAGGTTGTCTAAAATTTTATCAAGGGCTTCAGCGGTATCAGGGTTGTCGAGGCGGTGGGTTAATTCCAGCAGGCGAGGTAATGTTTGGGTAAGTTGGGGCAAGGCGTCTAGCAGCGGAGGTAAGGATTCGGCCATGACGCTGGCAGTCTTTTGCATATCCAGGCTGCCGGTGGGAACTGCCGCCCGCAAATCGTGAACCCCCGCCGAAACGTTATCCATAATTTCGTCGCCCCGCCGCAAAAAGCCATCCAGCGAATCAACGGTAAGGGCGATAACATCCAACTTATCCAGAATTTGCAGCAGAATTTCGGCGGTGTGGGGGTCGCTTAAACGCTGGTGCAGGCGCTCTTGAGGGGTAGCTAAGGCAACACCATTGGTCATTTTTCCTCCTTGAATATTTCGCCAACTTTGGCGGCAAGCAAGTGTTAAAGGGTTTAGTTGCGTTCTATAAGCTCTGATTCTTACGCTGATTGACCAAAAAATCGAGCCACTCTTTCATCCCCTGCCCGGTTTTGGCCGATGTTTCCAGGATAGGCGCCCCCGGACAGACTGCCTGAATATTGGCGTGGGCTTCGGTCCGATTAAATTCGGCGGCGGCGGCCAAGTCCATTTTGGTAATGATGACCACATTGGCCGAATTGAACATGGGCGGGTACTTCAGGGGCTTATCCTCCCCCTCCGTCACCGATAGCAGTACCACGCGCATGGCCTCGCCCAAATCATAGTTGGAAGGGCAAACCAGGTTGCCCACATTCTCGATAAACAGAAAATCCAGCGCAGTTAAATCCCAGCCTTCCAGGTGGCTGGCAATCATATTGGCTTCCAGGTGACACATCCCGGCGGTGACAATTTGGCGCACCGGCGCGCCGCTGCGAGCCAGCCGGCGGGCGTCGTTCTCGGTGGCTAAATCACCCACCAAGGCAGCCACCTCGTAGCCAGATTCAATCAGCATGCTGAGAGTCCGTTCCAGAAAGGTGGTTTTACCGGTACCGGGGCTGGATAATAAATTGACCCCATACACCCCGGCAGTCTCGAACCGCGCCCGCAAGTTTTGGGCCAGACGGTCGTTTTTATTCAGAATACCCTGATGAAGGTCCAATGTGCGAGAAGTCACTCGGAATACTCCAAAGAGACGATTTCCAACTCTTTGCCCTGCACAATCCGGCTGCTCGGCTGGTTGCATTTGGGGCAGCGAAACTGCTGGATGCCGGGCAACTGGCTTTCAACTTCACACTGCGGGCAATACACGATGACCGGCAGTTCTTCGATTTCCAGGCGCGACCCGGCCAGGATGGTGTTTTCAATCACCACATCGTAACTGAACAAGAGAGCCTCTTTAACCACGCCGGATAGCGCGCCCAGGCGTAAGCGGACAGCCTCAACTTTTTTGGCATTGACTTCCAGGGCGGCCTGGCTGGCAATTTCAACCAGGCTATGGGCGATGGATAATTCATGCATCGGCAGAGTTTGCGCTACCACTAACCGAATCACTGATTTATGGAGCTGTAGTTTGGTAGGGGAGCTTGATTTTCAGATTATAGGGGCAGAACAGAGGATTTTCAATAGCAGAAAATATGTATTTTTTAACCCCGGTTATATCCAAATAGCAACTTGGGTTATTAGCCTCTTGTCCCAAACTGATGCGAAGCGCGTGGGGGCAAGAGGAATCGTGGGAACTCGTAGGAACTCATGGAACTCAGCAGTAGTTCCTACGAGTTCCGATGAGTTCCCTCAGTTCCTATTTTCTAAGGAGGGGTTAGCGAATCGGGCGGGTGTTTGAGGATAATCAGACCGCGTTTCACGGCCAGGCGAACCAGTTCCATCTGGTTGCGGACGCCCATTTTTTGCAGGATATTGGCCCGGTGGCGGTTGGCCGTGTGCGGGCTGATGGACATAATCTCGGCAATTTCGGTTGTCGTGTGGCCTTCGGCGATGAGTTGCAGAACTTCATGTTCACGGGAGGTCAAAGGTGAAGCGATTGGCTCCATCTGTGGGTCTATTTGGGTCAAATCAATACCGGCGCTGACAAAGCGCTGGCCGTTGCCAATAGCCGCCAAGGCTTCGAACAGCTCATCGTCCATAGAATGTTTGAGAATGTAACCGTTGACGCCATCCTGCAAAGCCTGGGTCACAAACTCTTGATCGTCGTACATGGACAGGACCAGGATTTTTAGTTTGGGATGTTTGTGGCGCAGGCGGCGAACGGTTTCCAGACCGTTGAGGCGAGGCATAGACAGGTCGAGGATCATAATTTGAGCCGAGGTTTGATCGGCGCACTGTAGGGCTTCTTCGCCGTTTTGGGCCTCGCAGACCACCTGATAGTTGCCCTCCATTTGCAGTAGGGCGGCCAGGCCGCGCCGCACAATATTGTGGTCATCGGCCAAAATAACGGTGATTGGATTGCCCCTGCCCATCGGCTACTCCTCCCGACTCCCGACCGAAGACCGCTCTTTCACATCAGCCCCACTGGTATCTGGCGGCAGCGGAATCGTCGCTATAATCGTTGTCCCCCCGCCGGGCGTCGCTTCAACGGTGAATGTGCCGGCCACCATGATAACTCTTTCCCTCATTCCCAGCAAACCCAAACCGGTCTGAGATATTTCTTTAGGGTCAAATCCCCGGCCATCATCCCGCACCGACAAATGCACCTGCCGGTCGGCGGTGGTCAGATTAATCCACACCTGGCGCGCCTGGGCGTGACGTAGAACGTTGGTCAAGGCCTCTTGCACCAGCCGATAACAAACAGTCTCGACTTCCTGGGGCAAGCGCCGGGTCAGATTGCCCGTTTCAAAGTGGAACAGCAAATCCGCCCGTTCCTGAAAGTCGCTGATACAACGGTTCAAGGCGACTTCCAGGCCCAACTCATCCAAAATGGGCGGGCGGAGGGTTTGCGCAATCTCTTTCAGGCGAGTCGTGGCTTCGTTCACCTGGCGGCGGAGGCGGTCTACTTCTTCGCGCAGGCTGGGAATTTCGGGCGGGATTTTGCGGGCCAGTACTTGCAAGCCAAATTTAATCCCAATGAGGGCCTGCCCGGCTTCGTCGTGCAGTTCGCGGGCGATGCGCCGGCGTTCCTCTTCCAGCAGGGTCAGGTGTTGGGCGGCCAGCGCCTGCATCTGGCCGCGCTGGATTTTCAGTTCTTCCAGTAGGCGGGCGTTATAAATGGCAATGGCGCTGGAATTGGTCAAAGACTCCAGAAAGTTAGCGTCGGACCAGGTGAACGGCTCGCGTCCGCCCCCCTTGTTATGCAGTTCGACAAAGCCCAGCACCTCTTCACGGGCATCCATAATGGGGACACACAGGGCATTTTTTACCCCAAAGGCGGCCAGCATGTCCCTATGAGCCAGTTTGTCACTACCGTAATCATTGGTCAGATAGGGACACTGGTTGATAAAAACCCAGCCGGGTGTGCCGGCCTCTTCAAGAGGCGACCAATGCGCCTCAAATTCGTGCCAGCCGCCGGCCCGCCAGTAACCCTGAGTTACAATGCCCGTTTCCGTCACCAGGCCGGTGATTCCGGCATCCGCGCCCAGAAATCCGGCGGCGTGTTCGACCAACTGGCGGGTCAACGCTGCCGGCTCCAGCCGCTTATTCAAACTGGCGCTGAAGGTCAGCAGGCTTTCAAACGAGGTAATCCAGCGCTCCATCTGGTCGAACAGTTGGGCCCGTTCCAGGCCCGGCGCAGACTGGAGGGCGATAGTTTGGACCAGGGTGACATCTTTTTCGGTAAAAGGCAAGCTGTGGTGGGGCCGGTGGGCTTCAATCACGCCGAGGGCAAATCCCTGGTGATTAAGGATAGGGACCGCCAATACTGACCGGTCCAGGGGCGCAGCGCTGCCGGGGGTATTTGAGCCTAAATAGGGCCGTTTGTAAATCAAAACCCAGCCGGCCACGCCCTCGCCGGGCTGAAAGCGCAGATTGACCGGCTGGATGCGGCCATTTTGGGCCACTTGGTCAAACACAACCGCGTCATTAGCCACCGTCCCGACCATGACCTGTTCGGCTTTCAGCAGTTCGGCCAGGTGTTCGGCCAATTGGCGGGTCAGTTCAACCCGGTTCGGCTCATCCACAATGGTCCGGGCCACCGTCCGCAGCAGGGCCATCTGGCGGACCAAATCCTGGTTCTCGCGCCGCAGCCGCTCATTTTCACGGTGAAGGTGATTGAATTGTTCCTGGGCAGAGGGTGGTTCGCTCATGCAGTTTCGGCCGGATCAAGAGATGCGCTCATTTTAGTCCATCCGGCTGAAAGTGCCAAGCATAGAGAATAAAAGGGGAGTATTTCACTTTGGAGCGACTTTTTCTTTGTCGGGTCCGGGTACATTTTTGCGCCGGACATGATCAGGATTTCGGGTTTTTCGTTTGGCCATCCCTTTAACGTAACGTTATTTTCTTGAACGGTCTCAAAGATTTCTCGGCTTTCAGCCTCGAAATGACATGAGGGCTGAGCAGTTAGATTTCTCTATTAGACCTCTTCACCCGGCCGGCCTTCGCAGGGGATACCATCCCAGTCAACAGCGGCAAACCGCATCAGCCGGTAAACCTCGTCTTGCAGCGCCACCTCCGGGTCGGTTACCCCTAATTCGGCGTAGCGTTTGAGGTGATCGCTTAGCCGGGCGGCCACAGCTTCGGCAAAGGGCCGAAATGCGCCCATTGTATCGGCCTCAATCAGCCGGGCCAGGTGAACGCTGGCGCACGGATCGCCCTGTTCCAGGTAAGCAGCCATTATTTTGGCCTCTTGTTCTAAATTGATTTTTATGCCTTCCATAAACATGGTTTATCAATCCTTTCTAACCCATCCACAAGTAAATAACCTTATCCTCTCACCATTCCCCCGTTTCCAAATATGCATTAATCGCGCGGGCTGCGATTTTGCCCTGGCCCATCGCCAAGATAACCGTTGCTCCACCCGTAGCCACATCGCCGCCGGCAAAGACGCCTCGTTTTGAAGTTTTCATCGTGGCCGAGTCGACCTTAATAACATCGCCTCGACCTGTTTCCAACCCCACCGTGGTTTTAGGAATCAAGGGATTGGGGCTTTGCCCAATGGCAATAACCACAATATCCGCCGGAATACGGAAATTGGAGTCCGGCACGGGCACAGGCCGCCGCCGGCCCGAAGCATCAGGGTCGCCCAACTCGTTGCGTAAGCATTCGATCTCCTTGACCCAGCCGTTGCTGTCGCTGCGCAGAGCCACCGGAGTGACCAGCAAGTTAAGTTGAACCCCCTCTTGAATGGCATGGTGAATCTCTTCCTCGCGGCAGGGCATCTCTTCCCGTGAGCGCCGATACACAATCAGCGACTCCTCAGCGCCCAGACGCAGGGCCGTGCGGGCAGCGTCCATGGCCACATTGCCGCCGCCGATGGTCGCCACCCGCCGGCCCTGGGCAATCGGGGTATCATATTCAGGAAAGCGGTAGGCTTTCATCAAATTGGCGCGGGTCAGATATTCGTTAGCCGAGTAGACCCCGTTCAAATTTTCGCCGGGGATATTCAAAAACCAGGGCAGTCCGGCCCCGGTGCCCAAAAACACGGCGTCGAACTCCTCCAGCAGCTCATCCACGGTGGCCGCTGTGCCAACCACAAAATCCTTGACCAGTTTGACCCCCATGTGGCAAATATACTCCACCTCGCGCCGGACAATGGCTTTGGGTAATCGAAATTCGGGGATACCGTACACCAGCACCCCCCCGGCTTCGTGCAGGGCTTCAAAAATGGTCACATGGTGGCCCTGTTTGGCCAGGTCGGCGGCGACGGTCAGACCTGCCGGCCCGGAACCGACAACCGCCACTTTTTTGCCGGTGGGTGGGGGCAGTTCGGGAATCTCCGGCGGTCCCTGGGCGGCTTCCCAATCGGCCACAAAGCGTTCGAGCCGGCCAATTGAAACCGCTTCATATTTTTTGCACAGGGCGCAACTGCCCTCGCACTGTGACTCTTGCGGGCAGACCCGGCCGGTCACCGCCGGCAGGGCGTTGGTCTCTTTGATTAAATTGATCGCCCCCCGAAAATCACCTTCGGCCACCAGGGCCAGGAAACCGGGAATATTAATCCCCACCGGACAGCCGCTCATACAGCCGGGCCGCTTGCACATCAAGCAGCGTTGGGCTTCGGCGATGGCCTGTTCAGCGGTGTAACCAAACGCAACCTCGTCGTAATTTTTGATGCGCTCCGCCGGCGCTTGTTCCGGCATTGGTGTTTTATGTGGAATAATTTGTTTGGGCATACGCGCTTACACCTTCAATCCGATTTACGATTTACGATTTACAATTTACAATTTACGATTGGAAGGGCTAAACCTCAGCCTAATCGTAAATCGTAAATCTAAAATCGTAAATAGTTTTACTTTTCCGCTGACTCGGTTTCCGGCCCCAGGTAGGCCTTGCGCCGGGCCAGCAGCAGTTCCCAATCCACCTCGTGGGCATCAAAATCGGGGCCGTCCACACAGGCAAAGCGCGTTTTCCCGCCGACCGCTACCCGGCACGCCCCGCACATGCCCGTGCCGTCAATCATAATCGGATTCAGGCTAACAATCGTTTTGACTTCAAAGGGCCGGGTTGTCTCTGACATTTGATACATCATAAAGGTGCAGCCCAGGGCAATCACCCGGTCCAGCGATTCCCCGGCGGCCAGCATGCGCTCCACCCTATTGGGATAACCCTCTTTTTCACCCAGCGAACCATCCCGCGTGGCAATTAACACTTCATCGCTCACCGCCGTCAGCCGGTCGAGCCAATAGAGCAAAAATTTACTGCGCCCTTCGATAAAGGAAATAACGCGGTTGCCTTTTTCCTTCAAGGCGCGGGCCACCGGGTAGATACTGCCGATGCCGTAACAGCCACCGGCGCACAACACCGTGCCCCACTGCTCTATTTCCAACGCCCGGCCCAGCGGCCCGACAAAGGTCGGCAGCACCTGGCCCGGCTTGAGCTTGCCCAATTTGTAGGTAGATGTGCCCACCTGCATAAACACACAACTGACCAGCCCCGCTTCCCGGTCCCAATCGGCCACGGTCAAGGGAATCCGCTCGCCATGCTCGTCGGCCCTGACAATCACAAATTGGCCGGGCTGAATTTTAGCCGCTACCGCCGGGGCGTGGACCGTCAGCAGTTGCAAATTGGGTACCAGCGGCTCGCGCTTGACCACTGTTGCCGGCTGGGGTTCAAACAAATCGTGACCGGCTGATTTTGCTGGGGTTCTATTTATCGTTGTCATTATCTATTTCCCCCATTTCTAAGGTTTCCACCCGAACCGGGTAAGCCTTGGCGCTTGGGTTCAGGGCAGGAAAGAGCGTGGAACTGCTCACTCGGTTGAAGCTGATAAAGGCTGTCCCCTCCGGCAGCGAACCATCCCTGGCCTGGACAAGATACTCGGCGCTGCCGTAAGGCGAGATGACTTTGGCCAGCCGGCCATCGCTGATGCCCAGGCGACTGGCGTCAGCCGGGTTGAGGTGCAGAATTTCTTCCTGTTTGACCAGATTCATACCATCTACCTGTTCGGTCAGGCAAACGCCGCGATAGTAGAGTAGATTACGCTCGGTGAGCAGGGTCAGGGGGAAGGCGTCGCTGGTGCAGGGCGGGTTTCCTTCCAGGTTGAAAAGACTGGGCTGGACCGGCGAAACTGGCTCAAAACGCCGGATATGGCCGGTCAGATGTAATTTGTCATAGTTGGCCCCGGCATAGGCCGACACAACCGCCGCAATTTCGGCCATGACCGCTGCCGCTGCCGGGTAAAACCACCCAGCTCCCATGCGCTGGGCCACATTGCTCACACTAACCCAACCCGGCTGAGCTAATTTGAACGGCGGAATAGCCTGATGCAGCCGTTGCACCCGGCCTTCCAGGTTGGTCAGTGTGCCATCCTGCTCGGCGAAGGTGGCGGCGGGCAGTACCACGTGGGCATACTGCATCGCTTCGGTCTCGACAATATCCTGTACCAGCAAAAATTCCAGATTGGCCAGCTCCGGCAGCGGCGGGACCTCGCCGGCCAGCCAGAGAGCCTTGATCTGGCCTTGTTTGATCCCTTGCACAATCCCTTCATAGCTTAAACCTGGCCGGTCGCTCAGCTTGACATGCCAATGGGTCTCAAAGACGCCCCGCGCTTCCGGGTCGGCTACCGAAGCATAGCCCGGCAGCAGGGCCGGATGGACGCCCATATCGTGGCTGCCAACAAAGTTGCCCTCACCGGCTACGCCGATCACACCCGCGCCGAGAGCCAGGGCCAGGCTGCGAATGGCCTTGATGGTCTCTACGGCGGTCGGGTAATGAGTCACACCGGAGCCATAAATGATGATGGTGCACCCCACCCGCTGCTCGGTCAATAATTGAACCGCTTTTAATACCTCTATGGGAACTACCCCGGTGCGAACAGTCACCTGCTGCAAATCCAACGAATTGAACGTTGAACGTTGAACATTCAACGCTTTCATCATCCAGGCCAACAGCAGATGATCCGTCCCGGCTTTGGGTTGCAGCCAGACTTCGGCTTTTTTAGCCAGTTCGGTCTGGCGGGTGTCAAAAGTTAACAGCGCAGCGCCCCGGCTCAAGGCGTGGCGAATTTCCAGGTCTAAAATGGGATGAGACTCTTTAAGGTTCGCCCCAATCACCACAATGCAATCGGCCTCGCGTACCTCGTGGATGGCCGGGCCATCAATATCCCGCAGCGTATGGGCCAATTCCAGAGCATTGGCCCCATCGGGGAAACCGGCGGCCAGAGCAATGTTGTGGCTGCCCATCACCGCCCGGGTAAATTTTTGCAGCAGATAATTCTCCTCATTGGTTGCCGCTGCTGAAGCTACCGCCGCAAATGAATCACCCCGATAAGAACCGAGGCGTTCGGCCACCACGGCCAGGGCCTCTTCCCAGGAGGTCTCAACCAGCCGGCCGTTGCGCCGGACCAGAGGCGCTTTCAAGCGGGTGGGATGATGAACCACATCTACCACTCCAAAACGGCCACGGGCACAAAGCTGGCCCTCATTCGTCGGGCCATCGGCCAGGCCCACCGTACGAATCAGTTTGTTATTTTTGACCTGGGCCTGCACCGCGCAGCCCACCGAGCAGTAGGGGCAAATGCTGGAGACGGTCGCGCTGGGAACGCCTTCCCACTTGGCCCGCTTATCGGCCAGCGCCCCGGTGGGGCAAACATCTACGCACGAGCCGCAAAATTCGCAGTTGGTATCCAGGTGAGGGCGGCCAAAAGCCGTCCCCACAATCGTATGCTGCCCACGATTGACAAAAGCCAACGCACCCACATGGCGCACTTCCTGGCAGACACGGACGCAGCGCCCACACAAAATACACAGGTTGTAATCTCGATCAAAAAAAGGGTCATCCTGCTCTACCGGCAGGCCGCGATAGCTGATGGGGTAAGGCAGGTCGCGCACTTCAAGGTAATCCACCAGTTTTTGCAGGTCGCACGTGCCGTTAGAGGGGCAGTACTGACAGCCGGTCGTCACCACCGCCTTGCGAATGGTGCCGCAGTGGAACAAACCGCAGTCAACCTTGCAGACCAGGCAGGTGTAGGGATGCTCTGACAGAATCAAAGCCAAAATTTCGCGCCGTAAATTTTGCACCGCTTCGGTTTCGGTGCGGACGACCATACCTTCGGCCACCGGCACCGTGCAGGCCGAGGGATAACCGCGCATCTGCTCAACCTCGACCACGCACATGCGGCACGCGCCCGCCGGTCGAAGTTGGGGTAAATAACACAAGGTGGGGATATAGATACCGCGAGCCTGGGCTGCTTGTAGCACCGTCATCCCCGGTTCAGCCTTGACCTCAAGCCCGTTGATGGTGAGTGAGATAGACATGTTTCCTCCCCTGGTCTCAATTCACCACGATGGCGTGGTAATTGCAGCTATCGTAACATGCGCCGCAGCGGATACAGAGGTTGGGGTCAATGGTGTGCGGTTCCTTTTTGTTGCCGCTGATGGCGTTGACCGGACATATGCGGGCGCACAAAGTGCAGCCGTTGCACTCATCGGTAATCCGGTAGGTAATCAAAGCCGGGCAGACCGCCGCCGGACAGCGATGCTCGACAATATGGGCCAGATATTCGTCGCGGAAATAACGCAGCGTGGTCAGCACCGGGTTGGGCGCGGTCTGGCCCAGGCCACACAACGAGCCGTCTTTGACCACATGGGCCAGGGTTTCCAGCCGGTCCAAATCATCCAGCGTGCCTTGCCCGGCTTTGATTCGCTCCAAAATTTCCAGCATGCGGCTGATTCCCACCCGGCAGGGTGGACATTTGCCGCACGATTCGGCCTGGGTGAAAGATAGAAAATAGGAAGCGATGTCAACCGCGCAGTTGCGCTCGTCCATCACCACCATGCCGCCTGAACCCATGATTGAACCGGCGGCTTGCAGCGACTCGTAATCTACGGGTATATCCAGCATGCTGGCCGGGATACAACCGCCCGACGGCCCGCCGGTCTGCACCATTTTGAATTGGTGGCCCTCGTGAATCCCGCCGCCGATGTCAAAAATAAGCTCGCGCAGGGTGGTCCCCAACGGCGCCTCGACCAGGCCGGTGTTATTGACCTTGCCGGTCAGGGCAAACGTTTTGGTGCCTTTGCTTCTTTCCGTGCCAATCGAGGCATACCATGCCCAGCCGCAGCGGATAATCAGCGGGACTGTAGCCAACGTTTCCACATTGTTGAGCGTGGTGGGCTGGTCCCACAAACCCTTCTGGGCCGGGAAGGGGGGGCGGGGCCGGGGCATACCGCGCTGGCCTTCGATGGATTGCATCAGGGCCGTTTCCTCGCCGCAGACAAACGCGCCCGCGCCCAAGCGAATGTCAATATCAAAACTGAAGCCGCTCTCAAAAATATTCTTGCCCAACAAGCCGCGCTCGCGGGCGGCCTCGATGCCCCGGCGAATACGCTCCACCGCCAGCGGATACTCCGCCCGGACATAAATGAACCCTTGCTCCGCGCCGACAGCGTACCCGGCAATAGCCAGCCCTTCCAGAACCGCGTGGGGGTCGCCTTCCAGCAGCGAGCGATTCATGAACGCGCCAGGGTCGCCCTCATCGGCATTGCAGATAACATATTTGGGCCGGTTAGGCGACTGGCGGGCCAAAGCCCATTTGCGGCCGGCGGGAAAGCCGGCGCCGCCGCGTCCACGCAGCCCGGCCTTGATAACCGTGTCAATCACTTCCTCCGGGGTCAGTTCGGTCAGGGCCAGACGCAGCGCCCGGTAGCCCTCCCGGTCCAGATAATGGTCAATGTTTTCGGGGTCAATCAGGCCGCAGTTGTGGAGCACCACCCGCTGCTGCTTGCCGTAAAAACTCATCTCGTGCCAGCTTGCGGCGATAGTGTCGGTGGCCGGGTCGCGGTACAGCAGCCGCTCGACTCGCCGCCCGCCCAACACATGCTCTTCGACAATCGTCTGGACATCGCGCGGCTTGACCCGGATGTAAAAAATTTCGCCCGGATGGACAACCATAATCGGGCCTTGCTCGCAAAAGCCAAAACAGCCGGTGCGCCGCACCTCAACCTGGCCGGCCAGACCATGCCTGTCTAGCGCCTCGGTGAGGGCCTGGCGCAGTTCGGCGCTGGCCGATGACATACAGCCTGTCCCCATACACACTGCAATCCAGGGGCGTTCTTTAGGCTGAACTTGTGACTCAAGGCGTGGCAGGACCAAATCTATTTGCTGGCTCATCGCTGCGCCTCCCCCTTTTTGCCATTGTATTGACTTAATAATTTTTGGGCTTTGGTTGAGGTTGACCGGCCATGCACATCTTTATCTACCACCACCACCGGAGCCAAGGCGCAGCAGCCAAAGCAGGCCACCCGTTCCAGGCTGAAATGACCATCGGGGGTAGTTTCCCCGGCTTTAATTTTGAGCTGGCGCTCGATCAGCTCCAGGATCCGGCCGCTGCCGCGCACATGGCAGGCGGTGCCTAAACAAACCTTGACGGTATGCCGGCCTGGCTTGGTAAACCGGAATTGAGAATAAAAAGAAGCGACGCCAAAGATTTCCCCTGGCGCCACCTGAGTAAAGCTGCTAATTTGGTCTACCACCGCCGGCGAGATATAGCCATACTGTTCCTGTACCTCTTGCAGGATAGGAATGAGAAAACCACGATCTTCCCGAGGGTAGCGAATTAAAATATGTTCAATCTGCTCGGCCATGACAACCTCGTATTCGGCTTCGAAGAGAGTGTGATTTATTTGGTTAGCTGTAACTACTCAGTCATGTCATTTCGACCGAAGGGAGAAATCTCCGAGGCCGATGTATCGCTGTAGAGATTTCTCGGCCTATGGCCTCGAAATGACATGAGGGCTGAGCAGTTACGATTAGCTAAAATTTCTGCTGAGATTAACTGTAAGGGGGGCTTTTAAATAAAAGGCTTATTTTCCCCCTATTTGAGTAGATTATAAATGGAAAACAGCCAGGGGTAATAGTGATATGTGTCACTAATTCTTGTGACAAGTTTCACTTATTTTCAAAACCTCTCGGAGTTTGCAGTAACGACTTTAGTCGTTTCCGCCGGGTAAATTGGCGACTAATGAAGATTAGGTAAACAGGAACACAGAGTTTCACAGAGGCGGCACAGAGAAGCACAGAGAAATCTCGGTGAATCTCTGCGTCTTCTCAGTGTAAATTTTTACCCAACTATTTCTTGAGTTCCGTAAGTCACCATTACAGCCTCAGTAGATCCAAATTTGAGGAGCTAGCACGCCCACGTGCGGCTCCGCTCGGCACGTGGGCGTGCCTCACTCCTCGAAAATTGGATCCACTGAGCCTATCACTTAACCTTGACGAAGTGCCGGCTCTTGAGGGGACATTCGCCGGGTGAATACCGCTTTCCGACCTTAATTTCGGAAGAGGTGTGGCTGTAACACCAGTTCAAGCCCCGTTAGCGACTCCGCCCAAGATTTGGGTTGCCTCACCAATTGCCCGGACACAGTTTCCTCCTCTTCCGGGAGCATGGCCTGGGTTAAATCGTAGTTGCTGGCCACTATCAGACCTATTATACTTTGCACGGATACAAACTGCGATTTTCTACACTGGCAAAAAGCTCAGTTTGTGCCTGCGGGCAGTATATATACTCAATCGCCTCTTAGCGGGAAGGTAAATTACTTGTATTGGCTTGTAATACTTCCACTCCAGCCGTCACTGGATCAACCTCTACTTCTGCCACCGTCTGATAGATATTATTATACGGTTCATGGTTGATTTCATGACTTTCTCGCACCCCGCCATAGTTGGTTAATAGATTGACCGAATCAACTTGGGCATAGATGCGGCTACCTATTATCAATGGTGTGGTAAAGTGGCTCCTCCGAGCAGAATAGTAGGTATCATTGATGGTCAGGGTCAGGGTTTCATCGGGATCGAGAGGCAGTGCTGCTCCAATTACACCCCAGACCAAACCCTGTGTACCCACATCATTCCAGCGTTGGTTAACATGAGTGGGCGGTGTAGCCGGATTGAGATAAACATCCACCCAAAAGGCGTCTACTACCGGGGTGTTACCAATATTTTTGATGGTCACGCTTACCCCATCACCTCCCACGTTGAGGTTGTCTACCACCAAATCGAACCCCGCGACAGACCTGCTGAAGATAATTGGCAAGTAGAGGGACTGAGTCGTGGGTGCGAGAGCTTCGTTATCATGGTTTACCACTGCTACATTGACCGGCGTCTGATGGTGATATAACGGATCGGTGCTGCTGGTGGTCGGGTTAGTCTGGATGGTATAGGCAATATTGCCGTCTGAATCTAGATCATCCACACCCGTCACAGTTATAGTCTGTAGTGTATGCCAGTTGAGTGGAGTAAAGATCAGGTTGGCTGGACTGGCTGTGCCTTCCGTACTATCGGAACTGACAACGGGTATAGTTACGTCAGCGAGTGGCTGGCTGGTCAGGCGGATATTGAATGTTGCTGTTGCACCACTTTCATGGGTATCACCACTGATAGTTGAAACCATAAAACCAGCAGTATCGTCGTCGAGATTGGTGAGGTTAACATCGTCAGGATTGAGGTTGTTGTAGGTACTATCATTGCTAATGGCCGGATTGATAATAACTGTGTAGGGTGTATCTCCGTCGTCTACATCATCATTCACTCCGGTTATCGTCACAGTCTGCGGGCTGTTCCAATTCAATGGGGTAAAGGTTAATGAAGTAGGATTGGCTATACCTTCGGTCAGATCAGCACTGGCTAGCGTAACGGTTACTGGGGCGGTTGGTTCAGTGTTAAGAACCATGCCGAAGGCGGCTGTTCCACCTGCTTCTGTGGTGGTTAGGCCAGTACTCGAAGCAACGGTGATGCCCGGTATATCATTGTCGTTGACGCTCACACTAACCTCAACTACGGTCTGCCCATTGTAATTCGCATCTGAACTGCTAACAGTGGAATGTATTATACAATTTTGTGGTCCATCAAATATGAGATCATCCACTGCGGTAACAGTAATCGTAACCCCGGTTTGCCAGTTGAGGCTGGTTAGGCTGGCTGATGCCGGCACAACACATTCGGTCAGATCATCGCTGCTGAGATTGATGGTTACGGTGGCTGTCGGCTCACTGGTTAGCCGGATGTTGAAGATGGCGCTGTTATTTGGCTCACTCACAGTCAGGCTGGTTGGACTAACCGTGATCCCGGCGCTATCGTTATCTACAATTTCGAGGGTAGCAGTATACTGTGTGCCGATAACCGCGTTACTAAGGCTGGAAACCTGGAACGTGATATCTTCAATGTTCTCGTCCATGGCATCATCTATGATGGGCACGGATATGGTCTGGATGACTACACCTGGGTCAAAGTTAATGATTAAGGGGAAACCAGAATTGTCGTAATCTGAACCGTCACCGGCCGAGCCGCCGGTGATAGTTACTTGCACAGTAGAAGTAAAACTCGTATCATCGCTACGCCTCAGGGTGACAACATTGCTGACGCCTGCGTCCTCGTTATCGTTATAAGGCACAGCTTGGTCAAATTGGATGAGTGGGACTATACCAACCCCCTGTACAACAAAATCGTAGGGATTCTCGTCGGTATCGTCGTTCGCAATGGTAATAGTCGCTGTCCGCGTACCCACTGCTGTGGGGTCGAAACGGAGTTGAAAAGTGGTCGTCCCGTTAGGGTCAACAGGCGTAGTTGGACCAACGATCAGGCTAAAGTCACTTGCTGCCGGGCCGGTGATAGTTATCGGGGGCAAACCAGTTAGATTCAAATCCGACAGACCTGTATTACTGATGGTAAAAGTATGGATAACTGCCCCATTAGCCACCAATACATCTCCAAAGTCGGTGTGGTCGGCAGTCGAGGGGCTGGCGTCGCCATCAGCAATGACCTGGCCATTACCTAATACAGCTATTTCAACTATAGGAGGCATCTCATCGTAACCCAGGTCAAAGCTATTACCCAGGGGTCGGGCCTGACCCTCAAAATCTGTCGCTATACCTGTATTAACGCCTCTATCAATAGCGACGCTGGCTGCAGTCAGGTGGTAATCATCCGTTGTCGGGTCGGTAAAGGCCGGGTTGCCGGTAATCGAGCCGGTTCCACCCCCAACCGTTCCGGTAGTGTTATTGGCATTGCCCCAAAAGAGATTGTAGTTCTGATTCACCGTGCCGCCCGCCCGCTGGATACCTGTGGTGTGGCTGACGATAATGGTATTGGTGATATTCACCGTCCCATTGGCAACATAGATGGCCGCGCCGTTTACCTGAGTTGGGCTAGCAATGGTAGCGTGCAAAATTTGCGTTTCACTGAGAGACCTGAGGTTGAGCGCCTCGCCATTACTAGTGGCCGCATTTCGAGCAAAAAGCGCATTGATTACTCGGGCTGCACCGCTAGTATGAAATACCCCACCCCCCTGCGCTGCTGTATTGCTAATAAGTTGTGTGCCAGTTAGCACCAATGCTCCACCAACATACAACCCACCTCCATTTGAGGTGGCCGCCTGATTATTCTCAAAGCGGCCACCATTTAGTGTCGCTGCATTATTCACTCGCGCCCCGCCACCACTATTCGCCGTGTTATTCATAAACAACGTATCTGTCAGCGTTAATACGTTGTTGGCAAAAAGTCCACCGCCATTATTAGCCCTGTTGTTCTCAAAACGGCCGCCGTTCAGTGTCACCCCACCATTTACAGATACTCCGCCGCCATTCTGCTGGGCTGTATTGCCGATAAACTGTGTACCAGTTAGTATTAGAGTGCTACCACTATTTAACCCACCCCCATTTAATGTGGACGCTCGATTGTTCTCGAAATAACCCTCATTCAGTATTGCTGTACTATTTGCATACACCCCACCGCCCGTGTTTGCTGTGTTACTAATGAACTGCGTACCACTCAATGTTAAGGTGGTGTTGGCAAAAAGCCCCCCACCATTGTTACTAGCCGTGTTATTCTCAAAGCGACCACCGCTCAGCGTTACTGCATTATTTGCACGCACCCCACCGCCATTGGTTGCCGTGTTGCTAATAAACTGTGTACCACTGAGCGATAGTGTATTATTGGCAAAAAGTCCACCCCCATCATTAGCGGCTCTGTTGTTTTCAAAGCGTCCCCCACTCAGCGTCGCTATACCATTCACTTGCACTCCACCCCCACCGACACCCGCCGTGCTGCTCAGGACGTTTACATTAGTTAAAGTTAGATCACCTCTGGCAAAAATGCCACCGCCGGAATCGGTGACATTTCCATTTTTCACCGTCAAATTGATCAAGGTCAAACTGACGCCGTTGGTGGTGTGGAAAACACGATCAAGGGTGTTGCCATTGATAATTGTCGTTGCCGCGTCTGCGCCGCTGATGATTAGATCGGCGGAGATGTCAAGGTCGCCCCTCCTGTTATCATCTTCATTCGCGTTAGTACGAGTGATGGTATACGTTCCAGTGGGAAGGATGATGGTATCCAACCCGCTGCCGGCTGGGCAACCATAAACGGGCGTGTCGGTATTGGCTGCTTGGATAGCCTCACGCAACGAGCATTCATTCGGGCCGCCGCCAAACTGGTCTTGGGTAGTGGTGACGGTAATATTGACAGCTCGAGCTAAACTGAGGAATAACAGGTGGATTGCCAGAGCCAAAGTCAGGGCAAGAAGGATGGAAGGCAGAAGAGAGAGCAGATGTTTGTAGAGATACTCCCGCTTTATGAGCCGGGCGGGTGAGTGAGTAAGTTTTGGCTTGAGTGATAACATAGTGATCCTCGAAAGACTTTACAATTTGTTGAGTAATGAAGACACTCACATTGAATATTCTTGTGGCGCATCGCAAACCTATCCCATGTTAGTTTGGATAGGTAAGTATCCTGATTCGATGATAACATAGTTCGGTTTGAACTCGGTTTGAGGATTGGCTGAAATTTTTTCTGGGGAGAACTTCAAAGCCGTCCATCAATATTCTACCTCTCATTTACTCCGCCCGGTTGTGATGAGTAAATTGAAACCGTTTTAGCCAGTACCGAGTTACTATTTATTAAAACCCGCTTCTCTGATAAAATAGTTACCAGTTTCGGTCATAAAGAATACGAAACTTAAGTTAATAATAAATCACGGGTCAAACCAAGCTTTCTCCTAATTATTAGTAGTCAAGTAAGAGTAAAGGCCCAATCCGCCATCTCATTGGGTGGCAGATTGGGCCTTTTTTAATGTCTTCATGTTGATGTCTGTCCTTGAAAATCAGCTCAAGTATTCTTTACAAACGGAGGCTTCGAGTATGCGTATTCAACGAAGGCTAGTTTTGATCGTACCTTTACTGGGATTGCTCATTACCCTTTTTTCAGCCAGTGCAGCGGCTGGTGAAACATTACGGCCCCCTTTACAAAACAACCCTACCATTGCGGGGTCAGTAGCCAATGACGGCGCCCTTTTAAAGAACCCTGATAAAATCAGCCCAGTAAATCTGCCAGCTAACCAGCTTGCCGATCCTGCCCCGTGGCCAATGGTGGCGGCTAATCCTCAGCGGACCTCCTGGACTCCGGAGGAGGTTTCAGGCAGTTTGCAGATTCAATGGTATCGCCCAATTGAGGCTTATATTCCCCAAAATTCACAGATTATTGCCAGTTACGGTCTCCTCTACCTTGCGACAGCCCGCGGCTTATATGCCTTGAATGCTGCCAGCGGCGCGCTAGTTTGGCGGTATGACACAGAACTACCCCTGGGTAATTCGCCTACAGTAGCTGAGGGCGTCGTTTATGTAGGTGGTTATGATCGTAAGTTGCATGTCCTGGATGCGTTGACCGGAACTCATCTGTGGGCATTTTCGGGTGCTAAAGCCGGTTTCGATGCCAATCCCTTGGTGGTCGAGGGAAAAGTTATTGTCGGTAACCGAGACGGGGCTATGTATGCTATTGGTGCGCATGGTACACCAAACCAGGGTCAGCAATTGTGGAAATTTCAAACTGATGGCCCCATCCATCTCTCGGCCGCTTATAAAGATGGGATTGTTTATTTTGCAGCCAATGATAACTACGCTTATGCCCTTCAAGCCAGTACCGGAAATCAGGTTTGGAAGTCTAACAAATTACCAGGAGAACAATTTCAATCCTATTGGCCTGTTATTTATCAAGATAAAGTCATATTTTCTACAGCGTTTAGCTATCGAACCGGCCTGAGACCTGGAACCCGAAGCGTTGCAGATACCGATGGGGTAGGTTATGGAAATTACCGAGAAATGCAGCTAGACGATATTTTTCCCGGCGCATCAGAAGGGACTTTGTTAGGACCACAGGTTGCTCCTCAGGCCTGGGCGCATGGTTATCCAGTCATTAATGCCTCTCGCGTTACTCAATATCTGGAAAATAATCCCACGTCCCACCCTCACCAACACAAACCCTGGCGTCGAGCCTTGGTTGTACTTAATAGAAATGATGGCAGCGAGTACACATTTGATTCTGACCGAGATGGCCATCGTGAATATATCCCTATTGTTTGGTGGGGCACCAATTCAGGCAATCGCTACCCGCCATTGGTTGGACCAGATGATATCCTGTACCAGAGTAACTTGTATCAGTGTTGTTCAGATGCCAAAGGCAGAGTGATGGGCTGGAACAGCACCAGCCCCGCCTACTTAAGCGTGCTGGGAGGTTTTGGAGCCGTAGCTGAACCTCAAGCTATTTCGGCCGGCGGCAATATCATTTACCGCAACCTCTGCTGCGATCGGGTTGGCGACTGGTTTAACCTCACAAACCCAAATAGCGGCGGGACGGTGTGGTCTTATGACCTTTCTTCTCTTGCTCCTGGTTACGATCAAGCATGGACTATTGTGCCCAGCTGGCCTCGTTTACAAGGTTGGTATAAGGGCAATAGCAACAGTATCAACGCCGCCTATCATAATCACGGTGATCAAAACCCAATTATTCCCTATCAGGATCGGCTTTATGTTCACCGGAGCAACGCCATTATTGCTTTTGGGGCAGGTTCAGGTCCGGGCCGACTGCCGTTACTTCAGATTCAAGCTGTTCAGGATGATATTGTCCCCCTCTCACGAGATGATTTGAAGGCGCGCCTGGAACAAGAAATTCAAAAAATACTTAATGCCGGTCATTTGCGGCCCGGCTACTACAACCCGGGCCAAGCAATGGTCAATTATAATTGGTTTGGTACTTATTTCGACAACCCCGGCGACACCCTCTACACCCTTAGCTTAGCCTATCCTCATCTATCCTCTCAGCTTCAAGCTCAACTCAACAGCTATTTAAGGCAAGAATTTCAGGACTACTTTGACTCCAATATGTATGCGACTATTGGTTGGGCTAATGGGGCTGCTCGAGAAGCTATGGACCTCCCGCCAGAAGTTCAAGCCGACCTGGTTAATCACCCACCCCGGTTTACGCCCTCAGGCTTTTCATGGAGTTATCCACCCCACAATTTCTATGCTATGTGGAAATATGCTGAAATTTTTCCCCAGGATGCGCCAAGAGCCTATGACTTGGCCAAAACCAAACTCCAAGTGCCTGTTCCATCCCTGGCTACCACCGATTACTTTCGGCAGGAGCCTTATGAATTAAACGCCTATATCGCCGGTTATATAGGCTTTCTCCAACTCCAGGACCTAGCCGATAAGGCTAGTTCAGACAGTCAACTCCGTACACGGGTTACTACCGAACTCAATCGCCTGCTCCAATTGCGTGTTAGTATCTTCACTAAAGACTCGTACTGGCCTGGCGAAGATCGTTTCCACAAGAAACATTTTGATATCGCCCGCAACTTCCTCTTTTTAACGCCTGAACTGGGGAACTATTTGGCCCAAACCATTCCTGGCCCGATTCAAACGGCCATCAATGAGTATAATTATGTCGCACCGTACTGGTTTGTCTCCCGATATGAGGCTGTCATTGGTGAGGGAGTAATGGCGCATTTATACAATTATAGTGCTCTCTTTCAAGCCAAGGGGCTAATTTTGCAAGAATCTCCCAACGAGTTGGCGAAATATCTGGACGTGCCAGCTTTTGCCGTAGGGGATCTTTTCTATATCCAGAACCTGGCAACTATTCTGGGAACCCCTGGTTTTTCCTTTAATGTTACTCCTATATCTTACACAGTTGACCCGGGCGGCAGCGGTACTTATACTATCAACATCCAACACAGGGGCGATTTTACCTCAACCGTTACCCTCGCGGCTATCAATCCTTCCCCTGCTGATGGATTATTGAATATCCAGTTATCTCGCTCCTCAGTAGATTTCCCTGGCGGTCAAGCCACTTTAACCCTGACTGACCTACACGACGCCTCGTTTACCGATTCGGTCTGGTACACTATGTCGCTGGTGGCTAACGGCGGAAATATTAGCCAGACCATCAGGATAAATCTGTTGGTTAACGGCTGGCAGACGTCTCTACCAATAATTTTAAAGTAGCCCTTATGTTAAGGTCAGCCATGAAAAATTTAAGAATTACTACTATACTTGACTTTAGATAAATAAAGGCAAAAGGCGGCTTGTGAGTTCCACAAACCGCCCTGGTGTAGAAGATTAGGGTATGACAGCCTTAAATGCTTCTACGACCGGACAGCTTAACAATTTAATTGAGTTTCGGCAAACCGTGTATAACCAGATTGTGGTGAAGGGCCGGGACGCCCAAGTTGAGTTGGTGGATGCGTTGTTGCTAAGTGACCATCCCCGCTGTTTCGCCGAGATCAGCCAGCCAGAGGAGGGGCAACAAGACCGGCAGCGCCTCAGTCGGTGATGGTTGCACCAGATACCTCGGCAGGGGGTACAGGTTTTTGTCCTGAATACGATGGTGTGGTCTCATCCGAGTGCGCGGACCTTGAGCGGCTTAGTAATTGACCAGAAATAAGTTAGGGATTTGAAACTAAAGCAAGAGGTTGAGGACGAATGATGTAATTCCAAATCGGACAAACGGAGCGACGCTCAAGACAAATCGCCTGACGAGCCGCCTCTGAGACTTTGCGACTTTTTTCAAAAAGGCGATCAACCAGAAAGGCTTTAACGCTCAAGCCGGTTGAGGTGGTGGTGTCTTGAATGAAGTTGAGTATGGTCTGCAAAGAGCGTAAAGGTTGACCAGCCCAGTTGAGCGAGATCTGACTAAAAAGCCGATATTCAATCGGATTGTATTTAGAGGTGCCGGTGGGATAACGACAAATCATGACCTTCAACCCAAACTGATTAGCCAGTTGTTGTTGAACTTCTTGTTTCCAGAGCCAGAAACGACAGTGGTGAGGCTTTTGCGATTTGCAAGCAACCCATACTCTAGTTTTCTCAGTAACCGTCTGACGGTGGTTCGACCTATCTGATAGGACTGCTCTTTGAGTTCGCGGGCGATCGGGCGCAGACTTTTTCTGACCCATTTTTCAGAGCCAGTCGGTAAGCCAGCGACCTCATCTGATACAACCTGTTGCAAAAACCTGTTCTAGCTGTGGCCTTTTTTCAATCGCTTTTCGTCCGCCGCCTTCCAGCCAAACCCGCTGACTTGGCCGCTTTTGGAACTCATTACTCAATTCTTTCCGGCCCCGGCTGATGGTATTGACATTTAGCCCGGTGATCTTGGCCCTTGTTTCTAACCCGCCGTGACCCAGTTTCTCCGCTTCCAAGGCCGCATACCACCGCCGTTGTTGTTCGTCCAACCGGCTCAGAAACAAGTTCATCCGCCGATGCTCTTCTTTCAGCGGATGCGCTTCTGAACGCTGACATATTTCACATTCACACTGATGGATTGCTGCTGTGGTCATTTGGCCTCCTGTTCTACCTTATTTTTCCACACCTCCAAATCTACAACTTATTTCTGGACGGTTACTCAGAGTGTAGACTCCTCTCAGTGAGCCAGGCCGGGACTGTAACCATTGCAGACGCTTCTCACCGAGAGCGTTTGGTAATTGCCAAACGCCCTCATTTTGTTTTTAAAAATCTCCTCTAACTTAGCGAGTCCAACTCATACGCTCTTCGGACCAACTGTTTACGTCAATGGTCCCATGTTGAGGGTCTAAATCAAACCACTTCTGTTTCTGCTTGTCGCTCAGTGTAATGGTCCAGACAGCCCAGCTGCCGGATTCATCAGAAACATAAGCCACGCTCTGCCCATCGGGGGCGATGGCGGCCAGGCCGTCCTGGCGGGTGTTGTCGGTAAGCTTGAGCTGTTCCCCGCTACTGAGAGAAACCAAATAAATTTCCCAATCGCCATCTTCGGCCAGCATGTAGGCGAGAAGGCCATTTCTGGCATCGGTGGGCAAGCCGCCGTTGGAGGTCAACCGAACCGGCTCAAGGGCGGCGGCATCAGCGGCCCAAATACCACATTCACCCGACTGGCCCAGCCAATCGGCGCAACCCTGAAAAATAAGCCGGTTATCGTCGGACCAAATCAGGTTATTGGCTGTCAAGGGGATTTGGTTGATCTGCACTTGAGTGTAATCAGCCTCTGATTTGGCAAGCTGGCTGTTTTGGCGAAAGACGGTTCGCCCTTTGTCCAGGTCAACAAAAATTAGTTCAGTTCCATCAGGCGACCAGACCGGCCAAAAAGCCTCACCCCGATCATTCAGCGGTTGGGGTCCACCGCCCCGGCTGTCGGTGACAAAAATTCCCCGCAGCGCGCCAGTCTCCGTACCGTTGACAACAATGGCCTGCCCGTCACGGCGAAACATCGGCTGGCGGGCGTTGCCCAGGCTCACGGGAGCCGGGCCATTAATCCCGGCTCCGTCAAAGCCGGTGAGAAAAACCTTAAATTCCGGGCCAACTTTAACCGGGATAGCCAGCGTGCCGTTGGTTGATAGTGCAGGCAGAGAGGTCGGCGCGGCGGCGAGTAGGGTGGCAGTCGGGAGAGCGGTAGCGGCTGGCAGGGTGGCAGTCGGTGTAGGGTTGGCGGTTGGCGGAACGGGCGTGGCGGTAGCTAAACGCGTCGGGGTAGAGGTAGGACTCACCGCCACCGGAGTGGGCAAGCCAGAAGTAGCCGCCGCCAGAGCGGACTCGTCGGCGCCCTCGCCAGGGGTAAAAAAGAAAAGCGCGCCGCCGATTAACGATAGCAGCAGGATGACGACCAGCAGGCTCAGCCCAAAATAAGAGAAAGGCCGGCCCTGCTTGGGTGGTAATTCCACAGCCACTGCTTTTGCCTCCAGAGGCAGAGTTGGTCTGGCAACGGGCGGTTGAACCGGAATTTCTTCAGGATGCAATGCCGGCATGGTTGGTTTGTCTACACGGTGTTTGGGGCGGGAGGCGCTTTGCACAGCTTCGCGCAGAGCGGTAGCCAAATCAAGCGCGCGGGCGTAACGATCTTCCGGTTGTTTAGCCAAAGCTCTAAGTAGGACTTGTTCCACCACTGCCGGCAGGTCGGGTCTGAGGGTGCTGGGAGGCGGAGGCAGCTCGTGGATATGTTTATTAATGATGCGCATGGCGGTGCTGCCTTCAAAGGGTACCCGTCCCACCACCATCTCGTACATCACAATGCCCAGCGAGTAAATATCGGTGCGATGATCCAGGGGCAAGCCTTCGGCCTGCTCCGGCGACACATAGGCCGGTGTGCCAAAAATGTGCCCGGTACTGGTGATGATGGTGCTGGCTTCGGTGATTTTGGCCAGGCCAAAATCGGTCAGCAGCAGCCAGTCGCCTTCCAGGAGCATATTGGACGGCTTGACATCACGATGAACAATCCCTTTGGCGTGGGCGTGATCCAGCGCCCCGGCCAGTTGGCCCACAATGTGGCTCACCCGGATCAGGTCCAGCGGTTGCCCCATCAAGTCGGCCAGGGTATGGTCGGGGACATATTTCATGACAAAATAACTGAGATCGCCTTCCAGGCCAAAATCATAGATGGGCAGGATGTTGGGATGGCTCAACTGGGCTACGGCCTTGGCTTCCTGAATAAAACGATCTTTGTAACCGGGGGTCAGGGCGTGCTGCGCCGGCAGCACTTTGACGGCAACATAGCGGTCGAGACTGGACTGGTAAGCTTTGTAAACGCTGGCCATGCCGCCAGCGCCGATAAATTCAACAATTTGATATTGACCAAGTGTTTGGCCGATCAGACTCACAAATTCCTCTTTCCACACGGGCGTGTGGCGGCACCCTTTTTACATTATAGTTTAATACAAATAGATTTGAAATGTGTTTGAAAGGTACTTTTGTCTCTCTCATGATCTTAGCTCAGGCTTGGCGGAGGGCCAAGTTGAGGGTCTAAAAATCTTGAATTTGGCTTTATTTGGGCATAGCGGTATGATCGAACCTGGACGGTATCACTGTAAACAGGAGTAATATTTAATGACGCTTAAGGCAGTTATCTTCGATGTCGGCGGGGTGCTCATTCGCACCCAGAGTCGGGCCGGACGCGAAAAATGGGCCGCCCGCCTGGGGCTGGACCCGTTGGAATTTGAAACCTTTGTTTTTAGCGGTGAGTCGGGCCGGCAAGCCCAATTGGGAGAAAAAACCAGCGCTGCTCATTGGCGCTGGTTAGGGGATTACTTTCAATTGGCTGAACCGGAATTGACCGAACTGCGTCGCGATTTTTTTGCCGGCGATGTGCTGGATGAGGCCCTTGTTGCCCACATCCAACGCTTGCGTCAGGCCGGTTATCGCACCGGCTTATTGAGCAACTTTTGGGATGTCGCCCGCCGCTTGTGGGTTGAGGTTTATCCTTTTATCCACCTCTTTGATGGCGTCGTCATTTCCTCCGAAGTCGGCCTGATGAAACCCGACCCTCGCATTTACCACCTGGCAGCAGAGCGTGTGGATGTTGTTCCCGCCGAGGCCCTCTTTATTGACGATTTTATCCAAAATATCGAAGGGGCCAGAGCGGTAGGCATGCAGACTATCCATTTTACCAACCCAGAAGTCGCCCAACAGACTTTGACAGAAATGACCGGGGTAGAGTAAGAAATTGGTGAATTGTGAATGAAAGATTACCGTTCACAATTCACAATTGGCTATTTATAATTCACCATTAATCCAGTCCGGGCACCGGGAAACGGGCGCACAGTTCAGCAGTAACCTGACGCACTTCACTCAACATGGCTTCATCGTGGGCGTGGAAAACGGTATTAAGGATGGCCTGGCCCACAATCTTCATTTCGGCCTGGCGGAAGCCGCGTGTGGTAACGGCAGGCGTCCCCAGACGCACCCCGCTGGTCACACGCGGCGGCTGCGGGTCATAGGGGATCAGGTTTTTGTTGGTGGTGATGCCGGCTTTGTGCAGCACGGTTTCGCCTTCCTGGCCGGTAATGTTAGCCTGGCGCAGGTCTACCATCATCAGGTGATTATCGGTGCCGCCGGACACCAATCGCAGTCCGCCCTCGACCAGGGTTTGGGCTAAGGTTTGGGCGTTGTCAATAATCGCCTGCTGATACTCCTTGAAGTCCGGCTGTAGCGCCTCTTGAAAAGCCACGGCCTTGGCCGCGATGATGTGCATCAACGGGCCGCCTTGCATACCCGGAAAGACAGCTTTATCAATGGCTTTGGCGTGTTTTTCTTTACACAGAATCAATCCGGCGCGGGGGCCACGCAGCGTTTTGTGGGTAGTGGTTGTTACCGCGTCACAATAGGGAACCGGGTCGGGGTGAAGGCCGGCGGCAATCAGCCCGGCGATGTGGGCCATGTCCATCACCAGGTAAGCGCCGACGCTGTCGGCAATTTCGCGCAGGCGGGCAAAATCGAGCTGGCGGGGATAGGCGCTGGCGCCGGCCAGGAGCAGTTTAGGCCGGTGCTGTTGGGCCAGTTCGGCAATGGTATCGTAATTGAGGCGTTCAGTTTCGGGGTCAACGCCGTAGTGAACAAAATTATAGTAATGGCCGGAGAAGTTGATCTTCATGCCATGGGTCAGGTGGCCGCCATGATCCAGCTTAAAGGCCAGAACCGTATCGCCGGGTTTGAGCAAAGCCAGGTAAACCGCGGCATTGGCCTGGGAGCCGGAGTGAGGCTGCACATTGGCATACTCGGCCCCAAATATCTTCCTGGCCCGCTGTCGGGCCAACTCTTCAATAATATCCACACATTCACAGCCGCCATAATAACGCGCGCCAGGGTAGCCTTCGGCGTATTTATTGGTCAACACCGACCCCTGGGCGGCCAGCACCGCCGCGCTAACATAGTTTTCTGAGGCGATCAGCTCAATCTGATCCCGCTGGCGTTTCCGCTCACAGCGGATGGCCTCCAGTACTTCCGGGTCTACATGGGCCAGGATGGCATCGGCGGTGGCAACACTCGAAAGATGGGTCATAACTGAAAGCTCCTTCGTTTGGGTAAAATAAAATAGAGGGTCAGGCGTCGAGGGCAAGATTGACCGGGCCCTGGCTCCTAACCCTCTGATTACGGCTTGATGAATTGGGATAAAAAAAGCCTGGACAGGGCCAGACTCTCTAAGTGGGCGATACAAGACTTGAACTTGTGACCTCATGCATGTCAAGCATGCGCTCTAACCAACTGAGCTAATCGCCCGTGACAGATAACGATTATACCATTGGTTTTTAAAAGTGCAAATTTTGGCTGTTCCTGGTTTTATTAGTGCTTAAGGGGGATTGGTGGGAACGCCGGCCTCAGTTATAATGAGCGGAAGACATATCGCATGGGAGGCGAGTGAGACTATGTCAAAAGCAATTCCCTTTGCCACCGATGCTTGGGTGAAGCGTCTGGGCGAGGAATGTAATAAGAGCCGGGCCTATCGCGAGGCGGCCAAAAACTGGGAGGGTGATTTATACGTCATTGTCGAACCCGAAGGCCGGCTGCAAGAAACGGTGCATATGTACCTGGACTTGTATCACGGCCAATGCCGCCAGGCGTTTGTGCCGGCCGACCCTACCACCCTCAACCCTGAGTTTTGCATCAGCGGGCCGGTGAGCGCCTGGAAAGCTATTGCTGAAAAAAAGCTGGACCCCATGAAGGCCCTCTTCACCCGCCGGATTACCTTAAAAGGCAATATGGCTAAAGTGCTCAAGAATGTAAAAGCAGCCAACGAACTGGTCAACTGCACCACCGGGTTCGAAACCGAATTTCCCCTTTAAATAACCAGCCGCGCCACAACCTGGTTTCATTTATTTGCATCCAATATCTGGCGCACTCGCTGGGCCAAAATTATAGGGCTAAACGGTTTTTGCAAAAAGTTCACTTTATCTTGATTAAGCCCGGTCCGATCAAGGGTGTTATCGGTATAACCGGACATAAATAGAATTTTTAGATCAGGATAAACCTGGCTAAGCTCCTCTGCCAGGAGCCGGCCGTTGAGATAAGGCATGATCAGATCGGTCAAGAGCAGTTGAATAGGACCAGGATAAGCGGCTGCCACCTGCAAGGCTTCCTCGCCGTCGGCGGCAACCAAAACGGTATAGCCCTGGGTCTCCAATGTTTCTTGAGCCAACGCGCGCACGGCTTCGCCATCTTCGACCACCAGGATCGTTTCATGGCCTGTAGGCGCCTCTCTATCAGCCTCGGAACGATCTTTTTGCGCCGCAGCTTCCCCGGCGCGCGGTAAATAAATTTTGAAGGTCGTGCCCTGCCTCTCTTCGCTGTAGACCCAAATGGCGCCGCCGCTCTGCTCGACAATGCCGTAAACCGTAGCTAACCCCAACCCGGTGCCTTGACCTGCGCCTTTGGTGGTGAAAAAAGGCTCAAAGATATGGGCCTTGACTGCCTCACTCATGCCGGTCCCGGTGTCGCTGACGGCCAACAGCACATATTCGCCCGGTTGGGCGTTGAGATGGGTCGCCGTATAGTCACCATCCAAAATAACATTAGCCGTCTCGATCGTCAATTGGCCGCCATGGGGCATGGCGTCGCGGGCGTTGACGGCCAGGTTGACAATGACCTGCTCAATTTGGGTCGGATCGGCCTTGATGGACCACAAATCAGAGGCCAGATGCAGCTCCATCCGAATGTCCTCCCCAATGATGCGGCCCAGCATCTTGTTCAGTTCGGTGATGATCCCGTTAAGGTTCAACACTTCGGGATTGATAACTTGCTGGTGGCTAAAGACAAGTAACTGGCGGATCAGGGCGGCGGCGCGCTGACCAGAGCGCAGAATCATGTCTACCATTTCCTTGCGCGAGTCGTCAAGCGAATAACGCACCTGCAAGAGTTCGGCAAAGCCGTTAATCGCCGTCAGCAGGTTGTTGAAGTCGTGAGCAATACCCCCGGTCAGCCGGCCAATGGCTTCCATCTTTTGGGCCTGGTGATACTGCTGCTCCAGTTGCAGTTCGCGGGTGATATCTCGTTTGACCGCCACAAAATTGATGAGTTGTCCAGCTTCATCCTTAATTGGGCTGATGGTTGCCTCTTCGGTGTAGAGAGCGCCATCCTTCTTTTTGTTGACGAAACGACCTTGCCAAATCCGGCCGGCCCGAAGAGTAGCCCACAATTCCTGATAAAAAGCCGCGTTCTGTTTACCGCTTTTGAGCAAGCGGGGATACTGGCCGATGACTTCAGCGCGGCTGTAACCGCTGACTTTCTCAAAAGCTGGATTGACATAAATAATCTTGCCGTCAACTTCGGTGATAACGACCACCTCGGCCGCCTGCTCGATGGCCGCATTGAGGCGGTGGTGAAGTTGGGTCAGGCGACTGCGAGCCAACGCACCGGCCACCTGGTCGGCCACGCTCCAGGCCAGGTTAATCTCCGCCGGCGAGAAATGGCGCGGCTGATAATCGCTTAAGTTTAAACCCCCCATCACTTTCCCATCCACCATGAGCGGCAGGGCCAGCAGCGAGCCGACCCGGTGTTGCTGTAACAGGGCCTGATGCCGGACCAGGCGGGGGTCGCGCTGCGCGTCATCTGCCGCCAGCGGCCCCGCATGGCTGAGGAGATAAGTTAAGGCCGGATCATCCTTCACCGCAAAGCGCCGGCTCAAGTCGCTGGGCCACCCCTGGGGCAGCCACTCGGCCACGGCCACCGCTTCCGTTTTTTCCTCATCAAGCAACAGCGCTATCGCCTGAGGCGCCTCAAAGAACAGAGCCAGTTCACGGCAGGCGGTTTCGAGCATAGACTCTGGCTCCATTCCGCCGGCTGAAGCGGCAATGATCTGGTTGAGCAAGGTCAGTTCGCGATTGCGGCGGCGCGTTTCCTGCTCAGCCTGGACTCGCCCGGTAATTTCTTCATGAGCCACCACAACGCTGCCCCGGCCATCCCGCAGGGGCGTAACCCGCATCATAAACCAGCGCTGCTCGCTGGGTGAATGACAGGGATATTCCAGGCTGAATTGCTCCTGCAAATTGGCTGACACGGCCTGAATACCGGCCACGACCGCCTGGGTCATGGCCGCCTCCTCGCCCACCACTCGCCGGCAAACCTCCAGATAATTTGTCCCCACGCCGGTCTGGTGGTGAGTCGGATCGCCATTTTCAGCGGCAAACTGTTCCCAGGCCTGGTTGACAGCCATAATCGTACCGGCCTGATTGAGGACAGCGATGTGGGCCTTGAGCGAACCAAGAATAGCCCGCGTGAAGGCTTCGCTTCGCTGGCGCTCGATGGCGTAGACAATGGCGCACGGCAAGGTATATTTATTGACGTAACCCTTGACCAGGTAATCCTGTGCGCCGGCCTTGACCACTTCCAAAGCCATAGACGCATCGTTCAGGCCGCTCATGACCAGTACGGGCAGCGCCGGGGTGGCCTCCAGGGTACGATAGATCGTGTCAAGCCCCTGACTATCGGGCAAGGACAAATCCAAGAGGATAACCTCAAAGTTCTGGGTGGTTAAGACCGTCAAAGCCTGGCTCAGTTGTTCGACATGGGTCAAGCTAAAAGTGTGGTCCGCTCCATTCATACTGGCTTCGGCCAGTAAGGTTTTTACCAGCCAAACGTCGCCGGGGTTGTCTTCAACCAATAACACATTAATTATTTTTTGGTCCATTTTTTCCTCGTTCGGGTTGAACTCCGCCAAGACGGCAAAGGCCAAGTTTGGGTGTATCGGTCATATTTCCAGGTCAGGGTAGGGGTTTCAGACTGTAACAATTAGTTCTTTCTATTTCCAGGGCTAACTTTACCCGCTCAAATTCGGCTTCAAGCTCGATCAACTTGGCGGTTGTTCCCTCTAATTGGCCGCTCCTACCCATACTTTCTAACTCCTCGCATAACCTTACAAAATGCATCGCGCCCAGGTAAGCGCTGCCCGGCTTGAGGGTATGGGCGGTGCGGTACAGAGTGGGCGCATCGCCCTGTTGGACGGCAGTCTGAATTTGGGCCAATAGAGGAACCGCC
Organism: Anaerolineae bacterium; assembly: GCA_023151115.1. The sequence goes on from JAKLJP010000003.1 coordinate 101,216, forward strand.
GACTCAAAATAGATGCCAATCAGTTCCACCATCATCTGCGGAGCCTGCTCGCCCAGCAGTTGCTGCAAATCGGCCAACACCTGAGGGTCAAGCGCCGGAGCAGCCTCATTGGGTTCAGGTTTTGCGCCATTCCCGTTTAGCTGGCTTAAATTTTGTACTTCATTGGGAAGCGCGGTTAGCTCACCTGGCTTCCCTGCCGGTTGGCAGCGCCGCAGCGCCTCGGCTAAGGCCTCTGGGCGGACCGGCTTACTGATATAATCATGCATGCCGGTATCGAGGCAGCGTTCTCGGTCTCCTTGCAAGGCATTGGCCGTCATGGCGATGATCCAAGGGCGCTGGCCGGCCGGCCATTGCGCCTGAATGTGGGCGGTGGCTTCCAGGCCATCCATTTCAGGCATTTGCAGATCCATCAGCACCACATCATAGGGCTGGCGCTGCAACGCCTGCAACACTTCCAAACCGTTGGCAGCCACATCGGCCCGGTAGCCCAGCCGTTCTAACATGCGCAAGGCGACTTTTTGATTGACGACATTATCTTCGGCCAATAGAATACGGAGCGGATGATCTTGGCCTAACCCAGTTTCCAGGGCTGCCGGCTGGGTCCCGTTGGTCGCCTTTTTGACCGGCTGATCCTGAAAAACGCCCAGCAGGGTATTGTATAACTGCCAGGGTTTGACCGGCTTGGTCAGAAAAGCCGCAAATTCCACCGGGGCCGCCGGCTCATTTCGCTCGCGGTAGCCCAGCGAGGTCAGCATCACCAAAGGCATTTTCGATTTTTGATTTTCGATTTTCGATTGAATCTCCCCCCTTCTCCCCCGCTCCCCCGCTCCTCTGCCTTCTTCGAGGCGGCGGATTTCAGCGGCCAGAGTCAAGCCGTCCATTTCCGGCATTTGCATATCCAAAATAGCCAGGTCAAAGGAGTCGCCTCGGCCCAGCCAGGCCAGGGCTTCCGCCCCAGAGGAGGCGGCGTAAGGGAGCATACTCCAGGCCTGGGTTTGGCGGGTCAAGATCAGGCGGTTGGTGGCGTTGTCGTCCACAATCAGCACCTTTTTGCCGCTTAATTCGGGCTGCTGGCCGGCCAGATACACCCGCGGTGGGTTGGGGGCGGCTGCGGCGGTAATCGTAAAGTGGAAGGTCGAGCCTTCGCCCGGAATACCCGCGCTTTCAACCCACATCCGGCCGCCCATTATTTCGCTCAGGCGTTGGCTGATGGTCAGCCCCAGGCCGGTGCCGCCGTATTTGCGCGTGGTCGAAGCATCCACCTGGCTAAAGGAGCGAAAGAGCCGGTCCATGCGCTCGGCGGGAATGCCCAGGCCGGTATCGCGCACGGAAAAATGAAGGATGAAGGATGAAGGATGAAGGATGAGAGATGAGCTACTTTCATCCTTCATCCTTCTGCCTTCCGCCTTTACTTCCACCACCACCTCGCCCCGCTCGGTGAATTTGACGGCGTTGTTGAGCAGATTGACCAGGATTTGGCGCAGGCGGGTCACATCGCTGATTATGCCGGAGGGGGTTGAGTCTTCAATCATATAAGCCAGTTCCAGTTTCTTTTCAGCCGCTTTAACGGCCACCAAGTCGAGCGCCTCCTCGATACATTGGCGCAACTCAAAGGGCTGCTGTTCCAGTTCCAGCTTGCCGGCTTCGATCTTGGAGAAGTCAAGAATATCGTTGATAATCGTCAGCAGGGTATCGCCGCCGGTGCGAATGGTTTCGGCAAAATCGGCTTGCTCCGCCGACAGCGGTGTATCCAACAGCAAGCTGGTCATGCCGATAATGGCGTTGAGCGGGGTACGGACCTCGTGGCTCATGTTGGCCAAAAATTCGGATTTGACCCGTGTGGCCGCCTCAGCCGCGTCTCTGGCTTGTTGTAGTTCCTCTTGTGTCCGCTTGAGGCTGGTAATATCGTGAATATAACCGAGGATGCCTTGCACCTTGCCCGCCTGATCCCGATACGGAATTTTGACAATAGTTTGCACCCGTCGCTTTCCGGCCACAACCAATGTTTCCTCGGCGATAACTTTAACCTCATTGGTCTCGATCACCTCATCGTCGCTGGGCCAGAAACCCACGATCCCTTTGTCCGGGTTGCCCTTGACAATCTCTTCAGGAAAGCCCAGTTCCAAATCAGTCTTGCCTATAAAATCTTCAACCCTTAAGTTCATGGCCCTGGCATGACTCTCATTAACTAAGCGATAACGGTGGTTCAGGTCTTGCAGATAGATCCAGTCGGGGGTGGCATTAATAATGGTGTGTAACAAATTGCGTTCTTCTGCCACAAGCATTTCCATTCGTTTGCGTTCGGTAATATTTTCATGGGCAATCACCACCCGGATAGGGTCTGATCCCTTGAAACGAGTCACTTTACCCATAAACCAGCGTTGTTCGTGGGGCGAATGGCAGGGGTACTCAAGGGAAAATTCATCTTGTTCGATCCGCATAACTGCCCGAAGACCGGCAGCGAATAGCGACGCTTCAGCCGTATCTTCGCCTTGAGCCAGATCGCATACAGCCAGATAGTTGGCCCCTTCGGCCACATTTTGGGTTACAGGGGGGTTATTGCCGGCAAAGGTTCGCCAGGCTTGATTCACGGTGATGATGGTTCCTGTCTCATCCAACACACAAATATGAGCCGAAAGCGCATCCAGGGTAGATTGAACAAAGCTTTGCAACTCCTGTAGGGCCGCTTCGGACTGTTTACGCTCGGTAATATCACGGAGGATGCACAGCACTTCTTCCAACCCGCTGCTGACCAGGCGGGCTTCGTAATATCTGGTTTCGGTAGGCGAGTCTATAGCATACTCAAAGCTCTGTAGCTCGCCGGTTTGGTAAAGCTGATCCAGGTGGGCCACAATTTGTTCAGCCACATGCGGCGGGAGAGATGCGGTTAACTTGGGCGCCGGCAGCACAGCTTGCTCACCCAGGGTGTGAAAAGAAATGTAGTCGCCGGCCGGGTTCGTCCAAAACATAAAGTCCGGAATAGCGTCGAGGACCGCGCGGAGCGTGGTCTCGCTCTGCCGCAGCGATTCCTCGGCCCGCTTACGTTCGGTGATATCTTCTTTGACGGCCAGGAAATGGGTAATGACGCCCTGAGCATCTTTGATGGGCGAAATGGCGGCGGCTTCCCAATAAAGCTGGCCGTTCTTTTTCTTGTTGTGAAACTCGCCGCGCCATTCTTTGCCGGCGGTAACGGTTTCCCAGAGACATTTATACGCTTCAAGAGATGTATGGCCGGATTTCAAGATGCGGGTGTGCTGGCCCAACGCCTCAGCTAAGGTATAGCCGGTCGTCTCGGTGAAGCGGGGGTTGGCATACTCGATGCGGCCCTGGGTATCAGTGATAACAATGGTGCTGGCGCTTTGCTCCACCGCCTGCGACAGCTTACGCAATTGCGCCTCAATCCGCTTCTGCTCGGTAATGTCCTCGGTCATACCCACCACAAATAGAGGCCGGCCTTGATCATCTCGCACCAGTGAAGCCTGGGTCCGTCCCCAGATGATCTGTCCATCCTTACGGGCGTAAGGTTTCTCGATTTGGTAAGTGGAACGCTCATCATTAACCAGTTCCCGAAACAGGCTGGCTGTTTCTTCAAGATTACCCCCTTGAACCAATTGAGTCACCGTCATCTGCTGCAATTCTGGGCCGCTGTAGCCTAATATGCGCTGGAGGGCCGGATTGCTGTCGAAAATAGCCCCTTGCAAATCTGTCAGGCCGATGCCGATAGGCGCTTCTTCAAACATAGCCCGAAAAAGGGCTTCGCTCTGTTGCAGGGCGTGCTCGGTTCGTTTCCGCCGGGCGATATCCCAATAAATCATCACCACCGCCCCCATCACCACAAGAGAGGCCAGCACCCCGCTGCCGAGAATCACTCCCAGGGCAAATTGTCCCCTGACCTCCTCCTCGCGCACCGACTGCTGCAAGGCGGTTTGCTGTTCTGCTTGCATTTGCCCAATCTGCCGGCGAATCTGAACCATAACCCGCCGGCCTTGATCGGTCAAGACCTCCTGGCGGGCCGCTGCAAAGCCCTGGTTGGCCCGGATGTAAACCATGGCGCCGGTCAGGTCAAGCCGCCGCAGGATCAAAGCCTTCAATCCGTTCAACTGCTGCCGCCGGTCAGGGTCATCACCAACCCACTGTTCCAACTCGTTAACCTCCTGGTCAATTTGGCGCGCGGCCAGATTGTAGGGTTCCAGGTAACGCTCGTCGCCGGAAATCACATAGCCCCGCGCTCCGGTCTCGACATCCTTCAAGTGCGACAGCAGCGTTTCAAGTTTGAGTAAGGCCGAATAGGTGTCTTCGGTGTATTTATCTGCGGCAATGAGGTGGGTAATGCTGCGGTAGGAAGTTGCGCCGACGATACTCAAAATGAACAGGGCCACCCCAAAGCCTAATAGAATTTTTCTTTCCAGCGATAATTTCATGATACTCCTCGTTGTTGTTGTAAGTAGGAACGCATTTTGAACACATCCATCAACAGGCGTTTACCCGCCTTGGGCAGTAAAAATCTGAGCCAAAGCGGGTTGGACGGCTTTTTGGCGGCGCATTTCGGCGGGGTAAATGGGGCTGCTGCCCAGGGAACGAGCCGTGCGCAGATTGTAGGCGCTGACTTCGGCGGCGGGATAATCGGTGGTGAAAAATTGATGAACCGCCTTTTCGATATCGTAAGCCACGCGCCGAAACTCGATGTGTGGGGTCCCGTTATTTTCTGCATCCAGATTTGAAATAAGCGCGTAACAGGCCCGCGGATCACCATCAAAGGGTAAACCGACGCTGCCGGCGTTCAATACCCGTAAACCACCGATGAAGCGATCCATGGGCACGTGGGTGTGGCCGCCGATCATGAGGGCAACCTCCGGCGCAACGGCCATCGCTTCCAGGTCGGCGGGGGTGGTTTTTAGGGAAAGCCCTTCTTCGTCGTGGCGGGGCGAGCCATGCACCGCCAAAAGCTGCTGTGAACCGATAGGAAGAAGCTGGCAGAAGGGCAGGGTCTTGAGAAAATCCAGCCCTTCAGTTCCCAGGCGTTCCGCCGTCCAGTGAAATGAATACAGCAATCTACTTTGCCAACCGTCATCGGTCATGGTTGAAGGATAGCTGTGCTGGATCAGATAACGATCGGTGTTGCCTGACAATATGCGTATATTCTTGAGCTGGCGCACAAGCGTCAGGGTTTCATAGGGGGCCGGTCCAAAAGCAACCAGATCGCCGGGAATAACAATTTGATCGGCTCCGCCCTGGCGTTCCAAATCCTGTAGCACCGCTTCCAGGGCCACCACATTCCCGTGAATATCAGAGATAATTGCGATTTGCATGAGAGGTATCCTTTCCTTATTATAGGTGTCCAGAAAAATTGTTTCTCAACAATCAAGGTAGCAGGGTAGCAAGTAGCAGGCGGCAGGTTTGCTACCTTGCTACCTGCTACCTGTTTTAGCGGCGAAAACTTTTCTGGAGCACTATATTAACCGCCCCTTCAGGCGGATGTTGGGCTTCACCTGCCCGGCGTTGAGGGGGTGAACAGGCTGCGGATCAAGGGTAGAAGCTGCACACCCAGCTCGGCTTTGACGACGTACCCATCCGCGCCGGCCGCCTGGGCTGCCCGTTGATATTCCAGATCATCGTGCATGGTCAGGATTATCACCCGCGGCGGCGCCGGCTGTTTTTTGATCCGCCGGGTTACCTCCAGCCCATCGAGACCGGGCATGGCTATATCTAGCAGCACCAGGTCGGGCTGCAACTGCTCGATTTGCGCCAGGGCTTCGCGGCCTGAGTCAGCCGCGCCCACCACCTGGAAGCCGGCGAATATGGCCAGAAAACCGGCCGTCATTTGCAGAAATTTGGGGTTATCGTCCACCAGCAGCACTCGAATAGCCGGTCTGAAGGCGGTTGAATGGATGGTTGAAGCCGCCAAAACCATAGAACCTCCTGAATACCTGATAGGGCTTAAAGACTATCTACAGCATACGCCATGAAATAAGTTATGGCTATTGGGTAAAAACCTGGGTTTTAAGAGGAAAAGACCTGGGGTGTTGAGCAGAGGGTTATTTATCGGGGGAAACCAACCCAACCCGGATGGCGTAGCGGACCAACCCGGCGATGTCGTGAATGTTCAGCCGGTCCATCAACTGGGTGCGGTGCATTTCGGCGGTTTTGACGCTGACTTGCAAAATTTGGGCAATCTCTTTGGTGGTGTGGCCTTCGGCAATTAACTGCAAAATCTCGCGCTGGCGGGGGGTCAACGCCTCAAAAGGACGCGTCTCGCCGGTTGAGGCGGCTGGTTCGGCGCTGCCGGTCTGGCCGCCAACGCGCCGTAAATAATCATCCACCACCGTTTTTGATACCGCCGGGCTGAGATAAGTTTCACCGCGCAGCACAGCGGTGATGGCTATGTCCAATTCATTCGGTCCGGCGTCTTTGAGCAGATAACCGGCCGCGCCGGCCCGCAGGGCCTGCATGACATACTCTTCGTTCAGGTGCATCGAGAGGATAATCACCCGCACCTGGGGGAAGGCTTTGGCGATGCGAGCGGCGGCTTCCAGGCCGTTCAAACCCGGCATGCCGATGTCCATCAAAACCAGGTGCGGCTGGTGGGTTTCTATCAAACGCAAGGCCTCATGACCGTCACTGGCCTCGGCCACCACCTGGAGATCGGCCCGCTTTTCCAGCAAAACCCGTACCCCGGCTCGAAACATGGCATGGTCGTCGGCTAATAAAATCCGGGTTGGACTCATCATCCTTGCTCCTAAAATTAGTAGACGGTAGACAGTAGACGGTAGGCAGGGAAATCATACAACTTTGCGACCCTGCACCCCTGCACCCCTGCTACCCTGCTACCCTTGTCCTCACTCCTCAGCTTCCGCCGGAGCGGCATATTTGAGCGGTAAGATTGCCCGAATTTCTGCGCCGTGTCCGGGAGCCGATTGGATTTCGAGCCGGCCGCCAATCAGGGCCGCCCGTTCTTGCATACCGAGCAAACCCAGGCTGCCGCCCCGAGCCGCCTGCTCCAACGCTGCCGGCGCATCAAAACCGACTCCATCATCCCGCACCACCAGGCGCAGTTCGGCCTCGCCCAGCTTGAGTTCAACTTCCACCTGGCCGGCCTGGGCGTAACGCAGCGTGTTGGTCAAGGCTTCCTGCACCAGACGAAAACAAACGGTTTCTAGTTCGGGGGCCAGACGCTCTGGTAGGGGGTCGGCGGCAAAACGGGCGGTGAACTTGCCCCGCTGGGCCTGGCGATCCACATACCAGCGCAGGGCCGGAATCAGGCCCAAATCGTCGAGTAGCGAGGGGCGCAGTTCAACCGAGAGGGCGCGCACCTGCTGGAGCGCCTGTTCAACCAGGTCCACACTTTCGTTCAAGGGCGCGGCCAGCTCGGTCGGTTGGAGCAACTGCTGGGTCGTGTGCAGATCAATTTTGACCAGGCTCAGGCTTTGCCCAATTTCGTCGTGCAGCTCGCGGGCCAGGCGGCGGCGTTCCATTTCCTGAGTCTCTAACAGTTGGCGCGTGAGGATTTCGAGCCGTTCGCGGGCCTGGGAGACGCTTTCATGCAGGCGAGCTTGCTGCAAGGCAATGGCCAGTTGGTCGGCGATTTCACGGATCATTTCGATTTCTTCGGCGGCAAATAAGCCCGCTTCGGCCCGGCCCAGCCCAACCAATCCAATCAGTTCACCCCCGGCCAGCAACGGGGCAGCTACCGAGGCGCGTAGCCCCTGCTGGAGGGTTAAGTCTCGTAGGGAGGGGGCGATAGGCTCAAACGTTTGATAATCTGCAACCTGATGAAGCTGGCCCTGGCGCAATACCTTAAAATCAAGGGTTGTTTGGGTCACCGGAATGTGGAAGCCCTGCCCAAAGGATATTCTGCCTTGCCGGTGAGTGACAAGGGTCTCGAGCATTTGATCAGTTGCGTCAAACAGGCTAACATCCGCCCGCAAGCAGGGCACAATCTGCACCAGCCGCTCTAAGGCGGCGGCGGCGGTATCTTCGACCGATTCCGCCGCCAGGATCGCCTGGTCTATCTGGTGTAAGGTTTCCAACCGCTGCGTATACCGTTGTAAGGCAACCTCGGTCTGCTTGCGCTCGGTAATGTCTTGCGCTGTCTGGAGGATATGTTTCTGCCCGCCGATATCCACTAAATCAATATTCACCAGGAAGACACGGGTAACGCCGGATTTTGTTTTTAACATTAGTTCCAGGTCACGGACCGAATCTTGTCCTTGAAGCACAGAGAGGATACGCGCTCGACCCTCAGCATCGGGATTGATGCCCAGTTCCTGGGAAGTCTTACCCGCTACTTCTTGCTTTGTATAACCAAATGCTCGCTCAAAGGCCTCGTTGATATCTACCATGACGCCATCGGGCAGCCTCGAAAGCGCAGCGGCAAAAGCAGCCTTTTGGAACAAGATAGAAAACTTCTGTTCGCTTTGGCGCAGCGATTCTTCCGCCTGCTTACGTTCGGTGATGTCAATCATGGTCGTAATGTGAAAGGCTTCGCCTGCCAACTTCATGGGCTTTGAGGAAAACAGGATACTTATGATCCTGCCTGATTTTGACCGGGCCTGAAGCTCGAAATCACGCAGCCCGCCCGACTCAAGTTGAGCCTGGATCAGTTTGCTGCGCTCCTGGGGAGTGAGCATGTTCAACTCTATGGATGTGCGTCCAATCACCTCTTGGCGGCTAAATTCAAACATTCTAAGAAAGGACTCGTTGACGTCAACAAATTTCCCGTCCGCGATCCGGGTGATGGTCATTCCGGCGGGGCCCGCATGGAAGGCATTGGCGAAGCGCTCTTCAGATATTCGCAGTTCCTCCTCCGCTTGTTTACGCTCCGTAATATCAACGATTGTGGTGATGAAATGAAGTGGCTTGCCATCGTTACTGCGACGGATCGCCGCGCTGACATCAGCCCATTTATAAGAACCATTTTTGTGAACATACCTCTTGTCAAACCTGACCGAATCTTTTTCACCATTCAAGAGGGGAGCCAGGATCGCCTGAAGCGATTCAATATCCTCGGGAGGCGTGAGCTCCTGCCAGGTTTTCTTGGCCAGTTCTTCCCGGCTGTAACCCAACAGATCGGCAAACGCCTTGTTGACGGAAATTTCTCCGGTAGGGAGCGTGATGGATTTTCCGACATTAGCGGCCTCGAACACATGCTTGAATTTATCCTCGCTTTCCCGCAACGCCTCCTCCGCCAGCTTGCGCTCGGTGATGTCTTGCGCTGTAGTGAGGACATATTTCTGACCGCCGATGTCCACCCAATCCGAATTCACGGACAAAATGCGCACCTCACCGGATTTCATTCGTAAGGTTATTTCCTGATCCCGTACCCACCCTTGTTGGTTAAACGCAGCGATGCTGCGCGCTCGATCTTCGGGGTTGGGGTAAAGATTTAGTTCGAGAGTGGTCTTGCCGACCATTTCTGGCTTGGTGTATCCCGACATTTTCAGCCATGCTTCGTTAACATCCACCATGACCCCATCGGGCAACCCCACCAGTGTAGCGGCAAAAGCGGCCTTTTGGAATAAGGTAGAAAACTTCTGTTCGCTTTGGCGCAACGACTCCTCGGCCTGCTTGCACTCGCTGATGTCAATATGTGAGCCAAGCATCCGTTGCGGCCGGCCGTGCTCGTCCACCTGCAAGGAAGCCTGGGCCAGAATCCAGCGATAGGAGCCATCTTTGTGGCGGAAACGGAATTCATTGGTGTAATTCGGCCAGGGCTGTTCAAGGTAGGCGTTGACCGTAGCCTTGGCCCGTTCTAAATCGTCTGGATGCACCCGGTTTTCCCATTCGGCGAAATCGTTGGAAATTTCGCGGTCCTCATAGCCAATCTGCCGCTTCCATTCGGGCGAATAGTAGACCTGGTTAGTGCGTAAATCCCAATCCCACAGGCCGACATTTCCGGCGCTAACGGTCTGCTGTAGCCGTTCCTGGGTCTGGCGCAGCGCTTCCTGCGCCTGCTTGTGCTCGGTAATGTCGCTGACCACGCCATAGATTATTTTGGCGAGACCTTCGCTTTCAACCCTGGCGCTGTCGCGCACCCAGATGATTTGGCCGTCGGCGCGGGTCAGCCGGTACTCCACCTCGCTGCTCTGGCCGCGGCTCAACCGTTCAACCTGACTGGCAGCCGTAGCTTGATCATCGGGGTGGATTAAGGAGACCCAGTAACACCAGTTAGCCATGAATTCAGCCTGGGGATAGCCGGTTAACTTTTCCACGGTGGGTGAAATATAGCGGTTAAGGAAACGCCCCTCGCTGTTGACTTCGCTAACGTAGATAGAGTCGCTAATCGAAACCACCACCTGCCGAAAGCGATCCTCATTGGCTCGGAGGGTGGCCTCCATCTGTTTGTAGTCGCTAATATCCACATACATCGCCCGTATGCCCTGCACCTGGCCATCCGGCGTGGTTTCAGGCAAAGCGCGTAAAAGCGCCGGCACAACCCGGCCGGTGCGGGTCAGGAGTTCTCGTTCTTCCGCCGTAAAATATCCCGCCAGGGCGCGTTGATAGCCGCCCCCCAACAATTTGGCGCAAGAGTCGGGCGTGTAGAATTTGGTTAGCGGTTGGCCGATAACCTCCGCCCGGCTGTAACCCAGCTTGCTCAAAAAGAGGCTGTTACAATCTTCAATAATCGGCAGACCGGCCTGGTCGCGGGTGATAACATACATCACCGGGGCTTCTTCAAAGAGGGTATGGTAGCGTTCCTCGCTCCGGCGCAATGCTTCTTCGGCGCGTTTGCGCAGCGTAATATCTTCAATCACCTGGATAAAATAATCAGGAGCACCGTCTGGGCGGCGTACCAACGAGACAGTCAGGTTGACCCAGACCAGGGAGCCATCCTGGCGAATATACCGTTTCTCGATGCTATAAAATGGAATCTCATGAACCAGCACTTGTTGAAGTTGGGCCAGATCGGTTTCCAAGTCGTCAGGATAAGTAATATCCTGAATGGTGTGGTTGAGCATTTCAGCTTGAGCATAGCCCAGAATATCGCCAAAGCGCCGGTTGAGCCGGAGAAAACGGCCTGTGGGGGTGATGTGGGCAATCCCCACCCCCGCCTGTTCAAAGGTATGGCGAAATTGGGTCGAGCGTCGCTGCCTCATGGATACAGAACCTCATGTACTTTGGCCGCCAAAGTGGTTGGGGTGAAGGGTTTTTACAAAAGGGAAAACTTGGAACGACAGGTTAAAATTGACAAGCGTAACAATGCGGTGCTTCATGATTATCGCACCCATAGATAGCTTTTGGATAAGGAAGGGTTGAACTACTACAACTACAATTATAACTGACTCGTTTATAAGTTCAAGCGAAATAACCTAACCGGGTACGGCTTGATTCTCTATTACCCGGAAAAATAACTTTGCCAATTCCCTATCGTTAAGGTATACTTTCCCGTCTGAAACTTTTGTTCTAAACAAGGGGTTAGGGGTCGGGGATTAGGGGTCAGATAAACCCCAACCCCTGGCCCCCGACCCCCAACCCCTGGAGGAAAACTATGCCCGCATTGCAAGTGGTTTCCGATTATCAGCCCACCGGCGACCAGCCCCAGGCGATCAAAGAGTTGGTTGAAGGGCTTGAAGGCGGTTTGAAGCACCAAACGCTGCTGGGCGCGACCGGAACCGGCAAAACCTATACCATCGCCAAGGTCATCGAGCAGGTACAGAAACCAACGCTGGTGATGGCTCACAACAAAACCCTGGCCGCTCAACTGTACAGCGAGTTCAAAGAGTTTTTTCCGAACAACGCCGTGGCTTATTTTGTCAGCTATTATGACTACTACCAGCCCGAAGCCTACATCCCTCGCACAGACACTTTCATCGAGAAGGACGCCCAGATCAACGACGAGATTGACCGGCTGCGCCTGGCCGCCACCACCGCCCTCTTCTCCCGGCGCGATGTGGTCATCGTTGCCAGCGTCAGCGCCATCTATGGCCTGGGCAGCCCGGAGGATTACGGTCAGGTGGTCATCAATTTTAAGGTGGGCGACCTGCGCAAGCGCGACAAGATACTGCGCCATCTGATTGACATCCGCTACGAACGCAACGATTACGACCTCAAGCGGGGCACGTTCCGCGTGCGCGGCGACACGCTGGAGGTTATGCCCGCTTACGGCGAGCAGGTCTACCGGATCGAGTTCTTTGGCGACGAGATTGAGCGTATCACCGAAGTCAACGCCCTGACCGGCGAAATGGTCGCCCGGCACACCAACCTGGACATCTACCCGGCCAAACACTTTATTACGCCTCAGGAAAAGCTAGAAGAAGCGCTGGTGGACATTGAAAATGAGCTAGAAGAGCGCCTGGCCGAACTGCGAGCACAGGAAAAACTACTGGAAGCGCAGCGGCTGGAGCAGCGGACCCGCTTCGATTTGGAGATGCTGCGCGAGGTTGGCTACTGCTCCGGCATCGAGAACTACAGCCGACCGTTGAGTCGCCGCGCTCCGGGCAGCACCCCCTGGACTCTGCTCGACTACTTCCCCGACGATTATCTGATGGTCATTGACGAGAGCCACATGTCTATCCCCCAGATTCGGGGCATGTACTTTGGCGACCGCAGCCGCAAAGAGGTGCTGGTTGATTACGGTTTCCGTCTGCCCAGCGCCCTGGACAACCGCCCACTCAACTTCGAGGAGTGGGAGGATCATATCAATCAAATTATCTACACCAGCGCTACCCCCGGCCCCTACGAACTGGATCACAGCCAGCAGGTGGTCGAGCAAATCATCCGGCCCACCGGCCTGATTGACCCCGAAGTGGAAGTCCGCCCCATTAAGGGTCAAATTGACGATTTAATTGGCGAAGTCAACCGGCGGGTCAGGGCCAGCGAGCGAGCGTTGATTACCACCCTGACCAAGCGCATGGCCGAAGACCTGGCCGATTATATGATGGAATTGGGCATCAAGGTTCATTACCTCCACAGCGACATCCAAACTCTGGAACGAGTCGAGATTTTGCGCGATTTGCGGTTGGGCATTTATGATGTGGTGGTTGGCATCAACCTGTTACGCGAGGGCCTGGATTTGCCGGAGGTATCGCTAGTGGCGATTTTGGACGCCGACAAAGAGGGCTTCCTGCGTTCCAGACAGGCCCTCATCCAGACGATTGGCCGGGCCGCCCGGCATGTCAACGGCAAGGTACTGATGTATGCCGATAAAATTACCGACTCGATGAAGTTTGCGATTGATGAGACCAACCGCCGCCGGGCCAAGCAGCAGAACTACAACGAGGAACACGGCATCGAACCGCGTTCTATCATCAAACAAATTCGAGACCTGACCGAAGAAGTCGCTTCCACCCGCGAGGAGGCCGGGCGGGAGAAGATGCTGGCCGAGCGAAGAGCGGCCTACAACATCACCGGGGCGATGCCGGCTCACGAAATCGAGCATTTGATTGAGCAGTTGGAGAAGCAAATGAAGGCCGCCGCCGCCGAGCTTGAGTTTGAAAAAGCGGCTCTCCTGCGCGACCAAATCGCCGAACTGCGCGGCCAGTTGCAAGCCATTCAAGATGCCGCCGATACCCGGCCTGCGTGGGAGAAAATCAGGTAGCAGAGTCACAAGGTAGCAGGGTCGCAGGGTCGCAGGATTGCAAGGGGCCAGAGGGATATGGCTGGATATGAGGATATGGAGCTTTATAAGTTGGCTAAGCAAATGGCTGTTGAGATTCACAAAGTGACATTGAATGAACTGCCAAGTTCGAGATGTATGAACAAGGCTCACAAATTCGTCGCTCCAGCAAATCTGTGGTAGCTAACTTTGTCGAGGGATATGGGCGGCGGCAGTATAAGGCCGAGTATACCAAGTTTTTAACCTATGCCCTGGCTTCTTGTGATGAAACAAAAGCTCATCTTGAGTTATTGCACGAAACAGAATCATTACAAGCTGAAAGGTTCCAATACTTTTATGGTAACTATCGCAAAATTGGAGCAATGCTCTATAATTTACGCCAATCCATTATCAAGGGTTCCGCCTATTAATTTTACCTGTAGCCCTGCATCCCTGCGACCCTGCGACCTTGCGACCTTGCGACCTTGCGACCTTGTTTTTGAGAAGAGTTCATGAAGATCTTCAACATCGTTTTAGCTGCTTTTGTGCTGCTGTTTGGCTTGCGGATGGTGCTTACAGCGGTGCAAACAGCTATCAGCGGCAAAATCCTGGTGCGGCAGGGGATTCGCTCCAAATGGCAGCCGGCGGCAGTTCGCAGCGATGTCTGGAAATCCGCCATTCGGGACGGGTTGATGGGGTTGTTGTTGATTGTGTTGGGGGTGGTACTGATTTTTTAAGCTATTGGGGTGTAGCTTCAGCTTTTAAGTCAAACTTGACCTATCATCTATCAGGTGGAACATGAAACAACGACTTCGGTACTTGATCCCGATTTATACTTGGCTAGTACAACTCTTGTTCGCAGCCGCCCCGGCGGAAGCCTGTGGCTGCGGAGTTTACATTCCCCGCGAGGGCGAGGGCACGGTGGTGCAGGAACGCGCCCTGGTCCGCTGGGATGGACAGACCGAGGATATTGTCATGGCTTTGGGGGTGCAGGGCAACACCACCGAAGCCGCCTGGATTATGCCCGTCCCCGCCGAGGCAACGGTGCAACTGGGCCAAGCAGAACTATTCGACACGCTGCAAGAGCTGACCAAACCCAGGGTGGAATACCGCTATGGATTGATCCCGCCGTCTACTTTTGGGCCGGGCGCGGCCATGGATGGCGCGGTCGGGGGGGCAGCGCCGGTAATGCTGCTCCAACAGCAAACCTTAGGCCCGTTTGAGGTCAGCACCCTGGCCGCCACCGACGCCTCCGCCTTGAGCGACTGGCTGGCCGACAACGGCTATACGTTTCCTGACGGGTTGGCCGACGTGCTGCAAGCCTATGTCGAACAGGAGTGGTTTTACATTGCCGCCCGCTTAACCTCCGGCGCCAACGGCCAGGAATTGAGCGGTGAACTCGACCCCCTCTGGATTACCTTTCCCTCTGACGAACTGATTTATCCTATGCGGGCCACCGCCCTGGCTACAGGGGTGATGCCGGTCTACCTGTACGTGCTGGCCGACCACCGGGTGGAGAAGGCTCAGACGTTTGGCGACAGCCGGGTTGCCTTTGCCGGCTGGATTGAGCCGGCTTTACTGCCCACCGAGTCACCCCTGACCCCCTTTGTAGAGCGCAAACTGTTTCTGACCAAATTCGAGGAGCGCATCTGGGACCCGCCAAGCGTCAACGATGATTATCATTTCAGTCCTGCCGCCACCAACGAGGTTTATCACGATGTTGAGATTGTGTACCAGTATGATATCGGCGGTGTACCAATTATTCTGCTGCTGCTGGCCGGAGCATGCCTGGTGGGGTTGATTATAATAGTCGGCGGGACGGTCCTGCTGTTATCTCGGCAGCGCCGGCGAATAGCAACCGCGCAGTGAAACCCTCCCCTTCGGGTTTAAGAGCAGGGCCAAAATACCCATTGTCTCAGGTCATCACTGTGTGCTATGCTAGGATAGCGAGTTTCAGTGGATCCAAATTTCCCGTAGGGTGGCATCCCTATGCCGCCCGCTGATGTATATGGATGGGCCAGCTACGGTGAAAAATTGGATCGACTGAGTTTAAAAGATTTAGTTCATTAACAAAGAGGAGTGTCTCACCTGTGGGGGCGGTGCTGATTGCATCGTTACCTGATGGAAGATGCTTCTTTTTTGTTTCTGGGGGGCAGCGATGCCAGAGGACACGACCGGGATGAAAAGTCGGGCTATACCAGCATTTGAATATATCTTATTTGATCTGGACGAAACGCTCTATCCACGCGAATGTGGCCTGATGACCGCAATTGTAGAGCGAATTTTGCAGTTTATGGTTCACAAAGTCGGCATTCCCGCCGATGACGCCCTGGAAAAAAAGCTCAGCTACAACCAGCAGCATGGAACGGCCCTGCGCGGCTTAATGCACGAGTTCCAGATTGACCCGCTGGAGTACCTGGCCTTTGTCCATGATATAAAATTGGCCGATTTTTTGGGAGCCAGCCCACCGCTTAACCAGATGCTCTACGACATCCCCTTGCGCAAGATTATCTTCACCAACGCCGATCACCTTCATGCCGAGCGGGTATTGAACGTCTTGCAGGTGCGGCCTCATTTTGAGCAGATTATTGATATTACCAATCTTAATTACAAAAACAAGCCTGATCCCCTGGCTTACAAATATGTCCTCGACACCCTGGGCGTACCCGGCGAGCGATGTATTATGGTCGAAGACAGCCCGCGCAATTTGCTTCCGGCCAAAGACGTGGGCATGACCACCGTCCTGGTCGGCGGAAGCGGTCCCTCGATTGCCATAGATTACGCCGTCCCAACTATTTTCCACGTTGGCCCAGTCCTGAAAAATTTGCTCATGCGCCAGGGGCATTAGCCACAGCCAGCTCGAACTGGCCTCGTTCCCAAACTGACACATAGCCGAGTTGGTAATGAGGTTGGTTCAAGGCGGGGATCCATCATCAAAACATGAACACATATCAATTCAAGCTGACCTTTGAAGTCCGTGATTACGAATGTGATTTTCAGGGGATTGTCAACAACGCCGTCTATCAAAACTACCTGGAACATACTCGGCACGTTTTTCTTAAAGAGCGCGGCCTCGATTTTGTGGAACTGTCCAGGCAAGGGATAGATTTGGTGGTGATTCGGGTTGAGATTGACTATCTCTATCCACTGCGTCCGGCTGACCGCTTTTATGTAGGCTTGAATTTTGAGCGTGTATCGCGGCTGCGCTTTGGGTTTCGGCAAGATATTTTTCGCCTACCCGATGAAAAACCCATTTTGCAGGCCAATGTTATTGGCGTCTCGTTGAACAGAGCCGGTAGACCTTTTCTGCCGAAAGAGTTAGAAGGGTTATTTCAAAACCTGCTTTCGTAACCAGAATTAAAAGCGGCCCTGCTCAACAGCAGGGCCGCTCTTTTGTAACTGCTCAGACATGTCATTTCGACCGAAGGGAGAAATCCCTCAAGTCTATGTAGCGCCCTGGGGATTTCTCGGCCTATGGCCTCGAAATGACATGGGGGCTGAGCAGTTACAATTTACTTTAGATTGGCAGCGGCGCGGGTGAAGGTGGAGGGGCCAATCGGGGTGACGCATCCGGCGAGTCTTTGGAGGGCGTCCCCTGCTGCGGCGGAGATTGGGGCGAGGTATTGTTTACAAAGAGCGCTGCAAACTCGGCTGCGTCAATAGTTTCCTCATCAATCAGGCGTTTGGCAATGAGATGCAGCATATCAATGTTATCACGTAGAATCTGCAAAGAACGTTCGTGGGCTTCATCTACTAGTTGCCGCACTTCAAAGTCAATCTGTTCGGCTATCTCTTCGCTGTAATTGCGCTGCTCGCTAATCTGCCGTCCCAAAAAGATCAGCTCGTCTTTGTCGCCAAAGGTGAGCGGGCCTAATTTTTTACTCATGCCAAATTGAGTGACCATCGCCCGAGCCATACGGGTGATATTTTCCAGGTCACCGCTGGCGCCGGTGGTGACGGTGGGGAAGACAATTTCCTCCGCCGCGCGTCCCCCCAGGCCAACTGCCAGCCGGGCCTTAAAAGCTGACCGGCTGATCAGCGTTTGATCATCTTCGGGCAGGAACATGGTAAAACCACCCGCGCCGCCACGAGCAATGATGCTAACCTTGTGAACCGGGTCGGCTTCCTCAATCAGATGAGCCACCAAGGCGTGACCGGCTTCATGATAAGCAACCACCTCTTTTTCCTCTTGGGTAATCACCCGGCTGCGGCGCTCTGGTCCCAGGCGTACCTTTTCGATAGATTCCTGCAAGTCGGTCATGGTAATCTGTTTTTGGTTGCGACGGGCCGCCAGAATGGCCCCCTCGTTGATCACATTTTCCAGATCGGCCCCAGAAAAACCAACGGTGGCTTTGGCCAACGCTTCCAGGTTAACATCGCTGGCCATCGGCTTGCCACGCGCATGCACGTGCAGAATTTGCTTGCGCCCCTGCCAGTCGGGCCGGTCCAGCACTACCCGCCGGTCAAACCGGCCGGGCCGCAGCAGGGCGGGGTCCAAAATGTCGGGCCGGTTGGTTGCGGCGACAACAATCACATTGGTGTCGGTATCGAAGCCGTCCATCTCAACCAGAATTTGGTTAAGCGTTTGTTCACGTTCGTCGTGGCTGCCGCCCAGGCCCGCCCCGCGATGCCGACCAACGGCGTCAATTTCATCCACAAAGATGATGCATGGGCTGTTGCGCTTGGCCTGGTCGAACAGGTCGCGCACCCGGCTGGCCCCCACGCCGACAAACATTTCGACAAATTCAGAGCCGGAGATGCTAAAGAAAGGCACACCCGCTTCTCCGGCGACAGCTTTGGCCAGCAGGGTTTTACCACAGCCGGGCGGTCCTACCATCAGCACACCTTTGGGGATACGCGCGCCCAGCGAGATAAACTTCTCCGGTTCGCGCAGAAATTCGACCACTTCGGCCAATTCTTGTTTGGCTTCGTCCGCGCCGGCCACATCGTCAAAAGTCACCGTCGGCTTATCGCCGGTGAGCATGCGGGCGCGGCTTTTGCCAAAGCTCATCGCTTGGTTGTTAGAGCCTTGCGCCTGCCGGACCATAAAAAAGAGCAGGCCGCCAAAAATAATCAGCGGCAGAACGGTGATGGCCAGCGTCCCCCAATCGCTCCAGGCACTGGGCGGGATGACCTCGATATCCACCTTGCTCAATTCCTCTTCGGTCACACCCAGTTTCTCGAAGCTGGTAAAGATGCTGACCCGCGACTCTTTGCGCGATTTGGCCGGGGCTTTGTTGGATTGCAGATACTCGACGGTTATATCATCATCTTTAACACTGATCTTGGCTACTTTGCCGGCCTTGATGTCGCTGGCAACAGTAGTAATATCCAGTTCATTGCTATCTCGGGGGTTGGAAAAGATGCTAAAAATCAGCGCCGCTACCGCCAGCAGGATCAACAAATAGACAATACTATTTTTAAACAGACCTGAATTCACACTTTCCTCCAGGGAGTATTTAGACACCCCTTTTCTGACAGAAAAAAGGTCACTCTACCCGGCCGCCGGGTAAAGAAGTTAAAAGTTGACCGTAATTATACCAAAACAAATGGGATTCGCCAACCACGTAAAACATTAAACGTTGAACGTTAGAACGTTCAACCGTTACGGCACAACCTGAATGGTCCGCAAAATAAGCGCGCCCAAGTTGTCCGGTTGGCCTCGACCCGGCTCAAAAATAGGTAGGCGAGCTTTGGTATCAGCCGTGTAAAAACCGATGCGGATTTGATAATCGCCGGGCGCCGTCGTGGGCGGAATGGGAAGCTGATAGGGATCAACAATTAAATCGCCTACGCCCCAATTGCTGGTTGGCCTGACCCCGCCCTGCGGCTGGGTGTCAATTTGAGAAACGATCCCGCCCTGGGGTGTGGTTAGGTGAATAAAGAGATTATAGTTAGCCGTAGGCAGCGTGACCGCCTGCCAGAAAAAAGTTAGGTTAATCGCTTCCCCGGCCTTGTACTGAATGCGCGGAATCTCATAGGCGTTGAGCACAATTTGCCCGCCCAAGTTGGCCCCCACCGGCACCCGCGAGCCGCTGCTGACCACCAGCGTCACCAGGGTTCGATTAGCCACCAGCGAAGTGGCCGGCGGGTCTTGATTAATCACGTTGCCGGGCGTTTCGGCGCTCCAATCCTCATACTTTTGCACCACCAAATCCAGGCTTTCCAGGCGTGGCTGGGCCTCCTCGTAGGGCAGACCAATCACATCAGGCACCTCGATCAGCGGCGGCCCCTGGCTCAACACCACGCCGACGGTTGTACCGGGTGTTACCGGCTGACCGGCTTCGATGGATTGGCGCACAATGGTAAAGGCCGGCAGATCAGGATGTGGCTCCTCCCCTTCGACCACCATGGTCAGGCCCAGGTTTTGCAGGGCCGAACGCGCTCCATTTTCCTCCAGGCCGATGATATAGGGCATCGCAATCTGGCCCGGCGCGGGCGTGGGCGGTCCTGATGAATTGCCGGCCGGTTCGCGGAAATAGGCGGCATAAACGGCTACAAACAAAGGGATCAGCCCCATAATCGCCAGGATCGCCAGAATACCCAGTACAAACATCAGCGTATCAAAGCTGCCTTTTTTCTGGCGGGCCGCCTGAGCCGCCGGAACGTAGCGGCGAGCCGGGGGCGGCGGAGGCGGCGCCGCCGAGGGGGATATAATTTTTTGCACCGGCGAACCCACCACCGATGAAATCGGGGCGCTCAGCCCGGCCTGGCTCAAGCCACCTTGCTGGAACAGGGTCAAGGCTTCGCGCAGATGATCGGCGGTGAGGAAACGCTCGTTGATATTTTTGGCCATGGCCGCGTCCACAATCCGGGCCAATGGTTCGGGGATGCGGGGATTGAGCTGGTCAACCGGGATATGGGCTTCGTAGATTTGCTTGCGGGCTACCTCCTGATCATCAACACCAACAAAAGGAACTCGCCCCGTGAGCATTTCATAGAGAATAATACCAATCGCATAAACGTCGGTAGCCGGCAGCACCCGGTCACCGGCGGCCTGTTCTGGGGCAAAGTAGGCCGGAGTGCCCCAAACGACTTCACCCGCGTCCATGGCGCTGTCGCCCAGGGCTTTGGCCAGGCCGAAATCGGTCACTTTTATTTGATTGTTAGGGGTAATCAAAATATTGCCGGGCTTCAAATCTCCATGCACCAGGCCGGCCCGGTGGGCCGTACCGACGGCGAAGCAAATCTGGGTTCCATACTCGACGGCTTGATCAACTGGTAGCTTACCCTGCCCATCCAGCAGCGTCCGCAGATCGGACCCGGCGATCCACTCCATGACAATATAGGGCCGGTTTTTATCCTGCCCAAAATCGTAGACGGCGACGATGTGGGGGTCGCTCAGTCGAGCGGCGCTTTGGGCCTCGCGGTGGAAATTGACCAAAAAGTTGGGATCGCGGGTATACTGCGGGCGCAGCGCCTTGACCGCCACCAACCGGCCCAGGGCCATATCCTGGGCCTGATACACTTCGGCCAGACCACCTTCGCCGATTTTCTTGATGAGCTGGTAGCGGTCGTTGAATACTACCGGGAGTTGCAGTTCCATGCCTGCCGCCTTAGGGATCATTTGGGAGATCAAAAAGTTAGGGATTGGAGATTAGAGATTGGAGATTCTAGAATCTCCAATCTCTAATCTCACCAACCGGCCCTATTTTACCTCATGTAGCCAACTCAATCAAACGGAGGGATTCCTGATTTCTCTTTCTCATATTTGTCGAACCTTCGTAATCCTCCTAAAATTGGGATAGAATCTCGATCCGTTGAAACTCATTAATTAATGAGAGATTGAGCAGTGGCAGATATTTCATTCGACGTGGGCGGGTGTAAGTTTAATTATCGAGTTGCCGCCATCATCGAGTGCCATCAGCGCTATCTTTTCACCACTGCCCCAGGCACAGATTTTTGGTTCTTACCCGGAGGACGAGTCAAAGCCGGGGAGTCATCGCTGGAAGCCATCAAGCGAGAACTACAAGAGGAATTGAGGCTAGAAAACCAGGTAATGCCTCTGGACAGTTGAAAACTTTTTCACCCTCCACAACGAAAATTTTCACGAGATGAGTTTTTACTTTGCCCTGTCGCTTTCCCCAAATAGCGATCTAATTAGAGAAGAGGCATTTCTAAAAGAGCCAAATTGGGAGTTTCGATGGTTTAACCTTGAACTGATCCAAAGGTTTGATTTACGGCCTCAATTTTTGAAATTTAAGCTACCCTTGACCCAACAAGGCTTCCAACCCATTATTTTCAAACAGGAAAAACAGGAATATCTTGAGTTTAATCTGGCTTTCAATAGAACCCTATGACTAACCACCCTAAACCTATCCAGTCTGCTCAATCGGCGCCGCTGCGCCGGGCCTGGCTTTATTTTTATCGCAGCTTGCAACTGAAATGCCCGGTTTGCGGGCAGTCGCCCCTGTTTGACCCCCTCAGCCGGGTGCGCAGCCTGCACGACTGGTATGTGACCTTACCCGGCTGTCCCCGCTGCAATTATGTCTATGACCCCGAACCCGGTTACTTTTTGCTAGCTTTCTGGATGTTTGATTATGGCTTTGCCGGCCTCTTCGGAATCGCCCTGTTTTTGACCCTGTACAATTACTTTGACCTTTCCATGCTCCAGGTATTGTGGATTACCCTTGCTGCCATTACCATCTTCGCCCTGTTAATTGTACGCCACTGCAAAGCCCTTTTTCTAGCAATGGATCATTATTTCTTCAAACATTAAAGAGGTTGTCCATGAAAATTACCAAAGCCGTTATCACGGCAGCCGGACGCAAGCAGCGCACCTTACCGCTGCAAACCTTGATTGACCGCGACGGAGCCGAAAAATCGGTCCTGGGCATTATTATCGAAGAAGCGTTGCGGGCCGGGGTAGAGGAAATCGGGGTGGTGGTTCATCCCGGCGATGAAACGGCCTATGCCGCCGTAGCTGGCGACCATGCCGGCCGGCTTCATTTTGTTTACCAGGAAACATCTCTGGGTTACGGCCACGCCGTTTATTGTGCTCGCAGCTTTGTGGGGACCGACCCCTTTCTGCACCTCGTGGGCGACCATCTCTACGTCAGCCGGGGCGAAACCGGCTGCGCCCGCCAGCTTGTTGAGCTTGCCGAAGCCGAAGCCTCGGCTATTTCGGCGGTCCACGCCACCCGCGAAAGTCTGCTGCCCTACTACGGGGCCATCGGCGGGCGGCGGGTAACGGGCCGTTCCAATCTGTACCGGGTTGAGACGGTCATCGAAAAACCCACCCCCACCGAAGCCGAGCAGCGCCTCATTGTGCCGGGGCTGCGCGCCGGCCATTATCTCTGTTTCTTTGGCATGCACGTCCTGACTCCTGCCATTTTTGACATCCTCGGCCAGCATCTCGCAGCCAGAGGAAATCAGGGCGGGGTCACGCTTTCCGCCGCCCTGGCCGAACTGGCCAAACATGAACAATACCTGGCCCTGGAAATTCAGGACTGGCGCTACGATGTCGGCGTTAAATACGGCCTGCTGACCGCTCAGCTCGCCCTGGCCTTGAGCGGCCAGGATCGGGATGAGGTGCTGGCGAAGCTGTTGGAACTGCTGGCAGTGCGGGGGTTGGGGGCATAGTATGAGCCAACTAACCCAAATCATCACCGCCGCTGACCCCGCTACCCGCAATCGCTCGCTCGAGGGCTTCGCCCGGACGGCCTCTCTCGACGAACTGCTGGCCGAGTGCGAAGCCCTCGACCGGCTGCGGCGTAGCAGCGATAACCTCTACGAGCGGGTGCGGGCGCTCTTTTTTCTCTACGCCATCCACCGCTTCCACCTGCCCTTAAAAAGCGGCATGCAGGTCAAGGGCCTGATCCCCTTTGAGGGCTACACCAACCTGCTCAAGCGCCGCTTTGAAGAAGCGATTGAGATTTTTCTGGCCTTGCAAGCGGCCCACGGCCCCAACGAAGGCATCTCCAGCGCCCTGGCGGCGGCCTACCATAACCTGGGTTTCCAAACCCTGGCCGACCAGGTCCGGCGCAGTGTCCGCTCGGTGCGGGGCAACCAGTGGATGTTTCGCACCGGCCATCCCGCCGACCATCCCTTGCGCGTCCGCCCCGAATTGTTCGAGCTTTTCGAAACCACCCCACTCTTTCCGATTCTCAAAGAAGCCACCCCGGTGCGCATGGATTTGACCCACAGCGGCTGGAGCGACATTTTCTTTCTGGGTATGGACTTTCCCGAAGGGGCGCGGGTGCTCAACATCTCGATTGACCTGGCCGTGCGCGACGGCAGCGGCAGCAGCCCGCAGCCGCCGGTGGAGGCTTATCTGCGGGTGATTGACCGTCCGGTGCTACGGCTGGTCAGCGTAGACCTGGGGGCCAGCGCCGAAATCACCAGCCTGGCCGAGGTGTTCGATTTTGCCCGCGATTACCTGGGACTGCTTAAGGCAGCCGTCATCGCCTCCGGTATCATCCCACCGGGTATGGAGGGGGCCGACCAGCCGTTGGCCGATCTGCTGGCTCACCTGGTCAAACCTGGTTATGGGCTAGAAATTGTCAGCCGGGTCAACGGCATTCCCAAAGGCTCCCGCCTGGCCGTCTCGACTAACTTGCTGGCCTGCCTCATTGCCGTTTGCATGCGGGCCACCGGCCAGACCCACAGCCTGACCGGCCAACTGGCCGAAGATGAACGCCGTTTGGTAGCGGCGCGGGCCATTTTGGGCGAGTGGTTGGGCGGCTCTGGCGGCGGCTGGCAGGATTCCGGCGGAGTTTGGCCGGGTATGAAGCTGATCCAGGGGGTCAAAGCGACTGAAGATGACCCCGAATTTGGCATCAGCCGGGGGCGATTGCTGCCCAGTCACCAGATTTTTATCCTTGACGATGTGGCTGAGGAAACCCGCCAAAAGTTACAGGACAGCCTGGTGCTGGTTCACGGCGGCATGGCCCAGGATGTCGGGCCAATTTTGGAAATGGTGACTGAAAAATATCTGCTGCGTTCCGAAGCCGAGTGGCAGGGCCGCCAGGAAGCCATCCGGATTCTTGATGAAATTGTGAGTCATTTAAAGCAGGGTGACGTGCAGGCCATCGGCGCAGCCACGCAACGCAACTTCAGTGGGCCAATCCAGGCCATCATTCCCTGGGCCAGTAATCTGTACACCGAGACCCTCATCGAGCGAGCCAGCGCCGAGTTTGGTTCCGATTTCTGGGGTTTTTGGATGCTCGGCGGCATGTCGGGCGGGGGGATGGGCTTTATCTTTGATCCGGCCAAAAAAGCGTTGGCCCAGGAGCGGCTGCAACAGTTGATGAGCGACGCCAAGCGCCGCCTGGAACACGCCGTCCCCTTTGCTATGGAGCCGGTGGTCTACGATTTTGCCATCAATGAGCGCGGCACCTGGGCCGAATTGCTCACCGGCCGCGCCGCCCTGATGCCGCCCGGCTACTACACCCAAATCGTACCCGGCCTGCTCCGCCTCGAAGCCCGGCACTTATCGGCCTCCCGCCGGGTTGAACTGGACCGCTTCGGCGAAGCCTGCCGGACCGACCCAACCCTGGCCGGCATGGTTCAAACCCTCTTTGACCGGCTGCTCCCCCAATCCGAGGGTGGCGAAGCAAGCGGGCAAACGCTGGCCGACCTGCTGGACGAGTACGGCTTTGACCGGGTTCAACACGAGCAAATCAAGGCCGACCTGCGCAGCGGGCGAGTCGGGCTGGCCCAGAACCGGCTGCCGGTTAGCAGCAAAATCGAAGATGCCAGGCCAGAGGATGTTTTTGACGCCAACCAGGAGTTGCCGCGCCACTATTATGACCTGGGTATGGAGGCTTTGGCGGCAGGCGCGGTGGCAGTCGTGTCGCTGGCCGGGGGCAGCGGCAGCCGCTGGACCAAAGGCGCGGGGGTGGTCAAGGCGCTCAATCCCTTCTGCAAGCTGGCCGGGCGGCAGCGCACCTTTATCGAAGCCCATTTGGCTAAGAGCCGCCGGGTGAGCCGTCTGAGCGGTAACCCTCTGCCCCACATTTTTACCACCAGTTACCTGACCCACAGCCCCATCGAAGCCTTTTTGCAAGCCGAACAGCAGTATGGCTATAACGGGCCGCTGTATCTGTCACCGGGGCGCAGTATTGGCCTGCGGCTGGTGCCAATGACCCGCGATTTGCGCTTTGCATGGGAGGAAATGCCGCAGCAGCTGCTCGACGAGCAGGCCCAAAAAGTGCGCGAGAGCCTGCATCATGCCCTCATCGAGTGGGCGCGGCAAACCGGCGAGGGCAGCGATTACACCGACAACCTGCCCTTGCAATGCCTGCACCCGGTTGGTCACTGGTACGAAATCCCCGCTCTATTCCGCAACGGCGTGCTGGCGCAACTGCTGGCCGAGCGGCCCAATTTGAAATACTTGCTGCTGCACAATATTGACACCCTGGGGGCCACGGTTGACCCGGCTTTACTGGGCTACCACATTGACCAGGGAGCAGACCTGACTGTTGAAGTGATTACCCGCCGCATTGACGACCGGGGCGGCGGTCTGGCTCGCATTGACGGCCATCTGCGCCTGATTGAAGGGCTGGCCCTACCACGTGAAGAAGTGGAGTTTCAACTGTCGTACTACAACTCCAATACTTTTTGGATTGACCTGGACCGGCTGCTGGCTACCTTCAATCTAAGCCGGGCCGATTTGGCTGATGAGGAAAAAGTAGCCGCCGCCGTGCGGACTCTGGCCGCCCGGATGCCAACCTATATTACCCTGAAAGATGTCAAGAAGCGTTGGGGCAAGGGTCAGGAAGACATCTTTCCGGTGGCCCAGTTTGAAAAACTGTGGGGCGACATGACCGCCTTGCCGGAGCTGAAATGCTGCTTTATGGCTGTCCCACGCATGCGCGGCCAGCAGCTTAAAGAGCCGGCCCAACTTGACGGCTGGCTGCGCGACGGTTCAGCCGCGTACGTGGAATCGCTGGGCGATTGGTCATAATCACACCCTTCGATACGCGCTACTCAGGGTGCGATTATAAGGTCTACCTCAATTCTGCAACAACCTCTTTTGAGTCTGCTTGCTTCCACCCATGCTTGACTTGCTGCGGTAAAGCTTGAGCCTGCCAACGCAGTGTGGTGACCGCCCCGGTGGCCGAGTGAATCGTCAGGCTTTGCCAAGCGTTCCCATCGGCCTGCTCAAGCAATACCCGCATGGGGGCGACAATGATATGGCTCAACCAGTGATTGAAGCAAGTTTTGCCCAAAAAGATGAGGATCGTAGCCCGATCGCCATCTCGCGATGATTTAACTTCAATATCTTCCAGGGGTAAACAAGGGGTTTTTAGAACCGCCTGACTGCTGCCGCTGGTTTCCAGCGAAACCGGCCAACCCTGATAGCGGCGGCAAAAACGATTTAAGAAATCCGCCCAGGCTTTACGGGGAACATCCTGTATGATCATCCTACAAACCCTTCTCTACTCATAGTCTGCCTGTTTTCCGGCGATTCTTCTCCAGCCATGTTAACCTTTCTAACCCGTCCCGGCTACACTAAGCTGGATGAATTCAGGAGAGAAAAAGGGTTATTTTTTCGCGCTCTTCTATCCTTCCTTCAGACCAATCTTTTATTAAGATTTCACTACGTCATAGAGTCACGACTCACAAATAGACCCAGACACTTGCGCTCTCACCCAAGTGCAGGTATAACGCCGCTACGACAGATTTTGGCAGATTTTAAGATATATGGGGTCTTCGCAAACGATCGAGCTAACCGAATACCAACCCGCTACCTTCCCGGCCGAAGCCATCTCACCCGTTATCGGTCAGGCGCTGTGGGAAAACTATGGCCAGCAAATCGAGGTGCAGGAACCTTCCTTCAAAACGGATGGGCAGTGGCGGCTGACGGCTCAGGGCTGGGTGGGCCATATTCCGTTGACTCCTACTTTTCACGTGGCGCTCAAGCCCAAGATTGAGTTGAGCAATCTGTTTCGCATGTGGGAGTATGCCTACCGGCTCAACAGTTTTCGCTTGCTCGAGGGGCTGATTGCTTGCCAATCGCTGCCGGAATTTTACGAGCGGCTGGCCCACGTGCTGGCCCGGCGAGTACTGGAACGCGGGCGCAAAGGTTTTTATCGGGCCTATTTAGCCGAAACCGACCACCTGCCCTACGTCCGGGGACGGCTGACAGTGCAGCCTGCTGCGCCGGGGCAGGTCAAGCTGGTCTGCCATTTTGAGGAGCACACCGCCGATGTGGCCGACAATGGCATTCTGGCCTGGACGCTCGACCGGATTGCCCGCAGCGGCTTATGCTCCGAGCGTGTCCTGCCGGCGGTACGGCTGGCTCACCGCGCCTTGCACAACCTGGTCACGCTTGGCCCCTATCAGGCCGGCGACTGCGTGGGGCGCGTCTACCAGCGGCTCAACGAGGATTACAAGCCCATGCATGCTCTGTGCCGCTTCTTTTTGGAACACAGCGGCCCCAGTCACTCTCCCGGCCCCCATCCCATGCTGCCCTTTTTGGTGGATATGGCCCGCCTGTATGAACTTTTCGTCGCCGAATGGCTCAAGGCCCACCTGCCGCCCCACCTTGACCTCAGAGCACAGGAGCGGGTTGATTTGGGTCAAACTAGCGTCTGGCAATTTCAAATAGATTTATTATTATACGAAAAAGAAACGGGGAACCCGCAAGTTGTACTCGATACCAAGTATAAAACCGATACCCTATCCGGTGATATTGCTCAAGTAATTGCCTATGCCAAAATCAAGGGCTGCCAGGAGGCGGTGCTAATCTACCCTACCCCGCTGGCTCACCCCCTGGATACCACCATTGACGGTCTGCGCCTCCGTAGTTTGACCTTTGCCCTGACCGGCGATTTAGAACAAGCAGGTCAAACGTTTCTGCAAGAATTATTTGCAAAAAATAGACGGTAGACCGGAAAGCTGGAGGATAGCAGATAGAAGATAGTAGATAGTGAAAAAACTATCTACTATAGATGTTCAGATAATGTTTTTGAATCGTAGTAACGACTTTAGTCGTTTCACTGGTCTAGACGACTGAAGTCGTCACTACAAACTCAAAATCTTTTTCTGAAAAGCTATATCTTCTGCCTTCCCCTGTCCACGCCCTTCGGCGCACTCGAAGGAGTGCCGTCTACCGGCTACTGTCTACTTGAGGTGCGTTACCTCTGTGGGCCAAAGGCGTTGACGCGCTCCGGTTGAATCTTATAGGTCAAACGGACCTCGCTGGCCTTGCGGAAGGGATAAGAGTCGGCCCCCAAATATTTCTTGGCCAGACTGTCAATGTGAGCGTCGGCCCCCTCGTTGGTTATCTCAACCACGCAGCCTCGAATCTCAATCCAATAATAGGCGTTTTCTGGATCAACCAGCAGCATCGTGGCGATCCCATTCTTTTTTAGGTTTTTATCCTTCTGCCGTCCCTGGGCCGAATTAAAGCGGACATACCTGCCATCATAATCTACCCAGACCGGATTGACTTGAATCATACCATCGGGCAGAAGCGTGGCCAGATTGCCGATAACCGGTCGTTCAAAAAGCTCCAAGTGACTCTCAGGAATTGTCTGGTTTGCCATAATCTCATCCCTCTAAAGGTTAATAGTTTAATCTTGAAGTGAGATTATACGGACTACAGTCCGTTTGTCAAGCCAGGAAGCGTTTCCTAATAAACCTTGCCTCGACCGCCCAAACGCTGCACGTGCTCAGGGTCATAGCAGTCGCCAAAGCGGGTTTTGGGCAGGCTTTCCTTTTTCTTCATCAACTCGGCGTATTCGGTCTCGTCCACCATGGCCACAATCCGGGCGATGCTGGCTTCGCCGTCCACAAAGCGCCAGGGGAAACAGCCCACCTGCACCCGCCGGTTGATCAGCAAATCAATATCACCGCCGACGCACTCGGCGTGGATAATGCCTTTGGGGAACATCCACAGGTGCATCATCTGGTACATATCTTTGGTAAAATATTCGGCCAGGGGTTTGCCGTATTTCTGGCGAAAGTGTAAATCGGCGTCCTCAGCCTGGGCCGGCATCCAGTCGCGGATTTTGGTGTTCATGGGATGGTCGGCGCTGCCGCAGTCCACCCCAATCCATTTGATTTTCTTTTGCTCGCACCAGTGGGCAAAGCGGGCGTCGGGGCCGGGGTGCATAACCATGTAGCGGACCTCGTTGCCGTAGGGCTGGTCCCAGCCAAAATGGTGATAGCCGGTGTGAATGATCAGGATGTCATTTTCCTTCACCTCCACCCGCGCCTCGATCATCTCCGGGTCGTACACGTCGTAATCGCCGCAGACATCGCTCACATCCACGATAGCGGCCTCGCCGGCGAGAAAGTCAAAGTCCAGTTGGGCAATATCCTTGCCCGGCGTGTAAAAGTGAATCTCGCCGTCCAGGTGGGTGCCGATGTGATTGCTGTGCGTGACCACCTGGCCGTTGGCCCCGTTGGGGGCCAGCCGCTTAAAATATTTGACCTGCAAGGGTTCGTAGGTGGGCCAGGGCGGGGTGCCGATGCCCAGGGGGATGGATAAGTCTATGAATTTCATTATTTGGTCTCCTTTGAACAAAGGTTATTGAATTTATTCACCTGAATTGGGATTTAGCTCGAAAATCACCCTTCGATACGCCCTTTCGGGCTACTCAGGATCAGTAGATCCAATTTTTCACCGTAGCTGGCGCATCCCTATGCGTCAGCGGGCGGCATAGGGATGCCACCCTACGGAAATTTGGATCTACTGAGGATGATTTTCAGCACTTTATCGCATCCTGAGTAGTCCTGAGCGAAGCGAAGGGCATATCGAAGGATACGATTACGGAAACTTCGAACTCTGGCTATTCAGCATCATACGCTGCCAGCGGCGCTGGCAGCACCTGGGTGACCGCATTGCCGGCAGCGGGTAGGCCGACCAGGATGGCGCTGATAACTTCCTCGTGCGACGCGCCGGCCTGCTTGGCCGATTGGACGTGGAACGGCACACCGCTTTCCAGGCGCAGCACTGCCAGCACGGCCAGATAGGCTATAAACCAGAAACGGCTACTTTGTAGGGCTTGAATGAATATTCACCTACGCCAAAAATAGAGAAGCGTGGTTTATCCCGATA
This sequence comes from Anaerolineae bacterium, assembly GCA_023151115.1. The sequence goes on from JAKLJP010000003.1 coordinate 131,758, forward strand.
AATCTTGGATTTACGCCGGGCGAAATATTCGCTGTTTTTGGTCAGATAGCCCCATAGTTTTGGAAATCGTTGTTTTAACGCGGCAGTGTCTTCACCCAAAAAATGCTGGGTAACAATCACCTTTTTTCTGGCTTGCGCAGACTCAAAACTACGCAAGTCGGAGCTTTTTAGCAACCAATAGGCGGCTTCCGGCTCAATATCTACAATCTCATTATTTCCGTTGGTATAGGTTCCGTTTTGCCCATCGAGTTCCATAATTTTGGCGCAGTCATGTTTGAGGCCGTGCCGCCAGAGGAATGGCGACGCTCCGTCCAATTCAGAGGTAGTTTCGTAACTCTCAATATTGGACACAAATTGATGGTGGGTCCAACCAAAGCTTTTGATTATGTCGGTAGGGCGGTTTAGCGTAGCTACTTTACAAACAAAGGTTGTCGGTTGCCCCATCTCTAATACCAACAGTGAAGCATCAACGGCGGCACTAAATTCGCGGGCAGCATTTATTTCAAGCGCACGTATATTTGAGATGTGAAAGAGCTGCTCCGGCAAAATCTTGACGATATTTTTGATAACAGCATTTTTGCAGAGCAAAGCCAATGTGCCCCGGCGGTACGAAAACAGCTTCAACAGGCGGAGTAAAACAGCTTCACCCAGGTCGAAATTACTCTTGCCGGTCAAAGCATCTAAACCATTCAAGGCTTTGAGGTTACGCTTAGGGGGCAGGTTTCGAGAATTTAGCCCGCCCAGTTCGGCATTTGTTATCCAGGGAGGATTGCCGATGATAAGAAGGTCAGGCGCATTTAGAACTTCAGGAGAAAACTGATGCGTAAAAATGTCATCCTGATGAAGTTCAATTTCTGTAATGGGTCGGCTTCCCTGCATCGCCTCGGTCAGTAAATTTAGTTTCAGTTGCCATTCGTACTTCTGTTGAATTTCAACCCCATACATCAGTTTAGCAGCAGGGAAATATTTTAATGCGCCGAGAATAAAATTCCCTAATCCATAAGTTGGCTCGATAATCACTTGCGGGGAGATTGGCAGCTTAGCCAGATAACGACACACCTGATCTACCAAGCGAGGAGGGGTTTGAAAATCTCCCCATTCGCGCTCCTGGAGCGTCTCCTCGCCTTCGACGGGCGACGCCAAAACTTGTCGAAATTCAGCCCAGGTCTTTTGATCAGAGAAAAAAGATCGAATTCCGGTTAACGCTTTCAACCTTTTGTTGGCCTGTTCAAAATCACTATAAGAGGAAATAAGCTCAACTAAGGAGGAATGAGCTGGCGTAGTTAGATATTCTTTTACTGCTTCGGCAATAACAGTAACCCGGTTCATACGATTTTTATGATACCCGATACGTTTTCGGTCAAGCTCACCACTCGACCATATTGCTCCACCATCAACAAATCTCTTTCAAGCGTTCAAATGCCGCCACAAACGCCCCTTCCGGGGCGAGCAGCACCCCCGCGCCGACCTGCCCAATGCCCGGCGTTTTGTGAGCGATGCCGGTGTTCAGGCGGGGCAAAATGCCGGTTTCCATAATTTTACGCACGTCAATGCCCAGCGGTGTGCCCCGAAAATTGAAGTGGGGAATGGAAAAGGCTTCGCTTTCGCCGAAGCAGATTTCGTACATCTCCAGCGTGGCCTCGACGGCATCGGCCGGTGTGCCGCCGACAAACTTGGTAATGGCCGGGGCGGCGGCCATAGCAAAGCCGCCGAAACCGGCCGTTTCGGTGATGGTGCTGTCGCCGATGTCGGGGTTGGCGTCGGCTTCGCTGTAGCCGGGGAAGAACAGACCCCGTACCATGCCCGCCGGGGCGGTGAACCATTCGCCCGGAAAGCCGGCCAGGCGGATGCCGAAATCGGTCCCATTGCGGGCCATGGTGGTCACAATGCTGCTGCCGGCCATGTCCGGCCCTTCGGCGGCTTCGGTCATGGCTTTGGCGGCGGGCATACTCAGATTGAGGAAAAAGTGGTCGTTGCTGTCAATAAATTGAAAGACGGCTTTGGCGACTTCGGGCGGTGAGGTGGCAATGAGGTGAGGCGTGATGACCCGCAAAAACAGGCTGGTTCCGGCCCGGTTGCGATTGTGGCACTCGTCGCCCATGTGCAGGGCTTGGCTGATGAGGCCGCGCAGATCAATCCCGCCTTCGATTTGGGCAATGGCCCGCTGAAGCGCCGGATAAAGGGTCTGCTCCATCCAGTGCAGCCGCTGGTAGACCTCCGGGCCAAAGGCGCCGTAACGCAGCACCTTGCCCAGGCCCTCGTTCTGGGTGGCGTAGGCTTTGTTGCCAAATTCCTTGTTTTCAATAATAAACACCGGCATCGAGGGCGAAATAATCCCGGCCATCGGCCCGGCGGCGTGATAGTGATGGCATGGCGCAAATTCGATCTCCCCGTTGGCAGCCAGTTCGGCGACCTCGTCCTCGGTTTTAGCCAACCCTTCGTAGACCAGCGCGCCCATCACCGCGCCGCGCTGCGGGCCGCACATCCGCTCCCAGGTGATCGGTGGGCCGGCGTGGAGGATCAATTTGTTGTGGTAGCCGGGAATCGTCTCCCTGGCTACCCCCATACCGACCAGATGGGGCCGGCCTTTCTGGATGATTTCAACCACGCGGGCGTTAACTTCGTCAATATCCACCCCGGTTTTGGTAAACAGCAGGTGGGGAACGTCGTTTTTCGGGGGCCGCCAATCTACGTTGACTACGTTGACCTGCTGCTCGGCCAGACTTTCGGCAAAAGCAGCCAGGCCAACGTTGACGACGGTGAGGGGTTGGGTAAAAAGGGATTGTATAGTTTGAGTCATTTGTTATCTCCCGATGAGGCGAGGAGGCGTGAGGCGGGGAAGCGATACGAAGATTGAAGATGGTAGATGGAAGATAGAAGATGGTCAATAAAAACTATCCTCCATCCTCTATCCTCTATCCTTCGCCTCCTCGCATCCTCGCATCTATTTCACAATCAACGCCGCCAGCTTCGCCGCTGCTGCATTGCTGGTCAGTACGAGCATGCCACTGGCTTCCAGCGCAGCGACCTGCTTGCTCAACCGCTGGGGGTCGGCTTCGGTGCCGGTGACAGCGCCGACGACAATCAATTCTTGGCCGCGCTCAGCGGCAGTGGTTTTCATCTGGCGGATGGCCGGGCCGAGTTCACTGGCCGGGTCGGGGTGCGCGCCGTAGCCCAACACCACGTCAAGCATAACCACCGCCACAGAGGGGTCGGCGGCTTCGCGCAGCATCCGCCGCATCCGCAAATCGTTGTCAATCATGGGGTGGGGCCGGCCGACGGTAAATTCGTCCTCGCCCAGGTCAACCACGGTGTGTTCCTGCGACTCGGTGGCCTGGGGGAGCTGCCATTGTTTGTTGGGGGCAATGTTCGACCAGACCCCGCCCACCTGCTCGTTCCACAAGAGCAATGTTTCGGCGGCCAGAGTCCCCCCGCTGAACAGGCCGCGCAGATACTTTTGTTCCGGCTTGAGCAGGGTTCTCAGGTGGGTCGCCTGCGTGACCAGATCGAGCCGTTCCATTTCCAGCACCGCAGCCGCGTCCGGGCCTTCATACCCTTCCACTTGAGCGGCTGCCAGATAAGCCGCCTCTTGCAGCGTGCGCGCCGGGATCGCTCCGGCAGCCAGTTCCGGGTCGCCGCCCAGAAAACAGACCACGGCCGGTTTGTCGCTGGCCTGCACCTGGCCCAGGATTTTTTGCATGACAGCCGGATCGGGCGGCTTGGAAACCAGCAGCAAAACCTGCGTGGCCGGGTCGGCCTGCAAGGCTTTGACCCCCTCCAGCATCATCAACCCGCCGACGCTGGCCTTGACATCACGCCCGCCGACGCCGAGGGCCTGCGACACCCCCACGCCCAATTTCGCCAGCAGGGTGCTGACCTCCTGCAAGCCCGTGCCGGAAGCGGAGACAAGCCCCACCGGCCCGCGCGGAACCGCATTGGCAAAGCCCAGGGCCGCCCCATTGATAATGGCCGTGCCCGCGTCCGGCCCCATCAGCAGCAGGCCGTGATCGCGGGCGTAGGTTTTGAGGGCCACTTCGTCTTCGACCGGAACATTGTCGCTAAAGAGCAGTACGTGCAGGCCGCTGCGCAGGGCCGACCAGGCTTCGGCAACGGCGTAGCGCCCGGCCACCGAAATAACGGCCAGGTTGGCCGCCGGGTTGTTTCTGGCCGCGCCGCGCAGGGTTTTGGGCCGAAATTCGGCGCTGCCGCCGCTGCCGGTTTTTTGGGCTAACAGGCTTTCGGCTTTGGCCAGGGCGGCCTGGCCGGCCCCATTCTCGCCGGCAGTCAGAACGGCAATGACCAGATCATTGGGGCCGGCGGCCTGGGCTTCGGCGGTGAGCAGACCGGCCTCTTTGAGCATGGCTTTGTTGGCCTCGGTGGCCATGATAACGGCGGCGTCCTGCACCCCGTCCAGCTTGGTCAGTTCCCTGGCGACCAGCATTAGTGAAACCGAGTCATAATATTGGCTGGGTTTGATCAGGGTTTGGATGGACATCGTGAGCCTTCTTTCTTACCTCATACCAAGTAAGTTATACTATAGCCAGCAGGCTGATTATACACCCGCCGGGTGAATTGATAAATTTTGCGCATAAGGCTAATACGGTGTTGACTCATATTTTGGGGGAAACGTGGTACGTGTTGCGTCTTGCGTAAAAACTCACGCAAGACGCAAGACAACTTTTTAATGAGGCACAAGATACCTGTTTGCCAAATCCAGAGATGGGGGTAAAATCGTGGTTTACAACGACAGGACCGTGACGATGCCGTCGCGTTTTAGATTTTGTAGAGTCGAGCTTTCAGCACCTTGTCCCTGGCTAAAACCTCGACTCTACCTGTATCTGGGAGGTGAAACGGGGAAATAATTGTCAATGTTGAATAGTCAATTGTTAATTGCTAACTGTTAAACTCAAAGGAGGATGAACAGATGTTGAAAAAAGTGGTCCTATTGTTGGCAGCTATTTTGGGTTTGGGGCTGATGGCCGCCTGCGGCGCTGCGCCGACGCCCGAAACCGTGACCGTGGTTGAAACCGTGATCGTTGAGAAGGAAGTGGAAAAAGTGGTGACGGTCGAGGTTCCGGCCGCTGCGCCTACCGAAGCGGCGATGGAAGCCAAGACGCTGGTGGTCTTTGGGGCCTATGCCACCGCCATCGAAGAGCCGTGGGATGGGGTGATTCATGCCGCCCTGAATAAAGCCCAGGAGGAGGGCCGCATTGAATATACCTACACCGACGACATCGGCTATGCCGGCGACATGGAGCGTATTCTGCGCGAAGTGGCCGAACAAACCCAGCCGGACATCATTTTTGGCGACGCCTTTGGCAACGAAGAGGCGGTGCGCCGCGTGGCTGCCGATTACCCGGACATCGCCTTTGTCTTTGGCTCCGGCGGCGGCCCGGCTGAGCCGAATTTTTCTGTGTTTGACAACTGGATTCACGAGCCGGCCTATTTGAGCGGTATGCTGGCCGGCGGCCTGACCAAGAGCAACGTCATCGGGGTGGTCGGCGGCTTCCCGGTGCCCGAAGTGAACCGCATCGTCAACGCCTTTATTGCCGGGGCGGAATCGGTGAACCCGGAGGTGGATGTCAAAACCACCTTTATCAATAGCTGGTTCGACCCGGCCGCGGCTAAAGAAGCGGCCCTGGCCCAGGTTGACGCCGGAGCCGATGTGCTTTTTGCCGAGCGCTTTGGAGTGATCGAAGCGGCGGCGGAAAATGATTTGTACGCCTTCGGCAACATGAGTGACCAGACTGAGCTGGCCCCGGAACACGTGGTCAGCGGGCCGGTTTGGAACATGAACCCGACGGTGGATTATGTGATCAACCAGGTGGCCGGCGGGACCTACACTGCCCAAGACCTCAAGGATTTCAGCATGGTCGCCAAGGGCGGCGCAAGCTTGGCCCCAATCAATGAGGCGGTCAAAGGTGGCATCCCGGCCGAGTTGGTCGAGCAGGTCAAGGCCAAAGAGCAGGAGATTATCAGCGGCCTCTTCCGGGTGGACATCGCCGAGGCCCAGCCGCCGGCGTCATCGAAGGCAGCAGCAGAGTAAAGGCAGCAGGGGAGCGGAGGAGCGGGGGTGCAGGGGAGAAATCCCCCCTGCCCCTCTGCACCCCTGCCCCCCTGCTCAGTTAAAGGGTTTCCTGTGGATAACATCCCCACCCCCGCCGTCGAACTGCGGCAGATTACCAAACGTTTTGGCGCGCTGGTGGCCAATGACCGGGTAAACTTTTGCCTGCGCCGGGGCGAAATCCACGCCCTGTTGGGCGAGAACGGCGCAGGCAAAAGCACGTTGATGCGCATCCTCTACGGCCTGTACCAAGCCGACGAGGGGGAAATTTTGGTCAACGGCCGGCCCGCCGAAATCAGGTCGCCCAAAGATGCCATTCGCCTGGGCATTGGCATGGTCACCCAGCACTTTGCCCTGGCCGCGCCGCTGACTGTGACCGAAAATATCATCCTGGGCTACACCGGCTCGGTGCGGCTGAACCTGGCCGAAGCGCACCAAAAGGTGGCCGAGGCTGCGGCCCGCTACGGCCTCGACGTGGAGCCGGCGGCGTTGGTCAAAAATTTATCGGTGGGGCAGCGCCAGCGGGTGGAAATTCTGAAGGCGCTGTATCGCCAGGCCAGGGTGTTGATTTTGGATGAGCCGACTGCCGTGCTGATTCCGCAGGAAGTGGAGCAGCTTTTTGCTACCCTGCAGCAGCTCCAGCAAAGCGGCCTGTCGGTTATTTTTATCAGCCACAAGCTCAATGAGGTCATGACCATCACCCAACAGGTGACGGTGCTGCGGGGCGGCCAAGTCATCGGCTCGGTGGCGACCGGCGAGACGACCCCGGCCCAACTGGCCCGCATGATGGTGGGCCGCGAAACATTTGGGGTCAACAAGGACCAAGGCGGGGATTCTAAATCCGCTAGACAGGCGGCCATTCTGCAACTGGAGCGGGTAGCGGCGCTGGACCGCCAGGGCTTGCCGGCGGTTAAAAATATTTCGCTCGACGTGTTTGGCGGGGAAATTGTGGGCCTGGCCGGGGTATCGGGCAACGGGCAGGTCGAGCTGGCCGAGGTGCTGGCCGGGACGCGCCGGCCCAGCGGCGGGCGGATTGTGGTCGCCGGGCGAGATGTGACCGGGGCCGGGCCGGCCGAGATGATGGCTGCCGGGGTGGGCCGCATTCCCGAAGACCGCCACGCCAGTGTGGTCGGCGAGATGACGGTGGCCCAGAATATGGCCCTGGAACACCTGACCAGCTTTGCCCCCAACGGCCTGCTGGACCGCCGCCGTTTGCAGCAGCACGCCGAAAAGCTAATTGCCGAGTATCAAATCAAAGCCGCGCCCGGTGATAAAATCCGCACCCTGTCGGGCGGCAACATGCAAAAAGTTATCCTGGCCCGCGTCATCGAACAGAAACCGCAGGTGATTATCGTCGCCCAGCCCACGCGCGGCCTCGACGTGGGCGCGACCGAATACGTGCGCGGCCGGCTGCTGGAACAGCGCCATCGAGGCGCGGCCATTCTGCTCATCTCCGAGGATTTGGATGAGATTCTGGAATTGTCGGATCGGATTGCCGTGATTTACGAGGGTGAGATTATGGGCATTTTGACCGCCGCTGAGGCCGATACAGAGCGGCTGGGGCTGTTGATGGCGGGGATGAGGTGATTCAGTTGTGGATTGGGGAGGTTAAGGCGAGGGATAAACCTTTTTCGGAAAGTTTGTGATATAATATCCCTATCCCTCTTTTCAGGAGTTGGCGGATGAATTGGCAAGATTATATTACCGTTGATCCGGCTATTTGCCACGGTCGTGCTTGCATCAAAGGCACGCGGATCATGGTTTCTGTGGTACTCGATAACCTGGCCGCTGGGTTGAGTATTACGGAAATTATCAACAGTTATCCTTCTCTCACCCCAGAAGCGATCCAGGCGGCTATGGCTTATGCCGCCGAATTAGCCCGTGAACGGGTCGTGACCTTACCTGCTTGAATTCTGTGTTCCTTTTTGGCTTTGGATGTCGAGATTAGAAGCCTCAAGTTTGATGGTGAGCCAAACAATTTAAGCAAAGACACGATAGTTTGTCAAGAAAATTTGAGGTCATGAGAAAAGCCATCCAAATCGAAGAGCTGCGCCCCGGCAGCGGCCCTACCGCTGAGCGAGGCCAGGTCGTCACCATTCACTACACCGGCTTTCTGAACCAAGGCGACAAATTCCAGGAAAATTTCACATGCACTTTTCGGCTGGGCAGCCGGGAGGTGATTCCCGGCCTGGAATATGGCGTCGAGGGGATGCGGGTGGGCGGCCTGCGGCGGGTGCGGGTCGGGCCGCGCCTGGCTTATGGGGCGGCGGGCGTGCCTGGTCTGATCCCACCCAACGCAGTATTGATCTTTGAAGTTGAATTATTGGACGCGGATTTGTCGGATCGCGCGGATAAAAACAAAAATTAAAATCAGTCGAATCCGCTCGATCCGTGTCCCATAATTCTCATGAACGACCCAAGGAGGAACCATGACTGAAAAGCTAATGACCCCGGAGGAATATCAGCGCCATGTGCTGTTATTACTCACTGCGCTATTCCCGGAAAAATATTTCGAGGCCACCGACGACCCCATGGTGATTGCTTATCAATCGGCCAGCCTGGGGCTGGATAATCTCTACACCGTTTACCGGCGGGATCAATTGGGGCCAAAAGAGCGCGATGAGTATATCGAGGCCCATTTCTCGCGGATCATCGCCAACTTCAACATCGAGGGCCAAATTGAGACGACCTCCTGGGCCGAAGTTCAGGAGAAAGTTTTGCTCCAGCTTATGCCGATCAGCCATCGCCAGATGGTGCCCTTGATATATTATCCCCTCTCGCCGGAGGTTGACATCGGCGTGGTGGTTGACCTGCCCACGGCCTATTCCTACGTGCGCGAAAAAGACCTGGCCCGCTGGGGCGTCACCCCGGCCCAATTGTATGAGACCGCCCTCAAAAATCTTGAACAAGCCTCGACAGGTTTGGAGGTTCAGTTTGTGGAGGGGCCGGAACGTTTTTTGGTGGTTGAAACCAAAGACAGCTTTGATGCGGCGCGGTTGCTGCTGCCCAACATTCACAGATTTGTCACCGAGGAGTTGGGCGAGCCGTGCCTGGCGGCCATCCCCAACCGCGACTTTCTGATCTTCTGGCCCGCTTCCAACTCGGCCGATTTCAATCACCATGTCCGAGCGCAGGTGCAGCGCGACTTCGAGACGCAGCCGTATGCCTTAACCGCAAAGATTTTTGTGGTTACGGTAGCCGGCCTTACGGTGGAGGAAGATGATTGATGGGTCTGAAAATCGAACGCCTGCCCGCGCCGGTGTGGCTGCGCCCGCTCATCCCGCTGGCGGCTGTCATCCTCACCTTTTTGTTGACCGCCATCTTGGTAGTGCTGGTCGAGGCCAACCCGCTGGAAGCCTATTACTACTTTCTGGTTGACCCGCTCTCCAGCCGGGTCAGCGCCATCGAGGTGCTGGTCAAAGCCACACCCCTGCTGCTGACCGGGGCCGCCGTAACCTTTGCCTTTGCCGGCGGCTACTGGAACATCGGCGCGGAGGGGCAGCTTTACGCCGGAGCTGTGGCTGCCACCGCCGTTGGCCTGCAAATGCACGACATGTCGCCTTGGCTGGCCATCCCGGCCATGCTGATCGGCGGCTTTGGGGCCGGGATGTTGTGGGCTTTGCTGCCCGCCTTGATGAAAATAAAACTGGCGATTGACGAAGTGGTAACGACGCTGCTGCTCAACTCAGTGGCCCTGTTTGTGGTCAGTTGGCTGCTCAACGGCCCCTGGCGCGACCCCATCTCGCAGTGGCCGCAGTCGCCGGAAATTGCGGCGGCGGCCATTTTTCCCAAGTTGATTCCCCGCTCCCGGCTGCACCTGGGTTTTATTTTGGCGATTATTATCATTGTGGCCCTGTGGTTTGTACTGACCCGCACCGCCTTTGGCCTGCGCATGCGGGCCGTCGGCCTGGGGCCGGAAGCCGCCCGTTTTGCCGGGATCAACGTCGAGCGAACCTTGCTGATCTCAGCCCTGGTCAGCGGCGGCATTGCCGGGCTGGCCGGCGTCAGCGAGGTGGCCGGCATCCATTACCATTTGATTGACGCCATCTCGCCGGGCTACGGCTACACCGGCATTATCATCGCCACACTGGGCACGCTCAATGCCTGGGGTGTGGCTTTAGCCGCCCTGTTCATCGGCCTGATTGACACCGGCGCGCAGACCGTCAGCCGGGCGCTGGGCGTCCCCGCCTACCTGGGCGATGTTATCCAGGCGGCGCTGCTGTTGGTCACGCTGGGGATGTTGTTGTTGCAGGGATACCGGGTTCGCTGGAAAGGGAACTGAGGATAGAAGATAGAGGATAGAAGATAGAAGATGGAAGATAGCAGGCTTTATTTCCATCTATCCACTATCTACTATCCACTATTTTCTTCCCCAAGTAAGGATGATGCGATGGATTTGACCCTGTTTCTCACCTTCCTTGTCGGCCTCATTGCCGCCACGCTGCGGGTGGCGACGCCGTTGATTTATGCCACCATCGGCGAGGTTTACACCGAGCGGGCCGGGATTTTGAATTTGGGCATCGAAGGGATTATGTTTCTGGGGGCCTTTGCCGGCTTTGCCGTGGCCTACAAAGCTAACGAGGCCGGCTTCAGCGGGGCTTATTTGTGGCTGGGGCTGTTGGGCGCGGTGGTCAGCGGGGTGGTGATGAGCCTGCTGATGGGCTTTTTCAGTGTGACTCTGGGGGTCAATCAACACGTGGCCGGGTTGGGCATTACCCTGCTCAGCATGGGGCTGTCGTTGTTTGGCTTCCGGCTGGTCTTTGGCGAAAGTTCGGTGCTGCCTTCTATTGACCCCTTCGGCCAGGTCTCCCTTTTTGGCGACCTGCCGGGCCTGGGACCAATTTTTAACCAATATTTGCTAACCTACATCGCCTTTATCATTCTTATTCCCCTGGCCGCATGGGGCTTGAATCACACCAGTTTTGGGTTACAATTACGGGCGGTGGGCGAAAATCCCGAAGCTGCCGACGCCGCCGGGGTCAATGTCTTCCGCACCCGCTACCTGGCCCTGATCATCGGCGGGGCACTGATGGCGGTGGGCGGAGCCTTTCTGTCGCTGGCCCAGTTGGGCGCGTTTTCGCCGGGGATTATCGCCGGGCGGGGCTGGGTGTCTATCGCCCTGGTTATTTTTGCCAATTGGAAGCCGGTCCGAGCCATGTGGGGCGCGCTGCTCTTCGGCGGTGTGGCCGCTTTGCAGCTTCGCCTGCAAACCACCGGCCTCGATTTACCCTACGAGGTTTTTCTGGCCCTACCCTACCTGGCCACGATTATCGCCCTGGCGATTGCAGGTCGGAACGCAGCTTATCCGGGGGCGTATTTGAAACCGTATCGTAGAGAATAAGACAATTTACGATTTACGATTGACGATTTACGATTTGTGAATGGGAGAAAGAGATGAATGAGGAGGAATTTAAACGACGGACGAAACAGTTAGGGCTGCGGGTGATTAAAGTGGTAGAGGCATTGCCCCGAGGTCTGGCTGCTGAGATAATAGGCAAACAACTGCTGCGGTCAGCTACTTCTATTGGAGCTAATTACCGTGCAGCCTGCCGAGCCAAATCTGTTCCAGATATTATTAACAAGCTAAAAATTGTCGAGGAAGAAAGTGACGAAACGCTTTACTGGTTAGAAATGCTCTGCGAAGCCGACCTCATACCCCAAACTCGACTGACTGATTTGATGTCCGAAGTCAACGAAATTCTGGCTATGACCGTTGCCTCCATCAAAACTCTCCGGCAGCGCCAAACAGGCAATCGTAAATCGCAAATCGTAAATCGTAAATCGCAAATCGCAAATCGTAAATCGTAAATCGTAAATCATTTAGGGAGAACAACTCATGGACGAATTTATGCAAGCCGCCATCGAAGAAGCCAAACAAGGGCTGGCCGAAGGCGGCATCCCCATCGGCTCGGTGCTGGTGATTGACGGCAAAATTGTGGGACGGGGGCACAACCGCCGGGTGCAGCAGGGCAGCGCCATTTTGCACGCCGAGATGGACTGCCTGGAAAATGCCGGCCGGCTGACGGCCAAAGATTACCAGCGGGCCGTTTTGTATTCCACGCTCTCGCCGTGCGATATGTGCAGCGGCACCGCCCTGCTTTACAAAATCCCCAAAATCGTCATCGGCGAAAATCAAACCTTCCAGGGGCCGGAGGATTACGTCCGTTCGCGGGGGGTAGAGTTGGTCATTTTGCAGAATGAGGAGTGTATCCGGTTGATGCGCGATTTTATCGCTGCCCGGCCGGAGTTGTGGAACGAGGATATCGGGGAGGATTAAGGGCGATGTGAATGTGAGAAAAGATTGCAATAACACGCCTGAAAGCCGGCTTTACTCTGTCACTTTTTAGGGCGATACTCGTTCCATTGCAAACCCGGCCCATCAAATAATAAAGGGACAGCGTTGAGCACATTGCGCCCTAAAATGCCCCTGCCCTGGTCTATCAATAAGAATTGTCCTCGAAAAGTACGCTGGCAGAAAACAAGTTCCAATCGTACCATGGGAGCGAGGGTAGTATGGCCATCAAAGCCCGCTAGTTCATAATAGGTGTTTGGAACAACGGTTAGATTGAGCCGATTGACTGCCTCTTGAGGCACTAAGGTTATATCTGCACCTGTATCCAACTGCATCGGCACATCTGACCATTCGATACCTGTCACGCCATTTCGTAAAGTGACATGGGCTATGGGCGCAGGTGGGTCAAATTCTGTAGAATTATAGACGGTCATTGGGCATTTCTTCAATAACTTCCAGTTTGAAATCCACTGCTTGTTCCCGATGTACCAAATGAGGGCTAACAATATAGGCTGCTCTATGTCGAGGCGCAGTGGTTATCTCAAATTCTATTTCAGCCTTCTCCGCCTGAACAACAGAGCTATCAGATTTTGTGCGCAAAAAAGCAGCAAATTCGGCTAACACTTTCAAGCTATCCGCCGGTAAAAAATCTAATAAGGCTATGATTTTTGCTTTTAAGGTCTGAGTGTCTTGCATCACTTTATATCTCCATTCTTAAGGGCTTACTCTAATTTTACCACGTCTCCGCCCAACTTGCTATTTAACCTAAGAGGAGCCTTGGAGTCAGAAAAGACATTGGCGATAGTTATGTTTCAGGAGGATGGGTGGAATCGTGGAGGCAACAGCTTCGAAATCAAGCAGTATCAGTAGATCCAATTTTCCGAGGAGTGAGGCACGCCTTCGTGCCGAACGCCGCCGCACGTGGGCGTGCTGCCCCCTCAAATTTGGACCCACTGAGTACAAATGAGAGAGAGGGCGACAAATTTGGCGCTGCATTACACCTGGGTAAAATAGTCATTTGTGACTGAACGAAATTCCTTTAAAAATTCATCCTGGCTTAAGCCGGGCCTGTGGCTGCTGCTGGGCGGGAGTGTGGGCTTTTTGCTGTGGCGAATGACCCACTACGGCTATAAACTGGCCCGGCGGCCGGCTCTGGCTTTGCACGCCCTGCCCAGTGACCTGGAAACCCACGCGACGGTTGAGGCCAAAGCCGCACTCATCGCTTCGGCCAATTTGCGGGCGGGAATCGAGCTGCGCCGCCTGCCTGATGGCCGGGAGAAATTGGTCTTGTGCGCCGGCCTGCGGAACTTCCGCGAGCCGTGGGCGCGGGATTTGAGCTTTGCCAGTTTTGGCCTGGTCGAATTGAATGAGTTTCAAGCGGTCCGCGAGTCGCTGGAGGTTTTTTTAATCAATCAGCGGCCCACCGGCCAGTTCCCGGTCAAAGTTCATTCCACGTCGGTGGTTGACCGCTATCTGCACTCCTTGTTCAAAAGAGAACAGCCCACCGACGCGCCGATTCGCCCCAAATATATCACCGCTCACAATACCATCTCGCTGGACGGCAACGCGCTGCTGGTAATTGCCAGTCTCAACTACATCGCCCGCTCCGGCGACGAAGCCTTTGCCCGCACCCACTGGCCGGCGCTGAAGCGAGCCATCGCCTGGCTGGAAGCCTACGCCCTGGAAGACGACGGCTTGCTACACCAGGCCCCCTTCACCGATTGGGCCGACAGCATCGCCCGCGAAGGCCGGGTTTTGTACACCAATGTCATTTACTGGAAAGCGCTGGCCGATTTGGCCGCTGCTGCGCCTCATTACGGCCAGCCAGACGACCCGACCTTTTTTGCCGCCAAAGCCGCTCAGCTCAAGCAGGCCATCAACACCCATTTCTGGCGCGAGGAATTAGGCTATTACGTCACCAGCCACATTTTTGACAACCTGAGCAGCAGCGGCAATTTGCTGGCGATTGCCTGGGGTTTGACGACCCCCGCCCAGGCGCAGGCTATCCTGGATAACATGCAGCAGTTCAACATGGCCGAGCCGGTCCCGACTCAGGTAGTCCACCGGGCCTATCCCGCTAAATTTATTGCATTGGAAAATCGGCTGGGGGGATTGGCCCACTATCACACCAGCGCGGCCTGGCTGTGGTTAGGGGCGTGGCACGTCATCGCCCTGGCCCGCATGGAACGGCTGGCCGAAGCCGAAGCCTTGCTCTACCGCATCAGCAGCGTGATTGTGCGTGATGGCGCGGTTCACGAGGTTTATGCCCCCGATGGACACTACCTGTCTACCTTCTGGTACACCTCGGAAGCGCCGCTCACCTGGAGCGCCGGGATGGTGGTGTACGCTTACCATGTTTACCAGCGGCACTTGCAAGGCATCCCTTTTACCTCAACCCTCTTTGGCGAGACTTCCCCATTCTGAGGGAGGAGATTAGAGATTGGAGATTCAGTAGATCCAATTTTCCGAGGAGTGAGGCACGCCCACGTGCCGAACGGGGCCGCACGTGGGCGTGCTGGCGCTCCTCAAATTTGGATCCACTGAGATTAGAGATTAATACCTCACGAGTCAGATTCTTGTACAATGAGCAAGAAGTTGTTACACAGAGAGGCACGGAGAAGTCACAGAGTTTCTCAGAGGAATCTTTGGAACTCTCTGTGCGCTTCGCGTCTGTGGCGTCTTTGTGTAGCTCTGTGTTCCTTGTTGGTTCTGGCTTATCCAGGTTAGGAATCTCCAATCTCTGAAAATAAGGAGCGAGTCCTCAAGTTATCAAATCCTCCACTACCTCGTGCAAGGCCTGTGCGTCCAAATCTTTTTTATCCAACAAGGCCACCGCGCCGGCTTCCAGCCCCAACCGGCGAAATTCCCGGTCGGGGTAGGCCGTAATCAGGGCAATCCTTATCTGGGGCAGCAGCGCCTTAATCCGGCGGGTACAATAAATCCCGTCCTCTTCGCCCAAGACTACATCTATCAAAGCTAACTGGGGCCTAACTTCTTGGGTGAGTTGCACAGCCTCGGCAATATTTTGGGCCTCGTAAATGGCGGCCTGGGGACAAACTTTGCCGACCATTCGTTTTAGTTGGCGGCGATAGCGGGCATTGTCGTCTACCAGCAGAATTGTTACCTTCACCTGTTCGGCCGGCTCAAGCTCGGCCGG
Source organism: Anaerolineae bacterium (assembly GCA_023151115.1). The sequence continues at coordinate 147,271 of JAKLJP010000003.1, forward strand.
ATCCAGCACCGCTTCCTGGCCTACTTCGGGGTGGCGGATACTGTAATTGACCGCTTCGAGCCGGCTCTGCACGTTAAGCTGGCGGTAAAGACGGGTCAGATGATTCTCCACCGTTTTGACGCTCAACCCCATCTGCCGGGCAATGGTCTGGTTGTCAAAACCCTGCTGCAACAACTGGAGCATCTCTCGCTGCCGAGCGGTCAGGCTAGGCCCGGCGCCAAAAATAGAAGAACGGCTGACCAGTTTATCAACCAACCGGCTGGAAATCCAGCGCTCGCCGGCCTGCACGCGCTGCACCGCCAAGCGTAAATCGCTCAACGGTTGGTCTTTCAAATGGTAGCCGTCCACCCCCGCGCTGAGCAAGCCCTGGACGTACACATCGTCGTCGTGAGCGCTCACCACCAAAATCTTCATCGCCGGGTAGCGGGTGCGAATTTGGCGGATGGCGGCGATGGGGTCAAAATCAGGCATGGTGACATCTATCAGCAAGAAATTGGGCTGAGTTTGGGCCAAAGCGGCCAACAGGCTCGGCCCATCGCCCACTTCGCCCACAATTTCCAGGCCAGGCAATTCTTTGAGCGTATTCGAGATACCCGCCCGCACAATGGCATGGTCGTCGGCTACCAAAATTCGCAAGGTGCTCATACTTGGGGATTATACCACTTTTAGAGTGAGTTGACCGAAACAATTAGTCGCTTGATTAGGGGATTTCCCCCTATTTGAGGTGGGGGAAATCCGAGAGGGCGAGAGAGGGTTAAGGATTGCATAAGACCAGGGAATTATGCTATTCTGTTGCGTGGTAATCTCCCCCAGAACAGCTAAATTTTTGAAGATTACTAAATTTTCTCACCACGAGATAGGAGGTGCAGTAAAAAAGTTTAACGCCCAATTTAGCAGGTTCACTCAATTAAAGTTTCTACAATTTCTCAAAGGAGCGAAGAATGTCTCACAAGTCAATGAAGTCAATTGCAGCCATGTTGATGCTGGCAATCCTTGTTGCGGCTCTGTTTGGCTGCGGCGGCGCTGCTCAACCGGCCCAGCCAGAGCCAGCGAAAGAAGAACCGGCTGCCGAAGCCCCCGCGGCCACAGAAGAACCGGCCGCCGAAGCCCCCGCGGCCACAGAAGAACCGGCCGCCGAAGCCCCCGCGGCCACAGAAGAACCGGCCGCCGAAGCCTCCGCAGGCGAGAAAATCAAAGTTGGTTTATCCTTCTCAGATTTTGCCACCGAGCGTTGGAAAAACGAAGAAGAGTTGATGCGCAAGCTGCTGGAAGAGAAGGGCTACGAAGTTCTCTCCCAGGAAGCCAACCACGATGTCAAACTCCAAAACGACCAGATTGATAATATGGTCGCCCAGGGTGCGAAAGCCCTGATCATCATTGCCGAAGACGGCGACGCCGCTGTGACCGCTGTGGACAAGGCCGCCGAAGCCGGGGTCAAAGTTCTGGCTTATGACCGCCTGATCAAGTCACCCAACATCGCGGCCTACCTCTCCTTCAACAACGTCGAAGTGGGCCGCCAGCAAGCCCTGGGTGTGATGAAGGCCGTTGATATCGAAGGCGGCAAGTGGACCACCGACAATCCGCTCAAGTTGGTCAAACTGGGCGGCAGCCCCACCGATAACAATGCCATCCTCTTCCGCAAGGGTCAAGATGAAATTATTGACCCGTATGTCGAACAGGGCATTATCGAAGTGGTCGCCGACCAGTGGGTAGACAACTGGGATCCGGCCAATGCCCTCAGCTTGATGGAAAACATCCTGACCTCTCAAAACAACGAAATTGATGCCGTCGTCGCCTCCAATGACGGCACCGCTCTCGGCGCACTGCAAGCTCTCAAAGCCCAAAAGTTGGCCGGCATCGTGCCAATCTCCGGCCAGGATGCCACCGCCGATGGCTGCAACAGCATCGTCAAGGGTGAACTGACCGTCACCATCCTCAAGGACATCCGCAACCTGTCCCCGCTGGCGGTTGACCTGGTGGATAAACTGCTCAAGGGTGAAACCATCCCCGAACTCCAAACCTACACCATGGCCGAACTGACCAATGACGAATCCCAACAAGGTGAAGTCGCCGCCTACTTCTTGCCCGTTGAGCAAGTTGACAAGGACAACGTGTACGATCTGGTGGTCAAGAGCGGCTTCCAGACCTATGATGATGTCTATCGCGACATTCCCGAAGACCAACGCCCGCCGAAACCCTAATCGCACCAACGGATCTTCTATGATTTTCTAAAGGAGGGGGGCTTTCTTTTCAGAAAGCCCCCTCCTGACCAAGGAGAAGCAGAAGTTATATGAATGACGACATCATCCTCGACGTTCAGAATGTGACCAAACAATTTCCCGGTGTTACGGCTTTGAGCGACGTTTCTTTTAAGGTTCGGCGGGGTGAGATTCACGGGTTGTGCGGCGAGAACGGGGCGGGCAAGTCAACTCTGATGAAAATTCTGTCGGGGGTTTACCCCTGGGGTTCTTATGAGGGAACTATTCTTTATGAGGGCAAAGAATTAAAGCTGGAAAACCGTTCTATCCGCCAGGCCATTGAAGAAGGCATTGCTATTGTCTACCAGGAGTTGACCTTGATTCCCAGTATGACTGTGGGCGAGAATATCTTTCTGGGTAAAGAACCGCTTGAACGCGGCTCGATCAACTGGGACAAACTTTACGCCGACACTCAGGAAATTTTAACTAAATATCGCCTGGATATTCAACCCCAGGCCGTCATCAAGGACCTGGGGGTAGGCAAGATGCAAATGACCGAAATTGCCAAGGCCCTCTCTGAAAACGCAAAGATTCTCATCCTTGACGAGCCAACCAGCGCCCTCAGCGAAGCTGAGATTGACCAACTGATGCAAATCTTGCGCACGCTCAAGGAGCACGGGGTCACTTGTATCTATATCACCCATAAGCTGGACGAGTTTTTCCGCATTGCCGATTCAATTACCATTTTGCGAGATGGCAAAGTAGTCACCACTCAACCCACCCAAAATTTGGACCAGGAAAAGCTGGTCAGGTATATGGTGGGACGGGAAATGAAAGAACGCTTCCCCAAAGGAAATCGCCACCCCGGCGAAGTGATTCTTGAAGTTGAAGATCTCCACGCCCGAAATCCTCAACATCTGGAGCAGGAGGTTATTAGAGGGGTGAGTTTTAATGTTCGCAAGGGAGAGATTCTGGGGATTGCTGGCCTGATGGGTTCCGGGCGCACCGAATTGGTGACGACAATCTTTGGGGAATACGGCAAAATTACCAAGGGCAAGATCAAGCTTGAAGGCCGTGAACTCAAGATCAGAAATTCGCGTGAGGCTATGCTGCAAGGGATCAGCCTGGTCCCAGAAGATCGAAAACGACATGGGTTGGTGTTGATTCAGTCTATCTTGAAAAATATTTCTCTGGCTAACTTGGATCAATTTGCTTCTTGGTTTAGAATTGACGATAATGCCGAACTCAATGCCTGCTTAAGTTTTTCCAAAAGTCTGGCTATTAAGGCGCCCAACCTCCAGGTTCCCTGCGACTCTCTGTCCGGCGGTAATCAACAGAAAGTTGTTATCTCCAAATGGCTCATGTCAAAACCCAAAATATTGATTATGGACGACCCCACCCGGGGCATTGACGTAGGGGCCAAGTACGAAATTTACAAGCTAATGAATGATCTGGCCGAAAAGGGCATATCTATTATTATGATCTCAAGCGAACTCGAAGAAGTGTTGGGGATGAGTGACCGGGTAATGGTCATGCACGAAGGTAAATCTACCGCCACCCTCGATATCGCTGAGGCAACCCAAGAGAAAATTATGGCGTTAGCCACCGGCATCGCCTAAAGTTATATCCAAAGAGGGAGTGTCTATGAGCGCAGTTACAAGTGTACCTACCAGCGCGGTTTCCGGGGTAAGCAAACGGTTCCGCGCTAATATCCAAACTTATGCCCTGATTGTGGCCCTGATTGTGTTGTGGGGTTTTTTCTCTGTCATGACCGAAGGGGCGTATTTGGGGCCGCAAAACTTCTCAAATTTGTTCCGCCAGATGACGGTGACGGCGCTGCTGGCTGTGGGCATGGTTCTGGTGATTGTGACAGGCAATATTGACCTGTCGGTGGGCAAACTGGCCGGCTTTGTCTCGGTGGTGGTGGCTTATGCTCAAGCCCGGATCTGGAACCAGATTCTGCCAGATCAGGAAATTTTAACCACCATTTTGTCGGTGTTGGTGGGGTTATCGGTGGGCATCCTGTTTGGCCTACTTCAGGGTTATATTATCGCCTTTTTGCGTGTCCCTGCCTTTATTGTGACTTTGGGCGGCATGTGGTTTCTTAACGGGGCCATTTTGATTGTAACCCAGGGTAAAACTATCCCGGCCAACCAGCCGGCCTTTTCCGTAATTGCCCAGGGGTATTTGCCGGTCTGGGCGGGTTGGGTTCTTGCAGTGATAGTGGTAGCCGGGTTGCTCTACACCACCTTCAACAACCGCCGCAAGAAACGCCGTTATGGGTTTGATCTGACCCCCCTGTATCTGGATATGCTCAGAACTGGGCTATTTGCGGGCGCAGTGATTGTCTATGTTTATGTTGTTAATCAATACAACGGCGTGCCGATCCCCGTACTCTTGCTGGCTATTACGGCTACGGTGATGGCTTACGTTTCCAATAACACCCGCTTTGGACGCTATGCCTACGCCATCGGCGGCAACCGGGAAGCAGCTCGCTTATCCGGGATCAGTATTCGGAACAACGTTTTCCTGATCTTTGTGCTGATGGGCTTTTTGTGCGGCGTGTCGGGGGTGGTATTGGCTTCTTACGTAGGCTATGGCACCATCGCCGCCGGCACCGGCTACGAACTTGATGCTATCGCCAGTTGTATCCTGGGCGGCACCTCAACCCTGGGCGGCGAAGGCACCATCTTCGGGGCGATGATTGGGGCGCTGATTATGGCCAGCCTGACCAACGGCCTGCAAATGATGAACGTTCAGCCGGCCTGGCAATATCTGCTCAAAGGTGTGGTTTTGGTGGTTGCTGTTTACGCCGACGTGTATCTCAAGAAGCGGTAAGAGGCACTCTTTCGTAAATAAAGACGCGATGAGGCGTGAGGCGATGAGGCGAAATATTCTTCGCGTCATCGTCTCCTCGCCTCATTATCAGTAGCGTACTCAGACTCGTAAATACTCCTCTTTTATCAAGACCGAATTGAAATGTGGGCAATTTTCTAAAATTACTCTCTCTTCTGGTAACGCTTTTTGGCATAAGCGCCTGTACCGGCTTGACCAGTAGCGCTGAGGCAGAAAAAGTCAGCACTACCGGCGTCGAAACCCTGGCGACCACTTCTCCTGAGCTTGACAATCCAACCAACACTCAACTTGCCGGCTCGATTGCGGTGCTGTTGCCCGACAGTATCTCTTCTGCCCGGTGGGAAGCCGACGACCGGCGTTTTTTTGAACAAGCTTTCCAGGCCGCCGGCGTCACCTATACTATTGTCAATGCCGTAGGCGATGCCCGCGCCCAACAAACCCAGGCCGAACAAGCCATTACCAACGGCGCTAAAGTTCTGCTTCTGTGTAACCTCGACAGCGGCAGCGGCGCGGCGATTATTGCTCAAGCCCGCGAGGCCGGGGTCAAAGTGATTGATTACGACCGCTTGACCATTGAAGGACCGGGGGCTGATATTTATGTCTCCTTTGACAATGTCTCGGTCGGCCGGCTTATGGGCGAAACCCTCCAACCTATCATTGATGACCTCGGTCTCGAAAAGCCCCGCGTCGTCGTCCTCAACGGCTCGCCCACCGACAACAACTCCTCCCTCTTTGCCGCAGGCTACAAATCCATCGCCGAACCCAAATTTGCCTCGGGCGAATGGGAAAAAGTGGATGAACAAGCTGTTCCCAACTGGGATAACCAACAAGCCCTGGTCATCTACGAGCAAATCCTTACGGCGGCCGGAGGCAAAGTTGATGCTACCTTCGCGGCTAATGATGGGCTGGCCGGTTCGGTCATCTCCGCCCTCAAGGGTCAGAAGTTAGCGCCCATCCCCCTGAGTGGGCAAGACGCCACCATTGGCGGTATCCAGAATATTCTTTCCGGCTGGCAGACCATGACCGTCTACAAACCCATTGAATTGGAAGCTGAGGCCGCCGCCGATGCAGCCATTCGACTGCTCAAGGGAGAAAGCCCGACCAGCATCACCTCAGACACCATCCATAACGGTCAAAACGACATCCCTTACATCAAGCTAAGACCCATTGCCGTGACCAGGCAGAACATCGCCGAAACCGTTATCGCCGATGGCTTCCGTACCTGGGCTGAAATTTGTGTGGGCGAGTTTGAACAGTTCTGCCCGGCAGATCGTTAACGGGCTTGCAGAACGAATGTTATCCCTGAGGATAAAGCGTTGCCAGAGAAACCACTCCTGCAATTGAAAGGTGTTTCAAAAAGCTTTGGGGCAGTTCAGGCCCTCTCCAAAGTTGATTTTGAGGTCCGGGCAGGTGAAGTTACCGCTTTGGTAGGGGATAACGGGGCCGGCAAATCCACTCTCATCAAGGGCATCGCCGGCATTTATCCTTTTGACGAAGGGGAGTTTTACTTCGATGGTAAACGCACCCATATTCGCACCCCCCGTGACAGCGTGGCCTTGGGAATCGAGGTCGTCTATCAAGATTTGGCCCTGGCCGACAACTTGGATGTGGTGGCTAATATGTTTTTGGGGCGGGAACGCACCTTAAACCTCTGGCGGCTCAATGAAAGCAGTATGGAGCAGACCTGTACCGAAATCCTCGCCTCGCTATCGGTGACTGCCGTGCGGTCGGTACGGCAGGCGGTCGCCGAACTTTCAAGTGGGCAGCGTCAAGCGGTTGCGGTGGCCAGAGCGGTATTGTGGAACTCCAGACTGGTCATTTTGGATGAACCGACAGCCGCTTTGGGGATAGCTCAAACCCGGCAGGTGCTCGAACTGGTCAAAACGCTGGCCGGTAAAGGACTGGCCGTGATTCTGATCTCCCACAACCTGCACGAAGTGTTTGAGGTGGCTGACCGCATCGCGGTTCTGCGGCTTGGCCAGAAAATTAATGAGTTTTGCGTGGGCCAGACCACCCAACAAGAGGTAATCCAGGCCATTACAGCCGGGAAACTCCCCTATATTCCAGGCAAGATGAGGCAATCGTGATTAAGAATAAAGAAATTCCACCCGCTACCGAGAGCGCCCCTCTGGTGGGTCAGACCGCTCAACCATTGTCTGAGTACGTTAGGGCCTACTTGAAGCGGATGCGCTCTGGCGATTTGGGTTCGTTACCCATTATCCTGGGCGTTTTGATTATTGCTATTATCTTCCAAACCTTAAACACTAACTTTCTTACCCCACGCAATTTTGTCAATCTGATTGTGCAAATGGCCGGCATTACCACCATTGCCATTGGTGTGGTCTACGTGCTGCTTTTGGGGGAGATTGATCTCTCTATCGGTTATGTGAGTGCTGTGGCAGCCGTGTTTATGACCCTGCGCCTGCGCCCACCCGATGGCTGGTCCTGGTTTGCGGCGATAGGCGTGGCCCTGTTATTTGTCGCCTTGATTGGCATGGTTCAAGGGATGATTATCACCCGGTTTCACCTGCCTTCGTTTGTGGTGACGCTGGCCGGGTTTTTGGTTTGGAATGGGACGGTGCTGATTCTGATCGGCAGCGGGGGTACGGTTGTCATTCAAGACCCGGTGGTTATTGGCCTGGCTAACTATTTTTTACCCGCTGCCTGGAGTTGGGTTGTAGCAACAATCGTTATCATTTTGTTTGCGGTTAATTGGATTACTCGTTGGCGGGATCGCCGGCAGCGAGGCGTTGCCAGTACACCCTTAGCCGTGCTGGTTATGAACATTATCATTTTGACTATCGGGGTCGTTCTGGCGGTCTATTTTGCCAATCAGGATCGGGGCGTGCCTTTGATTGGTCTCATTCTGCTGATTTTGCTCACGGGGTTCACCTTTTTGGCCGAAAGGACGCAGTTTGGCCGCTATGTCTACGCCATCGGCGGCAATATCGAAGCAGCCCGGCGGGCTGGAATCCAGGTTGACCAGATTCGGGTGGCGGTATTTATGATCTCGAGTCTGATGGCCGGGATGGGGGGGATCGTGCTGGCTTCACGGCTGCGTTCGGTAGATACGGCGGCAGGCGGCGGCAACCTCTTGCTCAACTCGATTGCGGCGGCGGTGATTGGCGGCACCAGTCTGTTCGGCGGCAGCGGCAAAGTTTCCAGCGCTTTTTTGGGCGCCCTGGTGATTGCCAGCATCGAGAACGGTATGGGTTTGTTAGGCTTAAGCGCGGGGGTCAAGTTTGTGATTACCGGGCTGGTGCTGTTGGTAGCAGTCCTGGTCGACTCGATTTCGCGCCACAACCGCAGCCGGTCGGGCATTGCCTAGCGGTCAGGTGGATTAACTTGACCCGTTTTCAAAGCTTCTATAGAATCATGATTAGCTGGCTTCAAAAATTTGCTTATGAAATATGCTTGCTTAAATAAACCATTATCCCGAAGTATTTCAGTCTTGGTATTACTTTTCGCCTCCTGTATAGGATGTTATGGAGGGGTCGAATACTTCCGTAGAAGGTTACCCTCTACACCTGAATGGCGTTATCAGGACACTCACATAAAATCGGTTATAGCTTAATCAAGTTTTGTGATTTATTTTTTTGCGCGTGAACCAGTTAGATGGTGTGAAAGAGGGTAACATGAACCAAGAAAAAATTTGGCGTGACTTTGCCGCTTTGCCCCCCGAAGCCCAACAACTTGTTATTGATTTCATTGCTTTTTTGCGAATGCGCCATAAACAGGCGCGTTCCAGTAAAAAAATAAAGCCAGCCAGTAACTTGACTGATGAAGCTTTCATTGGTATCTGGCGTGATCGCACCGATATGCAGGATAGTAGCGTGTGGGTCCGTAATATTCGGGAGAGTGAATGGATAAAGGTTCATGACTGATTGGGTGCTTGTGGATACTGACGTGTTGATTGATGTTGGCCGCAGCGTAGCCGAGGCCATTACTTGTTTACAACAAATTGAGCAACAGGCATCTCCGACGATAAGTGTGGTTACCCAGATGGAGCTTATGATTGGTTGTCGGGATAAAGCAGAACTTCGTACAGTAGAACGTTTCTTACAACGCTTCCAAAGTGTCAAACTGAATGAGACCATATCTGATATAGCCGTTGATTTATTACGCCGTTACCGCTTGGGCCACGGCTTACTGATAGCTGATGCCCTCATTGCCGCTACTGCTATGTCTTTAGATACGCCTCTCGTTACAAAGAATCAACGGGATTATAGATTTATCGCCGGTCTACACTTGCTTGCCTACCCAAAGCCGTTTGCTCCCTAACTTTCGGCCCAAAACGCGGCCTGACCACAATTATGGATCCCTTACTAAGAGTATTCAATCTTTCAAAACGCTTTGGCACGCTCACCGCGCTCCATCAAGTGGGGTTTGACGTTTATCCGGGTGAAGTTGTCGGCCTGGCCGGCCGGAGTGGGGCGGGCAAATCTGTTTTAGCTATGCTGCTGGCCGGGTTGGATGCCCCTGATATGGGCGACATTTACTTTGCCGAGCAACGGTTAACCTGGCCTTTTCAAGCCCGGCGGATTGGCCTGGAAGTGATCCACCAACGGCCCAACCTGGCTGAAAACTTGTCTATTACCAGCAATATCTTTTTGGGCAATGAAATGGGCTGGCCCAAAATCATCAGTTGGCTAAAAACGCCCAATGAACGGCGCATGGACCAGGAGGCTAACCGCATCTTAACCGGGTTGGGCGTCCGTTTTAACTCTCTCGAAGAAAAGGTCTCAAACCTATCGAGCGAACAGCGCCAGCTTGTCGCTATTGCCCGCGCTATTGCCTGTCCCGCCCGTTTGATTGTAGCCGATGAACCGACCGGCTTATTGAGCTACTCTTTTCAGCAGCAGTTTCTCTCCTTAATCCAAACCTGGCAGCAGCAGGGTATCTCGATTATTTTTGGCAGCAAAAACCTGGAGCATCTTTTTGCGGTGGCCGACCGGATTCTGGCTCTACGAGAGGGCCGTCTGGTAGCAAATTGCCGGACGGATGAAACCAGCCGGGAGGAGATTGTGGCCGCGCTTGTCGGCACCACCGACCGGCGGCAGCTTACCCCGGCCATCTGGGCCTTGGACAGCTACTACCAAGCCCGCGAACAGGCCGAGAAACTGCGCCACCAGCAAATCTTGTTGGAACAAAACCTGGCCGCCCAGGATACCCTCAACCAGCAGCTCATTGATCAATTGGCCGAACAGGTTCGCGCTCTCGACCAGGCCAACTTTGCCTTGCAGGACGCCCAACGCCGCCTTTTAACCGAGCGGGAACAAGAACGCAAACACCTGGCCCGTGAACTCCACGATCAGGTGATCCAGGATTTATTGAGCGTAAACTATCAATTGGAAGAAATCGAGGAAGAGGCCAATGGAGTCAGCTTGCCGCTCAAAGACGATCTCCTGGACACACGCGAACGCATCCGCACCCTGATAGATGATCTGCGGCGCATCTGCGGCGATCTGCGCCCGCCCACCATTGACAGCCTGGGCTTGGGCGCAGCCCTACAATCATACACCCAGGATTGGGAGGCGCGGACCGACATCAAAGTAACGCTCGATTTGTCGCCCAATCTGGGCCGCCTGCCCGAAACGCTCGAACTCTCTATTTTTCGCATTGTGCAGGAAGGTTTGAGCAATGTGCGCAAGCACGCCCATGCCAGCAGCGTTAAGGTTAGCCTGAAGCATACCAGCCCTCGCATGGTCATGATTTCGATTAGTGATAACGGCCAGGGGCTAACCGGCGGCTTTGACCTCTCGACGCTGGCGGCCAAAGGGCATTACGGGCTGCTGGGCATCAGCGAGCGAGTTGCTTTGCTGGGGGGGCGCTTAAAGCTGCAAAATCAAGCGGATGGCGGTTTGCGTTTGGAGGTAGAAATACCACATCCTCGGGTAGATATGACCATGAAGTTTGATGGTTAGGCATGGTTCAGAAACCCCACAAGTTAGATTGACCCTCGTAAAACGTAATGATTTACCAACAATCAGTCATTACGTTTTACGCTTTACGTTTTGGGTGATAAAAAGTGTTCCCAAACCACACGTACCCCTGCGGAGGTTCTTTCATGACCACAATCCCCCAACAAATTATCTATGTTGCAGCCCGTATGTTTGAGTGGCGGCTGACCGATCTGGCCGGCGGCAACATCAGCGTCCGCGAGGGAGATCAAATTTACATTACGCCCCGTTTCAGCGGCAGCAAAAAACACTGGCAGCTTGGCGACGAGGACATTATCAGCGGCGACATCTCGACCGACGCCCTGTTGGAGCATCCCCGCTTTTCCCGCGAGGGCCGGGCGCACCTGGCGATCTATCGCAACTTCCCTGATGTGGGCGCGGTCATTCACGCCCACCCGTTTCATATTTTGCCCTTCTGCGCCGCCGGGCGAGCTATGGAGCCGGTGCTGGAACAAACCGAAAAATTCGGCGTGACCCCCCTCCTCCCTTATGCGCCGGCTCACAGTTCCAAGCTGGCCGAAAACATTGTGGCTGGGCTGCGCGGTCGAGAAGACGCCATCCGCAAGCAGGCCGCAGCCGTTCTGGCCGAGCGGCACGGCATTTTTGTCGCCGGCAAAGATCTGTGGGCCGCTATTGACGCCCTGAAACGGCTCGATTGGAACGCCTGGTGCATTTTGGCCCAAAATTCACTGCCCCCAGCGCCGACACATTCAGAGCTATAGTCCCTTGTATAAAATAGCTTGTAGTAACGACTTCAGTCGTTGCTTGCGGGTAGTATGGTATAGAACGACTAAAGTCGTCACTACATAACTCCCCAAGAAAATTTCTTGCCGGGATTGGGGGATTAGGGGATTTTTTATTTTTTATCCCCCATCCCGGCCCAAAATCGTTGGTAAAGCTTTTCTAAACATTTCTATGAAACTTACCTTTAAGAGCGCAGAATCCTCTGATTTAAATCCCCTGCTCACCTTTGCCCAGGAATTTAATCAAGAAGACCACCATCCTTTTCATGAAGCTATCGTGCGGGCTGGGTTAATCAAGCTTTTGAACGACGGAACAGCGGGCCGGATTTGGTTGATTCAGGCCGACGCGGAGACAGTAGGGTATGTGGTGCTGACGCTGGGCTACCGGCTGGCTTATGGCCGCTACGCTTTTATTGACGAAATTTATGTTCGTCCCGCCTATCGCAGCCAGGGGATTGGCCGCCAGGCTATCGCTTTTGCCGAAGAAATCTGCCGCGAGTTAGGGGTGAAGGCGCTCCACCTTGAGGTAGAGCAGGCCAATGCCAAGGCTCGCGCCTTGTATCTGGCGGTGGGTTTTGTGGATTATCAGCACTACTTGATGACCTGCTGGCTGAAGAGACCGCCGACCCATTCGGCAGGCTCAGGGCAGGCCACCGACCGCCGACCGCCGCAAGATGTTTTTGAGATACGTAATACGACACAAGCTGGTAACGACTCCTTTAATATCACGTTCACCTCCGCCCAAAATTCGGACATCGAAATACTGGTCAGGCTGCGGCAAGAGTCAGGTGCGGAGGGCCAGGCGAGTAGTCGCGCTGCTCTGGGCCAGGTAATAAACGATGACTCATTGGGACGGATCTGGTTGATTGAGACCGATCACCAGCCGGTTGGCTATGTAGTGGTCACGTTTAGTTATAGTCTGGAGTTCCATGGGCGGGATGCCCTGCTGGATGAGCTGTACTTGCGCCCGTCAGCCCAGGCATTCAGCAAGCCAAGTCTCAAGTTTGCCCAGGCCCAATGCCAGGCGCTAGGGGTCAATGCTCTGCACGCGGAGATGGAACGGGCCAATACACAGGCGCAAAACCTCTACCGGGCGGTTGATTTTGAGGATGATGATAGTTATTTGATGACGAAGTGGCTAAACGATTTACGATTTTAGATTTATACCGCAAGGGTATCCTTTAGGACGATTGCGCTGAAGTGCCTTTAATCGTAAATCGTAAATCGTAAATTGGCACGTTTTACGTCTCACGCTCTGCCGGGGCAAAGAAAACCAAAATCTTCAAATCTTGGCTTATGGTATGGAAACGATGCTCCACATTGGCGGCAACAAAAACGATGGTTCCCGCTTCAACCGCCCGGTCTTCCACGCCGACGCGGATAACGCCGCGTCCTTCCACAATGTAATAGACTTCATCTTCAGTGTGCGGCTGCTGCGGGTCAACGCCACCCGCCGGTAAGGTATAGAGGCCAACGCTCAGCGCCGGTACGCGGAGAAACTCTAAATAAGATTTGCCGGATTTTTGCTGCTCGATAATCAGTTGCGAAATTTCAAATGCATCCATCACTCTTTCCCCCGGCAAAAATGCTTGTGGCAGTAACGCGGTCAGTATACCATTACGAGCCAGTTTGTGCCAACCGGCAGGCTAAGGTAAAATTTGATTAATGACCACAAATAATTCCGCTAAATTCCTCTCGGCCGAATGGCGCTACTTGGCCATGCTCAATTATGAGATTGACCCGGCCTGTTTGCTGCCCTATGTTCCTTCTGGCACAGAATTAGATACCTGGAATGGGAAGACCTTTATCAGCGTCGTTGGCTTTATGTTTCTCAACACCAGGGTGCTGGGTTGGTCTATTCCCTTTCATGTTAACTTTGAAGAGGTCAATCTGCGCTTTTATGTCCGCCGTTTAGGCCCCGAAGGCTGGCGGCGAGGCGTTGTTTTTATCAAAGAGATTGTGCCCAAACCGGCTATCGCCACCGTCGCCCGGACTATTTACAACGAAAATTATGTAGCCTTACCGATGCGCCACGAGGTATCGAGCAGCTTTTCGCCCCCTTCGCTGATTGTCGAATATGGCTGGCGTTTTAAAAATGAGTGGAATCACCTGCGGGTCAATACCACCGGTGGTTTACAGCCGATCAGGCCCGATTCAGAGGAAGAATTTATCACCGAACATTATTGGGGTTATGCGGCCCAAAAAGACGGCGGGTGCGTTGAATACCAGGTAGAACATCCTCCCTGGCGAGTCTGGCAGGTGAGCGATTGCGTGTTGGAGTGTAATGTGGCCGATCTGTATGGTGATGGTTTTGTTGACAGCTTGCAGGCTGCACCCAGCTCTGCTTTTTTGGCTGAAGGTTCGGCGGTAGTAGTACGCCGAGGGGTTAGACTCTAAATTTCGTTTTCCATGCGGGTTGGCAGAAGCAAAGGCAGTTTTATGCTCAACGAGCGAACCAAAAAAAGCCTGAGACTCAAGGCCCAGACTCGCTATCGGCGGGTGAATCGCTGGAGCCAGGGGCTTTTAGGCATTTTTGTTGAGGCCATTCGGAGTTTTAGCCACGCCCGCGCCGCCGAAGGGGCCGCCAGCGTTGCCTACTACGCCTTGTTTTCGCTTTTTCCGCTGCTTTTCTTTCTGGTGGCGATTGGGAGTTCGATATTAAAGAGTCAGCAGGTGCAGCAGCAGGTTTTAGCTTTTGTCACCGAGGCGCTGCCGACGGCCCGAGACCTGGTTCAGAAGAATATGGAGCACATGCTGGAAATCCGGGGGACGGTGGGACTGGTGGGAACGTTGGGTCTGGCCTGGTCAGCTACGGCGGTGTTTAATGCGCTCACGCACAATATCAACCGGGCCTGGCGCAATGCCGGCGGGCATAACTTTCTACGAGGGCGCTTGATGGCGCTGGGCATCGCCGGCAGCCTGATTGGGTTGTTGATGATACTGTCGCTCTTTTTTACCACCCTATTTAATCTTTTGCCCCAATTCAGCGTTCCCTTACTTGGCGATGTTTCGATTTATAGAACCTGGCTGTGGAGCATCTTAACCCGGCTGATCCCCTGGCTGCTGCTGTATCTGATGTTTCTATTGCTGTACTGGTGGATCCCCAATACTACCGTCAAGTGGTCCGAAGCCCATTGGGGGGCCTTGATGGCCACCTTTGCCTGGGAAGTCAATCGGGCCACTTTTACCTGGTATTTGAACAGCGGCCTGGCCCGCTATCAGTTAGTTTATGGCTCCCTGGGGGTGGTGGTCGCTTTAATGTTGTGGATTTATTTGAGCAGCTTGATTGCCCTCTTTGGGGCGCATCTCAGCGCCGCCATTGCCCATCACACCCGCCCCAAAAAAGAAAAAAAAGAAGGTCTGGCGCGCTACCAGACCTATATCAAACCTTGAATCTTAATTTCTCAAGCACCTGGGTCGCTCGTTGGGAGACTGGAAGGTTGGAAGACTGGATATTTGCCAACCTTCCAGCCTTCCAATTTCCCTGAATACCTCCGGTATATCTTGAAGCAATTCTACAATATCTGGCCCGATTTGGCCTTGACAAAATACCCCTGGCAGGCTTCCTCAATCAACGCCGGAGTCATGTGGAGCGGCTCGCCGGCATACTCGCACAATACTTTCACCGCCTTCAAAATATCGCGGGGGTGAACTGACTGCAACGGTTTGCCCGTTTTCCGATACCACTCGTTGAGAAAATAAAGAAATGACTCCCGGTCAACCGTAGGAAATCCGAGAGCCTGGGCTTGATTTTCAAAGATTCGATAAAACATCTTTTCATCAGGGCCAAATACGCCAACCTTGATCTGGATACGGCGCAGGAAAGCCCCATCCACCAGGTCATCGGGGTCGAGGTTGGTGCTAAAGACCAACAGTTGTTTGAATGGGATTTGGAAGGTCATACCCGAATTGAGACGTAAAAAGTCAATCCGCGTTTCCAGGGGCACAATCCAGCGGTTTAAAAGTTGAGTGGGGCTGATTTGTTGGCGGCCAAAGTCGTCAATTAGAAACATGCCGCCGTTGGCTTTGAGCTGCAACGGCGCTTCGTAAAATTTAGCCACCGGCTCATAACGCAAATCCAAATGCTCCATGGTTAACTCGCCACCGACCATGACCCCTGGCCGCTGAAACAGGCCCCAGCGATTATCAGCCCCGCCACGCTCGTCGGTGCTAAATTTGTGGATCAGACTATCATAAATCTGGATAATCGCCCCACCGACGGTAATCGCATAGGGTATCCAGATTGGCTCGCCGCCGCCCAACATTTTGGCAATAGCTTCAGAAATGGTGGTTTTGCCGTTACCCGGCGGGCCGTATAAAAAAAGAGAGCTGCCTGCGTTGACCGCCGGGCCAATTTTGCGGTCGAAATTTTGCGGCAAAATCAAATGGCTCAGCGCTTGCTGCACCTGATGACGATCTAATTTTTCAATCGTCGCCTGGGCTAAGACCGACTTGGTGTATTTTTCCAGCGGAACCGGGGCCGGCCCCACATATTGGGTTCGTTCAAATGCCTCCTTAGCCCGGTTTCGCCCGCCATCCGTCAGGCTGTAAACATAGCCGCGCCGCCCCAGGCTACCCACAGCTTTGGCGACTTCAAGCATGTGTTCTTGCTGCATCCAGGCCAACATATCATCAATAAGTTTGTAAGGCAGCTTGACTACTTCTTCGGCATGGGTAGCGCTTACTTCGCCCTCATTGTAGGTGAGCCGCAAGATAATATCTATCACCATGCCCTGATTAATATCCAGATCATCCAATGTAGCCGGCGGAGTCAACAACTCAGCCATACCGCTGAAACGTTGAATACTGGGGGCGGTTAATTGAGAGGTGCTGGAAAGGGTGCGTTGGGGGGTAAAAGTTCCCGATTTAGTTAGTTCTTTCAAAGTCCCAGTCGTCGCCATATCGCTTTCTCCAACGATACAATTAATGTGTAATATAGGGATAATAGGGCAGTAGTTATTTTCCACGTTTATTATACTAAAGGCTCTCAAAATTGTCGAGATTTTTTGTTAAGGTTAAGGTACTATTGACCATTAACTATTTATAACCAATGCAGTTATCCCAACTGACCCCGTCGTGCCATTTGTGTCTAATCTTCAACTCATTATAATCTCTGTTGTTTGACTATATAGCTCACCAAACCACGTTAGATCATTATTGTTTGCCGTGAGTTCCAACCCCCGGTCCAAAACTACCGGGTTTCTTTAGCCTACTGTGCGATCATCTGGGGGAGGATCGTATGACTGAGACCGTCTTAACATCAGACCCTGGGGCAACTTGGCTGCCACCCCGCTTCTGAGTAGCAAATTATTCATTCCCCAGGCGCGACAACTGCAAGCTGTGCTGCCCCGCCCGCGCCAGGTCGAACGGTGATGAATCTGGTGGATGCTCACCCGTTGGGCTCCAGTACGAACGATCCAGACGATGACTTCGATGAAACGCAGGGTTTTGGCTTCATTACCGACATAAATCCCGCTACAAGTGCGCAGAAAGCTCATAATTTTACTTTTTTGGGCTTCACTCAAGCTGATAGCTGCCATATCCTTATCCTCTCTTTCAAAGATAAGGATACCTTGCTTGTCAAATGTCAAAAGAACCTAGTAGGGGTACTCTCCGCAGGTTGTCGGCCGGCCAAAACATCTTGCTGGTACTGTTCATACCGGGCCATCAGGTGGGTCCAAATCGGCCTGGGCAACAGCGCCTTGATGCGGGCATAGACCGCCTGGGCCTGCTCTTGATGGGCTGAGGCCACATAACTGGGAACCCCAATCTGCCGGCCCTCCGCCGTCACCTGTAGACTGTCCGCAGGTGCGCCATCTGGTAAATCGTCGCTTTGTAGCCATGCTTCAATCAACAAACCTTGTGGGCCCATCAGTACATACAGCTTGTCTAAATCCTCGTTGGCAACTTCAAAGGTTTCAGTCCAAACGGGAGTATCGGCGCCGGGATAGTCCGGCCAAAATTCAATCAGCCCTTGCGCACCAGGGCCGAGGTGAATAGCATACTCGTAGTGGTAAGGTGGGGGCAAAGCGCTTTCTGACCAGTGGTATTGAAGACTAAAGTCCTCCGGCTTTGGTTTTGTTTGATTTAATAAGGCACAACCCAAAGAGAAGAAGAGGAACAAGCCAAGTAACCTTAAGGATAGATAATCTCTCATCATAAAATCTTTCTCCTGGTTCAATCCCTAAAAGGGCATCTCAAGAAATTCTGGGCATAAGTCTTGCCGTCAAATTCTTCAACGCCGGTCAGCGTATACATCAGCCGGCCCTCCCCGTTGGGGTCATCGTATTCAAAGGTATGGTCATCCAGCCATTTGGGCCGGAAGGCTTGGGCGGTAGCGGTCGCAATGGGTCGGGCCTTTTGAGTGGCGGGATCATACACAAAAAGGGTGACCGTCTGGCCGCTTTTTTCAAATTCCTCACCTGCTTCAGCAGTAATCAAAGATGGATAATCACTATAGACCAGTTGGCCGGTGTTAGGATTCAAATCATCTTCCCAATAAAGCGGCAAATTAGACACGTCAAAGCGTTGCGGTTGCCAGGTAGCGGCCTCAAGCCGGTAGAGCAACAGTGGCCGGCCCATGATAACTAACTCCCCCCAGAAGACGCGGCTGTCCTCTGACCATTTTGTGAGGCCAATGTCGGCATAAAATTCGTCGGGCTGGTGGTCACTCAGTTGGGCCAGGTCAAATCCCCGTAGAAGCTGGCCCTGCCCATCCAGCAGGGCTAACTCGACACCGGCCGGCTCGGCGGCAATGAATTGTTCATTGGGGGCGACGCGGAACTCGATGCCCAGTCCTGAATACAGTTTCACCCCTTGCCCCTGAGCATCATAACGCCACAGTTCATCATAGAAATCTCCTTATCTGAGAAGTTTCCACTCGATTTCGCCCGTTACTTCTCATTTTGATGATAGTTTAACGCCAAGTCGTCTTTTGCTCGTTACGGCCAACGTTACAAACCCCATGTAACGATATTCGTAATGAAAAAAAGACGATCCCTCCATATAATCCAGCTAAATTGCCTTTGACTATTGTTAGTGATTATGGAAAGGGGATGTCCTGATGTTTGTTACATGTTTGGGAGCAATGTTGTTTCTCTACGGCCTGTTTTTCGTCATAGTCAGGCTCCTGACCCTAAGGCAAGAGATTTGGGCTGATAAGCACAACTTGCAAAGCTGGCCCCAACTGACCGCCCGGGTTACCTCGATACAAGTCCACGAAATCGAAAGTACCAGCAGCTTTATCCCAAGCAGCACCTTTAGCGTGGAACTCACCTATGAATATGAGGTCAACCAGCTAACCCACATCGCTCAGCAGGTTTTGAATGGGGCCTATTTTCACGGCCAAACGAGCCAACAAATTGCTGACAGTGTTCAGGAACTTTATCCGCCAGGGGAAGACATCGTGATCAGTTATGATCCTCAAAACCCCCAGGTAACAATGCTGGGTAAACCGGAAACCAAGCGGGATAACCAGGACCTGGGCTATGGCCTGATCTTTATCGTGTTGGGCGGCAGCCTTATCGTTTTGGGGCCGCTGTTGGCTAAACTGTACAGCTAAAAGGGGTGACACTATGAAAATATGGTTAAGCCTGGGGGTCATCATCTGGTTGGGCGTAGCGAGCCTGATGTCTTTCTCGGCGGCCGCCCAGGAACCAGTCCCCCTTTTGAGGATTTCCCGGTCGTAGAGATTTACCAGGGAGCACCAGCGCCGCTTGACTTGGCTGATAAACCGGCTGTCTCTTAAATTTTCATCCTCTCCTTTAAAGTATACGGTAACGAAATAGTGATAAGCAGTTTGAAGTTCAAGGAGCTCGATTCTTCTGCCCACAGGATGGCTCTGGCAGTGGCAGCGGCCCTGTGCGGATTAATCACCATACCCGCCTTGCGGGTAACGCCTCCCCCTGTTCTGGCTCCAGTTGCTGAACCGTCACCTGTCTGGCGAAAGAGGAGTCTCCTGGCTATAGGGGCCGTGTTATTCTTAGGCATCGTGATGGGGGGAGCGTGGTGGGGCTTGGGGCTGCTCTCTTCAACCAACCCGACGCCGCCTACTGCTACAGACGCTGTTGTACTGACCCTCGTCCGTCTCAACACCTACCTGGACGCCTACTGTCACGTCTTTGCCTGTAACCGAAACGTCAGTGCCGGAGGGGATTGTTTATGCTGCCTCGGAAATTCGCAGCGGGCCGGGAGAAGGGTATCCGGCGCTTGGCTCAGTGCCTGCAGGCAACCGGGTGCAGCTAACAGGCCCCAGCGCCGACGGAGACTGGCTGCGAATTGAACATCCCGATGGGCCCGGCGGCTATGGTTGGCTGCCGCTGGACTCGATGACCCTGATTGAACCCAGATCTACATTCTGTATGAGAACAGCAAGTGGCAGGTTCAAGAAGATCCCCAGGGCCCGGCGCAACCTTCTTGCTGGGAGGCCGAACAAACGGTCCGACCGGTTCACTGGGCTGGGCGTTGGATAAAGAGCAAGGCTTTAACAACACCGGCCGGGCGCAGCTATTCGAGCATGGTTTGATGTTTAAGGGCAATGGGCCAAAAATGTATGCCTTGTTGGATAACGGGCGTTTTTTAGCCGAGCAAGGCGCGGTGGAATCTGTTTTTCCCGCACCTTCGGCCGGTCATCAACCGACAGGCTTTGAGCCGGACCCTGTCTTTATCCTACTCTGGGAACAATTGGGTAAAGGCGAAACGGCGCTTTGGTGTATCCCCTGGGTGCGACTATCACTGACCGCAATTATGCTCGCCAGCCCTTTGAACGCGGCTTTATGTTTTGGTGGGAAGCGCTGCAAGCTCCTCAGCCCATCTGGGTCATCTACACCCCCGATCCCCTCGCTACCGCTGGTGAGACCTGGACCAGGCACGACAACCGCTGGCAGGTGGGCCAGCCGGAGTATCCCGCTGATTGTCCTCAGGCCGGCCCGCCCCTGGGACCCAAAAATGGTTTTGGCTTGGTGTGGTGCTACGAGGCTGGGGTTAAAGCACAGGTGGAGCAGCCGCGCGATCAGGAGTTCGGTTCGGGCAATATGTTTGCCAAAGGCGCGGCGCAATTCTTCCAGGAAGGCAACGGCGATGGGTAAGGTTTTTAGGTGGGCCATAAATTTGCCAGCCTCTGAGTCCAGGCGACAGGCTTGCCAGCGCCAGTTAGCTCCATCCCAGGTGTACAGATCCAGGGCGTGGGCCTCAGTTTTTGTAGGACTGGGTATATTCAACAGAGCTTCACTCGGGGTTGCCCCTTCTAACTCAAAATGATAAATGGCGCTCTGTAGACTAAGGTTGGGTGGAAGTTGGGCCACGGCGGTTGCCATCTCCACTTCACCTTCTGCCCCTTTGACCCGCCGTTGGTCTGTAGAAACAGCGCTGGCCTTGACGGGCTGCTCAATCCCTCGGGCGGCAGAGTCAATTCTGTCCCATCATTCAGTTTAAGGGTACTGCCTTTGGTAAGGTCAATGGCGACAAAATCGCCGGGTGACTGGCGACCCCACCACCAAAAGAGCGCCAGGGCAATTACGACAACTATCAGCAAGCCGGCGGCAATATATCAGCGTCTAACCAGGCAATCTTGACTTTTGGTTGAATTTTTATCAGTGGTTTGGTAATATTTCTGTTGTCGTTATTGAGTTTTCCACGGTTTAAGCAATCCGGTCTCGGTAAGGTTATTTCCGACGAGGTGAATGTCTGAGTGATCTGGGCTTCATTGGTATTGCCAAGGATTATCTCCGCTTACTGATCCCCCATAAAGGTAGTAAAAATTTTCCCTGCGTCACATATCACACGTCTCAGCGTAACCCGAATCTCATTCCATGCTTCTTAAAAACCTCTTTCCGAAAAATCGGGCTGTAGCGCAAATAAACCCCCAGCTTGTACAGCGAGCGCATATTGGTCTTCAAATCAAAGGCCCGGCGGACCAATGAGCCAAAGCTGTTATAGGTTGAGCGCAGATGCCAGCAGGCTTCAGTCAGCTCCTCTGGCGACATATTTTTGGGCCGAAAGGAGGCGTAGTTGAAGCGATATTCTGGATGCAGCCACCATTTGCCGTCGTAGAGCAGCCGGTTTTCGGCGGCAAGTTTTTGGTACAGCGGCGTGCCGGGATAGGGGACGAGGATATTAAAGGCTGCTAACGGAAACTTATTCTCCCAGGCAAACTCCAGCGTCTGCTCGATGGACTCACGGGTGTCATGGTCGTGGCCTAGGGTGAAAGCGGCCCAGAGTTGGATGCCGTAATCGCGAATGATTTCCAACTGCGGTTTGTAATCGTTGAAGCCGCCAATAAAATTGGGTGACTTTTTCATCCAGCGCAGGCTGTGCGGGTTGATCGACTCAAAGCCGACGACCATGCCGATGCAGCCGCTTTTGACCATCAACCTCATCAGTTCCCGGTCCTGGGTCATATCAATGCTGCCCTGCGACACCCAATGGACTTTGAGCGGAATAAGCGCCCGGCAGAGTTCCTTAGCCGCTTCAAAATTGGAGAGAATATTGTCGTCCACAAAAAAGATGATCTGCCGTTCCGCCGCCTCGATTTCCTGCACTACTTCCCGCACGTCGCGGCAGTACTGAGTTTTATCAAAAAAAGTGCTGACCGCGCAGAAAGTGCAGGCAAAACGGCAGCCCCGGCTAAACTGCATCAGGGTGATCGGCAGGTAGCCTTTGCCTTTGAAAATGTCACGGCGGGTCAGCGTGCCCGGCTGCGGCGGCCCGACCGGGGCCTGGTAGAGCGGCTTCAGCCACCCCCGCCGCGCATCCTCAATTACTTCCCGCCAGCGAAATTCGGCATCGCCGACATAAATCGAGTCGGCGTTGGGCTGCACTTCCTCCGGGATGAGCGTCGGCTGCATGCCGCCCATAATCACGGGCACGCCGCGCTGGCGGTACTCGGCGCTGATCTCGTAGGCCCGGCGAGCCGTGTAAGTTTCCACGGTGATAGCCACCAAATCGGTTGGCTCGTTGTAGGGAATAGCTTCGAGCCGGTCGTCGTACAGCACAATCTCCACGTCGGGCGGGGTCAATCCGGCCAGAACGCCCAATTGCAGCGGCTCCATCCGCCCTTCGTCCACATACAGGCTGTGCTCCAGGCGGCCGATGTTGGGTTTTATCAAAGTAAGTTTCATAATCCCCTAAAAATTTACGATTTCAGATTTACGATTTACGATTAAAACTTTAAATGGCAATTCCAAAATCGTAAATCTCTTTGTTCTCCCCCAACTGTCGTCCTTGTTTTCGTAGAATCTCGTTACGCGAAACAAGATTGGAGGCCAGGTGCAAACCCAGCCGGTATGGGTCGCGACAGTTGGTTTTGAAATCGAGCGCCCGTTTAAAAATTGAACTGTACGCGTTGAACTGTTTCCGGGCGTGGAAACAACCCTCGGTCAATTCTTCAGCGGTCATGCCGCGCGGGTGAAAGGCGGCCTCCCCGTAGGTGTAATCAGGAGCCAACCACCAGCGATCATAAATCAGCCGGCCCTCAGCGCGGAGACGCTCATACAGTTTAGCCCCCGGCATGGGTGTCAGCGGGTTGAAGTTAGCCAGGTAGAAGTTGTGGCGGATAGCAAACTCGACGCTGCGCTCGAAGGAGTCCGGTGTATCGTGGTCGTAACCAAACACAAAAGAGCCGTAGATCATAATGCCACGATCGCGGAATTTCTGGACGGAGGTGGCGTAATCGCCGTATTTGAGGTTCCACTTTTTTTTCATTTGGGCCAAGTTGTGCTCGTCGAGCGACTCAAAGCCGATAACGGCGGTGGTGCAGCCGCTTTGCTCCATCAATCTGAGCAGTTCCTCATCCTGAGCCACATCAATGCTAACCTGGCACGACCAGCGAATTTTGAGCGGGATGAGCGCCCGGAAAAGTTCTTTGGCTTTGGGCACATCCACAAAAATATTGTCGTCCACCAGAAAAATATGGCGACGCCCGCTGGCCTCGATGTCGGCTACTACCTCCGGCACAGGTCGCTGGCGCAGGTTGAACCCATAAAAAGCATGGATCGAGCAGAACTCGCAGGCAAACCGACAGCCCCGGCCATATTGGATCAGCGCCGCCGGAGCATAGCGCTTGCCCTGAAAGATACGGCGATCTGGCTTGATCCCGCCAAGCGCCGGATAATCCGGCTGGCGATAGATGCGCTGCAGCCGCCCGGCGCGAGCATCCTCGACCACCCGCGGCCACAAGCCCTCGGCATCGCCGATAACGGCGGCATCGGTGAATTGGAGCGCCTCGTCGGGCAGAAAAGTGGGATGGTAGCCGCCCATAACCACCGGCACACCCTGCCGCCGGAACTGGGTCGCTATCTGGTAGGCTCGCCGGGCGTTGTAGGTTTCAACGGTCAGAGCGACGAGGTTGGTCGGCTCATCGTAGGGGATGGCTTCCAGGCGCTCGTCATAGAGCACGGTTTCCACATCGGGCGGGGTCAGGCCGGCCAGGACAGCAAAAACTAGCGGCTCCATCGCATCGGCAGAACGCATATCGGCCATGTTAGGGCGAATGAAGGTGATTTTCATGGAGGACAGTATAAAAGTAAACAGTAGCCAGTAGTCAGAATTACATCTGTTTACTGCCATTGCCCACTTTGATTAGTCTTCAAATACGGCTCCAGCCGAAGCTGGGTCGAAACCGTCAGGCCAGATTGTCGTGCCGTTGTATTTGGCGCTGCGCAGCATGGTTTCACTCAAATCGGTTTCCTTGAGGTCGGCCCCACGGAGATCAGCTTTGACCAGCCCGGCGCCGGTCAGAATGGCTCCGCGCAGGTTGGCCCGGCGCAGGTCCGCTCCCCCCAACATCACTTCGCTCAGATTAGCGCCGCTCAAGTTGGCCTCAACCAAGTCAGCGCCCATCAGATTCACCCCGGTTAGGTCGAGGCCGCTCAAATCGGCCCCGTTGAGTTGAGGTCGCTTGGGATAGGCGGAGGTAACAACTTTTTCAACTTGTTCGCGTGATACTTTCTGACTCATCAGCGTTGCCCTTTCAACCCAACCATTAAAAGTTGATAGTTGGTATAACTTCGGTTATACTACTGCTTATGAAAACAGCTATTTCTATTCCTAACCCTATTTTTGAAGCTGCTGAGCAATTAGCCAAAGAACTGGGCATGTCGCGCAGCGAGTTATATACTACGGCCATCGCCGCTTTTGTTGAAGCCCATCAGGGCGAGAACCTGACCGAAAAGCTCAACCAGCTTTATGCCGAAGAAGTGTCAACACTTGACCCAGTTCTAGCTAGAATGCAAACGGCTTCGCTGGACGGCGAACCTTGGTAATCGAGCGCGGCGAAATCTGGTGGGCATCCCTGCCGGAGCCGGTGGGTTCCGAACCCGGTTTCCGCCGGCCGGTGCTTATCATCCAATCTGACGATTTTAATCGCAGCCGGATTAATACCGTTATCGCCGTCGTTATCACCTCCAATACCAGGCTGGCTGAAGCGCCGGGTAATGTTTTTCTGCCGCAACACGTGGCCGGTCTGCCTAAAGACTCGGTGGCCAACATTTCGCAGGTGATTACGCTTGACAAGAGTTTTCTGACCGAGCGAGTCGGCTTGCTGTCTCCAGAGTTTATTCACCGGGTTGAAGCTGGACTGCGTTTGATTCTGTCCTTGTAAAAAATCAAGCCGGTATGCCCTTTGCTGCCGCATGCTGCCCCAGAAACCAATCACAATTGTAATAGTCGCGCAGGTGATGGGCGTAAAAACGGTAGCCCAGATTCGCCGCCAGCGACAGCGGCAGTTGGATGCGCGCGCCAAGCAGCCGTTGGGCAATCGAGCGGTAGCTATAGGTTTTTTTCCAGGCCCACTCTGCGCCGATCAGAAGTTCGGCGGGGCTGAGCTGGCACGGTTGGTAGACTACATGCTGACCGTCGTAAAGCGTCCAATCCTCGGTCAGAATCCGACCTTCCGCCTTGAGGCGCTGAAACAGTGGTGTGCCAGGGAAAGGAGTCAGGATGGCGTAGCGGGGCAGGTCAATTTTGGCGCTGAGGGCAAAGTCAACGGTGGCGGCAAAGGTACCGGCGGTGTCGTGGTCAAAGCCAAAGACGAAGCAGCCCTGGATGCCGATGCCGCGCGCGTGCAGTTCTCGCACCACTTCGTAGTAATCCTGGCGCAGATTGAAGCCTTTGTGTGTTTCGGCCAGCGCCTGCGGCGAGAGGGACTCAAAGCCGAGCAGCAGCCCCCGACAGCCGCTGCGGGCCAAAAGATCGAGCAAATCAGGGTGGCGAATGATGGTGGTGGTGACCAGCCCGCCCCAGGTGATTTTGAGCGGAATCAACGCACTGAACAACTCCCTGGCGTACTCCAAATCGGCAATGAGGTTCAAATCCAAAAAGATCAGCCGCCGGGCGCGCATGTGGCGAATTTCGGCCACCACTTCGGCCACGGGGCGCTGCAAGGGGCGACGCCCCCAGGCAGTGGGAACAACGCAAAAGTCGCAGGAGTGGACACAGCCGCGGGTGGCCTCGATGGTGTGGGTGATGGTAAAGCGACTACCCGGCAGCAAATCGCGCCGGGCAAAGGGCAGGCCGGCCAGGCTCAAGGTGGGCGACTGGTCGTAGCGAGGCTGCATCTGCCCAGCCACAAAATCGCGCAGCAGGCGCGGCCAGCTTTCCTCGGCGTAACCGACCACCACCGAGTCGGCGTGGCGGGCGGCTTCGGCGGGCATGAGCGTCGGGTGGACGCCGCCCAGCACCACCGGCATCCCCCGTCGCCGGAAATGATCGGCCAATTCGTAAGAACGGGGGGCCGTGCCGGTAATGGCGCTGATACCAATCAGATCGGCTGACAAATCGAGATTGATTTCTTCAATCCCTTCGTCCAGCAGGGTTACTTTCGCGTTGAGTTCCGGCGGAATCAAGGCAGCCAGGGTGGTCAACGTGAGCGGCATGTAACGCAGAGATTTTTTCCACGCCCCGGTGCGGTGGCGATAGAGCGGCCCGCGCGGGGAGATGAGGGCAATACGGAGTTTGGGTGGTGAAGGTTGATTGGGGTTAGTCATTGAATAATCTTTCCAAAAAGGAACTGTGTCACATAAAACGTCCCACAAGGATACTCTTACGATATAAAGCGTAAAACGTAATGGATTGATTGTTGGACAGGCCATTACGTTTTACGAATGTCAACCTAACTCGTATGTGAACCAGGCCCAGTTCCTTTCTTTATAATTTTAGCCTGCCAGGTTACTCATAAGCAAAAGCCTGTTCAAAAAATTTGAGGACTCTGTCCGAATACTCGGCCTCGTGGCCGGTGATGGGGTTGACGTGTCCGCCGGTCCGGTCAATAATCCACAGCTCTTTGGGCCGCTGAGCCGCATCGTACATTGCCTGGGCATACCTCGCCGGAAATAAACTGTCGTCGGCCCCGTGGATAATCAAAACGGGCCGGGCGGGCATCATTGCCAAATCACGAGTCGAATTGATCTGCGACGCAGTAACGCCGGTTCTGAATTCGGCCATGGCGATAATCAAGGGGGCAAAAGGCCATTTGGGCAGCAGGGCAAACTTGTTAAAAGACTCCTCAACCACTCTGGCCAAGCTGCTGTAACTGCTTTGAATGACCAGGGCTTCCAGGCGGGGATCATCTGCTGCTGCCCGCACCACCGCTGCCCCACCCAACGAGTGCCCCAACGCGCCGATATGCTCAATTTCGGGCAGGGCCGCCAGATAATCTACCGCCGCCTCGACATCCAACGCCTCCCGGCCGCCATAGCTGACTATTGTCCCTTCGCTCAAGCCGTGGCCGCGCAAATCGAGCAGCAGCAGATGATAGCCGGCCCCGGCTAGAACAACGGCCTGGGGAATCAGGTAGGCCCGGTTGGCGTGAATGCCATGCACCAAAATGATGGCCTCGGGCCGGGTTCCCGGCACATACCAGGCCGACAGCTTGAGACCGTCGGCGGTGATTAAAGTGACATCCTGGTAAGACATGCCCGGCAGTTTGCCGATGTCGCGGTTCCGGCCCGGCGTGGTCAGTTGAATCACTTGAAGATAGACAACTCCCACTGCCAGCACCAGCAGGATGAGACTCACTGAAATCAGAACTAACAGAACCGATTTTAAGCAGCTTCGACCCGGCCGACCTCTATTGAGGTCATTTTTCTGAACGAGACTGGACTTCATCAATTATGACAACAGATTGGAGCAAAAGCCCCCTCAGTTCCCATAGTTCCCCCCAGTTCCTACGAGTTTCCTGCGCTTTCTTCTTTAGCCCGCTGCCGTTCCAGCCGGCGCTGCTGGCGCACCTCAGCTTCGGCCCAGCGGCGGCGCTCCTCGTCGGTTTCCAGAATGAGCCGGGGGACTTCGGTGGGCCGGCCCGCGTCGTCGAGGGCGATGTAAACCACAAAGGCGCTGTTGGTGTGGGTCTGCTCACCGGTGAGGACATTTTCGGCCACCACCCGCACCCCTACCTCCATCGAGGAACGCCCCACCCAGTTAAGGCTGGCGTGAAAGGAAACGAGATTACCGACCTGCACCGGCGAGTGAAAGGTCATCGAGTCAATGGCGATGGTGACCACCTGGCGTTCGGCGTGACGAATGGCGCACAGCGCGCCGGTTTCATCCACCAACCGCATAATTTCACCGCCATGCACACTGCCCATAGGATTGGTATGATGGGGCAGCATCAGCTGGTTAAGGGTTATTTGACTGTCTTTAACACGTTTGTCGGGCATTAACGCTTTCATCCTTTTTAGTCGGGGAGTAGGGAGTAAGAGTTCTTCTATCTTCTATCCTCCATCTGCTATCCTCTATCTGCCTCACTCCGGCGCCAAGGCTCCAGACCAGGCTTCAAAGGGTCGGCCGCGCCGCTCGTCGTCCTTAAAAAAGGCCAGGTAGGTCATCACATGGTGGCCGATAAATTCTTGCTCCATGGGCTTGGCTTTGGCCAGTTCGTGGACCTGCCGCCAAGTACCGGAGTTAAAATACATCTGGTTGACATATTTGCCGCGCAGATTGGAGTAATAAGTATCCAGGGGCGACACTTCGTAATGGTGAGTGTGGCCGTTGACGATGTAACGCGCGGTACGGTCTTTAAACGCTGCTTCAGCCAACCCATTTTGATAATAGCTGGTACCTGCCCGCGCCAGCCGGTCTTGCACCCAGGTGACCACCTTGCTGGCAAATTTAGTCGAAACGCCTTTGGAAAATTTGAGCACCCACTCCAGCTTGTCCACGCTATCCAGCGGATTGGTTTTGTCGTCGTGGGCGCGTACAAAGGGCAAATCAATAAAATCATCCACCAGATCATCCCAAATTCGCTTCACTTGTCTGACCAGCACGGGGTCCTGGCAGGTCCTCTGCAAGGTTGCATTCACCCAGACCGGGGCAATGAGGGTGGGACGAACATTGTCAATCTCTTTCAGCCCATCAATACAGGGCTGCGGCAGCTTGTCGCCCAGCCGGGCAAAGACTTCGGTCGAGAAGCGGTTGAGCAAATCCACCACCACGGCATCACCCAGCGAGGAGGCGTCACGGTTGCCTTCAAAATTGTAAGGGTCAAAAATGTCGCCGTGCCGGGCAAAAACGCGATGTTGTTTGTAGATGGCCTGGAGCAGAGGCGATTCAGCGGGGTCGTGCGGAAATGGCTCCTGGGCCGAGTTGCTCAGGCCAATGGCCTCGACCACGCTCTGCCGGATGGCATCGTAAGTCGGTCCCGGCAAATGATAAAACCAATCGTGATTGCCGACCATGTAATGAATCCGCACCTTGACCGGAACCCGTCCCGGCGCATCCGGTTCCCACTCCACGCTGGCCGGTTTATCGGCGGCAGTGGCCGGAGGGATGGTGATAGTTTTGCCGTTGTTAAGGGTGCGTAAAATTGCCAGCGAGGTGCTGTTGCGTTGAAGAATGGCCTCGTTAATGGCCCGAATTTTCTCGCTAAATAGGTCGCTCTGGGGGTTATCCCAGGGGCGCACGTAGCCCGGCTCACCGCGCCTGGCTTCGAGCCATTTGGTGGAGCGAATCACATCCAGAATATCGCCCAGCAGGAGAATGTCCAGTTCCTCGATGGGGCGATAGCTTCCATCGGCCCGCCACGAGGCGTCATAGGCCAGATCGCGCAGGCGGGAACGAAAGACCCGAAACGCGCCTTCTTTGATCGTTTCGCCCGAAGTGCCGTCGGTGAGATGGAGATCACTGATGATGACAAGCATGTTGACCTACCTCAAAAAATAGGATGATGAAAGACTGGAAGGTTGGAAGGCTGGTTAGCTTTGACCAATCTTCCAGTCTTCCAACCTTCACACACTTTTAAGTTTAGACCTTATCCGACGCTAACATCTCTTTGATCAAATTAGCCAGGGTGCGTCGAGTGTCGCGGTCAATCGCGCCGCGCATGGCTTCGTCAAAGCGGTGGACGCGCTCTTTTTCCTCATAGAAAAAAACCAGGTCGGGCAAGATACGCATGACTTCCCGGCAAAGCGCCTGCAAACGGGTCAAGCTGCTTAATTCGTTCAGGTCGGTGGCCTGGAGCCGCCGGATTTCTTCGACCAGCCGCTCGATTTCACTTTTCCAGGTGTCAACCCGGTCTTCATTTTTAACATAGGATTTGGCGTCACCCACCAGGAGGGTTTGCAACATATCCTGCTCGGCGGCGGCCAGGGAGTCGCCATTTTCCAGTTTGGCTACCACCGGCCAGAGATGTTCGTTAAGTCGGGCTTGCAGAGTTTCGCGGGCTTGGGCATCCAATTGACTCACCTGGGCAATAGCGGCCTGGATGGCCACGCTGTTTTCGGCTTTAAGCGACTGCTCGGCAGCAGCCAGGGTTTGGTCAATCTGGGAAATCACATCTGGCATAGTAGCCATAGCAAAGTCTCCTTTCTTGAACTGACATATAAGGTTGCGTTTACGATACCGAATTATTGGGTGAATGTCAAGCCTTAAGTGGTTGCCAACCGGATTAAAGTTTTTTGATCATCTCGCTTATGCGGTGGTATAATCAGCCCCGGAAGGAAGGATGCGATGCCGGTAGATTTGTATGTGGGGCCGCGCCCCCGGCGGACGGGCCGGGTACTGCTGTTGGTTGTGGCCTTGGTAGTACTGGCCTTGCTATTGGCCTGGCAGCAAGGCTGGTCTCCCGATCAAGCCCTGGCCCAGTTTGGTCAGGATGTGCTACAACGCGCTCCGCTGCCCCTGCCCCAACCGGCTATTTCGCCTATCGAATCAAAAACCGGGCCGGTGGTGGTGGGCAACACCACCGTCGTCGAACGACCCGAAAGCGAAGCCTACACCGCCCCGCTCTACGCCTCCACCGCTGCTGATGGCACGGTTCCCTGGCCCAATGTGGCCGGGCGGACCAAAGTGTTGACCTATGTGGTCCAGGAGGGCGATACGCTGTGGAGCATCGCCGTCCAGTTTGAATTGGATTTGGACACCTTACGCTGGTCAAACTCCAGCCTGGAGCGCAACCCCGACCTCCTGCCTGTCGGCACAGAGTTGATCATTTTGCCGGTGCCGGGCGTCTACCACCTTGTCAGCGAGGGAGACACCCTGGAGTCTATAGCTGCCCAATACGGAGTGGCTGAAGATGACATTAGCAGCTATCCGCCCAACGGCCTGTATCCGCCCTATAAATTAAAAATAGGGCACGGTTTGATTGTCCCCTTTGGCCGCAAGACACAACCTTAAACCTTTCTTGCGGCTTTATGTCGCCTGAGGGTAAAGTTTTCGGTACTTGCTGCCGGTTCCCCTTGGTCTGAGCTTTAAGTTGAGTAAGAGGCTGCAACCCTTCCATAACCCTGGACACATCAACGCCAAAATCAATCAGGTAAGCGATTTCGTTGATACCGATGTTTTGATTTTTATGAAAAGCTCAAACATCTTTCTCAATATTGTTGTCATTGTTTGTGGGGTGACCGCATCCATTGAGCAGTTAAACCCATGGCCAAAACTATAGGAAGCTGGGAGCGGGGCTGAATGTTCGGCTGCCACTGCCTTGAATAGCGAGGATCAGATTATGCCGGAAAGACTCAAAGACATCTTTTTTACCAACGCGTTTATCGAACAATTGGGCCAGGCCATCAGTCAGGTCTACCCAAAGTTCGATCAAAAAGCGTTCACCTGCCTGGTTTTCGATGACGTCTGGACGACAAGGGAACTTAAAGCGAAAATACGCCATCTGACTCACTGCCTGCGGGCTACTTTGCCAGATGACTATCCCCAGGCACTGGAGATTTTGGTCAAAGTCGCCCCCTCCTTTAATGGGTTCGATGCGCTGGTCTTCCCGGATTATGTGGAATGTTATGGCCTGGATGAGTGGGATTTATCCATGCCGGCCCTGGCCGTATTCACCCAACAAGGCTCTTCCGAATTTGCGGTGCGCCCTTTTCTGCTGAAAGACCCCCAGCGAGCGATGACTTACCTGTCCACCTGGGCCGGGTCTGAGAATCATCATCTCCGTCGTCTGGCCAGCGAAGGCTGCCGCCCGCGCCTGCCCTGGGCGATGGCCCTGCCGGCCTTCAAAAAAGACCCCAGCCTCATCCTGCCCATTTTGGAAAAACTCAAAGCCGATGAGTCGGACTACGTGCGCAAAAGCGTAGCCAACAATTTGAACGATATTTCTAAAGACCATCCCGAGCTGATGTTGGATATCTGTACACGCTGGTATGGGGTGACCCGCCAGACGGATTGGATTATCAAACATGCCTGCCGGAGCTTGCTCAAAGCCGGCCACGAGCGGGCGCTGCGGCTGTTTGGCTTTGCCGGTCAAACGGGCCTGAGCCTTGCCAGTCTGACCCTTGACAAAACGGCTCTGTCCATTGGCGAAACACTGAGTTTTACCTTTGAACTGAGCGTAGAGGCTGCAGCGCCGCAGCAGGTTCGGCTGGAGTACAAGGTGTACTTTGTCAAAGCCAGCGGCAAATTTTCGCCCAAAGTTTTTCAAATTAGAGAAGGCATCTTTGAGCCGGGCAGTCACCTGATTTCCAGGAAACATTCGTTTGAGGACCGTACGACCCGTCAACACCATCCGGGGCCGCACCGAATTTCAATAGTGGTTAACGGGGCCGAGATGGCGGCTGCATCTTTTGATGTGGTTTAGGTTAACCGCTCAGCCAGTCAATTGCAAACAGATTTTGGCCGGGATTAGAACGGCCAGAAATACCGCCTGGGAACAGACGACCGAGAGGAATTAGTTCAAGCGGTGCAAAACAGGCTATGAATTAGCTTGGGGCTTGCTTTCTGCTCGATTTCTGTCCTCTGGCTCAAGCGGGCAGTGTGTCCGGCAAAGCAACGAAGTTAGAGTTGACGGTATCACCGTAACTGACGTACAATTGCCTCCGCATAAGCAAACTACAAAAGTGAGGTTTCTATGAGCATCATACTCAAATCGCTCCCCAAGAACGAAAAAATCGGCATCGCCTTCTCTGGCGGGCTCGATACCTCGGTCGCCGTCACCTGGATGAAGGAGAAAGGCGCGCTGCCTTATGCCTACACCGCCGACCTTGGCCAGCCGGATGAAACCGACCTCGAAAGCATCCCCGAGAAGGCCAGGCAGCATGGAGCAGTGAAGGCTCGCCTGGTTGACTGCCGAAAGGAGCTCGTGTCCGAAGGGTTGGGGGCATTGATGTGCGGGGCCTTCCATATCATCACCGGCGGGAAGAAGTACTTCAACACCACCCCCCTCGGCCGGGCGGTCACCGGCACCCTCCTGGTGCGGGCCATGTACGAGGATGGCGTTGGCATCTGGGGCGACGGTTCCACCTACAAAGGTAACGATATCGAACGCTTCTACCGCTACGGCCTTTTGGCCAATCCCCGCCTCAGGATCTATAAGCCCTGGCTCGACGAGGAATTTGTGCGGGAGCTTGGCGGGAGGGCCGAGATCAGCGCCTGGCTCAAGGTGCGCGGCTACGACTATAAGATGCCGGCCGAAAAAGCTTATTCTACCGACGCCAATATCTGGGGCGCAACCCATGAGGCAAAGCACCTGGAGTTTCTGAACACAAGCGCTCATATCGTCTCGCCAATTATGGGGGTCAAGTTCTGGGACGAGTCGGTTGAGGTAAAGACGGAGGAGGTGACGATTGCCTTTTTTGAGGGCCTCCCGGTTGCCATCAACGGCCAGGAGCTCGATCCGGTCGCCCTGGTGCTCGAGGCCAACCGCATCGGGGGTCGTCACGGGCTTGGGATGTCTGATCAGATCGAAAACCGCATCATCGAGGCCAAGAGCCGGGGCATCTATGAGGCGCCGGGGATGGCGCTCCTGCACATCGCCTACGAGCGCCTCCTGTCGGGGATCCACAACGAGCATACCCTTGACAACTACTTCACCATGGGGCGCAGACTCGGCCGATTCCTCTACGAGGGGCGCTGGTTTGACCCGCAGGCCCTGATGATCCGCGAGAGCTTGCAGAAGTGGGTTGCGCGGGTGGTTACCGGGAGCGTTACCCTGGAGCTGCGCCGTGGGGACGACTACACCATCCTGAATACCGAAAGCCCGAACCTCACCTACAAGCCAGAACGGCTGACTATGGAGCGCTCGATTGCTGAGTTTGGACCCGCCCAGGAGGCCGGTGAGGCGCCCTTTGGGCCGGAGGATCGGATTGGCCAGCTCCATATGAGGAATCTCGACATCGTTGACACCCACGAGAAGCTCGTCGTTTATAGCCGCTCAAGGCTCATTGATCTCGGCTCCGACAACGGGGTCTTCTTCCTCCCCGACGCGCCGAGCGAGAAGCGCTCCCCAGGCGAGCCATCGTAAAGTATGGAGGTCGGCTCTTGAGTAAAACATCGAACGGAGAGCAGGAAGGTAAACAATGGTACATCCTTGTGTCTGTCGTGAGGCGCTGCAACACTCCTTTTCCCCGTACCGCCAACCGGCAATTCTGTCCGCTGGCTGCACGAGCAAGCCACCGGTCTTCAATTTTGAGAGGTGATCTCTTTATGGTTACACTCAAAGGATGAGTTTAATCACCCTGGAAAATATTTCCAAACAGTATAGCGAACGTCTCTTGTTAGACCGGGTCGGTCTACAGATCAACGAAGGCGACCGGATCGGGCTGATTGGGATTAATGGGAGCGGTAAAAGTACCTTTTTGCGTCTGGTGGCGGGACTGGAAACACCGGATAATGGCAGCATCGTGGTCCGGGGTGGCATCCAAATCCAATATTTGCCCCAGGAACCGGACTTGAATGACGAGCTAACTGTACTGGCGCAGGTATTTGACAGCGACTCACCCCCGGTGCGCCTGCTGCGTGATTACGAATGGGCCAGCCAGCAGTTGCAGCAGCAGCCGGACAGCGTCTATTGGCAGGAGCAACTGACTGCTCTGAGTGACCGGATGGAACACAGCGGCGGCTGGGCTGCTGAGGCCAACGCCAAAGCAATCCTGACCCGGCTGGGGATTACTGACTTTGCCGCGCCGATAGCTACTTTGAGCGGTGGTCAGCGCAAAAGGGTCGCCCTGGCTCGCGCCCTGATTGACCGGGCCGATCTGCTGATCCTTGACGAGCCAACCAACCATATTGACGCTGAAACCATCGCCTGGCTGGAAGCGTATCTGCTATCCCAATCTGGCGCACTGTTGATGGTCACACACGACCGCTACTTTCTGGATCGAGTAGTCAACCGGATCATCGAATTGGACCGCCGTCAGCTAGTCAGCTACCCCGGCAACTACAGCCAATATTTGGAACTAAGCACGGCACGGCGGGAAACGCTGGCCTCCGCCGAGGTTAAGCGCCAAAATTTGCTCCGCCGGGAGTTGGAATGGCTGCGCCGGGGGGCACAAGCTCGCAGCACCAAGCAAAAAGCTCGCAAACAGCGGGTCGAAGAGCTACAGCGGTTAGCTTATGACCGAGGCGATCAGATAGTCTCGATGGCCCTGGCGGGTCGCCGATTAGGTAAAAAGGTGCTCCAGGCTCGTGGTCTGAGCAAAACTTTTGAGGGCCGTTTGCTGTTTACGGGCGTCGAATTTTATCTTGAACCGGGTGACCGCATTGGCATTATCGGCCCCAATGGGGCAGGGAAGAGCACCCTATTGAATATCTTAGCTGGCAAAGTTGCGCCTGATACCGGCATGGTAAAATGGGGTGAAACTGTCCATCTGGGCTACTATGACCAGCAGAGCAGCGGCCTGGATGAGTCGCGGCGGGTCATTGATTTCATCGAGCAGGAAGCTCCCCTCATTCGTACTAAAGATGGCAGCCTCATCAGTGCCTTTCAGATACTGGAGTGGTTTCTATTTCCTCGCCCCCAACAGTATGCCTACATCGGCACGTTAAGTGGGGGAGAACGGCGCCGTCTGTACTTGCTCTATACGCTCATTCACCAGCCCAATGTGCTCTTTCTAGACGAACCTACCAATGATCTTGACATTCAAACTTTGACCGTGCTGGAGGAGTTTCTGGACCACTTCCAAGGTTGCCTGGTTGTCGCCAGCCACGATCGCTATTTCCTTGACCGAACAACTGATTTCCTGGTCAGCTTTGAAGATGGCCGGGTTAGCGCCCGCTACCCTGCGCCGTTTGAAACCTATCTCCAACTTCGGGCTGAGCAGGCGGTTAATGCGCCGTCTCGCGCAGAGACATCCATCGCACACAAAGCCGAAAATAAAGCCCGCCCCCGCAAACTATCCTGGAAAGAGCAGCAAGAGTTAGATGGTTTGGAGCCACGTATTGAGCAGTTGGAAGCACAAAAGGCGGCGCTCCAGGCGGAGATCAACGCCAGCGGCAGCGATTATGTGCGGCTGCAAAGTCTGGCGGAACGGCTGCATGCCCTCGAAGCAGAGTTGGAAGCAGCCGAGGAACGCTGGTTAGAATTATCGGAGGTTATCGATTAGGAGCGCAAAAGCTTGGCTTTTGCGCTCCTGGTTGAACATGCTATACTCAGTAGATCCAATTTTTCACCGTAGCTGGCTTTTCACCGTAGCTGGCGCATCCTTATGCGTTAACGGGCGGCATAGGGATGCCGCCTACGGGAAATTTGGATCCACTGATACTGCGCTCCGGTACGGATCTCAACTTCGAGGCAATTTGACATTTGAAAACTCCAGGCAACTTTTTGGGGCGCTTGCTGCTCTTGCTGCTGGGGCTGCTACTGCCGTTACTGGCCTTAGAAATCGGGGTGCGTATGCTCGGTTTGGCCCCGCCGCCCCAACCGAACCCGGCCATCTGGCAGCCTCACCCACTGATGGGCTGGTGGCACATTCCCTACAGCGGCGGCTTGTTTCACAGCCAGTACAACGAGTTTGAAGCCGAAGTCCGCATCAACGCCCGCAGCCTACGCGACCGGGAGATTGGCTACGATAACCCCTCTGGAGCGTTACGGGTTTTGTCGCTGGCCGACTCGTTTGGCGAGGCCCTCCAGGTTAATTTGGAACAGACCTATCACAAGCAGCTTGAAACGTTGCTGACCGACTCATTAAGCCGGCCGGTTGAGGTGATTAATGGCGGCGTCGGCGGCTGGGGGACAGATCAGGAGGCCATTTTTTACGTGGCCGAAGGCTTCCGCTACAACCCAGAGATTGTACTGCTGGCCTTTTTTGTCCGCAATGATACGGTCAATAATTACGGGCCGCTGGAACTGGCCAGCGTGAGCGGGAGCCAGCAAAAGGAGTTTTTTGGCCTGTCGCCGCAGGGGGAGTTGATTCCGCCGAGGGTAAAAGAGGCTGAGTCGAAGGCTGAGGCAGTGCTTTTGAATCACCCTCAACCGGACCATGCCCCAGTTCTGTTGCCTTTAGCCGATGCACTCTGGCAAGGGTCTGCGCTGTATCGTTTGATTGTACCCTATCTGCGTGACATACCGCCGGTGGTTCAGAAGATTGGGCCAAGCGGACTCCTGGGTGGCGAGGGGGTAGTGCGGGCCGGCCATCCTACCACGCCAGTCCACTTTTTTGTCTATCAATCCCCCCCCGATGAGGAGTTTGAAGCCGCCTGGACTTTGACCGAGGCGATTATCAAGCGGCTGCGCGACGAAGTGGAAAACCACGGGGCTAGACTGGTTGTGGTCATCATCGGCGCGCCGGAACAGGTCTACCCGACCGAGGGAGAACGGCTGTTGGCAGCCAATCCCGCCCTGCAAAAATTAAAGCTCGATTTGGAGCTGCCCAATCGGCGGCTGGGAACTTTTTTGGCGACGGAACAGATTCCCTACCTGGATTTGCTGCCAATTTTTCGCCAGGCCGCCAGCGATCCCACCATGCCGCCACTCCATTTTCGCCACGACGGTCACTGGACGGTAGCTGGGCATCGGCTGGCTGCTGAGGCGATCCACAAATTTTTGCTGGACGAGTTAGGCGATCAATTGAAATAAGCCGTGAAGTATAAAGACCTTACAGCTTTTCGCGCAGCATACCTATGAGGTCTGGTTCAGCTGCTAATCCACATAAATATGCTTATAGCGGGTCAGGCCGCCTTGTTTCAGCAAAACAGGGATGACTCGAGCCAGGCGTGCCCGCCTCGCGCCTTGTAGAATTGGGATCTACTGGAATTTTCATAATTAGCGGGTGCATCTATGAAATCCATCAGCCCTGTTGTATAATTCTCCCAAATCTAAAACACAGGCTAGAAATCAAAAAGCAAATGGATCAAGCACATATCAGAAATTTTTGTATCATCGCCCACATTGACCACGGCAAAAGCACCCTGGCCGACCGCCTGCTACAAAGCACCGGCGCTATTTCGGAACGGGATATGCAGGAACAAGTGCTCGACAGCATGGACCTGGAACGAGAGAAGGGTGTGACCATTAAGGCTTCGGCGGTGCGCATGCCTTATACCGCCGCCGATGGTCAAAGTTACGAACTGAATCTCATTGACACCCCCGGCCACGTAGATTTTACCTACGAGGTCAGCCGGGCGTTGGCTGCCTGCGAGGGTGCGGTGCTGGTGGTTGACGCCACCCAGGGTATCGAGGCCCAAACCCTGGCCAATTTATACCTGGCCCTGGATTACCAATTGGAAATTGTGCCGGTAGTCAACAAAATTGACCTGGCTTCGGCTCGGCCCGAAGAAGTGGCCCAGGAAGTGGAAGATTTGATTGGGATTGACGCGGCCGATGTGCTGCCCGTCAGCGCCAAAACTGGCCTGGGCGTGGCGGATCTCCTGGAAGCGATTGTAACCCGCGTTCCACCCCCAGCCGGCAACCCCGACGCGCCGCTACGTGCCCTGATTTTTGACAGCCATTACGACGCTTACAAGGGCGTCATCGCCTATATTCGGGTGGTGGATGGGCAGCTCAAAAAGGGCGATATAGTGCAACTGCTGGCTACCGAGCGCACCCTGGAGCCGCTGGAAATTGGCTTTTTTAAGCCCGGCATGCAGCCCACCGACCAACTTAGTGCCGGCGAAGTGGGTTACATTGCTACCGGCCTAAAAACTATCCGCGATGTACGCGTGGGTGATACGGTGGCCCATACGTTGAACGTTGAACGTTCCACCCCCTCCTCTCCCCTCCCCGTAAACGGGGGGGGGAAGGGGGGGGTAAAACCCCTGCCCGGCTACAAGCCGGTCAAGCCGATGGTTTTTGCCGGTTTTTATCCCACCGAGGCCGAAGATTATAACCTGCTCAAAGATGCCCTGGAAAAGCTGCAACTCAACGATGCTTCGCTGATTTATCAGCCGGAATCGAGCCAGGCCCTGGGGTTTGGCTTTCGGGTGGGTTTTTTGGGCCTGTTCCACATGGAAATCATCCAGGAACGGCTGGAACGGGAATATGACCTGGATTTGCTGGCTACATCGCCCAGTGTAGAGTACGAGGTGGTTAAAACCA
The DNA here is from genome assembly GCA_023151115.1 of Anaerolineae bacterium. The sequence continues at coordinate 186,716 of JAKLJP010000003.1, forward strand.
ACGGCGAAAAAATTCTGATTGACAACCCGGCCGACCTGCCCGATCCGACCCTGATTGACACGATAGCCGAACCCTGGATGCACATCAGTGTCTTTACCCCGGCCGATTACATCGGCCCGATTATGGACATCACCACCCGGCGGCGCGGCGAATTTATCAAAATGGAGTACCTGGACGAAAAACGGGTGCTGATGGAATATTTTCTGCCACTGTCGGAGATGATTGTGGATTATTACGACCAGCTCAAGAGCGCCACACGGGGCTACGCCTCGCTCGATTATCGCTTTGAGGGCTACCGGCCCAGCGACCTGGTCAAGCTGGATGTACTGGTCAACAGCGACCCGGTGGATGCCCTGAGCATCATCGTTCACCGCGACCAGAGCTATAATCGCGGTCAAAAGCTGGTTAGCAAGCTCAAAGAGGTCATTCCCCGGCAGCAGTTTGTCGTCCCTATTCAGGCGGCGGTGGGCAAAAAGATTATCAGCCGGGCCAATGTCCAGGCCATGCGGAAAGATGTGCTGGCCAAGTGCTACGGCGGCGACATCACCCGCAAGCGCAAGCTGCTGGAAAAGCAAAAGAAAGGCAAAAAGCGCATGAAGATGGTCGGCAGCGTCGAGATTCCGCAAGAGGCGTTTATGTCGGTACTGCGGCTGGGCGAGGAGTAGGCATGATTGCTAAACCCTTATCAAAAGCTACGACAACCGAACTAACCGAGCCAATCACAGGCGAAGCGCTCTTTAAATTGGGCGATATTGGTTCCACCGAATTAATTAAGGGAGAGTTTGTTCGCAATTCCATGGCTGAGATGAAGCGCTTTTCAGTTGGAGATGTGCTGGCTGATGAGAAAGTACTGCTCGGTTTCAGCGTTTTTATAGCAGAGTTGTTTGCGCCTGAGTAAGCTGTTAAAATCAAGAGCAAATTGGATGTTACAAAAATGGTGAATATAGAGATTCCCCAACAGCAGATTAAGGAGTTTTGCCGGCGCTACCGTGTGCGTGAACTGGCTTTATTTGGTTCAGTGCTGCGAGACGACTTCAGACCCGATAGTGATGTGGATGTGTTAGTTGTATTCGAGCCGGATGTCCAGCTAACTTTGCTAACTCTGAGTGGCATGCAAATTGAGCTGACAGAAATTCTACAACGTTCGGTAGATTTAGTGTTACGCGATGGGCTGAAACCTATAATTCGTGAGGACATCCTATCCAGCGCCAAAACAATTTATGCGCAAAATTGAGTTGTATTTGACCGACATCGTTGAAGCAGCTGACGCTATTGAACGTTTTGTGGATAGGGCGCGGCTTGATGAATTTCTGAACGATGAGAAGGGCCAAAGCGCAGTGCTTCAAAAAATGATAGTCATTGGTGAAGCTGTAGCTCGACTGCCCGATGATTTTCGGAACCGTCATCCTGAAATTGAATAGAGCAAAATTGTCGGTTTGCGCAACATAATTGTGCATGGCTACTTCTCGATAAATAATTCAATCATTTATGCGACGGCAATGACAGATGTGCCAGAGTTACGTCGCAAAATCGCTCTAATATTGAAGCAGGAATTTGGAAAGCAATTCTAATCTAGAAGGAGGCGTTGCCTTGCAAGAAAAACTTGAAACTTTAAAGGCTAAACTTAAAGATATCAAAAACCTTCAGGCTGCCGAGGCGGTTTTGGGCTGGGATCAGCAGGTCTATATGCCGCCCGGCGGGGCCGAGGCGCGGGCCGACCAGTTGGCTACCCTCAGCAAAATCAGCCACGAAATGTTCACCACTGATGCGATTGGACTGCTCTTGAGTGATTTGGCCGGGGCCGATTTCCCTTACGACTCCGACGAAGCCAGCCTGGTCCGGGTTGTGCAGCGGGATTATGATAAGGCCCGCAAACTGCCCTCCACCCTGGTGGCTGAATTGAGCCGCACCTTCTCTCTGGGCCATCAAATCTGGACCAAAGCCAGAGCTAACAAAGATTTTGCTCACTTTCAGGATATTCTGACTAAAATTGTTGATTTGAATATCCAGGTGGCCGAAGCTTTTGGCTATGAAGATTGCCTCTACGACGCCCTGCTCGACCAATTTGAGCCGGGCATGAAAACGGCGGAAGTTAACCGGGTCTTTAGCCAGCTCAAGGCTGAATTGGTGCCGCTGGTCCAGGCTATCACCGCGCGGGCCGATCAGGTGGACGACTCGGTTTTGAAGCAGGAGTTTGACGAAACCGCCCAGTGGGATTTTGGCCTGATTCCGCTCAAAGCCATCGGCTTTGACCTGGAGCGAGGCCGGCAGGACAAATCCGTTCATCCCTTCACTATCAATTTTTCCATCAACGATGTGCGGATTACTACCCGTGTTGACAAAAATCTATTCCCTTCATCTTTGTTCAGTACCCTGCATGAGGGTGGACACGCTATGTATGAGCAGAACAGCGACCCGGCGTTGGAGGGGTCATTTTTGGCCGGTGGAACGTCGCTAGGAGTCCACGAGTCCCAATCTCGCTTGTGGGAAAATGTACTGGGTCGCAGCCGCGAGTTCTGGCAGTTTTATTATCCTCAGTTACAGCAATTTTTCCCAACCCAACTCAAAAATGTCAATCTCGACACATTTTACCGGGCCATTAATAAGGTTGAGCCTTCCTTTATCCGGGTTGAGGCCGATGAAGTAACCTACAATTTACACATCTTTCTGCGGTTTGAGTTGGAGCAAGCCTTGTTAGAAAAACGCCTGGCCGTGGCCGATTTGCCGGAGGCGTGGAACGCCAAAATGCAAGAATCGCTGGGGCTGACTCCGCCGCACGATGGCCTGGGGGTATTACAAGATGTTCACTGGTCAAGCGGGCTAATGGGCTATTTTCCCACCTACACCCTGGGAAATGTGCTCTCCCTCCAATTTTATCAGCAAACACTACAGGACATTCCCAGCCTGCCGGAACAGTTCAGCCGGGGCGAGTTTGGGGCCCTGCTGGCCTGGTTCAAGGACAAGATTCACCGGCATGGCCGCAAATTTACCGCCAACGAGTTAGTCCAGCGCATCACCGGCGCTGACAGCATCCAGGCCCAGCCCTACCTGGATTACATTAAACGCAAATACCGCGAAATTTATGGCTTATGAAGAGGCGCTGAAACGAAGCGATGGAGAGGCGATAAGAGAAGAGGAGGGGAAAATTATCCTCGCCTCCTCGCCTCCTCGCCTCCTCGTCTCACCCCTGCTCGTCATTGTCGGCCCGACCGCCGTCGGTAAAACAGCTTTTTCCCTCCAAATTGCCCAGGATTATAACGGCGAAATCATCTCGGCCGATTCGCGCCAGATTTATCGCGGGCTGGACATCGGCGCGGCCAAAGCCACACCGGAGGAACAAGCGCTTGCCCCGCACCACCTGCTCGATATTGTTCCCCCTGACGAAATTTTAACCCTGGCTGATTTTCAAGAACGGGCCTATGCCGCCATTGAAGCTATCCACGCCCGGCAGCGTTTACCGATTTTGGTCGGTGGGACCGGCCAGTGGGTGCAGGCCGTTGTTGAAGGCTGGGGTGTGCCCCGCGTTCCGCCCGACCCGGAGCTGCGGGCCGCGCTAGAAGCCGAAGCCGAGGCTATCGGCTCAAGGGCTTTTCATGCTCGCCTGGCTGCGGTTGACCCCCAGGCGGCCCAAAAACTCGATCCTCGCAATGTGCGCCGGGTGATTCGGGCGCTGGAGGTTTACTACAAAACCGGCATTCCGATTAGCCAGCATCAACACAAAACCACTCCGCCTTATCATATTTGGCAGCTTGGCTTGACCATGCCCCGTGAGGCGCTCTACCGGCGCATTGACCAGCGGATTGAACACATGCTGGAAATGGGCCTGGTGGCCGAAGTAGAGCGGCTGGTGGCAGCCGGTTATGGCTGGGAGTTGCCCGCTATGTCTGGCTTGGGTTATCGCCAGATAGGGCAGTATTTGCGGGGCGAGCTTAGCCTGGAAGAGGCTGTCGCCCGCATCAAAAAAGAGACACGCCGGTATGTGCGCCAGCAGTACAACTGGTTCCGGCTGGATGACCCCCGCATAAAGTGGGTTGAGGTAGACCGAGAGCCAGAGAAAGAATACGAGGAAATAAAGAATTTTTTAGACGAGGTTATGAGAGAGGAAGCAAAACAAGAATTTAGAAATAAGAAGTGAATTAAGCTTGATTGACCAGCTCAAGCTCTTATTTCTTATTTTTATATCTTCAATATTTGCTCTTTGAGATAGCTGTTATCAATAGGCAGGGTGAAGGTAAACGTGGTACTTTGACCCTCTTCACTTTCGGCAAAAATTTCTCCGCCGCAGACATTCACCATGCCTTTGGCAATGGATAGCCCCAGGCCAATGCCTCCATGCTCACGGGTAAGCGATTTTTCTACTTGATAAAAACGCTCAAAAACACGGTTCAGGTCCTTTTTGGGGATACTGATACCTGTATTGGTGACAGAAATCGTCATCATATTTTCCCCGGTTACTCTGGCAGTAAAGATAATCTGGCCGCCCGGCGGGGTAAATTTTACCGCGTTGTGAATGAGATTAACAATGATCAGATCAAGCTTTTGCGGGTCGGCTATCATCTGGGGAAAGTCAGGCGGAATATCAATCTCAATAGAGAGATTTTTCTGCTCGCTCCACAGCGATAAATCATCCAGGGCCGCGTGAACGGCTTCGTGGAGAGACAGCGGCTCTTTAGCCAATGAAACCAGCCCACTCTCCAGAGATTGCAGGCTGAGCATATCGTCAATAAGGTGGGTCAGACGCATCGAATTGCGCACAATCGTGGACATATAATCGCGCTGGATGCCGTCCAAATCCTCTTCGAGCATGCTGGCATACCCCATCAGAATAGCCAGGGGAGTCCGCAGTTCGTGAGCGGCAATATTGATAAATTCGCTCTTCATGTGGTCAAGCATTTTAAGCTCTTCATAGGCCGCCTGAATTTCGGCGAAGAGGTGGGCGTTTTCCAGAGCAATACTGGCCTGACCGGCCAGCACCAACAAAAAGTTGCTGTCGCTGGCGGCAAAATCGCTGTTGGCGCGAGCCAGGATCAAGGCGCCCAGGATAGACTCTTTTGATTTAAGTGGGGTGACAATACCAAACTGCATGCCGAGTTGTTCCAGAACAGCCCGCTGTTCAGGGGTGGCAGTTTGAATATTAAAGACCAGTTGGGGACTACCCTCAAAGATGGCGCTGGCTAATTGGTAACTGGCTTGTTGCTGGGGCTGAGTCGCTTCGCCATTCGCCCGGCTTTGAAAATGAGGGGTAATTTCACCACCAGGAAAGGTATATATTTGGGCGAAATCGGCTTTTGTTTCGGTCCTGGCAATATCCAGCAAACGGCGCAAAACCTCATCAGTTTCAACCGTGCCCAACAAAGTTTTATTTAATTCAAACAGGGGGATAAGTGAACGAAGGCGAAAATTTTCTTTGCGCAGACGTTCTTTATCTAAAGCCTTAGTAATGGCCGTGTTTAGCTCGTCGGGCGAAAAGGGCTTCATCACAAATTCATCAATACCCAATTTCAGCGCCTCGATGGCCATGTCCATGGTGCTAAAGCCGGTCATGGTGACACAAATAATATTAGGCGCAAACTGCTTGACCGCCTGAGCCACCTCCAGCCCGCTCATGCCCGGCATACGAATATCGGTTAAAAGTAAATCAAAGTGCTCTTTTTGGGCAAATTCTACAACTTCACGTCCGCTGTGAGCTATCGTAACCTGATAACCTTTATTCTCCAGAATCCGTTTGCAGAGGTCAAGAACGTCGGTCTCGTCGTCAACTATGATTATTTTTTCACTGCTCATCAACATGTCTCCCCTCTGTTCCTGGTGAAAAACGTAAAGGCAGTTAGTGAAATAAGCTTGGCCCCGTTGGTGGTCAGTAAATTAATAGGTGTTGATTAAGAGGAATTATATACTATTTCAGACACGCTTTGCAAACGGTGAGATCTTTCTGAGGCTATGAGAAAAATCGGGGAAGAGAAGGCTAATCCTTAATGGCCTGCCTGATTTCATAAGCCAGGTGGCCGAACTCCTCGCTGTATTCAATGCCCTTGGGGCGCGGACGAGGCAAATTAATCGCAAATTCGGCGGAAATAGTGGCGGGGCGCGGGCTGAGAACCAATACCCGGTCGGCCAGAAAAACGGCTTCGCGGATATTGTGGGTCACCATAATCGCGGTCAGGTTTCGACTCTGCCACAGACGAAGCAGTTCTCCATTGAGCCGTTCACGGGTCAAGGCGTCCAACGCGCCAAACGGTTCGTCCAGCAGCAAAATTTGAGGCTGTTGAATCAAAGCACGGGCCACCGCTACCCGCTGCTCCATCCCTCCCGAAAGTTGTTTGGGATAAGCGGTGGCGAACTCACTCAACCCAACCAGAGCCAGAACCTCCTGACCCCGCCGCTGCGCTTCGGCGGCAGGCGCGGCCTGAATTTGAAGGGGCAACAGCACATTATCCAGCACGGTTCGCCAGGGCATCAGGTTTGGTTTTTGGAAAACAATGCTGATTTCCGGCCGGGGTTGGGTCAACAATGCGCCGGCCAGCCAGACCTGGCCTTTGGTGGGCGGTAAAAGCCCGGCCAGGATTTGCAGTAAAGTGGTTTTACCGGAACCGGATGGCCCCACAATACACAGAAATTCGCCCGGTAAAACAGAAAAACTGATATGGGCAATGGCTAATAGCTGGCCGTTGTTAGGGCTGTCAAAGGTTTTGTAAAGCGACTCGACTTGAAGAAGGGGCTGCATATAAAATATGGAGATGAGAGGTTAGAGATTAAGCCAATCGCCAATCCCTCATCTCCGAAAGTCCTTACTCTACTTCGATAAATTTATTGGTGTAAAGCATCTCCGGAGCAAGCGTTTTTTCCAGCAGGCCGGTTTTACTCATAAACTCAACCGACTCCTGCCAGGCCTGAGGATTCGACTCACCGAGCTTGTCGCTTTGCCACAGCATGATCGAGTCTTCCAAAACCTTGCGCTGCGTGGGCGCTTTGTCATCGGTGATTTCGGGAATCACCTGGCGGACAATCGCAAAAGCATCATCGGGCTTGGCGATGGTTTCTTGCAAGCCGCGCAAACTGGCCCGGACCATGCGCTGCACCAGGTCGGGGTCATCGGCCATTAACTTGTCACCAACTACAATCCCGTTGGAAACCAAGTCAAGATAATCAGACACTTGCAGCACCTTCACCTCGATGCCCTGACTGCGGAGTTGGTTTGGCTCATTAGCAATATAGATCATAGCCGCATCAACCACCCCCTGCTGTATCGCCGCCGTTTGAGTAAAACCAATATCTTTCACTTCGATGGTGTTTTCATCGAGCTGGGCGGCATAAATCAGGCCCTTCCAGCCAATAAATGAGGCTCCAAAAAAGCCCGGCAGACCCACTTTTTTGCCAACCAGGTCGCTTGGTTGGGTAATCCCTTTGTCAGCCGGGGAAACCAAGGCTACGGGAAAGCGCTGGTACCACTTCATTACATAGGTAATCGGCAATCCCTGAGCGCGGGCCAGAATCACCTGGTCGCCGCTGGCAACGGCAAATTCTCGTTCTCCCTGCGCGGCCAGAGCGACAAAATCATTTTCAAAACCATATTCGATTTCGACCTCCAGTCCTTCTTCAGCATAAAAACCTTTGCTTTGAGCCACATAAAAAGGCGCAAACTGAACGTCGGGAATATAGCCGACGCCCAACCGGACCTTACGCAGCTCATCCGCCGGTGCTTCGGTTGCGGCAGCAGCGGGAGCCTCCTGAGCCGGGGCTTCCACTGCTTGAGTTGGCGCTTGTGCGGCCTCGGCGCCGCAGCCAACCAGCCCCAACAGGACCACAAATAGAAAAACCCACTTCATCCAGAACTTCATCCTACTTTCTGCTCCTTAAGAAATAGAGATTGAAGATTGGAGACTGGAGATTAAGCGAATCTCCAAGCTCTAATCTCCGGCTTGATTTATTGCCGCCAGGCCAGCAGCCAATGCTCCAGCCTGGTAACAAACAAATATAAACACAGCGAGATGCTGGCCAGGGTGATCAACGCGGCGAACATAAGCGGCGTGTCAAACAATCCCTTGGCTTGATTAATCAAAAAACCTACCCCCCGGTCAGCGCCGACAAACTCGCCGACGACTGCTCCAATGACCGACAACGTGACCCCAATTTTTAAGCCTCCCAGTAAGACCGGCATGGCCGCCGGGATTTCCAACATGACAAAGGTCTGCCAGCGATTGGCCCGCAGGGAGCGCATGAGTGTTTTCAAGCCCGCATCCACCGAGCGAATCCCGACAATGGTATTGACTAACACCGGAAAGAAAACTACCAAGGCGCAAATGAGTACCTTGCTCAACTTGCCGGAACCAAACCAGATGACCAACAGAGGGGCAATGGCTACCGCTGGAATAGACTGCGAGGCCACAATGTACGGCCCGGCCAGCCGTTCCAACAGCGGACTTTTAGCCAGCAGATAACCGAGGAGGGTAGCAGTCGTCAAGCCCAAAGTCAGGCCGCCCACAATCGCCACCAGTGTCGCCTGGCTGTGATGCCACAAGAGACCGTTAATAACAATCTCGCTCAGCTTATTAAAAACACTGATCGGATCGGGCAAAATAAAAGTAGGATAATTGCCCACCAGCGCCACCGCCATCCACAGACCCAGCAGCAAAATAATTCCCAGCGGCAAAGCTACCATTTCCAAACCAATTTTCTGCCAGCGGTGCTGCCTGGGTTGGCTCAGAAAAGCGGTACGACGCGCTTTGGGTGCATCTAAAACTTTAATCATTTCATGCATTGGATTGACCCTTTCCTAAAGGAGTGTTACCTCCCTTAAACAAAAATGCCCCAAATGTTAGCACAAACGCAAACATCGGGGCGAAAAAGGCAGCAGGGGGCAACATCAAGCGATACAGCCTATCGCTCTGGTTGCCAGCCATAAAAAACCCCGAAGCACATGCATAAATGTACTCCGGGGCCAGCTAATTTCAGAGAATACCCCAAAAAATGGGGAAGCTGAATGGATTACCTTCTCCCATCCGGACTATACCGTCGGCTTCAGAATCACACTGAATCGGCGCTAACCTTCTCCTGCTTTTATAACAGGCAGATTAAACTTGGGTTTTAATCTCTTTCGATAGCCTCTTCCCTCTCATAAGGGAAGCCGGTTAGCGTTCGCGGGCTTGGCTGCCCCCGCAGCCTCACCGCCGGTCGGGAATTACGGCCAATCTTTAAGATTGATCCCTCACCCTGCCCCGAAGGTAGATATTCTGTTTGAAGCTGATTATAACGAATTTCTTCGATATGTCAATAGTCGAATTATTAATGAATGGCGAATGAAGCATTATTCGCCATTCGCTCATTCGTCATTCATCACGGCGCGCCCGGTTGAATCACAAACGTAGCCGTTGCCACCGTTTGTCCATTGACTTCCAATGTCACCTTGTAAGGGCCAGGCTGGTAGCCTCCGGTGGGATTGTAAAAAACCCAGGCGGTGCCGCTGCTGTTATAACCCGACGACCAGACATCCTGGTAGGCGTCCAACTCCGTGTCGGCCCAGGTCCAGCGATGGGTCCAGGTAGTACCCGGTTTAATCCCATCATAATCAAAGAAAAGATAGACCGGTTGGGTGCCGGGACGAAAAGAGGTCCCCACCTGTTCAGGTTGATTATCTTCACCGATGTTCTGAGCTAGACGTAGATTGGTGAACGGACTGTCGGCGGCAATGGTGGGCGCGCCGGGGGTAGGTAGCGGTACAAAGGTGGGCGTCATTGTAGGGGTGGGGGTGGACTCAGGCGTAGGCAGCAGTGTTTCGGTCGGTTCGACCTTTACCACCACAGCGCCGCTCGGCTCGCTCTCAGCCCCACCGGCCCCTTGAGCTGCCGCCGTTGGCGTAGCTGGTAAAGGCCCGCTAGTGCTCACCGGCGCGGGCTGGAAGACATTCAACAGGGAGACAACCCAAAAACCCAAAGCCAACAGCAGGGCGATAACCGGAATGGCAATCAAAAGCCAGACCCAGGAACGTTTCCAAATCGGCAGGGTTGATTGCAACCCGGCTTCTTTAATTTGTGCTGCTGCCGCCGCGGGGGCGCGCACCGGCGCCGTGCCCTCAATTGCCACCGACAACGCCCGCACAAACTCTGCGCCGGTATTGTAGCGCAGCTCCAAACCTTTGGAAAGCATCCGTCCAATGGCTTCACTCAAAGGCACCGAAATGCTGGGGTTCACCAAATGCAGCGGGCGGGGCTGCTCGTAAGCCTGAGCGTGCAAAACGGCCGCCGGTGTACCTGTAAACGGCGGCTTGCCGGCTAACATTTGGTAACACAAAATCCCCAACGAATAAAGATCGGATTGGCGGCTAGTCCCTTGCCCATGCACTCGCTCCGGAGCCAGAATTTCGGGGGTGCCAACTGCGTACCCCTGTTTCACCAGGCTGGTGCCCACCATAGCCTGGGTTTGCCCAAAGTCGGCCACCGTCGCCTGATCGTTGGCATCAAGGTAAACCCGGTTGGCCGAGAGGTCGCCGTGGGTGATGGATTTTTGGTGGGCGTAATCTAAGGCGGCGGCAATCTGGCGGGCAATCATCAACATGCGCTGCGGGGGAAAAGGGCCTTGCGCCTCCAGCACTTCGGCCAGGGGTCGGGCGTCAATCAGCTCCCGGACTACATATAAGACGCTGCCTTGCTGCTTGGCCTCATAAGTGCGGACAATATGAGGATGTTCTAGCCGGGCTGTCTGCTTGGCGATCTCTTTAAAGCGCCGGCCAAAAAACTCATCGAAGGTGAAATGGCAGGCCAGCATCTTGACCGCCACCTCGGCCCCATCGGAACGGCGGCGCGCCCGGTAAACAACAGCCAGATCGCCTCGGCCAATTTCTTCTTCAAGCACATAGTCTTGAAGCTGGATATCTAAAGTTATGGTCATTACTGCTCCATCTACCGTCACAAATCGCGGAGGGCCGGTATCCCGGCAACTGAGGTTGCCTGTTGTACGGCATCAATAATCGCCAGGGCTGTGGCTTCAGCCCCATAAGCCCCGATTAAGGTCACGTCCGCCCCAGCGCCCTGACCTGTCGCCAGCACAAAAATCGTATCGCCATCGAACATCGTATGGGCCGGACGAATAGCGCGAGCTAACCCATCGTGAGCCATTTGGGCCACCTTATTGGCCGCCTCTTTTGAGAGAGCCGCATTGGTCGCCACCACGCCGATGACAGTGTTCCCAGAGCCGGTGAAGCTCTCTGCTAACGGCGTTTTCAACACCTGCATGGTATCAACAAAATCATTATCTGGCAACTTTCGCGCCCCCGCTAGAATTTGACCCGTTTGAGGCTGGATGATATCGCCCAGGCAGTTGACCGCCATCAACGCACCCACCCATAAACCCGGCCAGACTTCAATAACGGCTGTACCCACGCCCCCCTTCATCTGCGCTGCCGGCCCCATTATCTTGCCAATCGTCGCCCCCGTGCCCACGCCGACCGTTCCGGCGGTTATCGCCTGCCGATTGTTGGCAGCCGCCTGGCAGGCCACATAGCCCATCACCGCATCGGGTCGAACGTCGGCCCGGCCAACGGCCAGGTCGAACAGAATGGCTGCCGGTACAATGGGCACCCGCGCTACACGGACCTCAAACCCAACCCCATTCTCTTCCAGCCAACGCATCACGCCATCGGCGGCAGCCAGACCATAGGCGCTGCCCCCGGCGAGCAGCACCGCATGCACTTTTTCAACCAGATGCATGGGCCGCAGCAAATCCGTTTCACGGGTGCCGGGCGCGCCGCCGCGCTGGTCTACCCCGCATACCGCACCGCCTTGAGTCAACACCACGGTGCAGCCGGTGAGCGCTTCAAAATCCTGGGCATGACCCGCTTGTAAACCGGGGATTTGATTGAAAGCAATCGTCATAATCTTACTGGCCCCCAATAATGAAAGTGAGGTGAGGACGCGAGAAGATTATTCGCGTCCTCGCCTCACCCGTCATCGCCTCTTTTTTGGAGGGTATCTTATCATATCTTTCGAGATGTGATAAAATATCATCATGAAACATAACCCACTTACCTTAATCCTGGGGGGGGCGCGCAGCGGCAAGAGTGATTACGCCGAAAAGTTGGCCGATCAAATGGGCCGGCGCGTGCTTTATATCGCTACGGCAGAAATTGGCGACGACGAAATGGCCCAACGCATTGCCGCCCACCGCCTCGCTCGACCCGCCGACTGGCAAACCCTGGAAGCGCCGCGCCGTGTAGGCGCAGCCCTGGCCGAGATTAAAACACCTCCGGAAGCACTGCTGCTCGACTGCCTGACGTTGCTGGTCTCGAATATTCTCCTGGCTTTGGAAAATGAGCCGCAGCCGGCCATCGAGACGGCAGTGCAGGCCGAACTTGAAGCTATTTTAACGGCTCAGGCTCGCCTGAACGTGCCGCTCATTGTGGTATCCAATGAGGTTGGGCTGGGGCTGGTTCCGCCCTACCCATTAGGCCGAGTTTATCGGGATGTCTTGGGCCGGGCCAACCAATATATGGCCGCCCGCGCCCAACGAGTTATTTTTATGGTCGCAGGACTACCGATGGTAATAAAGGATGAAGGATGAGGGATAAAGGATGAAAAAAACAATTTCCGACTTCATCCTTCCGCCGTCCTCCTTTCTTTAAGGGGGATTTAGCGTGTTGTCATTAATTCTGGCTAAAGAATTGAAAGCGGCGGGGCTGGCCTGGACGCCGGCCCAAAACGATTTTTTTGCCGTGCCTGATCGGGGCCTGGATGAAAATGTCTTTGTCATCAGCGATATGACGGTGCTGGTGGAGTTGGTCAAAGGGCAGTTAGCTGTAACCTTTCATGGCACGGCGGAGTGGGCTTTGGACCATGTACTGGTGGCCGATTTGGTCTGGCTGCCCACCGAAACCCAACTGCGCGAACTGCTGGAACAACGCCTTTTGGGTGAACCTGAGCCGGTGCTGCAACTGATCAGCACCGCCGACGGCTATTGGTGTGAGATCCGCTGGCAGGGAGAACGGCTGCTGTTTGAAGCTTTTGGCGCGGCAGAAGCTTATGCCAAAGCTTTACTGCACGTGCTGCAACATCAATCGCCAGGATAAATGATAACGTGGATTTCTTTCGGCCCGTGTACGCCCATGCTCAAGGTCAATTCGATATCGGCGGTGCGGCTGGGGCCGGTGATAAATACCAGGTTGCTGCCTTCAGTGGCGGCGTTGGGGTTAGCGGACAGAAAGGCCGGCAGCGAAGGGTAAAGCTTCTGTAGCGGCAGCAGCGCAATATGAACCGGCGGCAACAGCGAGGCCAGCCGCCCCCGGCCCGGCCCGCTGACCAACGCCAGCGTGCCGGTATCGGCCAGGCCGCCCTGAGCCCCGGTCAGACCCACCCGAATCCCATCGAGGGCAGCTAAAGCGGCTTTGCGTTCGTTGGCTTCATGCCCCAGTTCATGACGGGTTAGAGTTATCCCCGCCGCAGTCAGCGCCTCTGAGAGCCATGGCAGACTCAGGCCGGCGTCATCCCAGGCGATAACTTGCTGAGCCTGGTGTTTCTGCAAAATTTCCAGGATGACTCCCACGATGGCTTCGCTGTCTTCCAGCCAATGTACATAACCCGATAACACTCCCAATTCGCGGGCGAAGCTCTCGGCCATCTGCGCGGCTGAAGCATCTGCTTGAAAGGTATAACTCTGAAACGAGCCGGGATGCTCCGCGCTGGCTGCCGGAAGATGGGCCTGGCGCAAACTCTGCTGGATGCGGGCTAGAAATTGTTCTTTCATTAATAACTGCTCACCCCCCATGTCATTTCGAGGCTGAAAGCCGAGAAATCTTTGAGGCCGTTGTCTGCAAATCACAACTTAGAGATTTCTCGCTTCTAACGTCACTCGAAACCTACCCCACCCTTTCGGGTGCGCCGAAGGGCATGAGCGAAGTCGAAGGATGACATGGTTAAATAGTTACCTCTCATTAAAATATTAGAATTCCATCACGCTATCCAGCCCGCGATGGAGGCCCACCAATTTACTCACGTTTCGGATGGCCAGAAGCGCTCCCCCGACATAAGGTTCTGCGCTTGAGCCTGACTCGTGCCGCAAAATTAATTTCTGGTCAGGCATGCCAAAAATGGCATCTAATGAAATGATATACCCCGGCAGTCGAACCGAATGAACCTGAGAACCTTGCAGCCGGACCCCCCGACTCTCTTTTGGGCCTTCTACTTTATCTAACGGGACGTCAAGATGTGACTCTTGCACCTGGGCCAGACGGTTGGCCAATTCGCGCGCGGTGCCGCTGGGAGCATCTTTCTTGCCGGCGTGAGCATAATCAATGATCTCCCAATGAGGAATATATTTAGCGGCAATTTCGGCAAACTTCTGCAACAGCACGGCGGTGAGGGCAAAGTTTCCCACGGCCAGAACACCTCGTTTGACCTCCTGGGCGACCTTGTCAATTTCTTGATAGTCGTCGCTGCTCAGCCCCGATGTCCCGACGACCACATGAGCGCCGCTCCTGAGCGCCGACAAAGCATGAGCCTTAGCCACATCAGGTTTGGTATATTCAACAAAAACATCGGGGTGGGTTTTGAGCGCCTCTTCTGCCGTGGCGAAAACAGGCGTAGTGAGTCCTTTAATATCAATCGCTTCCTCAAGAACTTGTCCGGCGTAACTACGGGAAACAGCAGCAACAAGTTCCATATCAGGAGCGGCAAAGATACCGCTGGCCAGTGCAGAACCGGCCCAGCCAGTTGCCCCGGCTAAACAAATGCGAATGTTGGTCACGTTATCTCCTTTGTAAATACGACCGCCGACGGTAGATCCTTCGGGCTGAACCTCGGACGAAGCCGCCGACCGCCGAAATCTATGCGACCTTGCGACCTTAAGAATGACGATTACGCTTTTCTTTCCTCTCGCCACTGCTGGCTGAAGGATTGGGGCGCAAAAGCCGGGAAATCGCGAGTGTTGGTCCAGGCGGCCACTGGGCCGGGCAGTTTGCTCATCCAGCCATCTTTAGCCAGAAGCCGGGTGGTCCTACGCGCCAGCGACCCGCCCAAGCGATACAAACTGGGCCGGACCACGGCGAAACGATACAACCCAATCCCCAACTTGAGCCAGGCCGGCGACTGACCGGCCCGTGTACTTTCATCGCGCAGCTTGAGCAGCATGCGCGGGATGTCAATCCGCATGGGGCAGACTTCGCGGCAAGCCCCGCACAGACTGCTGGCGTGGGGTAGTTCGGCCCACGGCTCGAGGCCGTACAAGCCGGGCGTTAGCACTGCCCCCACCGGGCCAGGGTAAACACTGCCATAGCCGTGCCCGCCGATTTGCTGGTACACCGGACAAATATTCAAACAAGCGCCGCAGCGAATACAGTACAAAATCTCGGCCACCTCGCTCCCCAAAACCTTACTGCGGCCATTATCCAGGATGATGATGTGCAGTTCATCGGGGCCATCCGGCTCTACCGATTTTGGATTTTGGATTTTGGATTTTGGATTGGGTGACATCTCGCCCCCCTGCTCCCCTGCTCCCTTGCTCCCTTGCACTGCTGTTCGCCGTGGGCCGGTAATGATGTTGCTGTAGACGCTCAACTTCTGGCCGGTGGCGCTGCGAGCTAAAAGTTGCAGCATCACTCCCAAATCTTCAATCGTCGGTACCAGGCGTTCCATACCCATCATCGCCACGTGGATGCGGGGCGTGGTGGTGGTCAGCCTGCCGTTACCTTCGTTTGTGACCAGGCAAATGCTGCCCGTCTCGGCGACGCCAAAATTGACCCCGCTGATGCCCATATCGGCCTGTAAAAAGTCGGCCCGCAACAGCCGCCGGGCCAGGGCGGTCATGCTGGGCACATCGGCCAGGTCGGCCTCCGTCGCGTTGAGCTTCTCCCGAAACAGTTCAGCGATTTGCTGGCGGCTTTTATGAATGACCGGGGCGATAATATGCGACGGTTTTTCCTGGGCCAGTTGGATGATATACTCGCCCAAATCCGTCTCGACCACGCGCACCCCGGCGGCTTCCAGTTTGTGGTTGATTTCCAACTCCTCGCTGATCATGGATTTGGATTTGACCACCGTTTTAACGCCCCGCGCCTGGGCCAGTTCAACCACGTAGCGATTGGCCTCTTCCGGCGTTTCAGCCCAGCAAATATGGCCGCCCAATCGTTCCACTGCCTCGGCAAATTGGGCCAGGTATCGGTCGAGGTGGGCCAGGGTGTGAGCGCGAATAAGCCGGCCATGGTCGCGCAGGGCATCGGCTTCCGGCAGCGAGTCGAACCCTTTGGCCCGCAGCATCACAAAGCGCGTCGTCGCCAGGTTTAGCGCCGCATGCAGCTTTTTGTCTTGCAGCGCATCCTCCACCCGCTCGTAAAACGTCACATTTGCCGCGCTCATTCTGTGCGCCTCCTCGCCTCCTCGCCTCCTCGATACTCGGCCAGCACTTCCGCCAAATGCTTCACCCTCACCTTGCTGCCCCGTCGATGCAGTCCCCCGGCAATGTGCATCAAACAGCTTACATCCCCACCGACAACCGTATCTGCGCCGCTGGCTTCGATGTTGTCCAGCTTGCGCTGCAAAATAGCCCCGGAGATGTCGCCCATCTTGACCGCAAACAACCCGCCAAAACCACAGCAGGCTTCGGCCTCCGGCAGTTCTTTGAACTCCACTTCCTCCAGCTGGGCCAGTAGTTGGCGCGGCTGTTCCTTAATCCCCAACCCACGCAGCCCGTGACACGAAGCGTGATAGGTGAGACAAGTTGACTTCCTCGCCTCCCCGCCTCCTCGCCTCCTCGCCCCTTTCACCCCCAACACATCTACCAAAAACTGGCTAAATTCATAGGTGCGACTGGCGACTGCTTTTGCTTTGGCCGCGTAAGCCGCATCCTCGGCCAGAAGTTCGGGGTAGTGATGGATCATCATATCGGCGCAGGAGCCGGAGGGAACAATAATCGGGGCGTCACTCTGCGATAAAACATTGACCGTGTGCCGGGCCATCGCCCGTGCGTCGTCCCAAAAGCCGCCGTTAAAAGCCGGTTGGCCGCAGCAGGTTTGCGCCTGGGGAAATTCAACCGTCAGCCCTAAATCTTCCAAAATCTTAACCACGGCCCAACCAACATCAGGGAAAAAGTTGTCTACCAGGCAGGTGACAAAGAGTTGAACACGTTGAGGAGATAATTTTTCAGGAGTTGTTTGCTTCATTGTGGGTCTCTAGGGGAAAGTTTAGCCGTATTCTAACGTCAAGCCGGGCAAAGGGCAAAACCGGGAGAAGTTGGTTGATTAACGGGTTAGGTGCTAAAATAACATTGAATTGGTGCCCTGCGGCCCGCCGGGGGATAAATCGGGCTTGAATAGTCGGATTCATCCAGCGTAGTCCTCTAACCCGGCTGACATCGTGCCCTGTGGGTATTTATCACCGGGCGGGGTGGTTATAGCAGCCGCCGGGTGCAACCTCTTCATAAACATCGAACAGGTCAGCGAATTGATCACGGAAGACACCTCTGCCTTAATCAAAACCCTGCAAGACCTCAACGAGGTGGTCCGCCAAGTTAACCACCTGGGGGTGGGCCGCGATTTGCCGGCCACGCTGCGCTTGATCGTCGAAAAGGCGGTGCAGGCCGTGGCGGCGGGAACGGAGGCCAGCGCCAACCGGCCCAATGCTTCGGCGGTGATTTGGGTTTACGATGCGGCTCAACGCAGCTTTGACCCGTACTCGCGCGTCTCAGCGGGCGAGCCGGCAGGCGCGTCAAGCGATGACTTCCCCCGGCCTAACGGCCTGGGCATGCAGGCCATCCAGCGCCGCCGCCGGCTGCTTTCTTACCAGGAGCGAGGCTGCTCCATCCACCCGGCCAAACAGGCCGCCGGGGCGCGCTCGTTGGCCTGTTATCCGCTGATTGTGGCCGATGAGATTGTCGGCGTGCTCTATGTTTATCGCTGCGATGAGAGCCGCTTTAGCGAGGTCGAACTGCTGCTGCTGGATAATTTTGTCAATCTGGCCGCCCTGGCTATTCATCACGGACGGCAGGTCGGCGGGATGACCCGCGCCTTAGCCCGTAAGGTTAACCAATTGGAAAAGCTGGCGCGGGCCTCGCGTTTGGTCAGCAGCCGGACCAGTCTGGATGAGACTCTGCACGAAATTCTGGCGATTGGCCTGGATATGACCGCCGCCCAATACGGCAGCTTTGAGTTATACGATAAACAGCGCCACCAGCTCACCATTCGCGCCCTGGCCGGGCGGCCGGAAGGGCTGGCAGTGGGGCCGCCCCTGCCGGTGGATGAACACAGCATTGTGGGCCGGGTAGCCTTGCAGCGCCAATCCCTGCTGATTGCCGATTTACAGGAGCCACCCTGGCAGAGCATCTACCAACCGCTACCGGTAGACCGGCCCATGCGCTCCGAACTGGCCGTCCCGCTGATTGGGACCGGCGGCGGATTAGAAGGCGTCCTCAACCTTGAAAGCCCGCTGCCGTACGCCTTTACTACTGAGGACCAGCAGTTGCTGGAGGCGCTGGCCGCGCAGACGGTGATTGCCTTGCAGGAAATTCGCCTGCTTGACGCGCTTCAGGAGTTGGTTGGGGCGCTGCTGGCGACCGACCTAGACGAATTGCTGCGCCTGGTCATTGACCGGGCCTGCGATTTGATTAACGTGCCGGTGGCTTCCATCTGGACCATTGCCGACGCCAACACCCTGCTGCTGCGCCAATCCACCGCCGGCCACCGCCGGGGCCGGCAACTGCCGCTTGACCGCAGTTTAACCGGGCGAGCCATTCGCCTGCGCCAGCCGATTGCCATTGACGACGTGCGCGAGCATCCCGATTTTCACCACAAAGAACTGGCGGTTGAGCAGGGCTGGGTCTCGGCCATCGTGGTCCCGTTGCTCATTCCCGGCGAAGGAGGCCGGGCTTTAGGCAGTTTTAGCCTATATGCCACCGAACTGCGCGATTTTTCCGACTGGGACAAAAAGCTACTCATCTGCCTGGCCAATCATGCCGCCGTCGCCATTCAGGATGCCGAACAACTGGCGCTATTGAAGCAGGCGCGCGAACGCCAGGCGACGGCGGAAACCTTTGCCGCCGTCGGCGATGTGGCAGCCAATCTGCTGCACCAGCTTAACAACAAAGTCGGCGCTATTCCGGCGCGGGTGCAGGGTATCGAAGAGAAATGCGCCGACGCGCTGGCCGCTTCGCCCTATCTGGACCAAAACCTGCGCGAAATCGAACGCAGCGCCCGCCAGGCCATGAACATTGTGCGCGAGTCGATGGCCCATTTGCGCCCGCTGGAACGCCAGGCCGTAGACCTGGCGGGTTGCCTGGAACGGGCCATTCAACGCGCCGCCCCCGGCCCGGCCATCACTCTCAGCCGGGTGGGTCTGGCCGATTTGCCCCGCGCCGTAGCCGGAGAACAGCAGCTTGAAATGGTTTTTTACAACCTGATTGACAACGCCCTCCAGGCCATGGGCGAGCGAGGGGAACTGCGGCTGACCGGCCAGGCCCAGGGCCAGGAAGTCGCCATAACCGTAGCCGATACCGGTCCCGGCATTGAGCCAGCCCTGCTGCCAACCTTGTTCGAGTTTTCGGCGTTCCGGGCTGCGGCTTCGACCGGGGAGGCCCGCCGCCTGGGTTTTGGTCTGTGGTGGGTTAAAACCTTTGTAGACCGCTTTGGCGGACGGCTGTTGGTCGAGAGCGAACCAGGGCAAGGCGCTGCCTTCACCGTCTGGCTGCCGGTAGAAAGGAGGGGCTGACTTGGCGGGTCAGGCCATTTTGATTATCGAAGACGATCCGAACTGGCAGCACATCTACCGCGAGATTATCAGCGACGCCGGGTTTGAACCCCAGGTAGTGACCAGCTACCGCGAGGCGTTAACCGCCCTGGCCAATCGCCCCTATGCCCTGGCGGTGGTGGATATGTCGCTATCGGAGGCGGATTACGCCAACCGGGATGGCCTGAGGGTGCTGCGCCAGATTGCCGCCGCACCCGAACCGCTGCCGGCGATTGTCGTGACCGGCTATGCCACGGTTAACCTGGCCATCGAGACCCTGGTGGAGCTAAAAGCCGTCCATTTCTTTCGCAAAGAGGAGTTTGACCGGCGCAAGTTCCGCCAGACATTGGAGAAAGAGGCGCTGGTTAAACCCCATGTCTCTGGCCAGAGCCAGCACATCCCGGCCAGCTTCCGCCAGAAGGTCCAACCGGCGGTGGCCGCTTTGTTAAGCGAACGGGAGTTGGAAGTGCTGTATTATCTGAGCCAGGGCCAGACCAACAAGGAGATTGGCCAGCGGCTGACCGTAACCGTCAACACCGTTAAAAAACATACCCAGAGTATTTTTACCAAGCTCCGCGTCAACAGCCGCGCCGCCGCCGTAGCCCAGGCCTTGAATGTGAAGGATTAAACTTGGCGCAGCCCCGCTTTGGAGTAACCCCCTGGGTTTAAGGGTATTAAACCTTGCTTTTAAGGAGCGTTTACCACCACCGAGATAGTACCCAACGGCATGGCTTCGGCCGGGTTGCGGTTGGGCGAAATTGAGGCAATGATCTGGTAAGTTCCGGCGGCGGCAGGGGTGGTCCACTGAAACGTTGGGCTGGTTAGATCAACAATCTGCTCGGCAATCAGGCCGCCTTCCTGGTTTTTGACGTGCCAGACCAGGGCGTGCTGCCCTTCCACCGGCGACAGGGCCAGGTCGAGAAAGCGGCGGATAACATCGCGGATTTGGGGGTCGCTGTCGGCGTCAAACAGGTTTTGCACGGCCACGCCGCGCAGATTGTACTGGGCCACAAACTGCAGTTTACGGGCCACGCTGGCCGCGTTTTCCAGGTAAATAACCCGCTGGCCGGCGGCGGCGGGAGGGAAGGCAAAAGAGTATAGGCCGCTGTCAACATCAAACTGTACTTTTGCTCCGGCGGGTAGCCCGCTGAGGGTCAGTTCGAGTGGCTGGTTGGGACCGGCGGTTGTTGCCCCTCCACCGACAGCCACCGTACCGAGCGCGGCCAGGGCCTCCTGGTAGCCCAGTTCGCGGGGTGGCTGGTCCGTCAGTTGTTCCAGGCTGCGAGTCGAAAAGACCAGTTGCAGTTTGTAGCGGCTTACCTGGCCCACGGCCCAATCGAGCATGGCGGCCATTTGTCCATCCTGAGCATAGGCTTTGGGATCAGCCAGGGTAGGTACCTTGACCACATCGGCCAGCCGACCAATGGCCTGCCAGTCATACGCGCCGCTGTCCCAGGTATCGCCGGAAAGCTGATGGGGTAGTTCAACCCGCACCACCAGCCGTTTGCCCGCCGGCAACGCGGCGCGGAGCTCCTCTAAAAAGGTGGTAAATTCGGGCCGCAGGTCGGCGGCAATACCGCGATAATCCAGCTCAACGCCGGCGTAAGCGTTTTGCTGGATCAGGCCGACGATGGTGGCCACGTGCCGCTGGCGGGCAGTATCGTCAATCAACAAATTGTCAATCAAGTCAGCTCGTACGGAGCCATCGTCGCCCCAATTGCGCAGGGTAGGCATAATCACAAATGCGCCGTTGAGCAGATCACTGGGCAGGGTCGGTGGCGTACCGGCAATCAAACCTTCGGCTTCCAGGTATAATCCCTGGGGATTGATTTCCAGCGTGGCGTCGCGGTAGTTATCCGGCAAAACCTGCTCCTGTAGGTAAGTGGCGGCCACGTTGGGATTAAGGGCGTGGGTTTGCATGACCACCACCGAATCGGGTAAATAATCCAGGTGCGACTCAATGATGCCCTCGGCGGGGATAACCCGGCTGGGCAGCCAAGTCCAGCCTTCGCCGTTCCAACTGTAAAGATCAAGGGTGCGGTAGGGTTCGGCGTCGTTGGGAATGGGCACGGCCAGCGTCGCCCGCTTGGGGGCCGCGCCGCGCCGCTGAATGTAGTAAAAGGGGCTTTTCATCACCAGATGGGCCGGAATACTGCTGGCAGCGGTTAACAGGTTATCACTGACCGCGCCTTCCAAAAAGAGGTTGCGCGGCACGCTGGTGATTTTAACCCGGAAGGGCCGGTCAACATCTTCCGGCAAAAAAGTCATCTGCATGCCGTCGGAGTCGCGCAGGGTGTTGCCGCCCAAGTCTACGGCAGTGTAGGAGGGATCGAGCCGCGACAGCAGCGACAGCGGCGGTAATAACAGCGCCGCCACAATCAGGGCAATAAACAGCGCCGCCAGCAGCAGCCCGCCCAAGATCAACCAGGGCCAAATGCCGCTCTGGAAATATTCAATTTTGGTTTGGTAGGGGTTCTCTCTATATCGCATCATAGGTTTGATTTTACTGATGATAGGCGGGGCGGGCAAAATTGAGGGCCAGAGTCACATTGACCTGTGGGGGTAATAAGCATATAATGAAGTTAGGACTCGTCTATAACTTGTGCTTGTGGAGATTGGAGATTGGGTAATCTCCAATCTCTAATCTCCGTCCAGGCTGTTTAATTCAAGCAGTTGGGAGAGGGTCGTTGCTGCCAAAAGATATCCTCAGAGGGATTCCCCTGTTCAACAATCTCAGCGATGGCGATCTACGTTTTATCGCCAGCCGCTTGCGCCGCGAGAGCTACCCCAAAGGGACCCTTATTTTTAGCGAAGGCGACATCGGCGATACCATGTACGTGGTCGAATCGGGCCAGGTGGTGGTGTTTAGCCAGGCCAGCAGGGAAACTATTGCCGTGCTGGGGCCGGGCACGTTTGTCGGCGAGATTTCGCTGTTGTTAGCCCAGCCACGCACGGCCAGCTTGGAAGTAACCATTGACGCTCAACTGTGGGCCTTGTGCAAACAAGACTTTGAGGACCTCATCAGCACCCGCCCGGCCATGGCCCTGGAAATGATGCGCGAATTGAGCAAACGCCTGGTCAGCACCACCCAACGCCGGCGGCGGCAGTTAAGCCGCCGGATTACGGCCCTGTGGGGCAGCCGGATAACTCTCCCCTTAGGACGTGCTCTACACGCTCAACTCAAAGCGCCCATCGGGGTCTTGCCCTTACCCAATACCGATATGGCCGGAGCCAATGATGTGACGATTAGCGGCGGCTTAATGTTTCTGGGCCACGATGATTTGACGGTTGAGATGCTGGCCGAAAGCTTAAGCTACCAGGTGGAGGTTTTTAAGCACATCTTGTTGGTTCTGCCCGACCAGCCGGATCCGCTGGCTGAGAAGGCCGTAGACCTGGCCGATACGGTGGTCAGTGCTGGCCCGCCGCCAGCCTGGCTGACGCGAGGCAAAGATAAAAAGGATGTCTGGACCATTCGGGCTGACGATGAAGATGTGCGGCGGGCGGCTCGCCGCTTGACCAACCGTACGGTTGGCCTGGCCCTGTCGAGCGGCGGCTCGCGTGGGTTGGCTCATATTGGGGTGATCAAGGTGCTGCTGGAGGAAAACATTCCGGTGGATTTGGTAGCCGGGACTAGCGCGGGGGCCTGGTTTGCCGCGTTTTATGCCCTGGGCTGGGATTGGCGGCGCTTTGAGCGCTTTATCGAAGAGATAAAAACCTTCAACCGCTTCCCCAATTGGGACTTTAACATTCCGCCCCGCACGGCCATTTTGAAGGGCCGGCTGGCCCGCGACCGCATCATCAATCGCACCGTGGAAGGCCGCACCTTTGCCGAAGTTAAAACGCCGCTGTACATCGTCGCCGCCGACATTTTTACCGGGGAAGAGGTGGTCTTCGACTCCGGCTCCCTGGCCGACGCCGTCCGGGCCAGCTTAAGTTTGCCGGTTTTGGTCGATCCCTGGCAGGTTCAAGGCCGCTTTCTGGTAGATGGCGGTATCGTCAACCCACTGCCGGCCAGCGTCCTGCGCGACCGAGGCGCGGACATTATCATTGCCTCCAGCGTGGTCCGGCCTATGCGCGACTCCTTCAACGGGCGCACCGACCGGCGGCCCAGCATTTTACAAGTGGTCTTTAATATGTTCAGCGCCATGGAAGCTGAAGTGATTGACAAGCAACTTCCCCTGATTGACGTGCTGATCCACCATAAAGTCGCAGCCAAGCACAGTTTGGATTTTGAGCAGGTTCACGATTTGGTACGAATGGGCGAGGAATCGGCCCGGCAGATGCTGCCGGAGATCAAGGCGGCCATTGAGTCGCCGCCGGAGGGATGAATGAACAGGAGTCAGACGGCTTTAGCCGTTTTCTAACTCCTCCACCATCTCTAACCGCTTCTCAGAACTCATCATCATACGCCTCTCGTAAAACCAATGTACGAAATTCGGGATGGGTCTGAAACTGCTGGCGTAACTTCTCCGACCCGTGGATTGCCAACGCTTCATGAAAACTCGAAAAAGGGTAGTCATGCAAATTAGCCACATAGCCGTGTTTGACCGGGTTATTGAGCAAGTAAACTAATCGAATCATATAATCCTGTTCATTACGGGGACAATAATCCCAATAATTCCACCAAACACGTTCTTGCGTTTGGCTGACTTGCTTAATATGGTAGCCGCTAAAGGCGTGAATTTCGGTCATAATTTTTGACAAATCCTGGCCAACCCAGCTTTTTCCCAAAAGGTGATAGTGGTTGTCTAAAATCACCCAATGATGCAGTTCCCACTTATATTTATCAAAGCACGATCTGATCCGTTCTAACAATAATTGTTTCAATTGTGGCGCTTGTAGTAACGGACGTTTTTGATAAATAGCAGCAGTGATAAAGTAGAGGGTATCATCGGCAAAAATGTGGGTGGGGTTGTGAGGGTAATCTTTTCTTCGCATTTTCTGAGGCCAAACAACTTTATCTCACTATGTTTGCACTTTTCATAACCAGCCAAAATTTGAACGCAGATGACGCAGATTCAACTGATTTTCGCTGATTTTTTATAAATTTTTCTGCGCCAATCTGCGTTTATCGGCGTTTATCTGCGTTCTATTTAAAAAGTACAAAGGTAGTGAACTTTATCTGTTTCTTTTCTAAAGCTAATGGCTGAAGCCATTTGACTCCTGGTTTTATCTTCTTCCCTCCACCAACCTATCCCCCGCCTGCGCCTCATCCCATAACTGAGCGTACATCTCGCGCACGCTGGCATCAAGCTTTTGGCTAAACTCCGGATCAAGTTGCAAGGCTCTGATCAAATCCTGCGCATCGGCCAGGTCACGGCGGCGGTGGGCGGCAGTCATCCCGGAGGCCAGTTTCAACTCGATCAGTTTTTCCAGGCTGATGACTCGCAAACCGGCCACTTCAACCGTAGCTCCTGCCGGATCGGGAAAAGAAACCGGCTTGGGCAAGCCATCCCCCGGATATTCGCCGCTGGTAATAACCTCAATGCGCACACGCCGGTATCGGTCGCCCGGAATGTTTTTTTGCCCCTGAGAAGGCCAGGACATAGCCGTGCCCCAACACCTGAGCTTTAAAGGCTTACAATCCCTCGGCGGTCAACAAAATATTAATATCTTCGGTCATACGGACAAAGCCGTGCTGGGCCAAGGCCAAGCCCCCAATCAAAGCGTAGGGAATACCGGCTTCATCCAGACGACGGCTTAAATCTTGCAAGGTCTGGTAAAGGTCGCCTTTGTGACTGAAATACAGGCTAGCTTCCTTCAACACCAGTTCGGGACTGCTGCGGAGACGCTGTTCGTAGGAAATCATTTGCTACTCTGCTACCTTGCTACTTTGCCGAGCCGGCTCCAACACCTGCACCACCCCCGTACTCCCATCCATCAGCACACTATCACCCGTGCGGAACTGCTGAGTGGCGTTGGCGATGTTGGCCACCGCGGGTAGACCGTATTCGCGGGCAATGACCGAGCCGTGCGAGAGCAGGCCGCCCATTTCGACGATGAGGCCGGAGGCGAGGTGCAGCAACGGCAGCCAGGCCGGGTCGGTGGAGGGGGTAACTAAAATAATATCGTCGGCGATGCGCTCGAACTCATCGGGGTGGCGCAGAACCAACACCGTGCCGCGCACCTGGCCCGGACTGATGGGTAAGCCGACCAGCACATCAGATGCAGCCTGGTCCTGCAAGCCCACCCCCAATTGAATCGCCGGGATTTGCGACTCGTGGACCTTGAACGGCATGCGGGTTTCGGCGTAGGTCTGGTAGGTCTCTTTGCGGGCCTGCACCGTCGAGGCAAGGCTGATTCCGGTGTCGCCTTCCAGCATCAGGGTTCGCTCAACCTCTTCCAGGGTCAACCAGAAAATATCGTCCGGCTGGACCAGCCAGCCCTGGTCGGTCCATTTTTGCCCCAGGGCCAAATCCCAGCGGCGGCAGGCGGCCATGCCCCTAGCTTTGGCGCTGTTTAACCGATCGCGCATCCGTAGTAACCGGCTTAGGGTTCTAACAAACAAGGCTGCCAGCCAAAAACGCCAGGGTAACCAGCGATTGATTCCTTTGGTTGGGCCAATCAGGCTACGCCAACTGACCTCGGCCTTAGCCGTTTCGCCACTCAAATCGCTCTGAGCATAACGGCGGATGATATTCAGCAGTGGAGCCGAATCGTCGCCGTAGCGCGGCCAGCCCATATCGGTTTCATAAGTTCCCCGCTGTCCGAATTTAGCCAACAGTTCTGCAAAGGGGGCCTGAAAATCGGGTGGAGGCGTCGGCGTAGCACCAGCCAAATAATCTTGAACGGCGGGATTTTGGCGAGCCAGTTGGCTTAAGTTGAGCAAAGCCTGGTTCAGCTCAACCTCGCCGGTTTTGACATTTTTTAAGGCCAGGGCGCTGATCACTGTGGCCGGATTGGGGGTTAAGGGGGCAATCAAGCTGCTGCCGACGGCGGTAGCGGCAGAAATGCTGATGTCCAACCCCAGGTTGGCGTTGAATAACTCCTGATAAAGCCGCTCGTGCTGGCGCAGTTGGGCCAGCAGCGTTGCCGGCGGCCCCTCAAAGCGAACATCTTCCAAAACGGCGGCAACCTCATTGACGACGGCCTGATAACGTTTCAGATGATGGGTATTGGTAAAGGCCCGCTTTAAAATACGCCCGTAGGTTGCCCGTTTTTGCCAAACCGTGGCCCCATCTATAGAAAGCAGCCCGCCAGCTCCCCCCGGCTCGGTGTGGCCGATGGTGTGGAGCAAACTACCCGGATTCAAGCCAACTTGAGAAATAATCCGCTTAAGAAAGGTCAAATTAAGATAAGGCCGCCCCAAAATCAGCTTGACATACGGGCCAAGCCCCTCCACCTGCAAGCCCAGGTCCTTAAAAAAAGCAATCGCTCGCGTCTGGCTGCGCTCGAGCAGCGAGCCAAAGAGCGGCGATGGCAGCTCCGGCAGAAATTCCGGGTGACTGCCGCGAGTCCATTCAATATCAAGTTTATTGGGCGCTTCAGGCAGCGCCACTACCGGGCGGGTCTGCAAGAAGAAAAAGCAATTGTCCTGCCAGGCCCACTCCACATCTTGGGCCTCCCCCATCAACGCCTGTACCTGGGTTAAGTGAATGGCTAACTTGGTTAATTCCGGAGGACTGAGAGGACCAGTGTGCCCCGGCTCAATGCCTACGGGCGGCAGTGTATTACCGACCCGCTGCTCAAGCAGCGGATAATCGGGCGGCTGGTTGGCCAGTCGGTAGAAATAGGGCTGCACCGCCCCGCTGACCACACTTTCACCCAAGCCCCAGGCCGCCTCAATCACCAATTCATCGCGGCTGCCGTTGAGGGGATTGACGGTAAAACTAACCCCGGAGCAGACAGGGTTTAGCATCGGCTGGATAAGCACCGCCATGCGAATGCCCTGGATGGACATGCCGTGCGCCCGGCGATACTCCAGGGCCGGCCCATCCAGGGCCGAGGCCCAGCAGCGGGTAATGGCAATCGGCAGCGCGCTGCGCGGTACACCCAACTCGGTCAGGTGGACGCCGGCAAAGGAATAGTCGCGCTGGTCTTCATCTACTGCTGAGGAACGGACGGCAAACGTTTCTACATTTGGGCCAAACAGGGCGTTGAGAGCCTCGGTTAAGGCGGCGGAGAGTTCTTTGCCCAGGGGCTTGGTTTTGAGCACATCGGCCAGCCAGTTCAGGGATTCGGTGGTGACGGCTACATCGGGCGAACCGGCCCACAGGGGAATCAGTTGAGCATGGCGCAGTTGCGCTTCAAAAAAGGCGGTGGTTAACACCAGGCCCGGCGGAACATTCAAGCCGTGCTGTTTGAGGCTGGCCAGGCGAAAGGCCTTGCCCCCAACCAGAGGCAGGTCAATCCCTTCGATGGTCTCCAGGGTGCGCAGCCACGGCGCGGGCAATGGGTCAGGTTCAGCCGGGGTTACAACTTTAGCCGGATAAGTCATGGGTTTCTTGTCGGGTATCCTTAAAGCCGGGTTGGCTGGCCAGGGTTAACAGGACAATCATCCCGGCCATCCCGCCGGTAAAGATCATCACGGCGTAATTGGGCGGATTGGCAATCAGGCTGATGGTCGGGCCGACCAGCAGCAGTCCCAGGGCCAGCAGCAGGCTACCATAAAAACCAATCATCGAGCGCAAAAATAGGGCAATGGTGATATTCAAGCTGACCAGCCCCCCCAGCACAAAGAGGAGAGCCACCAGCAGTTCGAAGGCTTGTAGGCCGGTCAGGTAATGAGGAAAAGTACGGCTTCTGACCGTAGAAGCCAGCCACTCTCCTGAGGCGAGGATTCCGCCTAGCAGAAAGATAACCGAGATTCCGGCCCAAAACGCGGTGATAAGTTTCAGCACCAGTGGGTGGGCCGGCCGAGCGGCAGTCTTGCTTTTGCGCTTGGCGCGAGCAGCGCGTTGGCCGGCTTTGGCCGCAATTCCCGGTTCGGGAGTAAGTGCATCGGCGGCCCCGGCATAATTCAGCAGCTCCTGTCTGGCCCAGCCATTGTGGGGGTTGATGACAATGAGATTTTCGAGGCAAACCCGCTTGTCTTCTTGGCGATCAAAGACCTGGTACAGCCAAAACCAGGCCGCCTCATTGGTTTGATCCTGCTCAACCACGTCGAGGAGGCGATAGCGCGCCTGTTCAACCTGGCCGGCTTTGGCCGCCAGGATGCCTTCTTGAAGCCATTGGGCAATATCGTGCGGGCTGGTCATATTGGGGTAGAGCATCATAGGCGACACTGTCCAGAATAGACAAACACCCCGTGGTGTAACAGCTTGTCCATCCTTCGATTCTACCCTATAAGGTTAAGAGGCACAAGTGACCAGCTCAAAAACGGCCCCGTTTACAATTTTACCCCGTAGGCCCGGTCCAGTAGTTCCATCGTATGGTAGACTGGTAGCGGTTTGGGCAAGTGCGATTGAATTTGGGTCATGCAGCCGATATTGCCGGTGACGACTGCCTCGGCCCCGGTGTTAAGAATATTGTGCGCTTTGCGCCGGCCCAACTCCCCGGCGATAGCCGGCTGCTCAAGATTGTAGGTCCCCGCCGACCCGCAGCAGATTTCCCCTTCCGGGATTTCCAGCAGGGTCAAGTTGGCAATGCTTTTGAGCAGTTTGCGCGGAGCAGCCTGGACCCCCTGAGCGTGAGCCAGGTGGCAGGCGTCGTGATAAGCCACTTTGAGCGGCCTGGGCAGGTTAGCCGGAGTCTTGAATCCTAATGTATCCAGAAAAACGCTGACATCTTTGACCTGCCGGGCAAAAGCTTCTGCCCCTTTTTCCTCGACCAGTCCTTTAAACAACAGCCCATACTCCTGCATGCCCGACCCACAGCCGGCGGCGTTGGTCAAAATCGCGTCCACATCTTTGGGAAAAGTTCGCAAATTCTGGCGGGCCAGCACCCTGGCCTGTTTGGCCGCGCCGGTGTGCATAGACAGAGCGCCGCAGCAGCCCTGATGTTTGGGAATGACTGTTTCCACGCCGTTTTCGGCCAGAACCCGCAGCGTGGCCCAATTGATTTGCGGAGCCAACACCTGCTGGACGCAGCCACTCAACAGCGCCACCCGCGCCCGGCGCGGCCCTTTGGCCGGATAAAGCTCCGGTAGCGGCTGGGCTGTGGGTAAATTGGCTGGCAAAAGCTCCAGCATGGCCCGAAATTTGGCGGGCAGCAGTCCCTGGAACGGGCGAGCCAGCTTGCCCATATTCACTGCCAGCCGGAAACTCCACGGAAAGGGCAGCGTTTGCAGGGTCATCAGCCGCGAGACGCGGTCCAGCGGGGGAGAAGTGCGGCGGTCTTCGGTGTAAGCGCGGAAAGGAATCAACAGGTCGCCGTAGGGCACACCTGAAGGGCAGGCGGTAACGCAAGCCTGACAGCCCAGGCAGCGATCAATGTACGGCAGGGCCTGTGCGGTAGACAGGTGGCCTTCCAGCACTTCTTTCATCAAAAAGATGCGTCCGCGCGGCGAGTCCATCTCTTCGCCCAGCACTTTATAGGTGGGACAAGTCGGCAGGCAAAAGCCGCAGTGAACGCAACTGGCAATGGCGTGGGCCATGGCTTCGCCCTGGGGGCCGAGCGATTTAACCGGAATCTGATGCTGCATCGAGTCTCCTCAAAAATAGTAGACGGTAGACAGTAAACGGTAGACGGGGATAAGAGCGGCTGTTCTTCCTGCTACTTTGCTACTTTGCAACTAAGTTTAGAAATCCAAAAACCGGCCCCCCGCGTCGAGAGCCTGCTTGACCCGGCGGGCTAACGGCGCGCCGGGGTTGACCCCCAAGCGAGTCACACCGGGCGGGCCGAGCAAGACCAAACCGCACAAATCAAGATCGGTGAGCAGTTTGTCCAACTGGTCGGCCCACTTGCCGGTAGTCGGCCAGGCCAGCCAGACCAAATTACCGGCGGCGCTGTATCGCCGCCGGGTTTTAAGCTTGTTCAGTTGCGCTTCCAGGGTGGGAATACGCTTGAGCGTCAACGGGACTTTGACCAGCGCCGAATCGGCCGGGGTCCAGCTTAGATTTTTAACCTGCTGCCATAAGTCACTTTCGGCGGAGCCGTCAAAGATTTCGACGGCGGTAGCGCCCCCTTTGGGAGCTAACAAAAACTCGCGCATCCGTTCTACACGAGCCGGAAGCGCCTCGGCCAGTCCACCCAACCGAACCCACAACGTCCAGACCTGTCCCCCTCCGCCTCCTCGCCTCCTCGCCTCTTCGTCTCTTCCTCCCGGTTCCAAATCGAGGGCGTGCAGCTCCAGCGCCGAAGTCGCCAGGCGATAGATGTCGGTTAGAGCGGTTTCCAGGTGGGGATAGGTTAACCTGAGGGTAGTGTAAGCCGCCGGGCCGGGGAAGACTTTAAAGGTCAACTCAATCAGCACGCCCAGCCGGCCCAAACTTCCGACCATCAACTTGGGCAGGTCGAAGCCGGCCGCGTTCTTGACCACCTTGCCCCCGCCGCGCACCAATTGGCCCCCGCCATTAATAAAGCGGACGCCAATCAAAAAGTCGCGCACCCCACCATATCGCTGCCGGCCGGGACCACTCACCCCGGCGGCGACCGTCCCGCCCAGGGTTGCACCCTTTTCGGCCAGCAGCGGGTCAAAGGGTAAATATTGGCCGTGCCGGGCCAGCAGCTTCTCCACTTCGGCCACCGGCGTACCGGCCAGGGCGGTGAAGGTGTATTCATCCGGCTCGTACTCCAGCACTCCGGACAGGCCGGATAGTTCGAGGCTGGGCGCGTCTTGGGGAGGGGTAGACAGGGCGGGTTTGCTGCCGCCTCCACGTGGCAACAGGCGGGGATGGGCCTGCACCAGAGCTTGAGCTTCTTCAGGGGTGGTTGGACGCAGGCTCATTCGCGGGAAATCCTTCCGGCCCGTTCCAGCGGATGTGGTCCGTGCGCGTGTAAAGCCGGAGCCTCACCGCCGGGGAACATCTTGCCTCGATTAGACAGCTCCAGTGGGTCTAGCGCATGTCGCAGGTCCTTCATCACGGCCAGGTCCGTTTCGCTGAACATCTCCGGCAGGTAATCTCGTTTTTCCATGCCAATGCCGTGCTCGCCGGTAATCGAGCCACCCAGGCCGATACACAGGCGCAAAATTTCGCCGGCCAGGGCCTCGGCCCGTTCCAGCGCGCCGGGCTCGCGCCCATCGTAGAGAATGAGCGGGTGTAAATTGCCGTCGCCGGCGTGGAAAACATTGGCCACCCGGATGTTGTAGGCTGCTCCCAACCGCTCGATTTCCGAAAGGGCGTGGCCCAATTTGCCGCGCGGAACCACGCCATCATTCACAATATAGTCCGGGCTAAGCCGCCCAACCGCCGAAAAGGCGCTCTTGCGGCCCTTCCAGATGCGCATACGCTCGTCGTCATTCTGGGCCACCCGCACCTCATAAGCCCCTGACTCCTGGATGACTTCCAGCAGCTTGGTAAATTCGGCCTCGACCTGGGTCGTTTCACCTTCCAGCTCGACAATCAACAGGGCTGCCGCCTCGCGGGGATAGCCGGCGTGGACAGCCGCCTCCGCCGCTTCAATGGCCAGCTTGTCCATAATTTCTATGGCTCCCGGCAGCAGCCCGGAGGCGACTACCATAGCTACGGCGTTACCCGCCGCGCCGAGGCTATTGTAGGCGGCCAATACGGTGCGATACAACTCCGGTTTGGGCAGTAAACGCAGGGTTATTTCCAGGGCAATTCCAAACAGTCCCTCGGACCCGACAAACAGGCCAATCAAGTCCGGCCCGACGCCTTCCAGGCTTTCGCTGCCAAACTCGACCACCTCACCGTCGGGTAGCAGGGCTTTAATCGCCAGAATGTGGTTGCTGGTCATGCCGTATTTGAGGCAGTGTGCTCCGCCGGAATTGAAAGCGACATTGCCGCCGATGGTGCAAATGGATTGGCTGGAAGGGTCGGGGGCATAGTAGAGGTTATAAGGCGCGGCGGCTTTGGAGACATCCAGGTTGATGACCCCCGGCTCAACCACCGCCAGCCGTTCCTGGGGGTCGAGCCGCAAAATCCGGTTGAGCCGGTTCAGCCCGATGACCAGCCCATCCTGAATGGGCAAAGAGCCGCCCGACAGGCTGGTGCCGCTGCCGCGCGCCACAAAAGGCACTTTGGCCCGGTGACACAGCCTGACCGTCTCGATGATTTCAGCAGCGCTTTCGGGTAAAACAACAGCGCGGGGCTTGGCTCGGAAGGCGGTCAGGGCATCGGATTCATAGGGGGCTAATTCGGCGGGTTGGGCTAACAGCCGGTGGCGCGGATAAATTTTGGCTAACTCAGCCAGAAATGTTTGTGCTTCCATCGGTGGCCTCACTGGGCGGGTCTTATAAAAATAGACGCTGTGGCAAAATTTGTTTGCTGCGGCGTCTATTATACATAGAGCGGTTAATTTTGTCTATGTTTATTGAGGTTTGCACCGTTAATGAGATGTGTTATAACAAAAACTTGACAAGACGAGGTAAAATGGGAATATTCAAAGTAACAGGTAACAGATAGCAAGGCCACAGAGCTTATCTGATTACTGATTACTATTTCAATGAATGAGGTAGAGGATGAAAGCCGCCTTATGTTATGAATTTGGCCAGCCCCTGGTTATTGAAGAAATAAAAATTGACCCGCCCCAAGCTGGAGAGGTAAAAGTAAAGCTGGCGGCTTGCGCCATTTGCCACAGCGACATTCACGCCATCGAGGGCGCTTGGGGCGGAGTGTTGCCGGCAGTTTATGGACACGAAGCTGCCGGTATGGTGGTCGAGGTTGGCCCCCAAGTTTCATTGGTCAAACCGGGCGACTCCGTTGTTGTGACCCTGATCCGCTCTTGCGGGCGCTGCTACTTTTGCGCGCAGGGTCAGCCTCATCTGTGCGAGGCTGCCTTTACCCTGAACACCGAGAGCCGACTCCACACCAAGGCTGGCCAACCTATTCACCAGGGCATTCGCACCGGCGCTTTTGCCGAATATGTTGTTGTAGACCAATCCCAAGTGGTGCAAATCCCTCCAGAGATGCCGCTGGATAGCGCCTCGCTGCTGGCTTGTGGCGTCATCACCGGACTGGGCGCTGTGGTCAATACAGCCCGGGTGCCCTCCGGCAGCAGTGTGGTAGTCATCGGCAGCGGTGGGGTTGGCCTGAACAGCATTCAGGGTGCATTTCTGTCGGGGGCACAGCCCATCATAGCCATTGATTTGGTGCCTGGTAAATTGGCGGCAGCTAAAAGGTTTGGGGCAACGCATACAGTCAATCCCACCGAAGAAAATCCGCTGGCAGCCGTCCGCTCACTCACCCAGGGCAGAGGCGCGGATTATGTGTTTGTTACCGTAGGCAGCACCAAGGCTATGGAACAGGGGTTGACCTTACTGCGGCGGGCCGGCACATTGGTTATCGTCGGTATGCCGGCGAGCGGCGCAAAATTACAGATCGAGGCGGTTGATTTTGCCGATAACAGCCAGCACATTCTGGGCAGCAAAATGGGTTCAACTCGGTTACAGGTGGATGTGCCAAAGCTGGTGGAGCTTTACCAGCAAGGCCGGCTCAAACTGGACGAGTTAATTACGGCCCGCTATCCGTTAGCGGAGATTAACGAAGCCATTGCTGCCGTGAAGCGGGGTGAAGCCCTGCGTAATGTCATTGTGTTTTAGTCAAGGTAGCTGGTTAGCAAAGTCGCAAGGCAACAGAGTCGTAAGGTAATAAAGATGCACCCCTGCGACCTTGCTACTTGTTTCATTGGGTAGCCGTAACTGCCAGGTATGTCATCCTTCGACAAGCTCACGCCCTTCGGCGCACCCGAAGGGAGAAATCTCTGAGGCCTATGTCCTAGGGCGCTTATTCATTGATGACCCAGGTACCCGCCAGATGGTCGTGCAGGCAACGATGCTCCTGTCCAAAGATAAACAGGACATCCACAATGGACAAGACCCCCCCGACGAGCGGGATTTGGGCGACCAGGCCGGGTAAGAAATAGCGCAGCCCAAACAGTTTGCCGAAGGATGGAACATCACCATTCTGGTCCACTATCCTGATTTTAGTCACAGCCTTGCCGATGGTCTGCCCCTTGTGATAGAGCAAATAGCCGTTCCAGATCAGAAAGAGAATCCACCCGCCCACAAAAAGAGCGATTTGTTGGTTCAGGGTCAAGGGTTGGTCGTTAAGGACCTGTGGGAGCATCCCGGTGAGCGACATAATCGGCACAACCATGAGCACGGCCACGAGACCGTCAATCAGGGCAGCGCCGAGCCGCTTCCATGGACTGGCTAAATGGGTTGTTACGATTGCAGCATTCATATTTTCCCTCACTTGTTGAAATAAGTTTGATGGAGCTTGTTAATGCCTAGCATACGGAAGAACTGTCTTTTTAACGTTACGGCAACCGTTACCACCCAAACCTGACATAACGTTATATTACCGCAAAAGGATAATCAATCTAGCAGACATAACAACGAAATTCATTCCCCTATTGTGACAAGT
Source organism: Anaerolineae bacterium (assembly GCA_023151115.1). The sequence goes on from JAKLJP010000003.1 coordinate 221,841, forward strand.
AAAAAAAACCGTGCTATACTCTGGCTAGTCAGGTTAATTTTACAGCGGGTTTGCCGAAGGTCATTGATGGGGGTAAAATGGCAGGCGGTTAAACTCAGAAGCGGAGCCAGGGATGTCGAACATTCTTTACGCCGAAGACGACCGTGACTGCCGAGAATTGTTTGCCTTTGCCCTGCGGCAGAACGATCATAAAGTTCACGAAGCCATTAACGGGGCCCAGGCGGTGCAGATTGTCCGGGAAGAACCCATTGACCTTATCATTCTGGATATTCGCATGCCCATGATGACCGGCTATGACGCAGCCCGGATTATTGCCAAAGAAGCCCCGGATATTCCGGTGGTCTTCCTCAGCGCCAAGGGGATGCGCCGCGAGGTAAGCATGGCTTTTGAGTGTGGCCCTATGACAGTGGATTACCTGATCAAGCCGATTTCCCCGGAGCAGTTGGTTAACCGGGTGGAAAACATTCTGGAAGCTTGCCGGGTACGCGGCATAGCCGCCGTGCGCGAAGAAAATATGGCCCGTGAGTTGGTTGTGGCCTGGTAAGGGTGGAAAAACAAATTGAGCAGCATTCAATCGGCGCTGGAGCTTGCTCTGGGCGTTCTCCCCGCAGATGAACTCGCCGCCTTATTGAATGTCGTTGTTACCCGCGACTACCCCGCCGATTCGATCATTTGCCGCGAGGGTCAACTAGAGTACACTTTTTACATTATTCAAGAAGGCCAGGTTGCCTTTACCAAGCAGATGGCTCAGGGTGAGCAGTTTCTGGGCATGAAAGGCCCCGGCGAGTTTTTTGGCGAGTTGGGGGTTTTGGATCGCGCTCCGCGTGCTGCTACAGTGCTCGCCCTTTCGGATTGCCGCTTAATTGAAATTGATGAACAGACTTTAAACGACATTTTAACTCGCAACCCGTCGGTGTCTCGGGCCATTATGCGTGGTATTACTCGCAGCGTACGCGACACCGACCGGATTACCATTGCTGAGCTGCAGCTTAAAAACAGCGAGTTGGCCCGCACCCTTGACGACCTGCGAGCAGCCCAGGCCGAACTGTTGCGACGAGAACGGCTCAAGCGCGACCTGGAGATTGCCGCCCAAGTTCACAAAAATATCCTTCCCACCTCCTTTCCCCAAGTACCCGGTTTTGAATTTGCCGCCCTGGCTCGCCCGGCCCGCGAGATTGGCGGCGACCTGTACGACATTGTGGATATGGGCCAAAATGAAATTGGCATTGTTATGGCCGACGCGTCGGGCAAAAGCGTTCAAGCAGCTATTTATATGGCCGTGGTGCGCGCGCTTTTTCTCAGCGAAACCAACGCCAACCTCTCACCCAGCGAAACCGCCCACCGCATCCACAACTTGCTGCTCAAGGTTTCAACCGCCAACGATATGTTTGTCACCGCCTTTTATGCTACGCTTAACTGCACCACTCGCCACATGCGCTACGTTCGCGGCGGGCACGACCGGCCCGTTTATTACCATGCCGCCACCGGCGAGGTTAGTTTGCTCAACCCGCCGGGCCGGTTTCTGGGCTTACTGCCCAACTTAATTATCCAGGAAGAGGCGCTCACTTTTCAAAGCGGGGATATGCTGGTTTGCTACAGCGACGGCGTGACCGACGCCACCCGACGCGGCGATGGTGAAATGTACGGCCTGGATAAGTTGATTGAAATGGTCAAACGGGAGGGCCACCGCTCTGCCAGTGAGCTGGTCAAAATTATCGTCAGCGATATTGATCACTTTAGAAATGGCGAAGAACAGCCCGACGATTTGACTTTGTTGGTAACTAAAGCGGTGTAACAGGGAGTAGGGAGTAAGCAGTAGGGAGTAGGGGTACGTACCCACCTCTACTGTCTACTATTTTCTGAGGAGTGTTCATGAGCCCGCGGCACGCCACCGCTAATGAAAATCTTTTGCCGACGATGATCGGAGACCGAGAACCGGCTGTTTGCTATCGCCCGGTCTTCCGTCCCCGGTCCTCGGTCGTATTTACGAAGGAGACTTTTAGGTTATGAAAGATAACTGGCGCGATCAGCAAACCCGCCAAACCCGGCGACCTCGCCGTTTAGAAGAGGTAAGCAGCGCCGAAATCGGTTTTCCGGTGGTCTGGGTGCTGGTAGGGGCTTTGGCCGGCCTGCTGGTCATTGGCCTCATTGGCCTGGGCGTGGTGAATATTTTGCGCAAGCAGGCCATCACCCCCACTCCGGAAGTTATTCCAGGTCTGGCCCCCACCCAACCTATTGTCGAAGCGACTACTACCGCCAGCGCCCCCGCCGACGCCACCCCAACGCTACCGCCGGTGGTCACGCTTGAACCGACAGCTACACCCATTCCCACCGCCACCCCAGTGCCAACTCCGCCCAATGCGTTAGCTAAAGGGGTTTATGCCCAGGTGATTGGCACCGAGGGTGCAGGTGTCAGCCTGCGAGCCGGACCCGGCACCAATAATGCCCGCCTGGATGTAGCGCCCGAAGAGAGTGTGGTATTGATTTTGGACGGCCCCAGAGCCGACGAGAATCAGGAAGAAATTGTATGGTGGTTTGTGCGCGGTCCGAACGGCGCCGAAGGCTGGGCCGCTCAGGATTATCTCAAACCCACCCTGCCGCCCGGAACCGAACAAAACGCGCCCACCGCCGAGCCAACCACCGAAAACTAAATAAAACACAATTGGAAAATCCCTAGTTTCAATTTATAATGAGCGTCGCTTTTGAGAAGCGACGCTTTTTATTAGGGGAAACTATGGCTGACATTCAACAACGGTTGACCGAACTACGCGATCAAATTAATTATCATCTCTACCGCTACCATACCCTTGACGACCCCGTTATCAGCGATGCTGAATACGACCACTTGATCAATGAGCTGCGGGATTTGGAGGCGCAATATCCCGATTTGGTTACCCCCGACTCACCCACGCAGCGTGTTGGGGGGCAACCGCTTGAAGGTTTTGAAAAAGTGATCCACCCCATCCCTATGACCAGCCTGAGCAACGCCTTTAACGAAGCCGATATGCGTACCTGGCTGGCCCGTGTCGGGCGCTTGCTGCCGGCAGGGATGACGGTGAAGGACCTGGAATTTGTGGTCGAGCCGAAGATAGACGGCCTGGCCATCGCCCTGACCTACGAAAATGGTCGGCTGGTTCAGGGTGCAACACGCGGTAACGGCGTCGAGGGGGAAAATGTCACCGCTAATGTCCGCACTGTAAAAAATGTACCTTTGCGGATTCCGACTACCCCCGATGGGCCGCCGGCCCCCGCCAAAATCGAGGTGCGCGGCGAAATTTACATGCCCATTGCCGATTTTAACCGCTTTAACCAGCAGCAGTTGGAAAAGGGTGAGAAAGTTTTTGCCAACCCGCGCAACGCTGCCGCCGGCTCGCTGCGTATGCTCGACAGCAAAATTACGGCCCAACGACCCCTGGCCCTGTACAGCTACGCCATTGGCTATGTCGAGGGAGCAAAAATTAGTTCTCAAAAAGAGGCATTAGATTACTTGCGCGCGCTCGGCTTTCCGGTCAACCCCGATATCGTAACCACTCGCGATTTTGAAGAAGTGCTCAAATTCATCCACACCTGGATGGAACGGCGCGATACCCTACCCTACGACGCCGACGGGGTGGTGGTCAAGATCAACGATTTTGCCTTGCAGCAAGAGTTGGGGGTGGTAGGCAATGCGCCGCGCTGGGCCATTGCCTACAAATTCCCGGCCCGTGAAGCCACCACCAAACTGCTGGAAATCAGAACCAACGTCGGCCGTACCGGCCAGATTACCCCTTACGCCGTGCTGGAGCCGGTTAATATCGGCGGGGTAATTGTGCGCCAGGCCACCCTGCACAACTTTGATGATCTGGCCAAGAAAGACATTCGCGCCGGTGATACGGTGGTGGTCAAACGGGCCGGCGATGTGATTCCCCAGGTGGTCAAAGCTATCGAGGATTTGCGCCCGCCCGGCTCGCAGCCCTACCAGCCGCCCACCCACTGCCCCGTTTGCGGCGAGCCAACCGCCCGCCTGGGCGATGAGGTGGCCCTATTCTGCATTAATGCGGCTTGCCCGGCCCAACTCATCCGCCAGATTGAATACTTTGTGTCTCGCGGAGCGATGGACATCGAGGGTTTTGGCATCAAAATTGGGGAACAGTTGGCCGCTCAAGGGCTGCTCAAAGATATTGCCGACATTTACTTTTTGACCCGCGAGCAACTGCTGGCCCTGGAAGGCTTTGCCGACAAAAAAGCCGACAACTTGCTGGCCGCCATCGAAGCCAGCAAAACCCGGCCCTACGAACGCTTTTTGACCGCCCTGGGCATCCGTTACGTGGGCGGAGTGGTCGCCCGACTGGTGGCCGACGCTTTTCCTTCGATCGAGGCATTGCAGCAAGCAAGCCAGGCGGATTTGGAAGCTGTCGAAGGCATCGGCCCCCGTATCGCCCAGTCCATCGTCGAATGGTTCAGCCGCCCGGCCAACCAGGCTCTCATCGAAAAATTTCGCCGGGCCGGGGTCACGTTACAGGTTGAACGTCCAACGTTAAACGTTCAACATGCATCATTCAACGGTTTGACCTTTGTGATTACCGGCACATTGCCTACTTGGAGCCGCGAGGAGGCCAAAGCCTTTATCGAGCAGCACGGCGGCAAGGTGGCCGACAGCGTCTCCAAAAAAACCGACTATGTGGTAGTCGGCGAAAAAGCCGGCAGCAAATTAAGTAAAGCCCAATCCCTAGGTATCGCTCTCCTCGATGAGGCCGGTTTGAAACAACTGGCCGAGAGCGCAACTTAAGAGTTATTTGGGTGTTCAACCAAAAGGAATTTCAACTTGACTCCCTTTTTAGGACAGATACAATGCATTGCTTACGCAGCTACACACCAGCAGATTTTGTAAGACAAGCTGTTAGCTTGTCCCAGCCCCGGACAAACTAACCGTTTGTCCTACAAGATTATTTTTAGAGGAGAAGCTATGACTCGTGTCGTAATTACCGGACTGGGGGCAATTACCCCGCTTGGCAACGATGTGACTACTTTTTGGGAAAATATGAAAGCAGGCATGTCGGGGGCCGGGCCGATTACCGCTTTCAACCCGGCCAATTTTGCCATCAGGATTGCCTGTGAAGTTAAAGGATTCGAGCCGACCGAGTGGATGGATAAAAAGACGGCCAAGCGGCTAGCTCGCTCAACCCAATTTTCCATTGCCAGCGCCCGGCAAGCCCTGACCGACTCTGGTTTTGAAGTCACCCCCCAAAATTCAGACCGGGTGGGGGTTGTTTTTAATACCGGCGGCGGTGGGATCAGCACCATGGAAGAAGGCACCCAACAACTGCTGGCCGAGGGACCGCGCTCGATTACCCCCTTTTTAGTGACCAATGTGATGGCGAATGCCGCCTCGTGCCTGGTCTCCATCGAGTTTGGCACGACTGGGCCGCTCAACACCTCGGCGTTGGCCTGCGCCAGCGGCAACTATGCCCTGGTTGACGCCTTCCATATGCTCAAACGGGGCGAAGCCGATGTGATGATTGCCGGAGGAACCGAGGCGGCAATTTCGCCCCTTATCTTTGCCTCGTTTGCCCGCATGGGCGCCCTTTCGACCCGCAATGATGACCCTCAAAGCGCCAGCCGGCCCTTTGATAAGGACCGCGACGGTTTTGTTTTTGGCGAAGGCGCAGCGGCTTTTGTGTTAGAAACCGAAGAACACGCCCAAGCCCGCGGCGCTCGCATTTACGCCGAAGTGTTGGGGGGGCGGCTCACCTCGGACGCCTACCATCTGACCGCGCCCAAACCGGATGCCAGCGGCGCCATCGCCGCCATCAAGGGCACTTTGGCTTCGACAGGCACAAAGCCGGAGGACATTGATGCCATTTTTGCCCACGGCACCAGCACGCCACTGGGGGATGTGGCCGAAACTCTGGCCCTCAAAACTGTCTTCGGTGAACTGGCTTACCAGATACCCATCACCGGCACCAAATCCCAGGTGGGGCACACCCTGGGAGCAGCCGGGGCTATCTCGGCTTTGGCGGCCGTCAAAACCATTGAAGAGGGCATTATTTGCCCCACCATCAATTATCATACGCCCGACCCGGAATGTGACCTCGATTACGTCCCCAATGAAGCGCGCCGGCACGAAACCAACCTGGCCCTGGTCAATGCTTTCGGCTTTGGCGGCCAAAATGTCGTTTTAGCCCTCAAACGATACAGCGAAAATGGGGTGAAGCAAGGGTAAGAATTACGTCTTGCGTCTTGCGTGTTCCGTTTGCTTTAACTCACGCAAGACGCAACACGTTTCCCTCAGTCATAATGTTATCACTATTACTGTCCCCGCTTCATCCACTTCTACCCTCTGTCCGGTACGCAGCCGGGCAAAATCAGCCTCAGCCAGCACCACCAGCGGAATAGGCCGGGCATACATTTCATCAGCCACAATTGAAGCCAGAGCAAAAAAGGAGTCGGGCGCCGTGGTAATAATCGCCGCCGGGGCTGTGTCCGCTTTGACCGCTTCCAGCAGTACGGCTGTGGTTGTGCTCGACCCTCGGGTAAAGGGCACGGCCAGCACCCGGCCCGCCGCGCACTGTCCCGCCAGGGCATGCCGCCGGTCAATAATTGTCCCCGTTTGATAGTCGTACCCACCCCAAAAACTTAACGGCTCAGTCGAAACAAGAGCGACCCCGCTGGCTTGGCCGGGAATTATGGGCCGGCCACGTAAAATCATCTCCATCTGAACCCTTTCAAAAAGGAACTGAGGAAACTAAGGGAACTTGAGAGGAGTTCTCTAAAGCTCCCTCAGTTCCTACAAGTTCCCTCAATTCCGTTAGTTCCCTTCTGCCCACAACGACTCATCCCGCACCACCCGACCCTCAACCGCCGACTGCACGCAATCGGCCAGGCTGCCAAAGGTGATTTCGGTCTTGAGCATGCCGGGCGCATAATAGGCATACTTGGCCGAATTGGTCATCAGCCTTTTGATTTCCGGCGGCAGCATCGGCGAGGCCAGAATACAGGTGTCCACCGTCACCTGGCCGCCAAACGCCTCCAACGCGGCCAGATAGCCGGCCTTTTGGGCTAATAATGTCATCGCCCGGCTGGATGTGACCAGAAATTTGACCTCCGGGTGAACCCGCCGGCCGGCCAATAACGGGGCTAACTGTTTGAACTCGGCCAGAGAGAAATGGGGACTGCCCAGCACTACCAGGTCTAGCTTGGCCCCGGTGGCCGTGGTCAACTCGCACCGGGCCGCTCGCAGTGAGTCCAGAGTAATCGTGTACCTCTCCTCCGGCTGATGGCCTTGAAACGCGGCTTCGAGAGTGGGCGCTTCGGGGGTGTGGCCGACAAGGTGAAACAGGGCCACCGCCCCCGACGAGGCGCTGGCCGCGCCCAATGCCTTGAATTGGTCTTCGGTCGGGTGGACTTGCAGCCCGGTGACAACCGGAATACGCTCACGGGCAATTTTACCCAGCAGATGGCCCAGCACCGCATAAAACGAGTCGTCTTGCTGCAAGGCCAGGGGAATATCGCTCAATTCCAACAACAGTTGGCCGGCCCGATTTTCGGTCAGGTGCAGGCCCACCGCCGGGACGCGTCCGGTGATGGCGGCGCAAATGTCCAGCAAGTCCGGGTAACGCTCGGTGCGCGCCCCAATGACCGAGTTGGCAAATACAATGGCGTTTGACTCGCCCCAGGCGATTTGCTGCCCAAATTTGGGGATGAGGTCAACCTGGTATGGGGCGCAGGTCCAGGTGGGCCGGCAGCCCATCTGGACATAAGCGGCCATCTGGCGGCGAGCATTGGCCGCCCAAGCCGGGGGGACCGCCCACTCCTGCCAGTGGTGTTCGTCCACCGCGCTGACATTGAGCGTGGCCGGAACCACTACTTTAGCCCCCAGGCCGGCCAGCCGTTCGGCAAATTCCAGCCCGGCCTCGCCCATATAAATGGAGCTGTCAATGTGGGCCTGTTCGATGTTCAGCAGCCGTTCCGCGCCATGAAATTCGGCCATGCGCACTATAACGGACATTGCCATTTTAGCCCCCGGGCCGCGCTCGCCGGCCAGGAGATCATGGTCGTAGGGGGAGAGGTGAAGGGTCATGACTGTCGCAGCCCAACCGCCCGCAGCCTCTCCTCGACCCAGGCAGTATCGGCTTCGCTCAGCGGTGGATTGGGCGGGCGGGTGTAATCAATGGCGCGGCAATCGTGAAAATCCGGCCAAATATCCGGGGCTTCAAGGTACGGGTCCATGCCCGGAAAGGGCGACAAATATACTTGGGCGTTTTCGTTCATTTTGCCACCTCTACTGAATCCACAGCTTGAGCGGAATTATACCGCCAGAAAGGGAAAACAAAAAACGCTCTCATCGAGCGTTTTTGTGGCTGAAATAATAGAGAGCCGGGGGCGTAGAGGGTCTAACCGACCCCCAACCCCCGACCCCTGATCCCCCATTAACCAGCCTGCCAGCCAATACGCCGACCGGAACTTTGACTTCGGCTGAGAAAACCAAAGACCCGGTAAACATCTTCCAGGCTGATCAAGCCCCGGAAGTGCAGACCATCGTACACCGCCGCCACCCGGCTGGAAGTTTGAGCCAGCTTGTCCTGCACCTCGTCCAGCGAGGCGGTCAGGGCAATCGTCGGCACGGTGCGGGCCTGCTGCATAATCTCGGCAACCCGGCTGCGCCAGCGACCCTGCTGCATGGCCTGGGTGACAGTATGATGCGAAGCCACGCCCAACAGTTGCCCGGTCAGCGGGTCGAGTACGGGAAAATCGGGCTGGCGGCTGGTCATCATTAACGAGGCAACCTGGCCGACGGTCGCTTCGGGCGAAAGGGCGACTGCATGGGGCGTCAACGCCTGGGCGACCCGCACCTTGCGCAACATCCCTTTCACCGCCACCGCCTGGCCTTCCTGGCCGCCGGCAAAGAAGATAAAGACCGCGATGAGAGCCAGGAAAATCTGGCCGGGCACAAAGAGCGCGACCAGCCCCAAGCCAATAGCAAAGACACGCCCAACGGTCACAGCTATCTGAGTGGCGCGTTGATAATCGGTGAAAAAGCCCAAAGTCGCCCGCAGCACCCGTCCGCCATCCAGGGGAAAAGCCGGGATCATATTAAATATCGCCAGCGAAATATTGGCCGAGAGTAAAAAAGTCAGCAACCCCAGCAGGCCCGGCTGCATCAGCATCCGCAGCGAGAAGGTTTCGCCTTGCAGCGCGGCCAAAACCGCCACCAGCGGTAATAACCCTATGGCTAAAACCACGTTAACTAGCGGGCCGGCCAGCGCCACGACCAATTCATGCAAAGGTTTCTCCGGCATCCGTTCCAGCCGGGCCAGACCGCCAATCGGCAGCAGCGTAATATCTCTGACCGGAATGCCATAGCCCAGCGCGGCCACACTGTGGCCCAACTCGTGCAGCAAAACCAGGGTAAAGAGCGCCAGAGTTACCAACACGCCGTACAACGGCCCGGCGCTGCCGCCATAGTTAAATGCTCCCCAGACCAGAATCAGCAAAAAAGTCAGGTGTATCTTGATGTCAATTCCAAATATTCGTCCTACTTTAATAGACCAACTCATCGTTGTTCCTTATACCTCCGTCGAAGAGACCATTCCAAGATTTAAGCCAGTCAAAACGTCTTGCGTCTTACGTGTTCCGTCTGTGTTACGCAAAGTACGACTTTACTGGACTCTACAACACAGACTAAATCAACTCTTCAATTACCCCATAGTATAGCTTTTGATTATTAGAATTGTCATAGAATTAGTTTAAAGTGAGATGAGAGCAAGCGCGCACTTGTGCCTATAGGCCGGGTAGGGTAAAATTTATCCAACAAGTAGACCCATCGGGTTTAAAAGGCGCTTCCCCAAAATAATGATGAGGACTCGTGTCGTGTGTTGCGTCAAAGGTAAAACGAAAGACGCAACACGCAACACGCTTGGGGCTGCCTGAAACTGGATGTGTCTCCCAATCCTCCCCAGGAAGCCGCCATGTTCAAACGACGCCAACCGACCCTTTCGACCATTAGCCTCGGCTCTCTGCTGCATGGACGCTATCGGCTGCAAGAACAGCTCGGCCAGGGCGGTGCAGGGATTGTCTACAAGGCCGAAGATGAACAGCTCCAGCGCATTGTAGCCCTAAAAGTGTTGACCACCGATGGCGGCATGGCCGCGGACAAGCTGGCTCGTTTCCGCAGCGAGGCCCTGTCGGTGGCGCAGCTCAACCACCCTAACATTATCACCCTGTACGATTACGCCGAACAGGAAGCGCATCCTTATCTGGTCATGGAGTATGTGCCCGGCCAGGATTTGTGGAGCCTGGACAACAGCTACGCCCCCAACTTGATGCCCATCGAGGTCTCGCTGCCCATTATTGATGGCATTCTAGCCGCCCTGGAATATTCCCACGCCCACAAAGTTATTCACCGCGACCTCAAACCCGAAAACGTAATGATTACCCCCGAAGGCCAGGTGAAAGTGATGGATTTTGGCCTGGCCCGGATTCAGGGGCAATCGCGGCTGACGCAAGAGGGATTGGTGGCCGGGACGGCTTCGTACCTGGCCCCGGAACTGGCCCTGGGCGAGCCAGGCGACCACCGGGTTGACCTGTACGCGCTGGGGGTGATGATGTATGAACTGCTCACCGGCCGCCTGCCCTTTTCCGGCGACGACCCTCTCAGTGTGGTCTCGCAGCATATTCATGCCCCGGTGGTGCCGCCCCAACGCTACAATCCGGCTATCTCCGCCGAACTGCAAGCCGTTGTGCTCAAGCTGCTGGCCAAACACGCCAACGAGCGTTATCCCCATGCCGGCGAAGTCCGCCGCGAATTAGCCCCGCTGCTGGCCGAATTGCGCGGTGAGACAATCGCCTCATCTATCGAGCCGGAGCCAGCGCTCGCCCTTAGTTTTGAAGTCGGCGCTGCCCAGCAAGCCCTGCTTGACCGCATTGCACGCGGCAAAATGATTGGCCGTGAGGCCGAAATGACCGAACTCAAACGGCGCTGGGACCGCGTCCGCCGGGGCGAGGCCGAGATGGAGCCGGTTTTGCTAATTTCGGGCGAGGCTGGGATTGGCAAAAGCCGGCTGCTGCGCGAATTGCAGGTTTATGCCGGTCTGCGCGATGGTTACGTTTTACAAGGCATTGCCCGCGAGGAAGATATGGGCATCCCCTACAACCTTTTTGCCACCGCCCTGCGCAACTATATCCGCGAGCAGCCGGCAGACACGCTGGCTCGTCACGCCCCCGGTTTCATCGCCGGCGAAGTGGTCAAACTGGCCCCGCAACTGGGCGACAAGCTGGGCTATATTCCGCCCAACCCGCCGCTCAGCGCCGACGCCGAGCGTGCCCGCCTGTTGGAACAGGTCAGCAATTTCTTTTTGAATATGGCTAACGAGCGGCCCGTCCTGCTTCTGCTGGATGACCTGCACTTTGCCGACCCCGGCAGCCTGGAACTCCTGGAAACGCTGGCCCGCAGTTCTGTGGGCAGTTCGCTGCTCATCGCCGGAGCCTACCGGGATGTGTCGGTCGGCTTTTCTACAGCCATTAACCACCATATTGCCGTGCTGGCCGTATCAGAGCTGGTCTACCGCGTCCCCCTGGCCCGCCTGCCGGATACGGCGGTGCGGCAAATGCTGGAGGCGCTGTTGGGCGACCCGGTCAGCGATGAGTTTGTCCGCTCGATTTACGATGTGACCGAAGGCAACCCGCTGTTTGTGGAGGAAGTGGTCAAAAATCTGGCCGTTGACGGCCAGATTATGCTGCGCGACGGCCACTGGGAGCAGCGCGACACGGGCCGTTTGCACGTACCGGGCAGCATCAAATCGGTGCTGGGGGGACGGCTCAAGCGCATCAAAAAGTCTACCCTGGAACTGCTGCAACTGGCCGCCGCCATTGGCCGCACCTTTACTCTGGACCTCTTGACCGAGGCCAGCCCTTATGGCGAGGAAATTATCGAGGCGGCTTTTGAAGAAGCCTTTCTGTACCAGTTGATCGAGATGAACAAAATTGTAGACCAGGCCCACAACAGCCGTTATGGCCTGGATGTGACCTATCAGTTTCAACACGCCATTATCCGCGAAACGCTGTACGAGGAGTTGCGCCCCCTGCGCCGCCGTTTACTGCACCGGCGGGTGGCTCAAGCTATGGAAAAACTGGCGGGCGACCAGCCCATCGAGAAGCCGGCGGTGTTGGCTCATCACTTTATCGCCGGGGGGCGGGAAGATTTGGCGGTCTGCTATCTGCGCCAGGCCGGTGATAATGCCCGCCAGGTCCATGCCAACGCCGAGGCGGTGGACTACTTCAGACAGGCCCGTGAAATCATGGAGGACGCCGCCCTGGATTTGAATGAGTCAGACGGGCGGGCCAACCTGGTCCAGCGCTTTGACTTGCTGAGCCAGGAGCAGGCCATTTTGCACCTGATGAGCGACCGCAGCCGCGAATTGGAAACCCTGGAAGCCTTGCTTGAAGCCGCCGAAGCCCTGGACGACCAGCCCCGTTGGGTCGAGGTGATGTCGTGGCTGGCGCTGTATTACTGGCATATCGGCCGGCTCAACCAGGCCGAAAAAGTGGCCCGCCAGGGCCTGGAGGTGGCCCAGAAAAACAACGACCGGCGCGGTGAGCAATACTGCCTGGAACAAATTGCCCGCGTCTTGTGGACTCGCCGCAACGCCGACAGCATGCATTACGCGGCCCAGGCCCTGCTGATTGCCCAGGAATTGGGCGACCGGCGGCGGGAGGGCCGCCTGACAGAGTTGGTCGGCCACATCTATACTGACACTCTGCACGACCCGGAGCGGGCTGCCATTTATTTCGAACAGGCGCTGGCCATCTGCCGCGAAACCGGCAACCGCCTGGAAGAAGCCTGGACGTTGTGGGGCATGGGCGGCCTGGCCATGTTTGTCAACCATTACGTCCGCGCCCTCAATTTGTACGAGCAAGCCAAAGAAATCTCCGAAAGTATGGGAGCAACCTTACAGGTAGGTTGGGATGTGTACGACATGGGCAACGCCTGGTATAACCTGGGCGATTATGAAGCCGCCCGGACACATTATGAGCAGGCCCAGGTAATTTTTAACAGCTCGCACCATCAGCGCGGCAAAATATACGCTATGATTTCGCTGGGACTGGTGTTGATGGCGACCGGCCAACTCGACCCGGCCTCAACCTATCTGGAGCAGGCCATGCGCCAGGGCGAAGAACGCCAGGATGCCAGCCTGATTTTCCGCAGCTACGAGGCGCTGGCCGCCTATTACCAACGCCTGGGCGGCGATGATAACCTGACCTATGCCATCCGGCTCAGCAATCAGGTGATTAAGCTGGCCGTGGAGGGCGACCACTTTGAGCACGAGCTACTGGGCCACTACCTGCGCAGCACCAGCCTGTATCACCTGAGCGAGTTTGACGACGCGTTCAAAAGCTCTAGCCAGGCCGTCGGCCAGCTCGAGCGGCTGACCTACATTCATTCCCTCCAAATTTCGGCGGCGGAGATTTATTTTCAACACAGCCAGATTTTGGCCGCCCTGGGGGAAATGGCTCAAGCTCAACATTATCTCCAGCAAGCTTACAGCGAAGTAATGCGCAAAGCCAAACTCATCCCCGACGACTTGCAGCGCCGCGATTTTCTGCAAAATGTGCCGGTCAACCGGCAGATTTTAAAGGCCAATCGGGAGAGTTAGTCTGTACCCGACCAATTCATCTCGATAATGATTTAGTGCGACTTCCCGATCGCCCTAGAATTTCCCCAGGTGGGACACCCCGGCCGAGTTTGATGAGATTAACGCCAAATTTTGCCGGCTGCCGCCGTGATTATTTCGCACGACCGCTGGCTTCTTTTGCCTCAATTAGAGAGATGAGCAGTTCCACCGCTTCGGCGGCAAAGGCCGGGTCGTCAGTGTGAGTGTTGCGCTCGATAACCCGCATGTTGGGCGGCAGGTTAGCCTTCAACTCAGCCACAAAAGCGGCGTCGGCTGCGGGGTCGTAGAAACCTTCCCCTTTAACCGCATAACTATCGTAGCCGGCAGCGCCCGCATCACCCGGGTACTCAAGGTGGTCACTTGTGTGCCGCCGCCCAATTTTACATCCTGGCAGGTCAGCGGGGAAATAAAGTCCTCCAGAAAAGTTTTCGCCGCTAAAACAGGTAGCAAAGTAGCATGTAGCATGTCATAAATATGCTACTTTGCTACTTGCTACCTTTCTCGTTGAGAAAGAACTTTTCTGGACACCCATACCCATACAACAACAGGTTCAAGCTCTGTATTCGTCCAAATGAAAAATACATTGTATGATAGGACGGCAAGAGTTCACTTTGGAGGCTCATTATGTCCATCAATTTTGACGCCATGACCACTTTACTGCAAGCCATGGTGCGCCTGCACACCCCACCCGGCGAGGAAAAATCGCTGATCGAACTGCTGGCGGGGGAAATGCGTCGGCTGGGCTTTGACCGGGTTTGGGTCAACCCCGAAGGCAGCCTGATTGGACTGATCGAGGGAGCGCGGCCCGGCCCCACCTTATTACTCGACACGCACGGCGACACGGTTGGCGTCGCGCCGGGAGTCCCCTGGCAGCATGATCCTTTTGGGGCGGTCATCGAAGGGGGACGGATATATGGTCGGGGCACGTCGGATATGAAAGGGGCGCTGGCGGCCATGATTTACGCCGCCTTGGCCGCTGACCGCAGCCGCCTGGCCGGACGGGTGGCCATCAGTGTGACGGTGATGGAGGAAGTTCTGGAGGGCATCGCTCTGAAAACGGTCATGGAGGAGGTTGAGCCAGATTTTGTGGTCATCGGTGAATCCACCGAACTGAACCTGAATCACGGCGGGCGGGGGCGCGCCGAAATTCACCTGGAAACCATTGGCCGGCCCGCTCATTCCTCCTCACCGCAGTTGGGGGTGAACGCGGTTCACCTGATGCTACCGGCAGTCCAGGCGCTCAAGGAGCTGGCCCTGCCCAGCGACCCGCTGCTCGGTCCGGCTATCCTGGCCCTGACCGACATCATCTCCGCCCCCTATCCGGGCTATTCGGTCATCCCCAGCCGTTGCCGGGTGACGTATGATCGCCGCCTGCTGGCCGGTGAAACTATTGAAAGTGTGATAGGTTCTATCCAACGGCTACCCGAATTGACCGGGGTGAATGTCGCCATTGCCCAAGGAGAACACACCACCTACACCGGGGCAAAGCTGCGCCACTCCAAATTTTTCCCGGCCTGGAAATTTGCCGCCGACCATCCCTTTGTGCAAAGAGCGTTGGCAGGTTTGCAGGTGGTCGGGTTGAATCCGAGCCTGGGCGCTTATCGTTTCTGCACCAATGCGGCCTACAGCGCCGGAATGGCCGGCGTCCCCACTATCGGCTTTGGCCCCTCCGCCGAAGGCCAGGCCCACGTTATTGACGAGTATATTGAGTTTGAACAGCTGTACGCGGCTGCACGGGGTTATTTGGGTATTATTGAAAGTGTGTTGAGAGTATAGATCGGAATTACTTTCTAACTGTTTTCTCACAAAATTCACGTTGGATTCAAATTCAGACTTGTTAATATTGAGGAACATAGTGTAATATTATAGGTAAGAAAAGCTGTTGCTCATTAATAATTTCTCTTAGTTTTCAGCAAAGCGATTGGTCATGATTAAATGTCAGTTTTGTCAGACTGTCCATGTGGATAATACCATTTTTTGCAGTGAGTGTGGCTACTATCTGCTGGAAAATACCGGCCGGGAGACTGATCCCTTAGATACGGTGGAAATGCGCGAGGAGGAAAATCGCACTGTCAATGGTCTGGCCGGCTCGCTCCAGCGTGGCGGCGAGTCCCTGGCAATCCGCCTAAAGATCGGTCCCCGGCAGCGCGAGGTCGAGATGCCCCTCAACGTCATTACCCATTTGGGCCGGGTAGACGCTTCTGCAAGCGTCTTTCCAGAGGTAGACCTGAGCGACGATAGTGATGCTTCGCACGGGGTGTCTCGCCGCCACGCTCGTATTCTCAAACAGGGCGGCATGGTCGTGGTCGAAGATATGGGCAGTATCAACGGCACTTTTGTCAATGGCAAGCGGCTTGATCCCTACCTGCCCGAAGTACTCAACGACGGGGACGTTCTCCAATTAGGTAAACTCAAGATAGAAGTAAAGATTCGCAAACGATAGGTCAATCATTAACATTCCAGGCTTTGTCTTAACATTACAAACCAGATTCAAACCAAATTCCGGTACAATAATCAAAAGCTTTTTGCTTTAAAATTGGGGAGAGAAAGGAGGTAATGATGTTATTTGTGCCACGTGAACAAGGGCAGGGCCTGGTTGAATATGCGTTGATTTTGGTCTTGGTTGCTGTCGTGGTGATTGCAATCTTGCTGATAGTAGGTCCCGTCGTTGGCAATGTTTTCAGCAATCTGGTCGCTAATTTGTAAATTTTTATTCCGTTGAAATTGTCTATTTTATCAGCCATCCCCTGGGGGATGGCTTTTTTGTTGCGCCACTCGCCCACGTTTACCTGAACCCTGCCAATGCGACTTTAAGACCATTGTCAAGACTGGTGATCAATGATATACTTGGGGGTAGACTGGGTCGTTTCAAGTTGACCCCCACCCCTCTTCTCTGAGTAGACAAACGCTAAGGACACAAAATGACCAGCATTTCCGCACACAAAACCGACGTGGGGCGCGTATCCAAGCATAATCAGGATTATATCTGGACCGATGAGTCAAACCAGGTCTACATTGTTGCCGATGGCATGGGTGGGCAAGATGCGGGTGAACTGGCCAGTGAACTGGCGGCGACTACAACCGGCCAGTTTATCACGGCTCGGTTACAGGCACAGGCGACGGCTGCGGTGGTCAAAGAAATTATGAGCGCGGCCTTGGAGGCGGCCAACAAGACGGTGATGCGGGCGGCCCAGGCCGCTAAACAGGATCGTCCAATGGGGGCGGCCATCGTGGTGGCCGTAGTTCGCCCCCCGACTGCCTACATTTCTCACGCTGGAGATGCGCGCGCCTACTTGATTCAGCAGGCCACGGTAAGCCGGCTAACTACCGATGACTCCTGGGTCGCTCAATTGGTAGCCAACGGGGTTATTACCGAGGAACAGGCGGAGCATCACCCCTTAGGCCATATTTTGATTAAAGCCGTGGGGCACGAGTCACCCTTGGAGCCGGCCTTTAAAGAAGTAAAGGTGACTTCGGGCGACTGGCTGCTGCTGTGCAGTGATGGCCTCTGGAAGATGCTAAACCACGAACAATTTCTGGCGGTTCTACAGTCCCCTGAAACTACCCCGGCCAGCGCCGCCGAAACCCTGGTAGAGGCTGCCAACGCTGCCGGGGGTAAAGATAACATCTCGATCATTCTCATCAAAATCACCACTTAAGGTACGGCCACCCAACTGGCATATCCTTTCACCGACCAGCTGGGTCCCACTTCAAAAGATTGCGGGTCGAGCAGCGCCAGGTGGGTTTCTTGTTCATCCGCCCGGCTGGCCAGGATGGCCGGCTGCCCATCAATCCGCCGGGTAGCAACTACCTCCCAATCAGCCAAATATTTAACCCGCTCCAAGGTGACTGCATCGAGTACCTCGGTCCCATAACCGGCTTTACCCCAACCGCTTAAGAGCAAATACACCCCATCAGCGGTCAGGCTAATCGCACTGGCCTCAGCGTCATAACTGGCAACTTTGCGCCCACTCTCCACCTCGATCACCTGAAGCCCGGAAAACGTTTGCTCGCTCTGCCACAACCCTTCGGCATTACGAGTCGCCTCCGTAGTCTGGCCTAACATATAAAGCTGCGCCCCGTCGGCCGACAGCACCGCCGATTTAAAAGCACCCTGCCAGGCTCCCTTTGCCTGGACTGCCCCGGCGGTAAAAGCTAAAAATTCCTCAACCCAGGAGCGAACCGCTTGTAGTTCAACACTGCTCACCGTTTGGGCGGTAAAATCTACGGTGATTAGTTTGTCGGCGTCGGCGTGGACAATGTACAGCTTACGTCCATCAGCCGAGAAAACCACCGCTGGCGACCAGTGAGCCATAAGGCGCTGTTCGTGAGAATCGGCGCAATTTTCCTCGCACCAACTGCCACTGATGATACCCGCCAGCGACCGCTTCCATTGGACTTCCAGGGTGGCCGCATTGAGCAGCGAAAGCTGCGGCCAATCGGGTTTCGACATGCCCGGCTCCGCACCGAGCGGTGCGCCGTAGATGGTCAGCGTTGTTCCTTCCTGGTCGTAGCGCAGCAGCGAGGGCCGAAATTCCAGGTCACGTTGGTCCGTGAGTTGGCCGGTATCCATGTCGAAAAGCAGCAATTGGCTGCTTTTTGCGGTGTGATAGGTCAAAGCCAGGGTAGACGTGATCGGATGAAAAGCGAGCGGGCCAAGCCAACCCCGGCCTGGAAGAGCCGCCGTAACCCGATGCCCCCCTGGTAAATGGCTAAAGTACAACTCATCGGCGCTGGGCCGGCAACTGCTGCCGCCGCCATAAGGCTCGCAGCTTTGGCCGTGCGAACCGGCAGCCACCAGAGTTTGCCCATCTGGCGCAATCGCCGCCGGCAAAGCGAATAAATTGTTGTTACTGATGGTGGTCAGAGTATGCTCTGGCATATCCCGCCCGGTAGCCGGGTCAACCAGGCGAATTTCATGGCGCTGCGCTTGTTCATTCCACAGCGAGAGCAGCACTCCCGCTTGAGGAGTGATTGTTGGGGTGAGAGCTGCACCGGCCTCAACCCCCACCCCACCACAGGCGCTCAGCAACATCAGACATAAAAAGGTGATATTTCGCATCTCGGTGCTCCTATTCACCTTTATTACACCTGCCAGAACAAGAGGGTTCCGCCATTTACGGCTGATAAACAATGATCTCGACCAAACCCTGGTGTGAGCAAATCAGCCAATCCGGGCCGGCGGCGGAGAGCAGCGCCGAGTCGCCTGCACCGGACCACATCGTAATCACTATCTCCTCAGGTGGTTCGTAGTATAGCTGCTTCCCTACGGGTGTCAATCATAGTTTGACCTGGCCTCTAACTGAGGATATACTGGGAGGATGAAATTTGATACCACCCTCCTGAGCAGTGATTTGAGCCAGGTGCCCGCCTTGACCCGTACCGCCGAGGCCATGGGGTTTGCCGGCATCTGGGTGGCCGAAACTGCCCACGATGCCTTTTTACCGCTTACCCTGGCGGCGGAACACAGCCGGCAGCTTTCGTTAGGGACCGGCATTGCCCTGGCCTTTTCGCGCAGCCCGGCGGCGCTGGCTTACCTGTCCTGGGATTTGGCCCGCTTTTCACAGGGTCGTTTTATTTTGGGCCTGGGAACACAAGTCAAAGGGCATAACGAGCGCCGTCTGGGGGTCAAGTGGGAGAAGCCGGTTGAGAAAATGCGCGAGGTCATCCTGGCCCTACGCGCTTTTTGGGATTGCTGGCAACATGGAACCAGGTTAAATTTTCGGGGTGAGTTTTTTAGGCTGACCCTCATGACCCCTTTCTTCAACCCCGGCCCGCACGACTACCCCCACGTGCCAATTTATATCGCCGGGGTTAATGCTGGCATGTGCCACCTGGCCGGCGAGTTGTGCCAGGGATTTCATGTCCATCCTTTGCACACCGTCCGCACTCTACGAGAAGTGACCCTGCCCAACATCGAACAAGGGCTGGCCCAGAGTGGACGCCGGCGCAGCGCAATAGAATTGACCAGCAGCATCTTTGTTATCCCCACCGACGACCCCGTTCAGACCCGCCGTTACGAGGCCGAGACCCGCCAGCAAATCGCCTTTTATGCCAGCACCCCCTCTTACAAAATTGTCTTTGATCTTCACGGCTGGGGCCAGACCGCCGAGCAGTTGAGCGCCCTGGCGGCTCGTGGCCGGTGGGCCGAGATGCCGGCCTTGATCAGCGATGACATCCTGGCCGAGTTCACCTTGCGCGGCCCCTGGGCTGAACTGCCGGCTCTGGTCAAGGCCAAATACGCCGGTCTGCTGGACCGGGTGAGCTACTATTTCCCCTTTGTGCCCGGTCAAAACGATCAGGGCTGGCAGGCCACGCTGGCCGGATTCAACAGCCCATAGGTCTACCGTAACGCTTTCCGTAACGGTCAGCAGACATCTTCCTCCTAAACTAAGGTCAACTGATAAATTTAATCGTGGAGGAAGTTGCCGTGAAAAAGTTCTTTAAGTGGGTGGGCCTTATTGTCGCTGGGCTGCTCGGAATTGTCGTACTGAGCTTGGGAGTGATATTTATTCTGAGTGAGGTGCGGCTGAATAAGCTCTATCAAATTGAGGTCGCGCCAGTTGCCATCCCCACCGATGCCGCCTCTATCGCCGAAGGGAAACGGCTCTTTGCCACCCGTGGCTGTGGTGACTGTCACAAAAGCAACGGTGCAGGGGGTGATTTTATTGACGATCCGTTGCTGGGGTATATTAACGCCGCCAATCTGACCGCGGGCCAGGGCGGCCGCGGCGGCAGTTTTAGCGACGATGACTGGGTGCGAGCGATTCGCCACGGGGTTGGCCCTGATGGCAAGCCGCTGTGGATTATGCCTTCGCAGGAATTTAACGCCATCAACGACAAAGATTTGGGGGCGCTCATCGCTTACATCAAAAGCCTGCCGCCGGTGGATATGGAAATTCCAGAGAAGCGCCTGGGACCGCTGGGGCGAGTCCTGTTGGTAACGAGCGAACAGGTAACCGTTTTGCCCGCCGAGCGCATAGACCACGCCGCGCCTCGTCCCGCCGCCGTCGAAGTGGCGGCTACCGTGGAGTATGGGGCCTACCAGGCCCAAACATGTGTCGGCTGTCACGGGGCGACTCTCTCCGGCGGCGCAATTCCCGGCGTTCCGGCCGAGCCACCTTATCCGGCCAACCTGACCCCCGACCCTGAAACCGGCCTGGGCACCTGGACCGAAGCCGACTTTGTGCAGGCCATCCGCACCGGCGTCCGTCCCGACGGGTCCACGATAAATCCAACCCTCATGCCCTGGCCCAACTTTGCCCAGATGAGCGATACCGAACTCAGCGCTTTGTGGCTCTATCTCCAATCCATTCCGGCCAAACCCGAAGGGCAACGTTAACCAAAAAAATAGATGAGGCATTTCTACCAGTACATTACCGCCAAGGGTGGGAGCTTCTATTACCCCCTTGTCGAAGGCGCCCCTGGGTATTCCTCAGACTGGATTGGAAGCCCGCAAGCAACTGATTGCACTGGGTCGCCCTGGTACGCCGGACCAATTTTGTTCCTCTGCTCCCCCCTGGCCAATTACGTTACCAGCCACGTGTTGCAGGTGGATGGCGGACACTAAGTGATTGTCCAAAAATTAAATTCCCTCAAGTTCCTATGAGTTCCAGGGAACTAAGGGAACTTGTAGGAACTCAAATGGGAAGTAAATTTTAGACGTTTACTAAGCACAATCCTGATCAATTTAAACGGATGAAGCTATCAGGCTCATCCGTTTTTTATTCCCAACGCGGATTCTTTTTGACATTGTTAAGCTAATCTGGTATATTGAAAACATACCTTCCAGTCGGTATTTTCTTATATCCTTCCCCATCTACAAAACCCTCACCAACATTTTGGAAGAGGCAAAAAACTCTGGTTCTTCAGGATTTCGTGGGTTTGGGCGTGATACGTAATGACCCTAATCACCTATCAGGCATCACGTTGCCGCTGCCCCCTGAAATCCGAAAAGCCTCCAAAATCAGGAGTTGTTTATGGCTCAAATGTTCATCAACGGTGAGTGGGTCAATGCCCTGAGCGGCAAGACCTATGAGGTCAAAAATCCCGCCAACCGTCAAATGATTGATGCTGTGCCCTTAGGCGACGCCGCCGACGCGCGGGCCGCCGTTGACGCCGCGGTCGCCGCCTTTGGCGAGTGGGCCAGCACCGCCCCGGATAAGCGGGCCGAATTGATGCAGGCCGGAATTGTCAAAGTGAAAGAAAATTTATCCGAACTGACGACTTTGTTGACCAAAGAGCAGGGCAAACCGCTCATGGAGGCCAACGGTGAGCTGCACCACTTTTTGCACGGCATGGAATTTTACGCCGGCCTGGCCAGCAAAATTCGGGGCGCTTTGGCTCCCCTGCCGCCCGCCATGAACCCCAAAAGTTATGGCGTGATTATGCCTCAGCCGGTCGGCGTGTCGGTGGGTATTGTGCCCTGGAACTTCCCCATTACCCTGATGGGGACCAAGGTTGGTCCGGCGCTGGCGGCGGGCTGCCCCATCATCATTAAACCGGCCAGCACTACCCCTTTGACCTCGCTAAAAATTATTGGCCTGCTGAACGAGGCCGGTCTCCCTCCGGGGGTGCTGCAATGCGTCACCGGGCCGGGTGGATCGCTGGGGCGCGAATTGATTAGTCATCCCCAAGTGCGGCGGGTCGCTCTGACCGGCAGTACCGCCACCGGCGAGCAAGTGATGCAGGTGGCCGGGCCGAAATTCAAGCGGATCACCCTGGAATTGGGCGGCTCCGACCCCATGATCGTTTGCCCCGATGCTGATCTGGCCAAAGCGATCAACGGGGCGATGATTGGCCGTTACTGGAACGCGGGGCAAGCCTGCCTGGCGGTCAAGCGGCTCTATCTGTTCGAGGAGATTTACGACGAGTTTGTAGATGCCCTCGTCGGCAAGGTCAAACGATATGAGCCGGGCGACGGTCTGACCAAAGCCGAAAAACCCAAGATTCGCATGGGGCCGCTGCATACCGAAAGCCAGCGAGTCGAGGTGGAAGAACAAGTGGCCGATGCGGTCGGCCAAGGGGCCGAGGTATTGGCCGGCGGTACACGTCCTGAAGGAGTGGAACTGGATAAAGGCTATTTTTACAACCCGGCGGTGGTAGTCAACATGCCGGAGGACAGCCGGTTGGTGACGGAGGAGGTCTTTGGACCGGTGCTGCCGGTGTTCAAAGTGAAGGACCTGGACGAGGCGATTGCCAAAGCCAACGCCAGCCCGTGGGGGTTGGGCGCATCCATCTGGACGAACAACATGAAATGGGCCAACCAGGCTGCCCGCGAGGTCGAGAGCGGGATGCTCTGGATCAACCAGATTCATTACGGTTACGACGAAATGCCCTTCGGTGGAGTTAAAGCCAGCGGCATTGGCCGCGAGCACGGCCCGGAGGCGCTGGATTATTATTTAGAGCCGAAGAGCGTGGTGTTTGGCGGCCTGGACTGATTTTAGATTTTGGATTTTGTGTCGCGCTAAGTCCAAAGCGGATATGTTAGCCAAGCTAGCTACCGTTGAAGAAGAAAGTGATGAAACACTGTACTGGTTGGAGTTGCTGATCGAGACAGGCCTTATCCCTAAGGGCGCTTATCTGATCTGATGCGAGAAACAAACGAAGTTCTAGCAATGACAGTTTCGTCAATGAAAACATTGCGCAAAAGCAATAATCCAAAATCCAAAATGGAGAGGTGTTATGGCAGATATATACGTAACTCTAACCAAAGAAGCGCCGCTGGGCATCATTACCCTCAACCGGCCCCCGGCGAATAGCTACGACCTCAAATTTATGCAAGATTTGGATACCGCCATCGAAGGCGCAGCGCGAGATACCGAGATCAAAGCGGCGTTGCTGGTTAGCGCCTCGGAGAAGTTTTTCTCCAGCGGAGCCGATATTAAAGCTTTTCTGGCTAATACGCCGCAGGCCAATACGGAGATGGTTAATTTTGCCCATCAAGCCTTGGCTAAGATGGCCCACGTTCCCAAAGTTTTTATCGCCGTGATTAACGGGCACGCCCTGGGCGGCGGGCTGGAGATGGCCCTGGCTTGCGATTTGCGCTTTGTAGGCGAGGGCAACTTCAGATTGGGTTTGCCAGAGGCGACTTTGGGGCTACTCCCCGGCAATGGGGGCACGCAGCGGTTGGCGCGACTCATCGGGGCTAACCGGGCGCTCGAGATGATGTTGACCGGGGAGACAGTAGGCCCCGGCAAAGCGGTTGACCTAGGGATTGCCAACAAAATCTTTCCCACCGCCTCAGTGTTGGACGAGGCCAAAACTTATGCCCTAAAGTTGGCAAATGGCCCTACCAAAGCGCTGGCTTATATCAAGCGCTGCGTTTATGAGGGGATAGAACACCCCCTGGCCGATGGCCTGCTGCTAGAACGGAAACTCATCACCGACATCTTCACCACCGAAGATGCTCGCGAGGGATTGACCGCTTTTGTGGAAAAACGGAAAGCCGAGTTCAAGGGAAGATAGGGAACTGAGGGAAGATGCCTGATTCCAAATTACTGTCTCTCTCCGAAGCTATCTCCCGCTTTGTGCCCGATGGCAGCTCGGTGGCGTTGGGGACGGCCCAGGAGTCGTGCATTCCTTTTGCTGCCGGCCACGAGATCATCCGTCAACGCAAACGTAACCTGACCCTGATCGGCCCCATTTCGGATATTTTGTTTGACCAGCTTATCGGCGCCGGCTGTGTCCGCAAAATCCGGGCGGCCTGGGTCGGCAATGTTATCACCGGCTCCGCCTACAATTTTCGCCACGCCGTCGAGCAGGGTCTCATCGAAATGGAGGATCATTCCAATCTGACTCTGGCCATGGGCCTGCGCGCCGGGGCGATGGGAGTCCCTTTTATGCCAGCCCGGACCGCTCTGGGCAGTGATCTGTATAAAACCAACGCCGGCCTCAAAGTGATCACCTGTCCTTTTAGCGGCGATAAGCTGACCGCCGTGGCGGCCATCAACCCCGACGTAACGATCATTCACCTCCAACGCGCCGACGAATACGGTAACGCCCACTTTTGGGGTAACTTCGGCATTACCCGTGAGGCCTGCCTGGCCAGTCGCCACATCGTCATTACCGCCGAAGAGATTGTACCGCCCGACGTTATCAGCAGCGACCCCAATCGAGTCATCACCCCCGGCTTTCGGGTCAGTGCGGTGGTTCATACCCCGTGGGGAGCGCATCCTTCGCCGGCGCCGGGTTATTATAATCGAGACCATCAGGCCTTTGCCGATTATCGCCAGGCTAGCGTCACCCCCGCCGCATTTGCCGACTGGCAGGCTCGTTGGGTAGACGGGGTACGAAGCAGCTCGGATTACCTGAGCTTGCTGGGTCAGGAAAGAGTGGCCAGCCTGGCCTTGAAAAAACACGAGCTGTCGGCGGTTGTAGATTATGGCTACTAATCGCCCGCCCTACACCCTGGCCCAATTGATGGTCACCGCCGCCGCCCGCGAAATCAACGATGGCGACGTGGTGTTTGTGGGGATGCGTCTACCGCTGCTGGGCTTTTTGTTAGCCAAAAGTACCCACGCCCCTCAGTCCGTAGGGGTGTATGAACTCGGCGTAATTCGCGAAACCGTCGCCCCCGAACCAATCCTGACGATGGGCGACCTGCCCAACCTCTCCCAGGCCCAGTGGCTGGCCGACACCGCCGACCTGATGGGCTTGCTGCAACAGGGATGGGTGGATGTCAGCTTTATCGGTGGCGCCCAGGTGGACCGTTTTGGAAATTTGAATACCAGCTACATTGGCGGGCTAGAAAACATACAGACCCGGCTGCCCGGCAGTGGCGGCGCATGCGACCTGGCCAGCCTGGCCAGGCGGCACATTATCATTATGACTCACCAAAAGCGTCGTTTTGTGCCCCGGGTGGATTACATCACGTCGCCCGGCTACGGCGATGGGGCCGGCTGGCGCGAGCGGGTTGGTTTGCCCCGCGGCGGTCCTGCGACGGTAATCACTACGCTGGGCGTGCTTCATTTTGACGCCGAAACTCGGGAGATGGTGTTGGCCTCGATTCATCCCGGCGTCACCGTAGAAGAGATAAGGGCCAACACCGGCTGGGAGCTGCGGGTCGCCCCGAATTTGGCGCAAACGCCTGCGCCAACCGAAGCCGAACTGGCCATGCTGCAACACTTTGACCCAACAGGTTTTTGGACCGGCAACTTTTTTTAGCTTGACATCTATATGTATGCCAAATCAACAACGACCATTGCCAACATTTTGGAAGAGGCAAAAAAACTTTTTGTCAGCAAGAATTACGCGGATGTGACCATGTTAGACATCGCTGAAGCCGCTCAGGTGACAAAAGGAGCGCTTTACCACCATTTTGCTAACAAGGAAGCCCTTTACGTGGCGATGATGTTAGCCTACCTACAGGAGAAACAAGTCCTCTTGCAATCGGCGGTAGCGAGTGATGGCCCCTGTCGGGAGCGATTACGCCACCTGACGTTGAACTTCCTTAGCCTGCCCTCTGAAGAGCAAGAAATGATGAAGTTAGTCCGGCGTGACATTAATATTTTCAAGGATCCCATTCGTGATAAACTCATTCGCGCTTACCAGGCTGCTTTGCCGGAGCAAGTAGAAGCCATTATCCGCGATGGTATCCGTGAGGGTGAACTGGTAGACACGGACCCCCGTTTGTTAGCCTGGGAATATGTGGCTATCGTTGAAGTTGTTCTCAGCCGGTATGCCCAGGGGGTGTTGGGCAACCACAACCACTTGGCCGACTACGTTCTAAACCTGTTCTTCAATGGGGTAAAGGCCACCGGAGCCTAAAGAATCTTGAAATAATTGTTACTAGGCTGAGCAGTTACTAGCGGGAGGAGAGCAAAATGACCGAACAGAACCAAACATAATTTACCCACCGCGAGTTTCTTGAGGTCACAGGGGGGTATATCAAAGATGCGGCAAAAGTGACCCACCAAAGCAAAATCTTGGAAATTGTAGAACAAGGAGGAGGAAATGATGAAACGCTGGAGATTCATATTTCTACCGTTGCTTGCAGTTTTCGCGCTTGTGGTAACGGCGTGCGCCGGTGGTGCGACGCCTGAGTCTGCCCAGGAAGTAGCCCCGGAAGTAACCGAGGCTGCGCCGGTTGCCACCGAAGAACCGGCGGCAGAAGCACCGGCCGCAACCGAGGAAGCAGCAGTGGAAGCGCCGGCTGCCACTGAAGCTGCGGAGCCAGCCGAGGCTGCCTCATCGGAGCCGATCAAGATTGGCATGCTGACCGACCTGACCAAAACCTTCACCCCGTGGGGGGTTCAGGTTCGCGACGGGATGGCGCTCGCCGCCCAGGAAATCAATGACGCAGGCGGGGTCAATGGCCGTTTGATCGAAATCGTTGCCCAGGACGACGAGAACGACGGCGACATTGGCGTTGACCGTTTCGAGCGGCTCGTCGAAGAAGGCGTGGTCGCCGTCGGGGGTATCATTTCCAGCGGCGTCGGTGCGCCGGTCGCCGCAACCGCCGAGCAGCTACAGATGCCAACCTTCCTGGTAAAATCGGGCACCGAGGCTGCCCTCACCCGGGACAGCCGGTACACCTTCCGCACCTGTCTGCCGGCAGCACCGATGGATGCCGGACCGGTGCTTCAGTACGCTAAGGAGAAGGGGTTCAGCAAGGTCGGGGCTATCGTCGCCGACTACCCCTGGGGGCAGTCGGTTAAGTCGGCTATAGAGAAGACGTTCGAGGGTTCGGGCATCGAATACACCATCGAGGTCGCCCCGGTCCCGCCGACCACTGACTTCACCCCGTTTGTCCGGGCGATGGCCGACTTTGGCGCCGAGATGATCGTAGCTACCGGCCATCCGCCGGGAAATTCAGCGATTGTCAGCCTGTCGGCCGACCTGGCCGGGAATGTACCGGTCACCGGGGCCTGGACTCCGCCCGACCTGGCGGTCGGGGGTCTGCAGGAGCTGGCCATCGGGCGCTACAGCGATTTCTCCTGCGCCGATTACTTCAGTGACAGCTACGCCGACCTGGCCAAGCGCTACTTGACCTTCTCCGACAACAAGTTTATGTCGGACGATGCCGTCGCCGGGTATGCCATCGTGCAACTGGTTGCCCAGGCGGTCGGGGCAGTCGGCGACGACCCGGCGGCCATCGCCGAATATCTGCACGCTAACAAGTTCACCATGCCGGGCTATGCCCATCCGTTGAGTTGGACCGAGTGGGACGAGCTGGCCAATTCCCAGCCAATTTTCACCATCATCAGCGCCGGGCCGGCGCCCAAGGGGTTAAATGAAGCCGGCGACTGGTGGTTCGAGTTGCTGACCCATTCCGAACCGCTCAAGCCCTACGAGCCGGGACAATAGCGCCAGTGGCTTTACTGGAGCTGGATCAGGTCCAGAAGCACTTTGGCGGCCTCGCCGCTGTCAATGGGGTGACGATGCAGGCTGATGATGGTGAGATTCTGGCCATCGTCGGCCCCAACGGGGCCGGTAAGAGCACGCTGCTCAAGCTGATCGTCGGCCTCGAAACACCGACCTTCGGCACGATCAGGTTCGCCGGCGAGAACATCACCCATCACCCTCCCCACCACATTCGTCAGATGGGGGTGGCCATGGTGCAACAGACTTCCCGCCACTTTTCCACGATGACTGTCCTGGAGAATGTGGTTCTCGGCGCTCTCTTTGGCCGGGCGGGGGCGCATCGAAAGGAAGAACAGGCGCTCGCGCTGGCCGATGAGGCGCTTTCGCTGGTCGGCCTGGCCGACCGGTGCCACGACTCTGTCGGTAATCTCAACTTGCACGAACAGCGGTTCCTTGAACTGGCCCGGGCCATTGCCGGACAGCCTCGGCTGCTGGTGCTCGATGAGGTGATGGCCGGTCTCAACGATGCAGAGTTGGCGGTCTCCATCGAAGTAATCCGCACGATTCGTGATCAATTCAACCTGACCATCATCTGGGTAGAGCATGTTATGAAAGCGGTGATGAGTCTGGCGGAGCGGACGGTGGCCCTCAACTTCGGGAATGTCCTGACCGAAGGTCTGCCCAAAGAGGTGATGCGCCATCCGGCAGTCGTCGAGGCCTATCTGGGCCAGGAGATCAACTATGCTTGAGGTCAAAGGATTCTCGGCCGGATACCAGGGCAACGACGTCGTCCACGACGTGACCTTTTATATCGCCCCAGGTGAGGCGGTGATGATCATCGGCTCTAACGGCGCCGGGAAGACGACGCTGTTCCGGGCGATGTGTGGGTTGCTTTCGCCTTCTTCAGGCAGGGTTCTTTTCGAGGGTGATGACATCACCGGGATGCCGGCGGAGCGCATCGCCCGGCTCGGGCTGAGGTTTGTATCCGCCGAGCGTCATCTCTTTCCACACATGACCGTTCAGGAGAACCTGCTCCTCGGGGCGTATCCACGCCGGCCCAACCCCGAAACCATGGCGAGCATCCTGGATCTCTTTCCCCGTCTGGCCGAGCGGCGGCGGCAACACGCCGGGACGATGAGCGGCGGTGAGCAGCAGATGCTTGCCGTAGGGCGCGCCTTGATGTCAAAACCCCGGCTCCTCGTGCTTGACGAGCCAAGCACAGGGCTGGCCCCCTTGGTGGCTCAGGCGGTTTACAAGGCCCTGGGCCTATTGCGGGAGCGGGGGCTGACCGTGCTGGTCGCCGAACAGCAGGTTCCGCTGGCTATGGCCTTGAGTGATCGCGGCTACGTCCTCGAAAACGGTTTCATCCGGCTCCAGGGGACGACTGAAGAACTGGCGGCAAATCCAGGTATCCGCCGCGCTTACCTGGGGGTGACATGACGGCCAACATTCTTGACGGAATTGTACTTGGGCTCCAGTTCGGTCTCCTCGCTGCCGGGCTGACTCTGGTCTACGGACTGGGTGGTGTGCTCAACCTGGCCTATGGGCAGATGGCCGTGGTGGCTGCAATCACCGTCTCGCTGGCGATGGACGCCGGACTTCACGTAGTCCCGGCCGTGGGCGTCGGATTGCTGGCAGGCGGCGTGTTTGGGTTACTTCTTGACACGACCCTCCTTCGTCCTGTTTACCGCCGTCGTGGTGAGGCACGGGTCCTATTCAGCCTGCTGCTCACCTTGGGCGTTTCTTTCATCGTTGACGGCTTCCTCAACTGGCGCTATCCCCTGAAGGCCCTAACCCTGCACATTGGCGGCGGAGCCATCGAGATTCTGGGCGTACCCATGCGGCGGGGAAGCTTGATGGCTTCGGCGATTACGCTTGTCACCTTTGCGGGTCTTTTCGTCTTCTTCCGCTACACCTCTCTGGGGCGGGCGGTGCGTTCGGTGATCGAAGACGAGGAGGGGGCCAGGCTGGTCGGCATTGACCCAAACCGGATGCTCCGCCTGATCCTTATCTTGAGCGGCGTCCTGGCGGCGCTGGTGGCGGTCACCCGGTCAATGGTCTCCCCTGTGGATGTGAAGTCCGGGCTATCTATCACCGTGTTCGCCCTCATCGTCACCGTGGTCGGCGGTCTTGGCAACGTCGCCGGGGCACTGTTGGCCGGGATCATCTTGGGGATTGTCAACGTCGTCGCCGCCGACCTCATCGGTTCCTATATATCGCTGATTGTTCTGCTTGGGGCAGCCGCGGTGACTATCCTCATCCGCCCGGCCGGATTGCTGGGGGTCAAACAATGAGCGAGCGATTCACCAGCGGAACGGGGACCTCCCTGATCGGAGGGACTGAGGCGCACGCCTCTCGATCCCTCCCTCGTCTGCTTTTACCCATCGCCGCGGTGGGAGCAGTGCTGGCCCTGGTCCCTCTCTGGCTTGGCGACTCGCGTGTGCTCATGGGCGTTGCCGTCTTGGGGTTGGCTTTTGCCTGTTACACCATTGGCTTCAACGTGATCTTCGGCAGCACCGGGCAACTGTTCCTGTGCGTCGGTGCTCTGGCCGGTATCGGTGGCTATGGCGCGGCCATCCTCGCCGACACCGTAGGGTTGCCCATCGGGGTGAGCATCCTTGTGGCAACCCTGGCCGCTACCTGTACCGGCGGGCTGCTCAGCTTCGTCGCGGTGCGACGCTCTCTTGGGGTGATCTTCACCGGGATCGTCACTCTCATTTTCTCGCTGTCGTTCGAGGCTCTGGTGTTCGGGCTTAGCGACCTGACCGGTGGAGATACAGGCCGCTTGATTAAGTCCGGCGCCAACACCATCCTACGGGATCAGATTCCGCCCTACTACCTGATGCTCGCCCTCGTGCTCGTCTTTCTCCTGGCCCATGGCCTTCACCGAAGGCCGGCTCAGCCCTACCACCTATGGATTTGGCGAGGTAGACGTCGTCGTGTTGGTGATGCTGGCTTTCGGCGGTATCGGCAGCCTGTTCGGCCCAATCCTCGGAGCGATCACTTTCACCATCATTGACGAGATCCTGATTGATTTCGGCCAGCTACGGGTGGTTGCCTATGGGATTCTCATCATTGTTCTATTTCTGTGGATGCCGGCCGGAGTGATCCCCACTGTGGCCTCTCTTTGGCGCCGCGTGCGCGGACTGGAAGGCTCAGGCATCGCCAAGTCAACTGACTCAAGGGCTGAAAAGCTGAAGGCGGTTTCAGGAGAATCCCAG
Organism: Anaerolineae bacterium; assembly: GCA_023151115.1. Next base: position 253,015 of record JAKLJP010000003.1, read on the forward strand.
TCTGTTGAGTAGCTGCGGGAAGCCGCCCGGCGATTATTTCGAGGCTGAAAGCCGAGAAATCTTTGAGACCGTTGTCTGCAAACCATGGCTTAGAAGATTTCTCGCTCCTAACGTCGCTCGAAATGACATGGCTGAGGGGTTGCTAAGGAGCTAACCTTATGCAATTTACAACCGAAGAAGAACTCAAGGCACGTCTTGACGCAGGGAAGCTGCTAGAAACGCCCGACCAAATGTCGGAAGATTACATGATGGGTCTCAAGCGCATCCTGACGGTTTCGGCGGACACGGAATTGTTGAGTGCCCCGGCCTATTATCACGCGGCCACAAAAGCGCCCAGCATCAATGCTTTTGTGTCGGCCATGGCCATTATCCAGGATGAATTGGGCCACGCCAACATTGCTTACCGTCTGCTGGAAGACTTGGGCTTTGATAAAGAAGACCTCATTTATGAGCGTCAGCCCGCTGAGTTCAAATACCCTTATGCCTTTGATGTCCCCCTGGATACCTGGGTGGAGCTGATTTGCGCCAATGCCCTCTACGACCGGGCCGGTTATGTTCTGCTAGGGGATATTTACAAACACACCACTTTTGCCCCCTGGAAACGCGCCCTGGTCAAGGTTGACCGGGAGGAGAATTTCCATCTGCGGCACGGCGAAACTTGGATTCGCAAGATTTGTGAGAGCGAAGCAGGCCGCCGGGAAGTTCAGCGGGCCATAGATTGGATGTTCCCGATGGTCATGGAGTGGTTCGGCCTGCCGGATGATAAAAAGCGACACACTGAGCAACTTTCTTATGGTATCAAAGGCAGTTCCAACGATACCCTGCGCCAGGTCTGGCTGAGCAGCGGTGTACCTTTCTGTGAATCGGCCGGTTTAAAGTTGCCCGTCCACTGGGTCCCGGCCTCATCCTCTGAAAGGGGAGAAAGTAGAGGGCATTATGAACTGGATTATCCCTTCCCCTGCGAGTTTGACCCGGCGGAAAAACGGTGGTTGATGGCAGAAGGTGAGATCAGTTGGGGCCAGGTTCTGAACCGCTGGAAGGCGCGTGGCCCCAAGAACGAAGAGTACATCGAGAAGATTCAGCGGGGACACAAAGAACTACGAAAAATGATGGGAGTTGCCCTGATGGAGAGTTACACAGATGAGTCAACAAAGTAATGAAGAGGCTGTCTCTTTGGGGAGAGCCTTGCAAGATGTGCAAGACCCTGAATTTCCCATGAGCATTGTGGATATGGGGCTGGTGGTTGACCTGCAAAAAGTAGGCCGCACCGCTCAGGTCAAATTGACTTTCACGGCCATGGGCTGTCCTTGTATGGAGATGATTATGGAAGATGTTCAGGCTCGTCTCCTCCAGGAGCCGGAGATTGACGAGGTAGATATCCAGATTGTCTGGACGCCGGTGTGGACCAAACAGCGGATGACTGAGCGGGGGCGGGAGATTATGTTGTTAAACGGGGTAACTGTCTAGCGTTGGAAGGTTGGAGGATTGAAAGACTGGAAGGTTGGTAATTTTCCAGCTTTCCTTACCTTAAATGAGGCAAACCTTATGACAAAACTGCTGTCAGACATCGAAATTTACGAAGTCTTTGCCAAAGTAAAAGCCGACGAGCCGCTGCGTCACTGTGGTAACGTGATGGCAACTGATGTCGAAGGGGCTAAGGTTTATGCCTATAAAATGTATGACGAATTTCCCTGGACAGAGATGGTTATTATTCCGCGCCGGGAGATGATGACGGTAATTAAAACAAAGTAGGACAAGCTAATAGCTTGTCCTACTGAGGTTAGTATGAGCATAACCTACGATATTTTTGCCCGTAAGGCCCATCCAGAGCCATTAACTTATATGGGTTCGGTTCAGGTAGAAAAGCCGGAAGAGGTGGCCCAGGCCAGCCTGGAAAAATTCGGCCCGGAGAGCGCATGGCTGGAGATGATCGCCGTGCCAAAGCAGCAGGTCATCGTCGTTTTTGCCGAAAAACAGGAGCAATCCGCATGAGCAAGATGCAGCCTTTCAAGATGGAAGATAGCCTTGTCAGGGTTTCGACCTCTGACCCTGGCGATTTTACCCTGCGCACTCAGGGTGTGCTGCTCAACTTGTTATTACAACTGGCGGATAACAAATATATGTTGGGCAAACGGTATGCCGAATGGACCAACAGCGCCCCGCTGCTGGAAGCGGCTGTCGCCGCCGCCGCCATGGCTCAGGATGAGCTAGGCCACGCTCGCAGCCTCTATCCTCTTTTCCGCACCTTCCCGGCTGCGCCACCTGTGCTCAAAAAAGAAGAAGACCGAAAAGATCTCATCAACATTGCCTTCTTAGATCAATCTTTTGGCAGTTGGATAGATTTTGTCGCCGCCAATTTTCTGTTTGACCAGGCCCTCTCAGTTGTCTTTGAGGCCGCCCGTGAGTCTGTTTTCGAGCCGCTCAAGCAGCGCGCCGCTAAAATTCTGCAAGAGGAACGCTTCCACGCTATGTATGGGGCCACCTGGGTACGTAGCCTGGCTAAAAAAGCCAGCCCGGCCCGTGACCAACTGGAAGATACGCTCCACCGTATCTGGCCTGAAGTGGTTTGTTGGCTGGGCCAGCCTGACGAAAAATACCAGCAATACGCGCTTGACGAAGGCTTGCTGTGTGATGACGTGGACACACTTCGGCAAAAGTTCCTGCGCCGCGTCGGTCCAGTGCTGCAAGAGGTGGGCTTTAACCTGCCCTTTACCTATGAGCCTACCGCCGACCACTGGGAACTCACCGGCCATTTGCCCTGGGAGCGCTGGAATCCCAAAACCCGCCGGCTGAGGAAAGAATGAGGGATAAAGGACGCGCAACGCTATCAGTTTGTGAAGGATAAAAAAAGGATTTTTAGCCTCATTCTTCCGCCTTCATCTTTCATCCTTCTTTGAGAGGAAGCCATGCCCAAAGTTAAGACTCTGCTCAACTTAAAACCGTCCGCAATGCCTGAACACCCTCCCTGCGCCTTTTGCGGCTCAAAGCAGACCGAATTTGTGGCCCTTTTCGGCCAATTCCTGCTCGTCTCCCAATATTATTGTCGCAACTGCCACAGCGCATTTGAGTGGTGCAAGTGGCAAGCTGAAGAGGAGAACATGAAACGTGATGCGTGATGCGTAAGGAAAACTTTTCATTGCCGCCCTCAACGGCGTGGCCACCGGGGCCGGATTACAACTCGCCCTGGCCTGCGATTTGCGGCTGGCTTCGACCCAGGCTCGCTTCGGCTTTCGAGAGAACTTTATCAATCTGATCCCCGGCCACGGCGGCACGGTACGGCTGGTGCGGCTGGTCGGCCTGGCCAAAGCCAAAGAACGGATTTTTATGGGCGACTTTGTCTCGGCAGAGGAAGCCCAGAGGATGGGTCTGGTCCACCGTGTTATTCCTCCCGAAAAGCTGATGGCAGAAGCGTGGACGTTAGCCCAAAAGCTTCTTGAGCGCGCGCCGCAATCGCTGGGGCTGGTCAAGCGGCTGTTGTTGGCCGCCGTTGAAACTGACCAGGCGTCGGCGCTGTTTTTAGAGGGCCTGGCTCAGAGCGTCCTCATTAAAACGGAAGATCATCAAGAAGGTATCCGCGCTTTTCGGGAAAAGCGGAAGCCAAAATTTACGGGACGGTAGGATGATTATCGAATATAATGGTAAGCGACCCCAAATTACAGAAGACGCCTTCATCGCCCCGACCGCCGTCATCGCCGGGGATGTGATTATCAAATCGGGGGCCAATATCTGGTTTGGCGCGGTGCTGCGGGGTGACGAAAATCAAATCGTTATCGGCGAGCGAGCCAGTATCCAGGATAACGTCGTCATCCACGTCAGCGTGGAGAACCCAACGATCGTCGGGCCGGATGTAACCATCGGCCACTCGGTGGTGTTGGAAGCTTGTCGCATCGAGACCGGGGCGCTGGTGGGCATGAACGCGACGGTACTCGATGGGGCCGTAGTGGGCGAGCGGGCACTGATAGCCGCCGGAAGCGTCGTGCGCGAAAATCAAATTATCCCACCCGACATGCTGGCGGCAGGCGTGCCTGCCCAAATCAAAGGTCCCATGTCTGAGGCCGCTCGTCACCACGTTGCAACGGCGACAGAGGTTTATCAGATATTGGCGGAGAATTATAAAAAATCCTTAATGCATGATGCGTGAAACGTACTGCGTCTTCCATTATATACTACGCAACATGCAACAAGCTTATATCAAGTTTATGATGGAGGAACCAGCCCCATGGCGACTCATTTCATTGCCGGTGATTACGTTAACTCAACCGGTAGCGCCGTGCATGAAGTCCTTAACCCGGCGACGGGTGAGGTCGTTGACACGGCCCCACGGGGTACACTGGAAGATGTCAACGTGGCGATACAGGCGGCGACAGATGCCTTCCCAGCTTGGTGGGATACGCCCGCAGCCAAACGTGGAGCGATCTTGTACAAAGCCGTCGAGGCCATCCGAACCAAAGTGGAAGAGTTGGCCCATTTGCTCACGTGCGAGCAGGGCAAACCGCTGGCCGAAGCGCGCATGGAAATTCACCGCTTTGCCCACACCATCGAGCATTACGCCGGGCTGGCTAAAAATCTGCGCGGCGGCTACGTGCCCAACCTGGATGAGAGGGCGCACGGCCTCATTATCAAGCGGCCTTATGGCGTCTGTGTTGCCATCGTGCCCTGGAATTTTCCCGTCTCGCTGATGGGCAACAAAGTCGGCCCGGCGCTGGTGGCGGGTAATACCATGGTTGTCAAACCGGCGGAGACCACGCCGCTGACCGATTTGCGGGTCATTGAGTTGATGAGTCGGGCGGGCTTGCCGCCGGGAGTGCTCAACTGCATTACCGGCCAGGGCAGTATCGTCGGGCAAGCCCTGATCGAGCATCCCCTGGTCGCCAAAATCGGCTTCACCGGCTCGACTGAAGTGGGACGGCGAGTGATGGCCACAGCGGCCAAAACGATCAAGCGCGTCACCCTGGAATTGGGCGGCTCTGATCCCCTCATTGTGTGCGACGATGCAGACCTTGATCAGGCCGTCAGCGCGGCTGCGGTGGGGCGGTTCTTCAACTGCGGCCAGGCCTGTCTGGCCATCAAGCGCATCTTTGTTTTCGAAAAAGTGGCCGCTGAGTTTACCGACAAATTGGTGGCCAAGGTGAACAAGCTGACCGTCGGTCCTGGCCTGGAGCCAAGCGCACGGTTAGGACCGCTGCACACCCCTGGCCAGCGTGCCGAAATCGAAGTCCAGGTACAGGACGCTGTTACTCGGGGAGCGACGATCCTTACCGGCGGGCGGCGACCCGAAGGAGCCGGGTACGAAAAGGGTAATTTTTATCTGCCCACCGTGCTGGCCGATGTTGACTTAGAATCGAAGGTGATGACTGAGGAGGTTTTTGGCCCGGCTGTGCCCATTGTCCCGGTCAAAGATTTAGATGAAGCGATTGCCCGGGCTAATAGCTCTATCTATGGTCTGGGGTCGTCTATCTGGACCCGTGATCTGAACAAAGCCGCCCGTGCCGCCGAGCGTCTGGAGGCAGGCTATACCTGGATCAACAGTGTAACCAAAATCTACGACGAGTTACCCTTTGGCGGCTTCAAGCAGAGCGGGTTGGGGCAAGAGCACGGTATCGAGGCAATTGAGCATTATATGGCAACCAAGTCGGTGGTCGTAAAAGCGTAATAATTTGTCCTACTCAATTAGCCCCGCGACCGACGGCAAAATAAGGTCGGCGTGGGGGGCCAAAATCTTGGCCGAACTAACACCGGACAGCACGCCGACAGCCAAACCGACCCTGGCTGCATGCCCCATTTGCATATCGGCCACATTGTCGCCGACCATAACAGTTTTGGCCGGAGGAACGGCCAGCAGGCGGCAGAGGGTCAACACCATCTCCGGTTCCGGTTTGATAGGAATGCCGTCGTCGCCGCAGGCCAGGGCCGAGACAAAATCGGCCAGGCCAAGTTTGGCCAGCGTGGCCGCTGTCGGGGCGCGGTCGTCGCTGGTGGCTACGGCGATTTTGAGGCCATGCGCTTGCAGGGTGGCGAACAGGGTGGGCAGGTCGGCCAGAGGATGGGCCGTTGCTATGGGGTCGGGCGTGTACCAGACCTGGGCTACGGCAGCCTCGGCGGTTGCGGGCGGGAGACCCACGTCGCCAATCAAGACCTGCACGGCCAGGCGACGCAGGCCGGCCATCGGCGTGACCGACAGTGGGCCGTGTGGGGCAATCTGCCCGGTATCGGCATAGAAGTCCAATGCCTGGTAGAGCCGCTCGGCCATGGAGCGGCCGGTAACGGCTTCCAATTTTTGAGCCAGGTCAATGGCCCAGGCTCCCCACATCGCTTCAAAATGAATGAGCGTCCCGTCTTTGTCGAAGATAATCAGGGCCGGCTCTAGCGCCGCCAGGGCTGGAATAAGGTGGGGCATGTCTGGACCATCCTTTCAATATTTTTGGGTCAAGGTCAACCAGCGGCGTTGAAGATTGTTTTCATGTCAATTTCATAACCACCATGCCAAACACATTGGCCGCGGCATCGGCTCGATCCGACATATTGGAGACATGGCGATAGACCTCGCGCCGTTTGAGCATGGCCATCAACTCCTTAAAATCTTTGGGCCGGGTGAATAACTCGGCTACGGCCACCCGGTAAAGGTGGTCCACCTCGCTTTCCAGCTTCTTGGCCCGGCGGGCGTGGTCGCCGGCCACGCGGGGGTTGGCGCTGAGGCGGTGCATGGCCATGGTCAATTCCTCGGCCTCCTGGCGCACCAACAAGACCATGGTTTTGAGGTAGTCGTCAGCATCAACCTTGAGCATCTCCATCTCCTCCAGGGTGGTCAGGGCATAGTCTATCATCTCGTCTATGTGCAGCGACAGGTTAAAAATGTCCTCCCGGTCAAACGGGGTAATAAAGGTATTGTGCAGCTCATCAATAATGATCCGCCGGAGTTCATCAGCCTCGTACTCTTTGGCCCGTATTGGCTCCAGGGCAGCGTGGGGCCGGGTGAGGCCGGTTTCTAATATTTTGACCCCCTCGACCGTCGCCTCGCACTGCCGGAGGAGCAAGCTGACAAATTTATCTTCTTTGTTGCGTTTGAACAGCGCACTAATACCCATGATAATATGGGGAGATTAGAGATTGGAAATTATTGAATCGCTAATCTCCAATCGCCAATCTCCAATCTCCTTCTACTCTATCAGGAATTTCAGTGGAAAGTACAACAAAGCGGCAATTCCGGCCGCAGCAGGGATGGTCAGCAGCCAGGCAAGCATGATGTCGTTCATCACTCCCCAGCGCACCTGCGAGCGTCGCTGCGCCGCCCCCACCCCCAGAATAGCCGAACTAACTACCTGCGTGGTGCTGACGGGTCCCCCCAACAACGAGGCCGCCAGCACCACCAGCCCCGACGTTAACTGTGAGGTAAAGCTGTGAAGCGGGCGAATCCGGTAAAATTTGCCCCCCAAGGTGTGGATAATGCGCCAGCCGCCGGTAGCCGTGCCGGCAGCAATAGCGGCGGCGCTCAGAAAGATAACCCACCAGGGCACTGCAAAATTTTCTTGAAAGCCCAGCACCAGCAGCCCCAAGGTGATGACCCCCATTGTTTTTTGGGCATCGTTGCCGCCGTGGCTTAAAGCCAGGGCAATGGCCGTAGGAATTTGGGCCTTATTAAGAAAAACATTGGCCTTGGGCGTAGCGCTCTGAGCCAAAAAGAGAGCGATATACATCACTATGACTCCCCCCACAAAACCAACCAGCGGCGAGACAAACAGGGCCAGCGCAATTTTCCAAACCCCCTCCAGGTGAATCGCCTCCAGGCCGGAACCAAGCGCCACCGCGCCCAAAATACCGCCGATGAGGGCATGAGACGAACTGGAAGGAATACCCAGATACCAGGTGATGAGATTCCACAGGCTGGCGCTGATCAGGGCGGCCATCACCACCGCAATGGTCAGGGCTTGAGGCGAAGCGACTTCGGCGCCAACCGTTTTGGCTACGGCTACCCCCAAAACAAAGGGACCAGCAAACTCGGCCAGGGCTACAATGGTCAAGGCCGCGCGGGCGGTCATGGCGCGGGATGAAATCATTGTGGCCACAATATTAGCGCTGTCGTGGAATCCATTGAGAAAATCAAACAGCAGCGCCAGAACAATCAAAATCAGCAAAAGGGTTAGCGCCGACAATCCTCCCCCTTTTTAGGTGTAAATTTTTGCAAATCGTGGTAAAATTTCCGATTACACTTAACAGTGTAGACTTAGACAAAGCAGAAAAAGTAGCGGTCTGATTATACCATAGGGATGGGGTGGGGAGCTAACAAAGTTGGGTCTCAAACCACTTTCAAACCTGGCTGTGTTATAATTGTAATCCGATCTAAGTACAGCTTTGCCTTAGTTCGTGACGAAATCAAGGCGAGTAGATACCTCCACAGAAGTCATATCATTCCGACCGGAGGGAGGAATCTTCGTTATCACCGCCGAAAATGTTATAGCGAGCAAGAAGATTTCTCGCTGGCGCTCGAAATGACATCTCAGGAAACGGATACATTAAATCGTGACGAATTTATGCAATCCTGTACTAAGTAGTGTAATGAGACAGATGTCATCTGGATTTTTAGGTTAATATCATCTAGTATAAGACTAGGAGTGAGTGTTTCTGCATCTTGGGGAAGTATTTTTTAATTTTTATCATCATTGCCGCGTTGAGCCTGCCGGCCTGTGGGAGCATGGAGACGGCTGGCGCACCGGCTACTCTAAAGATTGGTCTGGTGGCTCCGTTTGAAGGCTTGCATCGCCCCCTGGGCTACGAAGCTTTGTTTGGGGTCAAGTTGGCCTTGCAAGAGCAAAATTTGGCCGGGGGGGTGGGCGGCTACCGGATAGAATTGGTAGCCGTGAATGATTTTGATGATCCCCTTGAAGCCGAGGCGCAGGCCAGGGCGCTTATCGCCGACCCGGGTGTTGTTGGCGTTATCGGCCATCTTTCCTCAGCCGCCACTCAGGCCGCACTGCCCGTTTATCGGAAGGCCGATCTGGCGGTCGTCATCCCATGGAGTGTAACTGCCGAAGTAGACCTGGGACCGAGCGGGGTGGTCAGTGTAGCGGCCAATCTGGCCGAAACTGAGGCTCAGCTTAAAACGGTGGGACAAGCGCTGGGCTTTGAACAGATAACTCCCTTAACCCATTCTGGTTTTGACTCCATCCCTGCCGGGACTCAAGCCCTCTCGTTAAATACTGAGGGCGTAACCGCTGGAGAGAGACTGGTCTCTTTGCGTCAGGCTGATATCACCTTGCCGGTTTTGGGGCAGGTAGAGACCGGCAGCCCGCAGACGCTCCAGGTAGCGCGAGAAGCTGCAGCCGGTTTTATTTTTGTTTCGCCCAGTCCTGACCCCCGGCAAATGAATGAAGCGGCTTCATTTGTCGCTGCTTATCAGGCTTTGGCCGGTTTTCCGCCCGGTCCACGCGCCTTGTTGGCTTACGATGCGACCCAGGTTTTACTTGAGGCAATCAAGCAGAGTATGTCTGACAATAATACGCCCGTCCGTGCAAAGGTAGGGGTGGCTCTGGTTATGGTACAACATCAAGGGTTGAGTGGTTTGATAACGTTTGATCGGTTGGGAAGACGAGTAGCTGCGCCGGTGTGGGTCTATCAAATAACTGATAACACCTATCCCGGCGTGCTGGTCACTCCTTAATTGGAGGTTATTTGATGCGAATTCTAATGTTTTCTTGGGAATTTCCCCCTTATGTCGTGGGGGGGTTAGGCCGGCACGTGGCCGAATTGACCCCGGCGTTAGCGCACCGAGGAATTGAGGTGCATGTGGTGACGCCTACGGCCAAAAGTGATGAGGTCGGTGTATCTATCGAAGATAGTATTACCGTTCATCGAGTTTTTGCCCCTCAAGTGGCGACGACGACACCCGATATTTATCAATGTGCGGTTGAAACCAATAAAATAATGGCCGATTATGCCGAGCAAGCCCAAATTGCGTTTGGGAAATTCGATTTGATCCACGCCCACGACTGGCTCACCGGCTTTGCGGGCAGTACCCTGCAAGCGGCCTGGGGTATTCCCTTGGTAGTAACGATTCATGCCACTGAACGGGGGCGGGTGCGCGGTTATCTGGCCGGCCACTTGCAGTGGGCTATTGACGGGGCTGAACACAAATTAATCGAAGAGGCTCGACGGGTAATTGTCTGCAGCCACTATATGTATCACGAGTTGCAAAATCTATTCAGTAGCTCGGCTGACAAGCTAGAAGTGATTCCCAATGCCGTTACGCTGACTAATGTAAGGAATGGGCTTAATCCACAAGAATTAGACGCCCTGCGGGCCAAATTTGCCAACCCCGGCGATAAAATTGTTTTTACTATTTCTCGTTTGGTGTATGAGAAAGGGGTTCATCAACTGATCCAGGCAGCTCCGCGTATTTTGAGCGAGTGCCCCGAAGCGCGGATTGTGATTGCAGGTCGAGGGCCTGAAGCCGAATATCTTAAACAGCAGGCCCTTGATTTGAACGTGGCCGACCGGGTAAATTTTGTCGGCTTCATCTCCGATGAGGAGCGTAATCATCTCTTTCGGATGGCTGCCTGCGCCGTATTTCCAAGCTTGTATGAGCCGTTTGGAATTGTGGCCCTGGAAGCGATGGCCCTGATGTGTCCGATAATTGTGAGTGATGTCGGCGGCTTTTCAGAAATGGTCAAACATATGGAAACCGGCATTACCGTCTATCCCGACGATGCCGGCTCGATTGCCTGGGGCGTTTTGCATACCCTCAACCACCCGGATTTGGCTCGTGAGTATGCCCTGAAGGCCTACCAATCCGTTGAAATGTTATTCAATTGGCCCCGGATTGCCGGATTAACTATTGATGTTTATCAGCGGGTTTTGGAAAAACAGGTTGCCAGTAGCATGGGTGTATAAGGCAGCGTCTGGTGGGACTCAAACAGGTGCTTTGGAGGACCGGATAGCCTTACCCTCCGGCATGGGTTTTGGCTTCAAGGCAAACATTTCAGGCTTGTCCTATTCATTTGCCCGTGATATAATCCACCAACTGCGTGACCTGAGAGGTTGACGGTTTGATAGAGGAGGGTACCTATGGAAGTCACCACTAAAGAACTTCGCCGCTGCGATTTAGTTATCGCCACAGGGAGAATTGACACGGCAACGGTCAAGACATTATCGCAAGCTCTGGCCGAGATCAAAGAAGCCGGCCGTTACAAAATTGTTTTAAATATGAAGGATGTAACTTACATTTCCAGCGCCGGATTGAGTGAACTCATTGATACCCAGAACACCTGTAAATATCTCAAGCGCGGCGAATTGGTGCTGGCCGAAGTGCCGCCGCGTATCCGTGAAGTTTTTGAGTTAGCCGGGCTGACCCCTTTATTCAAGATGTTCGATACCGAAATCGAAGCGGTGGGTAATTTCTAAAACGGCGCAACTCATTTAATAAATGCAAGGCTGCCGTCATCACTGGCTTTACGGCTCGGATGACGGCTTTTTCTTGGAGTTAAAATGTTTAGAAAAAATTTGGAGGGCTGTGAAGGTTGGAAGCTTGGTTAATTCCCAACCTTCCAACCCTCCAATCTTCCACACTTCCATGCTTCATCAATGCCCTCAAAAAACGAACTAACAGTTGCCGGATACTTTGAAAATTTAGCCCAAATCAGCGACTTCATTGAGCAGGCGGCGCTGCAAGCCGGCCTGGATGATCGCGGCATTTACGCCATGCGGATGGCGGTGGATGAAGCCTGCACCAATATCATCGAGCATGCCTATGGCGGCGAGGGCAGGGGCCAGATTCGGCTGACTTGCGCGGTCCAGAAGGATGGCCTGCAAGTTGTTATTTATGATCAAGGCGCTGCCTTTGACCCCGATCAAGTGCCCGAATTGAATACCCATGCCCCGCTAGGAGAGCGCCAGCCGGGGGGCATGGGCCTCTTTTTTATCCGCAAATTGGTAGATCGGGCTGAATTTAAGTTTGGCACTCCCCAGGGCAACCGGCTAACTCTGTTCAAACGACGAGAAACAAACCATGACTGAGTCTCACTCCCTGGCCCCAGCCGACCACCGCGAAATCTGGCGGCTGCAACAACTGGCCTTATTGAGCCAGGTTGCCACCCAGGTCACTAACATTGTGGATTTGGACGAGTTGCTGGTACGGGTAGTCGGCCTGATTTACCAAACTTTCCAATTTTATAGCGTCTCGATCTTTACCCTGGAGGAAGAGGTACTCCTACTTAAAGCGCAAGCCGGCCCAACCAGCACCTTTTCCGTTGACGATGCGTTCGCTCCGAAGGAGCGAGCCGAGTGGCTGCAAGGAGAGGGGATCATCGGATGGGTGGCCCAGCAGCAGCAGGAGTTGGTGGTGCGGGATGTATCCCGCGAGCCGCGCTATCGTTACAGCCCGGAGATGCCGCGCACCCAGGCCGAAATAGCTCTGCCACTCAAAGTCGAAGATACCATGCTGGGCGTGCTGGATGTCCAGCTTGATTACCCCGAAGATTTTGACGAAAGTGATTTGTTGGTCCTGCGGGTGCTGGCGGCCCAGGTAGCCATGGCCATCGAAGATACCCGCCTTTATGCCCAGGCTTGTCGCCGAGGCGATTACCTGGCGACTATCAGCGCGGTCAGTTGGGCAGTTGCCTCCATTTTGGATGTTGACGAACTGCTGGAGCAAGTCACCGAACTAATCCGCCACTATTTTGATTATCCCTTTGTCCAGGTTTTTACGGTGCAGCTTGGCCGGCGGCAGGTGGTCTACCGGGCCGGGAGTGGGCTGCGGGCCGCGGTCCACAAAAAGACGGCGTTGGCCTATGCCCTGGACGACCCGCACGGCCTGATCCCCCTGGTCGCCCGCACCGGTGAGTCGGCCCTGGTTAACGATGTGACCCTTGAGCCGGCCTACCGCCCCTCAGAATTTTTGCCTGCGGCGACCAAATCTGAGCTAACCATCCCCCTGATTTATAATGAGGAAGTTCTGGGGGTGCTGGACGTGCAGAGCGACAAAATCGGCGCGTTCAGTCAAGACGACCAGGCAACGATGGAAACGCTGGCGGCCAACATTGCCGTAGCCCTGCGCAACGCCAATTTGTATCACTCCGAGCGCTGGCGGCGGCAAGTTGCCGACAGCCTGCGCCGCATCTCCGGCGTGCTCATCACCGATGTTGAACTGACCACCATTTTTGAAAACATTCTGACCGAACTGAAGTTGAACTTGCCGGCAGAGGTGCTGGCGGTCTGGCTTATTCGCCACAAAAAGCTGGAACTGCGCACGGTGGACGCCCCTGTCTCCCTACATCTGCCCGCCGATTTTGAACCAAACCAGGACCGTTGGCTGGCGCTGGGTCTCAAAGCCGCTGAGCCGGTTATCCGGCAGGACGGCCACCCCGGCGACCCGCTGGCCGTCCGGTTGGGCTGCCCCGACGACCACTCGGCCATTGTCGCGCCGCTACAAGTGCAAAACCGGATGCTGGGCTTGCTTACCCTGAGCCACAGCCAGGCCAATTGTTATGGGGCCGAAGCCTTAGCTATCACCACGGCGTTTGCCAACCAGGCGGCCATTGCTATCGAGAACGCGCGTTTATTCCGGCTGGCCCAGGATGAAGCTCAGATCAACAATGCTTTGCTCAAAGTGGCCGAAGCCGACCAGAGCTTTAACGACCTGGCCGAGGTGTTGGCGGCCATTGTCCAGATTCCTTTGCTCATCACCGAGGTTGACCGCTGCGCTATCTGGCTGGAAGAGACCGCCGGGGTCTTTGAGCCGCAAGCCGCCGCCGGTTTCAGCCCGGCAGCCAAGCAATTTTTCCAGTGCTATCCTATTCTCGCCCGCAAGGTGAAAGCCGTCCGGCGGCTGCACCAAACTCACGCCCCGTTAGTCATCGTGGATGCCCCCACCGATTACCGCTTGCCGCGCGACCTAACTACTAACCTGGACCTGCACACGCTCCTGTTGTTACCGCTGGTAACGCATGGGGAGATGCTGGGCATTATGCTGGTCACCTTTACCAGCCCGGCGGCCATGCGCGAGGAGAGCATCCGCCTGGTGACCGGCATCGGCCACCAGGCAGCGGTGACGATTGAAAGCCGCTATTTGTACGACCAGAAGGCGCAGCAGGAGCGTCTGGCCCACGAGCTGGCCCTGGCTCACGACATCCAGGCCAAGCTGATCCCATCGCATCTGCCGGCCCCGCCCGGCTGGGAGGTGGCCGCTTTTTGGCGTTCGGCCCAGGAGGTCGGCGGCGATTTTTATGATTTTATCGAGGTGACGCCGCACCAACTGGGCATTGTTATTGCCGATGTGGCCGGCAAAGGCATGCCCGCCGCGCTGTATATGGCCCTGACCCGGTCGCTGCTGCGGGCGACTGCGCCCGGCCAAACCGACCCCAAAACCGTGCTGCGGCGCATCAACGAACTGCTGGTGCCCGATACCCAACGGGGTATGTTTGTTTCACTGTTTTATGCCGTGCTCAACACCCAAACAGGCCTGCTGACCTACGCCAACGCCGGGCACAACCCACCGCTGCTGATTCGGGCCGATGGGCAGTTGGAAGCCCTGCGCGCGCCGGGCCTGGTCCTGGGCGTCCAGTTGAATATCGAGCCGGAAGTGGACCAGCGCCGCCTGGCCTCCGGCGACGGCGTAGTTTTTTACACCGACGGCGTGACCGAGGTGTTCGATGCCTCCGACGCCGCCTTTGGCGAAGAACGGCTCAAAGCCATTTTGCAGGAATCCTGGGCTGAAGGCCCCCAAATCATCGTCGAAAAAATCCGCGAAGCCGTTAACGCCTTCAGCGCCACCGCCCAACCGACAGATGATTTTACGTTGTTGGTAATCCGTAGACGGTAGACACTCAGCCATGTCATTTCGAGCGACGAAGGAGCGAGAAATCCTTGTTCAAACAAAAAACTGAAACCTTTACTGTTTCCTATCGTTCCCTCACTGAACCTCGTACCTCCCCGGCAGCCGATATTTTGGAAGACCGTTGGCTGCACCAGGTTTTTTTAATTACTCATCTTCCGGCCACCTGGCCGGCCTGGAAATTGGCGGTGGGATTGCTACTGGTCATGCTGGTGGTCTGGCTGGCCTGGCTGCCGGTGGGGATGACCGGCGCCATGCTCGCCGCCACCCTCTACCTGATTTTTGCCCTGGGCGACTGGTTGTTGTTGTGGTGGCTGCCTCGCTCCGGGCGTTCTTTTGGCCCGGTCGGCCCGCAGCTTTACCTGAAGACAGCGCCTCGTCTCGGGGTGGCTGTGGTGTTGGCGATGATTGCCTACATCGCCAACACCTGGTGCGACCCTCTCTCCCTGTCATTTTGCCGTCTTGTCACCCCTCCGGCCATCTTCGGCGTCTTTACTTTGCTGCAACTCGCTGGCACGGCTATCTATCTCTGGGGCACTCTGCGCGAACCCTTCGCGCTGACCACCTCGCAGTGGTCCATCACCTCCCCCGGCCTGCCCTCCGACGCGCCCCCGTTACGTTTGTTACACCTGAGCGACCTGCACGTAGAGCGCCTGACCCGGCGCGAGGCCAAGCTGCTGGAATTGATCGAACAGGCCAGGCCCGATCTCATTGTCATCACCGGCGATTTTCTCAACCTGTCTTACGTGGATGAGCCAACCGCCCGCGCCGAAGTGCGGAAATTGTTGGCGAAAATCCAAGCGCCCTACGGGGTGTACGCCACCCTGGGCAGCCCGCCCGTTGACCGTCGCGCCACCACCCCGTCGCTGTTTGAGGGCACGGCCATTCGCCTGCTGCGCGACGAGGTGGCCGTGCTCACCTGGGCCGACGGGCGCACGCTCTCTTTGATTGGCATGGACTGCGACCACGATTTGGCAGGCGATGCCCGGATTTTTGAAAAACTACTCAAATTGACCCCGCCCGATTCATCTCGGATATTGCTCTACCACTCGCCGGAGCTGATGCCGACCGCCCGCAATCATCCGGTTGACCTGTACCTGTGCGGCCATACCCACGGCGGCCAGATTCGCGCCCCGCTGTACGGCGCTATTTTGACCAGCAGCGCCCTGGGCAAACAGTACGAGATGGGGCCGTATGTCGAGCAAAACACCACTCTTTACATCAGCCGGGGCATTGGTCTGGAAGGGTTAAGCGCCCCGCGCATGCGCCTGCTCTGCCCGCCGGAGATTATTTTATTTACCCTGAACGGGAATGGCAAAAAATGAAAAAAGAGCGCAAACCCTGGTTTGCCGGAAGCCAAAGCAAGCTTTGGACTCTGGGTTTTGGGGTTCTGATCCTGTTGATTCCCATTCTCGCCTGTGGTAACTTCTCGACGCCCTCAGAACCCAACCCTAACCCAACCCGGCCCAAACTGGTGCGCTTCAACACATCCACCCCTACTTTCACACCCTCTCCTACCGCCACGCCAACTCTTGTCCCGTCCACCAACACCCCTACCCCGGTCGAGTCACAAGGGGACTCGCTACCTACCCCTACCCCTGAGTCAACTTCTGTCCCGCCAACAGCTACCCCCGCAGCTTCGCCTACCCCTTCGCCGGCAATTGTACAACCCGCCCCTCCCCCCCCCCAACCCCTCGCCTCCTCGCCTCCCGTTTCCTCGCCTCACCTCGGCTATGGCGTCCAACTGGCCGAGGCCAAAAACATGGAACTGGCCGTTCAGGGCGGCTTTAATTGGGCCAAGCACGACCTCAACCTGCGCAAAGATACCAATTTTACCTCCAACGCCGACAACTTGCTGAGCGACCTGCTAGGCAAATACAAGGCCAAAAATGTCCTGCTGAAGCTGGTGGTGTGGAGTGAGGGCGGTCTGCCCGACGCCCCCCGCACCCCGGACGAAATTAGCACCTTTGCCACCAACGCCGCCGACGTGGCCGAATTTATTCGCAGCCGCTACAATGGGATGTACGGCACGATCGCCTACGAGGTTTGGAACGAACCCAATCTCAATTACGAGTGGGAGGGCAACCCCAACCCGGCCGAATATGTCGCCCTGCTGCGGGCCACCTCCGCCGCTATCCGCCAGGCCGACCCCGCTGCCCGAATTATCAGCGGCGCGCCTTCGCCCGGTGGCGATTATGACGACTTGAAATTTTTGGAAGCGATGTACGCCAACGGGGCCAAAGGCTTGATGGACGCTGTGGGCAGCCATCCCTACGGCGGCCCCTGGCCTTACGATCACCCCACCGGTATTGACAGCGCCGGCAACGGCTGGCCTTATTTTCGCAAGGTTGAAGCCCAGCGGGCCATCATGGAAAAGTACGGCGACAGCGCCACCCAAATCTGGGCGACCGAGTTTAGCTGGCTGGCTGGCCTGCCCAACTGTGATTTTGGCGAGCATACGCGGTGGCAGGTGTCACCGCAGCAGCAAGCTGATTATCTGGTGGCCGCCTATCAGTACGCCCACCAAAACTGGCCCTGGATGGGGCCAATGTTTGTGGTTTATGATTTTGCTATCAGCGGCCGCTACGACCGCTGTCACCCCGCCGCCGGCTATTCCATCCTCCGCCCCGACCCCAACAGCCCTGAAATTGTCTCCCCAGCCGCGCAAGCCTTATTTGCTATGCCCAAGTTTTCAGCCTGGTAAAAAAACAACGTAATCTTAACGCAAGTTTCCCTGGGACCCAAACTGAATTTGGACCCCAGGGAACAATATTAACGCAAGTTTTACACTTTTATTACAACTTCCGCTTGAATCCTTTATCCACACCTCGTATAATTGTAAATAACGAATAGCGAATAGCGAATGGTGAAGGGTCTAATAAACCTGTCATTTCATTCACAATTGACAATTCACCATTCACAATTGAGGTCTCCCCATGTCCATCTCTCCCGGAGAAAACGTCGGCCCGTATCGCGTTATCGAGCAGCTAGGCAGCGGCGGCATGGCTACGGTGTTCAAAGCCTATCACCCCGCCCTGGACCGCTATGTAGCCATAAAAATTTTGCATCCGGCCTTCAAAGCCGACCCGCAGTTTTTTGAGCGTTTCCAGCGCGAAGCCCGGATTGTGGCTAAATTGGAGCACCCTCACATCATTCCGGTCTACGATTTTAACGAGCATCACGGCGAACCTTACCTGGTCATGCGCTTTGTCGAAGGAGAAACCCTCAAACCGGAAATGTCCGGCAAGCTACTGCCCGCCGCCGAGATTCTACGCCTGCTCCGCCCGATCTGCTCCGCGTTGAGCTACGCTCACCAGCAGGGGGTGCTGCATCGAGACATCAAGCCCAGCAATATTATGGTCACAACGGATGGGCACATCTTTTTGACCGATTTTGGCCTGGCCCGTATGGTTCAGGCCGGCGAAAGCACCCTCTCACAGGATATGATGATCGGCACGCCGCAGTATATCAGCCCGGAACAGGCCCAGGGGATTAGCCAACTGGATGGCCGCACCGACATCTATTCATTGGGGGTGGTCTTATTTGAAATGTTCACCGGGCGGGTTCCTTTCAGCGCCGATACCCCCTTCGCTACCATTCACGATCACATTTATACGCCGCTGCCGCTCCCCAGGACCATCAATCCGGCCATTGATCCGGCGGTGGAGCGCCTGTTGCTCAAGGCGTTAGCCAAAGACCCTAACGACCGTTTTGCTACAGCGGATGAACTTCTGACCGCTCTGGAAAAGACTCTCAACCCTCCCGCAGTCCCCTCCTCCACAGCCAGGGCAGTCCAACCGGCAGCAGGCCGCAAAGATAAATTACCCTGGTGGATTTGGGCGGGCGGGGTTGCTCTCTTTCTGGTTATTTTTGTGGGAATTATAGGTGGGGCACGTTTGTGGCAGCGAGCGCAGCGGGCTAAGCAAACAGAGACAGCCCAGGCGGTCAGCACTGTTCCCCTGGCCCTACCCACGGCCGAGCCGGCAGCAGCGGTGACGCCTGAACCGGCGGTCTCTGACACTCGAGCCGCTGATTTAGCCCAACAGGCGGCAGCGGCAATGAGCCAGCAGCAGGCAGAGCGGGCCATCGAGTTGTATCGCCAGGCAATGGCGGCTGACCCACACTATCTGCCGGCCTATTTTGGCCTGAGCAATGCTTTGCGCCAGCAGGGAGATCAGGCCAGCAGTATCGCGGCGCTGAAGGAAGCAACCGCTCAGAATCCTCAAGAAGCCGACGCCTGGCTCAGGTTGGGTGAAGCCTACCTGGTTAACGATCAGGCTGAAGCGGCATTGAAAGCTTTTGAGCAGGCCACTACCCTCACTCCCGATTCGGCAGGGGCGTTGGCCCGGCAGGCCATGGCGCTCCTGGCCTTGAACCAGGTTGACGCCGCCAAAACTATCATTGACACGGCCCTAACCCTGGATGAACTCAACCCCGAAGCCCACCTGGCCCAGGCGATGTATCTCTTCAAAACGGGCGACCGGCGCGGCACGCGGCGCGAACTTCAACTTCTTGTCCAAAGTGGCCGTGCCCCCTTCTTTGTAATCGAGCGAGCCAGACAAATGTTAGCCGGTCTAAACAATTGACCGCAGTATGAAACAAAAAGCCCCGCAAATGCGGGGCTTTTTGTTGGCCCGATCAAGCTATTTCTGCGACCGGCACGGCCTTACCATCACCCAACTTTTGCCACAAATCCTGGGCAATGTAGGTTACGGCCTGGGCGGAAGGGGCGTTCGCCTCTTGTTGGGTGAGGGCCAGACCTTTGTTGATCGCCAAGTGCATTTTGGGGTCATAAGGAATGCGATAGGCCTGAGAGAGTTTAAGCGCCTTTTCAATCTTATCGGGGGAAATACCGCCGGGCAGGTTGGCCCGATTGATCACCACGCCCAGCTTGTGTGCCGAAAACTCTAATTGATCGGCCAACTCCAAAAACAGTTTGGTACTTTTGATAGACGGTAATTCGGGTGTGCTGACCACCAAAATGAAATCGGCGTTATCCAACACCGTTAAAGTTTTATCGTTCAATTGGCTGGTCGTGTCAATTACCACGATTTTGCAATGTTTTTTGAGACTTTTGATCACCTCAGACACCATTGCCGGAGTGATCGCATCAGCCAATTGAGGCTGCGGTGGAGCCAACAACAGCTTTAAACCGGAATTGTGGGCCAGGGTAATTTCGGGCACCAATTCGGCATCAAGCTCCTCATTCTGGATTAAATCGCTGATGGTGCGGGTAGCCTTGGTATTGAGATGAACCAAAATGTCACCAAATTGCAGGTCGGCGTCCATCAGCACCACGTCTCCCTGCTGCTGCTGCAAGGCCACGGCCAGATTGGCGGCAATGGTCGAGGTGCCAATGCCGCCTTTGGGGCTGTAGACCGCAATGACCGGCGCACCTTCGACTTGGGTTGACTCATTCTGTGGTTGAGCCGCTAGCTGGCCCTGCGACTGCTCGGCTGCTTCTAACTGACGATAAACAGGCAGCCCGATTTTGTAAACGCGGCGGATACAACTGACCAACTCATCTACGGTAAAAGGTTTGGGTTGAAAATCACGCGCTCCGGCCGCCATGGCCTGGCGCATATAATGCTGTTCCGCCTGGACCGACATAATAATGACCTGGCTGAACGGAGCCTTTAACCCCATCTCGCGGGTGGCAGTGATGCCGTCCATATCGGGCATGTTAATATCCATCAACACAATATGCGGCTTCATCTTGATGGCCATCTCAAGCCCTTGCCGGCCATTGACCGCCTGACCAATCAATTCCAGGTCTTTTTCAAAGTAGAGCAAACGGCTGACATTTTCGCGGGTATCTGGGTTGTCGTCCACAATCAAAATGCGAATTTTTTCTCCGTCATCACTGTTACTGTTGTTGCGCGATGAGGCTATGGAGGCAGACGTTGCCACCGACGCCGGTTTGCCCGGAGCGCCGGCTGAAGCTGCGGTGGACTGAGCCGGGGCCGCCCCGTCGGAGGAGGCTGGGCGTTTTTCGGCCTGGCTCTTCAGCGGTTTCTTTTGGGCAGCTTTGGATTGGACCGTTCGCTGTCGCCAGTACCAAAGCAACCCGCCGGCCAGTACCAGAAAAACAACAGCCACGAGCGCTACAATCAAAAGAACGGTGTTTGGTGACATATATTATCCCCGTATCAGAATACGTAAATTCCCTTAATATTTTATCACAAACAAGCGAATGGGCTACATTACTTTACTACTATTCCAGTTGTTACTGTGCCTTAATTGTACCCGACCTGGCTAACTAATACAAGCAAGAAAATTGCTTCGTCTTTTTAGCCGGGCATGGTAAAATAAGAAGACCCTAAAGGTCTCGCAGACCTTTAGGGTTTGGACAGCAGCGTGAATCCAACTGATTTTCTCAAACATCTCAAAGAACAAAGTTTTTATCAAAACCAGCTCGTTCATGTGGAGCGGCTGGAGGGCCGCACGGTGCAGTACGAGTCGCTGGAACGGCCCCTGCTCCGCCCCCTGGTGGAAGCCATTCAAGCTGGCGGCACAGCTCGCCTGTACCGTCACCAGGCTCAGGCGATTAACGCGATTCGGGCCGGACATAATGTGGTGGTAGCGACGGGCACGGCCAGCGGCAAAACCCTCTGCTATAATCTGCCGGTACTCGAAGCCACCCTGCTAAATTCCGACGCGCGGGCGCTCTATCTTTTCCCCACCAAAGCCCTGGCTCAAGACCAACTCCGCGCTCTAACCGAACTGACTCAGCGCCTCAAGGCTGCCCTGCCGGCCAGGAATGGCAGGCCGCCCTGGCTGCCTCGCTTCGGTTCTTATGATGGCGACACCTCGCAAAGCAGTCGCACCCGGCTGCGCCGCGAGGCTAACATCATCCTGACCAACCCCGATATGCTGCATGTGGGAATTTTGCCCAATCATAATTTGTGGGCGCAGTTTTTGAAAAACCTCAAATTTGTAGTGGTAGACGAAGCTCACATCTACCGGGGTGTTTTTGGTAGTCACGTGGCAGCAGTGCTGCGCCGGCTGACCCGGTTGTGCCAGCTTTACGGCAACCAACCCCGTTTTATCTGCTGTTCGGCCACCATTGCCAACCCGGGCGACCACATCGAGCGACTGACTGGCCAACGTCCCTTGGTAGTAGACGACGACGGTTCGCCGCAAGCGCCCAAGCAGTTTGCCCTCTGGAATCCGCCCTTTATTGACCCCCAAAAAACAGCCCGCCGCAGCCCCAACGGCGAAGCAGCCAGTCTCTTTGCCGAGATGACCCGCCAGGAAATCCGTAATATTACCTTTACCAAGGCACGCGTGGTCGCCGAATTAATTCTGAGCTATGCCCGGCAAGCCCTGGATCGCACCGACCCGGACTTGAAGGAACGTATCGCCTCTTACCGGGCCGGCTATCTGCCGGAGCAGCGCCGCGAAATCGAACAGGCCCTGTTCCAGGGCCAACTCATTGGCGTGACGGCGACCTCGGCCCTGGAATTGGGGGTGGATGTAGGCGGCCTCGACGCCACCGTATCCGTTGGCTACCCCGGTACCGTAGCCAGTCTGTGGCAGCAGGCCGGGCGAGCCGGGCGCAACAACAGCAGTTCGCTGGCAATTCTGGTAGGGTTGGACAATCCGCTGGACCAATACTTTATGCGCCATCCCGACCAGCTTTTTGGCCGTCCCCACGAACACGCCCTGATTGACCCCGGCAATGTCTACATTTTGGAGCAGCATTTGCCCTGCGCCGCCCACGAACAACCGCTGACCCCGGCGGATGAGGCCCTATTTGGTCGAGGTTTTGTCGAAGCGATGGTCAAGCTGGAAGAGCAGGGCATTGTCACCTACGAATCGGCGCATGACCAGTGGTATTATCGGGGGCGGCCTTATCCTGCTCAACACGTTAGTATTCGCAGCGTTGGCAGCAAGCCAATTGTTCTGGTAGATAGCAGCCGCAAAATGAAGCGGCTGGAGGAGATGGACGAGGTGTCGGCCTTTAGCCGGGTGCATCCGGGGGCAGTTTATATGCACCAGGGCGATAGTTATATAGTCACGGAGCTGGATTTAATCAAAGGGCAGGCTACCCTGACCCCGGCTCGGGTGGACTACTATACCCAGCCGCACGAGCGCAGCGAGGTCAATATTGTCCGCTCGCTCAAACACCGCCAGATGAAGCTATGTACCGCCTTTTGGGGAGCGGTGCGGGTGACGCAGCAGGTGGTGGGTTATCGCCGGGTGCGCCAGTTCAGCGAGGCCGACTTGGGCGAGACGCCGCTGGAGATGCCGGCCAACACCTTTGAAACCCGCGCCCTGTGGTGGGACGTGCCGATTGAGTGGCTCAGACATCTGGGGGCGCGTGGTTGGGATTTTCTGGGCGGCCTGCATGCGGTTGAACACGCAGCCATTGGCCTGCTGCCTCTCTTTGCCATGTGCGACCGCTGGGACATCGGTGGCCTGTCCACTCCCATGCATCCCGATACCGAGCGACCCCAGATTTTTATCTACGACGGCTACCCCGGCGGCGTCGGCATCAGCGAGCAGGGCTTTGCGCTGCTAACCGATCTATGGGAGGCTACCCTGGCTACCATCAAAGAGTGTCCCTGCGAAGAAGGCTGCCCCAGTTGCATCTACAGCCCCAAGTGCGGCAATAACAACGAACCACTGGATAAACGCGCCGCTATCTGGATTTTGGAATCGCTGCTGCGGAAATAAGAGCGTTGGATTAGTGTAGGATAGCCCCTTGTTTTTCCTGCGAAAACAAAGTTGTTCTGGTGGTTTACTCAAAACTTCTGCTCACAACCAATCGGCCAACAAGGTCCGAATTTCCGCGCCGCTGGTGGTCTTGATCCGTAACGGAGCGTCCGGTTCTGCCGCAGCGATGGCCAGCCAGGCTTGGTGACCGTTTTGCAGCAGGGTAAAATCGCGCTTTTGCACGGTACCGTCGCCCGGCTGTTTAACCGTTTGCAGAATGGAGACTTTTGGCGCGTGGGCCAGCGTATCCACAAAGGTTCTGGCCGTTTCAGCCGTTACTCCGTTACCCACCAGCAAATCAGTTGCTTTGGCCGCTTCTCCGGCGCCGGCTAACTGGCGCACCTGGGCAAAAAGTTCGCCGGGCGCAGAAAATTCAAGCGGTGGAGCAGCCGGAACATCGGCATACTGGCAGACAGCTAAAACCTGATTGGTCAGTTGTTCTTTGTTGGGCAGGAGCGAGAAAAGATGCAGCACCTCGTCCGGGCGCGTATGAGCGACAATATCATTGCCCCGAATATGGCCAAAGTAGCGGGTGGGCAAGGTCGCATTGCCCGACCAATGATAGGCAAATAGGACATTCTGAGAGTAAATGCAGACGCCGACCATTGTCAACAGAGCGGTATGAATCTCAACCTCACCGCCGGGCCGCTGCCGGGCCAATTCCCGCGCTCGCAGCGCCCGCCCGGCGACGGTAATGCCAAATGTTTCCTGGGCCAGGGTCAACTCACCTTGCGGGTCCGGGTCGAGGCCAGGGATAAAGTCGGCTTGCAATTCATTAAGTACGAACAAGAGTTCTTCCCGCGACAGCAGGATATTGACGGGTTCTAAACTTTTTTCGCCGTTCATAGTTTATCCTCAATCGTCGTTAGATTTCTTTTTAAGAACTTTACCCAACAAGGCCACAAAAGGACTGGCCGCAGCGATGCCAATCGGTAGGCCAAAATTGGCCGCCTCACCGGCCCCACCTTGAGCCGTCCCGCCGCCCCCACCGCCGCCGGACGAGGCCCCGGCTGTGCCACCACCCGCGGCCGCCGCCGCGCCACCCATTCCACCGCCGATAACCCCGCCAAACGGCTGGTACTGCAATCGGCCCGGCTGCTGACTTCCCTCGCTGCTGCCTTCACCCCCGCCCCCGCCAAAATTACCCTGGGCAAACGCTCCCCCGCGGGCATAGGGGCTGCTGATTTCCGTTTGGGGTGATCCGCCGCCGCCATAACCGCCGCCACCGGGGTAGCTCTCACCGGTTGGGGTGGTCTCTTCGGGTGTGGCCGGCTCACCGCCACCAGACCCACCGCCCGAGCCGCCGCCGGACCCGCCGCCCGATTCCTTACTCTTTTCTTCTTCACCACCGCCCCCACCGGAGCCGCCACCTGAACCACCTGCCTCAGACGCAGTCTCGCCCTCAGCCTCACCTCCTGCCGAGTCTTGTTGCAGCCCCTCGGTTACGCCCGACAGCCAATCTTGGGGAATTCCGTAATCGTTGTAGTTATCCTTCATATAGCCTTGCAGCGAATCGGTGACGCCGGAGAGCCAATCGCCAGGAATGCCGTAATCATTGCCGCCCGGACTATAACCCTCGGCTCCGCCGCCAAATACGTCGCCGCTAAAGAAGTTGTTCCCCAGGGCATTGCCCAGGCCGCCTCCCAAAAGGCCACCGCTATTGCCCAAGATAGAAGCTCCCAGCGAGCCAAGCGCAGACCCCAGCCCGCCGCCGAGTCCGGCCGTGCCCCCCCCGACCCCAGTGCCTGCGCTCGCGCCGGCACTGGCTCCATTTGTCCCACCGCCCGCCGCCTCGTTCTTGAAAGGGGAGGCGGCTTCTTCATCCGCCTGTTGCATCACTTGGTTGATGTCCTTGGTTACATCATTGGCCAGGGCCAGGGCATCAATCAGCCGCCGTACCGCCGGTAAAACCTCTTTCTCCATTTCCGAGAAAAAAGCCTCAGAACCCCGGCCAAGCCAATCATTTTGCAGCCGGTTCATCGTGTTCTGGACATTTTGATACATTTGCTCTACCGCTTCTGACTGCTGGCCAAACTTGGCGGCAACTGTTTCTAAGGCTTCGTGATCAACTTGGATAATATCTGCCATAATTCACCTACTTGACTACTGAACTAGGACGCACAATGAATTTGAGGGCAATATTACTGCGCTCCAGAAAGATGATATCGCCGTGCTGCAAGGGCTGTTTGCCTGAAGCCACCATAATCGTTTTGTCCTCGCCGGTTTTGATGGCTGTAGGATTGCGCGACATACTTTCAATAAAATACTGCCCGTTTTCTTCGGTAATCAGGGCCTGGCGGCGGGAAACACGCAGGCCAGCCGGGTGCGGCTCCAAATTTACGGCCAGCCGGTCATTATACGGTTGATTTTTATCGGGGCGGCCAATAATTGCCGGCAGCCAGTTCAGCTTATAAACTTTGCCGCTGGTTTGCTCACGCAAATAAATCTCATGGACCGGCCGCCGGGTGTCCTTGGGCGGCGCTGGCCTGTTTTCGACCAGGATCAACCGCCCGGCATTGCCGACCTGCTGCTGCAAATCGCCGTCGCTATTGAGGGGAGTTTTATCGGCAGCCTTGAGCAATAAATAGTCAGAGGGAGTGCTGCTCAGATATTCCAACTCTCGAAACTCCTGTAAAATCGCCTCGACCAGCTCCGGCGGCTTCAAATTGGGTAAAGCCAGGGCGCGTTGGTCTTTTTTTTCAAAAACGTCAATGTACAATTCAAGTCGGGCTTGGTTGGTGCTCATGCAAAACTCTCCATTGAAAATAACTTGTTTGTAGTAGCGACTTTAGTCGCTTATAGACTTGGACGACTGAAGTCGTCACTACGAACAAGTCTCATCGTCGGTATCGTGCCACAGGCTCGTGAACACTCCTTGCTGCTACTGACTACTGTTCCCCCTCCACCGGCAGCGACGACTCAATATCCAGCAAAATTGACTCATCGTCCATCACGCTGAACGTGGCCTGGATGATCTCTTCGGGCAGGCCGCTGGCCCGCTTTTCATTGACCCAGACCTCTTTCAATAGCTCCATCAGCTTTTGCTCATTGTTCCAGCCGGCTCCGCCCAGTTGAATAAGCTTGGCCGTGACCAGTTCGCCGGCTCCGTTACCTTCTTTCAGATGGGTCAACTCCTTGCGCAGCCCTCGCTGGAGCAGCGAGGTCATGCGCAGCAGCTTTTTGTTGTCTTGCGGCGAGGTCGCCGGAGACTGTGTCCCGTTCGTTTCGACAGGTGTTGACCAGGCAGCCCGCTGCTTGGGATATTTGGCCTTGATTTTTTCCACCCACCAATCCAACGCCTGGCCTATCTGCGCCCCGTCCTCTTCATCCTCCGACGCGCTGGCCGGGATACCTTTGCCCAGGTAGGGCGTCGCCACCTGGATCATGGTCGGCTGGCCGGAGCGGACGATGAAGCCCCGCCCGATGGACAGTTCTTTGCCGCGTATCTCCGGCGGGGTGCGCGAAACCCGCAGTGTTTCCACGGCCTGGGCCGTCCGCAAGCCCACGCCATAGTTGGACGCCTGCACCCGCCGCCGCAGCTCGCTGATACCGCTGTCGAGGGTACCGCCGATAATAAAGTGTAGGCCATCACGTCCAAAGCGGCGGGCCAAACCGGCCAACTCTTTGGGCAGCTCGCGGATGCGCTCGATTTCTTCGCTCAGGTCGTCGTAATTGTCAATAATCACAAACAGTTCATAGCCGGGGGCTTGATTGGCCAGCACCTCGCCTTCTCGCTTCAGGTTGGCCAGCAGCCCTTCCATTTGTTCCACCTCAGAGATGGTTGCCAGGACATGCGGCAGTTCGTCCAGCTTGTGTTTGCCGTCGTACTCCATAAATTTGCGCTGCATGTCCACCAGCACCAGCCGCACCTGGTCGGGCGAGTAGCGGTAGGCCAGCGACAGTACCCAATTGTACAGGGTTGTTGTTTTGCCGGAGAGCGGCGGCCCGACCACAGTAAAGTGCGGCCCCAGCCGCTTGAGGTCGAACAGCGCCGGGCGCAGGCTGCCGTCTTGCCCCAACACCGCCTGGATGCGCTGCGGTTTGGCCGGGCCAACTTCGTCCAGCGTCTCCAGCAGGGGCACAATTTCGGGTAAAACCGTCACCCGGTCCGGCTGGCTGCGCCAGGTCATGCTTTCAAGCTGCTGGCGCATGTGCCGGGCCATCAGCCGTAGTTCATCACCTTCCTGGAGAGTATCCCGGCCATCCTCCCCCTGGAACAACCCCACCGGCAGGGCGATATGGAACAGCAGCGGCCGCTTGCCCACCCGGATATAGCCGCGTCCGGCGGTATCCTCAATCTCAATCGCCCCACGCCCAACGATGTCCATATAGCGGTCGGTATTGCCCTGCTTGAAGGTGATTCGCTCGCCAAACAGGTTAAAGAATTTGCTGGGCATGTTGGTGGGCACGTTGGCCGTAATCACAAAGGTCACCCCCATGCTCAACGAGCGGCGCACCAGGGGCACAATGGTCGTTTCGACCAGCATTTCGTAGTTTTCATTCAATTCGGCAAAGTTATCAATCATCACTACCACGGCGGGCAGGGCTTGCTCCGGGAAGCGTGCGTTGAAGTCATACAAGTTGCTGGAGTCGGCATTGCTCAGAATTTGCTGCCGCTCTTCGACCATTTTTTCC
This sequence comes from Anaerolineae bacterium, assembly GCA_023151115.1. The sequence continues at coordinate 281,189 of JAKLJP010000003.1, forward strand.
AGCTTTTCCAGCAAGCGCTGCAAGCGCTCCTCATAGGTCTCCTCGTCGGCGTAGATAACTGCGCCCACGTGCGGCAGCTCTTCCAGGCTGCGGAAGTTGCGCCCGCCCAGGTCCAATATGTAAGCATGGAACTCGTCGGGCGAGTGGGTGGCGGCCAGGCTGACCAGCAGCGAGCGCAGGAATGAGGTTTTGCCCCAGCCCGAGTCGCCAAAAACGGCCAGGTGATAGCGGCTCAAATCAAAGTGTAACGGCTCCTGGATGGCCTCGGCCGGGTTGTCCAGCAGGCCCATCACCGGGCGCATGGCCGCCTTGCGCCAATCTACCCCCGGCCAGAGGGCCTCGGTGTCGCCGTTGAGCCAATCGCTCACCGTGGGAACCAGCACGAAGGTGCAGTTTTTCTGGGCGTCGTGAATAGGCGATTGCAGGCTGAACTGAGTCGGCAGGAAGTTGGGCCAGGGTTTGGGGGCCATCTGCCCGTTGACCAGTTCGGTGGACAGCTTGACCACCGCATCAAACAGCTTGGGCGTATCCTCGCCGGCCGCGAGCGCCAGCGGGGGGCGATCCGGCCACAGCGCGGCCGCTTCCCGGTCGTCGGGCTGGTTCTCGCCGGTGTAGGAAACCTGGATAAGCTCAAGATTTTCGTTGCCCACCTGGATGTAGCCACGCCCCGGCATACCGTTGGGCAAAAAGGCGGCGTCGGGGGCGCGCAGCATCTCGCGGCTGGTGTCCACCTGTTCCACCCGCAAGCAGATGCGCAGCTTGATGTTGGCCCGCATCTGGTCCGACACGCCCTTGGGCCGCTGCGAAGCCAAAATCAAATTGACCCCCTGCGCCCGGCCCACACGGGTGATGCTCTCCAACTCGGCCCGGTATTCGGGGTTGTCGTCAATCATTTCGGCGTACTCGTCAATGATGATGAACAGGTGCGGGTAAGGTTCGCGGGTCAGATGCAGCCCTTTGGCCCGGTACTCGATAATATCCTTGGTCAAAGTTTCGGCGTTGAGGGCCTGGCGGCGGCGGATTTCGGCGTTGATGGCGGTGAACATGCGATTGACGGCAGCCTTGTTCAAATTGGTCACAATATCTACCACGTGCGGCAGCTTTTCAAAGGGCTTAAAGGCCCCGCCGCCTTTGTAATCCACCAGCACAAAGTTCAAAATATCGGGCGACTGGAACACGGCCAGGCCAACCAGCATGGTCATCAACATTTCCGATTTACCGGAGCCGGTACCGCCGGCGATCATGCCATGCACGCCGTCGGTTTTGGCCGAAAGATGCAGGGTGCGCTTGCGGTTGCCGGAAGTGATGCCGAGCACTGCCGACAGCCAGTCGGCGTGTTCGGCAGAGCCGGTGGTGGCCCATTTTTGGCGGATGGCTTCTTTTAGCTCGTCCAGGAAGCCCGTTTCCTGGTTGATGCCAAACACTTCAGCCAGCACTTGCCGATAAGAGGACGATTTGGGCAGGGCGTCAATCCGCAGCGGCTCCCGGCCCGACCAGGCCTTGCGGCCCAAATCGTGCATCAGTTGGCCCAACTGCCGGATCTGGGCGATTTCCGCTTTGATCTGGCCCTGCTCGTCAAACTCGCCCACGGCAAAGGCAATCTGAAACTCCAGCGGCTGGCGGCCCGCTTTGACGTAACCCCGGCCCGGAATTTCGTCAATTTCGGCCGGCGTGCCGCCGACAATGGAGCGGTAGTCGCCCGAATCGGACAGGCGCAGGGTCAGCCGCTCGGTAAAGAGGCTGTAGAGCTTGCTCGACAGCTCGTTGAGGCGGTTGACCGAGATAACAAAGTGCAGGCCGTAAGCTTTGGCCTGGCGAACCAACAAGACAAAGGCTTCCAGCAGATTGTTCTCGCTGTCCTTCTTGGAGGTATCGCCAAAGGTTTCGATAAATTCCGGGAAGTTATCAATAACCACCAGGATGGCCGGCTCAATCCGGTCGGGGTGGCTGATGTTGTAGTCATACAGGGTCGAGACGCCGACCTCGCTAAACAACTTCTTGCGCTCGTCCACGATGTCGTTCAACTCGCGCAGAATTTGCTGCACCCGCTCCTCGTAGCCGCGCTCGTCGGGCATGATAATCGTGCCGACATGCGGCAGGGCGTTCAGTACCTCCAGGTTACGCCCGCCCAGGTCGAAGATGTGGGCGTGAAACTCGGCCGGTGAGTGGGTGGCAGCCAGGCTAACCACCAGCGAGCGCATAAAGGTAGTTTTGCCCCAGCCCGACGCGCCAAAGAGCACGACATGTCCCTTGGTGAAGTCAACCACCAGGGGCAATTGGCGGGCGTTGTACGGGTCGTCGGCCAGCCCGGCGATGGCCCGCATAGCCGTTTTGCTCCAATCCATGCCGGGCCAGGCCACTTTGCCGGTGAACCAGCGCCGGATAAAGGGGTTCAGGCTGGTAATCCGCTCGAATTGGCCCAGGGTCATCAAATGTTCATACTCTTTATCCAGGTAGGCTTCGACCAGCGGACTGGACATGGTTAGCTTGGTCGGCAGGAAGGGCGGCCAGGGGGTGCGCGGGGCCTGGCCCTGGAGCAGTTCATTGCACAAATCTACCACCACATCGTAAAACTTGGCCTGCTTGCCGCCCTCGCGCAGTTCGGCGTACTCGTAGTTTTCGCCGGTGTAGGCCATCTGGATCAGCTCGATGTTTTCGTTGCCCACCTGTAAGTAGCCGCGCCCCGGCATACCGTTGGGCAAAAAGGCGGCGTCGGAGCGGCGCAGCATTTCGCGGCTGGTATCTACCTGCTCGACCCGCAAGCAGATGCGGAATTTGATATTAGCCCGCATCTGGTCCGACACGCCGGTGGGCCGCTGCGAAGCCAATAACAGGTTGACCCCTTGTGCCCGGCCGACGCGGGTGATGCTGTCGAGTTCATCCTTAAATTCCGGGTTGTCGGTAATCATTTCGGCGTATTCGTCAATGATGATGTACAGGTGCGGGTACGGCTCGTTGGTCAAATGCAGCCCTTTGGCCCGGTACTCGACAATATCTTTGGTGCCGGTGTCGGCGTTGAGCTTCTGGCGGCGCTGCATTTCGGCGTTGATGGCGGTGAAAAAGCGCTTGACCGCCGACTTGTTGAGGTTGGTCACAATATCAATGCAGTGGGGCAAATCACGGAAGGGCTGGAACGCGCCGCCGCCTTTGTAATCCACCAGCACAAAGTTCAACACGCTGGGGTCGTAATTCAGAGCCAGACCGACAATCAGAGTCATCAACAACTCGGATTTACCGGCCCCGGTCCCCCCGGCGACCATACCATGCACGCCATCTTTTTTGGCCTCGAAGTGCATTTCGCGCAGGCGGTTGCCGGAAACGACCCCGATGGTCACTTTGAGCCAGTCGGCCAGTTCCGGCTTGAGGCTGTCCTGCCAATTTTGGGCCGTGCGTTGCCTTAATTGGTCCACAAATGTCTCGTTCAACTCCAGGTTGAGTTTGCGGGCCAGGATTTGCTTGAACAGGATCGAGCGGGGCAGGGCGTCCACCCGCACCGGCTTTTTGTACACGTAACCGGTGCTGGTAATAAAATCTTGCATGCTCTGGGCGTACTGTTCCAGCTCTTTAGTTTCATTGGCGTCGCGGGCCAGGTCAATCGGCTGGGCAATCTGGAAGGTGAGGGGCAGATGTCCAATCTTTACGTAACCCCGGCCCGGCACATCGCCAATATCGCCCACCTGCCCGCCGACGATGGCGCGGTACTCGGTCGGGTCGGCCAGCTTCAGGGTCAGCCGCTCGGTGAAGAGGCTTTGCAACTGGCTTGACAGCACAACGGGCTGACTGACCGTAATCACAAAATGGATGCCGTAGGGTTTGGCCTGCCGCGCCAACCCGACAAACTTATCAAAAACCGTTTCGACATCGCTCTCAGCGTCGCCGCCAAAGGTTTCTTTGAACTCGATAAAGTTGTCAATACAGACCACAATGGCCGGCAGAGGCGTGGTGGGGTGGGTATCGTTGTATTTGTACAGGTCGGGCACGCCGGCATTGTAGAGAATGGTCTTGCGCTGCTCAACGATGTCATCCAATTCGCGCAGCAGTTGCTCAACCCGCTCCTCGTAGCCTTCGGCGTCGGGGATGATGACCGAGCCGACGTGGGGCAGGTTTTCCAGCACACCCAGGTTGCGCCCGCCCAAATCCAGTATGTAAACGTGGAGGTGGTTGGGCGAATGGGTGGCGGTGAGGCTGACCACCAGGGTCCGAATAAAGGTGGTTTTGCCCCAGCCCGACGCGCCAAAAAGAGAGACATGGCCGCGCGGCAAATCAATGACCAGGGGCAACTGCTTGGCCGCGTAGGGGTTGTCCACCAGGCCGACCACCGGGCGCAAAGCGTAATTCTCCCAATCCTGTTTTTCCAGCCAGCCGACTTCACCGTTCAACCATTTGTTGACCCCCGGATTCAGGGTCAGGGCAATGTCCGGCTTCTGGCCGAGCATAATTTTGTCTACATCAATCAGGTACTCTTCGGAGGTGACGGCAGGAATCGTTTGGTCGGGCGAGACTAATAATTCGGACAGCGACAGGCGGTTCGGCAGAAAGTCAGGCCAGGGAGCGCGCTGTTTCTCGATGCCGTGCTCGCGGGCCATTTTGCCGAGCATAGCCACGATAGCCTTGTATAGTTCGGGCGGCTCCTGATCCTGCGAGGCGTCATAAAGGTCACCCCGGTCCGGCCAGATAACCCTGGCTTGGGGAGTGCGGTTGGGGTCAACCACTTTGTCGCCGGTGTAGGCGGTCTGAATCAGTTCGATTTCATCATTGCCCACCTGCAAATAGCCCCGGCCGGGAATATCGGTGGGCAGGAAGGCGGCGTCGGAACGGCGCAGCATTTCACGGCTTTCGCCCGACGTTTCCACCCGCAAACAGATGCGGAACTTGATATTGGAACGCATCTGGTCGGTGACGCCGCTGGGCCGCTGGGCCGCCAAAATGAGCGAGACACCCTGCGCCCGGCCCACGCGGGTGATGCTTTCCAGTTGCCCTTTGAACTCGGCCCGATCGGCAATCATTTCGGCAAATTCGTCAATGATGATAAACAGGTAGGGGTAGGGGTGGTAGGTTTCGTGCAGCCCCTTCTGGCGATAGTCCACAATGTTTTTGGTCTCAGTTTCGGCGTTGAGGGCCTGGCGGCGCTGCATTTCCGACTGGATGGCGGTGAACATGCGGGTTACGCCTTCGCCTTGCAGGTTGGTGATGATGTCCACGCAGTGGGGCAGGTCTTCAAACCCTTTGAACGCGCCGCCGCCTTTGTAATCCACCAGCACAAAGTTGAGCACGGTCGGGTCGTAAGTAACGGACAGGCCGGTGATGAGCGAAATCAATAACTCCGACTTGCCGGAGCCGGTGCTGCCGGCGATCATACCATGCACGCCGTCGCGCTTGGCCGAAAAGACCATCGTGCGGGGTTTGTTGCCCGACATCATGCCGATTTTGCAGCGCAGCCAGTTGGCGTACTTCGGCTTGACGCTGTCCTGCCATTTTTTCCATGTATCGTCCTGCAGGTCCAGGATTGATTTATAGCCCATGAAATCGAGGAAAGGCACGGTGCGGGTCAGGTTGGCCCCAAAGCTCTCGCGGATGCGCAACTGGGCTAACTGTTTGGTCAGAATGGTCATTTCGTCGGGCCGGGTGACGTAATCGGCCTCGCCGACATAGCGGAAGGAGTTGACCCCTACTTCGGAATAACGGAAATGAAGCTTCTGGCTCTGCTCGATTTTGCTGTTGGTGGCCGGCGTCGTCCGTTCCATTTCGATGACGCCGGTGCAGCCGCTGGGCACTTTGCTGCGTTCGGGCACCAAAAAGATGACCGCCGCGCCCAACTGCGCGCCCTCTTCCAGCAGAATGGAGATGGCTGCGTCGGAGGTCAGGTTGCCCAGCGGGGATTTTTCGTCGTAAATCGAGTCGAGCAGGTCTACCACCACCAGCAGGAAGGGCAGGGTTGGGTCAGCGCCGCCCTGGTTCTCGTCGCGCTCCTGCAAACGGATTTTGCGTTGGGCCAACAGCTTACGAATGCCTTCCAGGTATTGGCCTAAAGCGCCTTCCTCATCGTCGTCAAAGCCTTTTTCCGTTTTGTCTTCTTTGATGTCCTCGAGAAAGCACAGGTATTGGCTCAGGTCGTCCTTTTGACTGTGCGGTACAGCCTCAGCCCAGGCCCACTCTTTTTTACTGGCGGCCAAAAGGTACAGCTTCGCGTCACTCGGCGCGTGGAAAACCAGGTAATGGGCGAGCATAGCCCGCGTGTAGGCATAAACCGACTGCGGTTCGCCGGCAATGCCCAGGGCGTGCGTCACCGGGGTGCGGTTGGCCTGGGCTTCTTTCCGCTCTTTCTCCTCGTCGTCTTCTTCGTCTTCTTCTTTTTTGTCCACGTGAGGGGTACGCAGAGAAATAATAACCGGGATATCGGAGACAAATTGGGAGTCTTCTTCCAACTTCATGGCTTCGCGGACTTGATAATCCTCAAAGTTTTCCACGTCGCCCAAAACATAGGTAACGGTGGAGGGTAGGCTGCCCATGCCCAGGCGTACTACCCCAAAATCGTCATCTGAAACCCGCCGTTCCCACAAGCGGGCCTCGGAGCGGAGAGTCCGTTCCGGTTTTTCCACTTCGGCGCGGGCGTTGTGAACGATGCGAAAGGTGGTCAGGCGGTCGGGGTAGTTGTAGCGGTAAAAGCGGCGCTGCATGTCGTGCTGGATGTTCATCTCTTTGGTCAGCTCGATGATGCGCTCCGAATAGGCTTTTTCGATTTCGGCCTGGCGCTGCTTTTCCTGACGATAACTGTAGATGGAAAAACCCACTGAAGCCAGCACCGACAAAGCCATGGGCAGGATAAATAGGGGGTTTCGCCCGCCTCCGCCCAGGGTGCCTATCAGAATATAGCCGACAATGGTCAGCAGGGGAAGTCCCACTTGCAGCAATCGGGCGTTACCCTGTTCTTCTTTTTCCGGGGGCTTGGGGATTTCGATTTGGTCAAAGGGTAACTCCGGCTGGATGCGAGGAGGCCGGTCAATATAAATTGGTTCGTTCATGCGCTCATTCCTAAAATTTTAACTTGACATGTCCCCAAAATGAAGGTAGTGTAATGCGCAGCAAGAAATGTTTTTACAAATACAGCAGAGTAACTACTCTCCCCCATGTCATTTCGAGGCTGAAAGCCGAGAAATCTCTGAGACGGCTGGCTGTAAACTACGGATTAGAAGATTTCTCGCTCCTAACGTCGCTCGAAATGACATAGCTGAGTAGTTATACAGCAGGAACTGTGGGGGGTAAAGTCCATGAAACACGTTTGTCTTTTGTGCGAACGCACCTCGCCCGATAGTAATCTGTACTGCCAGGAAACCTACTGCCCGGCCGAAATGTCGCCCAGTATTCTGGGTTATGGCGAGTGGATTGGCGATATTGAAATCATCAAGCCGGTCATCGTGTTACGCTCGGCGGTGCTGTATGAGGCTACCCATCAAAAGAAAAAGGTTTTCTTGAAGGTGGCCCATCCGGGCACTGAGAATAAAGAAAGGCTCAAACGAGAAGCCGAGTTTTTGCGCGATATTCAACTCAAGAGAACCCAGAGCAAATATTTACCTACCCTGCTGCCGCCTTATGCTAATACTAATCTTAAAGTAGACGCCTACGGCAAAACCATGCTGCAAGGCCATCTGCTTTACTTTTACCTGTTTGAGCACGTCGAAGGGCAGCCCTTGCGCGACATTATTACCGAAAATCCCCAACTGTGGATCAACCACGTCTGCTGGATTGTAATTGGTCTGGCCTATGCTGTTGCCTTTTTGCACAGTAAAGGCATTTATCACTACGGGTTGACTCCCGAAGGTGTCCTGGTTCGGTTTGATACCGAGCCGAACGTGCCCCGTGTGCTGCTGTTCGATTTGGGTATCGTCAGCGATGCCCAGAACCTCAACGCCAACTGGTACCCCTTTTTCGTCCCCCCGGCTTACACCGCCCCGGAACTGACCAGCAACGGCAAAGTTCGCCCCGAATATGCCACCGATGTTTACGGTTTGGGCTTGATCTTGTATGAACTGCTGGTGGGTGAACCGGCTTTTACTTTTAAGCTACAGAGCGATACTGAAGTTTACCGGACGGTGCAGCGCAATCGCCTGGTCAGGATGACGCGGGTTGAAGATGTGAAAACCGTGGCCGATATTGCTATCCAGGCAGTTGACCCACAAATTACACGCCGCCAACAAGATGCTACGGTACTGGCTAAACAACTGCTGGGGTATTTTGGCGAATTACCCGGTGAAAAGAAGAGCCGGTGGCCAACCACCAAGACCATTATGGTGGTGGTGGCCGCTTTGCTGGCCATTGCTTTTTTGCTGGCGGTGGTGATTTCGCTCAATAATTTTGCGGCCTGATCTGGCTTAAAAAGAATAGAAAGGTGGATTTGAGCATAGGTTCAAATCCGCCTTTCTGTATTTTATCCGTTACGCTTTAAGGATTAATAGAACCGTGTTGCGCCTAAGGCATCGCCCCGCTCATAAGCATCTACCGACTTATTCAAATCCTGCATCAATTCCCGGCACTTTTCAGCCATCTGCTCGATATGCGGCTTGATCATCTCAATAAATTGGAGCACAATGTAGCCACCCACCAGGCCGATAAAGGCCGTTGCTTTTAAGAGGGTCGCTAACCCTTCGAGGACCTTGGCTACGGCATCCAAAACTTCGCCAATTGTGCCAAAGCCTTTAGCCATATCCCGCACCGCCGGAATATCCATATATACTTCGTCTGCCATATTTTTCCTCCTGAAGATAAATTGCTACTTGGCCTTAGCCTGAATAAATGGCCCCAAAGACATCGGCCAAACCATTGATTTTGCTGTTGACCTGCTCATCAGCCTGGTCAATGACATCGCAGGCATGCTGCAAGTTTTTATGCATGGTGGTGATGTGATCCGCCACCCGCCCCACACCGGGGATCATCAGGCTGGATACTTCTTCGACAAAGGCGTCGGCCCCATCGCCTACCCAAATACCGCCCATAACTGCCTGGACAAACCCGCGCATGGGCGCCAGGGCTTGATCCTGAACCACATTTAACTGCTGCATCAACTGCGACAGCACACCTTGAACAACTTTCCGGGCAAAACGAATTAAAGCTCTTTTAATAGCACCGAATGGCATAATTGACTCTCCTTAGCGCTTAAAACTTGCTGGCAGATGTTCGATCCGCCTGCTGCATGTAATCTATGGCTTTTTGCACGTCGCCGGCCAGCTCTTGAAATTTGTCGTTGAGCCGGCTAATAGCCGGGCAGAGCTTGCTACGAATGGCGTCGGTGAACGCTTCGCCGCCTCGACCGAGTAAAGCCCCATCTTCGAGGGTGTTGGCAATGCCCTGCATCTCCTGCATCGTATTTTCCAACTGCTCCACACCCTGCTCAAAGATGCGGATCATATCCTCGGCAGTTGCATAAACAAGTTTAATTTCATCCGTCATAATTGTCTCCTGTTATCTTAAATAGGCTTAGAAACGATCACTTTTTAGGTGCCAACCCGGAAGGGGGAGGCGGCCTCATCTTCCGCTTGCTGCACGGTCTCGATTACCTCTTTGGTAACCCGATTGGCTTCTTCTAAAGCCTGTTGCAACCGCTGAACAGCGGGTAAGATTTCGCCTTGCATCTCTCTGAAAAAGGCTTCCGACCCGCGCCCAATCCAGTCGGGTTCCAGCTTTTCCATACCGTTTTTGACCTGCTGGAGCATTTGTTGGATTTCTTCAGATTGGCTGGAAAACTTGTTGGCAACTTGCTCAAGCTGCTCATAATCTGCTTTTATTTCATCGGCCATAGTGTTAATCTCCTTGTTAAATATAATAATTTTTACAATAAAGGATCTAATCCCCCTTGATAAAGGGAGATGTTACCACAAAGTAGATGCGTTTACAGGAGAAATAACGATCAGGGGGTAGAAAAACTCGCTCCTACCACTTTTCTGGCAGGTATAACCAACAGGGGGGGGAGAGGTTGGTTGTTCCGAAAAGGTAGATACAGATAGCAGCATCGGCTATCCTTTCGGATGAGTGGGTGTAGTTACTTTAGCAATTCCAGTATAAAGGAGAAAAAGTTGTTTGTCAATAGGATTGAAAAAAGGATAAGGTAAGCGTATAGCAGTCGGTCAACTCTCCTGAACACGGTGCTTACGAATGAAGTTATATTTCACTGTTAAAGAACCGTTTGTTATTGAACTCATTTAAACTTTTTCTGAGGAAAAACAGCCGAATTCAGAAAAATTACTTTTAACATTTTTAACATTGGGTCATTTAAGCTTTCGATCTACCAACGGTTTAACATTTGATAGAAGTTGACAGGAAAGCAACTTGTACCCATGATGGGGGCAACGGCCAGCAAGCGGCTAAATTGGCCGAGAAAGCAGCCCCATCATGAGCAAAATTCCGACCAAATTGACCGAGAAACAGTTTATGGAACACATTGAGCCCTACTTGAGCCAGGCTAAACGAGGGTTTACCTGTCAAATTCCGCGTTACAAGGTGTTCAACTATATTCTGTACTGGCTGCATACGGGCTGCCAGTGGGAAGAAATCCCGATTGCCTCTGTACCAGGGTCAGAAAAAAAGAAATCAGCTACAGTGCCATCTACCTCCACTTTTCTCACTGGAGCCACGATGGGGGTCTGAAAAAAGTCTGGCAACAGAGTATCTTGACCATCCGGGACGATCTGAATTTGTCTGCACTCAATTTGGATGGCACGCATAGTTTAGCCAAAAAAGGCGGGCAATCGGTCGCTTATCAAGGTCGCAAGAAAGGTAAAACCAGTAACATTTTGCCGATTATGGATGCCAAGGGCTATGTCGTGGCTTCGACTGGGATTATTGCCGGCAATCACAATGACGCCTACAACCTCAAACCTCACTTGCAAACGGCCTTTAAGGAGATGAAAGGGTTGGGTTTAGCCTTTCAAGGCGCTTACTTCAATGCCAATATGGGCTTTGACACCCGCGAAGCTCGTAAAACCTGCTTCAATCACGGGCTAATTCCCAACATTCCAGAGAACCCGCGTAACCGTAAGCAGACCAAACGGGGGCGGAAGCGCCTTTTCAACGCCGATGTCTATGATGGTCGTTTCTGTGCCGAACGCACCTTTGCCTGGGTGGACAAATTCAAACGGTTGCTCATTCGCTTTGAAAGGTACGATGCTTGTTTTTTGGGTGCTCATTACATTGCCTTTACGATGATCAACCTACGTCACGTGTTAGCTAAAAAGCCTAAATGAGGCGTGAGCCTCATTGATTACGCCCCAAGAAAGATGAACGCTATCGGCCTGGCCCGGTACCGAATGTTAAAAATGTTAAAGACCATTTTTCTGAGCTTTGCTCTTTTTCCGAGAGAAAAGTCTAAATGAGTTCATTCAAAGAATATCATCAAAGCGTTGTGAAGTACAGGTAGATTACCTCCATATTTGCTGATAATTTGAGGAGGTTTTTGAGGACAAAGACCAATTTTTAACAAAAGAATTTTCATTCCAGGCCACCTTTCTGCTATAATGAGCAAAGCTAGTGCCGATGCTGACCTCTACCTCTTTGTTTATCCCCTACTTCGACACATCATCCCGGATAAAAATGGAGTGAGGAAGCGAGAATAAGAGAATAATAAGAATTTTCTCGTCCGCTTCCGTCTCCTCAGAGCCGAAGGCCCCCTAGGGGCGAGTCACTGCATCTTTATAGAGGAGGTTATTAGGCATTCATGATCAGCCGAAAGATGCCGCTCGTTTTGCTTCTGCTGGTGTTGGTTGGTCTCCTGGGGCCGGGTGCTGCCTACGCCCAAACACCAGCCAACGTTATTGTAATTTATCCGGCCGCTGAACCCCAAGCCGACAGCATGGCCTTGAGTGTATTTTTTGTCATCACCGATGAACTGGGCCGGCCTATCTCCCGCCCGGGGATCGACTCGGTGGAGATAGAACTGCTAGGCGGCGGCGATAACGCGCCGGTCGAGGCCAAATTTTCAGACCCCCAAACCCCTTTTTACATTGCCCTGGTCCTCGATGCCAGTGGCAGCATGGCCAACATGATGCCCGGCGTCCGTGAAGCCGCCCAATCTGCCGTTGACAGCGCCCCGCCGGGGGCTAATATTGCCGTTATTAAATTTAATGAACTGGCTATTGAAGACGATCTGACCATCATCGAACCTTTCACCGAGGACCCGGTGTTGGTTAAAGGGGCCATTAATGCTGTCGAATCGGACCCTAATGCCCCCACCTGCCTCTACAATGCCCTCTATAAATCTATTGAACTGCTCGATGAGGCCACTCAAAAACCCCAGGAACGTCAGGCCATTATTCTCTTTACCGACGGCAAAGATGAGCGAGCCGACGGCACCCCGTGCAGCCAGCGCAAGTACGACGATGTAATCAATCGAGCTACCCGCGCCCTGCCCATTACCCCTATCCATACCATCGGCCTGTGCGCCGACGACGCTTGCAGCAATCTCAGAAAAGAAGAACTGCGCAGCATGGCCAAGGAAACCTCGGCCTTTGCGGCTACGGGCAGCCAGGATAATATGAGCGAGGTCTTCCGCGAAATTATGGAGGGCTTGAGCAGCCAGTTAGTGGCGCGGGCTAATGTTTACGCCCGGCAAGGGGATAACCAGGCTGCCCTCAGCATCAAGCTGCAAGACAATGAAGTGCCGCTGACCACTACCTTTAGTTTCTTTTCACCCCAAGATTACAACGCTCCGCCGCCTCCGGCCAACGCCCAGATTTCTAACCTGGTTTATGATCAGGCCCAAGATATTTACACCGTCGCTATGAGCGTTACCAGCCCGGAGACGCTCCAAAAAGTGGTGGTCGAGCTGTGGGATGAAAAGAGCGGCACCCAACTTCCACCCGCGCAGGAGTTTGAAAATCCGGAGGCCACCCTGCAATTTGAACGCCACACCGACGATCTGGTAGCCGGACGCGAATATAGTTTTCGGGTTAAAGCGGTTGATCAAGAAGGCTTCCTGATTACTATCGGCGAGGAAGGCGAAACAATCCTGGCTAAACAAACTTTTGTCTACGAACCGCCGCCGCCGCCGCCGCCCGAGGTTATCATCAAATCTGTCCAGGCCGATTTTGAGGCCAAGCGCCTTTTTGTTGACCTGGAAAGTCGGAACGTAGGCGAGATTACAAGCTATGAGGGTTTTATTGTGGATAAAGAAACCGGGGCCGGCATTTACGAATTTGGGCCGACCCTTTTCCCCGGCAACCGGATCGAAGAGCAATTGCCTCAAAGCATCGAACAAGCCGGGGAACCTCGCAGCTACGTCATCAATCTGACCCTGATTCCCAAAGAGGGGCCACCCATAAAGCTGTTGCAGCCTTACGAGTTCAAGGCAGTCCCGCCCCCGCCGCCCGGTCTCATGGTCAGGGTGGGGCAAGCGTTGCAGAACCCGGCCATATTGATTAGCATCTTTGTCATCATTTTATGCACCGTTGGTTTGGTGATTTACTTGAACCGGCCGGCCAAAAAAGAAGCTCTCTTGTCGCCGCTGCCCCGGCCGCCAATAGACCACACCATGATTAGCGGCCCCAGCGTCGAAGCGCCGCAGCCTCAGCCCCGGCAACAGCCATCCGTTCAACCTCCGCCGCCGCGCCTGAGCCTTGAGGTTTTAGAGACACCCGGCGCTCCCCCGGAAAGGAAAAAAGTAATTACCACCTTTCCGTTTGTTATTGGCCGCGACGGCGCTAATTTCAATATCCCCGGCGATCAGACCCTCTCCCGGCAGCACGTAGAAATTTCTGTGCGCGGTAACAAATTCTTTATCACCGATCTGGAGAGCCGGAATGGAACCTATATCGGTCAGACCCGCCTGCCGCCGCGAACACCCACCCCATTGGGCAACGGGTCTATTGTGCGGCTGGGGCACCGCACCCAACTTAAACTTGATCCTCAAGTATGAATTGTCGCTACCCAACAAGGCTCCCAAGAAACACCCTGTTTCTTACTTCGTAAAGACCTTACAGGTTTTGAAAACCTGTAAGGTCTGGATTAGCTACTGAGAAACGATCATGGTTCGATCAAGCCGCTTTGTTCTAGCCCTGTTCAGCCTAACCTGCGCTGCTGCGTTTTTGTGGGCGCCGGCCCAGGCTCAATCAACCATTGCCAAAGTCATCATCACCCATATTGAGGCCAAAGCCGAGGAAACGGGCGAGGTGCTGGTCTCGGCCATTGTTTCAGTTTTAGATGAGGCCGGACAGCCGGTTGCCGGGCTGACCGCCGCAGACTTTACCCTCTCCGAAAACAATTTGCCGCTTGCCGAGCAGCTATTAACCCTCTCGGCAGCAACTGATCCTCTGCATGTGATCTTGCTTATTGATAGCAGCAGCCGGATGGCCCAGCCAGACAACTCCACCGGGGTCCGCGCCTTGGATACGGCCAAAGATGCCGCCACCGCTTTTGTTGAAGCATTGAAAGACGGCGATCAGGTGGCCGTTTACGATTTCGACAGTCAAGTCCGCCATCAACAGGAATTTACCTACGATCATAATCTGGCCATTGATCAGGGTATCCATAGGTTAGAGGTCGGCCAGGCCGAAACTGCCTGCCTGCTGGATGCCTTGTTGCAAATTATGGATGCCTCGGCCTCCCTGCCGCCCGACCCGCGCGTGATTGTTGCCCTCACCGGCAGCCCGGGAGATGAAACTTGCCCTGGCGCTACTGTAGACGACGTGCTGGAAGCGGCCACCACGCCCGGTAATTCCAGCACTATCTTTGTGGCCGGCTTTGGTAACGATCTTAACCAGGAAGAACTGACGCGGCTGGGTGATGGCAGCGGCGGGCGCACTTTATTGGCCCCCAACTCCGCCAACCTGACCGATCTTTTAAGGACCATCACGATACAGCTCAACCATCAATACAAACTCAGCTACCCCAGCCAGGCGCCGCCCGGTTTAGCCCGAATAATTATTTTTGAGAAAAGCTCAGAGCAGTCGGACCGCCGCCAGGTATTGATACCCGCGCCGATTGAGTCAACACCAACTCCGCTGCCCCAATTTACCATTGACCTGACCATCGAACCGCCGGTGGGAAACACTCTACTGGTCAAAGTAGATATTCCGCCGGAGGTAGACCTGGCCAGCACGGAACTTTACCTTAATAACAAATTGGTTGAAAAGATTGTGGCCGCTCCCTTTGACCAATTTGAAGTCAATATCAATGAACTGGGTTCAGGCAAGCACAGTGTTCGGGTGGAAGCGGTGGATAAAAAGGGGGTAACTGCCTCAAAAGAGGCTCAATTAACGCTGACAATACCGCCCACCCCAGTCCCAACGATACCGCCCACACCCCAGCCGGTCGTCATCCCCGATGCGCCCCCCGCCGCCGGCTCGGGTCTCAACATCTCAAGGCTGGCCCTGGTCTTGATTATTGTCGGTCTGGTACTCTTGCTGATTCTGATTGGCCTGGTGGGGTATCTGCTCTTTTTCTACGCCAAACGCCCGCTGGCGCAGCGTGTCCCACCTGCTCCGCCGCCCACCCCGGTGAGTCCTATGATTACGGTAGATGACGAAACTACAGGCTACCCGGCTCAAACCCGCGTTGATCCAGATGAAACGATGATTGATACCGTCGAGCCATTGAAAAAGGTGAGCCGTGCGCCTCGCCAGGCCGGGCTGGCTGTCCTGGCCGGCCATCAAGCCCTGGCACAAACCAGGTTTGATCTGGACAAAGCCGAAGTTAAAATTGGCCGCAATCACAAAGGGGTGGTTAACGATATTGCCATTGAAGATCGAGAGGTTTCCCGATCGCACGCTCGAATCATCCGCCGGAACGGGCAATATTTTATTCAGGACCTCGGCTCAGCCACCGGCACAAGCGTCAATGGGGTCAGGCTTAACGCTTCTCAAGAGATACTGCTTAAAAATGGGGCTGAAATTGCCATCGGCCCCAAAGTAAAATTTCAATTTTTCTCTGCGCCCGTCGCCTTGGGCAATGTCACCCTGGACGATTCGGGCGATGATGAGTTTCGAACCGTGGAAGATGGCGGCGACGACCCCCACGCAACCTTATTTGATTATGATCCTAGAACATAACCGAGAACCGGCCCATGTACCGATGGTGTTCCCGCTGCAACGAAAAGCGCCGTGATGGAGAAATTACCTGCCAGGTCTGCCAGCACAGCACCGATATTGAGCTGGACATCAATGATACCTTACGTATTGACAGCAGACGCGAATTTGTAGTTAAAAAGCAGCTTTCTCATTACACCGATGCCGGCATGTCGGCGGTTTACCTGGCCGTGCGCAAAGATAAGCCGGCCATGTTTGGGGCGATCAAAGTAGCCAAATCGAATCGGGTTCAGGCACTCGAGCGTGAGGCTGAACAACTGCAAAAACTCAAGCACGATCATATTATTCGTCTGGTTCATCCTGAACAAGCACTCTGGCAAGATCATAAAGATAACAGCACGCTGCACTTTTTTGCGTTGGAGTACATGGATGGCGGCACCCTCAAAGATAAACTCAGCCAAAAAAAGAAGCTCTCGCTCGACGAGGCGGCCCCCATCATCCTGGCGGTGGGCAGCGCCCTGGCCTATGCTCACCGGAACGGCTTTGTGCATCTGGATGTCAAACCGGCCAATATTTTATTTAGCAGCGATGGCCGGATTGTCCTTTCTGACTTTGGCATTTCACGCGATTTTTTGCAGGCTCATGACCTGAAAAAACGGGTCGGGACGCTGTTTTATAACAGCCCGGAGCAATTGACCGAGAACCCGGTCCACAGCCACAAAGCCGATATTTATGCCCTGGGAATTATCATGTATGAAATGCTGGTTGGCCCCGAACGTTTTCGCCAGCAGCGCAGTTCGAGTTCAAGCAAAAGCGATAGCCAACCTTCCGGCGGGGCCAAACTAACTCCAAAACCGGCAAGCAGCCTGGCCCATCTGCCACCGCCGCGTAAAGTTGAGCCGCGCATACCACGGGCGGTGGAACGAGTTCTACTTAAGGCCATTGCCGAAAATCCGGCTGATCGTTACGATAATGTAGATGCCATGCTTAGCGAATTGACCCTGGCCCTGGCGCAGCCGCCGGAACAAAAAAAATGGCTTTTACTGCTGGCCGGGGCCGGTATTCTGGCGGCGATGGGATTGATCGGCTTGGGGCTTTTCATCTTTATGTCGCGTCGAACCTCGACCGTGACGGTTACAACAGCTACGTCCACCGCCACCGCTGAGGTTGTGGTCGCAGCCGCCACACCGCAGCCGGGGATCATCATCGTGGCCTCAGCTACACCAAAACCTACGGTTAAGCTGGCCGAGCAATCGAACGATACAATCATCCAACCACCAACAGCGACCCGCCGGCCAACTACTACTCCAACCCCAGCGCGAGCCAAACCAACCCCCGCCAATGTAGTTGTCCTTGATGGCTTCATCGAATTGGTGGCCCCGGCCGACAATATTCAGGTTGGCGAAGCGGTGGAATTTCAGTGGAAATGGCGCGAAAACAAAGGCTGCCAGCCGCCGCCAGCAGGATACGCCTTTGAGATTAGAGTCTGGCCCGACAATAACACCTCCCCGCCGATGGGTGCAATGGATGCCGGGGCCGAAAAATCCCAGATCAACTGCGATCCGGACAGCGGAGTCCATTCTTTTGTTATTGGCAAAATTCGTGATGTCCCCGGCGCAAAAGGGTTGTCAGCAGGTCGGCTGCGTTGGGATGTCGCTATAGTCCAGGTTGATCCTTACCAACCCATCATCATGCCCGCTACATTCCGCACGTTTTTCTATTGATCAAGGCCGCCGCAGCGCCAAATTTCGGCTGGGGCAAGGGTGAGAGCGTTTATGAATGTCAGGTTTGATTACGAGTCGAATATAGGCCAAAAACGCCAGATTAACGAGGACAGTTTTTGGCCGCAGACACACTCCCATGAGCACTCACCCAATGACCCTTACGGCATGTTGTTTGTTGTGGCCGATGGTATGGGCGGGCATGGGGCCGGCGATATCGCCAGCGCCCTGGCCGTGGCCGAAATATCCCGGCTTTACTATAGTCTGGGCGAAGAATATGCCGATATCGGCCAACGGCTGCAACTGGCCTTCCAGGAAGCGCACCAAAAAATTTGTCAGGTAGCGGCCCAATCGCCCGCTACGGAAAACATGGGCGCCACCGCGGTGGCAGCGGTGGTCAAATATGATGAATTTAAACACCAGGGCGAAGCGTGGCTCGCCTGGGCCGGCGATAGCCGTATTTACCTGCTGCGGCGCGGTCAATTGCGGCAGCTCAGCCGGGATCACTCACGAGTTTGGCCGCTCATCGAGGCCGGGCAAATTAGCTGGGATGAACTGCGCTTTCATCCCGACCGCTCCCGCGTGACCAATGCGCTCACGGCCCGCCGAGCGGATGTCTATCCAGAGATTGAGTGGACTTCTCTAAAACCGGGAGATCAATTACTGCTCTGCTCCGACGGTCTCAGCGGCGAAGTTCGGCCCGAAGAAATAGCCCAAATTTTAAAAACATACCCGCCAGAGCAGGCAGTCCAGCGCTTGATTGAAAGGGCCAATGCGCCCAAACAATTCAATCGAAATGGGCAAATTGTCACCCTGGAAGGCGGCAACGACAATATTACCTCCATCGTTATTACCATCCCCAGCCGCACCGATCAAACTGCCGTGATGTCGTCGCCGCCGACACTGGTTCAACAGCCGGCTGTCTCACCACCATCTCGACGGTTGGGCCTGGTCGTTGGCGTTATCTTGGTCTTGCTACTGGTGCTGGGAGGGGGCGGCTTATATTTTGTTTTCTCCAATGAGGGAACTGGCAAAGTCGCGGTTCGAGCCACGCCCACCCCTTTACCCTTTACCGCCACATCCTCGCCAGAACAAAACTCAATTATTATCGCGGTGGAGGCTGAGGGAGAGCAAGTTATCTTCACCCCCACGCTTGAACCTGCTTCAACTTCACCAAAGCTGCCGTCCGAGGCGCTCGAAACCCGCCTGCCGACGGTCACGCGAGGCCCCCTCGCTTCTCCTACCGCCCCGCCCACTACCACCCCTTTTCCTCTGCCAACGGCTACAGCTACCCCTATCGTGACCCCAACCTTGGAACCCACCCCCATTCTGCTTGAACCTGAACCGGACGAAGCCGGCCTGATCCAATACGACGCCAGCCGGGAAATTAAGTTTGTCTGGCAATGGCCGGGGGAATTAAGCGATGATCTTAGTTTTGAAATTCGGGTTGGGTTAGCGGGTAAAGCTCGAGTGGGCGCGCACGACGCCCGGCTCTTGAGGCAAGAGCCTACTTTTCAGCGTTTGGACGATCACAAATATACGGTTACGCTAGTTTTAAGCAGGGCCACCGGCGTAACCCGCACCGCCTCCGATTATTTCTGGTCGGTGGGTGTGGTCCAAATTGAGCCGGAGTATGAGTTGAAAATAGAATCCGCAGCCCGCCAGATTAGCCTGGTTGTCCCTTAGACAGGAGATAGCGCAAGCAATCCAAAGGGGAAGTAAGGCTACACGAGCGGTAGCGCTGCCCCAGGCTAATTACGGTTTACGGTTATCAGTGGGCAGTAAGTAGCTTATCCACCGCCTCGGCCAGTTCGGCCAGATTGCTGACGCGGTAGACAGCCGTGGCGTAGGGCTGGTAGGCCAGCATATCACTGTCGCCGGTACCCCACTGGCGCTGATGTTCCGGGTTGAGCCAGATGACCCGCTTGCTGCGCCGCTTGATTTGGTCCATCAAATCCAGGCGGGGATTGTTGTAATTGTTACGCCCGTCGCCGACAAAAATTACAGTGGTGCGATGGTCTACGGTGGAAGCATATTGCATCATCAAGGTATTCAGGCTGTTGCCTAGGTCGGTGTTGTAGTAGCCGGGGCGCAACCGGGTCAAAACGATGTCAATGGCGACATCGGGTGGATTCTCGGCAAAATCCTCGCTGATGCTGTTGAGGTCGTCAATAAAGGCAAAGCTGTGGGCGCTGGCCACCTGATCTTGCAGCTCATAAATCATGCGCAGTAAAAATTCAACCACGGCCCGCATGCTGGTTGAAACATCACAGATAAGCAGCAGCTTGGGTTTGAGGTGGCGCGTTTTGAATTTGAGTTCCATCGGCACGCCGCCATAGCGCAAATTGGAGCGCAGCGTCTTTTTGGCGTCGAGCGTGCCGCTTTTGCTGTGCTTGCGGCGCAGAGCAGCCCGGCTGCGTAATTGCGAGACCAGGCGGCGGACTTCGTCGCGCAGCAGTTCGGCCTCACTCTCACTCAGGTTTTTGAAGGGCCGGTGCATCAAATCGGCGGCTTCCTGTTTTTGATGGGGCTGGTTCTCGGCGCGCTGGCGGGCCAGGGTGGCCCCTACGTGCTGAGCAATTTGCTCGGCCAGAGCGTCACGATTCTCTTCCATCCCTTTCATCAACTCGTCAATCGCCTTTTGACTCATACCCAATTGGGCCAGCAAGTCGGGCAACTGTTCCATCAACTGCCGCAGCAGTTCCATACCCATTTGGCGCAGCATGCGCTGTTCCATCCAACGCTGTTGGTAAGGCGAGTCTGCCGTAGGCAGGCCGGACTGCTGGCCAAGCTGGTCCAACTCCTGCTGACTGGGGTTTTGTCCCTGTAACAACCAGCGCAGCAACTGCATCAAATTGTTGAGTTGGTTCTCCGGCGAGGACAACCCTCCACGCTGCATCTTTTGGTTGCCGGACTGTTGTTGCTGCTGGCGCATCTGTTCCAGCAGCGCGCGCAAGGCCTGGGCCAGTAAATTTTTCTCTTCGGGCGACAGGTCATCGGTCAGGTTGAGCAGAGGTGGTCCGCCGCTGCCAAAATAAAGGGGAAACAACTGGTCGAAGATGGGCCGATCCGCGGCCTCTTTGACCAGGGTGGTCCGCAGCGAGTCCTGAAAATCGGTCCGGTTGAGAACTCCCATGCAGCGCGTGGCATTAAAAGCATCCTCGCTCTCGGCAATCGAGATGCGTACCCCGGCCGCTCGCAGCCCGGCGATGAAGTCAATGATGCGTTGTTCCATCGTGTCCTCCTGGCGAAGTTAAACGTTGAACGTTCAACGTTTAACGTTATTTCCTCCCCAACATCCGATAACTACCAAAATCATCTGCGTCAAAGCCGCCGGAACCGGGTTTGCTGGCTCCGCCGTTGGCCCCCCGGCGGGCCAGGGCGCGCTTGGCGCGGGTGATATCTGTTTCGTGTTTGAGCAGCACCGTCATGGTTGTTTCGACGGTTTTATCATCAAGGTGTTTGGTGTTCAACTGCACCAGCGCCCGCGCCCAATCGAGGGTTTCGCTGATGGAGGGCGATTTTTTCAAATCCAGTCCGCGCAGTTGATGCACCAATTCAACCGCCTGACGCGCCAGTTCGGGGGCCAGGTCGGGCACTTTCAGCCGCACAATGTTTAATTCGGCTTCAACGTCGGGATAATCCAGAAAGAGGTAGAGGCAGCGCCGCTTGAGCGCCTCGCTGAGTTCGCGGGTGTTGTTGCTGGTCAAAAAGACGGTCGGCTGGTGTTTGGCCTGGATAGTGCCCAGTTCCGGCACGCTGACCTGAAAATCACTCAAAACTTCCAGCAAAAAGGCTTCAAATTCCACGTCGGCCCGATCAATCTCGTCAATCAGCAGCACCACCGGCTCCGGCGAGGTCAACGCCTGGAGCAGGGGCCGGGGCAGCAAAAATCGCTCGGAGAAGAAAACTTCTTCCTCGGCGGCGATGCGGTCGGCGGCTTCACGCAACGAAGCTACGCGACCAATCACATCCTGGAGTTTATCGCGCAGCAGTTGGGTATAAAGCATCTGCTTGGCGTATTCCCACTCATAGAGGGCCTTGGTTTCATCCAAGCCTTCATAACATTGCAGGCGGATCAGGCGGCGTTGGGTGGCGGCGGACCAGGCTTTGCTCAATTCAGTTTTGCCCACTCCAGCCGGTCCTTCGGTAAGGATGGGTTTGCCCAGTTGCTCGGCCAGATAAACAACGGTGGTTATCTCGTCGGAGGCAATATACTGCTGGGCGGCTAATTGTTCTTTAATTTTGGCGGTGGCGTCAGACATGCAGTTCTTTCTCCTGTTAACTTACCTTATACTCGTAGGTTAGAACACATAGCTAGCATAGGTATCAATGAGGCTAAAGGGTTAGGGGCTGGTGGTCTAGCTAAAGTAGGCAATTGACGACTAGCCGAGCCTCGTTTATCTAAGTTGGGGTATTATGGCTGGCAAGCGGCAGATTGTCAAGGGGGAAAGAGATGGAAGATAGAAGATAGAAAATGGAGGATAGAGAGTTGAGGATAAGGCTGCTTCTTATTTCTTATTTTCTACTCCCTCGCTCGCTGATTAGCCAAATTACGGCGCTGCTGACAAGTAACACAACTGTCACGGCCAGCCCGCCTTCGGGACCAAAAAGACCGCCGGTGATGACATCGGGGCCAGCTTCCATCAAATTAAATAGGGTTCCCCCGGCCGGCGGCGTTCCGCTGACTTCCAGGCCAAACAAGTTGCCTTGCGCCCAATTCCAGGCGGCGTGAATGCCGAACACACCCCACAACCCACCCTCGTAAAGCACGTACAGGGCCGTAAAGAGGCCAAAAAGAAAAAGATTGACAAAAGCCACCGGGCTGACATTGGGGTTGAGCGAGTGATAAACGGCAAATACCACCGCCGAAACGATAATTCCCCACAGCGGTTTATGCCGCGCCCCGATCACCGGCAGCAGCCAGCCCCGGGCCAGTGCTTCCTCCGCCGGTCCCTGGACCGTCCAACCCACAAAGATCAGCAGCACGCCCCCTAATGCTGCCAATCCCCGCGGCTGGGCCGACGGTTCTTCTACTGCCATAAAGCCCAACGCCGCCGACACCCCCACCGACACCGCAAACATCACCAAGCCTGCCAGCAACCCGCGCAAATAGTAAAACCAGGCTCCGCGCCCTTCCAACCCCAGCGTCCAAAACGGCCGTTTCTCATACCACTTTAACCAGCCCCACAACAGCAGAAAAATTGGCGCAAACGATAGGATGAGTAGAATCGTTAGCTCCAGGGCTGTATCGGGCAGAGCGAGCTGCATCAAATCCTCAGGTCGTTCCAGGGCTACGGCTTGACCGGCCTCTCCCAGCGACAAGGCTACAACCAGAAAGATGGCCGGCAGTCCGCCGGCAAACTGCGCCGCCAAAACAAACACAAAACTTAAGGCCACCGCCGCCGGGCCAAGCGGTAGCCGCTGCCCCATTCGAGCCAGTTCAAAGACATGATTTTGAGGGTCAAACAGCTTATTCATGAAGTTCATTCATGGCGAGTGCCATCGGGCATAATTGCCCCGGTCAAAATAACACCATCGAGGATGGTCCGGCTGAGATTGGCCTCCAACAAATTGGCTCTGGCCAGGACTGCTCCACGCAGAACGGCCCCAAACAAATTGGCCCCATTCAAAGTAGCGCCGGCTAAAAATGCCCCGGCCAGATTAGCTTTGGACAAATTGGCGCGGGTAAGTTTGGTCTTAGCCAGAAAAGTGCCGGCCAGATTGGCTTCGGTCAGGTCGGCTTCGGCCAGAAACGCTTCACCCATAAATGCCCCGGCCAGGTTGACTTTGGTCATATTAGCCCGGCTGAGATTGGCCTTTTCCAGATTGGCCCCGGTTAAGTTTTTGGCCCCCACCAGGCTGGCCCCGGCCAAATTGGCCTCAACCAGCACCGCCCCGGCCAGGTTAGCCCCGCTCAGTTCAGCACCTTTCAAGCTGGCCCGCCCCAACTGTGCCAGACGCAGGTCGGCCTCGGCCAGCTTGGCCCCAATCAGATTCGTTTCCAGCATGTTCGCCAGACTCAACCTGGCCCCGGTCAAATTGGCCTGGATGAGCAGGGTTTGGTGCAGATTAGACCGCGTCAAATTGGCCTGTTCCAGCTTTGCTTTGCTAAGGTCAGCATCTTGCAGTACGGCCTCACCCAAATCAGCGCCCTGCAACTCGGCCTCGATCAAGTTCGCGCCAACCAGTTTGGCATGGCTCAAATTCGCGCCGGTCAAGGTGGCCCCCATTAAATCAATCGTGCTCAAATCTCGCCCGCTCAAATCGAAGCCTCGTAAATCATCCTGGCGGCCCCGGTCGGCCCAGGCTAGCGCCAGGCGATACTGCGCCTCTCGATCCAGAGCGGACAAAGTTGGGAGGGGGTCAATACGATCTACATCAGTCATTTAACATTTTCCTTTGACGACAATTAGATGGATTATACTAAACCTCGCCAGAATCTTAAAATACCCTGGCTTCCTTCAGATTTTCCAGATACATCCCTCTAAATTTTAAGGTTAGAGTTCCCCCTTTCAAACCGAAATCAAACCTGGCAGTGCTACCATGAGGTTACATCGTTAGTTGGTTTCCTTTCTTCTCTCCTTCATTTTGTTCTCCTTTCTCTAAAAAGGGGCGCTCCCTCACCGGAGCGTCTCTTTTTTTGACAAAGCCCCGGTTTATCTTTACCATAAACCGGTCTGGGCCATTCTCCCCGGCTGATCTTTCCCCAGATGACCTGTAAAACGTGAGGAAATTTTCCTAAAATAAGGCAATTCCAAGAAATTAAAACGTCAATTCTTGTGGTGCGTGGCACGTGGCAAGTTTACGTTACGCACTACGTACCACGCACGCTATTGAAGGATTTTAATCCTGGAACTACCTAATCATCACGTTTCATGTTGTATAACCCATGCATCCACCCAAAACCGACCCGCAAAGCCTATACTTCACCTGGCCTCTCCTGCCCGAACTCTTTCCGGCCTCATTTCCCGGCATCCGGCCCGGCCGCGATGACCTGCTGATGGATATTGACCGGGAGCGCCTGGTGAGGCGCATAGCGCAGCATCTCGCCCCGGCCATTAACCCGGAGCAATCCGATTCGCTTAAGCAGTCCATACCTTATGTCGGGCAAGCAGGTAACGCCGAGACGGGGTTGAGCCAGCTTCAACAAAAACGTTGGCTAAACCAAAGTATTATCCGCCTCTGTTATCGCCCCTTTGATTTCCGCTGGCGGTATCAAGGATTAGAAACAAAACCACTCAGCCAGAAACAGCTTGACTATTTTCGACATGTAAAACCAGGCAACCTGTGGTTAGCAGCAGCAAAAAAGCACCCCCGCGGTTTCGACCCGCCTTTTGTTACCTCGCGCCCCGCCTCGCTGTATTTGCTGGAGGGTCGGACTTATCTTTTTCCTCTTCTCCTGCACATTGAAACTCGCGGCACCTTTTTCGCCAATCTCCCCAACGAATACGGGGTTCAACCCAATCTCTCAAAAAAAGCCAGGCGCTATTTGGCCGATTTGGGGGCCAATGAGGCAGTTGAAACGCTTTTCTATCATCTGGTTGCCGTGCTGTATGCTCCCCAATATCGCCAGGAAAACGCAGAGGCGCTGCAACAGAACTGGCCGCGCCTCCCCCTGCCCGACAACCTCAAACTGTTACAAAAATCGGCGGCGCTGGGCCAAAAGATCGCGGCGCTGCTGGATACGGAAAAAGCCGTTCCCGGCGTCACCGCCGGCCAGATTCGCCCCGACCTCAAAACCATTGGCCTGCTCAGTCGGGCTGAAGGCGGCTCGCTCGACTCGAACAGCGACCTGGCCGTGACCGCCGGCTGGGGCGACGTAGGCCGCAAGGGTGTTACTCTGGCCGGTCAGGGTCAGGGGGTGGAGCGCCCTTTCACCGCCGACGAACGTGCCGCGTTGGAAAAGGGCGCGGCGGCCCTGGGTCTCAGCCTGGACCAATTGGGCCAAATTTTGGGGGAAACGACGCTGGATATTTACCTCAACGAAGCGGCTTACTGGGCCAACATTCCGCTCAAGGTTTGGGAGTATTCGCTGGGAGGGTATCAGGTAATAAAAAAGTGGCTGTCCTACCGGGAAGAGCCACTTTTGGGCCGGCCCCTCAAGCCAGAGGAAGCGGGCGAGGTGATGCACCTCGCCCGCCGAATTTTGGCGATGCTGCTGCTGGAGCCGGCCTTGGATGCCAATTATCGGGCGGTCAAACGGGCGGCCTTGGAGGTGTAAACGGCAGACAGTCAGTCTTGCCCATCTGCCGTTTACTAACTGCGGGGTTGGGTTGATTATTTTATTTTCTGGTGAAGCGCCCCTTCGTTTTTGCGAAATTCAGGGTCAAAGTCAACAAATTTATCCCATCCTTCAAAGGCCACCAGGTCACGCGCCTCTTTGGGAATAACATAAGGGCCGTGTTCCATGCCATCGGAGTGCATGTAAACGGTCATATCTTCCGAACCATCATCCTCAGAATTAAGGATGCAGCCCCGGTCCGGCACTCCGGTTCGTACCAACTGACCGAAACACGACAGGCAAGCAGAGAGATTGGACGTACACTTATCACGATCAATCCATACTTTCATCGGAACCTCCTTAAAGGAGACTGTTGACTAAAGACAGAAGGTCTGAAATAAAAAATCACCGGTGGTCTGTGATTAGTCGCCGGTCATAGTTTTTCTCCATCATAACAAACTTTAGGCGCACAAGTTAGTAACAAATATCATAGCTTTTAATGACAAGTGTCCTGAGATGATTTAGCCTGGTTTCTAGGAGCGTTTATTCGATGGCGACATGCCCTGCCGATACTTCGGCCAGGCCGGCCGCCATCAAGGGGTCCAGTGTTTCCGGGTGATAAATGACGACGGTTACAGTGTATACACCGGACGGCATCTCCGGCGGAAGATGGAGCAGATAGTATTCGTTGACAGGCTCAGGCGGCCACAACGAGGTACCCTGGTGAAAGTTGTGCAGGAGAACGCGATCTTTTTGGACAATTCGTGTTCCGGCTGTATCGGTCAGGCGGAGCGAAGCCTTGTAATCAGCTTCCATCGAGGCCAGAGGGGTCAGGCTCAAGGCGACAGGCAGCATCGTGCCCGGTTTGGCCGTCGCCGGCACAAAAGCAGTATCGAGGCGCAGCAGGTTAGCAAAAACTGCCCCAATCGGCTGATCAATCACCGGCAGAGTGAAGACAGTTTGCCGACTCGGTAAGGTGTAGGTTTCGATGTCGTAAACCGGGAAGGATTCGCGGCCCTGAAATTGGGCGGTTGTTTCGAGCAGGAAGGTGACCATTTCTTTGGCGTCGGCTTCCTGGTGCTTGTCGGCGGTCCAGCGGACCACCCGCAGCCTGGCTTTGCCCTGGGCCAGTTCGGTCAGTCGGGCGGCGGTGGTGCGTTCGTCAACGGGGAGGTAGGGGAGGGTTGGAGGGTTGGAGGATTGGAGGGTTGGAGGATTGGAGGGCGAGGTGGGCCAGAGGAGGTAATCGAGGGTGTAGTGGCGGGCTTCTTCGCCAGCGCGGAGGTCCATGGGGAGAACGTAGCCGGTAGAGGGTGGGGCCTGGGCGATGTCGCCGGCCAGGCGAACGGCGTACAGGTCGAAGGGCAGGGTAAAATCAACTGAGGCGGGCCAGCGGATAAAATAGTGGGTGTAGGTTTGGAAGGCGAGGAGGAGGGAGAAGGCGGTAGGTAGTAGGTAGTAGGTAGTAAGGGGGTAAAACCTGAAAGGTGAAGTAGAGGAAATAACTTTGCTCAAGAATTTAGCGGTAGCGTTGAGGCCGATGGCGACAAAGGCGTAGGTTGGCACAATGGCCCCGAGAAGGCGCAGATGGTGAGGCGCGCGTGAAGGGAAGCAGAGGGGCGGGGGGGCAGGGGGGCAGGGGTGAAAATACGGTAGAGGTTGATAAGCAAGCCCAGGCAGAAAAAGGGGGCCAGAAATAGGGAAACAGCCGGTTGGCCGGGCAGGTTGACCAGGGGGTTAGGGTCGCCGGTCAGGCCGAGGAAGGCGCCAAGCGTGACAGTTAAAGTTTGCCAGAGAGTGCCCCCCACATCGCCTTTATGCCAGGCCGGGTTAAAGATGGAGACGGTGGTGGAACGGGCCACAAAATCGGCGGGGTTGAGGGTGAAGTAGAGAATGAGGGGGGAGAGGAAGAGAAGGAGGAGTAGGAAGTAGAGAGTAGGAAGTAGGAAGTAGGGAGTAGGGAGTAGGGGGAAAAGAGGCTGCCTTATTTTTTTGACAAGCCAGTGGAGCAGCCAGTAAAGCAGCGGAACCAGGGGCAGCAAGCGAGCCGCCAGGTAGCTATAAATTGCCAGGGCGGTAAAGAGGGCAGCGATAGTGAGCAGTTTAAATAGTGCGCGGCGTGATGCGTGATGCCTGATGCATGATACATGGTATGTAAAATCTGACTTCTGACTACTGATCAGACTGCGCCAGAGGAAATAAAAGGCCAGAGTTGAAAAGAGGGGGAGTAAAATGGCTCGGAAGCCCAGCCGGCTGAAGTGCAGATGCCATGGGCATAGGGCCAAACTCAAAGCAGCCGACAAGGCGATGAAGCGGCTTTCTTGCCAAGTGCCAGGCCGCAAAGTGAGGAGCAGCCGGTAAACAGCCGCTACCGTCAAAACGCCGGTCAAAGCGGCGGGCAGGCGCAGCGCCAAAGGAATATTGCCGAGGCCGGCGGTACTCAACGCCGCCAGATAGGGCCAGAGTGGTTCCTGGCCGCCGCCCAAGCGCCACCAGATTTTAGGAGCGCCGCTCAAAATCTCCAGCGCGGCCACGCCACTGCCGGCCTCATCGAAGTTGAGACCGGGAGGCAAGGTGGGTAGTTGGAAGAGGCGCAGGAAGGTGGCGAGGAGAAGGATGAAGAGAATGGTGAATGGTGAATAGGGGGATGGGGAAAGGTTAGCTTTTTGGGGAGAAGTTTGCGAGTTTTTCATGGGGCAAGAGGCAGGGTAATGGGCGGGCCGAGAGTTTCGCCGGTTTCAGCCTGGTAGACGACGACTTCAAAATGATCCGGGCGAGTATGATCAGCCAGAGAGATGTCGAGGGTGTGTTCGTCGGTTACGTAGTCGCCTTGACGCCAGAGCGTGGTAGGCAACAAATTGTTCACCGGCCACTGATCCTGCTGCGCCAGCAAGTCGCCGCTGGTGGCGCGGACACGCACGGAAACGGTGTAATTGACGGGCAGCGGAGCCAGGGCATGCCAATAGAGGGTGAGGGAGGAATTTTGGATTTTGGATTTTGGATTTGTGATTTTGTAACCGGCCAGACGTAGCTTGTCACCCAAGCCAATATTGGATGGAGTGGCGTCGGGGGGAATGTCGGGCAGGATGAGCTTGGGGCCGGGATAGATTTTGGCGTAAGGGACATCGTGGATGGTAATGATCTTTTCCGGCGGGCGGGCCTGAAAATAGGCCACAATTTCGGGGCTGGGGGACAGCCGCTGCATCTGGGCCAGGTAGAGGACTACATAATCGGCTCGAAAAGCAATATCGTTGGTGTAAAAATTTTCGCCGGTCCCGACAAAGTAGGGTAATAAGGTCTGTGAGGGAGTTGAGGCGACGTACAGGCGCTCGGCTTCCGGTTTGCGATTGAGATAGGCAGCGGCCAGCTCCATGCCCTCGCCCCAGCCCATCAAAGTGGTCTGAGCGGCGCGTACCGGGCCGCCCATGAGCGGGTTGAAATAGGTCAAATAGTAGGGATAGTAGGTGAGTACAGGGATGAAGTGGGGGAAGAGGAGGAGTAGGGAGTAGGCAGTAGGTAGTAGGGGAAGAGATAAAAAAGAGGTTTTACGCCACAAAAAATGTTGAACAAGTTTGAACAGGCCCAGCCAGCCGGCGGCGGCCAGCAAGTCCAGCAATGGAAAGAGCGGCAGCAGATAACGATCCTGCTTTTTGGGGCTGAGGGCGCCGAAGAGCAGTAGAGAGAGAACGAACAGCCAGAGGAGGTGGTGCGTGGTGCGTGGTGCGTTTTGGGTGAGGTTGGAAGCATGGGCAAACAGGCTGAGAGCATTGATTTGAGGGACAAGCAGGGCTAGGGAAAGCGCCGCGCCAATGAGGGTAATCGGAGTGAGGCGGAACGGAATAACGTAGGGATAAAACCAGGGGCCGGGGTCGAGGGTGGGCCGGCCGAGGAAGTAGACCAGGTGGCCTTCTTCAACTTTGCCCAAGGTTTCAGACAGCATACGTTGGACTGTGCCGAGCGGGTCAACCCACATAGCCGGCCAGAGCAAAATGAAGGTTAAAAGCGAGATGAGACCCCAGATGAGGATGACGGTTAGCCAGCGAGTCATAGGCTGTAGGGCGTGATGTGTAGTACGTGATAGGTGATGCGTGATGCGTAAAATCTCCTCTGCCCCTCTGCCCCTCTGCTCCCCTGCTCCCCTGCTCCTCATTTCCCGCCACCATTCCAGTCCGGCATAAACAAGTGACATGCCGACGACAAAAATTGCCATAAATTGGCCGGGGGCTTTGGTTAAGGCAGCCAGACCGCCAAAAACAGCCGAGGCGAGGAGAAAGGCGGAAGGCGGAGGGATGAAGGATGAAATGGAGTTTTGCCCCTGACCAAGTGAGGCGCGGAGGCGGGCGGCATAGATGAAAAAAGTCAGGGCCGAGAGAACCATAAAAACGGCTACCGGAGCGTCGCCATGAGCGACACGGGAGTGGGCCAGAAAAAAGGGATCAAAAGCCAGAAACAACGCACCCAACAGAGCAATTGACTCGGGCAGCAGTTGGCGGGTCAATAAATAAACAGCCGGCACAGCGGCGGCTGTTAAAACAGCATAAGGCAGGCGATTGGCCACCAGCAGCGACAGGATATCGCCGTAGATATACTCGGTGAAGGGAGGCAGGGCTGCGCCGCTAAGCCAGCCTAAAAAGTATTGGCCGGCCATCCCCACTGCGTCGAGCCAACTCATGGTGACGCCGGGGTAAAAATGCCAGTAAGTGCCCTGAAAGTCGCCCCGCAGAAAAGCGGCAATCACATCGCTGCCGGCGAAAAAGATGTTGGTATTTTCATCGCTGGTCAAAAAACGGCCCAGGCCGGGCAGACGCGGGACAAGCGCAGCCAGAAAAAGTAGAAATGGGGTAAAATGTGAGGCGTGAAGCGTGAAGCGTGAAGCGAAGGGATAGGTCATTGGTAGTTGATTTCTCCCAGAAGAATAGCATTTTCACGGGAAGCATCATTGGCTACGGTTAATCGCTCCAGGGTGTCCAGTTGATACATACCGGCCCAGAGGGTGTACTGGCCGGGCGATAGGTCGGGTGGCAAGGTCAGGCTGAAGGGATCGATGACAGTTTCGCCGGGCTGCCAGCGGCTGCTAGGATAATTCCCTGCCAACGACAAACCGTCTCGCTGCGCGAGAGTGGTGTTGGTCTGGTCACGCAGGTGTAAAAAAACGGTGTAATCGGTTGCGGGGGGGTGGAGAGGTTGCCAGAAGAAGGTCAGGTTAAGATTGGAGATTGGAGATTGAAGATTGAAGACTGTTGAGCGAGAGGTGACCGGCTGGGGAGGATCGGTTTGCAAGGTGTATCCGATCAACTCGATGGTCTCTCCCAGGGTAGCGTTAACCAGAATTTCGGGCTGAGTGGGCAGCGGGATACGGTCGGGACGGGTGCGGTAGACCATGGCATTATCCTGGCTCCAGACCGGCTCCATCTGGCTGGTGACCACCGCTTGCCAGTCGCCACGGAAGTAGACCGGCTGGCGAATAGTGTCAATCACAAACCAGACGCGTGGATGGGCATTAAGCGCGGCATTAAAATCGGCAGCAGTTCCAATCCAGGGTGCGCCAAGCCAGCGATCTATGGGGGCGCTGTCTTTATTGAGCAAAAACTGGTCGGCATCAACCTGCACGGTAAATCCATCCGCTTGACCATGATAGAGAGCGGCGGCGGGAGTGTTCATGGTCAGCAGCGCATCGTCCGGCTCCCAATTGTCTCGCACCATTTGAAAAGCAGATTCATAGGCCGGTTCGGGCGTAACTAGGGCCAGGCGCAGGTCGGGCAGGCTTAGAGTAGTGAAGATGATTAATAGAGCCAGGGTAATAACCGTTTGTGAAGCGTGAGGCGTGAGACGTGGAGTGTGAAATCCAAAATCCAAAATCCAAATTCCAAATTCCAAAATCGCTCTGGCAGCGATGAGATAAAAGAGCGGCAAATACATCACCAGGTAGCGCGGATTCTGGCGAAAGGGATCAAGTACCGTGACCATTTCCAGGAGAATAAGACCGAAGGTGAGCCAGAGAAAGAGGGTTGAGGAGGCGAGGAGGCGAAGAATTAATTGTGAATTGTGAATGGTGTTTCTTCTTAGCCATTCTCTCATGCTTCGCGGCCATTTTTTGGCGAGCCAGATCAGCAGGGCGGCAGCCAGGCTCACCAGCGTTGCCATCGCCAGCCAGAACAGGTGGGGCGGGCCAAACTGCTCGGCCAAAAAATCGCGGATAACTGCTCCGTTCAGAGCAAAGGCAGTTTGATAAGTTACTGTCTCCAGCAATGTACTTAGCAGCGGCTCTCCCTCGCTGCCCAGAGCCGCCATCCCCACCGGCTGCCCCAGCCGCTTGACCCAAATCCCGATGCCTACGACTGCTGCCAGAGCCAGGATTTCGAGGAAGATTGCAGGACGCAGAAACCAGGGACATGAGGCGTGGGGGGTGTTAATCTGACTACTGACCCCCGAATCCCGCCACGAAAGCCAGCCAACGATGATCATGCTCACAACTAGCGGTGGAACCAAAATGAGTACCCCAAATTGGGTCAGCAGGGCCGCCAGGATCGCTGCAATAGCCCCCCAGCGATACCGCGCCGGGGCCGGATAAGCAGCTCCCCGGTAAGCCCAAAACACCGCCAGCAGCACCAGCAGGGTGGCCAGGGCATACATGCGGGCGCGTCCGCCCCAAACCATGCCTTCGGGGCTAAAGGCGAAGAGTCCGGTGGCGAGGAGGGAGAAGGAGGATGGAAGGCCTGTCCTGAACGAAGTCGAAGGGTTGGAGGGTTGGAAGGTTGGAAGGTTGGAAGTTAACCGTTGATTGTTGGCTATTGACTGTTGACGATTAAACCGCCGGCCAAGGGTGTAAATCAGAGGAATGGTTAAAGTGCCGATCAGGAGGCTGGGCCAGCGGGAGAGCAGCAGGCCCCAGTGGGCCGGCTGCCAATCATCGAGGGGGGTGTTGACGAACAGAGCAGTAAATGGGGCAATTAGGTAAGTTGATAGCAGGCCATGCTCGTAAAAAAGGCCGGAGGGTAACACCGGCCAGCCATGCGCCAAAATCTGGCGGGCAGCCAGAACGGTGGTGTATTCGTCAAAAAAAGGGTGAGTTGTGGTTAGATAATGGAGCCGCAGGCCAAAACCGGCGAGAGTGAGGCCAAATATGATGATGGTGTGTAATCGCATGAGCAAAGTTGACCTTAACTCTCTAGTTGCTCACTTCTTATTTCTAATTTCTTACTTCCCAGGCCCACAGTTTTAGCCACAATCCGCTGATAAATCTCCACATATTGCTCGGCAATATAGTCCCAGGCAAATTCCTGCTCGGCGATTTTACGGCTCTCTTTGCCCATACGCCGCCGCTCGTGGGGGTTGTTAATCAAATCGGCCAGGCGCTCGGCCAGGGTAGCAGCATCGTTGATGTCAACCAGGTAACCATTGACCCCCTCCCGGACCAATTCGCCCAGGCCCGAAGCCCGCGTGCCGACCACCGGCAGGCCGCAGGCCATCGCTTCCAGCACGGTGTTCGGCATGCCTTCCCAAGTGGTTGCGGTTACAAACAAATCGGCCTGGCGATAAACCTCCACAATGGCGGTCCGGTCTACCCAACCCAAAAAGCGGGTCTGGCGGGTCAAACCTTTTTCCACCACCAGCCGTTCCAGGTTTGAGCGATGCTCACCCTCACCGGCCAGTTGCAATTCAAAATCCTCAACACCTATCGCCTTAAGCCGGCTGGCGGTTTCGATTAACATTTCAACATTCTTGAAAGCATTGAGCCGGCCCACAAACAGTAACCGCACCGGGCCATCTGTGGGACGCTGTCGCGGTGGGGTAAAAACGGATAGTTCGATAGCGTTGGGAATGACGTCAATCGGCAAGTCGGGTGCGGTCTCGGCCGCAAACTCACGCAGCCCATTGGAAACGGCGACGGTGGCATCGGCGTCCTGCCACAGCCGGCGCACCAAGGGGCGCAGCACTTGATAATGTTTGGCAAAGCGTTTGACCTCATCCGACGGCACATCCGCGCCGCGTAGTGAGATCAGATAAGGCAAGCCGTAGGCTCGCTTGAGCATCCAGCCGATAGGACCATCAGGGATGCCAAAAAAGATGTGGACCACGTCCGGTTTGAACTCGCGGGCCTGGAAAAAACTGTGCCACAAGCCGCTGGCCAAAAAGGTGCCCATTTCAAACGTGGAACAAAATTCCTGCCGCTGGCGCAGCACCGGGATGCGCCGCACTTCAACGCCGTCAATAAACTCGACCGACTTCAAGCCGCGAATCGGGTTGGTCAATTCCCAGGTCAGGCCGGTGCTGCGCAGAATAAAACCGGTCAGCAGTAAAAAACTGCCCAGCAGGGTAAAACCGTGATCGCTCAAATCCTCGTTAAAAGCAAATTTGGCGTAAATGAGATAGACCCAAAAACCCAAACCCGACAACAAACAGAGATTGCCAAAATAGGTATAAAGCTGCGTCGGCCGGCTGGTGATGACTCGCACCGTATGGCCCATTTCCACCAGACAGGCCGCAATTTTTTGGCTGGCCTTGCCGCCGCCGGCCCCAATCGGCGGAAATTCGTAATTGATAATCAAAATTCGCATGGGATCGGATACTCGCCCGGTTATTGTGATTTTTTATTCTATACTAACTGGGCAGGCTTGTCATATTACTGCTCTGAACAAAACTATCCAAATTTGAGCGTATAAAACGGGATATATAAGGCGTGATTTGCGCCTCAATGGGCTAATTCGCCGCCCTTGGTTATTTGCGGTAAAATTTACAGAAACTGTAGGGATATTTTTTATGCAACCCGATTTTAATAGAAACGATTTATTATACGAAGCCCATCAACGGGCTTTAGAGATTGTGTATCACTGTGCCACGCCGTATGGATTTCGCGCTTCGGCGCTGCCGGCCGGGTATCCCCAAGTGTGGGCGCGAGATAACGTGATTATATTTTTGGGCGCGCTCAGCACCGGCGACCCCGCTTTACAGGACACTTGCCGGGCGGCTTTGGAAACCATGAGCGCCCACCAATCGCAGCGCGGCTTGATTCAACTGAATGTCAACCCCGATACCGGCTATGTCAGCACCGAAAATGCCGGCGCGGTAGACGCCAATCTGTGGTATATTCTGGGCCATTATCTCTATTTTCAAACGGTGGGCGATCTGGCCTTTTTGCTCCGGCATTGGGCCAGTATTGACCGGGCCATGGTCTGGCTGGAATGTCAGGATATGAACGAGTGCGGCCTGCTGGAAGTGCCCGAAGCCGGCAACTGGATGGATTTGCTGGCGGTACGCTACAACATTCTTTACGATAATGCGCTCTACTACGCGGCCACCCTGGCCTACCAGGAAATGGTCAAACATTTACCGCCCGGACAGGTCTGCCACCACGCCGGGGCCGATGCGGCCAGCATCCACGAGCGGATCAATCTGCTGATGTGGATTGATCGCTGCTGGGTGGCCGAACACTTTGCCGAACACCTGGAAAAACTCAAGGCGATCCGGCTGGAATGGTTTATGCTTTATCACAACGTTGGCACCATCTCCAGCCGGCCGTTCTATCTGCCCTGGGTGGCCTTCCGCGAGTACGGCGATTGGTGCGACAGCCTGGCCAATCTGCTGGCGATTCTGACCGGCCTGGCCGATGGCCACCGCACCGAACACATCTTGCGCTACATGCGTCAGGTAGGCATGGCCGAACCCTACCCCACCAAAGCGATTTATCCACCCATCTTCCCCAACGAGAGCAACTGGCGCGAATATTACCGCAGCCGCAACCTGAACCTGCCTCACCAGTACCACAACGGCGGCATCTGGCCTATGATCGGCGGCTTTCATGTGGCGGCCCTAGTGCGACACGGCTGGCTCAAAGAAGCCGAAAGTTTGCTGGGGCGGCTGGCCGAGGCCAATCGCCAGGGCCTCGACGAAGCGTGGGAGTTTAATGAATGGATGCACGGCGAGAGCGGCCATCCCATGGGCTTTGCCCAGCAGGGTTGGTCGGCGGCGATGTATTTGTACGCCGACCATGCTTATCGGACCGGACAGTTGCTTTTGTTCGACGATTTGTTGGCCGCCAAACCCGCTTCTGTGGTGGCCGCCGAGATTAACGATATTATTATCCGGCCCGGCGGCGGGCCGGTTTAACCCCTTAACCCCATGAATGACCCTGCTTTCTTCTGGCTAAACTCCGTCCGGCTGGCAACGATCCTCCTGACCCTTTTGCTGGCCTGGGGCACCTATCGCAGCCATTTATTACTCAAAGAGTTTCAGCCGCCCTTTAATTTACTTCTCTCCCCGCCTGAGTCGCTGCTGCGGCTGCTGCTGGTAGGGCTGTGTTTGGGCCTAGCCTGGCTCAGCGGCTTGCCGGTCGCCCGATTTGGCTTGCTCAGCCCGCAGCCGCTTCAGAGCATCGGGCTGGGGCTGGGGGTGGGGCTGGTGGGACAGGTGACGGTGAATGGTTTGACGCAGTGGGCCATTCACCGTTTTGGCCGGAAAATTTACTCACCGCTGGTCATTCGTAACATTTTGCCACGCCGCCCTGCCGAGTGGGTTTGGGTGGCCCTGGCCTTTGGGCCGGCGGTGGCAATGGAGGAGCTGTTGTTTCGCAGTTTATGGTTGGGCTTATTTCAGGAGCTAATCCCTTTACCGCTGTTGATTGGGGTCACCTCACTGCTGTTTGGCTTGATGCACCAACCGCAGGGCCTCCTGGGCGTCATCACCGCCGGGGGGCTCAACATCCTGTTGTGCCTGTTGTTTGCCGGCACGGGCGAACTGCTGCCGCCGTTGACCGCCCATTACATGATCAACCTCCTACAAATTGTGGCGGCGTCACGGCAACGCGAGTGGCTGGAAAATTACGAGTACCATTGACAAAAGCCCAGGGCGGTGATATGCTTTTGAATAATCAGTTTGTTATGACAAGTTGAGGAGGCAGGGTATGGCTGTTTCCTACCCCGACATTATTGGCGAATATACCGATAATCCAGAACGGTTTGAAACCGGCGGGCTGCAATACGCCGGCTATTTCGAGCCGGCCAAAATTGCGCCGGAGCAGGTGGCTAACCTGTTTTTATTTCTCCAAAATACCCTCAATGTGCCTTTGTCTGTTATCGTTAAAGCGGAACCACCGCAAACGGGCGGGCTGTTTGGCGGCGGCAAGCCGATGCTAACGGTTCAAGAACCGCAATTTCAGCTCAAGCTGACCGGCGCTGAAGCAGGACTGCTTACCTTACCGGTCACGACCACTGGAAACGTCAAAGAAGGGGTGCACAATTTCTCCCTTGAACTTAAAGTCACGAGCGAAGGCCGGGGCCAGACGATTAGGCTTAACCAAGGCCAGAGTAAGCTGGACCGTAACCTTATTGACAGCCCGGTGGGTTTGAATCTAGTCAGTACCTTGGGGGCCACCTTTACGGCCAAATCCGTCAAAAAAGCCACGTTTCCCCTGACTATAGAAGGCAAGCCCACCCCGCCTGAGCGAGCCCCCCGAATGAAACATACCTATGAAATTATCTGGGTGGAGAACAATGCCGAATTTTACAACCAAGCGATCCAGGAATTGAACACCCGCCAGGTCAAGCTAAAAAACGAGTTAACCCCCGAAGCCATCTACACCACCCTATACGCCGAGAGCGTTACCCGCTTTGCCGACACCGGGCTGCCGCTGCGCATTGGCGAGGCGATTACCCTGGCTAAAATTCTTACCTACAGTTGCCAATATTTCTTGAACAGCCCGGATCGCTATAATGGCTTGTTAGTGCCGATGTGGGAACGCGCCCTTGAGGAAGGCATGGATACGACCCATGCCCTGGAAGTTATGCGCACCGCGGGCTATGCTCATCTGTTAAAGTTGGCTCTGGCACTTAGCTTTGGCCTGGTGGCTCAGGCCGTTGGCCGCCAATTGTGGCCGCTCCATGAGCGGCAGGCGGTAGCCAATTTTGTCACGGCCAATGTCGAGTCAGGCCAGGCTATAGACCCCGAATTTCTCTACCTGCCCCTTTTGATGGCCGGAATCTATATCTCCCCTAAAATCAAACTCGAAGGCGAAGATGTGCAGCACAGCTTGGCGCTGATGAAAAAGGCCCGCCAGGCCCGGCGAGACCTATTTTTAGATGAGGATATGGCCCAGGCCAATCAAGTTTTTGACCAGATTATGAAAAAGGTGCTGCCTTAACCCCGCCCTTTTCACTTATTGGTCAGACTGGCCAGGCGAGCTTCCAGCTCTGCCCGCCGCGCATTTGCTGCAGCGCGACCTTCACTCATTAAGCCATCAAATCGGCTGCGAATGTCGGCCTGTAAATCGCCGCCGCTTTGGGGGGTGGTCAACAATACCGCCACCACACCAATGATTAACCCGCAAAAAAAACCAATCACAAAATTAAAGACGCGCATACTTCTGGTGAACCTCCCTGTTTCGAGCTGCTTTGCGCCCATTATACCACGTTCCCCTTTTAAGAAAAAGCTTGACCGGCAGGAACATCAGGGCAAACGCAACTATTATGTCAAAGAAGAAAGGACTTTGAGCAAATAGTCCTCATCCCAACCAGCCTTGAGCCGTTTAGCCTTAACCCCATATTTGGCTGATGTCTCGTGATGCAGTAGGTTAAGGGCGATGGGGCGGAACACAGCAAAATTCTGCGGGGCATGGCCGCAGCGAACCCGGGAGTCACCCTCCCGAAAAGCGACATCGAGCAGCCAATGAACTTTGTTTTCAATGCCCCACTGAAAACGAACCGCTTGGGCAAAGGCAGAAACGTCACCCGCCAGGGAAGCAATATAATAGCGCGTTTCGCTTGAGGTTTGGTTGCCAATGATCCGTTGAGTTTCAACCATACCGATACTTTGCAAATCGGCCCATTTGGCCGGGGGTCAAGCAAGGCGATGAATTCAGGCTCAAAAGATGTGCCATTAGGCAAGATCAGAAATTGGCGAAACCACTTCTCTTTCGCTTGCCCCAATTCTTCGATCTCAACTACCATCCCGGAAAAAGCTTCCAGGTGCGGGCCATATAATCACGGTAGACATCGCCGAAAGCGGCTAACAAAAGCTGTTCTTCCAGGCGAATGCGGTAGGCAAAGGCCAGCAATAAGATAAGGGTAATCAGGGCCGCGCTGACCCAACTACCCAGGGCCAGGGCAAATCCAAGGGTCGCAATGGCGCCGCCTGTATAGGCTGGGTGGCGCAGCCAGCGGTAGGGACCGGCCGTTACCAATTGATGATCCACCTCCAGCGCCACCACCACCGAGAAGTATCGCCCCAGCACAACAACCGCCCACTCTCGCAAGGCAATCCCGGCCACCATCAATCCCAGGCCCAGGTATTGACTCGCACCAACCACCACGCCCCAATTGAAAGCCCTGCCGGCATAAGCCAGGCAGAAACAAGCGTAAACCATTACAATCAGCAGCCAATAAGAACCCCGGTCACGGCTCTGGCCTGTCTGCCCCAGCCGGATTCCTTTGCCAATCAAGTGATTGACAAATTCCAAAAAGGCCCAGCCGCAGAAACAAAAAGCAAGCATCCAACCAAAAAAAGGAGAGGGGAACCAGTGAAGGGGGATAAACGCCATTCTTGCTCCAGAATTGAAGCCGGAGTCCAAAGCAAGCTTTGGCTTTTCCAAACCAAGGTTTGGACTCCAATTTTCACCATCGCCAACTATTTTGGTCACACCCATCTGAATTGTACCGAAAACCCTCGAAATTCACAATCTGCTTTTTAACCAGATGAGTGCTCACAGGTTAATTGCGCTCAAAAATAACTACGGCTACACCGCCCCGACCAACCTCAACCGTAGTCGAAATATCCAGGCCGTCAGGGGCAAGCCGGTACTGCCCCGGAATCAGCGGCGCGAACTCGCAGAAATAGGAGCCATATTCCGGTTTTGTGCCGGTCAGGCAGGTGGTCTGATAAGGATTGGGGTCATTCGTCACGATGGTCAGACGAACCGGCTGTCTGACCAGTCCTTCGACGCTGACCCGGATCACGGCAAACCAGTTGCCGGGGACGGTGATATTTGTGGGAATCCGCACCCGCCAGCTTGGTGTCGGGGTAGGGGTTGGAGTCAGCGTGGGGGTCGAGGTAGCCGTAACGGTCGGGGACTCGGTAGCAGGGGGGGTCGGCTCAGATGGAGCTGGGGATGAAGTCGTTGTTGGTTCAGGCGGGGTGGATGATGAGGTGGGCGTTGGAGTCAGGGTTGGCGTCTGGGTTGGTTCAGGCGTGGATGAAGAAGTCGGCGTTGAGGTCAAGGTTGGAGGCAGTGGGGTCGCCGTTGGCGTATGAGTCGGGGTTGGGGTTGGCGTAAAGGATGGGGTAGGCGTCGGCGTAAGGGTAGGGGTAGCGGTGGGCGATAAAACCGGTTCAAACACAATCTCCGCCAGGGTGCTGGCAGGCAGGTCAAAATCGAAGCGGGCCGACAAACTGGGTACAGTCAAGCTATATCGCCCTGGGGCCAGAGGAGCAAATTCCAAAGCGTCCGGGCCATATTCCGGTTTGGAGCCGGTAAGAGACGTAGCGCGCCAGTTCCAATTGACGGCGGCCAGCGTCACCGGCGTTTGCCTTTGACCGCTGACCCAAATACGAGCAATGCTGGACCAGCCGGCAATACGCACCGTGCGCCTGATTCGACCCGCCCAGGCCGAGACCGGGGCCAATGTTGGGGTGGTGGTACGGGTTGGGGTGGCTGTCGCCGTTGGCGAAGCAGTGGGCGTGGCTGAGGGGGTGGGTGAAGCGGCCGAAGTAGGTGAGGAGGTTGGGGTAGGGGTCGCTGCGGAACCAGGCGTCGAGCTGGAAGTAATGGTCGGTGAGGGGGTGGGCGTGAGCATTTGAGTTTCCTCAAAAAGCACTTCGACGATGGAGCTGGCCG
Source organism: Anaerolineae bacterium (assembly GCA_023151115.1). The sequence continues at coordinate 321,965 of JAKLJP010000003.1, forward strand.
GCACATTGACCCGAAAGCTGGTGTTCAAGCCCTGGGGCGTAATCCGATACACCCCGGCAGCCAGCGGCGCAAACTCCAGCGCGTCAACGCCGTACTCTGGCTTGGAGCCAACATAGCCAACCGTCCGCCAGCTTCCATTTTCAATGGCAATAGTGACAGGCAGCCCAATCTTGTTTCTCACCCAGATGCGGACAATGCTGGACCAACCCTGGATAGGGATGGTGCGAAAAAGCCGGCCCTGCCAGGCCGAACCCGGCGTCGAGGTTGGGCTGGGGCCGGGGGTGGGCGTTGCCACCGGACCGCCCTGATATTGATAAGCGCCCAGGACTGCACCGCTGCTATCATAAACCACTACGGCCATATCGGCCGGGTTCAAATTGGGCAGGGTTAGCCAGGGCGAGGCGAAAGGTTGGCCCGGCTGGAGGGTGGCGCGGGCGTCGTACAAAATTTCGTTGCTGGTCCGGCGTAATAACAGGATGCGGGCCTCGGGTGTGGCGCGGGTGACGGCCAGCCGCAGTCGAGTTTGATCGGCGCTGTCCTCCAAGCGCAGGGCCAGGCGATCATTGGCCCAGGTCAGGCTGCCCAGCCCGGCCACGGGATACCAGCGTTCCTGCCAGCTTAGCGAGGCGTGCGCTTCCAACCGGCGGGTATCGGCAAAGGTGGGGGCGACGCCGCCGTGCATTTCGACGTAGCTGGAGTTTCCGTCGGTGTAGAGGTCGGGCGAGATGGCTTTGGTCCCGGAGCCAAAAGCAAAAAACTTGGCCCCTTGAACAATCCGGCTGTCGTAGGTCCGCACCACGCCTTCGTCGTAAGCCTCGTCGTAGATGGCCTGAAAATCGCCGGCTGCCCGCGGGCGCTGGAAAAAACCGTACCATTCGCGCCAGTTGCCCAGCAAACTCCAATCAACGCTGTTATGAACCGGCCAGCCGGCGGCAGACCAGGCCCCCGGCAAGCGCCGGTCGCCGGTGGAGTGGACTGTCACTTCGTTGGTCGGCATAATAATCCGCAGGTACGGACTCACCTGGTTGGCCGAGCCGGGGGCCAGCATGGCGTTTAGCCAAAATTTGTAATCAATGGGCTGGTTAGTCGGGTTTTCGAGGGTTGGGACGACCTGAAAATAGGCCGCGTCGTCGGGTAGGGTAATGGCGACTTTGGCCCGCAGCCTGTCCAGGGCGGTCGAGTCCCACACCTCTACCATGGCCCCATCGGCCAAGTCGGTCACTTTATAACTCCAGGGGATGCACCATTCATAGCCGTGCTCTTCCACCGGCAGCCCCCATTCCATGCCGCCGGCAGCCAGCCACCAGCCCATTTCGGGCGGTCCCCAGGGCGAGGGTTTCAGCACCGGGTTTTGATAAAATATGTTGTGGCCGGTGGGTTTGAAGAAAGCCTGGTAGATGCGCCCGCCGAGTTCGGGCATGACGCTTAGCTTGAGATAATCATTTTCCAGGACAATCAAATTGAACGTCCGGTAAACCAGTTTCCCGCCGTCATACTGGCTGCGGTCGAGCCGGGCATAGGGGATATTATAAGTCGGGTTGACCAGGTAACTGAGGGCCTGGTCAACCGGATGGGTCGGGATGGTAATGGTGGTATAGGAAACGGTAGTTTGACCGGCGGCGAGAGGCGCAACCGCCGCCTGAGCCGGGTTGGGCAGCCGGAGCAGGACCAGAGCGCCATAGGCGGCAGTGGCGATAACCAAAATTGCCGCTGCGATAAAGAACGGCGCTTTTAAGGAGGGATGAAGCCGCTTCAGCCAAAATCTTTGCCGACACTTTGTTTTCATAGCAAACTCGCTTGGGAAATTAGCTTCCCCGATAAAAAAAAGGGGCTGCCCTGGCCCAGTCAATTCTGGGTCCGTGACATCCCCTTTTCTTGCAGTTAATACGGGTGAATCATCGTATCCAACCCGCGCCATCGCCGGTTAAAATAGCCTTAAATGAGCTGATAGATTTGTTAAATTCCAAATTTGGTCAAAATTCGATCCTTACACCATTATATCACTAATTGAGGGACAAAATCAATAGGGTTTCAGTAGGGGCGACATTAACGAGGTCACACCGGCAGCGGATTCCGCTCGACAAAGCCGCGCTGGTGCCAGTAGGGATAGATTGGTCGCACATCGCTGGCGGCGTCGAGTTTGGCAATCTGTTCGGCGCTCAAGTTCCAGCCGACTGCTGCCAGGTTTTGCCGGAGCTGCTGCTCATCGCGCGCGCCGACGACGAGGCTGGCGACGGTGGGGCGCTGTAACAGCCAGTTCAGCGCAATCTGGGTATGGCTCTTGCCGGTTTCTTCGGCCACTTCGTCGAGCGCATCCACAATATCGTAGAGCAACTCGGCCACAATCGGCGGCTCCTGGCCTTTGAGTTGGTGCTGGCGACTGCCCTCGGGCGGCGGCTGGTTGCGCCGAACTTTGCCGGTGAGATACCCGCCGGCCAGTGGACTCCAGACAATGGTGGCTACCTTCTGGTCGAGCGCCAGGGGCATGAGTTCCCATTCATACTCCCGCCCAATGAGGGAGTAATAAGCCTGATGGGCCACATAACGCGCCCAGCCATACTTTTCGGAAATAGCCAGTGACTTCATCAGGTGCCAGCCGGAAAAATTGGAACAGCCAATGTAACGAACTTTGCCGCTTTGAACCAGGGTGTCGAGGGTGCGCAGGGTTTCCTCAACCGGCGTTTGCGCGTCGAAGCCGTGCATGGTGTAGATGTCTATGTAATCCGTTTTAAGCCGGCGCAGGCTGGCTTCACAGGCTTGTAGCAAATGATGGCGCGAAGACCCCAGTTCATTCGGCCCATCGGCCATGCGAAAGGTGGCCTTGGTAGACAGCAGCACTCTATCCCGCCGCCCGGCGATGGCCTGCCCCAAGATTTCTTCGGACAGGCCGTTGGAGTAAACATCGGCGGTATCAAACAGATTGACACCCGCCTCCAAACAAATGTCAATCAAGCGCCTCGCCTCGGCTACATCGGTTGTGCCCCAGGCCCGAAAGAAGTCGCCCCCGCCGCCGAAGGTCGCCGTGCCAAAGCTGAGCGCAGGCACTTTGAGTCCTGAACCGCCAAGTTGTCTGTATTCCATGATCTCTCCTTTTTATCAAGGCGAATTTTAAAATTATGCGACGTGCTGGCCCAAAACGCCTATGCCCGCCTGGCAGCCATTGTACTATGGAAAACGTCGTGCTACCAACTCAGATAGTCTCAGTAGATCCACTGAGTCTTCGTGTTTTCTTGGCAATTTCTCAGGATTATCTCATTTTCGTCTCAGGAAAGCGTGCTAAACTTTTTAATACTTCTCAATAGCGCCATAAACTAAGCCTGACTCTGAAAAACGATCGGGCTTTAAATTTGGTGGTCCACAGTGTCACCGCACCTTTTAGCGGCGGCCAGATCACTCATTGGTTTTCTCATCCGGGGGAAAATGAGCGAACCTTCTGCGGTATCAATAGAAAGATGGCGGCAACGCTGGCAGCACCTCCGGCTGTATATTCGGAAGGCCGCGCCTTTTGTTTCGGGCGTGCTGGCTGCGCTCACGGCCCTCCTGCTTTACAATATCCTCTTCCCCGATCCACCGCCACTCACGACCCGTGAAGTCAACGACACCGTAACCGAGGTGCTGGCCTCGGCCACCCCGCCGCCGCCTTTTTCGGCCCAGGTCTATCAGGCCATTCGACCCTCACTCGTCTTTATCGAAACAGAAGTCGAGCGGAAAAATGGCGAAACCGACAACGGGCTGGGCAGCGGCGTGGTGATTAATGAACAGGGCGACATCCTGACCAGCTTGCACGTCGTGGCCGATGCCTCTGAAATTAAGCTGATTTTCGCCGATGGGACCGAATCAACCGGCCAGATCATTGCCACCCAGCCCGAAAATGACATCGCCGTGCTGGCCGCTAGCCCGCCGCCGGGAGTGCTGGTCCCGGCCATCCTGGGCAATCCACGGGCCATGCGCGTCGGTGACGAAGCTTATGCCGTCGGCCATCCGCTGGGGCTGTATGGCTCGATGAGCGCCGGCGTTATCTCCGGCTTCGACCGCTCCTTCACCCCTCCCGACGGGGAACAAAAACTAGAGGGTTTGATCCAGATTGACGCCGCCGTGAACCCCGGCAACTCAGGCGGGCCGCTGCTCAATCGCCAAGGTCATGTGATTGGCATCGTCGCCGCGCTGGTCAACCCCACTGAACAAGATGTCTTTATCGGCATCGGCTTTGCCGTCCCGATTAATGTGGCCGCCGGCGCCGCCGGTTCACCACCGTATTGAACGGAGATTGGAGATTGGAGATTGAATAATCTCCAATCTCCAATCTCCAATCTCCAATCTCTATCTTCACAGGAGTTTGCCAATGAATCCATACATCAACCCCGAAAACCGCCAGCCGATGGAACGGGTGCTGTACGAAGTCAAGAAGATCATTGTCGGGCAGGATGTCCTGCTGGAACGGCTGGTGGTGGCGCTGCTGGCGCGCGGGCATATTCTGGTTGAAGGTGTGCCCGGCCTGGCCAAAACGATGGCAATCAAAACGCTGGCCGAAGCGATTGGCGGCGAATTCAAACGCATCCAGTTCACCCCTGATCTGGTCCCCGCCGACCTGGTCGGCACGCGCATCTACAATCAAAAGACGGGCGAGTTCAACACCTCGCTCGGCCCGGTTTTTACTAATCTGCTGCTGGCCGATGAAATCAACCGCGCCCCGGCTAAGGTCCAGAGCGCCCTGCTCGAAGTGATGCAGGAGCGGCAGGTAACGATTGGCCGGGAAACCTTCAAAGTACCCAACCCTTTTCTCGTTCTGGCCACCCAAAACCCCATCGAAACTGAAGGCACCTATGCCTTGCCCGAAGCGCAGGTGGACCGCTTTATGCTCAAAGTGCTGGTTGGCTACCCCAGCCCGACCGAAGAGTTTGTCATCGTCGAGCGCATGACCGGCATGCTGCAAGCGGTCCAGCGAGTGCTGACCACCGAGCAGTTGGTTGAATTACAACAGGAGGCCGATAAAGTATACGTGGACCCAGCCCTCATCGAGTACGCCGTGCGGATGGTCACGGCCACCCGCCAGCCGAAAGAGGTGGGCTTGAAAGAGTTGGAGCCGTATATCATGTTTGGGGCCAGCCCGCGCGCTTCGATCAATTTGATCCTGGCCGGGCGGGCGCTGGCCTTTGTGCGCGGGCGGCCTTACGCGTTGCCGCAGGATGTGTTGGATTTGGCCCTCGACGTGATGCGCCATCGGGTGGTGCTGTCGTACGAAGCGCTTTCGGACAATGTGAGCACGGATGATGTGCTGCAAAAGATTCTCGACCGTATTCCTATCCCGGTAGTGCCGCTGCATGAACACACCAAGTTCCGCGTTAACGCCTGAGCGTATCCTGCTGCGGCTTGACTGGCAGGTTATCCGGCGGCTGGATGGCCTGCTGCAAGGCGATTATCGCAGCCTGTTTTACGGCTACGGGGTGGATTTTGCCGACCTGCGCGAGTACCAGCCCGGCGATGATATTCGCTACATTGATTGGAATGTCACCGCCCGCATGGATGCGCCTTACGTGCGCCAGTATGTCGAGGATCGTGAAATCACCGGCTGGTTTCTGCTCGACCTGAGTCCCTCGATGGACTTCGGCACGGTGCAGACCCAAACCCTGAAGCGGACGGTGCTGCTTGATTTCGTCACCACACTGGCCCGGCTGCTCACCCGTCACGGCAATCGGGTTGGAGCCATTTTTGCCAGCGGCGGCAGCCGGGTCGAACGGACGATTCCGGCGCGGGGTGGACGGCTCCAGGTGCTGCGCCTGACCAACGATCTGCTCAAGCAGCCGCCTTTGCGCCAGGCCCCCCTGACCGATCTGACCCCGTTATTGCTGGCCGGGCTGCACACCATCAAAAAGCGTTCGCTGCTCTTTATTATCTCTGATTTTATCAGCGCGCCGGGCTGGGAGCGGCCCTTGAGCCTGCTCAACCAGCGGCACGAAGTCCTGGCGATCCGCCTGTGGGACCCGCGCGAAATCGAACTGCCCGATCTCGGCCCGATTATCATGGAAGATGCCGAAACGGGCGAACAACTCTACGTGGACACCCACGACAAAAAGTTTCGCCAGCGTTTTCAAGAGGCAGCTCAGCGGCGCGAGGCTGCTCTGAACCAATCGTTCAAACGCGCCGGGGTGGATGCGTTGTCGCTCTCGACTGAAGAAGATTTGGTCCGGGCGATTGTCCGTTTTGCCAAATTGCGGCAGCAGCGGAGAAAGTAAGGGGGGTCTGATAAGTTTAATCACGAATGACCCGAATGGACGAATGGCACAAATTTTTAAGATATTCGTACCATTCGCAAATTCGTGTTATTCGTGATTTAAAATTTGGCTCTGGATTCACAATGTCCTTTATCTGGCCCATTATGCTCTTATCACTATTATTAATTCCGCTGTTCATCTGGCTGTACCTGCGGATTCAACAGCGACGGCGGCGGTTGGCCGCGAATTTTGGCATGTTGGGCCTGCTGCAAGAGAGCGCGGGGCGTCAATTGGGCCAGCGCCGCCACATTCCACCGGCCCTTTTTTTGGCCGGCCTGACCATCCTCTTGTTAGCAATGGCCCGCCCGGAGACTGTGGTCAACCTGCCCCGGATAGAAGGCACGGTCATTCTGGGCTTCGACGTTTCCGGCAGCATGGCCGCCGATGATTTGAAGCCGACCCGCATGGAGGCGGCCAAAGCAGCAGCACGGCAGTTTATCGAGCAGCAGCCGAATACAGTCCAGATTGGCATTGTGGCTTTCAGCGATGGCGGCTTTGTGGTTCAAACGCCGACCAACGACCCGGACGCTCTTCTCTCTACCATCAACCGCTTAACGCCGCAGCGAGGAACTTCGGTGGGGCAAGGCATTTTCGCCGCGCTCAAGACAATTTTCCCCGACGACAAGTCAGACGCCCCCGCCGACGATGACCTCACTCCGACGCCGCCGCCCAGCCCCACCCCTTTGCCGGCAGGGGCGTACACCCCGGCCATCATTGTCCTGCTGACCGACGGCGAGAACAATACCGACCCCGACCCCATCGCCGCCGCTCAGGCCGCCGCCGACCGGGGGGTACGTATCTATCCCATCGGGGTTGGCAGCACAACAGGGACTCTCATTCAGGTTGAGGGCTTCACCATCCAGACCCAACTCGACGAAGGGCTGCTGCAACGCATCGCCCGCATCACCGGCGGCGTTTACTACAACGCTCAGAACGAAGAAGAACTACAGGCCATTTACGAAAATATCACCCCACAGTTGGTGGTCAAACCGGAAAAGATGGAAGTCACCTCCATTTTCGCGGGCCTCGGCATCCTCGTCTTGCTCATCGGTGGGACTTCTTCGCTGCTGTGGTTTAGCCGGGTGCCGTGAGGGGGAAGGGAGATTGGATATTGGAGATTGAGGTAGTTCAGCTAGTTCAAGGAAAATAATTGCGTCTTGCGTAACTTAAACGGAAGACGCAAGACGCAACACGTAACACGTAGGGTATTTGGGAGCTAACCAATGAACTTACTCTGGCCCTGGCTACTGCTTTTGCTGGGGTTAATTCCGCTGATGATTGCGGTTTATATCTGGGTGCTGCGCCGGCGGCGGCGGTTTGCGGTGCGCTATTCCAGCCTGGCTCTGGTACGCGAGGCCATGTCACACCAATCCCGCTGGCGGCGTCATCTGCCCTTTGCCCTGTTTCTGCTGGCGCTGGCCAGCCTGGTGCTGGCCTTAGCCCGCCCGGTGACGATGGTCAGTGTGCCCAGCGGCCGGGCGACCATCATCTTGGCCATGGATGTCTCGCGGAGTATGTGCTCAACGGATATTCCGCCCAACCGTTTGGAGACGGCCAAGGATGCGGCCCGCTCGTTTATTCAACGCCAGGCGTCCAGCACCCAAATTGGCGTCGTCGCCTTCGCCGGTTTTGCCGAGTTGGTTCAGCCGCCCAGCACCGACCAGGAAGTGCTGTACGACGCCATCGAAAATCTGAACACCGCCCGCCGGACAGCCATCGGCAGCGCCATTCTTAAGTCACTCGATGCAATTGCCGAAATAAACCAGAACGTCGCCCCCACAACCGGCATGTCGCCGGATGTTAAGCCAACACCTGTCCCCGAAGGAGTCTATGTACCGGATATTATCGTCCTGCTGACCGATGGTGCGAATAATGCCGGCGTCTTCCCCTTAGACGCGGCCCAACAAGCCGCCGACCGGGGCGTTCGGGTTTACACCATTGGCTTTGGCACCGAACAAGGTTCGATGATGGATTGCAGCCTGGGATTTGGGGGCAGTGATTCTTTTGGCGGTGGCTTTGGCGGCGGGGGCGGCGGCTTTCGCCGGGGGATTGACGAGGAGACGCTGAAAGAAATTGCGGCGATGACCGGCGGAACCTACTACTCTGCTGAAAGCGCGGGTGAACTGCAAGCAGTCTTCGAGGAACTGCCGACCTACTTGATTACCCGGCAGGAACTTATGGAAATCAGCGTTATTTTTACCATTGTCGGCGCGGTACTGACCGCCCTGGCGATTGGCCTCTCGCTCCTCTGGCATCCCCTGCCGTGAGCGGGCCTGTTTGAATTTCGGCCAGGTTCAAATTAGATGGACATTTTTATCACGAAAAACGTAAAGCGTAAAACGTAACGGCTGATCGCGGACAAATCATTGCGTTTTACGTTTTACGAGGGTCAATCTAATTTGCCGTTTTTTGAGCCATCCCCAAATTTCAAACCACCTGCGCTTGCCACACTGCTTGCAGCGGCTTGTAGTTCAAAATAATAATGCCTTCCTCTTTGATAATCTCTTGAGTTTCAGGCGACATCAAAAAGTTGTAATCCGCCGGGCGGACGGGCCAATTATTGCCAATCGCCTTGAGTTCGCCGGTGGTCAGCGAGGGGTGGATGGCCCACTCGCTTAAGCCGGGCGGCAACTGGCGCAGCGCCCGGAAATAAAAGCCGGGCTTATCCCCGGTTTCAACCTCATAGCTGTCCAAAAGTTCGTAATCAAGCACCGGCAACCCCTGGCGCTTGATCTTCTCGATTAAGGGGGGCGGGCCGACCCGCATCGCCAGGCCATATTCCCTGGCCAGTCCGAAGGTCATCTCAAAAACAGCTTCATCCCGTGTATGGATGCCACAGTGACTATCTATGTGGGTTGGTTTTAGCCCGGCGGCCAGCACCGCCTCGATCTGCGCCCGAAATTCCAACTCCAACTCGGCCAGGTTGACCTGGGCCAGAAATTCCGGGATGCGCGGCTCGCTGTAGAAGTAGCCGGCCTCGTCCACCAGCGAGGGAACTTTCTCCTTTGATGTCACCGGCCCCCAGCGGTAATAGACTGCCTCACTGACGGCAGTTAAATGCACCCCAAAGGCAATGTCGGGGTTTTCCCGCAGCAGATGCATCGCGTGCAAAGCCCAGGGGCAAGGAACCATCAGCGTACAGGAGCTGGCCGCGCCATGCCTGATTGTCTCGATGACTGCTTCATTGATGGAATGGCTCATGCCAAAATCGTCGGTATTGATAATGAGCAGGCGGGCGTCGGCGGGATAGCCGAGCAGGGCGTTGGTTTGATTGGTTGATGGCATGCTTATTCTCCTTCACAAATAAAGACGCGAGGAGGCGTGAGACGATGAGGCGAAATATTCTTCGCGTCCTCGCGTCCTCGCCTCTTCGTCTCATCAGACCAAAGCAAGCTTTGGACTCCCATAACTACCCTTCCACCATCTCCAAATCAGCGGCGCTGGCGTTGAGTTCAACCTGCTCGATGGTTTTACAGCCGGGAATCACCGCGCTGACGGCCGGATGCTGCAAACACCAGGCCAGCGCCCAAGCTGCCAGCGGCACGTCGGGCGGCGCTTCGTTTTGCTGAATCTCCTGCACCTGCTTGAGCTTGGCTTGAATATCGGCCTGATCCTGGCGCGAGCGCACATCGTCGGGTTGGGTGAAGGCTGTACCGGGTTGGTATTTGCCGCTCAACAACCCGCTGGCCAACGGCACGCGGGCCAGCACGCCCAGGTTTTGCTCCTGGCACACCGGAAAAATCTTCTCCTCCGGGCTGCGTTCCAGCCGGTTGTAGATAATTTGAATGGCGCTGACGCCCACCTCGGCGGCGCGTTGGATTTGGTAGAGCGGGTCAATCCGGCTGCTGACCGAAAGGCCCAAATAACGGATTTTCCCGGCCTGAATTTGCCGCTGGAGCATGCTCCACAACGCTTCCTGGTCAAACACCTGGTCGCTGCCCGAATGAAACTGGTACAGGTCAATCGTCTCGGTGCGCAGCGCCCGCAGCGAGTCTTCCAACTGCTGCTGCACTTCCGGCGGCGACCACTGGTCAATCCGCTCAAAGGGGCCGGGGAATTTGTGGCCGAACTTGGTAGCAATGATCCACCTATCGCGCTCGCCCTCAATCGCCTGGCCGATGAGCGCCTCCGACAAATGATCGCCGTAACATTCGGCGGTGTCAATCAGATTAATGCCCAACTCCCCGGCCCGGCCCAACAGTCTTTTGACCTCTTCCGGGGTGAAGGCTTTGCCCCACTCCCCGCCAAACTGCCATGTGCCCACGCCAATCACCGAAACGTTTAAATCAGTTTTGCCCAAGCGGCGGTATTTCATTTTAAGTCTCCTTCAATAAAGACGCAAGAAGGCGAGGAGGCGAGGAGGCGAAATATTCTTCGCCTCCTCGCCTCACGCCTCATCGCCTCATTTTCATTAGCAGTGGTGTGCAATATATTTGTGCTACTTTGCTACCCCGCTACTTTTTCACTATAACGCCACCCGTTCCACCCGAAACGGGGTCTCATCTGTAACTACTTCGTCAAATTCGCGGGCGGCCAGATGACCGGCAAAGACGGCCTGGGCGATAATGTTGGGCGCTTCGGCGTCGCCGATGACCCGCAGCGATTGCAAAACGCCTGCGGCCAGGGCCGGTTTGAGCGCCTGGTACAAAGCGTCATTAGGCTGGCGGTCTGTGACCAGCACAACGGCTTCGCAGGGCAGTTCGGTGGTAGCCCCGGAAACAGTATGAGCCAGGGTGACAGCCTCAGGCTGGATCGTTTGCAGCACGTGCTGGGGCTGCAAGCCAACACCCAGGCTCATCAGGCGGCGCTGGATGCGTTCCTGTTCCAGGGTGAACTGTGTCCAATAAGAAACCAGCGGCGCAGGCGTGACCAGTGTCACCTGGCAGCCCTGGCGAACCAAGAGTTCGGCCAGCACGCCGCCCATGTAATAATGGTCGTCGTCAAACAACACCACCCGGCCAGCGGGCAGCCGCTCGGCCATAAGATCGTCCGGGGTAAAGACGTGGGGCAGGTTGTGGCCGGGGACGGGCTGCCACAGGGTCCGGCCCAGGCCGTCGCGCCGCCACTGCGCCCCGGTCGCCAGGATGACGTGAGGGTAGCCGGCCTCTAAAATCTCGGCGGCGGTCACGGGGCTGCCGGGGTAAACTGAGACATTTTTTAGCTTCTGGATTTGGGTCAGTCGCCAATCTATCACCCGCCGCCACTCGCGCAGGCCGGGCAATTTCGACTCTAGGGCCACCCGCCCGCCCAACTCACGGCGGGCTTCGGTCAAAGCGACCTCATAACCGCGCTGGCCCAAGGCGCGGGCACATTCCAACCCAGCCGGCCCACCGCCGACCACCAGCACCGGCCGGTCACTCTTTTTGGGAGCGATGATTTCAGGATGCCACTCGCGCCGCCATTCCTCGCCCATCGTCGGGTTTTGGGTGCAGCGGATAGGCACATAGCGAGTGTCGCCGGTGACACAGATATTGCAGCCGATACATTCGCGGATATCCTCGATCCGGCCTTCTTTGATTTTTTGCGGCAGAAACGGGTCGGCAATGGAAGGCCGGGCCGCGCCGATTAAATCCATCACCCCGCGCCGGATGGCCGAGACCATCGCTTCGGGCGAGGTATAGCGGCCCACACCGACGACCGGCTTGCTGGTCAGCGTTTTGACAAAGGCGATGTACGGTTCTTGAAAGCCCTCTTTTTCAAAGCGGGAGGTGGCCGAGTCATTGCTCCAATTGCTGATATTGACATCCCACAAATCGGGCAGTTCGGCCAGCATAGCGACGACATCATGGCCTTCCCCCTGGGTGGTCAGCCCTTCCTCGCCGAGCAGTTCATCCACGGCCAGCCGCACGGCGACGGCGCAGGTGTCACCCACCGCTTCTTTGGTATCCTCGATTAACTCGCGCAGCAGGCGCACCCTGTTTGCCAGACTGCCACCGTACTCGTCGGTGCGGTCGTTGTAGCGGCGAATTAAAAAGTGCATAGCCAGGCTCATGCTGTGGCCGGCGTAGCAGTAGATAAGATCAAAGCCGGCCCGTTTGGCCCGCAGCGCCGCCGCCCGATGCCAGCGCCGCACGTTGCGGATGTCCTCTTTATCCGCCCGGCGAGCCTGCACCGGGTCAAAGCCGCTGCCGCCAAAGATGCTCATCGAGCGCGGCCCCAACGGCGGAGTCCGTGAGGTCAAATTCGAGGCGTCGTAGCCGTTATGGGTCAGCTCAATCCCGGCCAGCGCCCCATGCCGGTGGACCGCCTCGACCATGCGCTGCATGGCCGGAATGTCTTCGTCGGACCACAGCCGGCCCTCAATGTAGGGCGACAGATCGCTGCTGTGATGGATTTCGACTTCCTCGGTGCAGACCACGCCCCAGCCGCCTTCGGCCTTCATGCCGCGCATCGCCGCCAGGGCCTGGGGCATGCGATAGCCCAGGCCGTTGCAGTGCGGCACTTGATAGAAACGATTCGGGGCGACCACCGGGCCAATCGGCACCGGCTCAAACAGAATGTCGAAGGGGTTGCTCATAAAGGGTAAACTTCTCCGGGTCTGATGATTGGGGTGATTATAAAACAAAGCCGGTCGGTTGGCTAAATTTATTAAAATCGCTGATGAAAGCATGAAACACTACCTTTGCACTTTTTGATTAGGGTGTGTTCAAAATAAGTTGTAGGACAATTAACGCCAGCTCAAAACCTGTTCATCCACAAAATTATAAACAAAATTAAGCTGCGCGTTCACCTCAGCCGGAAACAGTGGCTGCGGGTTGCTGCCATCGGCGTTCATCACCCAGATTTCCCAACGGCCGGCGCGGTCGGTCAAAAAGGCAATTTGCGTTCCATCCGGCGACCAGGTGGGCGCGACATTGTGCCAGGGTTTGGCTTTGTCAGGCGTGGCGGTTATCCACAAGGGAGTTTTGGTCAGGCGGATCCGGCCGCTGCCGTCGCGGTTGAGGCGGAAGATGTCGGTTCCGCCGCCCTGGTCCATCATCACGGCCAGATAACGGCCATCGGGCGAGAAGGCAGGCGAACTATCGCCGATTTCGTCGGTTAAACGGCGGGCCGTTTTCTGGTTGACATCCGCCTCGACCAGTCCCATGCCCCCATCCGAGATAATTCGCCAGGGCTGCGCCGGGTCCCAGGCCGGATGGAAGGCATAAGTGCCGCCGTCCGCGTCCTCGGTCTGGCCGTCAGCTATGTTGACCACCTGCAACCCCCAATGCGGGTCCGGCGGCAGTTTCCAGCACAGCAGGGCCTCCACCTCATAATCCTCATTGATGTGAATTTTAATCTTCGGGTCGCCGGACTGATCCGTTGGCACCTCGGCGTTCCAGGGGATAGCCGGGTTAGAGTTTCTCAGCACATTGGCGCACTCACTTTTTGAGTCCAACCGGCCCCCGTGCTGGAAGTTCAGCGCAATCTTGCTGCCATCCGGCGACCAGGTGGGGCCTTTGGCCTGCTTGGTAAAATCCGAGACCTGCCGCTCACTGCTCCCATCCAGGTTGATAATCCACAGCGAGCCGGTCTCGCCGGCCCAACGAGTGAAAGCCACCTGCTGCCCATCGGGCGACAGGGCCGGGTCCAAGCCGGAGGTCAGGCGGCGCAAGCCTGTCCCATCGGGGTTGATAACCATAATATCGCCGCCGCTGGATAATTGGAAGACCAGGTGGGGGTGCGGATTGGAGATTGGAGATTGGAGATTGGAGATTGGATTTTCCCCTTCATCCTTCAGCCTTCCGCCTTCATCCTTCACAATGGGCAGTTCCGCCGCCGGAACGGACGGGGTGAGGAATTGCAGCGGCAGCCAGCCCTGCCCGCCGCCTTCGAGAGGTTGCAGCAACGCCCAACTTCGGCCTGCGTTGAGGCCGAGCACTCGCATCAAGCTGTTGGTGGGGATTGGGCCGATTTCGGCAAAGTAGATGCCGGGGCCGGTGCGCAAAATCAAGCCATTGCTGGCAATCCAGGTAGTGACTACCTTCGGAGCGGCGCTCAACTCACCCGTCACCGCCAGATCGGCCAGGGCCATCCAGCCGACTCCCGTATGCTCCGGTTTGACCAGCGCCCACTGGCCGCTTGGGTCCATCGCCAGCACTCCGATCTTTTCCTGATCGTCGGTGAAGGTGTCAATGGGAGCATAAGCCGTACCAGGGCCGGGGCGAAGGTCGGCTTGCGGACGAACCATGCGGGCGGTCAGAGGCGTTGACAGCAGAGTAGTAGTTGCCTCATTGTTTTGAGCGGCCACGGCGACAACTTTGTAACTTTCTGCTGTATTTTGAACCTGGGCCTCGGCCACAGATTCCGGCAGAGGTGTTGGCGTAATTTCAACCACGGCCTCCGCTGCTTCCACAGACACAGCCGGCGTTGGCGTCGGCGTGCCGAGGTCGGCCAGGCTGATTTTTGGGAAAGGGGTAGACGTTGACAATACTGCCACTGGTTGGGGGGTGGGCCAGGCGGTATCATCAAGCCGCTCGAGCGTCTGCGGGTGAGCCTCGGCCACACCGCAGCCGGTCAACAGGAGGGTCAAAATTAGGGTAAACCAGAGTTGTTGTTTCATCAATATCACCATTTTATGATGACCGCTGACCGCCGAAAGTTTTGGCGGTCGGCGCGAATTAGGCGCGGACCGATCCGGTCAGTTCATCCTCATCATCCCGGTCGAGGTTAAAGAAGCTGCGGAAACCTTGAACCACCAACCCGCCGCCCCAGTCAAGGAAGTTGTACATTACCGGCACCAGGATCAGGGTGAGCAGGGTCGAAGAGACGTTGCCGCCGATGACGACTGCCGCCAGCGGGGCGCGCAGTTCCGCCCCCGCGCCCTGGCCCAACAAAAGCGGCAGCAGAGAGAAGATGATGGCAAAGGTGGTCATCAGGATGGGGCGCAGGCGCAGGCGACCCGCTTCGACCAGGGCGGCTTTGCGGCTAAAGCCGCGCTCCTGGCGCAGAATGTTGGTAAAGTCCACCAGCAGAATGGCGTTTTTGACCACAATCCCGGCCAGCATGATGATGCCCAACAGCGACATTACATTGAGCGTGTTGCCGGTGAGCCACAGCCCGCCAAACGCGCCCACCAGCGTCACCGGCAGGGCGAACATGATCGCCAGGGGTTGCAGCCAGCTCTGGTACAGGGCGACCAGGAGCATATAAATCAGCAGGATGGACAACGCCAGCGCGCCGGTCAAATCCTGAAATGATTGGCGCTGGTAATCGGCCTGGCCGGTGAATTGGAAGCCGTAGCCGGCCGGGAAATCAACCTGGCTGTTCAGGACGGTTTCGATGTCGTTGGTCACGTCGGCGTTGGCCCGACCGGCGGACCCCACTTTGATGGTCAACGCGGCCTGGCGGTTGGCGCGGCTGAGCCGGGCCGGGGCCAGGGTGTCCTGCACCTGGGCCACCTGCCCGACCACAATCACTTGGTCGTTGACATACCCCAGCGGCAGGTCGAGCAGTTGGTTCAGGTCGCGGCGGGCGTCGTCGTTCATGCGCAGGGTCAGGTCAACCTTTTCGGTCTGGCCTTCGGGCTGGTAATCGCCCACCTGGCTGCCGTTGATGGCCGTGCGCAGGGTGCGGGCGACCTGCCCCGGCGTCAAGCCGAGGTCTCTGGCCCGGCCGCGGTCAACCACAAGCTGCGTTTCGGGCGAGCGTTCCGCCCCGGTGTTGCGCAGGTCCACCGCCCCCGGAACGGTCAGAATCGCCTTCTCGGCCTGGTTGGCCAGGTCAATCAGCGTATTCCGGTCCGGCCCATATAGCCGGATTTCAATATCCTGGTTCATGCCGCTGACCGCCGAATTAAGCATAAAGGAAATTTTGGCGTCGGGCGTCTGGGCCAGGGCGGGCCGCAGGGCGTTGACCACCTCGGTGGTGCTGCGGTCGCGCTCGGTTTTGTCTACCAGGCGCAGAATAACCGTAGCGAAGTTGGCCTTGTCGCTGCTGGCAATCAGGGCGCTGCCCGCTTCCGTGCCAATGTTGGAGACAATGAGCGACGTTTCGGGAACTTTGGCCCGGATAATTTGCTCGATACGCTGCACAGCCCGGTCGGTGGCGACCAGGCTGGAGCCGGCGGGCAGTTCAACCCCAATGGTGATGCGGCCATCGTCTTCCAAAGGCAGGAACTCATTGCCGACCATATCGCCGACCACCAGGTAAACCCCGGCGACCAGGGACACGGCGGCAATGACCACCACCAGAAATTGGGTCAAGACATTCTTGAGCGCCAATTCCAGGATGAAGGCGTAGAAGTTCGACAGGCCGGTGAACATGGCTTCCCAACCCTGCATAAAACGCTGCCACACCCAGCCGAACGGTCGCCACAGCACATTGACCACCCGCCACACCCCTTTGGCCGGTTTTTCGGGCCGGGTTTCGTCTTTCAGCCAGAAGGCCGCCAGCATGGGGGTCAGGGTGAAGGAGATGAGCAGCGAGAAAATGGTGGCTACGGCAATGGTGATCCCATAGGAGCGGAAGAACTGGCCGACGATGCCGCTGATAAAGGCCACCGGCAGGTAGACCACCACAATGACCAAGGTGATGGTAATGGCGGCCATGCCGATTTCGGCCCGGCCATCGAGGGCAGCCTGGCGCGGTTTTTTGCCCAGTTTGAGGTGGCGCTCGGTGTTTTCCAGCACCACAATCGAGTCGTCCACCAGGATACCGATAGCGACGGTCAGGGCCATCAGGGTGACGGTGTTCAGGCTGAAACCAAAGACCCACATCAGCAGGAAAGTGGCGATAATCGAGGTGGGCACGGAGAGCATGACAATAACGCTGCTGGTGAGGGTATGCAGGAAAAGCAGCATGACCAAGCCGGTAATCAAGACCGCCAGCAGCAGGTCTTCGCTGACCGCGCTGACCGACTCGCGGGTAAAGTTGGTATCGTCAATAACGATGTCCAGCTTGACGCCGTCGGGCAGGCTGGGCTGGAACTCCTCCACCACCTGGCGCACTTCGTCGGCGGTAGAAATGGCGTTAGCGTCGCTGGTTTTGACAATCGTAATCAGCACCCCGGCCTGGCCGTTGTAGCGGACCAGGCGGCTGGTATCTTTGAAACCTTCCTGCACGGTCGCCACATCGCGCAGATAAACCAGGCCGTTCGTGTCCATCCCCGACGGCGTTTTGGGCAGCAAACTGGCCGGCAGCCCCAGGCCCAGCGTGGTCAGCGGGTTGGCCCCGCCGGAAACAATGATACCTTCAATATCCTTCAGGCGGGTGAACTCGCCGACCGAGCGGATGGCGTTCTTCTGCGGCCCTTGCTCAATCGAGCCAAGCGGGGCGGTGACATTTTCCAGGGCCAGGGCCTGCTGGACTTTTTCCAGCGACAAATCGTAGGCGGCCAACTGGCGCGAGTCGGTGTACACCTGGATTTCGCGTTCGCGCCCGCCGGCAATTGCCACCGAAGCCACCCCGGCGACCGTCTGTAGGCGCGGCTTGAGGTCGTCGTCGGCCAGGTCATACAGCGCGTCCTGGCCCAGCGAACCGCTCAGCACCAGTTGCATAATCGGCTGGGCGTTGAGGTCGGCCTTGATGATGGTCGGTTCTTCGGCGTCGTCGGGCAAATCACCACGCACCTTGTCCACTTCCCGCGAGACATCAATGGCGGCCTGGTCGCTGTTGACCCCCTCATTAAATTTAATCAGCACATAACCGAAGTTCTCGTTGGCCTGCGAGGTAATCTCGTCAATGCCGGAGATACCGGCTACGGCGTCCTCAACCGGTTTGAGGGCTTCGTCGGCCACATCTTCGGGCGACGCGCCGGGGTATATCACCACCACCGAGACGTAGGGTAGGTCGGTTTTGGGCATCCGGTCCACCTGGAGCATGGTCAGTGAGCGATAGCCCAGCACGACGAACCCCAGGATGACCATCAGGATGGTCAGCGGGCGTTGGATGGAGAGTCTAGTAAGTCCCATAATAGTTTCTCTTTATGATAATTCGTTTCTTAACCACAGATTGCACAGATTTCACAAAATACTTTTCTTCTTTCTGTGTAATCCGTGAAATCCGTGGTTAGTTTTTAGACAAAATACTTCAAACTGCGTAACTTCTAAAAAATTCACGCATCACGTATCACGCATCACAACCCCGGCACAATCTTTACCTTCGCCCCATCCTGCAAGGAGGACTGCCCGGCAACAACAATGCTGTCGCCTGCTTTGAGGCCGGAGGTGATTTCGATGTCGGTATCGTTGCTGAGGCCGATGGTCACTTTGACCTGCTCAACCTGGCCGGCGTTGACCCGGTAGACAACTGGCTGGCTGTCAACTCTAATCACCGCCGAGCGGGGCACAAGCAGGGTGTTAGCCTTTTCATCCACCAGTAGCGACACATCGGCATACATACCGCTGCGAAGCATATTTTTGGGGTCGGCAGGCGTCACTTTGACCACGAAGGTGTGCGTCTTTTGATCGGCCAGGGGGGCGACGCTGGTCACCAGGCCGGGAAATTCCACGCCGGGGTAGGCCGAGACACGCAGCGAGGCATGCTGCCCCTTGGCCACCTGCCCCAGGCGGCTCTCCTCGACATTGACCGCAACCTCGACCTGGTTGGAGATGAACAGAGCTACCGCCGATTTGGTATCAACCATGCTGCCCTGGTGGATGTAAACCTCGCCGACAATGCCATCAAAGGGCGCGCGCAGGGTAGTATAATCGAGCTGGAGTTGGGCCAGTTCGACGGCGGCTTCGGCCTGCTGGATGGTTGCTTTGGCCATGGCAAAATCTACCGGGCGGAAGGGCTGTTTGGCCAGGGCCAAATCGAGTTTGGCTTTGGCCAATTGGGCCTGCAAAGGGGCAAGCTGCGCCTCCGAAGGGTTGGTCTGCAACTGGTAGGTTGAGAGCGCCTGTTCGTAGGCATTGGTGGCTTTCTCCAGGGTCAGCGCCTGGGGAGTTTCACCCACTTGGCCGGCCCAGGCAATTTTGTCGTATTCGGACTGGGCCAGTTTTAAGGCGGCCTGGGCGTTGGCCAGCGCGGCGGCGGCGGTGGTTCGCTCATTGTCGTCAATCTGTTGTACATCTTGCAGTGCGCTCTGGCTGATCTGATAAGCAGACTGAGCCGCCTCGACTTCTTCAGGACGCGCGCCCTCGTTCATCTTATCCAGCTTAAGCCGGGCCAGCAACAGGGCGGCCTCGGCCTGTTTCAACTGGGCGGCGGGAACGTCCCGGTCGAGGATGGCAATCGGCTGGCCCGCCTTGACCGGGTCGCCGGCTGCCACCAGCACAGCCTCGATCTGGCCGGAGACGCGGGGGGCCAGGGTCACATCGCTCTGGGCCTGGAGGGTGCCGGCATAATCAAAAACCAGGGCAATGCTGCCGGTTTTAACCGGAATCACCTCGACGGCGACGCCGGTCTCGGCGGGAGGCGCGGCGGCAACGGCTGGCTTGGCTACCGGATTACAAGCGGTGGTCGCCAAGGTCAGGCTCAGGCATAAGCAAAAAAATAGTAAAGCTGACTGTTTCATCATAAATTTTCTCCTTGCGCTATTTTTCGGGGGTGGAGTTGATTTCGAGACAGGTGAGGTCCAATAGAGGCAAGCCCAAACCGTACAGCCTATTGAGCAGCCCGTGCAGAGCGGCCTGATCCCTGACCAGGCCGGTCAGAATAGTGGTAGCTCCATGCGAGTCGGTTGCCGGGGTCAGACTCATTCCTTCAAACCAATCTGCCCATTCCCGGCCCAGCCGCCCCTGGATGGTAATGCGGTAGGTCGCCGGGCAGTCGAGGCTTAAGCGTTGGGGCGAATCCAAACAACTGTTCCGTTGGTTCATAGCTTATCTCGTCTTTCATTAATTAAGGTGGAATACGTGAGAGGTGGTCAACGCAATTAATCCTGCCACCCCGGCTGCCGAAATCACCAATCCTCTTTTGAACATCATCCACCTAGCTGCTTTTGACAGCATATATTTGGATATAGTTTTCCAATTAAAAACCACATGGCTTACGGCTGAGCTGACAAAAATAATTGCGGCAGTGTTATGGACTGTCATCAAGAGGTGTTGGGTTGGCTGAAACGAGGCCGAAGCAAAGTGATGGAGCATAATTCCAGAAGGCAGTAACAAGGTAAAAGAGAAAAGCATGAAAAGTGACGCAAGCACTCGCCTATTGAGATAAGTTCTTCGCGACGGATTCATAATTGTTACACCTCCATAGTGTGACCAAACTATTTTTGCGATCTCTTTCACAGATTAAACCACAAAAATAGTTACGGCTGTATCTACCTAAAGTAGTAGATAGAGGAGTATTTTTGGGGTGGGGGGGATTACGTGAAAATGTCATTGCGAGGCCGTAGGCCGAAGCAATCCCCGTTCCGGGGTGGGGGATTGCTTCGCCGCTCAAGCGGCTCACAATGACATGAACCAAACAGTTATTTTCAGATAAGGTTTAAGGCTCTCGCCGTAGCAACAGCCTGAGTCCGGCTGACGACGCCCAGTTTGCCGTAGATGTTGCGGGTATGGGTTTTGACCGTGCCCAGACTGAGAAAAAGCTGGCTGGCAATATCGGCATTGGAGAGACCGGCGGCAATAAGCCGCAGAATTTCTCGTTCGCGTTTGGTCAGGGGTTCTATCAAAGGCGGAAGGAGGAGGGATGAAGGATGAAAAGGAGCATTTGTCTCGCTCTTTTGTATTATATATTCATCGTTAAGAGTGACAAAGGCAGAAAGCAGTTGCAGGATATAATCTTTCTGCCCTCCACCTTCCGCTTTCATCCTTTCCAGGAGGTTGGCCATAGGCGGCCCTTCGTCCACAAACAGCCGGATATAGCCTTCCGGCTCGGCCAGAGTGAGGGCGCGGCTCAGGCTGTCGAGGGCTGCGGGCAGATTGGCCAATGCTTGTTGAGCCAAGGCTAACAGCAGCAATGCTTCGATGACCCGTCCCTGGCGTCCGTCCGCTTCCGCTGCTGTTCGCAGCCGTTCCAGCAGCTCAACGGCGGCTTGAGCCTGCCCCTGAGCCAGCAGCAAGCGGGCTAATAACAAATATTCTGTTTCGCGCCGGTAAGTGGGGTGATCCGTAGGCTGCAAATGTTGCGATCTAGCCCACTGCGTCACAGCCGCCAGATCGTTTTGACGAAACCACAGCCAGGCTTGATGGGTGGGCACCGCAGGCAAATCCCAAGCTGCCGGCTGTTGCGGCAACCGAGCCGCCGCCTGAATTGCCCCCTGCGCGGCTGAGTTGTCTCCTTGAGCTTGTAGAATGTGAGCCAGGGTAATATTAGCCTGGACAATGAGACGCAGGTTTCCTTCGAACCGGCCATGGTTGAGGCACTGCTGAGCCTGTTCTTTGGCCGCCTCGAGTTGATTCCACTCCCGCAGCAGTTGGCTCCAGACCCAATTGCCGGCGACATGCACGCTGGGTAAAGTTAATTGCTGCATCTGCCGGCACAGTTCGGCTGCCTGGCGCAACTGCCCCTGGATAAGGCGGACTTCCGCGAGACGGGTCAGCCCGGCGACGACCAAAAAAGAATTTTGACCAGCCTGACCCAGCTCAATCGCTTGCTGGTAATTATCGGCGGCTTCCAGCACCCGCCCGTTCAGATAATAGGCTTCGGCCAGGCCGATGGTCAACAAGCCGCGCAGTCGTAGTTCACCGGGGGCCAGGAGAGCCAGGGCTTGATGGGTCAACGCAATGGCTCCAGTCATCTGCGCTGGCTGCCCCTGGGCCCCGGCCACCAGTGCCCGAATCGCCATAACTTCACCTTGTATATTTTTTACTTCGGTCTGGTCTGCGCCTGCCTGCTGTAAATAACGTTCAACCGAACACAAAAAAGGCTCGATAGCGCTCAGTTGCCCGGTCAGGTACAGGGTTTCGGCATAATAAAGGCATAGTTTGGGCCGGGCGTGGACCAGTTCCGGCGGCAGTTGGGTCAGCCAATGCAGGAGCGTGGCCATTTCACCCCTTTCCCACAGCGTGGTCGCCCCGACCTGCTCCACCAGATTGGCGGCCTGGGGAAACGCTTTGGCGGCAAAGAGATGGGTTAGGGCCTCGGTGGTTATGCCCTGCTGGCTGTACCAATCGGCGGCGCGGCAGTGCAAGGCCGCTATTTCCCCGGAGCCGGCCGGAACCGTCTGCTGGAGACGATGGCGCAGCAAATCGAGCAGCAGAGGATGGTAGCGATACCAGTGGCGTCGGGTATCGAGCGGGACGATAAAAAGGTTGGCCTGCTCCAACTGCTCAAGGGTGAAGGATGAAGGATGAAGGATGAAGATACTGTTTTTCTCATCCTTCATCCCTCCGCCTTCATCCTTTCCCAGCACCACATCACACAAGGGGCCGCAGAGGCGGTCTAAAATGGAAGTTCGCAACAAAAAGGTTTGGAGGGCTGGGGGCTGTTGGCTAAATACTTCGTCCAGCAGGTAATCAAGCACGTAACGATCATCCCCACTGAAGGCTTTGATAAAGCCCGACCGGTCCGCCTGCTCTTGCAGCGACAAGGCGGCCAGTTGCAGACCGGCAATCCAGCCTTCGGTGCGAGCTTCGAGGGCGGCGATGTCATCTTCCGCCAGCTCCAGACCCATGACCGTGTTGAGAAACTCGATGCTTTCGCTGAGGGTGAACCGTAAATCGGATGTGTGGATTTCAGTCACCTGGCGGCGAACCCGCCAGCGCGAAAGGGGCAACGGCGGAACAGTTCGACTGACCAACAACAGGTGTAATGGCGGGGGCAGGTGTTCCAGCAGAAAAGTGATCGCCTCGTGGATAGCTTTGGTTTCGATGACGTGGTAGTCGTCCAGCACCAAAACCTGCCGAACCTCACCACCGGCAAGATCATTAATCAGCCCAGAAATAATGGCCTCTGGATTCACGGAGTGAGGTCCACCCGCTTGCAGCAGCTGTTGGCTGGCCTGGCCAACAGCGGGATTGATTTGTTGGAACGCAGCAATTAGATAACTTAAAAAGCGGGTCAGGTCATTGTCGGCGGCTTCCAGGGAGAGCCAGGCAACTTTCAAAGGATGAAGGCGGAAGGATAAAGGCGGAAGATAATTTTCATCCTTCCGCCTTCCGCCTTCATCCTTCACTTGGTGGAGCCATTCGCTCACCAAAGTCGTTTTGCCATACCCGGCGGGCGCGGAGATGAGAGTTACGCCAGGTGTGCTGGTCAACCCTTCATTCAATCGTTCAATCAGGCGGGGCCGGGGCACAAGCTGTGCCCGGATTGGCGGGATATAGAGTTTTGTGGTTAAAAGTGGTGCGGGCATCATTACTTGTGGCGCTGCTTCCGGCCAAACGAAAAGGGCTATTTACGAAGGAGTCAGCCAGTCTCACTGGGACAACACCGACAATGAAACTTACTTTCTGACTACTGATTACTGACTACTATTTTCACAGGAGTTTAAATTTGCCGCACCTGGCCCAAGCCTGCCGCCGTTTGATAACCCACCCCGCTGTAAAAGGCAAAAGCCGCCAGAAGATGCAGCACATTCAGCCAGTAGCGATCCCGGTTCAGCACAGCAAAACTGGCCCGCCCGGTAAAACCAATAAGGGTTGGGTAAGGCCCAGCCGTTTCATCCCTGCTCCCCCGCCCCCCCGCACCCCCGCTCTTCACATACGGCATGCCCCGTGTGCGCAGCTCGTAGCGGCTCAAGGCTACGGCGGCGGCGGCGAAACGGCGCGTATCCGGGTGCAGGGCGATCGGGGCAAAGGTCTGCCAGCGATCCAACAGGCTGCCAAAGACCAGTTCCGGCTGCGGCAGGGGCAGAAAGCGGCCCTGGCTGCGAAAAGTAGTTGGCGAGGCGAACTCCAGCCGCAGGGTCGAACCAGGCGAGGCGCGGCCGTCCAATAAATAAGGCGCGGCCAGCTCCTGGTAGGCGATTTGCCCGGCCCAGGGATGAACCGCCGGATCGAGGGTTGCCCCGCTGACCCGAAACTGATAACCGTCCAATTCCACCGATTCCGGCGGCTGCTCGGCCAGCCTGATCAGATGATGGCTAACGGCTTCGGTTAACCCGGTGAAACGAAGCCAGCCGCTTTGGCCGCCCTGCACATGCAAACTGCCGCCGGCCCGTTTGCCCAGCACCAAATTGGAGACGGTGTACGGCCTGGCTTTTTCCGCCTGGTGCAGTTCCTGGGCCAGGGTCGCCTCTCGCGCTGCGATGAGGCGCAGGAGCAAGGACTGGCCGGCCCGGCCCAAGTTGGCCGGCAGATTGGTTTCAGCCGGGGCTTGAAGTTGTAAGATTAAACTGGTCAACATAAGATTGGTTCCGTTGGATAGCTTCCGCCGCACTCCGGGTCAGGCTTGCCTCGGCTGAAACAGAACTTAGTGATTGTCCACAAATAAGTTTTCAGTTTTGGAGAGCGGAGATTAGAGATTGGAGATTATTTAATCTCTAATCTCAATCTCTAGATGACCCCGCGCAACTCACCTTACACGTATCAATGATGAAAACATCTGTGACAAGTTAAGGGTTCAAGTAAAAAGTCAAATCGGGAAAGGAGATAAATCAAGTCGAGAAATCGGTTTACGTAAGGGTTTGACCACAGCTAAATCTTGATTAGCCGGATC
>JAKLJP010000040.1 GCA_023151115.1 Anaerolineae bacterium
TTCGTTTGGCCATCCCTTTAACTTACGTTATTTTCTCGATTTGACAAATCTCTCCTTTCCTTAACTTGTCAAGCATGGGCCGGGCCTTTGTCGTCATAGCGGGAAATCTCGCTGATGGTCAGCCCTGGCGAGGGGGCAAACATCGGCGGCAGGTCAATCACGGGAGTGGCAGGCCCGAGGGGTTGGGTCAAGTCCACCACTTTAATTTTGCCTGCGGCTAAATCGGCCAGTAAGTTGGTGATAGATGACATGGTATCTCCTTGTTTTGTTATTGGGCAGGGTAGCAAAGTAACGGGGTAGCAAAGTAACAAGTAGCAAAGCAGCAAATCTGTTACCCTGAAACCTTGCTACTTTGCGACCTTGCTACTTGTTACCTGCTACTTGTAACCTGGCCTGCTTGCGCTGTTTGATGTAACGTTCAAAGATAAAAGCGTTTTCGGGCAGTTTGAGGTCCATGCCGTAGTGGTCAGGGCCAACGGCTTCTACCTTAGCCACAATGGTTGCCATTTCGTCGCCTTCAAAGGCGTCGGCGGCGGCTTCGAGAAATTGATAGAGTTCTGTGACCAGCGACACTTTGGGGCAGCCTGCGCCGCGAGCGATGGCGGCCAGGTCGGTGATACCGGCGGTGGTGTGGGAGGCAAAGCCGCCAGTAGAGAGAAGGCTGCCGTTATCAAAAATAATATGGGTCAGGTTGGGTGGGCGGTAGCGGGCCAGGGTAGCCAGGCCGCCTAAATTCATCAGCACCGAGCCGTCGCCATCGAGCACCACCACTTTTTCGTGGGGCAGGTTCATGGCCAGGCCCAGGCCAATGGACGAGGCCAGACCCATGGCATGCTCCAGGTAAAAAAAGTTATCGCAGTGGCCCAAGTCGTACAATTCTTGAGCGCACGCGCCCATAATAGTGACCACCAGGCGGTCATGCAGTTCTGGATAGAGGGCTTTGATACAATCGGCGCGTTTCATGGCTAATCCTCCATCAGCTCACGGGTGAGGAGCAGGGCCACCGGCGAGAGCGAACTGAGGGCAAAGGTTTGGGCTTCGCGGATTTGTTTGGCGGCTTTGTGCGGGTCGCGTACATAATCGAAGGGCAGGCCAAGGCCACGTAGCACCGGCTCGGTCAGGATGCCGCCCTGGGTGTGCCAGGGGTACGGCTCGCCGATGTGGCCGCGATGGGCAATTAGCATGAGCAGGGGAATACGATAGAGCAGGGCCAGCGAGACTATGCCGTTGATGCTGGCCAAAAAGCCGTGGTTTTGCATCAGTAAGGCGTTGGGCGTGCCGGCAAAGTAAGCGCCGGCGGCAATGCCGATAGCCTCCTCTTCCTTGGCTACCTCGACCAAGGTCATCTCCGGGTCGTTTTCGGCCAATTGCAGCAGGTAAACCAGCCACGTTTCGGGCATAGCCGACAGGTAACGAATTCCGGCGGCTTTGATGCCCTCGTAGACCATTTTTGAATTATCGCGGGATACAGTCATCGGTCACCACCTTTGGTGAGTTACAACGCGGGGAGGCTGTAGTATAGACAAGGGTGGGGGTTTCGTCAAATGACGGAGGAATCGAAAAAGCCGGGCTGCTCATACCCGGCTTTTTCAAAAGGAGGAGAAGAGAGTGTCAATTCTTTTAATTGACAGCATCATTATAACCCCACCTCCTCGATTTAACTTGACGTGTTTGCAATGCCAACCTTCTGCTAACCCTACGCAAACCAAACGCTGGCAGTTTTTGCAGGGTTGCCGGTATCAAAACCCGGCTTTTAAGCTTGAGCGAGACTAGATGGTTTACGGTTGTTCTACTTTATGGTATGATACACATGTGGGCCGTCATAATTGAGCCATTTTTAGGAGAGGAATATGAGAGCAGTGGTCATGGCCGGCGGGTCGGGATCAAGGCTGCGCCCCCTTACAATTGAGCGTCCCAAACCAATGGTACCCATTGTTAACAAGCCGGCCATGAGCCATATTCTTGACCTGCTTAAACGTTACAACATCACCGAAGTTATTATAACCGTACAATACCTGGCCGATATGATCCAGGATTTCTTTGGCGATGGCTCAAGCCTGGGCATGCAAATTCATTACTCGGTGGAAGAGACGCCGTTGGGCACAGCCGGGAGTGTTAAAAATGCCCAGGAATTTTTGGATGAGACCTTTTTGGTTATCAGCGGCGACGCCTTAACCAACTTTAATTTGGACAAGTTGGTGGCCTATCACAAAAGCAAAGGAACGCTGGCTACCCTGGCCTTATACAATCTGCCCAACCCCATGGACTATGGCGTGATTACCCTGGCCAATGATGGGCAAATTGTGCGCTTTCAAGAAAAGCCCAGCCGGGGGTCAGTGATGTCTGATTACATCAATACCGGCATTTATGTACTGGAGCCCGAGGTTTTAGACTTTTTTGAGCCAAACACTGGCTTTGATTTTGCCAACGATTTATTCCCCATGCTGCATGAGCAAGGCTATCCACTCTACGGCTACGTGGGCGAAGGCTATTGGTGCGATGTCGGCAACATTCCTGAGTACATGCGCGCCAACGCCGACGCTCTGGAAGGGCGGGTTGACGGGCTGGATTTGGGACGTTACCTGGGCGACGGTATTTGGGCCGGCCAGGATGTCGAAATTGCGCCGAGCGCCCGGCTGGAAGGCCCCATTTATCTGGGCCATGCGGTGCAGATAAAAAGCGGGGCGGTTATTTATGGCCCGACCGTCATCCGTGATTACACTGTAGTAGATAACGAAGCCCAGATAGACCGCTCGATTCTGTGGCGCAACTGTTATATTGGCGAACGCGCCCAAATCAGCGGGGCGGTTATTTTGCGCCAGTGTAGCCTCAAAGCCAACGCAACCGTTTTTGAGGGCACGGTTATCGGCGATGGCACCATTGTCGGCGAAAGCGCGGTAATCCATCCGGGTGTGAAAATCTGGCCCGGTAAAGAGGTTGAGCCGGGGGCAACCGTCAACAGCAGCATTATCTGGGGGTCGCAGGGGCGGCGGGTTTTATTTGGGCGGCACGGCGTCACCGGAGTGGTCAATATTGACCTCACCCCGGAGTTTAGCGCCAAGTTGGGGGCGGCGTTTGGGGCGACCCTATCCAAAGGTTCTATTGTGACCATCAATCGTGATATGCACCGCAGCCCTCGCATGATTAAGCGGGCCATCATTTCGGGTCTGCCCTCGGCGGGGGTCAATGTGTGGGATTTGGGGTCACAGCCATTGCCGGTGGCCCGCTATTACACCAAAATCTGTGGGGCCGAGGGCGGAGTCCACGTGCGGTTATCGCCCTTTGACGAGCGGGTGGTTGACATCCACTTTATGGACGGCCAGGGCTTGAATCTCAACAAAAATAAAGAGCGTGATGTCGAACGGGTTTTCTTTCGCGAGGATTTCCGGCGGGTTTATCTGGACGATATCGGCAGCATCGAGTACGCCCAACAGGTCAAAGAGCGCTACATTGAAGATTTTCTGAAACATCTCAACACCAAAGCTATTCAGGATGCCGCTTTTGACCTGGTGGTTGATTTTGCCGATGGCGCCGTGGCCAGTACCTTGCCAACTATTCTTGACAAATTGAATTGTAATGTTGTTTCGCTCAATGCCAATATTGAACGGACCAATTTTTCGCTCAACCCTACCCAATTTCAAAGGGCTCTCAAGCAAATGCAGATTATTACGACGGCTCTGGGCACGCAACTGGGTGCGCGCTTAAATCCCGGTGGCGAGCGTATCTTTCTAGTGGATGACCGGGGCTACCTTTTGGCCGGAACCACTGCATGCGCCGCCATGATGGAACTGGCCCTGCGCGATGCTCCTGGCAGCACGGTAGCCATTCCCATTGACCTGCCCAATCTTTTTGAATATATTGCCGCCCGGCACAACGGGCGGGTTATCCGCACTGAAACTGACCTGGATGCTCTCATCAAAGCCACCTGCTCCGAAAAAGTGATTATGGGCGGTGATGGCAAAGGCAATTTCATCTTTCCCGATTTCCATTGCGCGGTTGATGGTATGATGGCCCTAGCCAAAATTCTTGAGTTTCTAGCCACTCAACGAGTCTCGCTGGGCGACATTGTTTCTAAACTGCCGCCCTACCACATGGCCGAACGGAAGGTTTCTTGTGTCTGGGAGGCCAAGGCTCGCGTTATGCGCCTGATTAATGAGAAGTTTGAAAGTTATAAAAACCAGATCATTAACGGGGCAAAGATTAACCTGGCCGCCGATAAATGGGTGTTGATTGTGCCTGATCCTGATCAACCTTATTTCCGGGTGATTGTTGAAGCAGCTTCGCAGGGAGAGGCCGAAACTTTGGCCGATGAATATGCTCAGGTGATCGAAAAACTTTCTCCTTTGGAATAGCCCCCTTCAAATAAATAAAAAGAGCCGTAATAACTACGGCTCTTTCTTTTTGTCTGAGCAGCTAAATCAGCTTAGCTGATTTCAACCTTGGCGCCTTCGGCCTCAAGCTTGGCTTTGGCATCCTCGGCCATTTCTTTGGTGGCGCCTTCCAACACTTTGGCCGGAGCGCCGTCCACCAAATCCTTGGCTTCTTTGAGGCCCAAATCAGCGCGGATGGCGCGGACAGCCTTGATGACCTGAATTTTCTTGTCGCCGACTTCTTTCAGGGTGACATCAAACTCGGTCTTCTCTTCGACTTCTTCAGGAGCCGCGGCTGCCGCACCGGTCGCCGGGCCAACTGCCATAACTGCGGCGGGGGCTGCCGCGCTGACGCCCCATTTTTCTTCCAGAATTTTGGTTAACTCAGCCGCTTCCAAAACGGTTAGCTGGCTCAGTTCATCGGCAATTTTTTGTAAATCTGCCATTTGATAATCTCCT
Organism: Anaerolineae bacterium; assembly: GCA_023151115.1. The sequence continues at coordinate 4,830 of JAKLJP010000040.1, forward strand.
CTTAAAATAGTAGACGGTAGACGGTAGACAGCACCCCTTCGGGTGCGCCGAAGGGCGTAAACAGGGAATTTACCCACAGAGGGCCTTTGACTTTGCCTCCCTGCTACATTGCTACCTTGCTACCTTTCATATAGATGGGTTAGTAATTCTAGTAGTGTTGTTACGCTTCGGCTTCTTTTTCGGCGTAAGCATTGAATACATTGACCAGTTGGCGTACGCCGCCGGCCACCACTCCGGCCAATTGACTTGCCGGCGCATTGATCAGCCCTAAAAGCTGGGCGCGCAGCACATCCAACGAGGGCAGGTTAGCCAGGTTTTTCACTCCGGCCTCATCAATAACCCGGTTGCCCAGCATCCCACCTCTGATGGTCAAAAGCTCATTTTGCTTGGCAAAATCAGTAATCGCTTTAGCCACGCCGCCGACATTACTATGGCAAAAGCCAATACCTATGGGGCCGGTCAACATGTCTGCGTCAACAGCAATACCGGCCTCTTTCAGGGCACGCTCGGCCAGGGTATTTTTGACAATTGCAAAACTCCCTTCCGCTTCCCGAACTTTTTTGCGAAGTTGTTCCACCTGAGACACTTTTAAGCCCCGATAGCCGGTAATGATCACAGCCTCGCTGAGGTTAAGCTCTTGCAGATACCCTTTAAGCAGTTCTTCCTTTTTCTCGCGTGATATAGCCAAATTTGTCACCTCCCTTCTTTAGTAAAATTTCGACAAATAAAAACGTCTTTGCCCAACCTGAGCAAAGACGTAAAAATACAAGTTGTTTCAGATGTACTCAAAAAAGAGTATAACTGACCTTTTCTTGATTCTCTGAGTCTTTACCTCGGCGGGCGATGCTTTTTAGGGCATACATTAAGCACTGTAGAGGTCTACGGTGCGCCTGCTGTCTCTGGCAACAATAAGAGAAATAAATTTATTTAATTTTTCTACCCTCTCGTTCCCACGCTTCGCGTAAGTTTGGGAACGAGAGGGTAGGAGAACTGAACTACTGAGTTTTTAACTGGGTCGCCTGAGCCGCATCTACTTTGACTCCAGGCCCCATCGTTGCATTCAAGCTTATCTTTTTGATATAAACACCCTTGGCTGCCGCCGGTTTGACTTGCTGTACCGCTTCCATCAAGGCGGCAAAGTTATCTACCAACTGCTCCTGGGTAAATGATACCTTGCCAATGGGCAAATGGATGTTGGCCGTCCGATCCAGGCGAAATTCCAATCGGCCGGCTTTCAATTCTTTAACCACGCGACCCACGTCAGCGTCGGGCACAACCGTGCCGGCTTTGGGGCTGGGCATCAAGCCACGAGGACCCAACACTTTACCCAACCGCCCAACTTTACCCATCATCCCCGGCGTGGCTACGGCTACATCAAAATCAAACCAGCCGCCTTGAATTTTTTGAACCAGGTCATCACTGCCGGCGTAATCCGCACCGGCATCCAGGGCGGCTTGCTGACCTTCACCCTCGGCAAAAACCAGCACCCGCACCTCTCGGCCAGTACCGTGCGGCAGTTGAACGGTACTGCGGATAAGCTGGTCGGCTTTGCGGGGATCCAGGCCCATGCGTAGGTGCGCCTCAACCGTAGCATTGAATTTGGTGTAAGATGATTTCTTGACCAAATCTACCGCTTCGGCTGGAGCGTAATATTGATTTGGGTCAACTAACTTTGCTGCTTCTTGATACTTTTTGCCTCGTTTGGGCATACATTCCTCCTGAGTGGTAAAAACGGATCCGCTCAATTGGAGCAAATCCTCCCACTGGTAAAGCAAGCTATTTGCCTGCCAGACCGGGGCAATTAACCTTCAATCGCAATCCCCATGCTGCGGGCCGAGCCTTCAACCTGCTTGATGGCGCCTTCAATATCCACCGCATTAAGGTCTTGCATTTTTGTTTCCGCAATTTCTCGAACCTGGGCGCGGGTGAGTTTTCCAACTTTATTCCGGTTGGGCACGCCAGAACCTTTGGGAACGCTGGCTGCTTTCTTCAACAGGTCGCTGACCGGCGGAGTTTTGGTCACAAATGAAAAAGTCTGGTCCGTATAAATGGTAATTTCAGCCGGAATAATCGAACCCATCATACTTTGGGTGCGGGCATTGTATTCCTTGCAGAAAGCCATAATATTGATCTGATGCGGACCTAACGCCGTACCAACCGGGGGGGCCGGATTAGCTTTACCGGCCGGGATTTGCAGTTTTACCACAGCTTTTACTTTTTTCGCCATGTTTAATCCTTTTAATACCTCAAGGGCATACTTTGTAAGGTTGACGCTAAACGCGTTCTACCTGTAAAAAATCAAGTTCGATCGGCGTTTCACGACCAAAGAAACTTACCAGAACTTTTACCCTGGCCCGATCAAGATCAATTTCGTCAACCGTACCCATAAAATCTTCAAATGGGCCTTCGACAATGCGTACTTTTTGGCCCACCTTAAAGCTAACTTTAATCTTGGGCGCTTCGGCATCCATCCGTTTTAGAATTTTATCAACTTCATCCGGACGCAGCGGCGTGGGTTTGTTGCCAAAACCAACAAACCCGGTCACTCCTGGGGTGTTTCTAACCACATACCAGGAGTCTTCGTCCATGACCATCTCAACCAGGATGTAACCTGGAAAAACCCGGCGCTCAATGGTACGGCGGTGCCCATCCCTCAATTCTACTTCTTCTTCGGTGGGTACGACTACCTGAAAAATCTTATCCTGCATCTCCATGGATTCAATCCGATGCAGGAGATTTTTCTGCACTTTATTCTCATACCCGGAATAACTGTGAATAACAAACCACTCCGTCCCTTCCGGTCTGGGTTTTTCTTCGACACCTTCACCGGGTGGCAGTTCTGATCCTTCAGCCGACACTGCTTCGATCGAAACTTCTTCTTTTACCATCTCAGCAGTATTGGGTAAATTACCTGCCGATTTTTTCTTCTTGGCCATAAACTTACTCTTCTAAACCTAATACGCCGCCAGCAAAAATCACATTACTCCTGCTGACTATTAACATAAAATGCCGCTGCTCCAGCCGCTAAAAGAACCACAGCCAGTCCGATCCACAGGTACTCACCGGCAATAACCCCGGCTGTGACCATCTGAAAAATATAATCCAACAACCCCAAGAATACAGCCATAGCCACCGTGACGCTGACCACAATGATGGTCAAATTTTTGGTTTCGTCACGGGTGGGCCAAACAACTTTACGTAATTCGGCGCGCGTTTCCTTGAAGTATTTAACAACGGCGTTATCCTCTTTGGGGGTAACTACTGCTGCGCTGGATTTGGATTTTGCCATAGTTGTGCGCGCTCCTCTCAGTCTTTAAGGATGAACCACCGACTGCACCCCCCAACCCTCCCCCTTTGAAGGAGAGGACAGAGAGGGGGTCGGCGGTCAGCATTATTTGGTTTCGCGATGTTGCCGGTGACACCGGCAGCGCGGGCAATATTTCTTAAACTCAAGCCGGTTCGGATCGTTGCGGCGATTTTTTTCAGAAGTATAGTTACGCTCACCACATTCCGTACAAGCCAAAGTCATTACCATACGTACTGCTTTTTTAGCCATAATTCACAAAAAGAGGGTAGAGAGGTGTTGCTCGTCTCTCGACCCTCTGACTCCTTTCTACAAAAGCCAGTCAATTACGAGTCGTGTTACTTCAAACCGCTCGAAAAAGGATTAGGCAATAATCTTGGTGATGACGCCAGCGCCAACCGTCCGCCCACCTTCACGAATGGCGAACTTCGACCCATCCTCCAAGGCCACCGGCACGATCAACTTCACCTTTAAGGTGATGTTGTCTCCCGGCATCACCATCTCTACTCCCTCCGGCAACTCCACCGACCCCGTCACATCCATCGTCCGTATGTAGAACTGCGGCCGATACCCGTTGAAAAACGGCGTGTGCCGACCCCCTTCTTCTTTCTTCAAGATGTACACCGCCGCTTCAAACTCCGTGTGCGGCGTGATGCTCTTGGGCTTGGCCAACACCTGCCCTCGCTCGATGTCATCCCGGTCCACCCCCCGCAGCAATACCCCAATGTTGTCCCCGGCTATCCCTTCGTCCAACAACTTGCGGAACATCTCTACCCCTGTGCAGACCACCTTCCGCGTCTCTTTCAAGCCCACGATCTCCACTTCGTCGTTGACCTTGATCTTGCCCCGCTCGACCCGGCCCGTCGCTACCGTCCCCCGCCCTTTGATGCTGAACACGTCTTCCACCGGCATCAGGAACGGTTTGTCTATCTGCCGCTCCGGCGTCGGAATGTAGTTGTCTACCGCGTTCATCAACTCCCAAATCGGAGCATAGTCTGGATGGTTCGGATCAGTGCTGCTGCTCTCCAACGCTTTTAACCCACTCCCCCGAATGATCGGTATCTCATCCCCGGGAAAGTTGTAGCTACTCAATAGCTCCCTCAACTCCAACTCCACCAATTCCAACAACTCTTCATCATCCATCATATCCACTTTGTTCAGAAACACCACCATCGCCGGCACTTCCACCTGCCGAGCTAACAAAATGTGTTCCCGCGTCTGTGGCATCGGCCCATCCGGAGCCGACACCACCAGGATCGCGCCGTCCATCTGCGCCGCCCCGGTGATCATATTCTTGATGTAGTCGGCGTGTCCAGGGCAGTCGACGTGGGCGTAGTGCCGTTTCTCGGTCTGGTATTCGACGTGGGCAATGGCTATGGTGATCCCCCGCGCTTTTTCTTCCGGCGCGTTGTCAATGCTGTCAAAGGCCCGAAAGTTGGCCCACCCTTTCAAACTCAGCGTTTTGGTTATCGCCGCCGTCAAGGTTGTTTTGCCGTGATCTACGTGTCCAATCGTCCCCACGTTGATATGCGGTTTATCTCGCACAAATGCTGCTTTCGCCATACTCTTTTAGTCTCCTTCGTAATGCCGTTGAAATATTTAACAAATTTGTCTCTACGAAATGGAACGGGTTTTCTCTAAGCTTTCAGATTCTTGATGTCTGAGACAAACCTGTTAATTATATTAAAATATGTTGCTTTGGCAAATCTTTCCACCGGTTACAATGCGTTTTAACTACGTTTTGGCTCCGCTTAAACTACGTTTTTGAGCCGGCCACAATCTTTTCTTTCAAACTTTGCGACACTTCGGCGTAATGGTTAAATTCCATGGTGAAGGTCGCCCGCCCTTGTGTGCTTGAACGCAGGTCAGTGGCATATCCAAACATTTCAGACAAGGGCACCAGCGCGGTGATAGAGGTTACCCCACCCCCGCGAGGTGTCATGCCTTCAATAGCTCCCCGCCGCGAGGACAGATTGCCCATCACATCGCCGGTGAACTCTTCCGGAGTAGTCACTTCGACCTTCATAATCGGCTCTAACAACACCGGCGCGCCTTTTTGCATTGCTTCCTTAAAGCCCATCGAGGCGGCAATTTTGAAGGCCATTTCCGAAGAGTCAACTTCGTGGTAAGAACCATCCACCAGGATAGCTTTCACATCAACCACCGGGTAGCCGGCCACCACCCCGGTAGACAGCGATTCTCTGATGCCCTGCTCTACTGCCGGGATATATTCCTTGGGAATAGCGCCGCCGACAATTCTGCTCTCAAATTCAAAGCCTTTGCCTTTTTCCAGCGGTTCGACTTCCAGATGAACATCGCCAAACTGGCCCCGACCCCCGCTTTGTCGCACAAAACGACCCTGCGCTTTGGCCGGACGGGTAATGGTTTCCCGATAGGCCACTTGAGGCCGGCCCACATTCGCCTCAACCTTAAACTCACGGCGCATGCGCTCCACCAGCACTTCCAGGTGAAGTTCGCCCATGCCGGAAATTTGGGTTTGGCCGGTATTCTCGTCAGTTCTTACCTGGAACGTGGGGTCTTCTTCGGCCAGTTTTTGCAAAGCAATAGATAATTTATCCTCATCGGCTTTGGTTTTAGGCTCAATAGCCAAGTTAATAACCGGCTCGGGGAATTTAATCGACTCCATCACGATCGGCCGCGAGGGGTCGGACAACGTTTCGCCGGTGAAGGTGTTTTTCAACCCAACGACGGCGGCAATATCGCCCGCATAAATTTCTTTGATTTCTTCACGATGGTTGGCATGCATTTGCAACAGCCGGCCCAACCGCTCTTTTTTACCGCGTGACGTATTTTGCACATTTTCGCCCGCTTCGGCCGCGCCGGAATAGACCCGGATATAGGTTAAACGACCTACAAAGGGGTCCGTTACGATCTTAAAGGCGAGGGCGACAAACGGATCGTTCTCATCGGCAAAAACGGTAATTTCTTGTTCATTATGGGGATTGAGACCGATCTTAGGAGGTACATCTTTAGGTGAGGGTAAATAATTCACCACCGCATCAAGCAGTCGTTGGACCCCTTTGTTTTTCAGGGCCGAACCACACAATACCGGAACAATATCTCCGGAGATCGTGGCAACCCGCAAGGCGTGAATCAATTCTTCCGGGGTAATTTCTTCACCTTCGAGGAACTTTTCGGTCAGCGTATCGTCTGACTCAGCCACTTTCTCGACCAGTTTTTCGTGGAGGGCCTGGGCTTCTTCGAGCAAATCAGCAGGGATAGGGCTGGCTTCGGATTTGGTACCCAAATCGTCCAGGTAATAAACGGCTTCCATCCGAATTAGATCAATCACGCCCCTGAATTTATCTTCAGCGCCAATGGGCATCTGAATCGGCACCGGGTTAGCGCCCAGCCGGTCAACAATCATATTGACTGTGCGCCGAAAATCAGCGCCGGTGCGATCCATTTTGTTGACAAAACAGATACGGGGCACGCCGAAGCGGTCGGCTTGCCGCCACACCGTTTCAGATTGCGGCTCCACCCCGGCGACGGCATCAAACACAACCACGCCGCCGTCCAGCACCCGCAAAGAGCGCTGTACTTCAGCCGTAAAATCAATATGGCCGGGGGTGTCAATAATATTGATTTGATGGTTATTCCAAAAACAGGTCGTCGCCGCAGAGGTGATAGTGATGCCGCGCTCCTGTTCTTGATCCATCCAGTCCATTGTTGCCGCGCCGTCATGCACTTCACCAATGCGATGAATTTTGCGGGTATAAAACAGAATCCGCTCCGTTACGGTTGTTTTCCCCGCGTCAATATGGGCAATAATACCAATGTTTCGGGTACGCTCTAAAGGCGTTTGGCGTGCCATGGATTACTTCTCTCTTTCAAAAAGAGTGTCAAGTGTTAAAGTGTCAGGTGTCAAGTTCTTTTAACCTGACACGTGATACTTGGGACATGACACTTCACTTTTCACACATCAAAAGTCCAAAACTCTTGGAGTACGGATGAGCAAGAGTTTTGGACTTCACTCAATCTACTACAATTACTTATATTTTTAGGCAGCAAATACTGCCGATTTCAAACGTTCAAATCTACCAGCGGTAATGCGCAAAAGCCCGGTTGGCTTCGGCCATTTTATGGGTATCTTCCCTTTTCTTGACCGTAGCGCCTTGATTATTCGACGCGTCCAACAACTCGGCGGCCAATTTTTCGGCCATAGATTTGCCGGAACGAGTCCGCGCCGTAGTCACCAACCAGCGGATGGCCAGACTCTGGCGGCGATCAGGCCGCACTTCCAGGGGAACCTGATAAGTCGCCCCACCCACGCGCCGCGGCCGAACCTCGATCAGCGGGGTCACATTTTTAATAGCCTGTTCAAAAACTTCCAGTCCTGGTTTTTTGGCTCGCTCAGCCACAAGGTCCAGCGCATCATAAAAGATTGAGGCCGCTACCGTTTTCTTACCGCTGACCATAAGTTTATTGATAAAGCTGGCCACTAGCTGGCTATTGTATTTAATATCGGGTTCTACCACCCGTTTGATAGCTCGATTTCTTCTCGCCATTTATTATCTCCGCTTGACATGGAAGTTGGTTCTACTTCTTCACCTTAGGCCGTTTGGTTCCATATTTGGAACGAGCGCGCCGTTTGCGGTCAACGCCGGTGGAGTCTAACGCCCCCCGAACGATGTGATACCGCACCCCAGGCAGGTCTTTCACACGGCCACCGCGCACCAGCACTACCGAGTGCTCCTGCAAGCTATGGCCCTCGCCGGGAATATAGGCCGTTACCTCAATTCCATTCGACAAACGCACGCGAGCAATTTTCCGCAGCGCCGAGTTTGGCTTTTTAGGCGTCATCGTGCGAACTTGGGTACAAACCCCTCGCTTTTGCGGCGAGCCGGTATTTGGCTCCATGCGCCCTTTCAGGGCGTTAAAGTTAAACCGCAACGCCGGAGCCTTGGTTTTTGATCTTTTTGTTTTGCGACCTTTGCGCACTAGCTGATTAATCGTTGGCAAGGATAATCTCCTATCACTACGACAATAACTTCTTTTTTTCTAAGATTCTTAGGCAGTATACGAGGCCACCGACAAAACCCCTTCGGTGGCCTCGTATTTTATCAAGCTGTGCCTATTTGGTGAGCCGAGAAAAGTTTCTCAATACTTTTCTCTAACCAGTTAGCCCACACAAGAGAGAATACTATAACACGGTTAAACAGTGTTGTCAAGTTTTCGACTTTATTTTTGCACCCTTATCGCGCTCCGCCAGGAATGCCCAGACCCAGGCCCAATTTGGGCAGGCGCTCTTTTTGCTCCTCTTTGCCAAAAGTCATCTTTTCATCACCCTCGGAAATGACCTCAACCGAAAGCCCCAGCGATTGCAGCTCTTTGACCAGCACCCGGAAACTTTCCGGCAGGCCGGGGTCTTGAATGGGTTCCCCTTTGACAATGGCCTCATAAGTCTTGACTCGACCCACCACGTCGTCACTTTTGACGGTCAACATTTCTTGTAAGGTATGGGCAGCGCCATAGGCTTCCAAAGCCCACACTTCCATCTCGCCGAAGCGCTGGCCGCCAAATTGGGCTTTACCGCCAAGCGGCTGCTGCGTGACTAGGCTGTACGGCCCCGTCGAGCGAGCATGTACTTTATCTTCAACCAGGTGCGCCAACTTGAGCATATTGATAATGCCAACGGTCACCGGCCGGTCAAACGGTTGGCCTGTTTTGCCATCATAGAGAGTCATCTTGCCGGTGGTCGGCATCGGCAACTGCAACTCACGTGACGCAGCCAGGGCATATTTGTCTACCTCTTCATCCTTCAAGGCATCCACATCCAGTTCGGCCAGGGTTGGCGAGGTGCGGTTGTCGGCAATTTTTTCCAGGCGCTGCTGCATGGCTTTCATCCACTCCCGCAGACAGATCAAGCGTACCGCTGCCCTGGCTCTAATCCCAATTTCTCTGGCGCGGCGCTGACCTTCAAAGGCTAACAAGAAATCAGGATCATGCCCCTTGTCACGCAGCCATTCACGCAGCGCAGCCCGGCGAGCATAAATCTGATCGGACGCCAGTTGCTCCTCGTCATAACCTCGTTCACCCAGCCAATCAATCAGATACAGGGCACGCGCTTCAACCTCGTCCTCAAGCTCATCTTCCTCAATACCCTGCTCCGCTACCCATCCCCAGGTTTTAGTGGTTACTTCTTGCCAGACATGATCCATCAGCCAGGCACGGGCCAGTTCGGCCGCAATTTCGTCTTCTTCGGCCCCATCAAACACCGAGGTCACGGCCCGGAAGCCCAGGCGATGCGCTGCCCAGCCCAGATGGGTTTCCAGAATTTGTCCGATATTCATGCGGGCAGGCACTCCCAACGGATTCAAGATAATTTGAATGGGTGTACCATCTTCCAGATAAGGCATATCCTGAATGGGTACTACTTTGGAAATAACGCCTTTGTTGCCATGCCGCCCGGCCATCTTATCGCCTTCGGTTACTTTGCGGCGTTGGGCCACCATCACCCGCACCATGCGGTCTACGCCGGTGGGCAGGTCACGGTGCTCTTCACGCGAAAATTCGCGCACGTCCACGATGATGCCTTTTTCACCCGGCGGCAGGCGCAGACTGGAATCTTTCACTTCGCGCGCCTTTTCGCCAAAGATAGCCCGCAGCAATTTTTCTTCGGGGGTCAATTCGGTTTCACCTTTCGGTGTAATTTTGCCGACCAGAATATCGCCCGGTCCAACTTCCGCGCCCACGCGAATCACACCGGTCTCGTCCAAATCCTTCAGCGCGTCCTCGCCCACGTTGGGAATATCACGCGTAATTTCTTCAGGCCCCAGTTTGGTATCCCGCGCTTCGATCTCGTGCTTCTCAATGTGAATGGAGGTAAACTTGTCCTGCCGCACCAGATCTTCGCTGATGAGGATGGCGTCTTCATAGTTGCCGCCTTCCCAACTCAAAAAGGCGCACAGGACGTTTTGCCCCAGCGCCAACTCGCCAATATCGGTCGAGCTGGAGTCGGCCAGCACTGCGCCTTGCTCGACCCAATCGCCTTTGTAAACTACCGGACGCTGATCAATACAGGTAGACTGGTTAGAACGATTGAACTTGCGCAGCACATACTCCCGCTGAGTGCCGTCTTCCTCACGGATAACGATGGTTTTGCCGGTTACGCTGACCACTTCACCGCGCTCTTTGGCAACCACCACCTGACCGGAGTCAACCGCAGCCTGAAACTCCATGCCCGTACCCACCACCGGCGCTTCGGGCCGGATGAGCGGCACGGCCTGGCGCTGCATGTTAGACCCCATCAAAGCGCGGTTGGCGTCGTCGTGTTCCAAGAAGGGGATTAAGGCCGCGCTGATGCCCACAATCTGCTTGGGCGACACGTCCATATAATCCACTTTCTCGGTGTTTTCAAACAAGAAGGTCTGGTTGTGGCGCACACTAACCCGGTCGTTGATAAATTGGCGGTTAGCATCAAGGGCCGCATTGGCCTGGGCGATGATGTAGCGATCTTCCTCATCCGCCGAGAGGTAGCTGATCTCTTCGGTCACAACGGGTTTAATCAGCACCGGCGCTTCCAGCTTGAGCTGACCAATTTTAATGGCGCTGTCTTCGTCAATAACCGTCCCGCTAGGTACAACCACTTCACCCGTGTTCGGGTCCTTCACATCGGCCCGGATGGTTTTACCGATTAAGGTATCCACATCGTTCGGGTCCACTTTGTTGATGACCTTGCGGTAAGGCGTCTCAATAAAACCATACTCATTGACCCGGCTAAAAGCGGCCAGGCGACCAATCAAACCGATGTTGGGGCCTTCTGGCGTTTCAATCGGGCAGATGCGGCCGTAGTGGCTGTGATGCACGTCGCGCACATCAAAGCCGGCTCGCTCACGGCGGAGACCACCAGGGCCGAGGGCGCTCAAAGTGCGCTTATGGGTCAGCTCGGCCAGTGGGTTGGTTTGATCCATAAACTGCGAGAGCTGGCTGCCGCCAAAGAACTCACGAGTAGCCGCCACCACCGGGCGGATATTGATGAGCGACATCGGCGACACCTGTTCAGGGTCGCGGATAGACATGCGCTCACGGACCACTCGCTCCATCCGCAGCAAACCAATCCGCAGTTGGTTTTGAATCAACTCACCCACGGTTTTGACGCGGCGGTTGCCCAGGTGGTCAATGTCGTCAGGTTTGATTTTGCCGTTGTTGATGTCAATCATGCGCCCGACTACCTGCACCAAATCTTCTTTGGTCAGGATGCGGTGCTCGATGGGGATGTCAATTCCCAGGCGGCGGTTCAATTTATACCGGCCCACCTTGCCCAGATCGTACCGGCGCGACGAGAACAGCAGCGACAGCAAGAAGTTGACGGCGTTATCAATAGTCGGCGGGTCGCCGGGGCGCAGCTTTTTGTAAAACTCAAGCAGCGCTTCGTTGACGGTCTTGGTTGGGTCTTTATCAATGCTGGCCGGAATAAAGGCGTGTTCCGACTCATTATCAAACTGCTCGAACATGCTCAGCAGGTGTTCGTCGGTGCCCAGGCCCATTTGGGTGCAGAGGGTGGGGTCTTTCATGGCTGCCTTGAGCGTTTCTTCGTCGAGACCCACAATTTGGATGGCCCGCAGCAGCACCGTGACCGGCAGCTTGCGCTTGCGATCAACCTTCACCGAGATCAAGTCACGCTTGGAGGTTTCAAACTCCAGCCAGGCCCCCCGGTTAGGAATGAGCTTGGCAAAAGACATTTCGCGCCCGGTAACGCGGTCTTCTTCAACCGTAAAATAAACGCCAGGGGAGCGAATTAACTGTGAAACTACCACCCGCTCGGCCCCATTGATGACAAACGTACCGTTTTGGGTCATGAGCGGAAAATCACCCATAAAAACTTCTTGTTCCTGAATTTCACCCGTTTCCTTATTCACCAACCGGACCTTAACCCACAATGAACTGGCAAAAGTGATGTCTCGTTCCCGACATTCCGCTTCGGAATATTTAGGTTCATCAAAGCGGTAATCCAAAAAATGCAACTCCAGATTTTTGTTAAAGCTCACAATCGGCGAAATCTCTTCAAAAAGTTCCATCAACCCTTCTTTACGGAACATTTTGAAAGACTCAAGCTGGACCTCGATCAGTTTCGGCAATTCCAAAATATCAGGAATGCGAGCGTAACTTTTTCGGGCGGAGTTATACGACATAAAATCATTATCTCCTTAAAATAGATATTTGGGTTAATACAAAAAAGCAACCTCGGTTGAACTCAGACTTTATGACGTGGCATCGGCCGTGATGTTGTCGAAACAAAAGTCTGATCCACCTTAGTTGCGGAGAATTTAGAGCGAATATAGCGATTGAATGGAGGGCGTTACCTCGATCTGGGGCGCTTGTGAATAGATTTGCAATCGCCAATTGCAAATTTACATTATAGCTTAAAAGGCGGGTATTTGTCAAGAGGCGATCAAAAAATTTTAAGGTTGCTAAACGAATTGGCTATCTGGCGCACACTGCCCAAGCCATCCGGTAAGGGGTAGCTCCATAATATAGGTGTCCAGAAAAATTCTTTCCCAACAATCAAGGTAGCAGGGTAGCAAAGCAGCAATTTGCTACCCTGTTACTTGCTACCTGTTTCGGTGGCGAAAACTTTTCTGGAGAACTATACTTGAATCAGATTGGGCCAAAAACTGCCCGCCTGCTTGCAGGTACTGGCTCGTAACGCCATTCGTTGTGGCCGCAATCACTTCGGGCAAACCATCCGCTACATCCAGCGCATAGCGGGTCGTCACGCCGTTGATTGTCTGCGCCACCCGGTTGCCCAGGCCATCGTAGCTGTATTGGTGCGTGGTTGCGCCTTGGATCACCGAGGTGAGCCGGTTGGCGGCGTCATAGGCGTAGGTGCGGACGCCGTCATTCAACAGGTTGCCGTTGTTGTCCCAAGTGTAGGTTGTACCATTGACAGTGGTCAGCCGGTTGGCCGCATCGTAGCCGTAGTTAGTGGTCACGCCGTTAGCAATTTGCTGCGTCCGGTTTCCGGCGGCGTCGTAGCTGTATTGGTAGCTCTGGCCGGAAGAGTAGGCGGCCGTTTTGAGCCGGGACAGGCTGTCGTAGGTGTAGGTGATGGTGGTGGTCTGGCCAAGACTTTGCCCGCTAATGGGCGAATCGAACAGGCCGGGCGAGACCAATTCAACCCTGTTGGCCTGGGCGAGGTCTATGGTGAACAGGTCGCTCAAGGTTTGCCACAGCCAGGTCCACAGGGTTTCCCCTTCAAGGGGAGAGGCTTGCCCGCTTTCGACAGAATTTTGAGGAGGAAGAGCGCGCAAAATAAAAAGCCCGGCGCTGATCGGCAGCCAATCTGCCAAACCAGGGTCGGGCTTATGGAAAACAACTCAGCCAAACTTAATGCTTATAACCCTGCTTCGCTGCGCAGAATTTCGGCTTTGTCCATCGCTTCCCAGGGGGCGTCAATGTCGTGGCGGCCAAAGTGACCGTAGGCAGCAGTTGCTTTGTAGATGGGCCGGCGCAGCCCCAAATCTTTGATGATGGCCGCCGGGCGCAGGTCAAAATGCTTTTTGACCAAAGCAATAATTTTGTCGTCGCTGATTTTGCCGGTGCCAAAGGTTTCGACGTTGAGCGAGAGCGGGTGGGCCACCCCGATGGCGTAACTGACCTGCAACTCGACCCGCTCGGCCAGGCCGGCGGCGATGATATTTTTGGCAATATAGCGGGTCATATAAGCTGCCGAGCGGTCTACCTTCGTCGGGTCTTTGCCGGAGAAGGCACCCCCGCCGTGCCGGGCCACCCCCCCGTAAGTGTCCACAATGATTTTACGCCCGGTCAGGCCGGCGTCGCCCATCGGGCCGCCGGTCACAAAGCGGCCGGTCGGGTTGACAAAAATTTTGGTGTGATCGTCCAGCATATTCGGCGGCACAATCGGGCGAATGACTTCCTCGATGATGTCGGCCCGGATTTGCTCCTGGGTGGCGTCGGGGCTGTGCTGGGTGGAGATAACAATGGCGTCTACTCGCTTGGGTTTGCCGTAGGCGTATTCCACCGTCACCTGGCTTTTGCCGTCGGGGCGAAGGTAGTCAATCGTACCGTTTTTGCGCACGGCAGACAACTGGCGACACAAGCGATGGGCCAGCGAGATGCTCAGCGGCATCAACTCCTCGGTTTCGTTACAGGCAAAACCGATCATCATACCCTGGTCACCCGCGCCGGTGTCCAGGTCGTCTTTCAACTCGCCTTCTTTGGCTTCTAGGGCTTTGTCTACCCCCATGGCAATGTCGGGCGACTGCTCTTTGATGCTGACGATAACGCCGCAGGTTTCATAATCAAACCCATATTTAGCGCGGGTGTAGCCAATATCGCGGATGGTCTGCCGGGCAATTTCGGCAATATCTACGTAGGTTTTGGTGGTGATTTCGCCCATGACGCAGACCAGGCCGGTGGTGATAGCCGTTTCGCAGGCCACGCGAGCGTAGGGGTCATCTTTGTAAATCGCGTCCAGCACCGCGTCGCTTATCTGATCGCAAATCTTATCGGGATGCCCTTCCGTCACCGACTCGCTGGTGAAGAACAGTTGGGGCGAGGTCATAAAGGTTGTACTCATATAAGTTGTTCTCCTTCGTAAATAGGAGTGCAAACCCTGGTTTGCCAAATCGCAAGGCAAGCCTTGCACTCCAGATTTTCATTATCGGTGGTGTGCCCCAGGTTCGTGAACACTCCTGTGTAAATGCGACCGCCGACCATTGACCCATTCGACAAGCTCAGGGCAAGCCGCCGACCGCCGAAAAGTGTTTTTCCAAATCTTGCGCCCAAACCGACACAAGTTTGGGCACAAGCATACTCAGGAGATCCAATTTTGGGTTGTAGCTGGCGCATCCCTATGCGTTAGCGGGCGGCATAGGGATGCCACCCTACGGAAATTTGGATCTCCTGATACTATCTTCTATCTTACGTGCCCTCTTCCCAACTGTTCAAATAGGCTTCCTGCTCTTCGGTCAGGGTGTCAATTTTTATACCCATGGACTCCAGCTTGAAGCGGGCAATTTCCCGGTCAATTTCTTCGGGAATACGATAGACTTTGTTTTCCATATTTTTACCGTTTTGGAAAACGTACACCGCCGCCAGAGCCTGGTTGGCAAAGCTCATATCCATCACCGCCGCTGGATGTCCTTCCGCCGCGGCCAGGTTGACCAGCCGGCCTTCGCCCAGCAGCCGGATATTACGGCCATCGGGCAGGATGTACTCGTCCACAAAAGCGCGCGGGCTGCGTTTACCCACAGCCATTTCTTCCAGGGCCGGGATATTGATTTCGACGTTAAAGTGGCCAGAGTTGGAGACGCAGCAGCCGTCTTTCATCACCTCGAAGTGGTGCTTATCTATCACGTTCTTATCGCCGGTCGCCGAGCAAATAAAATCAGCTTGGGGCGCGGCTTCGATCATCGGCATCACCCGGAAGCCATCCATGACCGCTTCCAGGGCCTTGAGCGGATCAATCTCAGTCACAATCACGTTGGCCCCCATCCCGCGCGCCCGCATGGCAATCCCCCGGCTGCACCAGCCATAGCCGGCCACTACAAAGGTTTTGCCGGCGATCAAGATATTGGTGGCGCGGATAATCCCATCGAGAGTGCTTTGGCCGGTGCCGTAGCGATTGTCGAACATATGCTTGGTATCGGCATCGTTGACGGCCATGACCGGAAATTTGAGCGCCCCACTGGCCGCCATGGCCCGCAGGCGAATAATGCCGGTGGTGGTCTCTTCGGTGCTGCCGACAATGTCGGGGATTTGGTCGGTGCGCTCTTTGTGCAGCATACTCACCAGATCAGCCCCATCGTCCATGGTCAAATTGGGCCGATGGTCAAGCGCCGCGTTGAGGTGCTGGTAGTAGGTGGCGTTATCTTCGCCCTTGATGGCAAACACGGGGATTTCAAACACCGAGACCAGCGCCGCCGCCACATCATCTTGAGTGCTGAGCGGATTGCTGGCGGTGAGGACCAAATCGGCCCCGGCAGCTTGCAAGGCGCGGGCCAGGTTGGCCGTTTCGGAGGTGATGTGCAGACAGCCGCTCATCTTGACCCCTTCCAGGGGTCGTTCTTTTTGAAAGCGCTCCATCACCGAGCGAATCACCGGCATTTCTTTCAACGCCCATTCAATGCGCCAGCGTCCTTGCTCGGCCAGGTTCAAATCTTTTACGTCAAATTCTTTTTTGCTCATTGAGACTCCTTCGAAAATAGACTACTGGAGTGCAAAGCTTGCTATGCTATGTCGCAAGGCAAGCCTTGCACTCCATTTTCATTCTTGGTCGTGTGCCCCAGGCTCGTGAGAACTCCTATGAAAATAGTAGACGGTAGACAGTAGACAGGGAAAGTATGCGACCCTGCAACTTTGCTACCTTGCTACCTTTTCACGCATCACGTATCATTTTTTATAACTCACAAAATCTTCCAACTCCGGCGCGTCGCCAAAGGCTTCGCGGTAGCGTTGGGCAAACTGCTTGCGGGTGTAGCTGTGGCGCTGTGTGCCGTGCTGTTCCAGCACATAAATGGCGGCAATCGAACCCAACCGCCCGCACACTTCCCAGGGATAGCCGCGCATCAAGCCGGTAATCAGACCGGCCCGAAAAGCGTCGCCCACGCCGGTGGGTTCGGCCAGGCGGCTGGGTTGGGCCGGGGGAATATGAATTTCTCGGAAAGAGAGGCTGCTGCCCCGGCCTGCTTCGGTGGTGCGAATGAGTGAGCCTTTTTCGCCGCGCGTAATAATGACCGTTTCGACGCGCTGTTGAATATCGGCGCTGCTCAGACCGGTCTGCTTCTTGATCATCTCAAATTCATAATCATTGACAATCAAGATTTTGGCCCCCTCGATACCTTTGATCAAATCCGCCCGATCAAGCCGGGGAATTTGCTGGCTGGGGTCATAAATGTAAGGAATGCCTAGCTCCTGACATTCCTGAACATATTTGACCATAGCCGCAGGATCATTGGGGGAAATAATGGCTACTTTTATCGCCGTATAATCCTGGTTGGCAAAACTAATTTGTCCGGCCTTGGCCATAGCCCCGGTGTAAAAGCTGGCAATCTGGTTATTCGAGCGGTCGGTGCTGACAAAAAAAGAGGCGGTGAACTCAGTGGGCAGTTGCAGTACCCCGCCGATGTCAACCCCGCGCTCGCGCAGCGCGGCAATGTATTCCGGCGCATCCTGGCCGACCGTCGCCATTAACAAAACCGGCTGGTTGAGCAAAGCCAGATTGTAGGCAATATTACCGGCCGTACCGCCGCGCTCCCGCCGCATCGAGTCGACCAAAAAGCTGACCGATAGAATCTGGATCTGATCCGGCAAAATATGGTCGGCAAATTTGCCGGGGAAGGACATAATATAATCGAAGGCCATAGAGCCGGTAACGGCGACGGTCAAGGGTATATCTCCTTATCAAATAAACTACGTTGAGGCGAAGAAGCGAGGACGCGAGGAGGCGAGGGCAATTTAATTTCCTCGCCTCACCCATCTTCGCCTCATCGCCTCACTTTCGCCTGTTCTTCTTCCACCACCCGGCGCAAGTTGATGCTGTAGGGCGGGTAGACTACACTGTGCTCGGTGACAATGCCGGTGACATATTTATAGGGGGTCACATCAAAAGCCGGGTTGCCCACTTTGGCCCCAACCGGAGCGACCGGCCGGCCAAAAAAGGTCAGGCCGGTAATTTCCTCGGCGGGACGTTCCTCGATGGGAATTTCATCGCCGGTAGCCAGGGATAGGTCAACGGTAGAGGTTGGCACAACCGGAAAGAAGGGAATGCCATTTTCTTTGGCGACCACGCCAAGCTTGTAGGTTCCAATTTTGTTGGCCACATCGCCGTTGGCCGCCGTGCGATCAGAGCCGACAAAGACAATATCAATCTGGCCGGTGCGCATGTAATGTCCGGCGGCATTGTCGGCAATTAAGGTGTAGGGGATTTTGTACTGCTCACATTCCCAGGCCGATAACCGCGCGCCCTGCAATTGAGGCCGGGTTTCATCGAGCAGCACATGGATGTTTTTGCCCTGTTCATTGGCCATACGAATGACCCCCAGGGCAGTACCCCAATCCACCGTGGCCAATGAGCCGGTGTTGCAATGATGCAGAATGGTATCGCCCTCTTTGACCAGCGCTGCTCCATTCCGGGCCATGCGCAGATTGATTTCAACGTCCTCATCCGCCAGGGCTTGCGCTTCTTGCAAAATATTTTGGCGAATGTCATCTACATGCTCAATCTCTTCATCGGTGGCAGCGCGCAGCACCCGCTCGATGGCCCAAAAAAGATTAACCGCCGTAGGTCGGGTGGCCCGCAGCACCGCTGCCGCCTGTTCCAGATCACGCAGCAGCGTCTCGCGGGCAGTTGCCTGACTTTGCTGCGCCGCCAGGGCCATGCCAAATGCGCCGGCGGCGCCAATGGCCGGTGCGCCGCGCACATACATCTCGCGGATGCCGGTGGCCACGCCCTGGTAGTCGTCAAACTCAGCATATTCAAAAAGGCTAGGTAGTTTGCGCTGGTCAATCATTTTGACCAGATTGCGTTCATAATCCCACTCAACCGTGCGCATGGGCAGCATCTCTCCTTTCTTGCTTCTTTTGGGCAAAAAAAATCTCCGCAAAAATCGGCGGAGTTTAAGGCCAAGCAGACGGTAAACAGTAGACGGTAGCCGGGGAAATATAGACTGACTACTGACTACTGGCTACTGACTACTCTTGTAAAGGCAGCAACTACTCGCAAGCGCCGATGTTATCACAGCCGGAAAGGTTTGTCAAACAACTGCGCCAAAAAACGTAATTTTGGCCGCTTGCCCTAACTTTTAATCTAAGCTACAATGCCCCAATGCGTCCATCATTGTCCCTGGATTCAACTCAAGCTCAGCCTGTGGTGGGCAAGTCTCAACTTGCCACCGGGCTAGTACGACTGTTAGCAATTGGGCTGGCAACCCAATTGATTTACGTTATCTATATTGTTGCTTTTCCCCTGATTTCCAATACCCACAAAGGCGGCCCCGCCGCCGACCTGGAAATTCTGATGCGCGGCTATCGCTGGTTTGCGCCCATTTATACCGCCGGCATCTTTCTGTTGTATTTTCTCTTTTGGCAAGCCCTGCGAACGGTGTCGGTTATCAGTAATCAGATGTCAGCAGGCAGTCATCAGAAACCTGACCAGGGACACTCACCATCCTTCACGCCTCACACCCTAAGCACCACCCACTACGCCTCACGCCTCACGCCTCACGTCCTCAAACTGCTCATCCTCGGCTTTGGCCTGATTTTTGGCTTTACACTAATCTGGCTCTACCCCATTACGGCGAATGATCTGTTTCGTTATGTGCTGCGGGGCCGTATCTGGGCCGTGTACGGCGAAAGCCCCATGCTCTCGCCGCCGAACAATTTCCCCAATGATCCTTACATTGCCTTTGCCGGCGAGTTTGGGCAATGGGTCTCCGGCTACGGGCCGCTGTGGGAGATTATTGTGCAGGTTCCACTGCGGCTGTTTGGGGCCACCGATATGGTTCCCGGCAGCCTCAGCCTCAAGCTCGTCGTCCTGCTTTTTTATGGATTGTGCGCCGTCCTCATCGGCTGGTTTGCCACTATCGAAACAACACCCAGATTAACATTCGGTCCAACCAAAACCACCTCCAACCCTCCAACCCTTCGACTTCGCTCAGGACAAGCCTTCCAACCCTCCAACCTCCTGGCCTTGACCTTCTTTGCCTGGAATCCCCTCATCCTGATGCAAGGCCCCGGCAACGGCCATAACGATATGGTTTTTATGGCTTTGATGGTACTGGGGATTGTGTTATGGCAGCGTAAACTATGGTGGGTGGCCACGCTGGCCCTCACCCTGGCGACATTAGCCAAGATTACCGGCCTGCTGCTGCTCCCACTGTTTGCCGTTGTGCTGCTCAAAAGCGAGTCCTCATGGCGGCAACGTCTTCTCAAAGCTTTGGGCGCGGCGCTCATTGTTTTAGTGACCGCCTACATTGTCTATCGCGCCCTCGGGCCGCTGGCCCCGGTTTTTCAGGATGCCTGGAATGTGTTAACCGCCCGGCTGAATGTTGTTTTGAAAACCTCACCCATCTTAATCAACGCCTGGGGGGCGCTGTCAGACTGGCTGGGCTTTGTCCCGCTTAAAGCGGACACACCCCCCGGCCTGGGTTCGATGCTGACCGCCCGGCGCGGCTTTGCCATTGCTTCCGGGCTGCGTATGATCCTGCGCGAAATTCTGCCGCGCGAAGCCAGCGAACCGATTGCCCGCAACACGGCCAGCTACATTTTTATTCTTTTCTATCTCTGGCTCTTAATCCAGCTCTGGCGCAATAAGCTCAGCCTGATTACGGCGGGTTTTTTGGCCTACTTTAGCCAACTGATGCTGGGCGCAACCTTTCGCATCTGGTATCCCATGTGGCTTATTCCCCTGGCCGCGCTGCATTTGACCCCTTTCACCTTTTGGTCAACGTTCCTCTTCAGCCTCACCTCTGAACTTTCCATCATCAATTACTTTGTCGTCTGGCGCTGGTGGCTCAATAATTGGAGTTGGGGCAAAACCGGTCCGCTGAGCAAGTATTGGAACTACTGGACGGTCATGCACTTGCTCACCATCCCCTGGCTGTTTGGCATCCCCCTGTTCGGACCCATTTTGATGCGCTGGCGAGCCAGAAAATTGGCTCAGGATAGCCAATAATCAATTCTCCACCTGTTTGAGCGGCATTACTCCAGTTCAACCGGCATAAATTCCCCATCGGCATTAACCAAAAATAGTCCTACCAAAGAAGTTGCAACCGGCGAGGTCGTCGAGCCATTCCTGAGGCCCAATTGCGCATCATACAGGCCGGGTGGCAGCTTGAGGGTGGACAGGGAACATTCACTTTCGATAATCGCCTTGGAAACCCTTAATTCCTCTTCAAAAGCAGGCAAGGGTGGGCAGGTCAGCCAATAACGTTGAGCCGCAGGGTTAGCCACAAGCCTATCAACCGAATAGGCCCCTTTGCTGGCCGCCAACCCCACCGACAAGGGCTGCCGGCCTAACCCTAGATTTTGCCAGAAGAGGGTCAACCGGCCATTGCTGGCCAGGTTGTAACCAAATACGGTAAAAATTCCGGGCAGACTGTTGGCTTTCCGGTCAATCTGGTGTTGAATAGGATTATGAAAAATTAATACATAATCCAGCCCGTGCAGCGTTACCCGATGCTCTGGTAAATAGTGCTTCTCAAAATAACGCCACTGCTCCAGCCACTGCAAATCGCGTTGAATGACGTTGTAGTAATAAACAAGATAGTCGGCGCGCAAAATGCCGCCGGCGTTGCTGTTCAAGCAGTTTACCCGGCCGGCAAAAAAGGGGTTAAAGGTGGTACACCACATTTCGACCACTACCCGTAATGACCCGGCTTCCGGCTTTTGGTTAAGATAAGCCGCTGCTTCGTTCAGACCCTCGCCCCAGCCCTCCAGAGTCATCACCCGGACAGCACCACGGACGCCGCCCAGTAAAGGATTGTAATAAGTAAAATAATAAGGATAGTGGGCTAAAACCAACCAACCCTGGCTGAGCAGAATAGCGCCGCTGACTAAGACCGTGCTCCAACGATTAATAATTTTACGGTGGCTCAATCGGGCCAGGCTATTAAGCAACCAGAACAGGCCCAGGGTCACAAACACATCAATGATAGGAAAAGCCGGCAGAAAGTAGCGAACCAATTTTTTGTCCGCCGCTGTGACAAACAACCCCAATAACCCTACAAAAAGGGCCAGGGCCACCTCCACCGGCCGCCGGGCTATCTGCTGACGCAATGAGCCAGATCGAAAAAAGCGCCAGCCTGCCGCCAGTGCTCCGAGTACCCCCAGAACCTCCAACGGCGTGGCCCGCAACAGCCAGCCAATCGGATAAAAAAGCCAACCGGGGTTGTGGGTAATTTGCCCTAAAAAGTAATGAGGCTGGCCGGCTTCAGCCAATCTGAGACTCTCGCCCAAAGTAGTCCCAATCACTTCCCCCGGCATAACCCACATGGCCGGGAAAAAGGCCACAAAGGTCAACCCGGCTACGATGCCCCACGCCGTTCCTGCCCCGAGCAATCGCCATACCTCTGTCCAACCCTGCCAGCCCCGGCTCTGCCAGCGATAGGATAAACTCACCCCGCCTAATACAAGCACGTAGGGCAGCATCAACCAGCTCACCTGCTTGCTCAACAAGGCCAGCCCGCCCATCACGGCGGAGGTAAGCAGCCAGTACCAGGGCCAGCCCCGCAGCCAATAGCCGATCAACATCAACAGCGATAACACCATAAACGTGGTGTTCAGGCCATCGTGGTGGGTGATCCGCGACAGGCCAATGTGAAAAGGATGAAGGGCTACCAACAAGGCCGCGCCTAAGGCTACCCGGTCTGTAAATAGTCGCCGCAACAACAGGTAGAAAAGGGGCACAAACAAGGCTCCGGTAACGGCAAACGGCAACTGTATCGGCGCAATAACTTGCGGGTCTATGGCCGGGTGGATGGGCATAATTTCAAGGAAAGTGCGCAAATCCATTCCAGCCGGTCGCGCCGTTTGCCAGTAATGAAGCCACAGCCCCAAACTCCCCCCCCACATCGTGGTTACGCCCGGATAACCAATTTGAAAGGTGCAGCCCCACCCATGCGTTGCAAATTCCCGGCCCCACTCCACCGCCGGGCACATTCTGTCGTCAAAGAACAAGCCGGTCATAAACCAGCGCGAACGCTCCAGCCAGCGCGGTTCATCAATGGTTACGAATCTGCCCAAGGCCGAAAGCCGAATGACCAGCGCCAGGATAAAGAGACCTGTAGCGACAGTCCAAGACCTCAAAGCAAGCTATCTCCCCCATTCCTTATGAGTTTTGACTGCAAGCAAAATTCGATAAAGTCTGGAAGGTTGGAAGATGGGAAGGCTGGTAAATATTGACCAACCTTCCAGCCTTCGAGCCAAAGGCCCCCTATGGGCAATCTTCCCGGATTATCGAGATTACCGACTTTGAAAATCAAAACACATTAGGTATATTGTGGGCCGAGTATACTATAACCTGCCTGCTAAAACAACCAGCAAAATAATAAAACCTCAAAATCATCCAAAAGTGGGGGTTGACTCTGTACCTAATCTATGCTATGATGCTTTTAATCTCTTACAGGGTAGCCCAATGTCAAAACACCTTCGCCGCCTCGTCAAAAATCAACCCCAGGTTAAAGTTGTGGCCCATACTCATGACAACTCTAAAGATACCGTTTGGTTTGTAACGCTCGCTGCTGCTTTTGCGGGCGTTTTTTATTTTTTTGGCTACTATTTTTGGGGCGATCTGTGGCGCGTGCTGACCGGAGGTTGATGTAGCAACGTAACTTTGCGGAATTAACAGGGCGCGACCACTTTACGGATCGCGCCCTTTTTGTTTTGTACGACGGCTGACCACCGACCGCCGACCGCCGACAATTCTGGCGGTCAGCGGTCCCCCAAGGGGAGGCGAAGCGCTCTCAGCCGTCGGTGGTCATGTAAAATTCAACCATCTAAAAATCTATTAAGGAGAAACCATGATTATCATTATGAAAGCCCAAGCAACTGACAAAGACATCGAGGCCGTTTTGACCCGCCTGGAAAGTGGAGGCTGGAGAACTCACGTTTCCAAAGGCGAGGAACGGACCATCATCGGCGTTATTGGCGACGAGCGCCGGCTAGACCAGGGCGCAATGAGCCGTATGGACGGCGTAGACCGGGTAGTGCCGGTACTGCGCCCCTTCAAGCTGGCCAGCCGCGATTTCCAGCCGGAGGACTCAAAGATTTCGGTCAACGGCCACGTTTTTGGCGGCAACAAAGTGATTGTGATGGCCGGCCCCTGCTCCGTCGAAAGCCTGGAGCAGATGCGCGAAACCGCCTTAGCCGTGCGCGAGGCCGGAGCGCACCTGCTGCGCGGCGGCGCGTTCAAACCACGCACCTCGCCTTACAGCTTCCAGGGTATGGGCGAGGCCGGTCTCAAGATTTTAGCCCAGGTTCGTGAGGAAATCGGCTTGCACATTGTCACCGAGGTGATGGCTCCCGATCAGGTGGGGTTGGTTAGCAAATATGCCGACGTGCTGCAAATCGGCACGCGCAATATGCAGAATTACGCCCTGCTCAATGCGGTGGGTCAAACCAACATGCCCGTTTTGCTAAAACGTGGTATGATGAGTACCATCGAAGAGCTGCTGATGAGCGCCGAATACATCATGTCTAACGGCAACCACAAAGTAATTTTGTGCGAGCGCGGCATCCGCACCTTTGAAAAATACACCCGCAACACCCTCGACATCAACGCCGTACCCGTTCTCAAAGAATTGACCCATCTGCCGGTTGTGGTTGACCCCAGCCATGCCACCGGCAAATGGACCCTGGTCAAAGCCGCCAGCAAAGCCGCCGTCGCCGCCGGAGCCGACGGTTTGATTATCGAAGTCCACCCCAACCCGGCTGAAGCCAGCAGTGACGGCGAACAATCGCTCAAACCGCAGCGCTTTGCAGAACTCATGGTTGAGGTGCGGCGAGTGGCAGAGGCGGTAGGCAGAACAGTTTAAAGGATGAAGGATGAAGGCGGAAGGATGAAGATTTTTCCGGCCTTCATCCTTTTTGAATGAGTAATGATAAGCGAGGATAAGCCGCAAGATTTACGAGCACGAACCAAGGCATTTGCCCTGCGAATTATTCGGCTGTATGTGGCTTTACCGAAAACAACTGAAGCTCAAGTTATAGGCAAGCAGTTGTTGCGTTCCGGCACTTCGGTGGGAGCGCATTACCGCGAAGCGCAGCGAGCCAAGTCAGATGCCGATTTTGTTAACAAAATAGAGGGTGGTCTCCAAGAACTAGAAGAAACCGCTTACTGGTTAGAATTACTGGTCGAGTCGGGAATTATGACCGAAGAAAGACTCAAGCCACTATCCAACGAAACCGAAGAGTTAACTGCCATCTTTGTGAGCATGGTTAAAAAGGTCAAAAGTAAACGAGGAAAGGGAAGAGATGAATAGTTATAATTTTCATCCCTCATCCTTCATCCCTCATCCTTTCTTTAGCGGAGGTTCATTTTCGACCCTGAATTTAGCCTGAAAGAGGCGCATATCGCTATCGTCGGCCTGGGGCTGATGGGTGGCTCGCTGGCGTTGGCTTTGAAAGAGAAGAATGTCTGCCGGAAAGTCATCGCGCTGGTGCGGCGGCAGGAGGTCGTGCGGCAGGCCGAAGCGCTGGGCGCAACGGACTTTGCCACCACCGACCCGGCTCAAGCTTTGCCCCAAGCCGATCTGGTAATTTTTACCACCCCGGTGCGAGCGATTATCCGGCAGTTGGGCGAATTGGCTTCTTTTTATAAAGCCGGCGCAGTCATCACCGATATGGGCAGCACCAAGCAGGAGATTGTGCAGGCAATGGCGAACTTACCGGCGGGTGTGTATCCGGTTGGCTCCCATCCGATGTGCGGCAAGGAGCAGGCCGGGCTGGAGGCAGCCGAGGCGACCCTCTACGAAAACGCGCCTTGGATTGTGACCCCCCTGGAACGGACTCCCCCCGCCGCCGCCGGCCTGATTTTCGATCTGGCCCAGGCGGTGGGGGCCAAACCCCGCCTGCTGGCCGCCGACCGCCACGATAAACTGGTTGCGGCCATCAGCCACCTGCCTCATGCGATGGCCACGGCGCTGGTCCTGGCCGCGCAGCAGGTGGCCGAGACCGACCCGGCGGTGTGGGAAGTGGCCGCCTCCGGCTTTCGGGATACCTCCCGCGTGGCCGCCTCGGACGTGACCATGATGCTGGATATTCTGCTGACCAACCGCGCCGCCGTCGGCGAGATGCTGGCTTTGGCGCAGAGCCAACTGGCCCATCTGGCCGCTGCTCTGGCTGCGGGGGATGAGGCAGCCTTGCGAAAGTTGCTGGAACAAGCGTCACGGCAGCGGAAAGCGGTGTATAATAAAAGATAGATGGAACATCAAATCGCAATACCCATCCTCAATAAACCTATCAACGCCGAGGTTGAAATCCCCGGCTCTAAAAGCATCACCAATCGGGCGCTGCTGGCGGCGGCGTTGGCTGAGGGTGACTCGACGCTGGACAACGCCCTCTTCAGCGATGACACCCACTGGTTTTCGACCTGCTTGCAGCAGTTGGGCTTCTCCGTCATCAGCCAACCCGAAGCCGCTCGCTTTCATGTGACCGGCCTGGGGGGTAAAATTCCCGCAGCGCAGGCCGATTTGTTTGTGGGCAATGCCGGCACCGCCGCCCGTTTTATCACGGCCCTGGTCGCGCTGGGGCAAGGCCACTACCGGCTCGACGGTATCCCCCGTATGCGCGAGCGGCCCATGGGCGAACTGCTGGCGGTGCTGCAAGCTGCCGGGATCAGGGTGGATTTTGAAGGCCAGTCCGGTTACATGCCCTATACGCTTCACAGCCGGGGCTTTCAGGGAGGGCACATTCGGCTCAAGGCCAACCAGACCAGCCAGCAGGTCTCGGCCCTGCTGCTGATTGCGCCCTACGCCCGGCAGGATACCTTTATTGAGATCGAGGACGAGCTTGTCTCCCGTGCCTATATTGACATTACCGGCCAGGTCATGGCCGATTTTGGCGTCCGCCTGACCGAGCCGGAACCCAACCGCTTTTTTGTCAAAGCGGGGCAGCGCTACCAGGCCCGCCGCTACCCCATCGAGCCGGATGCCTCGAACGCTTCCTACTTTTTAGCCGCCGCCGCCGTCACCGGCGGGCGAGTGCGGGTCAAACACCTCTCGGCCCGCTCCTGCCAGGGCGACGCCCATTTTGTCGAAATCCTGGCCGCGATGGGCTGCCAGGTGCAGGTCACGGATAGTTACACCGAGGTGATTGGGCCGGAGCAGTTGCAGGGCTTAGAAGTTGACATGAACGATATGTCGGACCTGGTGCAAACGCTGGCCGCGATTGCCCCTTTTGCTACCTCGCCGGTGACTATTCGCAATGTCGAGCATATTCGCTACAAAGAAACCGAGCGAATCAAAGCCGTTGTTACCGAACTGCGACGCTTAGGGGCGCAGGTCGAGGAGTTTGCCGACGGGCTAAAAATTTACCCCAGCCCGCTCCAGCCGGCCCTGATTGAAACTTATGATGACCATCGTATGGCCATGGCCTTTGCCGTCACCGGCTTAAAATCACCCGGCCTGGTCATCAACCGGCCCGACTGCACCCGCAAAACCTTTCCCGATTTCTTTACTCATTTCTTTCAAATGATAGAAGGGAGTAAGGAGTAGGTAGTAGGGAGTAGGGAGTAAGGCTTTCCCTTACTCCCTACTCATCGCTTCGCGTCCCTACTCCTTAAAAGAGTATGGCTAAGTTACAATCGCTCACCGGCAAAACCTCACTGGTTGGGGTGATGGGCTGGCCGGTGGCCCACAGCCTCAGCCCGGCTATGCACAACGCCGCCTTTGCCGAACTGGGCCTGGATTGGGCTTATGTGCCGCTGCCGGTGCGGCCCGACGATGTGGAGCAAGCCCTCAAGGGTCTGGCTGCGCTCAATTTTGTCGGGACGAATGTTACCGTACCGCACAAACAGGCAGTCATGCGCTACATGGATGAATTGAGTCAAGCTGCTCGCATTACCGGCGCAGTCAATACCATTCATCTGCAAGACGGCAAATTTTACGGTTACAACACCGACGCCATCGGCTTTCTCAATTCGCTCAAGGAAGCTAACTGCGACCCTAAAGGGCTGCGGGCGGCAGTTCTGGGGGCCGGCGGCGCGGCCCGCGCCGTTGTGTTTGCTCTGGCCCGCGCCGGGGCCGACTCGGTGATTGTGCTCAACCGGACTGCTGAACGGGGCGCTTTTTTGGTAGATGACCTGGCCGCCGCTTTCCCCGGCAGCCATTTGACCTTCGCAGCACTCACGCTGGAGTCGCTGGCGGTGCTGGATGAGAAGATTGATCTGGTCGTCAACTCCACATCGGTGGGCATGCATCCCCACATTGACGCCTCGCCCTGGCCCGCCGATGTGCCCATGCCGGCTAGGGTTATTTTCTGTGATCTGGTTTATAACCCTTTGGAAACCGTCTTTTTAGCCCGCGCCCGCGCCGCCGGCGCCGCTACTATTGACGGCTTAGGCATGCTGGTCCATCAGGGCGCGTACGCCTTTGAAAAGTGGACCGGCCAGCCCGCCCCGATTGAGGTGATGCGGCAGGCGTGTTTGACCAACCTCAAAGGCGGGGATAAAGAAATTAGCGATTGAGAGATAGTATGGAAATTCTTGGCGGTCCTCTCTTTGCCGTAGCTGGAGCGGGCGAATCGCATGGCCCAGGCATTACGACCATTGTTTTTGGCTGCCCGCCGGGGCTAAAAATCTCGCGCCAACAGGTGCAAAAATATCTAGATCGGCGGCGGCCCGGCAGCAATAAACACGGCACGCCCCGCCACGAGGATGACTCGGTGGTCTTTTTATCGGGGTTGTATGATGGCGAGGATTTGGACTCATTGCTTTCCGGCCCGAATTTGGCCGTTCAAGTGGAGGGCAAAGAAACCCGCGCCCAAACTTATGAAGCGGGCTACACTACCGGCGAACCGATTGCTGCCCTGGTACTCTCCGCCGCCAAAAAATCGAGCGATTACGCCCAATTTGCCGGCCCCACCGGCGAGGTTCGCCCCGGCCATACCGACCTGGTTAAGTATTACCAATCCAAAGGTTTTGTAGACATTCGCGGCGGCGGGCGCTCCAGCTACCGTTCCACCATCTCCGATGTCATCGGTGGCTCGATTGCCCGCCTCTTTCTGGCCGAACATTTTGGCACGGTGATTCTATCCTCTATCTGTCAGGTGGGACCGTTGCAGGCGTCGCTGAGTCTGGCGGAGCATTTTGAGGAGTTGACGAGGCGAGGAGGTGAAGAAGCAGGGGAGCAGGGGAGCGGAGGAGCAAGGGGGAATACTGAAACGGAAATCGGAAATCGTAAATCTAAAATCGTAAATCGAGATGAGGTTCGCCGGGTAGAAGAAATCCTCGAAACCGCCGAAATCTACTCCTTTGACCCGGATTTTGCCCGTGAGGCGGGTCAATTAATTAAAGAAACGCGCATCCAGGGCGACTCGATTGGGGCGGCCATCGAAGTGGTGGCGGTCAATGTGCCGCCGCTGGTGGGCGAGCCGCTGTATCAGAGCCTCAAAGTGCGCTTGATGGGCGCGCTGGGCGGGCTGCACGCCGTCCAATCCTGCGAAATCGGCTCCGGGGCGGAAGTGGTAGCCCGCCGGGGCAGCGAGAACAACGACCCCATCCGGCGCAGCGGCTACCAAACCAACCATCAAGGCGGCTTGATCGGCGGGATTACCACCGGCATGCCCCTGGTCTGCCGGGTAGGCTTCAAACCCACCTCGACCATTGTCAAGCCGCAGCTATCGGTGCGTAAAAACCTGGAAGAGATAGATTTTGAGCTAAAAAAAGGCCGCCACGACCCCTGCGTAGGCGTCCGGGCCGGCGTTACCCTGGAATCGCGTCTGGCGATTGAGCTGATGAACGCCGTGCTGATGCATCAGGCACGGCATATAGACACGAGTCACTTTAAACTATTTTGAGATGACCCCTGAAACAGCCTCGACCAAAATTGACCTTGACCCTATCCTTGAGCCGGTTGATTGGTTTCACCTCTATCGGCTAGCCAGATTAACCCCCGGCCAAAGAATATTAGCCATGAGTCAGACTTCTGCTTTTGCCAGAAGCATCCTGCGAGGCTCCTTCCGGCGACGTTATCCTGACCGCTCCCTGGCTGAAATTAATATACTTATGCTGGAATACCTCAAAACAGCCCCGGAGTATACCCGATGAGTGAATTTGAGTTTTATAAAAACATCATCCTGACCGGCTTTATGGGCACGGGCAAATCTACGATTGGGCGGCTGGTAGCGGCTGAGTTGGGGCGCGAGTTTGTGGATATGGACACCCTGATCGAGCAGCGCGAGGGTCGCCCCATCGCCCAGATTTTTGCCGAGAACGGCGAGCCTTATTTCCGGCAGTTGGAAGCCGGTCTCTGCCGTGAATTGGCAGCGCGAGAAGGTCTGGTCATCGCCACCGGCGGCGGTGCGTTGGTGACGGAAGCTAACCTGCGGGTGATGGAGTCCAGTGGTCTGGTCATCTGCCTGGACTGCGACCCGGCGACCTTGTGGCAGCGCATCGGCCAGAGTGAGGATCGGCCCATGCTGGCCGAGCCGGACGAGGGCCGCTTTACTCGCCTGGCCGCCCTGCTAGAACAGCGCGCTCCGGCCTACGCTCGGATCAAACATCATCTGGATGTCACCCACCTTTCGCCGGAGGAAGCGGCGCAGCGAATTTGCGAATGGGCGAATGGCGAATCATAACCATTCGCCATTCATAAAAGGATTTTTGAATGCAAACCATTACCGTCACTCACCCCAGCGGGAGCTATCCAATTTATCTCGGTGAAGGCGCACTGACCCAAACCGGCCCTCGCCTGGCCGAGTTGGGCTATCAAGGCTGCTGCGCCGTTGTCACCAACCAGCCGGTGGGCCGCCACCACGCCGAACCCCTGCTGGCGAGCCTGCGCGCCGCCGGATTTGAGCCAACCTGTCTGACCATCCCCGACGGCGAACAAAACAAAACACTGGCCACCGTCGCCGATTTGTACCCCCAACTGGTCGAGGCCAAACTTGACCGGCGCAGCCCGATCATTGCCCTGGGCGGCGGCGTGTTGGGCGATACGGTCGGTTTTGCCGCCGCCACCTATCTGCGCGGCGTACCGTTTGCGCAAATTCCCACCACCCTGCTGGCCATGGTAGATGCCAGCGTCGGCGGCAAGGTGGGGGTGGATTTGCCCCAGGGTAAGAATTTAGTCGGCGCATTCAAACAGCCGGAAATGGTGGTGATTGACCCCGCCGTGCTGTCCACCCTTCCCCCCGCCGAGTTGCGGGCCGGCATGGCCGAAGTGGTCAAGCATGGGGTTATTGACAGCCCGGTTTTGTTTGCGGAATTGGAAGAAAGAAGCAGGGGAGCAGAGGCGCAGGGGAGCAGAGGAGAAATCAATTTATTGTCCTTGCTCCTTACTCCCTACTCCCTACTGCCTACTGCCATCACTGTCAAAGTTCGGGTGGTGCAAGAAGACCCCTTTGAGCAGGGCCGGCGGGCGGTGTTGAATTTGGGTCACACCTTCGGTCATGCTTTTGAACGTTTGGCTAATTTTGAACTGCGACACGGCGAAGGGGTAGCGATGGGCACAGTCTGTGCCGCCCGGTTAGCCACCCGGCTGGGCCTCTGCTCCGCCGAAACGACCCAGCGCATTGTGACCCTGCTGGATCGCCTGGGCCTGCCCACCGAGCCGCCGCCCTATCCACCCGCCGAGGTCTGGGCCGCGATGGGCGCCGACAAAAAACGACAGGGCAACACCCTGCGCTTCATCCTCCCCCGCGCTATCGGCGACGTGGATATTTTTGATAATGTGGCGCGAGAGGATGTGGCAGCCATTCTTACGTTCAACGTTTGAACGTTGAACGTTTAAACGTTGGAAGGAGTTCTATGCAGCCCGAAACACCCTTTGGCGAACAGCAAATTTTTCAAGGCAAGCTTGTCACCCTGAGTTTACGCCAGGTGCAACTGGCCGGCGGCCAGACCGCGCAGCGCGAAATCGTGTCTACGCGCGGGGCAGTAGTGATTGTGCCCGTAACAGCAAAGAACGAGGTGCGGCTGGTCAGACAGTTCCGCGCCGGTATCGAGGATTGGCTGCTCGAACTACCCGCCGGCAGTCTGGAAGCCGGCGAAGACCCCGACCAGGCCGCCCCCCGCGAACTGCTGGAAGAAACCGGCGACCAGGCCGCCGTGTGGCATAAACTGGGCGGTTTTTACGCCAGCCCCGGTATTCTGACCGAATATCTGCACCTCTACCTGGCGACCGATTTGACCCCCGGCCCCAACCAGCTTGAGTTTGATGAGCATATCGAACTGGTGACTGTGCCCTGGGCCGAAGCTGTCGCCATGATCGGCCGGAACGAGATCAAGGATGCAAAAACTATTGCTGGGCTGATGTTGGCCGGCTTGCACCTGGGCTTGATTGACCAAAAGAGTTAATACCGGAGGATTGGAAGGTTGGAAGACTGGATATTTACCAACCTTCCAATCTTCCAGCCTTCCAATTTTGCCATCCTCCAAAGGAGAATACTTATGAAAACCATTCTCTGCTACGGCGACTCCAACACCTGGGGCTACCGCCCAGGGACCAAAGATCGCTACAGCCGCACGGAACGATGGGTGGGCGTGCTGCAACAGGAACTGGGAACTGACTACGAAGTGGTTGCCGAAGGGCTGAACGGCCGGACTACCGTTTGGGATGACCCCATCGAAGGTTACAAAAACGGCAAAGAGCAGCTCATCCCCATTCTGACCTCGCACAAGCCAATTGACCTGGTTACGATTATGCTGGGCACCAACGACTTGAAACGGCGTTTTGGCCTGGGCGCTTATGATATTGCCGAAGGCGCTGGGACACTGGTCGAAATGGTCCAAAAAAGCGACTGTGGTCCGGAAAATCGCGCCCCGCAAGTGCTGCTCATCGCCCCACCGCCGGTGGCCCAATTGACCGAGTACAACGAAATGTTTGAAGGCGCGGCCGACAAATCGCGCCAGTTTAGCCACCACTACCGGCGGGTGGCCGAGGAACTTGACTGCGCCTTCCTCGATGCCGGGGCCTTCATTGTTTCCAGTGATCTCGACGGTATTCATCTGGATGCGAGCGAGCATAAGAAGCTGGGCCTGGCCGTGGCGGCGCGGGTACGGGAAATATTGGGGTAAAAATGGAGGATTGGAGGGCTGGAAGGTTGGTAACCTCGGTTCGGAGGTTTCTAAATCGCACCCC
Organism: Anaerolineae bacterium; assembly: GCA_023151115.1. Next base: position 37,917 of record JAKLJP010000040.1, read on the forward strand.
CTTCAACAAGCTCAGGACACAGCTTCGATACACCCTTCGCGTTGCTCAGGGCTACTCAGAATGCGGTTATAAGTCAAAAATCATCCTGAGTAGCGCGGAACAAAGTGGAGCGCATATCGAAGGGTGATTTTCGAGCTAATTCCAAATTCAGATTAATAATTTACCAATCTTCCACAAAGACAGGTGGATATGACAGCGATTTTATTACTGCATGGTCCTAACCTAAATTTATTGGGAACCCGCGAGCCGGGAGTCTACGGCTCAACCACCCTAGAGGACATCAACACCAGGGTGATTGCCACCGCCGCCGAGCGCGGCGTCGAAGTGCGCTGCTTCCAATCCAATCATGAGGGCGCACTGGTGGATGCCTTGCACGAAGCGCGGCTGTGGGCCGCCGGCGTGGTCTTCAACCCCGGCGCTTACACGCACACCTCTATCGCCCTGCGCGACGCCATCACCGGGACCGGCTTGAAGGTGGTGGAAGTGCATTTGAGCAATGTCCACGCCCGCGAGGAGTTTCGCCACAAAAGTTTGCTGGCCCCGGTTTGTGTGGGGCAAATCAGCGGCTTTGGCTGGCGGAGTTATCTATTGGGGTTAGAGGCAATTCTGGGGTATTTGAATGGCGAATGAGCGAATGGCGAATAATATCTGATCGCCATTCGCAATTCGCCCATTCAGTCCGATAAGCGCGATTTGCGGGCGGCCATCTCCGGGTCATCTCCGGCAAATTGAGGCTTGATAACGGGGGGGACCGGCGCAGCAGCGGCAGTCTGGCCGGCGCTGGCCGGGGGCATGCCCAAGACTTTGCTGGCTTCTTCATCGCGGCTCTTGGCTTTGCGAGCCTCTTTTTCTACGGCTTCTTTGGCTAAAGCCAACTTCTCTTCCAAAGCCGCCAGCTTTTCTTCCAGGTCAATCGCCTGGAGCGACTCATTTCTGACGTAATATTCCAACTCGGCGGCGCGTTTCTCGTGGGCGCGCTGGTTGAGGGTGTCGCCGCTTTGGGCCGCGGCCTGGGCGGCGCTTTGTTCGGTTTTTAACCGCTCGACCAGGTTGCGCTCGCGCAGTTCTACCTCGGCCAGCGCCCGGCGAATGGCTGCCAACTGCTCCTGCTCCAACTGTTCCAGGGCGCTCCGCCGCTCGCGCTGGGGCAGCTTGGCGTTCACGGCAGCATTTAGCAAGGTATTGAATTTTTCCAGCAAGTCCATGTTACAATACTCCTTGTAAATAAACCGGCCGGAGTGCAAAGCTTGCTTTGCCAAGTCGCAAGGCAAGCCTTGCACTCCAAATTTTCGTTCCTGGTGGTGTACCCAGGTTTATGAACACTTCTCTGAAAATAGCTTGGTTCATATCACTGCGAGGCCGAAAGGCCGAAGCAGTCTCCCTACCTCGGAGGCGGGGATTGCTTCGGCCTATGGCCTCGCAATAACAGTTTCATCGCCGGTGTGCTGTAGACCCGTGATGGCTCCTCGGTAATCTATAATCGCTTTACGCAGGGTAAAGCCCAACTGCGGCCATAAGCCAATCGTCGGTTGGTCGGCGTAACTGTCCGCGCCGAGTGAGATCACCTCGACCCCGGCGGCTCGCAATGCATGCATAGCGGTCAACATCAGCGCCCGGCCAACTCCCTGGCCACGCTCCGCCTCGGCCACCGCCAGCCAGACTACTTCGCCCTCATTGGCCCGGCGCAGGCGGCGGGTCCAGCCCAGGCAGGCATGCACCACGCCGATCATCTGTGCCTCACCGGAGGGCGTTTGCCGCCAGGCGCTAAAACTGAAGCCCGGCTCGTAGCGCGTCGTTTGAAAGCGGCGGCGCAGAGCTTCGGCGGTGGTGGGCTGGTAGCCCCAGTTATGGGCAAAAGCCTGGTTACGCAAGGCCGCGGCGGCGGCACAGTGGCGCTGCTCCCAGGGCCGGATCACTATTCCCGGCGGCAGCGCCGGAACAGGCATCACCTGCGCTGCCGGGATTTCAAACTCGTGATAAATATGGTCGGGCCGCAGGCCAAAGCGAGACCACAGGTGGCAGCGGGCCTGGTCGTGCTGGTAAGCCCAGGCGTTGACCCAGGCTTTCCCGCTGCATTTCTGCCGCATATCGGCCCAACTACGCCGGACCACCTCATAGCCTACTCCCTGACCACGCCAGGCCGGATGGACCGCACCGCGCAGCCAAAAATTCGCCTCCGCCCCGCCGCATGTTTCCCCATAATTATAGCTTACAATCTCCCCGGTATCAATCTGCGCCAGCCAGCCGGTCTCGCTCAAATCGGCCAGGGCAGTTTCCAACTCAGCCGCCAGTTCCGCTACAGGCCGCCCGACTCCCTCATCCACCGCTTCCACGGCAGCCATCAGCGTCGCCAGCGCCTCAATATCTGTTTTAACAAAACGACGGAAGAGAAATTGTGAATTGTAAATTGTGAATTGTGAATTATTAATGACCATTCTCAGACTACTATCTTCCATCCTCTATCTTCCATCCTCTATCTTCTATACTCTATCTTCCAAACTCTCGCCAACTCGACCGCCCGCAGGGCGTCAATCTGGCCCCAGCCGTAGACATTGTTGGGCACGCCGGTCACGCCGCCGCAGGCGCAGGCATTGCCGGCAGTCAGGCTGTCCAACTGAGCCAGCAGCGAGGGATCGGGAGGCGATTGGCTCTCGATAGGGCAGGCGGCCTCAACCGCAACAGGCGTAGCCGATAGGCGAATGATCTCCTCGGTGGCCTCGATCTGGCCGATGAGGGCCGGATTAGCCGACCAGATCAACGCCACCAATCCGGCGACGTGCGGCCCGGCCATGCTGGTCCCCGAAGCCGTGCCATAGCCGCCGCCCGGCACGCTGGAGCGAATCTCAAAGCCCGGCGCGCTGATGTCGGGCTTGATCAAGGGGACATCATCCTCTATGACCGGCCCGCGGCTGCTGAAGCCGGTAATCTCGCCGCTGGCATTCGTTGCCCCCACCGAGAAAACGCTGTCATAGCGGGCCGGCGGTTCATAGGCGGTGCCGCAGGCCGGGCCATCATTGCCGGCGCTGACGACCATCATGATCCCGGCGGCGCGGAGGGCTTCTGTGGCCGGTTCTAAAACGGTATCGTCGCAGCCCTCAATATCGGGGCAGCCCCAGGAGTTATTGACCACATGGGGCGCTTTAGTGACGTCGCCCTCGCGGAACGGGTCGCCGCCGAGCGGGTAAGGGGCCAGGAAAAATTCCATGCAGTCGGTGTAGCTGGCCGGATTGCCCAGGCCGCGCTGCATATTGCGGCAGCCTATCCAGGTAGCGCCGGGGGCCATGCCAATCTGGTTGCCCTGGCCGTCATCGCCCAAAACCGTGCCCAGGGTGTGGGTGCCGTGCTGGTCATCGTCAAACGGCTCAGTGGTATAGGCCCAGGCGTCATGCCAGTTGTAGTTATGGTTAACCTGCTCCGTCTGGCTGACCCCGCGATAGGCGGAGCGCAGCGCCGGATGCTGCCAATCGTAGCCGGTATCCTGCGCCCCAACGACAATGCCCTGCCCGGTAAAGCCCAGCGCCCAGACCTGATCGGCGTATACCTGGCTGAGATTAGCCTCGACGCCCTGGCCTTCGGCGGGGGTGTCGCCATAGCCAAAATCAAAATCCAGGGGATAGGGCCGCACGTTGGGGTTAAGCATCACCCGCGCCACGCCAGGCAAGGCTGCAAATTCGGCCATGCGCCGGTGATGGCCCTCCACCCGGATCATATTGACCAGGTAAAAAGGTCGATAGGCCAGCCCGGCCGCGTCGAGGGCCTGGCGCACCGGGGCCTGACTGCGGTTGGCCGTTTCGATCAGCCGGTCGCGCACAAAGGCGCGGCGAGCCTGCAAATCGGCGATTTGCTCTGCGCCGCTCAGGTCGGCCTGCTCGGTCATGATAATCAAAAAGCCGTCGTTGTAAAAGCCAGGGCGACCCAGGCTTAGCCACAAGGCCAGCCACACTCCCCAGCCGAGCAGCGCCAGTCCCCCGACCAGGCCGAGCGTGGTCAGTTCTGATAACCGCCAGCGCGGGAGCAGCCAGCGCCGTCCGGCCCACAGCAGCAAGGCCAGCCCACCCGCGCCGACCAGCAGCCACAGATGAGCGGCGGTTTGCCAGGGTTGGGTGATCAGCGGCACTTCGTCGCGCGGGTCGGTGAAGAGGAGTGGGGCGGCTCGGTAGCCCCAGGCCAGCAGCAGCCCCGGCCAGATACTGCCGCTCCACAAGCGCAGTTCAAGCAGCAACCAGGTGAGAGGCAGCGCCGTAATCAGCCAGACCAGCTTGCCCCAATCGTCGTGGGGGATCATCAGGCTGGGGGTGAAGGCGAGGTAGGTGAAGAGGGCGAGGGGCCAACAACGAAGGATGAAGGATGAAGGATGAAGGATGAAGGATGAACATTGAACATCTGTTTCAGTGGATTTTCTGGCCCAGTGGGTGATGAGGAGGGCCGGAACTGCGCCACGGAAGAAGAGTTCTTCGGGCAGGGTTTGGGCCAGGGTTTGGATGAGCAACAGTTGCGAGGTCCAGCTATCGCCCAACGCGCCGGTGAGCGGCCAACCGAGGGTGAGCGCGGCAGCGGCGGCCAGGGCCAGCAGCAGCCCCAGCGGTTGAGGCGCGTTTAAGCCCAGTATCCTCCGCAGGTCACTCCGCGAGCGCAGCCCGCCGACCCACCATACCCCCACGCCGCCGAGCAGCAGTGCCGCCGGGGTGAGCAGGGTCAGGCGGAGGATTGTGCCCAGCAACGGCAGGAGGCATGTCCCTTCATTCTTGATCGGCCCGGCGATGGCTCGGATGGCGGCGTCGAGGGTGATGTAAAGACCCACCCCGGCCAAAATCAGGGCCAGCGGGCGCGCAGCGGTCCATCCAGGCCGGCGGGTCAATAGGGCAAATGCGCCAAAGGGAATGAGTAACAAAGCAGCCAGCAGCGCGACAGTTAGCAAACTCCTGGCGGCTTCCGGCCAGCTTAGGGGCAAAAAAATAGCGGCCATCCCGACGACAATCGAAGCGGCAGCCAGCCAGATGAGCAGGACGAAAAAGAGCAGGAGTTGGGACGGGGAGGGTGGAGTAGGACCGCTTAGTGGGCTAGGTGAGGATAGAGCCATGAGAAGAATACGGATTTACTCGAATGAATCTTCTAAAGGAACGATTTTTTCTAAAGCTGTAATAAGAGGGGGTAAATCTTGGGTGATAATTTGCCAGAGAATATCAAAGTTAACTGCGTCATAGCGTGAATAAGCCGGTTACGCAGTGCGACTATTTGGGCCCAGGAAATTTCAGGATAATTTACTTGCTCTTCTTTTGGAATAGAATTAGCTGCTTCGCCAATCACTTCGAGTAAACGCACCAGAGCCAGATTTAGCAGCGGATCCGAGTCAAGATCAGCTCTTGATCTACCTTTGGTTAATTCAAATGCTTCTCTGGCGTGATCCAACATATGCCGTAAGCGAATAATGAGGCTATGTCTGGTCATATAATACCTGTGCCTTATGCAGCACTTCATCACGGAAGTAGCAGCTTAAAAATTGAGGCGTATTTAAATCTACCTGGCGGCCCAAAATATGGGAGAGTTCCTCTTGAATTGTAAAAAAGGCCAGCCCCGGTATGTGATCAGGTTCAAACTCGACCAATATATCCACATCACTATCCGGACTAAAATCTTCGCGCAAAACGGAGCCAAACAAAGCTAACTGCCGAATGTGATGCCGGCGGCAGAGAGCGGCAATTTCATCCAGCGGAATTTCAATGGGTATTGGTGTTAACTGAATGGACATTCGTTTTCCTCAACATTGATTATACACGCTATCTATAGCAACATGTCTCCATTGTAACCGTTCCCGGTCAAGTTATCAAGTAGACGCCCTTTCTCCTCACGGTTCTGCAAAATAGCAGGAATATGATAAACTAACATCTGGGTTCACTTTTTAAAGGAGTGTTCACAAGCCTAAGCACGCTGCCAACGCGAAGCGTGAAAATTCTTTGCTGACGAAGGCCGAGGACCGGGTATTTATCATCCGTCTCCGGTCTCCCATCCCCGGTCTGTTTTCTCAGGAGGTAACCTGATGGCGCTCACCTGCAAACAGTGTGGTACAAACATTCCTGCCTCATCGGAGGATCAGTCCTGGGCCAGGTGTCCTAACTGCCAGGCGGTGCTAAGCTTGACCGGGACTGAAGACTCAACCGATTTGGCCCAGGCTGGGGCCTTTTTACCTCCGGGTATGAAGCTGCGGCGTTTGTCCGACGGGCTGCAACTTACCTACAACTGGTTCAACCCCTCTTACTTGGGGCTGGCCTTTATGGCCTTATTGTGGACCGGCTTTATCGTAGGCGGCTTCAACAGCTTTGGCTGGTGGCTGTTGATTGTTCCCCATTTCTGGGTGGGCGTGGGTATGGGGGTGGTGGCCCTGATTAACCTGATTAACCGAACCCGGATCACCATAACGCCCGATAAACTTAGCATCGTTCATTTCCCCATCCCCTTCCCGTTCTACCGCCGCTTTGACCCCATCTTCTTGAAGCAGTTGTACGTGAGAGAGGTCAAACACCAGCACAAATCCTCTGTTTCTTATACCTATGATCTCTACGTGACCACCTGGAGCGGGCGGAGCCACAAGCTGGTGAGCAAAATCAAAGCGGCGCATCTGGCCCTGGCTCTGGAAAAAGAGATTGAGCGTTTTTTGGGGATTAAAGACCAATCCATGCCGGGTGAGTTTCGCTGGCTGTCCGAGCGGGAGAACCGCCAACTGTGGCAGACCTGGCAGGGGTTGGCAAAAGCCCTATCCCTCAAATTCGATCCCGGCCCATTTCTTGAAAAAAGCATGGTCGCCGGGGTTTATCGCGGCTATAATCTGCAAGTGGCTGCCTTTTACAACAGCCAGCACCGGCGCGCCTGCACCCGGATACAGCTTGCATCGGCCTCACCTCTGCTCGAGGCTTCGCCCCTCCTTACCTCAGAGGACCTGCCTGACCTGCCCTTATCATCACAACAAGTCCTGTCGCTGTTGACCTCCGGCGACATCCCCCGTGAAAAGGGCGCGCAGATAGAGGTCAGCGCCGACGCCCAAAAAATCTATTATGAACACCCCCAACTCAGCGCCGATGTCCAGCAGTTGCGCCAGATGTGTGATCGGGTGGTGAATCTGGCCCAGGGGTACGCCAAATTACGAGCCGTTGGCGCTGAAGCTGTTCCGGCGCTGGAAACCATAGCGGCCAAACCTGAACATGTCTTAAATGCGGCGGCCCGGCAGTTAATACAGGATACTGCCGCCGATACCACCACACGTCTGGGCCATCAGCCGGACAGCTTTTACTGCCGGCGCTGTCTGACCCGCTGCGCTGCTTATACCGGCCAGGTCACTCTGATCAAAACAGTTACTTATTATGGCTGCCGCACCTGCCGCCAAAGCCGCGCTCTGTTGGAATGGGCCGGGCCGGTCGTGGCCGTGTTGGATAGCGGAATGACCGAGAAATGGGTCGCGCAGGCGGGGACGGTGCGGGTCAATTGGCTGCTCCAACGCGCCCTGTTTGATTTTGAAGCCGTGGAAATTGTCCAGGCCAGCGACGAGGATATCGAGCGCTTTGCCGTGCAGGTGGGCAACGATACCGACCCGCTGCGCCAGCCTTACTATAAGGAAATGTCCTGCCGTATTGGCCTGAGCTGCCACCTCTCTGACAACAGCCTGCGGGTGCTACGCAGCATCTTCGGCTCGGTCGAGCGCGGCCCGCTGCTGGCCGATGTGTCCGAAACAGCCACAGATGACCGCCGAGAGATCGAAGACCAGGAGCAGTCGGTTAGTGGTTCAATCACGCCATCTTGAGTATGTCATTCCGACCGCAGGGAGGAATCTTCGTTACCACAGCAAAAATATTATGGTAAGCAAAGAGACGCCTACGCGTCGCTGGCTCGAAATGACATACCGGGAATTTTAAGCATAGCTCCCAAGTCCATCTTCATCTTTTGTCCCCCTGGCGTTGGCAAAGCGACGCCTGATTGACCGATCTCCTTGCGCGGCGCATGGTATAATTTCAGAGTTGTTTGTTTGGAGCGCAAAAGCTAAGCTTTTGCGCTCCGATAAAATTTCTCAAAGGAAATTATGATGTCTTACTTAAAAAAATGGTTATTTAGCGCTATTTCCTACATAGCGTGGCTAAGCTCGGCCTGGATTGACAAATCCAGGCCCAAAACCGTCGGATTTGTCAATCCAACGGGAGCAAGCCACGTCAAGTGGAAAATACTCTTATTTAGCTTAATTTTAACACTTATCCTTGGCAGCGCCGGGTTTAATTTGTTCATCCACAGCCAGGTGGCCATTGCCGCCACCCCTACGCCCGCCCCTGCGGAGGAGATCAAATTCACCCCCTCGCCGGATGGGCGCTGGACAGCGGTGGTCAACAGCACGGCGGGCAGCCTCGACTTGCGGCAAGAACCGGACGGCCAGACGGTTATTATTTTCCCGGCAGGCAGCACCGTCAATGCCGTCACCTGGTCGCCGGACAGCCGGCATTTGTTGGTGGTCCAAACGCATTGGAACTTTAATGAGCCGGAGGGCACAGGGGTAGCCGTCACTGGCCCTATTGAAATCTGGCAGGTAGAACTGAAAGATAGCGGACCAGACCAACCGGCGCGGCTGTACCAATCGCCAACACCACTAGAGGACGGCCCGCAGCAGATTGTCTTCGGCCACTGGTCGCCCGACAGCCGGTTGGTGCTGTTTTGGGAAGGTATTTTAAGCGCCTCCATCCTGTCCGATGGGCTGCCGCTGTCGGTGATCGAGGTGAACAACGGCCAGGTATCGCCTGTAGCTGAGATTGCACTGACCAACCCGCGCTACCAGAGCTGGTCGCCCGACGGTTCTCGACTGGCGGTGACGGCTGGAGGGTATCGTTCGGCCCAGGTGGACAAGTGGCTGGTGATATGGGATGCAGCTACCGGGAAAAGCACTACGGTCATCAGCCGGACGGAGCAGATTCCGGGCATTGTGGCCTGGTCGCCTACGGGCGATACTATTGCCTACGCCGCCGTGCCGGCCACTGAAACCGGCCCGGAATGGGCCGATTTGATGACCTTTGACAATCCGGCTATCGCCGGGCGGCGCATCTATTTGCTCGATCCGGCTACCGGCGAGTCACGGCGGCTGAACGAGGCCGCCGCCTTCCAGGACGGGCCGCTGTGGAGCAACGATGGGACGATCCTATACTACGGTCAGCACGAGGATGACCAATTGGTTTTAATGGCGACTGACCCGGCCACTGGTCAAACCGAGGCTGTACCCAACGCCGCCATCCCCTTGCCGGAGTTTATTGGTTACTATGGGCAGTGGGAGCAGGATTTTCTGCTGGAATATCGCTTCCAGGAGTGGAAGCCGGGCTGCCCCTGATTGATTCCAGCCCTTGATTTTGAAATTCAAACCTTATCAGCTTCCCAGGCATTAGCCCAAATGTGCCAGCGGCCGCGGGTGGGCAAAGTGAGGCCGGGTAATCAGGCCGGCTTTGATAATAACCGGCTGCTCGCAAAGCTGGCAGATCTGGTCATCACGCTTAAGGTGCAGGCGAGGATTTTCGATTTTAGTGATGTCAATTCGCTCCCCCGTCTGCCGGTTGATGGCAATAAAAGGCACTATCTGACCTTGTTTTTACCGTGACCTACAAAACAGATAACGCACTACCTGATCCTACTTTACCAAACAGTTTCAAGATTGGTCAATTGAATTTGGCGATCTCGGCTAATGAGAGGCAAACCTAAATGGAGATCTGTAGCGCTAATAACTCGGTCAGGCATATCACGAACAAGGTCTCGCGGAATATTGGCAACTGCATTAGCAACTTCAGCAGTCAAATCAGCCAATACCAGGCCACTCGCCCCAGCCTGTAATTCGGCATCAAGTTGAGCCTTTAAATAAATGAGTCGGGATACGCCCTTTTTCCTGCAAGTATATGATCTCTATCAAACAAATAGTTGGAACATAAATTACTATCTCACCACGATCACAGGCATCAAAAAGCTGGCTGGCCTGGCGGCCAAGACGGACGTTATCCTCCAGATACCAGATTAAGCCGTGGGTATCAGTAACATAATCAGGCATCAAACATCCTCTCTGGGGAAATTGCGCCCCATGTCACGTCGTGCTTCAGCAATGTCTTCTTCAGAGATGTCAACCCCTCGCCATAATCCACGCAGAGATTTACGAGGTTTGGGCTGTTCGATTGAAAGTTCTTGTTCAATCTGGGGCGCGACTCGTTCAATAAGGCGCACCTTATCTACCAAAGAAAGCCGTGTTACCAATTCTAAGATTTCCGTCAAGGTAACTGTTTTTTCCATAACTGCCTCCACCCATTTACCAACTAACCCAGATTTAATCGTATGCTTCAACCATCTTTTTGTCAATAGAAAATCGGCTCAATTTACTCTTTGCTACTTGAAACTGGCTCCATGTCCAGCCAGTTACCCCCCGTTTCGACCTCAACGCCCAATGGCACTTTTAGCTCATCAAAGGCGTGGCCCATCACCTCGCGGGTCAGTTCGACCGCCTGAGCGATCTCATCCTCCGGCGCTTCCAACACCAGCTCGTCGTGAACCTGGAGCAGCATGCGGCTGCGTAGATTCTGCTCGATCAGCGCCCGGTGCAGCCGGATCATAGCAATTTTCATAATGTCGGCGGCGGTACCCTGAATGGGCATATTGATGGCTTCGCGCTCGAGGGCGGAACGCTGCGCCCCGGTAGCGGTAGCCAGGTTAGAAAAGTCGCGCCGGCGGCCCAGAAGGGTGGTCAAATAGCCCTGCTGAAGGGCCATTTGCTTGGTGTTGTCAATGTAACGTTTGAGGCCCGGATATTTCTCAAAATAGATAGCGATAAAGTCGCGGGCCTCGGCCTGGCTGATGCCGGCGCTCTGGGCCAGCCCAAACGCCGATTGGCCGTAAGCCAGGCCGTAATTGACCGTTTTGGCAATGCGCCGTTGGTCTTTGGTCACTTCCTCTCTGGGAATCCCTAACACGGTCGCTGCTGTTACGGCGTGAACATCCTCATCGTTGGCAAAAGCTTCCAGCAGGCCGGGGTCTTCGGCTACGTGGGCCAGGATACGCAGCTCAATTTGAGAGTAGTCGGCGGAAATAAGGCGACAGCCTGCTTCGGCCACAAAGGCCCGCCGAATTTCCCGCCCCCTCTCGCTGCGGATGGGGATATTTTGCAGATTCGGCTCGCTGCTGGAGATACGACCAGTTGAGACGCCGATTTGGTTGTAATTGGTGTGGACGCGCCCGGTAGCCGGATTGACCATCTTGGGCAGGGCATCCACATATGTACTTTTAAGTTTGGTCAAGCCACGATATTCCAGGATCAGGTCAATGGCTTCGTGCTGGCCTTTGAAGTTTTCCAGCACCCCGGCGGCGGTGGAGTAATGGCCGCTTTTAGTTTTGCTCAGGCCGGCGGTGGGCAGGCCCAACTTGCCAAACAGTACATCGGAAAGCTGCTGGGTAGAACCCAGATTGAATTTATGGCCACAGATAGTATAAATTTTAGCCTCCAGTTCAGCCAGCCGCTGGCCCATCTCGATAGACATCTCCTGCAAGGCGGGAGCGTCAACTTTGATGCCGGCCAGTTCCATATCTTTGAGCACGTAAACCAGGGGCAATTCCAAGTCGTAAAAAATTCGCGCTAATTCGGGGGTGTCGCGCAGCGGTTTTTCCACCAGTTCAACCAGGCGCAGGGTCATATCCACATCGGCGGCGGCGTAGGGCGTTACCTTTTCGACCGGAATCTGGTTCATGGTCAATTGGCCCTTGCCGCTGCCAATCAACTCTTTGATTTCGGTCATTTGAATGTGGAGCTTTTCGCGGACCAAATCCTTCAAGCCGTGCCGGGCGTCGGAGGCGTTGTGGCCCAACCAGGAAGCAATCATGGTATCAAAAATCGGCGGCGCAACCGGCAGACCGTGCCGCTCCAACACCGTCAGATCAAATTTGGCGTTGTGCAGATACTTGGTTACGCCGGGGTCGGCCAGGATGGGGGCAAGCGCACTCTGGACGACAGCCATTTCAAGTTGAGGCGAAGAGGCGAGGAGAAGAGGAAGCGAGGGGGAACTATTCTTTTCAGTGGGTAAATCAAAAAGAGATGGCTGCGCCTCAGCCTTAGCCTCAGACTCGGCCTTTTCTCCATGCCCTATGGGGATATAATAGCCTTCTCCTACTACCGGGGTAATAGCAATGCCGACAAGATTGGCCTGAACTTCGTCGGTGCTGTCGGTCTCTGTATCCAGGGCCAGGCGGGAACTTTGTTTCAGCTTGGCGGCCAGGTCGGCCAGTTTGGCCGGGGTATCAACGGTCATGTATTGGCCGTCGGGCGCAGTGACCGGCGCTTTTTCTCTGGCTTTGACGGTGGCAAACTCTTTGGGCGATTTATCGGGCGGCGCGCCGGGAATGCGGTTGAAAATGGTGTTAAATTCAAGCTCGACAAACAAGTTGGCGATGTCGGTCAGATCAAAATCCATCGTTTTGCCGGCCTCAACATTTAATTCAATGCCGGGCACATTGGTGATGATGCGGCCCAGTTTTTGAGAGAGATAGGCGTTCTCCCGGTCGGCCTCAAATTTAGCCCGCTGCGCGGCCGGCAATTCGTCCAGGTGAGCGTAAATCCCATCGAGCGAGCCGTATTGCTGCAACAATTTGGCCGCCCCCTTGTCGCCAATGCCTTTGATACCGGGGATATTGTCGCTGGTATCACCGACCATCGCCTTTAAGTCAACCAATTGGCTGGGCGGCACCCCAAATCGAGCTTGAACTTCAGCTTCGTCGTAAAGTTTGCGGTCATTAAAGCGGTTTTGCCCGCCGGGATAAACCACCTTGATATGCGGCCCAACCAGTTGAAAAGCATCCCTGTCGCCGGTAACAATCAGCGTTTCAATACCTTGTGCAGCGGCCTGAGTCGCCAATGTACCCAACAAATCGTCGGCCTCATAGCCTTCTTTGATAAAGACCGGCATCTTGAACGCTTTGACCAACTGCTCGATGCGGGTGATCTGGCTGGCCAGGTCATCGGGCATTTTTTCGCGGGTGGCTTTGTAGTCGCCGTACAATTCGTGACGGAAGGTATCGCCGGCGTCGAAGGTGACGATGAAATAATCGGGGTTGTACTCTTTCCAGACGGCCAGCAGCATGTTGGCAAAGCCGTAAACGGCGTGAGTCGGCTCGCCAACAGCGGTGCTGAAGGTGGCCGGCATGCCAAAATAGGCCCGGTAAGCCAGGGCGTGGCCGTCAATAAGGATGAGGGTGGGTTTTTTGTCACTCATAACTTTACTCTCCCAAACAACATAAAGTCTCTAGTGTTCACTTTTTGAAATTGAACTCACTACCAACCTAACCCAGTCCAAATCTTCCTGTCCCAATGGAGGCAAGGGGGGCTGACGGTAATCCAGCAAATTTTGATAACCCACTAATTCAAAACAGGCATCAATGGTAGCTTGCAATGACAAAGGTACATCGGGGTCGGGGGGAAGCAGAGGCACAGGCACAGTGGGCAAGCGCTCGCGCAGCGCTACGGGCCAAACTTCGGTGGTAGGGCGGCGGGTGAAGCGGCTGAGAAAAACATAGTAAGGCGCAGGGGGCAATTCACCGCCGATAAGGGGGATGCGCTCTCCAGCGCGGAGCAGGTCAATTTCGAGGAGATGAGTTTTTGTTTTGAGCAGAGCGCCCCGTTTTTTCAAATACTTGCGGAAACCTGGGCCACGTTTATTAACGGGCGACAAAATCTCAATGGCTGTAACCAGGCGACGATTAGCCACATCGCGAATATCGAGCCGAAGCACCGACATTTTTTGGGGTATAGGGCTAATCAATTCGACCGCCGCCGCAGTGATAGTTTCATAGCCGGCGATGGCCTCCTTAATCCGGGCTACATTGACATCAGGGTAAATTCCCCGTTTGACCGGCGCGCTGCCCACCCCCAAGCCCAGTTCATCAACCACATAATACTTCTGCAACAAAGCCACATACTTGGGCTGGAGGCGCGGCATCAACTGCGCCCGGATTTGATGGATTAAGGTGTCGTGGAACTCCGGCCACATCTCGCCTTCAAGATAAGGGTCCATTCCAGGAAATGGAGATTTGTTCATCGTTAATCTTCCTCAGAAGGTCAGCCCCACCGAAATAGATTGGGGATCATCCCCAGCACCCCATTCCAGACGGCGTAATAATAGACAACAATACTGACGAACAACAAACTGTCAATCCGATCTAAAAAGCCGCCGTGGCCGGGGAAAAGGTTGGAAGAATCCTTCACGCCCACATCCCGCTTCATCATCGAGATGGAGACATCGCCGAACAGGTCAACAATCGGAATAATCAGACCCAAAAACAGACACGAAGCCCAACTCAGATTGAACAAAACGGCCACACCAACCGCCCCCAGCAAACTGCCAAATATACTGCCGGCCAGGCCCTCCCAGGACTTTTTGGGGCTGAGCCGGGGCCAGAGTTTGTGCCGCCCCCACCGGCTGCCGACCAGATAAGCAAAGGTATCGGCCCCCCAGGTACACAGCAGCACCAGCCAGACCCAGGCCAGGCCATCGGCTAACTGTCGCAGACCCGCCAGGTGGGCCATGCCCCAGCCAATATACAGCCCGCCGACAACGGTCAAAGCCCAATCCGCAGTGGGCGAGGCGCTCCTGGCCTGGAAAAGCTGCCAGGTCAGCGAGGCCAGAAGGATAACCGTCAGAATACAGTTTAGGCTAAAATCAGAGCGATAACTGTTGATTAATAATAACGTAATCAAAGCCAGGGTAAAAAAAGGCGTGGTGTTGTACCCTCCGGCCTTCATCATCCGCCCATACTCCCAACCGGCCAGCAGCGCGACCAGCAACACTCCCCCCCAAAACCAGAGACCTCCGGCAAAAACACCGGCCACAACAATAGGAATAGCCACCAGTGCTGAAATAACACGTGTTTGTAGCATGCATACCCGAGTTGCTCATTGAGCTTTAAAATTAACCGCAAAGCTCCAGGGCCACCGCTTCTCAGGGGATCCTGGCATCTTTGCGGTTTAAGGTCTCTAATTGTGGGGCCAGTAAGCTGGTTTATTTAGTGACCATTGGTTGACGGCTTGGGTGTTGCTTCCAATACAGCTATCTGGGCAGGCAGCGGCGCTTCTGCCAAGTCTGCCTCCGCCGAGTCAACCTCTTTGGCTTTAGGAGCCAACACCGCCACCGAAGCCACCACGTCACCTTTTTTCAACGACATCACCCGCACCCCCTGGGTTGCCCGGCCCTGCTGCGAAATATGCTTGATGGCCGTCCGTAGCATGATGCCCTCACGCGAGATAAGCGTCAAATCACCATCATCCGATACCACCTGCGCCGCGATGACGCTGCCGGTCTTTTTCATATCCCGGGCCAGGGTGCGCACCCCACTGCCGTTACGTCCTTGCAGCGTATACTCGCTCAGCGGAGTCCGCTTGGCATACCCATTTTCGGTCACAACCAACAGATCGGCCTGGGGATCAACCACATCCATCCCCCTAATTTCATCATTCGCCCGCAGCCGCATCGCTCCAACCCCAGCAGCGGCGCGTCCCATAGCCCGTACATCCGTCTCGGCGAAGCGAATAGCCTGTCCGCTATGCGAAACAATAACGATTTCATTATCACCGTGGGTCAATTTTACCCAGCCTAACTCGTCGTCACCGTCAAGCGTCAGGGCAATCAAACCGCTGGGGCGAACCGAGGCAAATTCACTCAGGTCGGTGCGCTTGATCCGGCCTTTGCGGGTCAGCATAATCAAATATTCCGCCTGATCAAAGTTGGGCACGGGCAGCGCCGCCGTAATCTTTTCGCCGGGCGATAAGTTAATTAAATTGGCAATCGAGACCCCTTTGGCGGTGCGGTTGGCATCGGGCACCTGATAGGCTTTTTCGGAGTAAACCTTGCCCTTGTCGGTAAAGTACAGGATGGTATCGTGGGTGCTGGCGGCAAAGAGAAATTCCACCACGTCCTCGTCGCGGGTGGTCATGCCGGTCACGCCGCGTCCACCACGCCCCTGGGTGCGATAGGTTTTGCTGGGGACGCGCTTGATGTAGCCGCGTTCGGTGATGGAAATCAGCACCTCTTCCTCTTTGACCAAATCGGCTTCACGCAGTTCCTCTTTCACGTCCACCAGAATGCGGGTGCGGCGCTCGTCGCCATACTCGGCTTTGAGTTCGTTGAGGTCCTCTTTGATCACGCCCAAAATTTTGGCTGGGTTGGTCAGCAGGTCTTCCAGGTAGGCAATGGTCTGCATCACCTCCTGGTACTCGTCCTCAATTTTTTGCCGTTCCAGCGCGGCCAGCCGGCGCAGTTGCATGTCCAAAATAGCTTGGGCCTGGGCCTGGCTGAGGGCAAAGTTTTGCATCAACTGCTCACGGGCGGTTTCGGCGTCTTTACTCTGGCGGATGGTTTGGATGATTCTGTCCATATTGCCCAGGGCAATCCGCAGCCCTTCTAAAATGTGGGCGCGCTGGCGGGCCTTCTCCAGGTCGAACTCGGTGCGGCGGGTGATGACTTCGCGGCGATGCTCGATGTAGGCCAACAGCGCCCGCTTGAGCGGCAGCACCCGTGGCTCCCCGTCGAGCAGGGCCAGCATGTTGATGCCAAAAGTAGATTGCAAAGCCGTATATTTGTAAAGCTGGTTGAGCACTTTTTTGGGCTGCGCCCCCCGTTTCAACTCGATGACAATGGACAGGCCGCTGCGATCTGACTCGTCGCGCAGGTCGGAAATATCTTTGAGTTTTTCCTCGCGGGCCAGGTCGGCAATCCGCTCGATCAGGGCCGCTTTATTGACCTGATAGGGAATCTCGCTGACGACAATGCGGTGGCGGTTACCTTTCATCTCTTCAATTCGGGCGATGGCCCGCATCGTCACCCGCCCGCGGCCGGTGGCATAGGCGTTGACCAGTCCCTCCTGACCCATCAGGGCCGCACCGGTAGGGAAATCAGGACCTTTGATAAATTGCATCAAATCGTCTACGGTCACGTCATCGCTGGCCTCATAATGGTCAATCAGGTAAATAGTTGCGTCACAAACTTCGTTGAGGTTATGGGGGGGGATATTGGTCGCCATACCCACCGCAATCCCCGACGTGCCGTTGAGCAGTAAATTCGGCAGGCGGGCGGGCAGCACTTCCGGCTCCTGCAAACTGCCGTCAAAGTTGTCGGTCCAGTCAATGGTGTTCTTGTCAATATCGGCCAGCATTTCCTGGGCAATTTTAGCCAGACGGGCTTCGGTGTAGCGCATAGCCGCCGGGCTGTCGCCATCAACACTGCCAAAGTTGCCCTGGCCGTCAATCATGGGGTAGCGCATGGAAAAATCCTGGGCCATGCGAACCATGGCATCGTACACGGCAGCATCACCGTGCGGGTGATATTTACCCAACACATCGCCGACCACGCGGGCGCTTTTACGGTAAGGGGTGTTATGGCGAATGCCCATATCATGCATGGCGTACAGAATACGCCGGTGAACGGGCTTCAAACCATCACGGGCATCCGGGAGGGCGCGGGCCACAATCACGCTCATGGCGTAATCCAGATAAGCCACTTTCATTTCATCTTCAATATCAACAGGTTTTACAATTCCAATTCCGTTTTCCATACCAAAGCTCCAGCTAAAGCAAAATTGGCAACAAAAAGCGGCTTCCGCCGAGGGATTGTCAAGCTTCTAATTCTTAAACGGAAGCCACTTTTTCTACTGCCAAGTCATTAAATTTAGTAAAATATACCTTACTATTATACCTCAAAAGTCCACTTTGGGCTATTTATGTATTCTTGCCGGTCCTCTGAGGCTCCAATTGGATTTAAAAACTGGCGAAAATTTGGGCTTGATTCTCTGGGCCACTTGTGCTAAACTACACGCTATTGTCAGGAGGCCACCAATAACCACCCATGATTCAAGAGATTGCCGACCGCATTTTTGTTGAATTAGATTATGAAGGCGCTAACGTTGGGGTTGTATTGACCGACGAAGGGGCGATTGTCATTGACACGCCCATCATCCCCGACGAAGCCCGGCATTGGGCCAATACGGTTGCTAAGTTGACCGACCGGGTGTTATACGTTTTCAACACCGACCATCACCGGGCGCATATTATGGGTAATCAATTTTTTGATGCCCCCGTGTTGGCGCACGAAGCCGCCTGGAAAGAAATGACCAATTACAAAGACACCTTTATCGAGCGGACCAAGAATTTGTTCAAGAAGCGGCCCGACGTTCAAAAGCAGTTGGACCAGGTAAAAATTATCCGGCCGGAACTTTGTTTTACCGGCAAACTGGTCATGCAAAAGGGTAAGCGCGAACTGCAATTTACCTACCTGGGCGGACATACTCCCGCCACCAGCGGCCTTTACTTGCCCAAAGAGCGAATCCTCTTTACCGGCGATTTGGTGGTGGTGGATGAACATCCGGCGCTGGGCCAGTGCAACAGCGAAGAATGGTTAAGCAAACTGCGCTGGCTGCGTAAGCAAAAATATGCCCAAATTGTGCCCGGCCATGGCCCACTCTGCAATGTCGAAGCCAGCGAGCCGGTTTCAGAATACATTCGGGCCATGCGTTCACGGGTGCGTAGCCAGTTCAAAGGGGGCCGCAGCAAAGCCGAAGCGGCTGTGGTGATTAGCCAGATGCTCGATTTCTTTCCTTATCGCCAGGGCGAAAAATCCATCATCGAGAAGCGCATCCGGGCTGGGGTGAGCCGGGTATATGATGAGATGAAGATGTTGTATGCCCAAGAGGGCAATAATAGAGAGGTCATCGGTTTGCCTAATCCCAATATTTGAGGTCTGCTCCTCTTTTAAGCAGACCTCATAGGTTTTGAAAACCTATGAGGTCTATTTTTTCTTAAATTTCTGGATATATCTTATTTTGACAGCATTTTTGGCTTGTGCTATACTTTTCTAGTTGCAACCTGTCTTTACCAGCGTTGCCCAACATAAGTCGCGGGATGTAGCGCAGCCCGGTAGCGCGCTTCGTTCGGGACGAAGAGGCCGGCAGTTCAAATCTGCCCATCCCGACTAAGATGAGAGATTGGAGATTAATAATTTTCAATCTCCAATCTCCCATTACCAATCTCTAAATATTCACGGGGCGTGGCGCAGTCCGGTAGCGTGCTTGAATGGGGTTCAAGAGGTCGACGGTTCAAATCCGTCCGCCCCGACACTCTGAAAGGATGAAGGATGAAAGTGGAAGGATGAAATAAAGAAAGATTTTTCATCCTTCATCCTTCCGACTTCATCCTTTCAAAATATTCGCCCACGTAGCTCAGTCGGTAGAGCAACGCCTTGGTAAGGCGTAGGTCGGCGGTTCAAGTCCGCCCGTGGGCTTCAGCAGAAGTCTAAAACAAAAAAAACAGCCCTCTCGTTTGAGAGGGCTGTTTCTGTTAACGCGCACCTTCTTCCAAAACCCTCTCCCCTACCCCTCTCCCTAAAAGGGAGAGGGGAATGAGGGGTGAGGGTAAAAATTACATCATCCCGCCCATGTCGCCCATGCCGCCGGGGCCGCCAGCGGGCATGGCCGGTTTGGGTTCGGGCACGTCGGTGATCAGGGCTTCGGTGGTCAGGATCATAGCGGCAATCGAAGCGGCGTTTTGCACGGCGCTGCGGGTCACTTTGGCCGGGTCAATGATGCCGGATTTGAGCATATCTTCGTACTGCTCACTCAGCACATTGTAGCCAAAGTGGTTTTCGCCGGCGGCGCGGCGGCGGCGCACTTCTTCAATGATGATGGCGCCTTCTTTGCCGGCATTGCGGGCTAACTGGCGCATCGGCTCTTCGAGGGCGCGGCGGACAATGGTAATGCCGGTGTTGACATCGGGGTTGTCATGCTTGAGGTCTTTGATCGCCTCAATGGCATTGATCAGGGCTACCCCACCGCCGGGCACCACGCCTTCTTCGACGGCGGCGCGGGTGGCGCTCAACGCATCTTCGACGCGGTGCTTTTTCTCTTTGAGTTCAACTTCGGTGGCGGCACCCACACCGATGACGGCCACACCGCCGGCCAGTTTGGCTAAGCGCTCTTGCAGCTTCTCGCGGTCGTAGTCGCTGGTGCTGTTCTCGATTTCGGCCTTGATCTGGTTGATGCGGCCGGTGATGGCCTCTTCAGAGCCGGCGCCGCCGACGATGGTGGTTTCGTCTTTAGTCGAGCTGACTTTATCGGCCCGGCCCAGGTCCTTGATGGTGGCGCTGTCGAGCTTGCGGCCCATTTCTTCGGTGATGACGGTGCCGCCGGTGAGCACGGCAATATCTTGCAGCATGGCCTTGCGGCGGTCGCCAAAGCCAGGGGCCTTAACGGCGATAACATTGAAGGTGCCGCGCAGCTTGTTCAGCACCAGAGTGGCCAGCGCTTCGCCGTCCACATCTTCGGCAATGATCACCAAATCACGCTTGCCGGTTTGGACCAGCTTTTCGAGAATCGGCACAATATCTTGAGCTGAGGAGATTTTTTTGTCGTAAATGAGAATGTAGGGGTTGTTCAGCACCGCCTGCATGGTTTCGGCATCGGTGATGAAGTAGGGGCTGATGTAGCCGCGATCAAACTGCATGCCGTCCACATACTCGGTTTCAAAGGCCAGGCCCTTGCTTTCCTCGACGGTGATGACGCCGTCTTTACCCACTTTGTCCATCACTTCGGCAATGAGGTTGCCGATTTCGGTATCGGCAGCGGAAATGCTGGCGACGTGGGCGATGTCTTCTTTACCTTTGACCTCAATGGAATTGCTGCGAATGGAGTTGGCCACATGCTCGGCGGCCAATTCGATGCCGCGTTTGAGCAGCATGGGGTTGGCTCCGGCGGCCACGTTCTTGAGACCTTCGTTGACAATGGCCTGGGCCAACACGGTAGCGGTGGTGGTGCCGTCGCCGGCCACGTCGTTGGTTTTGGTGGCGGCTTCTTTGAGCAACTGCGCACCCATATTTTCATAAGGGTCGGTCAATTCGATTTCTTTGGCTACGGTTACACCGTCGTGGGTGACGGTGGGCGCGCCCCACTTTTTATCCAGGGCAACGTTGCGGCCCTTGGGGCCGAGGGTGGTTTTAACCGCGTCGGCCAGCACGTCTACCCCTACTTTGAGGCGGCGACGCGCATCTTCGTTAAAGCTGATTTGTTTTGCCATTTGAATTATACTCCTAAGAATAGTAGACGGTAGACGGGGATACTTTTCTTTGCTACCTTGTATTTTGATGTTTAAGTTCCGGCGATTACTGCACGATTGCCAGAACGTCGGTTTCTTTTAAGATAAGGTACTTTTTGCCATCAATTTTGACTTCGGTGCCGGCATACTTGGCGTAAAGAACGGTGTCACCGTTGCTCACATCCATAACGATGCGCGAGCCATCTTCTTTGCGCGCGCCGGGGCCGGTGGCTAGAACTTTGCCTTGCATCGGCTTTTCTTTAGCCGTTTCGGGCAGCACGATGCCGCTGGCGGTCATTTCTTCTTGCTCGATAGGTTCAACAATTAACCTATCACCCAAGGGTTTGAGATTCATATGTTACCTCCATCTATGGAAAAATTAGATTAATTTAGCACTTAACCTGTGAGAGTGCTAGAAGCAGGCGAAATAATACCCCAATCGAGAGGGCTTGGCAAATTTAGAAGTCAATTTTTAGCACTCAGTTGTCAAGAGTGCTAATCGAATTAAAAATCAAGGGAGGGAACTGGATGGTTTTTTTCAACGTCCTATCAGATGAGGTTTAACTTAGAACTCACCCTCGGACATTTTTAATCACGAATAACGCGAATGGACGAATAACACGAAATATTTTGAAAATGTTGATAAAATATTCATGACATTCGCTTATTTGTGCCATTCGTGATTAAGATTTAGGCTTTTGTTAAAGGTAGGGTGGCATCCCTATGCCGCCCGCTGAGGCTTTTATTAAAAGTATTCCGCTCACAAGAACCTGGAAAGAGAGGGCTTAAAACGTGAAATATATTCTGCTGATTACATTTCTACTTGGCCTGGGCATAACCACTGGCTGTAGCGCCACCGGCACTGCTTCTGTGTCGCTTGAGCAAACAACCTGGCAATTGGACCAGTTGGGGACTCAACCCGCCCTCAAAGAACGCCCGGTAACACTGGTCTTCCAGGCCGATGATAGCACGGTTGGGGGTGGGGCCGGGTGTAACAGTTACGGGGGCAGGTACAGCTTGAACGACAACCAACTGACCATCAGTGATCTTGCCTCAACCCTGATGGCTTGTGAGGAATCGGAAATTATGGAACAGGAACAAAAATTTTTGACTAGCCTGGGACAAGCGGCTGGCTATAAGTTGGAAGGTAATCATCTGACCATTCTGGATGCTAATGGAATTAACTTGTTAAGTTTTGTCGCCCGGTAACTTCACCTATGACAAATGTAAGCCTATTTTAGCCGCCTCCCCACGAGCCATTTCCTCCAGTGCGGCGGCTTTATCGGCTTGGCCCTGCCGGGCCAGGAATTGGGCGTAACCGAGTTGAGTCCGCACTAAGCCGGGCCGGCTGCCGACTTCTTCAAATAGAGCCATAGCTTGCTGGTATAAAACCTCTGCCCCAGGAAAGTCGTCTTGAGCCGCCTGAACCTGGGCCAAAACAGCCCGGCCCAGGGCTACAAACTCGCGGTTGCCCACTGCCTCGACCAGCTTGAGGCCGTTATCGGCGGCGGCTTTGGCCCGGTTGACTTTGCCTACGGCTAAACTGGCCTGGGCAATGAGCAGATAAATCCCGCTCAACAGATGGACGCTGCGCTGGCCCAATTCCATGGCCGGGGGCAAGGCTTTGTTCATCAGCGCCAGAGTTTCATCGGGATGGTTCTGATACAGGGCCGCCCGGCCCAGGTAAGTGTAGACAGCCACCAGCCCGCTCTGCTGCTGTGTTTGCTCAAAAAGCTGGCGGGCCGAACTCAAAAATGAGCGCCCCTGCTCAAACTCTCCTCGCTCCAGGGCAATTTTACCCAATTCTTTCAAACAGTCGGCCTCGCCGGCCACATCTTGCAGCTTGCGGCGCAATTCCAACGCACGCCGGAGCACAATTGGGGCATCGGCCAGCTTGCCCTGAGAAGCATAAACCAAGCCCAGCCGGTAGTAGGCTTCGGCCAGCCGAGCTTCGTCGCCACATTTGAGAGCGGTTTGCACGGCTTTGTGGCCCCAGGTTTCGGCTTCGTTGAGGCGGCCCAGCAGCCACAAGATCACGGTCAGGTGAGTCTGAGTCGTGATTCGCTCTGGGTCGGGCAGTTGCGATAATTTTAACACCGAGGCCGCGTGTTGATAGGCCTCTTTGTAATAGTCGTACAGCCAAAAGGTGAAGACCAGCCCGTTCAAGATTTTGGCCCGTTCAGTTACATTATCATCCGGCTCAACCAGTTCCAGGGCGCGCTGAAACGCCTGAACCGATTCGACCCGCTTTCCGGCCTGCCGGTACAAATGGCCCAAAGCCTGGTAAGCCGAACTGGTCTCGATCAGGCCCACCGCCCGCTGAAAGTAGGTCAGGGCGGAGTCAAGCGCATTACCCGCTATAGCCGCAGTTCCGGCCATTTCCAGAGTGTGAGCGGCTTCGGCGGTCAAGCCGGCCTGCTGGTAATGATGACCGATCAACAGTGGTTCGGCCTGCTGCTGGCGCATGATGTCGGCAAGCTGGCGATGCAGTTCCCGGCGGCGAGGTTCCGGCAGGTTAGCGGCCAACGCTTTGTTAATATCTGTCGAGCGAAAAGCATAGCGCCCCTCACCGGCCTGGCGCAGCAGACGTTTTTTGGTAGCCTCGACCAACACCTCGCGGGCCAAATTCCCCTGAGTTTCGCCCCCCAACAGCGTCAACCAAACGGCAAAATCAAATTGACCATCCGGCTCGATCAAGGCGGCCAGGGCCAGCGCCTCGCGGTGGCTCTCGCTCAGGCTCTCAATTTGCCGGGTGAAGGCGTCGAACACGGCTTTGGGCAGAAAAGCATCAGAAGGAGCTTTCAATTTTTTGGAGGCATAGCGCCATTCGCCGGCTTCCTGGTAAATTTCTTTAGACTCGACCAGATGATGGATCATCTCTTCCAGGTGGAACGGCTGGCCGTGGCTACGCTCGACCAATAGATTGGCCACTGCTTCCGTCACGCTTCCACCCAGGACATGAGCAACGTACTCTTTGATGGCCGGCGCCGGCAGGGGCGGCACGGTCAGGCTGACCAGTTCATCTGCTGAAAAGGAGGCGAGCCAGGCAACAGGCCGGTCGTTCTCTCGGCAGGCAGCCAGTAGCAACAGCGGCAGTTGTTCCTGGCGAATCAGGAAGCGGGTCAGGGCCAGGCTGGCCTCATCCAGGGCGGCGGCATCTTCCAGAAACAACGCGGTCGGGCCGAGTTCAGCCAGAATAGATAGAACCGTGCCAAAAAATTGCCATTGGTTCTGGGCGGGCACAGTAGGGAAGGTGTCGGAAACGCGGGTCGAGAGCGCCTGCCACAGCCCGGCTCGGCTGGATTGAGCCGGGGCCGGGGCCGGCGCTTCTTTGGGCGGGGAGTCGTAGGGAATATTCAGCAGCCGGGCCAGACCGGGAATCTGGTCAATGAGCCGGTTGATTTGCTCACTGGTGGCGGATTTGACCAATTTCTTGTTCAGCGCCGTCGCCAGGATTTCGGCGTAGGGGGAGTAGGGCACCCCCGACTCGGCGCATTTGCCGGCGATGACCACAAAACCTTTGTCAACAACTGCCCGGCCCAAAAACTCCACAATCAGCCGGCTTTTGCCAATGCCGGCCGGCCCTTTGACCACTACCAAACGGGGCTGGGCCGACTGGTGAGTTTCAAGCCAGAGTGTCTCCAGCCGATTTAATTCGTTGGCCCGGCCCACAAAAAGCTTGCCCTCGGCCTCAAGCCAGTGGAGATGATCCTGGCTGTATTTTTGCCTGGCCTGGATGGATTTTATCACCTCCAAAAGCGCCGCCGCCGAAGGATAACGCGCCTGCGGGTCTTTGGCCAGCAACCGGGTGATGACGTGTTCCAGCGCGGGCAGAGTGTGAGGGGCCACCTGGCGCAAGGGCGGCGGGTCCTCCTGCAAATGGGCCATAAAAACATCGGTTTCTTTGCTGTGCTCAAAGGGCAGCCGCCCACCGCTGACCAACTCAAACAGCATCACCCCCAGCGAGTACAGGTCGGCCCGGCCATCAATGCCAGCGCCGTCAATCTGCTCCGGCGACATGTAGGCCGGCGTGCCGACGATATAGTCACTGCCCTGGGCCAACAAGGAGATCAGCCCGGCTACGCCAAAATCGGTCAGCTTGACCCCGTCTGGAGCCATGATCACGTTGGCCGGTTTGATGTCACGGTGGACTACACCCTTGCTGTGAGCGTAATGCAGCGCCTCCAACACGCCAACAGCCACATCGAGAATGATTTCCAGCGGCAGCGGGCCGGACCAATTGGCGATGAGATGATCGAGCGAGCGGCCCTCGACATACTCCATGACCAGATAGTAGCCGCTGCGCTGCTCGGCCAGCACGGCATCATAAATGAGGGTAATGTTGGGATGGTTCAGGCTGGCCAGGGTGCGCGCTTCTGAGAGAAAAAGGGTTTCATACAGGGGGTCCTGCGTCCCTTTGAGGTACTTGATGGCGACGGCGCGGTTCAGCAGGGTGTCGTGGGCCAGCCAAACTTCGCCCATTCCGCCGCCGCCGAGTCGTTTTTGGAGGTTGTACCGATCCTGTTGGGAGTTGGTCATGAGTAATCCTTGCAGCAGTGTGGACAATGAGGAAAGTAACAGGGGTATTTTAACACGCAGAAAGGGTGGATGCAAGCAAATGCACCCATTGAGTGCATTCAGATGTGGGAGCAAGTTTCAAAATCGCGTCCTGAGTAGTCCTGAGTGAAACGAAGGGCGTATCGAAGGGTGCGATTGTCCCAAAAATTGAACACACCCCAACTATTCAAAGTTATAACAGTTGGATGGGGTTTTGTGGTATAATGTGGTGAGGTATCAATAGATGAAAACGATTAATCCTGACCTGCTCGAAGAAATTGTCCGGCGGCTGGTGGCCGAATTTCAGCCGGAGCAAATTATCCTGTTTGGCTCCCATGCCTGGGGCACGCCCGATGAGGACAGCGACCTGGATTTGCTGGTCATCGTTTCGGAGAGCGAGCTGCGGCCTGTTCAGCGAGATGCGCAAGCTGAACGATGCATGCGGGGATTACTCGTGCCGACAGATATTCTCGTCAAAACGCGCGCGGCACTGAGTTCACTAAATGGGATTAGGAAGGTCACGGATAGACCATTGCTAAATGTACTGAATTCTAAAGATTTC
>JAKLJP010000041.1 GCA_023151115.1 Anaerolineae bacterium
CCGCTGGGGGGGTGGGTTGGGGTGGGGTTCTGTCTACGCTATCCACCGAATTCGCCCCCAAATCTGAACACACCCCCGAACACAACGCAGATGGCAAATATCCTAAAGATGTGCTATAGTTCTTCAGAAAAAGATTTTGGATCTTTTGCCGATCGGTAGGGGGGCATCCCTAATGCCACCCCGATATAGATCCAATTTCCGAGGAGTGAGGCACGCCTACGTGCCGAACGGAGCCGCACGAGGGCGTGCTAGCTCCTCAAATTTGGATGTACTGAGTCTGCTTTTTCCAGGGGCGGAATTCATTCTGCACACCTCATTATCGGATCATTACAATTCTGTGGTTAAGAATGAAATAATGATATTTAATCAACTCATCTGCGGCGATGCTGTGACCGAAATGTCCAAGCTGCCCGATGCCTGTGTGGATTTGCTCATCGCCGACCCGCCCTACAATTTAGGCAAAGATTACGGCAATAACCTCGACCGGAAAGCCTGGGCTGAGTACGAAACGTTCACCCGCCACTGGCTGGGCCAGGCCGTCCGCCTGCTCAAACCGACCGGCTCGTTGTACGTCTTTATGGGCGTCCGTTTTATTTCGCGCCTGTTTGGGTTGCTGGAAGAGGATCTGGGGCTGAATTTCAACGGCTGGATCACCTGGCATTACACCCAGGGGATGGGCCGCAAAAGCGGCTTTTCGCCCCGCCACGAAGACATATTGTATTTCACCCGCTCGGAGCAGTTCACTTTTAACCTGGATGCGGTGCGCATCCCTCAGAAATATTACCGGGAGCGCAACAATATGGCCGGAGCCAACCCCGGCGACGTGTGGACTTTTTCTCACGTCCACTATTGCAGCGCCGAGCGGCTGCCCCATCCCACTCAGAAGCCGGAAGCCCTGCTGGAACGAATTATCAAAGCCAGTTCCAACCGCGGGGACCTGGTGCTCGACCCGTTTGTGGGCAGCGGCACCACCTGCCGGGTGGCCCAGGTTTTGGGCCGGGCCTGGCTTGGCATTGACCTCAATCCTGAGTATATTACTATGAGTCAACAAAGGCTCGATGCGCCGTTTGACGGATTTGACTCGCTCGACCCGCGCGCCAGGCGCACGCCGAAGGATTTGCCGGGGGTGAAATCCGGGCCGGCGACATTTTTGATGGATAGCAACGTGATGAGTGATGCGTAAGGGTTTTCACGCATCACTCATCACGCATCACGTATCACCTTGAAGGGGACTTTCGCATGAAATACCACATTTGGACTGCCGGCTGCCAGATGAATGTGGCCGACTCGCAGCGGGTTGGCTCTGAGCTGGAAAAGCTGGGCTATCATTACACCGACAGCTACCGCGAGGCGGACGTTGTCGTTTTGAATACCTGCGTGGTGCGCCAGAGCGCCGAAGATAAGGCCGTCGGCTTTTTGTGGAGCCTCAAGCCGCTCAAAGAAAGCCGGCCGGATAAAGTGTTGGCCCTCATGGGTTGCATGGTCGGGGCCAAGGGCGGCAGCCGGTTGGTTAAAGCTTTCCCCCATGTAGACGTATTTATGCCGCCCAGCGAACCCGGCCCCCTGGTTGACTTTTTGCTGGCCCGTGAAAGCGAGCAGGCGGCCCTGGCCTTCCGCCACCACTTGCAAGATGAAGAAACCCGGCTGGTCCTGCCCGAACATCAGCAAAATAAGCTGATTACGGCTCATGTGCCCATTATCTACGGCTGCAACCACGTCTGCACCTTCTGCATCATCCCCTCCCGGCGTGGGCGCGAGCGCAGCCGCCCGGTCGGTGAGATTGCCGCCGAAACCCGCAGCCTGGTGGCTCAGGGGGTGCGCGAAGTGACCCTGCTCGGCCAGATTGTGGATCGCTATGGCTACGACGTGCCCGACGGGCCGCGCCTGCCCGACCTGCTGCGGGTGCTGAACGATCTCGACGGCTTGCAGCGGATTCGCTTTTTGACCAGCCACCCCAACTACATGTCTGATGAACTGCTCAACGCGGTGGCTGAATTGCCCAAGGTGTGCGAGCATATTGAAGTGCCCAACCAGGCCGGCGACGACGATATTCTGCGCCAGATGAAGCGCGAGTACACCATGGACGCCTATTATCGCCTGATCGAGCGCATCCGGGCGCGTATGCCCGATGTCTCCATCGCCACCGATATTATTGTCGGCTTCCCCGGCGAAACCGAGGCCCAGTTCCAGCGCACCCTCGACACCCTGGCCGAGTTGGAGCTGGACGTCGTCCACGTCGCCATGTACTCGCCCCGCCCCGGTACGGTTTCGGCCAAAATCATGCTCGACGACGTGCCCGCTGCGGAAAAGAAGCGCCGCCTCGATGCGGTCAACGAGCAGCAGGAACAGATTGTGGCCGGTATCAACGCCCGGCTGCTGGGCCGCACCGTCGAGGTGCTGGTGGAAGAGAAAAACAAAAACCGCTGGAAAGGCCGCACCCGCACCAACAAACTGGTCTTTTTTGAAGACGAGAGCGGTAAAGATTGGCACGGCCAACTGGCCGAAGTCGAAGTTACCTGGACCGGCCCCTGGAGCCTGCGCGGCACTCTACCGGGCCAAAAGAAGCTGGTCGCTACGGATGAGCCATTGTTGATCCCGTTGATGGCTTAGAGAATGAAGACAGTTGACCTAACACAGGAGCAGATTGATTTGACCAGCTTACTTCGGCTGGCTCAAAATGAACCAATCCTGCTGCTTACGGCAAAAGGGCAAGAATTTCTGTTGGCTGAAGCTGATGATTTTGAACATGAGGTGGACACTCTTCGTACCAGCAAATCTTTTCAACAATTTTTAGATGAGCGATCGGCGGGCAAGAATAAAATCTCGTTTGACGAGCTTGAACTTGAAATTGAGCGAGAACTCGCTTCTATAAATGCTACAGCTAGTCAGTCCCAAAGTTAGAGATAAATATGTTGAGCCGCCCAAAGGGTTATCTCCCCACAGGCGGCTCATCTAGTCATTTGTAAAGTTGTTTGTTACTGTTGGCTCATCATCGGCCTTTTTTTCTTGCCCAGCCGGCCGGTGAGCCGTAACCCATCCCGAATATTCAGCCTCATTAGCCCAATATTGACCGCTCCGGCTGCCAATTCAAGCCCTTGCAGCAAGGTAAGTGGCAAAAATTCCCCTTCTGCAACTTTTTTACCTATAATCCGTATTGCCTTATGCAGACACCGAAAAAGGAAATTCAACTGCATAATGGTTAACGCGTTAATGTTTGGTTGGAATATAACAATGACTCCTGTGGCGACGGAACAACCGCGGGCCAGGGCGATTACGCCCGAAGCGCAGGCCCAGGAACAAAGTTGGGCTGTGGCGGCCCAACGCGGCGATCGCCCGGCCTTTATGCGGCTGGTCGAGGTTTACCAGCGCCCGGTTTACAACCTGTGCTACCGCATGCTCGGCGGCGATGTGACCGAGGCTGAGGATGCGGCCCAGGAAACTTTTCTGCGGGCTTACACCAAACTCGATACTTACAATCCCAACCGCAAATTCTCATCCTGGCTCTTCTCGATTGCTTCGCATTACTGTATTGACCGCTTGCGCCAGCGCCGCTATCAAATGGTTGACTGGGATGATTTGCCGGCGCCGGATCAACATGCGCTGTCTAACCCGGAACCACAGCCGGAGGCCGCCACCCTGAGCCGTGAAGAACACCACACCCTGCACCGGCTGCTCAACAACCTCCCCCCCGATTACCGGGCGGCGACTATTCTGCGCTACTGGCACGAGCTTTCTTACGACGAGATTGCCGAAGCCCTCAATACAACGGTCAGCGCGGTTAAAAGCCGCCTGTTCCGGGCCAAACAAATGATGGCTGCCCATTATGAGGCGATGGAGACAAACTTATGAACCACGAAACCTTCACTGAAAAGCTGTCGCTCTGGCTTGAAAATGAACTGAGCGCCCCCGAAATTACCGAATTACAGGCGCATCTGGCCGGTTGTCCCACCTGCCAACAGACCTACCAGGCCTTACAACGGGTCGAAACGCTCCTGCGTGGCGGGTCAAAAATAATGGTCGGACCCCCGCCGGGGTTCACCGCCCGCTTTGAAATGCGTTTGGCTTACCACCAGGTTCGTAACGGGGGACATCTGTGGTGGGGATTTGGGGTGCTGCTGCTGGGCGCGTTGTTTTTATTTATCATCGGTGGGCTGGCAGTGAGCGCCCTGGTCAGCGCTGGGGCTGGTTGGCTGGATGGGGCTATTTTCTACAGTGGGTTGGTGGGCCTCATTCAGTTAGCCAACACCTTAGGCGTCTGGCTCAAGCTGGCCGGGCTGTTTGTCAAAGTCAGTTTGATTACCATGAGCCAGCCTCTCTTTTGGGGCTATGCTCTGGCGGCGCTGGGCCTGGTCTGGCTGTGGCTGCGCGTGCTGAAGTATGTGAACCGGCCGGTCGCAACTTCGATTGAACTTCTGATTTAATGTAAAATCGTTCCAGGGCTTAAAGCTGTTGAAATGTCTTACGTCTTGCGTCTTGCGTCCGAAACACGTAAGACGCAAGACGCAACACGACTTGGAACTACCTATAGCGATGTGGAGACGACAATGAAAAACAAACTTTTGAGTGTAGGGATAATTCTAATCTTACCTTTACTCCTGGCCTTTACCTGGGTTTCTCCCGCTCTGGCCCAGGGGCCAAACGGCGACCAGGTTGTTTTTGGCGAAAATCTAATTTTGAAGGCCGAGGAAGAAATCAACGGCGATGTGGTTGTTTTTGGCGGCAATGTGACCATGCCCGCTTCCAGCCAGATTGACGGCGACCTGGTTGTTTTTGGCGGCAATGCCACGATTGATGGGACTGTCACCGGCGATATTGGCATGATTGGCGGCAATATCAAGCTGGGCAAAACGGCCGTGGTCGAAGGGGATATTGGCATACTTGGCGGTGAGGCCGAAGTAGCCGAGGGCGCGACGGTGGAGGGGGATGTGCAGAGCTTGAATCGGTTTGGCTTTGGCGAGGGCGAAGGTTTCACCATCCCGCCGATCCCCTCGGCGGCCCCCGATGCGCCCATGCCGCCAACGCCGCCGGTTCCGCCGGTAGCGCCTCGCTTTGATGATGATTTCTCTGACTGGGGGCACGGTATCTTCTTCTTCAAAAGCGTGGTCAAAGATATGGCCGTCCTGCTTTCTCTGGCGGTGATTGGTTGGCTGGTGGCTGCTTTTATGCCGGAACAGATGAAAACTGTCGGCGACACGTTCACCCGCTCGGCGCCTTTCAGCTTTGGCGTGGGCTTGTTGACCTGGCTCATTGCTGGGGTGGTGGGCGGCGTTTTGGCCATCACCATCTGCCTGGCCTTTATCCCGATATTGGGTTTTATCCTGCTGACTATTGCCACCCTGTTTGGCTGGATTGTGGCCGGCCAGGTTATCGGCGAGCGGCTGCTAGTTGCCAGCGGGCGGCCTTATCCTAATCACGTCGTCTCAACCCTGGTCGGCGTCACCGCGTTGACAACCGTGGCGATCATGCCGATTATCGGCCAGATCCCCTGCATTGGTGGCTTGTTAAGCTTGCTGGGCGGGCTGTTGGGTATCGTCGTCTCCCTGACCGGGCTGGGCGCGGTCATCCTGACCCGCTTTGGCACCCAGCCTTATCCGCCGCCTGCTTTCGCCTATGCCGGGGGAGATACTTCTGCGCCATCCCCTGCCGGTGGAAGCAGCCGGCCTCCATCTGACCTGCTTGCGTCGCTGGAGCGGCAGGAAGCCGAATTACGGGCCAGAATTGACGCCGCCCTGGCCGAAGCCGATGCAGCGGCCCAGGTAACGCCGGCCAGCGAGGAGGCGTCGCCGGAATCTGTCGAATTTACACCGGTGGATGCGCCTGAAACCGAAGGTGATCCAAACGCTGAAAAACCCGCTCCGAAGCGCCGCCGGACCAAAAAATCAAGCACGGAGCCAACGGATGGAGAACCCACTTTGTAAAATCCTGCTTGGCAAGACAATAAGCCCGACAAAAAGGGGTGAAAAAGCGCGCTTTTTCACCCCTGAGTTGAGCAAACTGTTTTTCCAGGCCGTGTGCCTGGCGATGATTTTAGGCTTATTTTTCATCGCCGAAGCAACTTTGTTGTCTAATTATTTAACCCCGCCCCTACTCAAAACCGATGCTGCTGGAGCCATCGTTATTGCCGTACCGCCGTCGCTGGAAAGTATTACCGACAACGTCGTGGTAACGCTGAGCGCCGGCCAGACCAGGCCCGCTCTGCGGACGAACTGCATCCCTGATGGCAGCGCCCCCGTTTTGACAATCAATATTGAACCTGAAATCGGAACATAAGGGCAATAACCGGGCTTACCTTGCCGCCAAGAAACAAGTGAAATTAATTCCGCCTCAATAAATTACGACTGATTGTCTTGAGTTCATCAATCCTCAAAACGTAAACCAGACCAAGATAAACCAAACTGCCAACCCCTACGCCTATTACCCCACCAAGCCAGCCGGGGGCCGGTGGTAAAAACGGCAGCAGCAGCGCCAGGGCCAGGGCCATACCTGCTGTAGCCAGGCCCATTTTGGCGACCGCCCCCACCAGCCCACCTTCGGCCAGCCCGCCCATTTGGGGGCGGAGCAGGGCCAGCAGGGCGATCATCTCCAAAGTGACGGCAATCGAGTTAGCCAGGGCCAGTCCTCCGTGCGGCGGCCAGCCCCACTGAGCAAAGAGGCGCAGCAGCAGCCAGCTCAAACCAATATTGACCGCCATTGCCGCCACGCCGACGGCGACCGGGGTTTTGGTATTTTTGAGGGCATAAAAAGCGCGGGTGGCAATCTCGACTACGGCGTGGCCGGTCAGCCCCAGGGCAAAAAAGCTCAAGGCCCAGGCTGTGGCTGTGGTTGCGGCAGGGTCGAATTTGCCCCGCTCCAACAGCATGCGCACCAGCGGCTCGCTCAATACCAGCAGACCGGCGGCGGCGGGCAGGGTTAAAAACAGCAGGCTGCGCAGGGTCACGGCAAAAATCCGGCGCAGTTCGGCCCATTGCTCGGTGGCTGCGAGCGCGGCCAAAGTGGGAAAGAGGGCCGTCGCCACCGCCTGGGCGATAATGCCCTGCGGGAGCAGCATGATAATCCAGCCGTAATTCAGCGCGGTCAAACTGCCGGCGGTCAGGCCGGCGGCCAGCACCGCGTTAACCACAAAGTTCAACTGCACCGCGGCCAGTCCCAACACCCGCGGCCCCATCAGCCGGGCGACTTCGCGCAGGCTGGGGTCGCGCCAGGCCAGTACCGGCTGGTAACGCAGCCGCTCGCCGGAGAGCAGGCCGGGCGCCTGTACCAGCAGGTGGCTGGCCGCGCCGACCACCACCCCCGCCGCCAGGCCACGCACGCCCCAAATCGGGCCGAGCAGCCACGCGCCCAGAATAATAGCCAGGTTGTAAATTACCGGGGCCAGGGCCGGCAGAAAAAAGTGCTGGTGGGCGTTGAGAATGCCCATGACCACCCCACTGACCCCAAAAATGACGGTCGAGATGAGCATCCAGCGCATCAACTCAATAGTCAGGGTTTGTTGGGCCGGGGAAAAGTCGGCAAAAAAGTGTTGGACAATCCAGGGGGCAAACAGGGCGGCCAGCCCGCCCAGGCCGGTCAAAAAGAGGGCGACCCAATTGATGACCGCCGAGGCCAGCCGCCACGCGCCGGGCAAATCCTCGCGGGCCAGGTAGCCGGTAAAAATGGGGATAAAGGCCGAGCCGAGCGCCCCGCCTGCAACCACGTAAAACAGAAAATCGGGCAGGCGAAAGGCGGCCAGGTAGGCGTCCATCTCGGCGCTGGTCCCGAACTGCCGGGCAATGACCACCTCGCGCAGCAGCCCCAAGGCGCGGCTGGCCAGAAACAGCACCATCACCAGTGAAGCGGCGCGGGCAAGGCGGTGGGTGGTGGGAGAAGTGGCAGTGGTTTCGATTTGACTCAAGAACTATTTCTCAGCCGCAAACATTCGCCGTACTTCTTCGCTTGATAACCTGCCTTCTGTTTCATCTCGGAGGCGCGAACGTTCAATGATGGCTTGAAATTGGGGATTCAGACTCAACGAAAGCGTTTCAAGATCTATGTTGTCTAAAGGTAATAAAACCGCAACGGGTTTGTCGCCCACCGTAACCACAATAGGATCATTGTTAATCTGATCTACATAGTCAGCCAGGCTGGCTTTGGCGTCATTTTTGTTTAAGGTTATCATAATTCTACCTGCTCTCCACCGATATACACTACATTCCCTTTAGCCTACAGCCCGAATGACGACTGCCGTTTCGGGATCATCTTCTACATCATAATACACACGCAGATCACCCACTCGTAACTCATAGATCGCTAATGGATTGGGGCGCATAAGTTTTCGATTTCTTGTTTCAACCGTAGGTTCATAAAGAAGTTGTTCATCAACCGCATCAAAAACAATTGATCGCTGTCTGGCTGATAAATCTCGTAAATGGTCAATTGCTTCTCTTGAGTATTCTATGCGGTATGGCATTGCTCACGCCGACGTAACCAGACTCTGTATGCGCTGGCCCAGGCTGTCCAATCCTGAACCCAGGCTTCATCGGGTGGTTCTTCACCGGCGATATAAGCCTCATAAAAGGTTTCAGAGAGAACGCCGTATTTGCGCTCATAGGCGCGCATTTCATCCTTAAGCGCGTAAATGTCTAAAAGAATAGATCATCAATCACCAACACAATGCGGCGCTGGCCCGTTGGAATATCCGGCGGCAATTGTAGGATGAGTTTGCCATCCGGCTCAATGGTAGCTACTGCTTCGATAGTTCTCATATTGCCTCCACATCATGAACCCCAACTGCAAGGTTATTATAGTCTGAGGGCGAGTATCACACAAGCCCTATTTTGCTCACGGCCACCAGCGGCCGGCATCTTCGATGGCGTGGAAGGTTTCTGCTATTGCTTCTGGCCAACCCAACGTGGCGATAACTGGAGCTAGATCACATAGGCCACTCAATAACTCAGGCATCCAGGACGTCTACCACCAGCACAATCTTTTCGCCTTCTTTACGCTGGTCGGCGGCTTGTTTGAGCAGCCGGTGCAGAAAGTCGGGTCGAGTCGCTGCACCGGGCAACACCCCTTCGGCTTCATAGACGTTGAGCTGGTAAGCCAGCACCAGTTGGGCGGCCAGATTTTTCAAGTCTCGGCCCATTCCATCCAACCCAGGTGCTAATTCGCTGAAATGATGGATATAACCGCGCTGCCGGGTCAGCCAGGCCAAAAAAGTGGTTTTGCCCAGGCCGGCCTCGGCTTCCAGGATGAAATAACCCCGGTCATGGCCGTGCAGAAAAGTGTCTATTCGGCCAGCAGCCACTCACGGCCAACAAAGTTATCCAGATTGAATCGCTCAAAGACGATCCAGGGTTCGAGGAAGGCATCTCGCAGACACTCGTAGTCGCCGATGAAAAACTGGTTGTGATCGCCGGTATTGATGATGCTGTTGATGATGTCTCGCCCGACGATGACGGAGCGAGAGATACCGTTGGAGACATTGCCAATTTCGACACTGCTCATCTTCTAGGGTCCCTACCTGGAGTGAAACTACAAGGTGTTACAGTTTATATCCAATCTGCCGCAAAAAGCCCTTGCGCCAGGCGATATCTTCATCACCCTCTACCCCGGCGGGTTTAAACCCATCCACCACGCCCAGAATGGCCCGGCCCTGATCTGTCTCGGCTACGATGACTTCGGTAGGATTGGCGGTGGCGCAGAAGATGCGGCAGACTTCGGGTACAACTTTGATAACATTCAGAACATTGATGGGGTAGAAGCCTTCGCCCAGAAAGATGATGAAGCTGTGCCCGGCTGACAGGGCCAGCGCGTTTGTTTGGGCCAAGGTTATCATTTCCGCGTCTGTGCCGGTCCAACGTACCAGGCATTTGCCCGAAGCTTCACAAAAGGCCAGGCCGAATTTGATGCCTGGAACAGTATTGACCAACGCTTCATGCATATCCTCAACCGACTTGATAAAATGAGTCTGTCCGAGGATAAAGTTAATGGTTTCCGGCTTTTCGATTTTAACGGTTTTGAGTTCCATAAGTTCGTCCTCCTGGCCTCATTGTATCATATCTATACCTGGCTTTCAATGCCTGCGCCGCAAAACTCAGTTGCCACCCGGCTCACTTTAGATTATACTTGCTCCTCGTGGCTAACCCTGACCATCTGGCCCTGGCCCGGCGCTATGCCGCCGGGGAACGTGGTTTTCGGCTGGAACTGCTGGATTTATCCGGCGCGGATTTGAGCAGCCTTGATTTTTCCGAGGCC
The DNA here is from genome assembly GCA_023151115.1 of Anaerolineae bacterium. The sequence goes on from JAKLJP010000041.1 coordinate 10,234, forward strand.
TGGCTGCGCGATACCAATTTCAGCGGGACGCTGCTGTGCGGCTGCCGTTTCGCCGGCGCACCCATGCCGGGGACAAATTTCAGCGGGGCCGACCTGAGCGGGGCCGACCTGCACGGAGCGATTGCCGCCGGGGCTGTTTTTCGGCGGGCAATTCTAGTTGAAGCCAGCCTGCGCTCGGCGGATTTGTATGGGGCAGATTTGACCGAAGCCAATTTGGCCCGCGCCGATTTGAACGGGGCCGACCTGTCGCTGGTTCAGGCAGCGGGCGCTGTATTCACGGGGGCAAAGTTGGCCCGCGCCATTCTTTTTAAGGCCAATCTCACCCAGGCCGACCTGCGCGAGACCAATCTGGCCCAGGCCGAAAACGTCAGCAGCGCGAAATTTGATGAGGCTTTGCTCCCTCCTGACTATCAGCCCGTCAACAATCCCCGGCGGTCAAGGGTGGCGAGGGGGTTTTTTGGAAGCAAGAGACAATAGTTTAAGATGTTGCGTAGTGCGTAGTGCGTGGTGCGTAAAAATTTCACGCACTACGCACCACGCACCACGTTTTATTGATGACGAGATAGGAGATGTGTCACCATGGCCGGTCCCGTTGATTTTCCCACCTTACAATGGGCGCGGAAGATGAGCGCCCTGGTTCCTGCTCTGGCCGGTCTGGCTCCGGCGGATTTGCGCAAGCTGAGCAGTTTTTTGGACAAGCTGGCTGGCCTGCGCGAGCAGGAGGGCGAACTGTCGGAGCAGCAGGTGCAGGTGATTATGCAGGGGCTGCGCGGCAAAGAATTGGTGAGGTTAGAAAAGGAAAAAGGCGGCGTGTTGGTCGAGTTCACGGGCGGTGGTTTTGAGTACGAGCGATTCCTGGTCCGCGCTGACGGAAAAGTGCCGAACAGCCGTTATGAAACAAAGAAGACCGCCGACCGCTGACCGGGTAACTCTACCCTAGATTGTAATGAGCCCAATCGGCGTCCGCCGAGCGTTGAAACGCCCGGCTCATCCAGGTGAAAGCCCGCTGAAGCAGGCTAAAAGCGCCCCTTTGAGCCGCTTTTGAACCGGCTTTTATCTGCTGTAGCCGGGGGCTTTCAGCCCTCGGCGGACGTCACGATTGAGGTGCTACCACCGACCAAGGAAATTTCCATGACAGAAATATGGCTTGACGAAACGTTTGATGCTCCAAATTTTGACCCGCGCTTGCAATGGTTTCACGCGCCGCAAAAGTGGTCTATCCAACCGGATGGCTCGGTGCTGCGGGTCGAGCCGGAAGCCAAAACCGATTACTGGCAGAAAACGCACTATGGCTTTGCGGCCGACAACGGCCATTTTTTGTTTGCCGAGGTGACCGGCGATTTTATTTTGAGCACCCAGGTCCGTTTTCAGCCGGCGCATCAATATGACCAGGCCGGGCTGATGGTGCGGCTTTCGGCGGACTGCTGGCTGAAAACCTCGGTCGAGTTTGAGCCGGAGGGTCCGGCTCGACTGGGCGCGGTCGTCACCAATTACGGCTACTCCGACTGGTCTACCCAAAATTTTAGCGGTAACGAGGTCTTGCTGCGCGTCCGGCGAGAAGGCGGCGATTACACGGTCGAGTATGCCGAAGCAGTCAACCCGGCTGAAGCGCAGTGGACACAGATTCGTATCGCCCACTTGCACGACGACGGGGGCGGTGCGGTGCAGGCCGGTTTGTATGCGTGCAGCCCTATTGGTGCGGGCTACGTCGCCGAGTTTGATTTTTTGAAAGTAGAGAAGGGGAGGGTTGGAAGGTCGGAGAGCTGATCATTCTCCAGCCTTCCATTCTTCCAACCTTCCAGGAAATATATGCAAGACCACGAAATTCACGAAACTATCGCCATTCTGCGCCAGTGCGCCCGGCAGTGGCAGCCGGGGCTGGTGGACGACATGGCCCGGATTGAGCGCAACCCCTATCACGTGCTCATCGCCACCATTCTCAGCCTGCGCACCAAAGATACTATGACTGCTCAGGTGGCCCCGCGCCTGTTTGCCCTGGCCGATAATCCCCACGAGATGGTTCGCCTAACCCCCGAAAAAATTGCCGAAACGATTTATCCGGTGGGTTTTTATCGTACCAAAGCCAAAAACATCATTGACATTTCCCAAAGGTTAATTGACGAGTATGGGGGCCAGGTTCCGGCTGACCTCGACGCGCTGCTCAAGCTGCCCGGCGTGGGCCGCAAAACGGCCAACCTGGTGCTGACCGCCGGTTACAACCTGCCCGGCATCTGTGTGGATACCCATGTCCACCGGATTTCTAACCGCTGGGGCTACGTCCACACCAAAACCCCCGAAGAAACCGAATTTGCGCTGCGAGCCAAACTGCCGCCGGAATATTGGATCGAATACAACGGTCTGCTGGTCAGCATGGGCCAGACCCTCTGCCACCCCACCTCACCCTGGTGCAGCAAATGCCCGGTTATTCAATTCTGTGAACGGGTCGGTGTGACCCGCAGCCGGTAGGCATGGCTGTTTGTAATTATTCAGCCCATGTCATTGCGAGGCCATAGGCCGAAGCAATCCCCTTATCGCAACCTGGGGATTGCTTCGCTTCGCTCGCAATGACGCCTGAGCAGTCACGACTGTTTTTTTATATTTTTGTGCTTTGTTTAGGCTAAGAGTAAAATGAAAACAGGGGGGCAAATCAAACTTGTCTGCCATTTCTGAAAGGAAAAAATTATGAACAAGAAAAGCATCAAAGATATTGATGTAAAAGGTAAACGCGCCCTGGTGCGGGTGGATTTTAACGTGCCGATGGAAAACGGCCAGGTCACCGACGACCGCCGGATTCAAGCGGCCCTGCCGACGATCAACTACCTGCTCGATCATGGGGCCGGGGTGATCCTGATGAGCCACCTGGGCCGGCCCAAAGGCGAGCGCAACCTCAAATATTCGATGGGGCCGGTGGCGGCTAAATTGCAGGAGTTGTTAGGCCGGCCGGTCAAACAGTTGGATGACTGTGTCGGTCCCGAAGTCGAAGCGGCCTGCCAAGCGATGCAGCCGGGTGAGGTGATCCTGCTGGAAAACACCCGCTTTTACAAAGAGGAAGAGAAAAATGAGCCGGCCTTTGCCGCTAAACTGGCCGCCCTGGGCGACGTTTACGTTAACGACGCCTTTGGCAGCGCCCACCGCGCCCATGCCTCAACGGAAGGCGTGACCAAGACGCTGCGCCCGGCTGTGGCCGGTTTTCTGATGGAAAAGGAACTGGAATACCTGGGCAAAGCTTTGGCCGACCCCGAACAGCCCTTTTTAGCCATCATGGGCGGGGCCAAAATCTCTGATAAGATTGCGGTGATCGAGAATCTGCTGTCCAAAGTTGACTCGCTGCTCATCGGCGGGGGGATGGCCAATACCTTTTTTGTGGCCCAGGGGCATAACGTCGGCAAATCGCTGGTAGAAGCTGAGGCCGTGGACACAGCCAAGAAGCTGCTGGCTGAGCACGCCGAAAAATTGGTTCTGCCGGTGGACTGCGTGGTTGCTGCGGAGTTCAAGGCCGATGCCGAGGCCAAAGTGGCGCCGGTGGATGAAGTCCCGGCGGACTGGATGATCCTCGACATTGGCCCAGCCACGATTGCTCACTTCTCCAACCGGCTGGCGGCGGCCAAAACGGTGGTCTGGAATGGGCCGATGGGCGTGTTTGAGTTCCCCCGCTTTGCCGAAGGGACCTTTGCCATCGCCAAAGCGCTGGCCGGGCTAAAAGGCGCGACCACCATCATTGGCGGTGGCGACAGCGCGGCGGCGGCAGAGCAGTCCGGCCTGGCCGATAAGATGAGCCATATTTCCACCGGCGGGGGGGCCAGCCTGGAATTTCTGGAAGGTATCGAACTGCCGGGGGTGGCGGCGTTGGACGATAAGTAAAACGTGAAACGTAATGATTTAAAGCGCGTCTCATTATCAGTCATTGCGTTTGTTGCTGGTTTGTTTTACCGAACGAGCCGCAGAAGTTGTGCGAATTTTTAGTGCGCGTTTGGCCACCAGGAAAGAGCGTGAAGATTATGAACAAAACTCAGACATCCAAAAATTTTAAAGCTACAACCGAAGAAATGTTGCCAGAATATGATTTCGATTACAGTAAAGCGCGCCCAAATCGTTTTGCTGATCGAATGAAAGAAGGCCCTTTGGTTGTTTTGGTTGATCCTGACCTGGCCGAAGTATTTACCACCCCCGAGTCGGTGAATAATGCCTTACGCGCGTTAATTTCTGCTATGCCTCAACCATCGAAAAAGTAAGCAGCAACTTAAGGACATGATGGAAAAGGAGTGTTGATTTTCAGCGCTCCTTTTTTATTGCGGTTGATCCGTCGGCCCGGGCGTCCAGGTGGGGATGGGTGTGGGAGGGGAATTGGGGCTGGGGCAGATACGCAGGCCGTACCAGGCAGGATTGTAGCCGGAACTGTCAATTTCGAGCGATTTTAAAAGCCAGGGTATGGCCTGATCACATTGAGGGTTGTCGAGGTAGGCATAAGCCAGACCCAGTTGGTAGTAATATTCAATCGGGGCCAGGGTTTTTTCCTCGAATTTAATATTAACTTGCGCCCGCCCGTCGGCCTGGGGCTGGAAAAAGCCGACGCTGTCGGTGCGGTTGGGCCAGAAGGAGACCTTAATTTCATAAGGCGTGGTTTGGGGCTGGGGCAGCTTCTGGAGGTCGAGGAAAAGGTTGCCGTTAGTCGGGTCGAGCGTTGCCGTGCCGCTGGATTGGCTGAAAATCTGGGTTGCGGTCAGCGACTCGGTCGGGTCGAGCAAAAGCGTTTCCCCTTTGATAGATTGGGCAAGCAGGTCGGCGCATGACTGTTCGGTTTCAATGGTGGGCGCGGCGGCATAGTTGACCGGCTGAAGCGGGGCCACAAAGTTGAGGCCGTCGGCGGCCCGGCTAAAACGCCCGCGCAGAATGGGCCGGGAGGTTGGGCCGGTCAGGGTTTGGGTTTCGGTGTGGATTTCTACCTGGCGGACCCGGCGCAGCAGTTCGCCTTCGGCCAGTTCGATGGCTTTGGGGAAATATTCAATGGCGCTCTCGAAGTTTTGGCGTGTGTAGTAAACGGTGGCCAGGTGGCCCCAGGCGCTCTCTTTACGGAAGGGGTTGACATAGTTGGGATCAACCCCCAGACTTTGTTCCAGGGCGTTGATGGCCCGCACGTAATCGCCATTCAGGTAATAGGTCCAACCTAACAAGTCATACGCTTCCGGGTCGAACGGGTTTAATTTGATAGCTTTTTTAAAGCGCTCGGCGGCAGTCTCGTAATCGCCCAGGCTGTTTTGATAGATGCGTCCGGCATCAATGTAAAGTGGGGCCAAGTTGGGAGCCAGGGTAATGGCGTTATCGTAAAATTTTACGGCTTCCGGGTAGCGGCCCTGCACTTCCAGGGCGTAGCCCATGTTGTGGTGGGCATCCATACTTTGAAAGTTCAAATCCAGCGCCTTTTGGGCGTTCTGCTGAGCGGCGCCCCAATTGCCGGTATCGGCATACACTTCAGATAGAAAAGCGTAGCCTTCGGCATAAGTGGGGTACAACTCGGTCGCGCAGCCGCACACGTCAAACGCTTCGGCATAACGCGCCTCCCAATCGAGGGCGCGGCAGTAGTGCGCCAGATTCTCGGGGCTGTTGGGGTTAAGGGCTACAGCTTGCGCCGCCTGGTCGAGGGCGCGGCCGGTATTGCGGGTAAAAATAAGCAGCCGTGACTGGCGTATATAAGGCACATCATGGGTCGGATCAATCTCGATGGCCTGCTGGTAGGCGGCAATGGCTTCATTAAGTTTGCCCTGGGCAAAATAAGTGTCGCCGTCGCCCACATAAAGCACGGCAGGACGGGTTGGCGTGGGGGTTGGCGCAAACTGCTGAGCCAGGGTGGGCGTCTCGATGTTGAAGTAACCCACATAAATGCCCAGCAACAACACCAACATCCCCAACATTACAGCCAGGAGGGTATATAAAAGAAACGTTAAAAGCGCACCGCGCTTTTTTTCTTGCGGACGATAATACATGACTTAATTGTGAATTGTGAATCGTTAACAATTTACAATTCACAATTCACTATTCACAATTTTATTCCGGCGGCTTCGGTCAGAATTTCGCGGGCGCTCTCGCGGGTGCTCTGGCTCAAAGCGCCGAGCATTTGGGCTAGTTCTTCTACCCGCTGGTCCCCCACCAGCATTTCCACGCCGGTTTGGGTCCGAGCATCGCGGACTTGTTTGGTGACATGATAGTGGGTATCGCCGTATCCGGCAATTTGAGGCAGGTGAGTAACACAGAGGACTTGGTGCTGGCCTTCGTGGGAAAGTTCCCACAATTTCCGGCCCACCACGCCGCCAATCCGCCCGCCGATGCCCTGGTCAATTTCGTCAAAGATCAGGGTCGGGGTTTCGTCGGCGACGGCCAGCACGGTTTTGAGAGCCAGCATGACTCGGCTGGTTTCGCCGCCGGAGGCTACTTTGATCAGGGGTTTGAGCGGTTCGCCGGGGTTGGGAGCAATCAAAAACTCAACCCGGTCAATGCCGCGCTCGTCGCAGGCCAGCGTTTTGAGACCTTGCTCGGTTTCAACGTAGACGCCGTGCGGATCGTCGCTCCAGGTTAGCTCGACGGCAAAATCGGCTTTGGCCATGCCCAGATCGGCCAACTGCGCCACCACGCCCTGGGCCAGGGTTTGACCGGCGGCTCGCCGGGCTTCCGAGAGGGCCAGGGCCATTTGCCCAATGGTGCGCCGGTGCGTTTCTTCAAGCTGGCGCAGTTCTTCGATCCGCTCTTCGCTGTGGCTGATTTGATTCAACTCCGCTTGCGCCCGCTGGCCAAACTCGATGATTTCTTCAATGGAGTTGCCGTATTTGCGCTTGAGGCTAAAAATCAGGCCCAACCGCTCCTCGACCTCTTGCAAGCGGGTCGGGTCAAAATCAATGGTTTCGCTATAGTCGCGCAGGGCGCCGGCTAATTCTTCCAGTTGGTAGGTGAGCGTATCAACTTGCTGCTGCTGCTCTGCCAAGCTGGGATCCAGCTTGACCAGATTGCCAATGGCCCGCGCTGCCTGCGCCAGCAAATCGCCCGCCGAGGGCTGCTCGTCATCACTGCCCTCCAGCAGCAAACGATAAGCTTCGCCGGCAAACTGGCCGAGCTGTTCGGCGTTGGCCAGGCGGTTGCGCTCGATGGTCAACTCCGCCTCTTCGCCCGGTTTTAATTTGGCCGCCCCAATTTCTTCCACCTGGAAGGAGAGTTGATCTATCCGCCGGGCCAACTGCTGCTCGTCGCGCTGCAAATCGGCCAATTCCTGGCGCACGCGGCACAGTTGGCGCACTTCAGCGGCTAGGGCCTCGCGCTGCTCTTCCAGCCCGGCGTAGCGGTCCAGAAAAACTTGGTGCTGGCGGACCTGCATCAGGCTGAGGTGTTCGCTCTGGCCGTGAATATCAATCAGCGCCCCGGCGATTTCTTCCAAAATACTCAAATTGACGGTGCTGCCGTTGACCCGGCAAAAGTTCCGGCCGGTGCTGCGCAGCTCTCGGCCCAGCACCAGGGTGTCCGGCTCTTCGCCTTCCAATCCTTCGCGTTCCAGGATGGGGTTAATGATGGCTTGCAGCCCGTTTGACAGGCGAAAAACACCTTCCACCCGCGCCCGGTCGCACTCGGCCCGGACAAAAGAGGTGTCGGCCCGCCCGCCCAGCAGCATGCTCACGGCGTCAATGATAATGGATTTGCCCGCGCCGGTCTCGCCGGTGAGGACATTAAAGCCTGGGTGAAAGCTCAGGCTCAGCTTATCAATAATCGCAAAATCGGCAATGTTTAATTCGATGAGCACGGTAAAAAACCTCGGTCACGTGTTGCGTGTTGCGTCTTCCATTTTTATTACGCAAGACGCAACACGAATATGGAGCAACTTATTTTCTTCAAACTCTCCAACTGCAACTTTAGGCCAATTTTTACGTAGTGAGTATAGCACAGGTGTTCGAGCTTCGTCAAACAAATGGGAAGAGCCTAATGAGTTTTGACACTCAAAAACGATAATTTCGATAATCGAGGGAAGATTGCCCATAGGGGGCCTTTGGCTCGAAGGCTGGAGGATTGGTCAGTATTTATCATCCTTCCCATCCTCCAATCTTCCAGGCTTTATCGAATTTTGCTTGCAATCAACTATGATTAAGATTTTTGGCTGCATACCCGGCTAAGTGACTATTGTCAGGCCCAAGTAGGTTTGGTATAATGGGGTGGCTTGGTGTAACTAACTCAATTTTTAGGAGGGAACTTTTTGATGATGGATACACAAGCGGTACTCAAAGCAGGAGGAGCGGGGGCCGCAGTACTGGTGTTTCTCACTCTGCTCAGTCTCATTCCGTGTCTGGGTTGCTTTACCTGGATTTTGGTGTTGCTGGCTTATGTAGCAATCGGCGTGTTAACAGCCTATTGGATGACTCCTCCCCGCGATGGCGGTAGCGGCGCGAAAAATGGGGCCATTGCGGCGGCTATTGCGGCGACAGTGGCCGGGTTGGTCAATATGGTGATTCAAGGCGCTTATTTTGCTGTGACCGGCGTTTCGCAAATGACTCAAGCCCTGGCCGATTTGCCCTCGGAACAGTTGGAAGCGCTGCGCGAGGCCGGGATCGACTCCGCGGCGCTGGGTGTTGGGGCGGTGGTACTGGCAACAGGCGGCTGCTGTTTGTTGGGTATTCTTCTGGCCGCCGGGTTGGGCGCTGCCGGTGGTTACTATTGGGGTAACAGCCATCCCAGTTGATAGAAATTTGCTGCTCGAGCAAACTAAATTGTAACTTTTTAGGACACAGAGATACACAAAGCCGGCACAGAGGATCGCAGAGAAACTTTTTACTTTTTCTCAGCGCGCTTCACTTCTGTGCCTTCTCCGTGAAACTTTGTGTAGTAGTTGGGATACTAAAAATTTATTAATCAGGGAGACTTTATAAAATATGGATATCGGTTCCGCATTTACTTATATGTTCGACGACCAGGACTGGATTAAGAAAATTGCCATTGGTGGTGGAATTACCCTGGCCGCTATTATTTTATTACCTATTCTGGTCGGCTTAGCTCTGTTTTTGCCCTTAAGCGGCTATATGCTGGAAACGCTCAAAAATGTGCGTGATGGTCGCCCTATCCCCCTGCCGGAGTGGACCAATTTTGGCGACTTGTTCTCGAAGGGGTTGATGGTTTTTGTGATCGGGCTGGTTTATAATTTACCCTCGCTTCTTTTTTCTTGTGTGTCAGCCGGGATTAGTATTGCGACCGCTAACCCGGATATTGACCCTGATATCGTTGCCACGCTGGGGATAGTCTCTGCTTGTGTTAGTTGTGTCCAGCTTATCGTCAGCCTGATTGGCAATGCCTTGCTGCCCGCTGCTATTATCCGCTATGCTGAATATGGCACTTTGGGTTCGGCTTTTCAGTTTGGCGAAATCTTCAACTTTATCAGAAATAATATCGGCGATTATATTATTGTGATTTTGTTAGGGTGGGTCACCGGTCTCATTGCCGCCTTCGGTTTGATTCTCTGTGTGGTTGGCGTCCTCTTTACCGGCTTCTGGTCAATTTTGGTCACGGCCAATCTCTATGGTCAGTTGGCCCGCAAGTCCTCGAGTTCACCCCAAGTGGCCTTATAAGCAAGGGTGACATCCTGGGGGACTCGAAACGGGTGGAGGCTGAGCGGGTTATAATAAGCAAAAGGTGCGATGGGATTGATAAGGAGGTTTGATTATGATTGACGCCTTTTCAAATATTGCGACTGCTTTTGGCCTATCCTCTTCGGCCGGGCTGAATGCTTATTTACCGCTGCTGATTGTAGCTTTAACCGCCCGTTACACCGACTTGCTTCAACTGAATAAACCGTGGGATGTGCTGACCAACGGCTGGGTGATTGTCGTGCTGGTGGTGTTATTGCTCATCGAAATGACCGTAGATAAGATTCCGGCGGTGGATACGCTCAACGACGTGATTCAAACGGTGGGCCGGCCCGCCGCCGGAGCGATCCTGTTTGCCTCCAGTTCCGGTGTGGTCGGCGATCTGCACCCGGTGCTGGCCTTTGTCGCCGGGCTGCTCTTGGCCGGCGGCGTCCACGCCGTCAAAACGGCGGCACGACCCGTGGTTACAACAACCACCGCCGGGGTAGGCAACTGGCTGGTTAGCCTGGTAGAAGACATCCTCGCCCTGATTGCGGCCATTCTGGCGATTTTACTGCCAATTGTGGTGGCTTTGGTAATTATCTGTTTGCTTCTCTTGTTTGTCTGGTGGCAAAGCCGCCGCCGCGCTAAAACCATAACAGCATCATAAATTGTGAATAGTGAATAGTGAATGGTGGGTAGGGTTCAAGTTAGATTGACACTTTTTATCCGGTAAAGCGTAAAGCGTAATGGCTGATTGTCGGAAAATCATTGCGTTTTACGTAACTCATCGTGTTTCTGAACGTTGCCGTATGGAGAATGAAAAAATCATTAACAATTAATGATTCACAATTTATCATTAATTTGGGAGTTATCTCATGCATCAATCGGATTATGCCTCTTCTCAAACCAGTACGATGGCCATTGTCAGCGTCATTTCCGGCGTCCTGAGTTGGGTGGCCTTGCCCTTCATTGGGGCGATTGTGGCGATTGTCACCGGGCACATGGCCCGCAATGAAATCAAGAGCAACCCCGGCATGCAAGGGGATGGGTTAGCTATTGCCGGCTTGATTTTAGGCTATCTGCACGTGGTAACATTCTGTGGGGGACTACTGTTGTTCCTTCTTTTCTTCGGAGGTATGGTAGGTCTGACGGGGTGTGCCATCCTTTCCGAGGCAGGCCAATCTGGGGCTTCGCTGTCCATTCCCCCAATTCCCCTCAACTAATGACCCGTTCATCTATTGCTGAAATTCGGCAGCAGTTACAGGAAAGCCGTCGTCACACCTTACAACTCCTTGACGCCGTTGACCCAGATATTGCCATTCGTCGCCCTCGGCCCGATGCCTGGAGTATTAAAGATCACATTGCCCATCTGGTTGCCGTCGAAGAGTCGGTTATCCATTTTGCCCATCGTATTTTGGATGAGGATTGCCCCATCTCGCCCCTCTGCCATGACGTAGCTTTTAATCAGGATGTTTGGAATAATCGGGAGGTGGCCGAGCGAGCAGGGTATACCTGGACAGAGGTGTGCTGCGCCCTGGACGCGACCCGCCAGGAGTTGCTGGCCTTGCTCGACCATATTCTGCCGGAAGCCCTGGAGCGGCTGGGATCGCATCCGGTTTGGGGTACGCCCGTCACTTTGGGGAGCGTGCTGCGCGTCCCCTACCGTCATGAGCGAGGTCACCGGGATGAGATTGCCGCGCTGGTTACTATGGGTCTGCCCAGTCCCAATTTACACCTGTAAGGGTCCAGAGGTTAGCTGGACTCTTTTTTGTTTGAGCAAGACTAGGTTCTGTTGACATTTGCCGATTTCGCACGCTTCGATACGCCCTGACGGACACTCAGCATGCGAAATCGGCCCAAAAACGCACCCTTCGATACGGCTATCGCCTACTCAGGATGCGTTTTTGGGCAACAAAGTGAAATGTCAACAGAACCTACAAGATATTGACACATTTTCAGAGATTATACAACATATAGTAGCTGGATATTTGGAAATTTGTCTGGTCTCCATTACAATCGTTCTTGTATTTGAATTGGGCTAAAGAAAACAAGGGGGAACTATGGATTTCGCCGCTATTTTTCAAACCTGGCTGAATGTGTTAACGAAACCCAGCGAAACCACATTTGATCTGGAGCGTCAAAAGCCCAACGCCAATTTCACTACGGCCATCATCTGGATCATTGTCGCCGGAGCTATTTTAGCGGTTTTAAGCGCTATTGGGGCCTTAATTTCCAGCTTTATCAATGGCGGCGGCTTCACCGCTTTACAACCCATGCTAGAGGAAACCGACATTCCGCCAGAGGTGGCCGCTCAACTGGCGGCAGTAACCGCCGGGGGCGCAGGCGGAGCTGTAGGCACATTTTGCGTCGGCTTAATTTTTATCCCCATCGCGTTTTTGATTGGCTCCGGCGTTCACTTTTTAATTGCCAAATTGTTTGGCGGTACAGGAAATTTTGAGGAACAAACGTATCTCTTGGCGACATTTTCAGCGCCGATTATGATTATTAACGGCATCTTTAGCCTTGTGCCAGTTTTAGGCGGATGTCTTTCGATTTTTGTCTTTATTTATCAATTGGTCTTAACGTATATGGCGGTTAAAGTAGCTCATCACCTCGGCGCTGGTCAGGCGGTGGTGGTTGCGCTTGGCCCTACTTTAATCTTCTTTACCTGTATCGCCTGCCTGGTGGTTGGAATTATTGCCTGGATTACCACTATGACCGCAACGGCTCAGTAAACGACGAAAAATGTTATAGGAGTTGTCGCAAACCGGGGGCACACACACTATCAACGCGAAGTGTGAAAATGGAGTGCAAGGCTTGCCTTGCGACCTGGCAAGGCAAGCCTTGCACTCCAGCTAGCCTATTTTTGCAGGAGTGTTCATGAGCCTATGGCACACCACCGATAACCAAAATGTCTTTCAGCGGTCGGCGGTCTGCCGTCGGCGGTCTATTTTCTTAGGAGAACAACATCATGAAATCAGTTGGATTTACCCCTGTACCCGAACGCATTACTCGTTTGGTCGAGATTGCTTATAACCTCTGGTGGACGTGGCACCCGGAAGCGCAGGAGCTTTTTCAGCGGATTGATGCCCGCTTGTGGGAAGATGTTTATCATAACCCCGTTTTGTTTTTGCGCGAGGTGCGCCAAGCTTCGCTGGATCAGGCGGCCAATGATCCGGAGTTTATTCGCGCCTACCACAATACCCTGACCAGTTTTGACGAGTACCAGGTATTTGACCAAACCTGGTTCAAACAAACCTATCCCGACAAATTGAATAAACCGATTGCCTACTTTTCGGCAGAGTTTGGCCTGCACGAAAGTTTGCCTATCTACTCTGGCGGTCTGGGGGTGCTCTCCGGCGACCACACCAAAGAGGCCAGCGATTTGGGATTGCCCTTTGTTGGCGTGGGTTTTTTGTATCCGCAGGGGTATTTTAAACAAGTTATCACCCCCAACGGCGACCAGGAAGCCATTTATGTGAAGGTGCGTTTTGCGGAAGTGCCGGCCCGCCCCGCCTATACTGCCGACGGTAAAGAGGTGGTTGTGGCGGTTTCGCTGCCGGCGCGAGGTGATCTACCCGACCGGCAGGTACAGGCCAAAGTTTATCAGATTCAGGTGGGCAATGTGCCGCTCTACCTGATGGATACCGACATCCACCCCAACGCCCCCGAAGACCGCGAACTTTCGGCCCGGCTTTACGGCGGCGATGAAGAGATGCGCCTGGCCCAGGAGAAAGTTCTGGGGGTTGGCGGGGTGCGAGCGTTGCGGACGATGGGCATCGAACCGGCTGTTTTTCACATGAATGAAGGCCACTCGGCCTTTTTGGTCCTGGAGCGAGCCAGAGAATTGGTGGCCCAAGGCATGACTTTTGCCCAGGCGGCCGAGATTGTCCGCAAAACTTCGGTCTTTACCACTCATACCCCTGTCCCGGCCGGCCACGATGCCTTTCCGTTCCACATGATGGATCGTTACTTTCCTCACTGGCACGAGGCACTCAAGCTTAGCCGGGAGGATTTTTTGAATTTGGCCCGGCAGGATCACAGCTGGGGGCCGACCTTTAGCATGACTGTTCTGGCCTTGAAGATGTCGGGCCGGCATAACGGCGTTAGCAAACTGCACGGTGAAGTGTCGCGCAAGATGTGGAGCTGGCTGTGGCCTGATAAAAGCGTGGAAGAAGTGCCTATCACCTATGTCACCAACGGCATCCACACCGAAACCTGGTTGGCCCCTGAACTCAAGGCACTGTATGACAAGTATCTGGGCAAAGATTGGGTGTTGCGGATTGACGACCAGGCCATGTGGGATGGTATTAGCCAGATTCCCGACGAGGTGTTATGGGAGGTGATGAACCAACTGCGGGCCAGATTGATCAATTTTGTGCGGCTGCGGACCCGCCAGCGCCTGGTCCGGCTGAGAATGCACCCCAACGACATCCAGGCCACGGTTGATTTATTGAACCCTAAAGCCTTAACCATTGGCTTCGCCCGCCGCTTTGCCACCTACAAGCGGGCCACTTTGCTCTTCCACGACACTGAGCGGCTGAAGCGCATTGTCTATGGCGGCGGGACGCGCCCGGTGCAGTTTGTCTTTGCCGGTAAAGCTCACCCCCGCGATGAGCCGGGCAAAAACTTTATTCGTGAAGTTTACCATCGTTCCCACGAGGCGGGTCTGGCCGGGCGCCTGATTTTTATCGAAGATTACGATATGAATGTGGCCCGGCAGATGGTGGCCGGGGTAGATGTGTGGCAGAACACGCCCCGCCGACCCCTGGAAGCCAGCGGCACCAGCGGTCAAAAAGCCGGCTTAAATGGCAGCCCCAACTTCTCTATTCTGGATGGCTGGTGGGCCGAAGGCTTTAACGGCAAAAACGGCTGGGCTATCGGCAGCGATGCGGAATACGACAGCGAAGAAGCCCGCAATCACGCCGACGCCACCTCACTGTACGAGATTCTGGAAAATGAGATTGTCCCTGCGTTTTATGACCGTGACGCCAAAGGCATTCCCCACAAATGGATTAAGCTGGTCAAAGAGTCAATTCGCACCGTCGCCCCCCAGTTCAGCATGACCCGGATGATAAAAGAGTATACCAACAATTTATATGTGCCCAGTATGGAGTGAGATAGAGACAAGGATATAAAAGACGCGAAGGCTTCTTGCCTTCGCGTCTTTTGTTATTGTGCTTGTTGATCCAGGGCTAGATTGAGCGTCAATACATTGACTCGCGGCTCACCCAGGAAACCCCATTGGCGGCCTTCGGTGTGTTCTGCTACAAGCTGCCGAACTTGCTCCTCACTTAGGCCACGCTCACGTGCCACACGTGGCATTTGATACAGTGCCGCCGCTGGGCTGATGTGGGGGTCAAGCCCGCTGCCGGAGGCTGTAACCAAATCCACCGGAATGGGCGCAGTATTGCCGGGGTCGGCGGCGCGGAGCGCATCCACCCGAGCCTGGACGGCGTCCAGCAAGGCTTGGCTGGCCGGTCCCAGGTTTGAGCCGGAAGAGGCGGTCAAGTTGTCGGCATTAAACGCATTGTAGGGAAAGGTTCCTGTGGCTGACAGCCGGCCCCAAAAGTATTGAGGCGCATCGAACTGCTGCCCAATCAGGGCCGAACCCACCGGCCGGCCATCCTGATAGATTAAGCTGCCATTGGCCTGGTTGGGAAAAGCTGCCTGGGCTATGGCTGTTACGGCCAGGGGGTAAAGCAGCCCGGTAATCATGGTCAGCAAAACAAGCATGGTAACAGCGGGTCGAATTTGTGTTTGCATCATCAAAAAGCTCCTTCAAAGATAGTAATCAGTAGCCAGTCAATGTCATTAAGTTAAGCCGTAGTATAGGGCCTCGTGCCCGCCCACAAGGGGCTAAACTACACTAACTTAACGACATTGAGTAGCCAGTAATCAGTAGTCAGATAAACCCTGCTACCTGTTATTTCTCATGCCAAACCCAGCCCCACCAAGATGAGGTCAATCAATTTGATGCCGATGAACGGCGCAATCAAGCCGCCGACCCCATAAATGAGCAAATTGTCGCGCAGCAGTTGGGCCGCGCCTACCGGGCGATACGGCACCCCGCGCAGAGCCAGGGGGATAAGGGCAATAATAATCAACGCGTTGAAAATCACCGCCGACAAGATGGCGCTTGCCGGCGTGGCCAGGCCCATAAAGTTGAGCGCTTCCAGGGCGGGGTAGGTTGAGGCGAAGGCTGCCGGAATGATAGCGAAATATTTGGCCACGTCATTGGCGATGCTGAAGGTGGTCAGCGCGCCACGGGTCATCAACAGTTGTTTGCCGATTTCGACAATCTCCAGCAGTTTGGTAGGATTGCTGTCCAAATCAACCATGTTAGCTGCTTCGCGGGCGGGCTGGGTGCCGGTGTTCATGGCCACTGCCACGTCAGCCTGGGCCAGGGCCGGGGCGTCGTTGGTGCCATCGCCGGTCATGGCAACCAGCCGGCCGCCCGTCTGGTAATCACGGATGAGTTTCAATTTGGCTTCGGGCGTGGCTTGGGCCAGAAAATCGTCCACCCCGGCTTCGGCGGCGATGGCAGCGGCGGTGAGAGGATTATCACCGGTAATCATGACCGTTTTGATGCCCATTTTACGCAATTGGGCAAAACGTTCTTTGATGCCGCCTTTGACCACATCTTTAAGATGAATCACCCCCATAGCCTGACCATTCCGAGCGACGACCAGCGGTGTGCCGCCCGTGCGGGCAATTCGCTCTACCGTTTCATTTAAAGTGGTCGGCACAGCTTTGCCTGCCTGTTGAATGTAAGCGGCAATAGTATCCGGCGCGCCCTTGCGAATACTCGTGCCGTTGAGGTCCACCCCGCTCATGCGCGTCTGGGCGGTGAAGGGCACAAAGTGCGCCCCGTGTGGCGCTTCCTCCTGCACGCCAACGGTGCGCCCGCGCAACCCGTACTTTTCTTTGGCCAGCACCACAATACTGCGCCCTTCGGGGGTTTCATCGGCCAGTGAGGCCAGTTGCGCGGCGTCGGCCAACTCCTGGGCGTTAGCCCCATCCACCGGAATAAACTCGACCGCCTGGCGGTTGCCCAGGGTGATCGTACCGGTTTTATCGAGCAGCAGCACGTCTACATCGCCCGCCGCTTCCACGGCCCGGCCCGACATGGCAATGACATTGCGCCGGATCAGCCGGTCCATCCCGGCGATGCCGATGGCGCTCAACAGCCCGCCGATGGTGGTCGGGATGAGGCAAACCAACAGGGCCACCAACACGGTGATAGTGATTGGCGTACCCTGTCCGGCCACCTTGACGCTGAAGAGCGAATAGGGCAGCAAAGTGACGCAGACCAATAAGAAGATGATGGTGAAACCGGCCAGTAGAATGTTCAGGGCGATTTCGTTGGGGGTTTTCTGCCGCTTGGCCCCTTCGATCAGGCCAATCATGCGGTCCAAAAAGCCCTCGCCCGGATTGGCCCCAACCCGAATAATCAGCCAGTCGGACAGCACCCGCGTCCCACCGGTGACGGCGCTGCGGTCGCCGCCAGACTCGCGGATGACCGGGGCGCTTTCGCCGGTGACGGCGCTTTCGTCTACCGAGGCTACGCCTTCGATGATTTCACCATCAGCCGGGATAATGTCGCCGGCCTCGACCAGAAAGACGTCATCTTTGCGCAACACCGTCGAAGGAACTTCCTCGAATTTGGCGCTGCGCTCGGGCCGCGAGAGTTTTTTGGCGATGGTTTCGCGGCGGGTTTTGCGCAGGGCTTCGGCCTGGGCTTTGCCGCGGCCTTCGGCCAAGGCTTCGGCAAAATTGGCAAAGACCACCGTAAACCACAGCCAGGCGGCGATAGCAAAGATGAAGCCAGCCGGGGCTTCACCCTGGCCGAACAGGGCTTGAATAAAAAGCACTGTCGTCAAGACGCTGCCAACTTCGACCACAAACATGACCGGGTTGCGGACTTGCACCCACGGATCGAGCTTTCGAAAAGCATCAACGATGGCGCGGCGATATAATTCTTGTTTGATTTGGGCTTGTGTTTTTGTTTCTGTCATAGGTTAGCTCCAATGTTTGACCGGGGATGGGAGACCGATGACCGGGCATAAACTCCCCGGTCATCGGTCCTCGGTCGTTCTAAAATGTCACCCTCTGGTTCAGCAGTAACTGCTCCACAATCGGCCCCAGAGCCAGGGCGGGCAAGAAACTCAGCGCCCCGACGATAACAACGACGGCGATGATCCAGCCGATAAAGAGGGGGGTATGTGTGGGCAGCGTCCCGGCACTGGGCGGGATTTTTTTCTTCCGCACCAGCGATCCGGCAATAGCCAGGGTAGGAATAGCCAGCCAGTAGCGGGCAAAGAGCATGGCTAGGCCGCCCAGGAGATTGTGGAAGGGATTGTTCGCCCCAAAGCCGGCAAAGGCGCTGCCGTTGTTATTGCCTTGTGAACTGTAGGCATAGAGGACCTCACTGAAGCCATGCGGGCCGGTATTGTAGATGGTCGTGTAGGGAAAGTCGGCGTTATACAACGCGCCCTGGCCTGCGGGGGTGCTGACCGCTAACGCCGTAGCCAGCAAGACCACCGCCGGAGGAACGAGGATAATGATGGCGGCCATCTTCATTTCATAGGCTTCGATCTTTTTGCCCAGGTATTCGGGGGTACGCCCGACCATCAGCCCGGCCACAAACACGGCGATAATGGCGAAAACGAGCAGTCCATACAAGCCCGAACCAACCCCGCCATAGATGACCTCGCCCAGTTGCATCAACCACATCGGCACCAGGCCGCCAATGGGCGTGTAGGAATCGTGCATGGAGTTGACCGAGCCGTTGGAGGCGGCGGTGGTGGCGCTGGCCCACAAGGTCGAGTTGGCAATGCCAAAGCGGACCTCTTTGCCTTCCATATTGCCGCCAGAATGTAAGGCGCTGGCGGTTTGATCTATGCCAATTTTGTCCAGGAGAGGATTGCCGGCCTGTTCGGCAATGGTCACCGTCAGCAGCAAGGGTACAAACATAAGGGTCATAGCTGCTAAGACCGCCCATCCCTGCCGGGTGTCGCCCACCATTTTGCCAAAGGTATAACACAGGGCTGCCGGAATTAGCAGGATAGACAGCATTTCTACAAAGTTTGACAGGGGTGTCGCGTTTTCAAAGGGATGTGCCGAGTTGACGTTGAAAAAGCCACCGCCATTTGTACCCAGTTGTTTTATAATGATTTGAGAAGCCGCCGGCCCCAGAGCCAAGACCTGCTCGGTTACGGTGTTCCCATCGGCGTCGGTGGTCGGTTGTAACAGAGGTACCGTCTCGTAGGTGCTGAGGGTTTGCACCACCCCTTGCGACACTAAAATTAGAGCCCCAATGATACAAAGCGGCAGTAAGATGTAAAGAGTTGTGCGCACCAGATCCACCCAGAAATTGCCAATGGTTTGGGCTGAACGCCGGGCCAGGCCCCGGCAGAAGGCCGCCAATGTAGCCATGCCGGTAGCAGCTGAAACAAAGTTTTGCACGGTCATGCCCAACATCTGAGTCAGGTAGCTCATCGTCACTTCGCCGCCGTAGCCCTGCCAGTTGGTGTTAGAGGCAAAGCTGACCGCCGTGTTGAACGACGAGTCGGGCGTAACTGCGCCCAAACCCATCGGGTTGAAGGGCAAAAAGCCTTGCAGGCGTTGCAGCCCGTAGAGCAAAAACAGGCCTAAGGCGTTAATAAGCATCATTGCTACCACATAAGTTTTCCAATTCATTTCTTTGTCTGGCTGCACCCCGCTCAAACGATAGAGCAGCCGTTCAACCGGCCCCAGCACCGGGTCCAGCCAGGTGTACTCGCCCTGGTAAACGCGGGCCATAAACGCCCCCAGCGGCTTGACCAGCAGCAATAGTACCAACATATACAGCCCAATTTGGGCCCAACCTATTAACGTCATAAGAGATACTCCGATTTCTGAAATTTATTTAGAGGGCTGGAAGATTGGAGGATTGGAAGGTTGAAGAGTTTTTCCAGCCCTCCGGTCTTCCATTCCTCCTATTGGTTTTATCCAAACCATTCCGGTTTCAATAGAGCTAAAACCAGATAGACCAGCAAAGCTAGAGCAATTAAGCCGGTGATGAGATACAGCATGTTATTCCTCCATCAATTTCTCGCAGCCAACAATCAGGCCCCAACTGGCGGCGAAGAAGATCAGGGCTACACCTAAATACAATAAATCAGCCATGGGTTGTTATCTCCGTTTTTCTTCGTAGATGGCTAAATAAAGGTTGAGGGCAAAAAGGGCCAGTACCAGGCCCAGACTTACATAGAATAAGATTTCCATCAGTTTTGCCTTACCGGTTGTTGCTCAATTATTCGATATCTCTTCCGGGAGGGAGGGGATAGTCCGGGTTGGATGATGACCGTTTGGACTCAGGCGGCTGGCCAGGGGTTCGGGCAGGTTGTAGACAATGTCCCGGCCAGAGTAGACATAGAAGTGGACTTGAACCTGAGACGATAGGGGAGCAGACCTCTCCCTCTCCAGTTGCTCGATGGCTTGGCTATCAATCTTGGCCGACTGCCGGTCCAACAACGCGGTTGAGTGGGTATCCAGCCACAGCATTATCGAACCATAACCGGCAGCCACCACCCCCATTTCCAGGAAGATGCGCCAGCCAAGAGAAGGGGCTAAGCGGTGGGCCAGGATCAACAACCCGACCATAATAATCACTACGCCGCCCAATTGCCACCAAGTTTGTTGAGCATGTTTTTGTTTGGTCATCTTTCCCTCACCGGACTAAAAGATTGTTTATTATGTCTAGTATAGCCAAAAATGGGTCAAGTGGGGGTCAAGGTATTTTAGAGAGGGGTCAAGAAAGTGTTTAGATTCTGGCGGGGTGGGGAGATTGGGGATTAAACTCAATCTCCAATCTCTAATCTCACAATAGATAAGTTATTTGTAACTGCTCAGCCATGTCATTTCGTCCGAAGGGAGAAATCCCTCATGCCTATGTTACGCTCTAGGGATTTCTCGGCCTTATGGCCTCGAAATGACATGAGAGCTGAGCAGTTACAGTTATTTAAGGTTTTCAGGTTCTCATCAGTCATCAGTCCGCAGCCGGTAACCAACGCCTGGCTCGGTGACAATGTGGGTGGGCCGGGTGGGGTCAGCCTCCAGTTTGCGGCGTAAATTGCTGATGTTGACCCGCAGCAGGTGAGACTGGTCTTCGCTGCCCGGCCCCCAAAGTTGGCGCGTGATTTGGGTGTGCGTCACCACCTTGCCGGCATGGGTGACCAGCACCTTGAGTAGATCGTACTCGGTCGGGGTGAGTTGAATTTCGCGCTTGTCTACCAGCACCAGCCGCCGGGCCAGGTCTACCGTCAGCTTGCCGCTGGTGAAAATAGGAGCGTCTTCTTTGGGCTTGATGTGACGCAGGGCCACCCGCAGCCGGGCCAACAATTCGCCTATGCTAAACGGTTTGGTCAGGTAATCGTCGGCCCCGGCATCGAGCGCGGCAATTTTGTCCGTCTCGTGGTCGCGCACCGAGAGGATAATCACCGGGGTTTGGGTCCACTCCCGCAGCCGGCGGGTCACTTCGACGCCCTCCATATCCGGCAGCCCCAAATCTAAAATAATGATGTCTGGGCGATGAGTCACCACCGCTTCCAGGGCTTCCCGGCCAGTGGTTGCTTCAAAAACGGTATGGCTGTGGGTGGTCAAAGAGGCTTGCAAAAAGCGGCGAATGGCTCGTTCATCATCCACCACCAACACCCGTACCCCTCCGGAAGGCTCATCAGGGAGGTTACTCATTGGGTAGAGATCCTTATTCTATTTGATAAGGCACTTCGGTAATGACAATCCCCGGCCTGAACAGCAAAACCATACGCAGCCAGAAGGTGGTCTGGGTGTGTAACAGGTTATGCCACCAATGGCGCGGCACAAAATGGGGGACTACAATGGTGATGATCTCGTTGGGCTGGCGGCGGGCGTCAATCTGGTCAATGTACGAGAGCAGCGGCTCCAGCAGCAGCCGGTAGGGAGAGTCTAAAATAACCATGCGCACCCCGTTGCCCCACCATTCCCATTCGCGGCGCACCCGCTCCGACTCCTCGGGATTGGTTGAGACATGGATGGCGGTAATATCCTCGGAGAGGAGACTGGCATAACGTAGGGCTGCCAGCGTGCCTTGATGGACACCCCCCACCAGCAGAATGACTCGATGGCGCGGATGGCGGGGCGGCGCGCCCCTGAAATTTCGCAGTGACAGCCGCTTGGCTAGATGGCGGTAATGGCTATGAATTGACCAAAAGATAAAGACCAGAAGGGGGATCAGGAAAATAACGATATAAGCGCCGTCGTGGAACTTGGTGATGGCAAAGACCAGCATGACAATAGCCGTGCAAACAGCGCCAAAGCCGTTAATGACCATCTTGAGCTTCCACTGCGCATCGTAATGCAAGGTTGAACCGTGCTCCGAGACGGCCTGGTCGGTGGTCAGATGTCCGCTCCGCCACCAGCGGCGAGCCATACCGCTCTGCGATAAGGTAAAGGAGAGAAAGACGCCAATGGCATACAGCGGGATGAGGGCGCTGACGCTGGCCTGGAAAACAACAATTAACAGCGAGGCGATAATCGCCAGGGCGATGATCCCCCGCGAGTAAACCAGACGGCTGCCCCGATAGGTAAATTGGCGGGGCAAAAAACCGTCACTGGCCATCAAGGCGCTCAAGCGAGGAAAGTCGGCAAAGGCAGTATTGGCCGCCATAATCAAAATCACGGCGGTGGCGGCAATCATCGCCAGGTAGAAAAAGCCGCGCCCGTCGAAAATCGTCCGGCCCAACTGCGAGATGATGGTTTCCGTTTCCGAGGGAATTCCGCCAATCTGGCCGGTTAAGAATGTAATCCCCAGGAATAAGGTCCCCAGAATCGAGGCCATCCAGATAAGCGTCACTCCGGCATTGTGGCTGCGTGGTTCTTTGAAGGCGGGGATGCCGTTAGAAACAGCTTCGATCCCGGTCAGGGCTGCCGTGCCACTGGAGAAAGCATGCAGCAGTAAGAACAAAGTTACCGGCTGTAACACCCCATGCAGTTCCAGTTCCGGCGGATTGGGCACTGTCCCCAGTGAGCCGGTCAGATAGCGGAAAAAGCCGGTCCCGACGGTCAGAAACATCATGAGTAGGAAAAAGTATGTGGGAATGGCAAAGGTAATGCCGGACTCCTTAACCCCCCGTAAGTTGATTAACATAATGAGCATGACCATAATCACGGCAATAGCGACGCGATGCTCAAATAAAGCCGGATAAGCGGAGGTAATTTGGGCTACACCCGATGAAACCGACACCGAGACGGTCAGGATATAATCGGTCAACAGGGCGGCCCCGGCCACCTGGGCCGGTAGCTCACCCAAATTGTCACGGGAGACAATATAGGCCCCGCCGCCGTTGGGGTAGGCATGGATGGTCTGCTCGTAAGAAATGGTCACAATCGCCATCAAAGCAACGATGGCAACCGAAATAGGAAAAGCATAACCAAAGCTGGCTGTGCCGGCTACGGCCAGAATGAACAAAATTTCCTGAGTGGCATAGGCCGTGGACGAAAGGGCATCGGAAGCAAAAACGGCCAGGCCGACCAGTTTGCCGATGGTTTGGTGAGGCGCATCGGCGGTGGCGAGCGGCCGGCCGATGAACCAGCTTCGCCAGGTGCGCGGCGGCGTTTGACTCCCCGCCGGACGCAGCACAGTAATACCATTTTCTTGTTCTATAAGGGCCATAAAATTTCCTCAAGGATGAAATACAAATAAGTTGAGGCTGCAAAAAGCAGCCCCTCATCCTTGAGTATAGATAAAAAAGGGTCAATGGGGGGTCAAGAAAGTTAAAGAGAGGGTCAAGAAAGTGTCAAGAAAAACAGAGGGATAGGTTTTAATCAGACCTCATAGGTGTGCTGCCCGAAAATCTATGAGATCTGTTTTCTGGTTTAATCCTCTGTCCGCAGCCGGTAGCCGACGCCCGGCTCGGTCAGGAGGTAGGTTGGGCGGGTGGGATTTGCTTCAAGCTTGCGCCGCAGGTTGCTGATATTAACCCGCAGCAGGTGGCTCTCGTCTTCATAACCCATGCCCCACACCTGCCGCAGCAATTGGTGATGGGTCAGCACTTTGCCGGCGTGTGTCACCAGCAGTTTGAGCAATTCATACTCGGTTGGGGTGAGTTGAACTTCACGCTCGTCTACTGTCACTACTCGCCGGGCCAGGTCAACGGTTAACCCGCCGGTGCGGAAGAGAGGAGTCTCGCCGGTGGGAGCGGCATGGCGCAGCGCAACCCGCAGCCGGGCCATTAATTCGCCTGCGCCAAAGGGCTTGGTCAGGTAATCATCGGCCCCGGCATCGAGGGCGGCAATCTTATCGGTTTCGTGCTCTCGCACCGACAGCACAATGATCGGAGTTTTGGTCCACTCGCGCAGCCGGCGCGTCACCTCGATCCCATCCATGTCGGGCAAGCCCAGATCCAGAATAATTAAATCGGGGTGATGGGCTATCACCGCTTCGAGGGCTTCCCGTCCGTTCGCCGCCTCAAAAACGGTATGGCCGTGCGCCGACAGGGAAACTTGCAAAAAGCGCCGAATCGCCCGCTCATCGTCCACCACCAACACTCGAACCCCGGCAGTGGCTTTATCGGTAGAATTGCTCATAAACTATAAAACACCTTTTGTAACGCCTCAAGTCTCATGTCATTTCGAGACCGAAGGTCGAGAAATCTCCAGGGACACAACACATAAAATAAGGTATTGGGGATTTCTCCCTGTGGTCGAAATGACATGGTTGAGCAGTTAACCTTTTTCTTTCAAAGGTAGTAATAATTTGATAACTAACCCGCCGCCGGGCTGGTTTTCGGCCCAAATCCGCCCCCCGTGGGCCTCGATAATGCCGCTGCTGATGGACAGCCCCAACCCCGTACCCGGAGGGGCATCGCCCCGCTTCCGCCGGTCAGACGAAATACCGGGGGAAGTATGCGGCCCGCGATAAAACTTGTCAAAAATGCGGGTCAAATCATCAGGGGGAAGGCCGGGGCCGCGGTCGGCAATCTCAAGTTGGAGCGAGTTGCCGCTGACCTGCGCCCGGACCTCAATGGGGGTATCGGGCGGTGAGTATTTAATGGCATTATCCAACACATTGACCAAAGCCTGGACCACCAGCGCAAAATCCAACGGCAGCAGGGGCAGATCGGGCGGCAGGTCTACCCTCACCTCCCGGCCGGCGAGCAGACCGTCAAGCCGCTGCAGGGCTGCGCCAATCACATCCTGAATATCGCCGGGCTGGTATGATATTTTGAGCGCGCCCGCTTCCAGGCGACTCATATCCAGCAGATTGCCGACCAGTTGGTTCAGCCGCCCGGCTTCTTCGTGGGCAGTTTTGAGCAGTTCCCGGCGGGTGGTTGGGTTGAGCGCGGCCTCATCTTCCAATAGGCTGCTGAGCGAGCCGGTAATCGAAGCTAACGGGGTGCGCAGATCATGCGAGATGGAGTTGAGCAGGGCGGTTTGCAATTTTTCTGTCTGCCGCAGCAGTTCGGCCTGGCGGGCGGTTTCGGCCAGGTTGGCCCGTTCGATGGCGAGCGCGGTTTGGCTGGCAAAGGCTTCCATCAGGCGCCGCTGCTCAGGCGTTGAGTGCAGGCCGGAGCGGGCCAGTTTTAAGCCCAGCACACCCACCACCCCGCGCGCTGTTTTGAGCGGCAAATAGCGGGCATCGGCCGCGGAGAGCGTATCGGTGTGCCGGCCGGCCGGCCGGCCATGCTGAAAGGCCCAGGTAGCTACGGCCAGTTTATCCTCGTCCAGGTCAAAACCAGGGCTGACCGCCTGCGCGGTCAGGCGCTCTCCGGCGGGCAGAAAAACAGCCACCTCCCGGTCAAAGGTCTGGCCGGTGTGGGTCAGCACCGCCTGCATAATTTCATCCAGCCCTACGGCCGAGGCCAGGTCTCGGCTGAGGGCATAAAGGGTCGCCGTTTGGGTTTCGCGCTGCCGGGCCACTTCGGCCTGTTCGCGTACTTGAGAAGCCAGGGTACTGATCGCCAAGCCCACAATCAGCAGGCTGCCGAAAGTAATCAGATATTGGGGGTCGGCGACGGCAAAAGTGTAGCGGGGCGGCACAAAGAAAAAGTTAAACCCGATGACGCTAAACACAGCCGCGATGATAGCCGGGCCACGCCCCAGGCGCAGCGACGCAATCACCACGGCCAGCAAAAAAAACATGACCAGGTTGGCCGGCGAAACAACCGGATCTATGACCTCGCCAATCAGGATGGCCAGGGCCACCAAGCCGAGGCTTTGCAGGTAGCGGTTCCAGGGGCGATGCGGCCGTAAATCGCTTGGAATGACAATGGCGGCAGGAGTTTCGGCCGCGCTGCTAATCACATACACGTCAATGTCGCCGCTTTGATTGATCAGTTGATCCACCAGTGAGGCTTTCAGAAAGTTGAGCCAGCGGGCGTGGAGGGGTTTACCGGCAATGATTTTGGTAATGTTGTGGCTGCGGGCATAGTCAATGATCGTCTCCACAACTGTCGGGCCGGGCAGCGAAACCACCTTTGCGCCGAGTTCCTCGGCCAGGCGCAGCGTCCGCGCCACCCGATCCCGCTCGGCTTCCGAGAGCTGAGCGTGGCGGGGTGTTTCGACATACATGGCAAACCACTCGGCATCCAAGGGATCCGCCAGGCGGCGTCCGGCCCGAACCAGCCGTTCGCTGAGGGGGCTGGGGCTGACACACACCAGCAGCCGGTCGCCGGCGGGCCAGGGACCCGGAATAGCCCGCGTCTGCATGTAGGTCCGCATCTGATCGTCTACCCGCTCGGCAGCTCGGCGCAGGGCCATTTCTCGCAACGCGGTTAAATTGCCGGGGCGGAAAAACTTTTGCATAGCCCGCGCCGCCTGGTCGGGCACGTAAACTTTGCCCTCTTCAAGTCGTTGCAGCAGTTCGGCGGGCGGCAGGTCAATTAATTCGATCTCATTGGCTTCGTCCAACAGCCGATCCGGCACGGTCTCACGGACGGTGACGCCGGTGATTTGGGCCACTACGTCGTTGAGGCTTTCCAGGTGCTGGACGTTGAGGGTGGTGTAAACGTCAATTCCGGCGGCCAGCAGTTCTTCGACATCCTGGTAGCGTTTGGGGTGGCGCGAGCCGGGAGCGTTGGTATGGGCCAGTTCATCCACCAGGGCAAGCTGGGGCCGGCGGGCCAGGACCCTATCCACGTCCATTTCCGGCAGCATTACCCCGCGATATTCTACCTGCTGGCGAGGAATAATCTCTAAACCGGCCAGCAGATCTTCGGTCTCAACCCGGCCGTGGGTTTCGGCATAACCGACGACCACATCCACACCTTCGGCTTGGCGCTGGTGAGCCGCGCCCAACATGGCATAGGTTTTGCCCACCCCGGCCACATAACCCAGAAAAATTTTGAGTTTACCCCGCGTTTGCTGCTGTTCTTCCGCCTGGGCATAGGCCAGTAAGGCTTCGGGACTGGGGCGAGAAGGGGTGTTAGACATGGTAGGCTCTCAAGCAGGAAGGTTGGAAGGCTGGAAGACTGATTATTAATCCAACCTTCCAGCCTTCCATGTCTTACAATTCGTCTGTATCCAAGACAATCGTCACCGGCCCGTCATTCTCGATATGGACGAGCATGTGCGCGCCAAAAACGCCGGTGACAACTTTTTTGACGCCCAGCTTTTGCAATTCGGCGGCAAAGTGGGCGACCAGAGGCTCGGCTACATTGGGCAGGGCCGCGTCGGTGAAGCCGGGTCGGCGGCCTTTGCGGGCGTCGGCGTAGAGGGTGAATTGGGAGATGACCAGCATTTCGGCGTTGGTATCCAGGGCTGACAGGTTCATTTTGCCCTGCGCGTCTTCAAACACCCGCAAGTTAACGGTTTTTTCGGCCAGTTTTTTGACTTTCGCCGGTCCATCGCTATGTGTCACGCCAAGCAGAATGACGTAGCCCGGCCCAATCTGGCCGACGATGTTGCCATCTACAGTCACATGCCCCCGTTGAACTCGTTGTAAAACGGCACGCACCCCCATGCTCCTTAAATAAATTATAATCTCCGATTATAGCTTTCTATTGGAATTTGACCAATAAATTTATCGTAATCTCACCGAGTTGTGCTAAAATGATACAAGTCAGGATCAATTTTGCCTGGCTGAAAAATATTTTTCCTTTGAGAAGGTTAAGACAATGAATATTATCATCTTGCTTGATGTAGGCACTCACGACGAAGTTTACTGAGAAATCCACTTCACAGAGTAAGCTAATTCCCCTTTTTCAACTTCGGCAGTTTTGGCAGTTCCCGGCTGGGCCGGGGACCAAAATCGGGGATGCGAGGCGGTTTGGCCTCCATCAACTTCATGATTTCTTGCAACCCCCGTTCCAACTGCGGGTCTTGACCGGCCACGTAATCTTGCGGCTTGACCTCCACCTCGATGTCAGGGTCCGTGCCGTAATTTTCTACGGCCCAACCGACATCCTGGAACCAGGATGAAAATTCGGGCTGGGTGGTAATGGTGCCATCTACCAACGTATGGCGCGGTGAAATACCAATCACCCCGCCCCAGGTCCGCTTGCCAATGACCGGCCCCAGCCCCATAATTTTAAAAGCGTGGGTAAAAATGTCGCCATCCGAACCGGCAAATTCGTTGGTCAGCGCCACCAGCGGCCCCAGCACCGAGTGGACAGGATAGGGAAACGCCTGTCCATAACGCGGCTGTTTGTAGCCAATACGCCGCCGGGCCAGCTTTTCCAACAGTAATTGCGATACATTGCCGCCGCCGTTGAAGCGGACATCCACGATCAGCCCCTCTCGCTCCGACTCGGCCAGGTAGTAGCGATGAAATTCGGCGTAGCCAAACGCGCCCATATCGGGAATATGAACGTAACCGACTCGCTCGTTAGTTTCGGTGTGGACGCGGCGGCGGTTCGTTTCGACCCACTCCCGGTAGCGCGCCTCGGTTTCGCTGCGCAGCGTTTTGACCAGGACGGTGCGGGGGGAGGGAGGGTTGGAAGGTTGGAGGGTTGGAGGGTTGGAAGGTTGGGAAACTACTTCTTCTGACTGACTATCATCTTGTTCTGGGGCGGTCTCCGGTCTCCGATCTCCGGTCCCTCCCAGCAGGGTCAACTGCACCTCGACGCCGGCCCGATTGACCAACAACTGCTGCGGTGAAACCTCGCGGCTCAGGCGTTGCCCGTCAATCGCCAGCAGAATATCGCCTACCTGGGCGTTGACCCCCAACCGGCGCAGGGGCGAGTCCCACCGTTCGACCCAGGCATCACCCTGGACAATGTGGGTAAGCCGATAGCCACCGGAAGCAAGGTCGTACTCAAAATCAGCGCCCAAAAAACCCTGGTCGTAGCGGGGCGAGGGGCGGTAATCACCGCCAATCTCATAGGCGTGCGACGTGCCCAACTCGCCCTGCATTTCCCACATCAAATCTGAAAACTCAGAGCGAGTGGTAACGCGATCAATCAGCGGGAAATAACGCTGATAAACTTGCTGCCAATCCACCTGGGCCATATCGTCAGTCCAGAAATGGTCGCGCTGCAAACGCCAGGCCTCGCGGAACATCTGCTGCCACTCGTCGGGCGGGTTGACGGCCACCCGCACCCGGCTTAGGTCAATCCAGCCGCTCTTTTTGGTGTAGCCGCTGGCCCCGTTGTCCGGCTTTTCCCCGGCTTTCAACACCCGTAAATGCCTGCCGTTGCGATAAATCAGATAATTTCGATCTCGCGACACCTCGAAATCGCTGACGCCGTTGACGATGAACTCTTTTTTGCGCTCGATCAGATCATACATCTCCAGCGCCCCGTTGCCTTCCTCGTCGTCGTGATTGCGCCAGCTTTTGCCCAGGCTGCCTTCGATGGGAAAGGAGGTAAAAAGCACTTTGTCTTTGTTGATGCCCCTGATTTGATGATAGCGCCCTTCGGGTACCGGAAAAGCCACCACCCGGCTTTGAATCCCCTCCAGGTCAATCCGCAGGGACTTATCTTTTTCCTCCGGTTTTGGCAGGGGAGCGCCGGCCTCCTGGCTGCTTTTGGCGGCTTCGGGCGCGGGTGGTTTGTCGGCTTCTTCTTTTTTGCTGTTGTCAGCCGGGCGGCCATTTTCTCCGGCGGGAACTTCGCCCGGCGCAGGGATAAAGGGATTGGCCAACTCTTTTTGCAGTGTGACCAGGTAAGGCCGCGAGCCGCGCGGGAAATTCAGATCAAAATAGTAGCTGTCATGCACCGGGTCAAAATCGCGGAAGGAAAGGAAATAGATGTATTTGCCGGCGGGGTCAAAACTGGGGCCAAAATCGTGCAGAGTATTCGGGGTGGTGACAAAATGGGTCGCCCCGCTTTCGATGTGACACAACTTTATGGCGGCGGTATAGAGCGACGTGCGCAAACTGTAAACCACCCACTCCCCATCCGGCGACCAATCCAGCCCGTAGATGCGGCCATAATTGCTTTTGTCCAGTACCTTATAACTTTTTTGGGCCAGATCAACCAGAATAAGCTCGTAGCGATGGTTGCCAAACACCAGGCGGTCGTGGCGGGGCGACAGCTTGAAATAGAGCGGCCGGCCAATATCCAACCCGGTCAGCCGCTCCACCGGGCGGTCGGCGGGCGTTTTGCTGGCGTCGGGATGGATTTCGATGACTTCTTCCCCGTCGGCGTCGCTGAGCATAACCAGCCGCTGGCCGTCATTCAACCATTCGATGAGCCGGGAACGCACTCCGGCTGTTTTGCCGTAGGGCAGCACCGCCCCTTCCCAGTTGGACATGGCAAACGCCTGGCCGCGAGTGGTCAAGGCAACGCTGTGCCCCTGCGGGTGCAGGGTGTAGTGGTCCAGATAGCTGGCCGCTTTGACAAACTTGCGGTTGCGTTGGACGCGGGGGCTGTGAAACTCGATCTTGATTTTTTCGAGACTTTTTTTGCTGTTTTTGGCCGGATCGAACAGATAGAGGTCGGCCCCGGCGCGGTAAACAATTCGCCGGCCATCGGTGGCGGGGTTGCGGACATAATAATCCTCGTGGTGGGTGTGGCGCTGGATGTCTTTGCCGTCGAGGGTGCAGGAATAAAGGTTGCCGACGCCTTCGTGGTCAGAAAGATAGTAAATCCGCTCGCCCAGCCACAAGGGGCAGACCACGTGGCCGGGGCTTTTGAGCAGCGGTTTAAATTTGCCTTTGCCTTTAAGATCAATCCAGATTTCGCCGGCCGTGCCGCCGCGATAGCGTTTCCAGTTAGCTAACTCGTTCGAGCGCCGCCCGATGACCACGCCGCCCTCCGGCCCAAACGACAGGGAGCGGGCCGGGCCGCAGGGGAGCAGTTCGGGCTGGCCGCCCTCTCGGCTGATGGTGTACATAGGCGTCAGGGTGGGAAAAGGCTGGCCGGCGCTGCTGGCCAAAACAATTTTCTGGCTGGCCGGCGTCCAGCCAACCACCGTAGTTTTGCTGCCCAGGTAGGTCAAGCGGGTGGCCGGGCCGCCGTCGGCAGGCATAACATAGACTTCGCCCTCGCCATCTTCCCGGCCGATAAAAGCCAGCCACTCGCCATCGGGCGACAGGGCCGGGTGGGAGACCATGCCCAGGTTGGCCGTCAGCCGGCGGGCCACGCCGCCTTTGGTCGGGACAGACCAGAGGTCATCTTCGCAAACGAAGACGACGGTATTTTTGTGGATGGTTGGGTAGCGGTAGTAGCCGTTGAGTTTCATGGATTTTGATTACCTGAAAAGTATTTGGATCGAATCAAGTTTTGAGCCGGGATTTGGGGATTAGGAGCGTTCTTCCTGATTATACCGATGCCCCAAACAATGACCATTTATCTTTGTATGGTTCTGCGTCTGTCAAAAGGAAAGAATACCAGTCAGAGTTTGGCCTTGGATCGTGCCACATTTTTCTCGCCACAATTGTGCTAGGAACAATGTAGAAATTAATGAGATCACCCGATTTTCGATTGGTTAGGTTTACAAATACATAGATATGGCTTTCGGATACTTGTTCCTTAGCTTTTTTATTTAGGAGCCAAAAACTGCGGATTTGTGCATTGGTTTTTACTTGTACAGAATAGGCTCTTTGGCAAGCTTGGTCAGTTACCAAATATCAGCCCCTATCGCACTACGAGATGTAGGAGATGCAATGAAACCAAGTTTCGACAATTCAGCCGCTACAAGATAAACTCCCCTCATTCCCGTGAGTTGTCTGGTTAATGCCATCTGAATTCCTTTGTACTGATATTCAGTTTATGGTTCATCTCTCAGCCCACAATATTCAATAATTCATCAATCTCCTGGTCGAGCCTGACGCGGCGCTTCGCAATCGCTTGCTCCAAATCCCTGCGAGTCGCCCGTGTCCATTTATCCACCCCCATCATTCGTTCTGGCGACAGTATCATAAGGGCGAGCATTGCCGAGGTTGTGGACAAACCGAACGTATAAGCAAATATTGTTCGTTTCGATACTTTGCAAAACATCAACAACTACCCCAATTTGGCCGAGCGCATTGACAATATCGCCCCGCTTGAAATCAATAGTCACTCTGCTACTCTGCGACCCTGTTACCCTGCTACCCTGTTCCTCACCGCCACAATCTCGGCCATGATGCTCAGCGCAATCTCCGCCGGAGTCCGCCCGCCCAGGTCCAGGCCAATCGGCGCGTGGAGGCGATCAATTTGAGCCTGGGTCAGGCCGCTTTCCAGCAGCCGTTGGACTCGCTGGGCGTGGGTTTTGGGGCTGCCCAAGGCGCCGACGTAGGCGGCCGGGCTGGGCAAGGCCACCAGCAGCGCGGGATCATCCAGCTTGGGGTCGTGCGTGACCACGACCACGCTGGTTTCGCGGTTCAGGCCAATTTCGGGCAGAGCTTCGTCGGGCCACTGCTGCACCAGATGATCGGCATGAGGAAACCGTTCCGGCGAGGCAAAGGCCGTGCGCGGGTCTACGATATAAGTGCTGAACCCCAACGGTTTGGCAAAGTGAATCAAATCACTGGCAATATGCACCCCGCCCACAATCACCAGGCGCGGGGCAGGCCGATGCACATCAAAAAAGACCTCAATCTCTCCCCCTTCTTGGGAGGGATAGCGCCGGGTGGCTGAAGTTCGCTCGGCCATCAATCGCTGCGCCTCTTGCAGTACCGCTTCGCCCAGAGGCGTCTCCAGCAGCGAGCCAACCGGCTCGCCCTCCGCCGGAATCAGCGCCTTGACGCCCAACAATTCCGCCGGCCCACGCACCACTACCGCCAGGGCTACACTTTGATCTTGTTGGAGATATTCTTTTAACTGAGAAAATAGAGACATGCCAACACACCTTATCGCGGGGAGTGGGCAGTAGGGAGTAAGGAGTAGGGGATTTTTCCCTTACTTCCTAATCCCTACTGCCTACTCCCATCTTCACCAATCCAACCGCTCGACAAACACCTCAATTGTGCCGCCGCAGGCCAGGCCGACTTCCCAGGCGTTCTCGTCGGCCACACCAAAGTGGAGCAGCTTAGGCCGGCCCGATTTAATCACCCGCATAGCCTCCTCGACCACCGCGCCCTCGACACAGCCGCCGCTGACCGAGCCGATCATTTCGCCTTTGTGGTTCACGGCCATCTTCGAGCCGGGGGCGCGGGGGGATGACCCCCAAGTTTGGGTCACGGTGGCAATAGCAATTTTGTCGCCGCGCGCCTGCCAGGCTTCGATATCGGCCAGAATTTCTTTCATAGCAAGCTCCTCGACTTTAAGTTTTTAAGCTGATAAGCAATATTATCCAGATTTTTTGATTTATGCCAAGAATGAAAAGGAGGCGAGGACGCGAGGAGGCGAAGGGCTTCACCTCCTCGCCTCACGAGTCATCGCCTCTTTATATACTAAGCGCACGCTAAAATTTCCGTAGGACGGCATCCCTATGCCGTCCGCTGACGCATGGGGATGCGTCAGCTACGGAAATTTTGAAATGCGTTGGGTATAATCAAGGGAGGGCCGATTGCGAACTAAGCCTCACCGCCATTTTGTTTCAACTCGGCCAGAGCCTCTTCGCGCAACTGGCGGCGGAGCACCTTGCCGGTCAGCATTTTGGGCAAGCTGTCGCGGAAGATGATGGTGCGGGGTTGTTTGTATTGGGCCAGCCGCTCCCGGCAAAAGGCGCGAATTTCGGCGGCGGTGGCAGTTTCGCCGGGTTTGAGGACGAGATAGGCCGTAATTTTTTCACTGCGCAGGTCGTCGGGCAGGCCGATGACGGCCGCCTCCAAAACTTTGGGGTGCTGGTAGAGCACTTCTTCAACCTCGCGCGGGTAAACATTAAAGCCGGCGCTGAGGATCATATCTTTTTTGCGGTCAACAATATAAAAATAACCGTCTTCGTCCATGCGGGCGATGTCGCCCGTGCGCAGCCAGCCATCGTGCAAGGCGTTGGCAGTTTCGGCGGGCGCGTTCCAATAGCCCTGCATCACCTGCGGTCCTTTAACCATCAATTCACCCACTTCACCTTGGGGCAGTTCTCTGGTATGATCGTCAATGTCTACAATTTTGGCGTCCGTGCCGATGATCGGTACCCCCATGCTGCCAAATTTGCGCTGCCCTTTGAGCGGGTTAACGTGCGTCACCGAGGAAGCCTCGGTCATACCGTAGGCTTCGGCAATGCGCACGCCGGTGCGGGCTTCAAACTTTTCCATCACCTCGACCGGCAGTGGGGCCGCCCCGCTGAAAACCGCCTTGATGGAGGTCAGGTCAACTTTATCAATGTCATGATACGTATTGAGGGCCACAAACAGCGAGGGGATGCCGGTGAAAAAAGTGGGCCGTTCGGCCACAATCGCATCCACAATCGCTTTGATATTGGGCTGAAGAATGAGGACCAGGGTCGCCGCCAGGTGGATGCCCAAATTCATCAGGCCGTTCATGCCGTAAACATGGAAAAAAGGCATAATACCCAAACCGATGTCCTGGGCTTCGCCGTGGTCGTACAGCAGAAAGGTTCTGATCTGGGTCAGGCTGGCCACCAGATTGCGATGGCTGAGCATGGCCCCTTTGGGCAGACCGGTGGTGCCGCCGGTGTACTGCAAACAGGCCAGGTCGGTCGGCGCGAGGTCAATTGGTGGAGGCGCAGGATGCTTCTGGTCAATCAGCTTTTTGAAAGCGTGAACGGTATTGGCATAGGCCACGTCAACCCATTTGCCCTGGCGGCGCAGTTCCAGGGGGGCCAATAATTTTTTAGCCAGGGGCATATAATCCTGGATGCCGGTCAAAATAACATGCTCCAGCGGCAGTTGGGGCCTGACCGCTTCGATGCGCGGCCAAAAAATGTCCAGGCCGATGACTGCCTTCGTCCCGGAGTTGCCCCACTGAAATTCTAACTCGCGCTCCACGTAAAGCGGATTGGTCATGACCGTCACCGCGCCCAGCGAGAGGGTGGCGTAATAGGCTATGATCGTTTGGGGGCAGTTGGGCAGCATAATCGCCACCCGGTCGCCTTTGCGAATGCCCAGGGCGTACAGCGCCGCCGCCAATCTATCAACCTGCTGCTTTAACTGGGTGTAGTTGAGCCGCGCACCCATAAAAATGGCTGCGGTGTGTTTGGGGTAATTTTGGGTGGCCTGGCGCAGTAAGTCGGGAATGGTCAGCGGTGGAATGACCAGCTCAGCCGGCACTTCAGCATCGTAAAATTTTAGCCAGGGTTTTGACATAGCCCTCTCTTTGATGGTAACACTTCCGTTCCATATTATAACACAACACCTACTTTTGCAATCAAACTTATATCCTGTTAACAACGACCACCGACCATTGCGACTCTGCAACCTTGCTACCTGCTACCCTGCGATCTTGCTATCTTATGAAAACCTGGATAAGAAAAAGACAAAACCGCCTGACTCGTGGTATAATGCGCTCACTTGAATGTTAAGATACCCCAGCTTGGTATCTTTAACTGATTTTCACCACACAGACGCAGAGGTTTTTCATTTTTCTGATCACTGACAACTGACGACTCTCTTCAGGGAGGATTGTGGCTATGCCCAGAATAAAAATCAGCGGGGATGTTGAAAGAAAGGAAGCGGTTACCTGGCAGCAGACCATTGTAGACCGTATCCGGGCCGGTAAAGTGGTGCCGGTCATCAGCCACAGCGTTGACCATAACCTGGTTTTGGGTGGACACACCTCCCTGGTTGCCGCTTACGCCGACTACATCCAATATCCCCTCACCGATAAACCTGATTTGCCTCAAATCACCCAATTCAAAGGCATCACCGACGAAAGTATTGGCGATGCCTGGGCGCTCAAAACGGATTACATCAATTTTATCAAAAATCGCCTGTTTGACCTGGCCGAGGCGGCCGGCGCATCCGAAGAGACCCTGGCCGAAATCGAGGAAGCTTTTGACGATGTGACCTTCTCCGATTTTTCGGGCCGCTTGGGCTATCCCCGCTTTGACGATGGCCGGGCCAATCCGCTGTTGAACCTGGCCGAATTTCCCCTGCCGATCTATTTGACCACCAGCTATCACGATTTTATCGAAGTCGCACTACGACGCGCCGGCAAAGAACCGCGCACCGAAATCTGCCGCTGGCACAAGGGCCTGGAAAGCGTGCCTTCTGTGTTTGAGAGCGATTATCAGCCCAGCAAAGAAGCGCCGCTGGTCTATCATCTGCACGGCTTCGACGCCTACCCCGAGTCGTTGGTGCTGACCGAAAACGATTATTTGGAGTTTTTGGTGGCTATCTCTCAAGAGATGGGCCGCGGCACCGACCCTATTCCCAAGCGGGTGCGTCAAGCGATGGCCGACTCGTCGTTGATTTTATTGGGTTATAAACTGCCCAGTTGGGAATTTAAAGTGCTTTTTTGGGGACTGGTCAAACCCCGGCCCTTGCAGCACACCAGCGTCTCCATTCAACTGGCCCCTAACGAAGCCGAAAGACAGTATCTACAGGAGTACCTGCGCCGCGAGGCCAAGTTTGAAGTCTACTGGGGCGAGATTGAACAATTTATTGTGGAATTGCGGCAGGCGCTGGAATAATTGTGAATAGTGGGGGGACCACGATGACCCAGATTAATAATCCCTATGTTGGACCGCGCACCTTTACCCAACAGGATAGCGACCGGTTTTTTGGCCGGGAGCGAGAAGCGCAGGATCTCTTTTCGCTGGTGGTCTCGGAACGGCTGACCCTGTTTTATGCCCAATCCGGCGCGGGCAAAAGCTCCTTGATTAATGCCCGCTTGATTCCTCAACTGCGCCAGGAGGGCTATGCGGTTTTGCCTCCTGGCCGGGTTAGCGGCGAGCTGCCCCAGGGCGTCGGCGGGGTGGACAATATTTTTGTCTTCAACTTGATGCTCAGCCTGGACCAGAGCGGCAGTGACCCGCAGCGTTTTCTGCGCTTGCCCCTGACCGATTTCCTGGCCGGGCTGGTCAGCGACGACGGGCAGCGCTATTACTATGAGTCTGAGGCTAAGGCTGAGGGTTATGTCGAAACGCCTCATGTTTTGATTATTGACCAGTTTGAGGAGTTGATGACCACCCACCCGGCTCGTTGGCCGGAGCGCGAAGATTTCTTTCGTCAACTCGACCGGGCCATGGCCGACGACCCGCTGCTGTGGGTGGTGCTGACCTTCCGCGAGGATTACCTGGCGGCCATCGAGCCTTATGCGCCGCTGTTGACCGGCAAAATGCGCGCCCGCTTTTACATGCAGCGTATGGGCCATGCCGCCGCCCTGGAAGCGGTTCAAAAACCGGCCGCCCAAGCCGGCCGCCCCTTTGCCCCTGGCGTAGCCGAAAGCCTGGTAGATAACCTGCGCCAGGTACGGGTGCAACTGGCCGAAAAATTGGCTGTCATGGCCACTGCTCACCCGGATGAAACGGCTCCCTCGCTAAACCGGGCGCATTCCCTCGGCCAGTTTGTCGAGCCGGTGCAGTTGCAGGTGGTCTGTTATCAACTGTGGGAAAATCTGAGAGGACGTCCCGCCGGCGACATCAGCCCGCGTGATTTGCAGGAACTCGGCAATGTTGACCGCGCCCTGGCCGATTTTTACGAACAGGCGCTGGCGAAAGCCATCACCGCCACCGCTCAATCCGAGCCGGAGCTGCGCGACTGGTTTGAGCGTAAGCTCATTACCGAGGCCGGCACGCGCGGCAGTGTCTATCGCGGCAAAGAACTAACCGCCGGTATTGCCACCGCTACCGCCGATTTCCTGGTTAACCAGTTTGTGCTTCGCACCGAAAGTCGAGCCGGGGGCATTTGGTACGAGCTGGTGCATGACCGTTTTATTGAGCCAATTTTGCAATCTAACCGAGATTGGCGCGCCCAGCAGCCGTTGGTCGTGCAGATGGCCGAAGCCTGGGTTGCCGCCGGGGAAGACCCGGCGAAATTATTGGAAGGCCAACTGTTACGCGAGGTGATAAATACTAACCGGCCTGAAATAGGTAAACCGGGCTTTGTTAAAAAATTTATCGAGGCCAGCCAAGCCGCCCAGCAAGCCAGAGAATCGGCCCAGCAGGCCCAAAAATTACAACAGGCCGAGGCCCTGGCTGAAGCTCAACGCCAGCGGGCCGAGGCCCAGACCAAGGCAGCGAAACGGCTGCGCTGGACCGTTATCGCCCTGGGCCTCTTTATCCTGACTACGGCGGTGGTGATTGGCCTGGGTATCTACACCGGCTTGCTGCGGGCCGAAGCGGTGCTTAAAGATGCCGTTATCACCACCTCGCTGCCACTCAACGGGCGGCTGTACGTTGCTGTAGACCGAACCGAGACGGCCATCAAGCTGACCGACACTGTGAGCGGCCGCGCCATCACCCTCAGCGGTGGGCATACGGCTGAAATTAGTAAATTCATCTTGAACGAGAACGCCACCTACCTGGCCTCATCCGATGTCGGCGGGACCACCATTGTCTGGGATTTGAGCACGGGCCGGCCTATTGCCCAATTGGGCGGGCATACTGAAACCATCCGCTACGTGGTCTTCTCGCCCGATGGCCGACTGCTGGCCACCGGCGGCGATGATGAAACGACGCGCGTGTGGGATACCTCTACCTGGCAGGAAATTCATCGCCTTGAGAGTGACGGCGGCTCAATCATTAGCGTGGCCTTTTGGGAAGATTCCTCACTGTTGGTCACCGCTACCAGCGAAGGCAAATATGCTATTTGGGACCCGTGGACGGGGGAGAAAGTGAAGTAATATACCCAACGCATTTCAAAATCTCCGTAGCGGACGGCATAGGGATGCCGTCCTACGGAAATTTTAGTGTGCGCTTGGTATAGTAAATGGTGTTACCCCATCTGCGGCTGCAACTCTCGCGCCGCCCTGGCCTGGCGCACAATTTCGGCAATCTGCGCCAGGTGGCTGTCGTCGTGAGACAGGCCGCGCACAAAGCGGGTCAGGGCATTGGTGGGGTCAGCGCCGGGTGCGACCTCATAGCTGTTGGTCAAATCCGGCGGATCGGGCCAAAGTTCCAGGCTGGCCAGACGCATGCGCCGGCTTTCTTCGAGCCGCTGGCGACATTGGGCAATCGTGGTCACGGTTTCCCAGGGGACTTCATGGCGAGAGCGTCCGTGAAACGGAACCCCGCGAGCCAATTCGGCGGCCAGAAAAGCCGATTCCTCAGCCGAAGCGGTGGTGTGAACAATAACGTGGCCCAACGTCCAGGAGAGATTGATTTCGCCAGGATTGACGGCGTAGGAATCATGGGCCTGCGGATCATCCGGCGTAAAGGTCACATCCGCATTGGTACAAGCGGCAATCAGGCCCAACATAGTGTCAACCATCTCGTCAGTCAGTCGAGCCAGGTCAGCTTTGGTCAAATCCGCAGCCAGTTGGCTGATTTTGATCTCTTTTTTGCGAACAGGGGTGAAGTCGAGCATGGTGATTGAAGTTCCTCAAACGACAGACCGGGGACCGATGACCGGCTATTTACCATTTAGCCCTGGTCTCCCGTCCCCGGTCCCCGGTCTATTAGTCAACCGTATCGTAATCTACAAAATCTTTGCCTTTTTCGCTGGCTAAAATATCCAAGGCGGCGACTGCGCCGGTGCCGGCGGAGATGATGGCCTGACTGCGAGCCAGCCGGGTGCTGCGCCCGACCACGTACAGCCGCTCAATCGAGCTGCGATAGTTGTGGTCAACCTGCACCCCGCTGCTGGTAATAGTCAGGCCCAGGCTTTGAGCCAGTTTGATGGATTTGCCTTCGGCAATGACCAAATATTTGCTTTCGTGGCGCTGACCGCCGGCGGTGGTAATGGCAAAGCCGGTTTCCGTCTGCTCGATGGCGGTAACTTCCTGGGCGTGAATCTGCGCTCCAAATTTCTGCACCTGCTCATGCGCAATTTTCTGAAAGTCGCTGCCAACGATCTCTGGAATGCCCAAATAGTTGTATAATTTAGCTGAATGCATGGCCGTCTTATCTATTCCAAAAACGGCCACTTGCTGGCCGTTCTTAGCCAGAAACAGGGCTGCGCTCAACCCGGCGGGGCCATCGCCAATGATAATAACGTTAGACATGTTGAAGATTCCCCCTTCTATGATAATATTAATTGGTAGAGTACATTCTAATCAACAGCGCCAAAAATACCTATTTTACCCCCATCTCGTTCATCTCATTCCCAAATTGAGTTTGAGAACAAGATAGGGGAAATGTTTTTGCCGTTGACGAAACTACTTATTTACTTATAATAAAGCGGACTACAGTCCGTATTTGTGCCGCTATTATAATGCGCTGAAATTCTTTGTCAAGAGTTTTCAATGGACTTCAATCAAGCCGATATCATCCCTTTAATGGCCGCCGATAATGCCTCGCATCTCAAACGGGCTAAGCGCGCCGACGCCATCGCCAACCGTGAACTTATCCTGGCGACAGCCCAACGCCTGTTTGCCGAACGGGGTATTGCTCACGTTTGCATGGCCGCCATTGCCGAGTGCGCCGGGGTAGGCAAAGGGACGCTCTATCGCGGCTTTGCCAATAAGTCCGAACTTTGCCTGGCTTTGCTGGACGAAGACATGCGCCTTTTCCAGAATCAAACCCTACAAATGCTGCGGGAGAGGCACGCTCAACCCGCGCTGAGCCGCCTGGATGCTTTTCTCAACAGCCTGGTTTATTTTGTCGAGCGTCAAGCGCTGCTGCTGCGTGAAGTGCAACTGCACGGCGCGTTACAAGGCGAAGCAACGCCCGGCCCCGATTCGCCGCACAGGTGGCTGCCATGGCTGCGGACCACGGTGGGGCTGCTATTAAAGCAGGCGGAGCAGAACGGCGAGGCTGACAATCTGGATGTTCCCTACCTGGTTGATGCTATTCTGGCCCCGCTTAGCGCCGATCTATTCCTCTACCAACGGGAGACGTGTGGCTTTGACCTGGAGCGCATCAGCCAGGGGTTGCGGCAGTTGGTGCTGGATGGCTGCCGCAAGCGTGGCTCATAATTTAAATACTCCTTGGTGCCCCATCGAAGAATCCATCCCACATATTTGGTTGGATTTTTTTATTGCTGTCCCTGCTGTTAAAATAATATTTAGAATATAGCCAACCCAGGAATGTTCAAAAGCCGATTCTGTTCCGTGCGTCACTTTGCACCATCAGGAATTAAAACCACATACGTTATACTGGTTTGGGAGAGCCGCTATGACACATACATCAAAGACGCAGTCCCCTGCGGCAGAAGATACCCCGCTTAAAATTACCCTCATCTACGCCCTTATCGGTGGGCTATGGATTATCTTTTCGGATCGTTGGGCGGCAGCCCTGGTGACCAATCCGGTCGCCTTGACCGAGATCCAAACTTATAAAGGCTGGTTTTACATCATGGCCACCGCCCTTTTACTCTATCTGCTGATTAAACGAGATATGACTGCCCTGCAAGAGAACGAAGAGCGCTTCCGGGCCACTTTTGAACAAGCCGCTGTCGGCATTGCCCACGTGGGGCTGGAAGGTCAATGGCTGCGGGTCAACCAAAAGTTGTGTGATATCGTTGGCTATAGTCGCGAAGAATTGGCCCAACTAACCTTTCAAAAGATTACCTACCCTGATGATTTGGAGGCCGACCTGGAACAGACCCAGCGTTTGTTAGCCGGTGAGATTGAGACCTATTCCATGGAAAAACGCTACATTCGCCGGGAATCTTCCATCGTTTGGGTCAATTTGACCACCTCGCTGGTGCGTGAACCCACCGGGGAGCCAAAGTATTTTATTGGCGTCGTTCAGGATATTTCTCAGCGCAAGCAACTGGAAGAGCAATACCACCACTCTCAAAAAATGGAAGCGATCGGCCGGCTGGCCGGTGGGGTGGCCCACGATTTTAATAACCTGTTGACGGTCATTAATGGCTATAGTGAGCTATCTTTGAACCGCCTGAGCGAAGCTGATCCCCTGCAAAAACCTATCCGCGAAATCCAAAAAGCCGGTGAACGGGCAGCCAGGTTAACCAGCCAACTGCTGGCCTTTAGCCGCCAGCAGATACTTCAACCTAAGATTTTGGATTTGAACGAGGTAATTGCCGAAACCAGCTTGATGCTCAAGCGCTTAATTGGCGAAGATATTGAGTTGGTAACCTTTACCAGGGCGAACCTGGGACGGGTCAAGGCTGATCCCGGCCAAATTGAGCAGGTTATTATGAATTTAGCCGTCAATGCCCGTGACGCCATGCCCCAGGGCGGCAAATTGACCATTGATTTGGCCAATGTTGAATTAGACGAGGAGTTTGCTCGCCGGCGGATGGAGATACCCCCCGGTTCATACGTGCGTTTGGCTATAAGCGATACAGGCGTGGGCATGGATAAAGAAACCCAAAAGCGTATTTTTGAGCCTTTCTTCACCACCAAAGGGCTGGGCAAGGGCACAGGTCTGGGCCTGGCTACCGTCTATGGAATTGTTAGCCAGAGCGGCGGCTCGATTCTGGTGTATAGCGAGCCGGGTTGGGGCACAACCTTCAAAATCTATCTGCCCTGGGCCAAAGAAATAAGTGAGACTGTTCCGACCAGCCATGTTCC
Source organism: Anaerolineae bacterium (assembly GCA_023151115.1). The sequence continues at coordinate 52,691 of JAKLJP010000041.1, forward strand.
TAAAATCTATCCCTCACCGGGAACAGAAACAATTTTATTAGTCGAGGATGAGTCAGGTGTCCGCGACTTGGTGCGCGATACCCTTAAAGAGGAGGGCTATGTGGTGCTGGTGGCCGGTAACAGTGCGGAGGCGCTTCGCTTGTGCCATCAGCATCCTGATCCGATCCACCTGCTCTTAACGGATGTGGTGATGCCCGGTCTGAGCGGGCATCAGTTGGCGCAAGCGCTGTTACCGCTGCGGCCCCATTTGCGCACCCTCTATATGTCTGGCTACACCGACGAGGCGATTGTGCAGCATGGGGTTTTAGAAGCCGGCGTAGCTTTTCTGCACAAACCCTTCACCCCGCAAACGCTTACCCACAAAGTACGCGAAGTTCTGGAAGCGCCAGCTTATACCAACCCGTAGAAAAAAGCCAGCATCAGCATCAATGCTGTTGTTTGCAAAGTAAAAATCGGCAGGCCGTTGATTACATAATCGCGCATGCTGTATTGCCCCGGCTCGCGGACCAGCAAATTGTCGCCGTCGGTCAGGGGGGTCACATAACCGGCCAGCACGGCAAAAGCAGTGGCGATGGCAAACGGCTCCGGCGGCGCGCCCTGGGCCAAGGCCAAACTGATGGCAATCGGCGTAAACAGGGCTGCGCCCACCGCCCCGCCGATAACCTGGGCAATGAGGCTGGTCAGCAGATGAAACATGACCAGCGACCCCAATACCCCCACGCTCTGGCTCAGGCCCAAAATTCCTTGCGCAATCAGCTCCGCTGCCCCGGTTTTTTGCAGGGCCATGCTTAGGGGCAGCATCCCCCCGATGAGCACCAACAAACTCCAATTGATACTCTGGTAGGCCCGTTCCGGGTTAAGACACCTGGCCAGGATCAACCCAACTGCTGCCAGTACACTCGCCGTGCCCAACGATGCCACCCCCGACACTACCAAAAGCAGCATCACCGCCAGGATGGCCAGGGTTAAGCGGGCTTTGGCCGTTACGTGCTCGCCAGGCTGTGGTCCCAAATCGGTCACGAGCACCAGGCTCAAATCACGGCCCACATCGCGCAGGTAGGCCGGCCGCCCCTGCACCAGTAAAGTGTCGCCGGCGGCCAAAACCAGGTGAGGCAGGTCGTCGCGAATCACCTGCCCTTGCCGGTGAACGGCCAGCACGGTCAGACCGTAACGGTGGCGAAAGTCAATTTCAGCCAGGCTTTTGCCCGTTAGAGGCGAGCGAAACGGCACCATGACCTCGGCCAGGCTCACCATCTCTTGCTGGAGACGATTGAACTCGTCTAAGGGGATGGTTCCCTTCGGCTCCAGGGCGTGCGTAGTGGCCAGTTGCAAAATCCGGCCCTGATCGCCTTCGACAATCAACAGGTCGTCCTGTTCCAGCACCGACTCCGGTCGGGCGAGTTCCAGGCTGCCCTCTTTAGGCTGGACGGCCATAACATTGACCCTGGCCGTAACCCACACTTTGCGCTTTGCCTCCAAGGAATGGCCAATTAAATCGGACTGGGAGCGGACGCGCAGCCGGTAGAGCAGCTTATCCAGCCGGTAGCTCTGCTGCACCTCGGCCAGCGAGGGACGCGCCGGCGCAGATGGCCGCTCGCGACCCAACCAGCGGCGGCCCGCCAGCAGATACCAGCCCAGCACGATCCCCACCGAGACCAGGGCATAGGGGGTCAGGCTGAGCAATCCAAAGCGGGCGTAACCGCCGGTCGCCAGAAGATCACTAACAACCAAGTTAGAGGGCGTCCCGATCAGGGTCAATTGATTGCCAACCGTAGCCGTGGTGGCCAGGGGCATCAGCAGCCGCGAGGGGGCAATTTTGGCCTGGCGAGCCACCCGCAGCACCGCCGGCATAAGCAGGGCCACTACCAGCAGCCCATCCAGAAAAGCGGTCAGGGTTGCGGCCAGGAGAATAATGATAACCAGCAGGGCCACTTCGCCCCGGCTGCCAAAACGCAAAATTTGGTTGGCAATGAGGGTGGCCACGCCGGTATCAAACAGGGCCGCGCCGATAACAAAAACGCTGGCTACAATCAAAATAACCGGCTGGCCAAAGGCGCTAAAGGCTTCGCTGGGGCTGAGAATGCCGCTGATGATCAGCAGCAGCATGACCAATAAGGCCGTCAAATCGGCCCGCAGCCACTGCGCCGACAGCACCACCAGGGTGACAATGAGTAAGGTAATCGTAAAGGTAGCTTCTAAAGGCATATCAGGCAAGATGAGGAGCCAGCACGCCCTCGTGCCGCTCTGTGCGGCACAGAGGTGTGCCCGCTTCGCCTCCTCGAAAATTTGGATTTACTGAGTATAATCCAAAATCGCCATGAAGGACAACCATTCACCGGGATTTACTTTCGCCGTCATCTATCTTTTGTCACCTGACGAAAGTAAGTAAAAAATGAGCACTTTTTGGTCTGGCGGATCAGTACCGATTAATGCTATGCTGGGCCTTGAAGCAAAGTGGGAAAATGTCATTGCGAGGCCGTAGGCCGAAGCAATCCCCAATGCCGGGGTGGGATGCTATGCGGCTTCGCTGGCGCTCGCAGTGACATGACGGTATTTTCAGAATGGAGGGCAAGGCTTGCCTTGCGACTTGGCAAAGCAAGCTTTGTCCTCCAGTAGTCTATTTTTAGGAGACACAACTATGAAACAAATCGGCCAACACGCCCTGGTGATTGGAGCCAGCATGGGCGGGCTGCTGGCGGCCCGCGCCCTGGCAGATTATTACCGGCAGGTCACGCTGCTGGAACGGGATAGCTTCCCGGCGCGGGGCGAGCAGCGCAAAGGTGTGCCCCAGGGACGGCATACCCACGCTTTATTGGCCCAGGGCCGCCAGGTGATGGAAGCTTTCTTCCCCGGCTTAACCCAACAACTGGTCGAACAGGGGGCGCTGTTAAGTGATGCCCTGGCCGAGGCCCGCCGTTTTATCGGCGGGGGATACTACTGCCAAACCCAGACCGGACTTTTGAGCCTGATGATTAGCCGTCCTGTGTTGGAGGCTCAAATTCGCCGCCGGGTGCTGGCCCTGCCCAATGTCCAGGCCCTTGAAAACTGTGACGTATTGGGCTTGACCGCCACGGAAGACCGGGAGCGTGTTAGCGGGGTGCGTTTGGTCCGGCGGCAGGCCGGCAGCGCCGAAGAGGTTTTGCCCGCTGATTTGGTGGTAGATGCCAGCGGCCGCGGCTCGCGTACCCCGGCCTGGCTGGAGAGTTTGGACTATGCCCCGCCGGAAGAGGAGCAGGTCCGGGCCGGGATGGGCTATGTGACCCGGATCTACCAGCGCCAGCCGGGCCATTTACAGGGGGCCAAAGTGGTCATGATTCTCCCCACCCCCCAGGTCAAACGAGGGGCGATAATGCTGGCCCAGGAAGGGGATCGCTGGACGCTGACCCTGGCCGGCTACCCCGGCGACCACCCGCCCACCGACGAGCCGGGTTTTCTGGACTATGCCCGCGGCCTGCCCGCTCCCGATGTTTACGAAGTTATCAAAAATGCCCGGCCCCTGAGCGAGCCGCTGGCGGCTAAGTTTCCCACCAATCTGCGCCGCCGCTATGAAACGTTAGCTCGTTTTCCGTCCGGTTTGCTGATCACCGGCGATGCTATCTGTAGTTTTAACCCTGTCTACGGCCAGGGTATGACCGTGGCGGCCATGGAAGCGGCAGCCCTGGCGGCCTGCCTGGCCGAAGGCCCTGAGCAGTTGGCCCACCGTTTCTTTGCGCGAGTGAGCAAGGTCATAGACATTCCCTGGAACATCACCGTTGGCAATGACCGCCGTTTGGTGGAGCCGGACCGGCCGGTTCCGTCGCTGGCCCGCTTTATCAACTGGTACATGGGCAAACTGCACCTCGCCGCCCGCCGCGACCCGGTGGCAGCCCTGGCTTTTTTGAAAGTAACCAGCCTGATGGTTCCCCCGGCCAGTGTGCTGCATCCCCGCATTGCCCTGCGGGTGGTGTGGGGCAACCTGCGGCCTGTAAAGGTTAAAGATTCTACAGAAGGCAAGCCCGCCCCATCTTTGATGCAGGGCTAGTTTCGGCCAGCCCAGCAATCCCAGAGTGATTGCTCCCGCCGGATTTGTCAATCCAGGCCGAGCGGCAGGTTTACCGAATTAATTTTTAACTCTCATCAATTCGGGGCGACGCCGCAACGGCATTGCCGGATTGTTTTCTTGTAACTACTCAGCCATGTCATTTCGACCGAAGGGAGAAATCTCCGAGGCCGATATATCGCTGTAGGGATTTCTCAGCCTATGGCCTCGAAATGACATGAAGCTGAATAGTAACTTTTCGGCAAAGATTCGGCGCCTTTTTGGCTGGAAATGAGCCTCGACTGGGGGTATATTGGGCTGCAAGAAAACAGACCGGGGAGCGGCAACGGAAGACCGGAGCAGAATAGTCGGTCTCCCGTCGCCGGCCCATTTTTAAGGAGAAAAAATAAAGTTACTTATTTTTGGAGCAACAGGCAGTATTGGTCGCCAGCTTGTCGAACAGGCGTTGGCGCAGAGACACGCGGTTACGGCGTTTGTACGTAATCCGGCTAAGCTCGACCTCAAGCATGCGAACCTGAAGGTTGTTCAGGGGAATGTGTTGGACTACGCCTCGGTCGAGCGGGCCGTGCCGGGTCACGAGACCGTGTTATCCGCCCTGGGAACTCCGGCCATGACCAAAAACACGGTGCGCTCGGAGGGAACACGGAACATCATCCGGGCTATGGAGCAGGCCGGCGTGCGCCGTCTAATCTGCCTCTCGTCTATCGGCATCGGCGACAGCCGGGCTATGCTGCCCTTCCACTACAAGTATATCCTTGTTCCTTTGCTGCTGCGCCAGGGGTTTGCGGAGCATGAGCTTGAAGAAGTGTGGGTCAAACAGAGCCAAACGGATTGGACTATCATCCGACCGGGCGCGTTTACGGATGGCGACCGCACCGGCGCTTATCGGCACAGCCCGACACCCACCGGCAAGGCGATCAAAGCCAAAATCTCTCGCGCCGACGTGGCCGACTTTGTATTGAAGCAGCTAAACGACCACAGCTATCTTTATAAAACGCCGTGGATATCTTACTGAGTTGGCTGACTCAGCAAGCGTCACGCCATCAATAAAATCGTGAGAACTCGTAGGAACTCAAGGGAACTGAGGCAGGTAGTTCCAATGAGTTCCCTCAGTTCTTATTTTTGAGAAGGATTTATGGAAACTATAGATCTCATCCTATTTATTTTTACCCTGTTCGCGGCGCTCACCTGCGGCCTGATTGGCGGTATATTTTATGGTTTTTCCACGTTTATTATGAAAGCCCTCGGACGGATTCCCGCCGAGGCCGGCATTGCTGCCATGCAGACCATTAACATCACCGTAATCACGCCCCTGTTTCTGGCCCCGTTTTTGCTGGCGGCTGCGGCCTGTCTCGCCGTCATGGCTACTGCGCTGTTACGCTGGCACGAGACAGACTCGCTGTTGCTGCTTAGCGGCGGCGCGCTCTATCTGTTGGGCTGTATGGGGGTCACGTTTGCGTTTAACATCCCCCGGAACAATATGCTGGCCCCACTCGCCCCGGCCGACCCGGCCAGTGCGACCTATTGGGCCGAGTATCTCTCAAGCTGGACCTTTTGGAACAGTGTGCGGACAGCCGCCACCCTGGCCGCAGCGGCATCGCTTCTCATCGCTCTAATTTATTGAGCGCACAACTCATTAGGTTTTGTTGGCATCAAGTTATCTCAGAAACGCACCCCCTTCGACAAGCTCAGGAAGTTCTCAGGATGCAGCTTCGATACAGCACTCTATTTTTAGGGGAGTCGTCACAAGCCTGATGGTGCACCCCCAATAATGAAAATGGAGTGCAAGGCTTGCCTTGCGACAACAGTCTATTTTCAGAGGAGAAAAAAGTACGGAAATAAACCATTGCCAGCCGTTCATGACCATGCTATACTGAACCCAATCACCACGTCCAAGCCCTGAAACCTGGACCTAACAGCCAAAGGAGATAGTCATGGACACCATCACCACCGCCATTATTACTACCCTCACCGCTCGCGCTGCCAATGCCGAGGTAGAGCAAAAACCGGCTCTGGAAGCCTATGAAACGCTCAAATCGGCTCTGCGCCGCAAGTATGGACCGGCCAGCGACGTCGTCGAGGCGGTCGAGATGCTGGAAAAACAACCCACTTCGACCGGACGGCAAACGGTGCTGCGTGAGGAAATAGCCGGGGCCAAGGCCGAACAAGACCCGGCGCTGCGGATTTTGGCCGAGAGTTTGCTGGAAAAGCTTGGCCCAACACCCACCCCTTCTGCCAGCCGCCCGACTCGCCCGGTTTCCATTTCCGCTCCTTTGCAGCGCCCAGAGCGGGCCGAATCTTTTACCGGCCGCACCGCCGAACTGGCCCAACTTCTGGCCCAACTTCAGCCGGGCCGGGTGGTGGCTTTGTATGGACCGGCCGGGATTGGCAAAAGCGCCCTGGCCGCAGCAGCAGTCTGGAAATTAGCGCCGGGACAGACCCCTCCCCCGGTTTTTCCCGACGGCATCTTTTATCACAACTTCTATAACCAGTCACGGGTGGACATTGCCCTGGAGTACATTGCCCGTACTCTGGGCAAACCACCTACCCCGACCCCCTACGAGGCCGTCCAGCGTGCCCTGGCCCGGCGACAAGCCCTGCTGGTGCTGGATGGCGTCGAACAGGCCGATGACCTGGCCGGGCTGTTGGAACTGCGCGGCGAGTGCGGGGTGCTGTTGACCAGTCGCCAGCGCCACGAAGCAGTTAGTGAGTGGCAGGAACTTAGTCCGCTGCCACCTTCTGAGGGCATCGCGCTGCTACAAGCCTGGGGCGGCTGGCGGGCCACCGACCAGGCAGCTACCAGCCGTATTTGTGAGTTGGTTGGGGGAGTGCCGCTGGCCCTTCGTCTGGCCGGGCAATATTTGGCTACTTACGGCGAGAACGCCGCTGAACTTCTGGCCTGGCTGGAAAACACCCGGTTGAATAGCACGGCCCCTGACCAGCGCCAACAGGAGAGCGTGGCTCTGCTGCTGGAACGCAGTCTAAGCCAGGTTAGTGAAACTGCGCGGCAAGCCCTGGCGGTGGCGGGCCTGCTGGCGTTGGCCCCTTTCGATCCAGCGGTAATCGTCAAAACGCTGACCATCGAACCCGATCAGGGCATGCTGGCTTCGGTGCGCAAAATCTTTAAACAAAAATCTCAGGAGCCGGCCCCCGATGTCCACCGGGCGCTGGTTAAGTTGGTTGATTACGGTTTACTGCGACAGGTCGGCCAGCGGTATGAGGTTAGCCATAGTTTGATCCATAACTATGTTCGGCAGCAGTTGCCCGCCCCCGCCAAAAGTATCCGCCGGCTGGCCGCTTGTTATGTGGCCCTGGCCTGGGAGCAGAGCGCCCTGGGACGCGAGGGGTACGCTCGATTGGACGCCGACCGGCCTCATTTCCTGCGGGTTTTAACCGATTGTGTTGAGCAGGAAGAGTGGGAAGCCGCTTACGGCCTGGCCGCCGCCATCGAGGAATATCTCGACCGGCAGGAGTACCTGGCCGAGCGGGTCATTGCCAATGAAGTAGGCTTGATGGCTGCCTGGCAGTTAGGCCGGCCCAACGAAGGCGACTGGTTGGGTAATCTGGGCGACACTTATCGGACGATGGGCCACGCCAAGTGGGCCATCGAGCATTTTGAGCAAGCCTTAGCCACCGCCCGCCAAAATGGCGACCGCCACAGCGAAGGTAACAGCCTGGGTAATCTGGGGCTGGCCTATCGCGACCTGGGGCAAACCGAGCGGGCCATGCAGTATCTCAAGCAAGCCCTGGCGATTTTTGAGAAAGTTCGCTCCCCCAGCGCCGATTACGTCCGCCAGTGGCTGGCCGAACTTGAGGATTGAGAGATTTCCCTAACGAAATTATCTGTCCAATGATCGTCTTGCGTCTTGCGTGTTCCGTCCACTATATGTCACGCAAGACGCAAATCGGTTAATGTCTTTAAGTTTTCGCAAAAATAAGCCGTTGATGGTTGGTATGGTCGCGAACCATAACCAGGTAAAAAATCGTTAAACAACTATCCTCGTTGGGAAAGGCGCCAATTTCATCAGACTTGGCCCGAAATTCTCTAAAGAAACGCTCCACCAAATTGGTGGAGTGGATCAAAACATGGAGGGCCGGATCAAAGTGATAAAACTCAAAACAGCGTTTCAGGCCGTGGTTAAAGTTTTTGACGGCCTGGGGTTCAAGAGGTTGCCATTTCTCATTGAACTTCTCCAGCCGTTGGTGGGCCTCAGCTTGAGTGGGAGCTTTGAAAATATCATGAGCCTCCATGGTGATTTGAGTTTGGCGCAGCCGCTTGGCTTGAGTTTCGGTTAAAGGTTGGTGAGTAGCCGGGTCAACCTCAGGCAAGGCCGAGAAAGTCAGGTAGCGTTCAAAGCCCCGGACTTTATGCACCGTACATCGTTGTAGTTTAGCTTGCGGTAAGGACCGTTTCATGGCGGCGAGTAAACCTTTGCTGCCATCGCTGACGACTAATTTGACCGTTTGAGGGTCTAACCCTCGCTGAAGCAAATGTTGCCAGAACGCCTGCCAACTTTGTGCGTCTTCAGCTTCAGCGACTTGGTAATGCAGGAGGTGATAGTGTCCATCAGGCCAGATGGCCAAAGCGGCCAAAATCACTCGCTCTTGGACC
>JAKLJP010000042.1 GCA_023151115.1 Anaerolineae bacterium
ACTTCTCCCTATTCTTTAAGCTGGGCTGTAGTTTATCACATCCCTTTTACTTGTGGGAGATATGGGTAATAGATAGCATAGCCAAGACTTCCAAATAACAACAACCAAGTTGTCTCGCCGGCCAGAACATAGGCCCCAAAGCGGGAGAAGGGATAACCGGTGCTGCCGGCCACCAAGTTGGTGGGGATTGCCAAAGGGGTTAGGAGCCAGCGGGTCAAATAGACGGCAATGCCACCCCGGTGGCGCAGGTTGAGTTCGGCTTTTTGCCAGGCGGGGGCGCGGCCAAAGCGCCGGGTGATGGGTCCGCGGGCAAAGCGACCCATGCCATAACTCAACAGGTCGCCCAGGGTAGCGCCGAGCAGGGCCAGAATGATGGCCCCGTAAGGGTCAAGCACGCCCTGCCGGATAAACGCCCCCGCCGCCAAAACCAGAAATGTAGCCGGCAGCGGGACGCCGATGGCCCCTAACAGCAGGGCGACAAAGAGCATCGAAGGACCGTAGATAACGGTCCAACTTAACAGCGTGTCAGAAAGGTCGCTCAGCGAAAAGTCCACTACTTATCCTCGTAATTAGCCAGGGCTGTTTCGATGGTCTCGATGAGCCGGCGCGGCCCACCCTCGTAGTGGGTCACATCGGCCAGGTCGTGCAAAGGCATCATCGGGTGATTATGGCTGGCGTCAAGCCCAAGCTGCTGGAACAGATAATCCTCCGGCACCCCGGTGCTGTTGGCAATATAGCGCACCGTCATCCAGGGGCGGATATCGGTTAGCCCGGTAGCTACCGGATTTTCCCGGTAATCCAGAATGGCCTGGGCCACCTTATCCACAATTACCGGCTCTGCCCCGTCTTTTGGCTGCTCAGATTCGTACTTCCGGTTCAATCGCCCCAAAATATCATTGCTGTTGCGTTCGGTGTAGGGAATGTTGAGCCGGTCAAAGATGTATTCCTCGGGCACAGCGTAAGCCACGCTAACATAGCGAATGGTCATCCAGCCTCGAATCGCATCAACACTGGCTACCCCCCGGTCCAGTCCTTGCTCGCGGATGTACTGTATTTGACGGTAGGAATGGAAGGCCCGCGTTCCAAAAAAAATTGTCACAACCAACCCGACGATAATAAACAGGGCGGCCAAGATGGTTCGATTCGATAAGGTTTTGATCATCTTTTCTTTCAAGGTAATGGTTGTCTGCCCACGACGCTGAGACATCTATACCCTCGATTCTACCCCTCAATTATGCAAAAATAGGTCAGAATTTATGGAGAGTTTATGGAGATTATCAAAAAGTTCAACTTTGGCCCTTGTCACAAAGAAGCCCGATGAGCGAATGTTCAACTCATCGGGCTTCTGCCGCCAATCTTTAATTGATTTCTCGTAACTACTTCTACAATCATCCCTAACTTTGCACTTTTCTAACTGAAAATTAGAGGCATGGCCTCAATCCGAGGATAATAAGGTTTGCTGAGAACCAACACCCCGCAGGAGAACCATACCCAAGCCAATTGTATGCCTATCGGTGGCCTTATGCCAGTTTGCGGAAGTGTTCCGGCCCTGTTTCAGTCAACGCCAGTGGAAGTACTTTGTGATCGTACTGCTGGGCTTGATAGAATGTGAGGGACGGCGAACCCTGAGCGGCCTGCTGAGCACGGTGGGCGAAAAGGTCAGTGTCTGTGGTTTGTCGCGCTTCTTTAGTCGCTGGCAGTGGTCGCCGATGGCGGTGGCCCAGCGGTGGCTAAGCCGTTTTCGAGAGCAGATGCAGCCGCAGGTCGCCGCCGAGCATCAGCGCCAACAGGCCCAACGCAGCAAACGCCGAGGTCGTTACCGCGCAACCGTGGTGACAGGTTATTTGATCGGGGACGACTCGGTCTACGTCAAGCCCAAAGGGCGGCAGATGACAGGCTTGGGGCTATGCGTTCGACTTCAACTGACCCCAAACGCAGTCTGGACAACCCCTCTATCTCCAAATTAGTCTGCGCCCAGGCTTAGTTCAACTGCGGCTCAAGCGGCGGCTCGCTTCTGGGTAAGTGATGACGGCTTTCTTTCACCGCTCCCTGCCTGAGCCGCGCCGCATGAACCCCTTATTATGTAAATTAAACGCACTGGCAACAAATTGAGAGAGCAAATCATCAGATAAGTTGTAGGTTTAGCCAAAAAAGCTAAAATACTGTTTATGACAGACGATTTGCTGTTTCAGGTGCTCACTCCGCTAAATTTTTATGTTCGGGTCACTCGTTCCTAAAGGAAGGAATGAAGATATGGCCCAAGTAAAGGTATATTATGATAAGCTCGGCAATACGTTGACGGTCTGGTTTGATGACCCGCAGAAAGAGTATATTGGTGAAGAAACAGGCGAAGAAGTGATTTTAATGAAAGATAAAGCCGGGCGGGTGATTGGTTTGAAAAGCTAAATTTTACGATGACTGAGACGGAACCGTTGCAAGTAGCTTTTGAGGCGATGGCCGTTTAAGGTGTTCAATAAGTCACGCTGCCGTAAGGTAGGCGCTCCAACTCCCGCCTTAATTCCAGGCAATCCAACTGCTGGCGGGTAAATTTTAGAGGGTTACAGCTATTCATCTGTAATCCCTTTCTGCTTAACTCGGCCCACAGCCCCGTTACGGATTCAAATCCGTAACGATCTAAATCAGCCGTGACGACCAGTGTTACGATACTTCCCACCTGACAGGGGTTTGCTCCCGCCGGACGCTTCGCGCAAATCCGGCGGCAAAGGTGTGGATTGAGAAATCCACGCCGAGCTTACCCATGCTGTGGGTAACCTATACTCGAAGAGTTGGTTGCAGCGCTTCTCGCACCAACGGCAGCGTTCCGGCCGATTGCAACTTCCGGCTTTTGTGAACGATGAAATTGGCGTATTCGTCAATCAACACCTGGCCCGGCTTGCGAAAGTCAAAGCCATCGGGGTAGTCGCGGAAATACTCGCGGTGGACTCGTGTCCAGACCAGCCGGCCGTCGGTGTCAATGTTCACTTTGGTTACGCCCAGCGGAATGGCGCGGGCAAATTCGTCGTCGTCCACACCCCTGGCCGCAGGGTCGAGCGAGCCGCCGGCCTCGTTGATCCGCCGGACTTCTTCGGCGGGAACCGAACTGGAGCCGTGCATCACCAAAGGCACACCGGGCAGCCGCTGCTGAATGGCGGCGATTCGGTCAAAATGCAGCCCTTGTTTGCCGCTGAATTTGTAAGCGCCGTGACTGGTGCCAATGGCTACCGCCAGGCTGTCGCAGCCAGTCTGGGCCACAAATTCGGCGGCCTCGTCCGGGTCGGTTAACAAGGCGTGTTTTTCATCCAGAGCGATGTCCTCTTCTACCCCGCCGAGCATGCCCAACTCGGCCTCGACGCTGACGCCCCTGGCGTGCGCCCGTTCAACTACCCGCCGGGTGATGGCGACGTTTTCGGCAAAGGGATGGTGCGAGGCGTCAATCATGACCGAACTGTAAAAGCCGGAAGCAATACATTCGTAGCAGGTCGCCTCATCGCCGTGATCCAGGTGAACAGCAAAGATAGCTTCAGGATACATCTCCTCCGCGGAGCGCAGCATGGCCTCCAGCATTTTGACCCCGGCATATTTTCGCGCCCCTTTTGAAATTTGGACGATGAAGGGGGCCTGTGCTCTGACGTGGCCCTTGAACAAGCCCAGGGTTTGCTCCATATTGTTGATGTTGTAAGCCCCAATAGCGAATTTGCCATAGGCCAGTTTGAACAGTTGGTCGGTGGTTACGATCATAGAGAGACATCCTTTCTTTAATAGCTATTCATCAAATAGCACCCTTCGATACGCTCTTCGCTGCGCTCAGGGCTACTCAGGGTGCTATTCAGCGCATCCCGAGTAGGCCGAAGGCCGTATCGAAGGGTGCGCTGAGTGGATTCTTTTTTAATTCTTGCCGTTTTAACGATAAACCAGAATAGTCGGATTGAGTTTGGCCTTTTCGATGAAATTTCTGACCGCCTGAGTCATTTCCAGAATGAGATGAGACTGGTAGGCAAACTCATCCCGCCAGATGTCTTGCAGCAGCAGTGGGGCCTGCCCTTTCAGTTCGGGGGGGATCGAGACATGCGCAGTGGCCGGGGTAATGGTTATCTGCATCACGACACCTCCATCGCTTGAAAACATAAGTCACGTAATTGCTGTACATTCTGCCACACCGGGGCGTGTTGATTAAAAATGGCCGAACCGGCCACCAACACCGTCGCGCCCGCAGCCACCACCTCGCCAATGGTGGCCGGGTTGACTCCGCCATCCACCTCCAAATCAGCCTGAGAACCTATGGCATCCAACATCGCCCGCAGCCGGGCAATTTTGGCCGTGCTGCCGGGGATGTAAGCTTGGCCGCCAAAACCGGGATTGACCGACATAATCAGAACCAAATCCACCTCCGGCAGGATTTCTTCCAGGCTGGACAGGGGGGTAGCCGGGTTAAGCGTCACCCCCGCCTTGACCCCCAACTCCTTGATTTGTTGGATGGTTCGGTGCAAGTGGGGGCAGGTTTCGACATGGACGGTCAGAATATCCGCTCCGGCGCGGGCAAAGTCGGCCAGGTAGCGTTCGGGCTGCTCGATCATCAAGTGGACATCCAGAGGCAGCCGGGTGACGGGGCGCAGTGCCTGCGCAATCAGCGGGCCGATGGTGATGTTCGGCACAAAATGGCCGTCCATCACATCCACGTGAATGTAATCCACCCCGGCGGCCTCGGCCTCTTTGACCTGTTCACCCAGCCGGGCAAAATCGGCGGCCAAAATGGAAGGGGCGAGCTTGACGTGGGTCATCAGTGGGCCACCAATTGAACGGCTTCTTCCACGTTGACCCGTCCAAAGGGAAATTCTCGCCTAAGTTGATGGACGCCCTTGATGTAGCGTACCGACCCGGAGAGGGCGCGAATAACGATGCTGTGCGTTGTCACCCCGCCCTCACGGTCATAATGAACGCCTTCCAGCAATGGGCCATCGGTAATGCCGGTGGCGGCAAAAAAGGCGTCGTCAGCTTTGATCAGCTCATCCAGGGTCAACACCTGATAAACCTCATCGCCCAGGGCGGCTTGCAAACGCTGGTACTCGGCCTCGCTTTGCGGGGCGAGCTGGCACTGCATGCCGCCGCCCAGGGCTTTGACCGCCGCCGCCGCGATGACTCCTTCCGGTGTGCCGCCAATGCCCATCAATACATCAATCCCGCTGCCGGGCAGAGCAGCCATCAACGCGCCCATCACATCGCCATCGGTTTGGAGCGAAATACGCGCCCCCACCCGGCGAATCTCGGCAATCAACTCCTGGTGGCGAGGTTTGTCCAGGGCAAAAACGGTCAGTTCATTGACTGGCCGCCCCAGCGCTTCGGCAATGCGGTGTAGATTTTCGGTGGGTGACAGCGTAATATCAATGGCTTGCCGGGCGTGACGATCCACCACAATTTTGTTCATATACAATGATGGGCCAGGCTGCCACATACCCCAGCGCTCGGTGGCGGCGATAACGGAGATGGCATTAGGCCGGCCCAGAGCCAGCAGGCGGGTGCCCTCAATCGGGTCCACAGCTACATCCACCAATGGAGGACGACCAGTCCCCACAATTTCGCCATTGTAAAGCATGGGAGCTTCGTCTTTTTCGCCCTCCCCAATCACAATGACCCCATCCATTTCGACGGTAGACAATACCGCCCGCATCGCATCTACGGCGGCCTGGTCCCCGGCCTCTTTGTTGCCCAAACCCATCATATGCGCCGACGCCAGCGCTGCGGCTTCGGTGACTCGCACCAGTTCCATCGCCAGGTTTCGATCAGGTCTTTCAGTCATAGCTGTCTCCAAACTTTAGTTAAGGTACAGGCACGGCGGCGGGCTTCATCCGGCTCAGAGCGGCCACCGGCGGGGCAAAAGGGATTTGCGCCACATCACTGTATTTACGCAGCAGGTGATAGGTGATGAGCAGTTGGGTCAACGCCAGGGGCGAACTGTGGCGCACTTCCGTCCGGTCCTGGTAATCGCCAAATTGATCTTCCGACAAAGGGCGCAGGTCGGGCAGGTGCTGCCAGATAGCATTTTCTAACCCGGCGGCGTGCTCGGTGGTCACATGGCCGTCAATTTCCAGGATGTCCACCGGGCGGCCTTTATCCCGGTCTAAGCCCAGCCGGATGGCCGCGTCGGCGTTGGCGGGACTTGCCGAGAGATAACTTAGATCGGGATGGGGAATGGTGGGGCGCAGCACCAGCCGCACGTTGAGGATGGAGCCGGCCTCCGCTGCAGGGACGCCTGGCGGCGGCGAAAAGCGCACCACAATGTCAGCCTCCTGACGCTGCGGGCGGATGAAGTCCCGTGAGTCCGGCTCACGTTTCTCTAACTCGGCCAGCACCTGTTCCGGCGTGTAACCGCGTTTGGCGGTGTCGCGCTTGACCTTCCACACCCGGCGCAAATCTTCGGGCGGGTCCAGATAGACTTTGACATCATAAAACTGGCGCATGACCGCCGAATGGAAACCCAGCAAGCCCTCAACAATGACAAATTCCGCCGGCTGAACATACTCAGGCCGAACCAGGCTGCCGGTGGTGTGATCGTAAACCGGCTTGAGAATCGGCTGGCCGTAGTGCAGCCGTTCCAGGTGCAGTTCCAACACATCCAGATAGTTGCAGTGGGGGTGCAGGGCGGTGATGCCGAGTTCGGCTCGCTCCCGCCGGTCGTATTTGTGATAATCGTCGGTGCAAACATGGGTAACTCGCTCCGGGCCAAGAATGTTGACCAAACCGCTGGTCAAGGTTGTTTTACCGGCGGCGCTGTCACCGACGATGCCTAAAATGATGGGCCGTTGTCTTTTCATCCCTCGATTCCTCCTTCGTAAATAGGAATGCAAACCCTGGTTTGCCAAATCGCAAGGCAAGCCCTGCACTCCAGATTTTCATTATCGGTGGTGTGCCCCAGGTTCGTGAACACTCCTGTGAAAATAGACCGGGGACGGGAGACCGGAGACCGATGATAAATACCCGGTCTTCGGTCATCGCCGGCAACTATTCACTGATTACTGATTACTGTTCTCGCCTTCCAACCCACCGCGAAACACCCGGCTCTGGCGAATGTCGCTTTCATCAAAACGACACAATTCCGCCGGGGAAATCGTTCCACCCTGCTGGACCAGCCGGTTGGCCTGGCGAAGTTTGGCCCGGTCAAGAGCGTTGCGCACGCTGCGGGCGTTGGAGAAGTGGGGCTGCTGCATCCGCAAAACCAGGTATTCCCGAAAGGCCCGCTGCGAGGCCGCATCAAAGGTGTAGTTTTGCTGCCTGACCATCAGCTCGCCAATCTCCAGCAGTTCCTCCAGTCTGTAATCGGGAAAGTGAAGGTGATGCCCCAGGCGCGAGTGAAAGCCGGGATTGGCCTGAAAAAAGGTGTCCATACGCTCTTTGTAACCGGCCAGAATCACCACCAGGTCGTCACGCTGATTCTCCATCGCCTGAAGCAGCATTTCGATGGCTTCCTGGCCGTAATCGCGCTCATTTTCGGGCCGGTAGAGATAATAGGCTTCGTCAATAAACAGCACCCCGCCGGCAGCCCGTTTGAGCGCATCTTTGGTTTTGGGGGCGGTGTGGCCGACATATTGGCCGACCAGGTCATCGCGGGTGGCAACCACCAAATGGCCTCGCCGCACATAACCTAAATGGTGCAGGATTTTAGCCATACGCAGGGCGACCGTAGTTTTGCCGGTGCCGGGGTTGCCGGTAAAACTCATGTGCAAGGTCGGTCGCTCGGTGGCAAGTCCCTGCTCTTCCCGCAGGCGGGCAATCAGCAGCAGCGCGGCGATTTCTTTGATCCGAGTTTTGACCGGCTTTAACCCGATCAGTTCCCGGTCCAACTCATCCAGAAATTGCTGGATATTCGCCTGGCGGAAGGCAGCGTCAATATCTATCAGATTTGGCGTCTCGACTTGATTCGGCATGATTACAGTTCGACTCCATTGCGTGATACGTGATGCGTGATACGTGAAAAATTTTTACGCATCACGCATCACGTATCACACCTCATACCGTTTGCCCGCGGGTCTCTCCGCCGCGTACGATTTGAGGGTGTAACGAATCTGGCGGTCAGCCCCTTCGGTTCGCTCCAGCAGGAAGCCCGGTTCGTCGGCGGGGCGGTTGACGATGAAGCTCAACGCGGTGGTTTGCCGGCCCAGGCTGCGGTCATAACCGTTGACCCGGATGTAATGGTTGGGAAAGGCCCGGCGGCAGGCCTGAATTTCCTCCATCACCGCGACGGCGTCTTTCAGATCAAACAGCGGCAGCCCCCACATTTCCCAGTAAACATTGCGCGGGTGCGGATCATCGCTGTACTCGATCAAAACCGGCCAGCCGTTATCCAGGCAGTACTGCACCTGAGCTTTAATTTCTTCATCCGTTAAATCGGGCAGGTAGGAAAAAGTACCTTGGGTAATGCGCATTATCAGCCTCCATAATGTTCATTTACGATTTCAGATTTACGATTTACGATTAAACTCCAAATCGTAAATCGTAAATCCAAAATCCAAAATCTAAAAAGTGGGCGTTACCATCACGTCGGGTGTGTCGGTGGAGGTGTAGTTGAAGGTCACATCCTTCCAGACTTCGAGGGCCTTGCGTAAGGCGGGGGACCAGCGGGCAGCTTGTTCTAAAATTTCCGGCCCTTCGCTCAGATAATCGCGGCCTTCGTTGCGGGCCTGGATCATGGCTTCGGTCGCCACCCGGTTGGCCGTAGCGCCCTGGGCAATGCCATCGGGGTGGCCGATGGTGCCGCCGCCAAATTGCAGCACCACATCTTCGCCCAGGTAGTGCAACAGTTGGTGCATCTGCCCGGCGTGAATCCCGCCGGAGGCCACCGGCATGACGCCCGGCATGGACCCCCAATCCTGCTCAAAATACAGCCCTTGCAGCGGGTTTGGCTCCAGCCGGCTCTCGCGCAGAGTATTGTAAAAGCCCTGCACTGTATTCGGATCGCCTTCCAGCTTGCCGACGACCGTTCCGGCGTGGATATGATCCACCCCAGCCAGGCGCATCCATTTGCAGATAACTCGAAAGTTGATGCCGTGTGTTTTCTGGCGGGTATAGGTACTGTGGCCGGCGCGATGCAGGTGTAAAAGAAGGCCGTTCTTCCGCGCCCATTTGGCCATAGACTGAATGGCGGTGTAGCCGATGACCAGGTCAATCATGATGATGACGCTGCCCAATTCTTTGGCAAACTCGGCCCGCTCGTACATGTCTTCCATCGTGGCAGCGGTAACGTTGAGATAGTGGCCCTTGATTTCGCCGGTTTCCGCCGAGGCGCGGTTAACGGCCTCCATGCTGTAAAGAAAACGGTCCCGCCAGCGCATAAAGGGTTGGCTGTTGACGTTTTCATCATCTTTGGTAAA
The DNA here is from genome assembly GCA_023151115.1 of Anaerolineae bacterium. The sequence goes on from JAKLJP010000042.1 coordinate 9,363, forward strand.
GTCCAGCCCGCCGCGCAGGGCCTCAAAGACCACCCGGCCATAGTTGCGAGCCGACAAGCCCAGTTTGGGTTTAACGGTAGCCCCCAGCAGTGGGCGGCCATATTTATTCAGGTGTTCCCGTTCCATCACAATGCCGAAAGGCGGCCCCTGGAAGGTTTTGATGTAAGGCAGCGGTAGGCGCATATCTTCCAGCCGTAGCGCCTTCAACGCTTTGAAACCAAAAACGTTGCCAATGATCGAGGCGGTCAGGTTAGCAATCGAACCTTCTTCAAACAGGTCAATCTCATAGGCGATATAAGCGATAAACTGATCGGTTCCCGGCACGGGGTCAACCCGGTAGCATTTGGCCTGGTAGTGCTCATGGGTGGTCAGCCGGTCGGTCCAAACCACCGTCCAAGTGGCGGTGGAGGACTCCCCGGCGATGGCCGCGCCCGCTTCCACCGGGTCCACGCCCTCCTGGGGCGTCACCCGAAAGGCACACAGAATATCCGTTTCTTTGGGTTCGTAATCGGCCCGGTAATAGCCCATTTCGGCATAAGGTGTGACCCCCGCCGCCCACCGATTTTTGTTTTTGTGATTGGTGATTGCTGCCATGTGGCGTCCTCCCTTTATACATTCACTGCTCAATCAAGATGCGAGGAGTATAGCAACAATTTGTGAAAGTTGTAACACTCCAAGAGGTAAAAAAGGGCTACATTTCCGGGTAAAAAACTACCCAAACGGGTAATGGCCCTGACTACTCAACAACTTGGGATAATTTTTGGAAGGTTGGAAGGCTGGAGGATTGGAAACGTGGATGTTTACCAACCTTCCAGCCTTCCAATCACCCATTCAGAGCCGGCCTTTTCGCTCCAGATAAACGCGGGCGGCTTCGGTTCGGTTGGCAATTTGGAGTTTGCGATAAATGCTTTTGAGGTAATACTTGACGGTATTTTCGCTGAGGTGCAGGGTGGCAGCGATTTCCTGGTTGGGTTTGCCTTCGGCAATGAGGGCCAGGATTTCCTCTTCTCGATCCGATAACTCGTCGCTGTGACGAGGGGTACTCGGAAGCTGTTGGCGGCTGGCGCGGCGCACCAACCAATTATGGACCGCTCGCGGATAGACCACCTGCCCGGCGGCCACTTGCCGAATCGCTTCAACCGTCTGGCGGGGTGGTTCCGTTTTGAGGACGATGCCATCGGCTTCCAGTTCGATGGCTCGCTGCAACGACTCGCCGTCGGCCAGGGCGGTCAGCACCAACACCCGCACCGGCAGATTGCGCTGGCGTATCTGGGCCAGGGCGGTAAAGCCATCCGTCCCACCCATCACTAAATCGGTAACAGCCACATCCGGCCGGTAAGCTTCGAGGGCCAGCAGCAGAGCCGCCCCATCGGTCACGGCAGCGACCACTTCGATATCCTCGGTATCGGCCAGGTGTTGTTTTAAGCCATCCAGCACCAAGGAATGATCGTCGGCCAGCACAACGCGGATGGGTTTAGCCATGACAGGGAACCTTGACATTGATGCGCGTGCCCCGGCCGGGCTGGCTGACCAGGACAAATTCACCGCCCACCAGTTGCGCTCGATCTCGCATGCCGCGCAGCCCAATGTGTTCGGCCCGCTCGGTGGCGGTCGGGCCGGTCAGGTCGGGCGGTTGAAAGCCGGGGCCAAAATCAACCACTTCCAGGTAAATATCGGCCTGATCCGCCCAGAGACGCACAAAATGCTCGTCTACCCCGGCGTGGCGCACGCCATTGGCCAGGGCTTCTTGCAAAATGCGATACAGGGCAATTTTTACCGGCGGGGCCACTGCGGGCAGGTCCAGGTCGGCGTCGAGATGAACCGTCGTTCCGGTCAACGCTTCGTGTTGAATAATCAAGCCTTCCAGCACGTCGAGCAAGGGCCGCTGGTTAAACTCAGGCGGGCGAAACGCGCCCAGAAAGGTGCGGATTTCCGTCAGCGAGGCTTCGAGCAGGCCGGCTACTTGGGCTAGGTCGTGGCGATAGTGGGTCAGCGAACCGGACTCCTGCTCCGCCAGGTGCTCGGCCACGAACTGCAAATGGTTGACCCGGCTCAGGGCCGAGAAGATTTTTTGCACCGGGCCATCGTGAATGTCCAGCACAATCCGGCACAGTTCTTCTTCGGTCACGGGCAAAATGCGCTGCGAGGGGGTCGTTTGAGGCATGATTGTTTTTCCTAATTTTGGCTATGTTATACGCTGATTGACTGACAAATTTAACAAAGGTGAGGCTATCTCATTGACGAAACCTGTGGCAAAATAGTGTTGCCCAACATCATAGTCACAGGAGCAGCCCAATGAGCGATAGCCTCACCTTGTATGGTACGCTGATGAAATTTATTTGGCAAAATGACATTTACATTCATGATATTCGCTGTTTAGTCACCTTTGTCTGGGCCATAGTCGGTCTGATCCAGCGCCAAAAGATCCATTTGAGCTAGTGGTAAGTGCATCAGGTCGGTCGGGCCAATGCCGCCGGTAAACAGCGGCAATTGTCGCGGTGGTTGCATAACCCTAAAATCAATCCCAGTCTGGCTACCGGGTCATTTTATTAGTCGGCCGCGGCTTTGGCGACATTGAGTTACTCCAATTCGTCCGGGAAATAAATGCACGAAGGGGGCTTAATTAGGAGAATCTGGGCTACGTCTTAGAGCGGTTTTTATCCAAAATAGCCGCTAAAATAAGGCTAAACGCCAGCAAACGCACCACATATAAGGGCATACTGTTGGCTTCATCTACCTGGATCAGCATCAAAAAGACAAAGCGATTGACGCCCATCATCCAGAAGGCCAGGGCGAAGATGGCAAACAAGCGATCCCGTGTTTGAAACCAGAAACGCAAGAAAAAAAGACCGGCCACCCAAAAGCCCATCGTTGTTGCCCCCAGTAAGAATTCGCTCATATCATTCACCTTATTGTGCCTTGACCGATTATTTTTGCTGTATTTTAGTCGGCGTCCCAAATCAACCCATGAATCAGAACAATCAAGGCGATTAAGGTCGCCAGGCTACGCCACAATGAAAGGTCCAATTGAGGTAGTATCACCAGATCGGTGAAGAGGAGGATGTTGCTGAGGGTTAACCCCAAAAAACAAAGACCACTCCACAAGAGCAGTCTGACCCGGCTGCGTAAATAACCACGTAGAAGCAGCACCGTGCAAGCTAAACTAACCAACGTGGATAAGATATAGACTGCCTCAGCCATTGTCTTTGTCCTTCCTCAACTTAAAAGCATCGGCAAAGGTTTGAATTTTATCGAGGGGTTTAGAAAAGATCAGATTGATCACGGTAACCCGATAGTCTGGGTATAACCTTGCCAGACTATCCACCGTTGCCCTCAGCTCGGGCTTTTGGGGTTGATACTGATACAGCAGCGCGGAATCTTCTCGCACAGTCAACAAGCCACGCGATTGAAGATCGGCCAGACGGTCAACAACCGAAGTCTGGCTTAGCCGAAGTTCCTGGCTAACTTCCTGAGCCGTCCACTCCCGCTCCGGGTGGCTATGCAGCAGGAGAAGTATCTCTAATTGTTCCAGAGAATTAATCTGTTCGATAATAAACTTTTTGATCTCTTCGGAGAGTCCCTGGGTGGTCACTTAGCCTCATTAAAGGGAAGGTTCACCAGCCTGTGGTAGATTTTAACTCACAGCGTAAATTCTATTCTAAAGTGTTACTCCTCCTTTCGCCATACTCCCAGGAATAATGTTAGCTTACCCGAAAGAGCTATTCTGTATAGCCTATCTAGGTTAGGATGATTTCTAGCCTCAAGCATCCTGAGTAGCGCGAAGGGCTACTCAGGATGCTATTTCCCCAAAATCTGAACGCATCAAAATTAGCCTTTAACCAGACGGCCCAAATTATTCAACTCGGCGTCAACGCCCATGACAATGATGGCTGCGCCGGGCAACAGCCGGGTTTCGGCATTGGGATGAGAGAGCAGGTCTTGTTCGGGGTGCAGCACGGCCAGCACGGCGACTTTCAGCCGGGCTTCGCGCAGGGTCAGACCGGCCAGGGGTGAGCCTGATTCAACCATAAACTCTTCCAGGCGCATCTGCTGGTCGCCAAAGTTCAGCACCCCGTCGAGAAAACTGGTCACGTTGGGGTGGGTCAATAACTGGGCGACTCGCCGCCCGGCAATGGCATAAGGCGAAATAACCGTCCCGGCCCCGGCTCTTTCCAGCTTGGGAATCGAGGCTTCGGAATGGGTTCGGGCGATGATGGGCAGGTCGGGCCGGATGCTTTTAGCGGTGAGGATAATAAAAACGTTCTCGGCGTCGGAATTGGCCGCAGCCACCAGCGAACTGGCCCGCTCGATGCCCGCCTCGTGCAAAATACGCTCGTCGGCGGCATTGCCCAGAAGGGCCGGGAAACCCAGGTGATGGCATTTTTCAATCGCTTCAATGTTTGAATCAAGGACAATGAGCGGGGCGCTGCGGGCCTTCAGCTCATTCGCCAGCGAGCGCCCCATGCGGCCAAAGCCGCAAATGATACAGTGATCGGTAATTTGGGCCAAAGCTTTGCGCCTCCTGCGCTCCCGAAGCTGCTCTTGCAGCTCGGCTGAGGTAAAAAACTCGATGACAGTGCTGACCGAATAAGTGGCCGTAATGACCCCAAAAACAATTAAGGTCAGGGTAAAAATACGCCCCTCGGTGGAGAGGGGCCTGACCTCGCTAAAGCCGATGGTCGCCATCGTAATCACGGTCATGTAAAGGGCTTCGAGGAAGGTCCAGCCCTCGATGAACATGTAGCCGCTAATACCAAAGATCAGCAGGGCGGCCAGGAGGTAGATGACAATCAGATTGGACCGTTTGAAAAAGATGTTCATAGGCGAAGGAGCGATAGCTTTTAAGATAAGCCGCTTTGCATCTCTAGCCGGTTTAAAAGCTCCTCGAGCGCTATTCGCACAGCCTTTGCTTGACCTACCCGTGAAAGTCCTGCCCGCGCAAACTCAGAAGCCCGTTCCCAATTGCCCAGATACTCGGAAATACGGGCCATTGTGAGACCCGCTCGGCCCGGGGTAAAGGAGTACAAGGGGTAGATAGGCCAGCTACGCTCAATATCTTCGACCTGGATCACTTCGGATACCTGGGCCACTGTCGTCACCGTTTGAAAACGTGGTTCGCCATAAGTTTCAAAGGTATTAATCAGATGACGGGCTTCCTCAACTGGCTCCGTGTTCGTTTGATCAAGCAGGCCAAGTGGCAGATGAGATCTGACACCTTGTTCAAAGGCCCACCAGTAATCTGTATAACCGGGAGGTGTCAAACGCCACTGAAATTCGCATGACTCGGCCCTGATTTTCTCTCCCGGTGCAAGAAATTGATTATTGGTAAACGGAAGAAAGCGCAAGTGCAGCCCCAAATTCACGCAACAGCTTCCACCATATTTGTTGACCTGCACCCCAATAACATGGACCACCTGATCCATGTCTCGCTGGAAGCGTTGCCCACTTCCCTTAAACCCTAAACGGCGCAACAGCGGGGTCCATTCATCTCGCAAACAAGCAAAAAAGGTTTCCCTTGAATCATTCATTTCAATAATCATGAGTTAGGAGTAATAAATTCCTTTATACTCATCTGCCCAAATGTATACCTTAAAATTCGTAATGTGTTTTCTGATAACTTACAATTTAATGAAACCATACATTGCATTTGTTTATAGCGTGGTTGTCTCACCGGATCGGTATCATTACCCACCTGCACTGCAAACCGTTCTACCTCTTCATCACTGGCCTGTACTATTTCTACCTTATCAAAATCAAACAATTGACGACGAGTTAACCAATTTACTCGTAGAGTATCTCCCTCCAGAGACTGCTCTTTAACCATCTGGCGATTAAGCACAACTACAATTTGTCCTTTTAAGTTTAAGATTTCTCGACTCTGTTTACAGGCGCGGCAACCAAAGTAAGTAACGGTATCACCTTGTGGTAAGGATATTTGATGAGCGGCATAACTCACCATACAGCGGGGACATATCAGGCTGGAGGCCTGATGGCTCAACTCCTTCGTTGTTTCCTGAGCAATAGCTTTCAACAATTGAATAGCGATGGCACATAATTTGTGACTTTCATTAGCAGCAATTTTCTCAAGGGCAGGCACAGCTTCTCCACCGACAGCCACTATAGTAGCGCAACAATCAGCGTAAGCATCAGCAAAGTTACTGAGAGTTTCAAACAATTGCAGCAAAAACGTTTGCTCCACCCAAATATCATTTTCCTCATAAGTCAGCTTATGACCACTGGCATCGAACTTAATAGAACCAGGTAGAGGATTGCGCAAATTGTTTGCAAATAAGCGGTTTATGTCTTCGATAGTGATTTCCTTATCGAACAATTCTCTACTTTTGGAAGAGGCATATTTTCTATTCCAGGAGCTAAGTGGGCTAAGCTGTGTACAAGTGAGGCTTAGCTTTTTCTGCTGTACATCCACATGGTATACAAGCTCATACCCTTGATATTTACCGTGTACCCAGTATTCCAGGCGGCCTTTAGAGTAAGTTAAGTTTTTATCAGTGGCAAACTGCTGTAGGGTGCGGGTTATGTCCCTCGCCTGCTTATTAGTCTCTTTCACCAGGAGAATAGTGGATGCAAAAGCTACCAGAGCCGACTTAATGTAAAGATTTATCCGATTTAGCTGATTTTTTACAACCCTGGCTGTTGAATTCACTGGACCGAGAGCTTCTTCTGGATAGGACAATTTTTTTATAACAGGCACAGTTACAGTTGTGTTCTCTCTGTTTCGCTATTCAATAATCATCAAGGTATGCGCCGGCGCAGCGACCTCCCTCTCACTCCAGGCGACAGCCGCCAGGAGTCGCTGGCGGGCCGCTTCGAGTTTGGCCGGATCATTGGCGTGGATGGTGAAGAGCGGGTCGCCCTGGGCCAGTTGCGCGCCGACTTTGGCGTGGACAAGAATCCCGACGGCATAATCAATCGGGGCCCCTTTTTTGGCCCGGCCGCCGCCCAAATCCACCCCGGTTTTGCCAACTTCGGCGGCGTCTACCCCGGCGATAAAGCCGCTGCGGGGAGCGGCGACAGTTTCAATTAGCGTGGCCGTTGGCAGCAGGTCCGGGTTTTCCAACTGGCTGCGGTCGCCGCCCTGGGCGGTAATCCACTCGACAAACTTGGCCCAGGCTTGCCCGTTGTCCAGCGACTCGGCCAGCATGCGTTCGCCCTCGGCCAGACTGCTCGCTTTGCCGGCCAACTCCAGCATTTTGCCGCCGATGGTGAGACAGTGCTGGCGGAAATCAGGGGGGCCGCCCCCGCGTAAGGTCTCAATCGTTTCCCGCACCTCCAGCGCATTACCAACGGCAGCGCCCAGGGGTTGGTTCATATCGGTCAGCACCGCTGCTACCTTGCGCCCGACGCCCTGCCCAATCTTGACCATCAGCCGGGCCAACGCCTCGGCCTGCTCGACCGTTTTCATGAACGCCCCTTGGCCCACCTTGACATCCAGCACAATGGCGTCGGCCCCGGCGGCAATCTTTTTGCTCATCACACTGGCGGCAATTAGAGGCAAACTTTCGACGGTGGCGGTCACATCACGCAGGGCGTAAAATTTACCATCCGCCGGAGCGAGGTCGGCGCTCTGGCCGGAAACGACCACGCCGTGTTGGGCCAGCATGTCCATAAACTGGGCGGTGGTCAGGCTGACGTTGAAGCCGCGAATACTTTCCAGTTTATCAATTGTGCCTCCCGAAAAGCCCAGCCCTCGCCCGCTCATTTTGCCCACCGGCAGGCCGTGACAGGCCACCAGGGGCGCAACCACCAGGGTCGTTTTATCGCCAACGCCGCCGGTGGAATGTTTATCTACCACAAACGGGGCAATGGGGTGCAAATCCAGCGTATCGCCGGAGTGGGCCATGTGCAGGGTCAGCGCGGTGGCTTCGGCTTCGGTCATGCCGTTAAGCAGCACGGCCATACACCAGGCGCTGGCCTGGTAGTCGGGGATGTCGCCGCGGGTGTAGCCCTCGACAAAGAATTTGAGTTCGTCGCTGGTCAGTTCTTGTTTGTCACGTTTTTTGGCAATGATGTCTACGGCGCGCATGGTATCTCCTATGGGTTTGAATGTAAAGGATGACCGGAGACCGGGGACGGGGGACGGGCGACTCCTGTCCTGGGTCAGTGGTCTTTGGTCACAAAGACCGGGATTTCAATACCCTGAGCAATGATTTCTTTTTGAATGAAGTCGTTGGTCGTGTCATAATAATCGGCCAGGGGGAAAACGAGGGGTTGAATATCCAGTTTGTAGGGCATAGCTCGAATCATTAAATCAGCCATAATCTCTATCTCATTCTCAGTGGTAACGTCTGGTGAAAAAATTGCCAAATCAATATCGCTGTCTTGATGAAATGTACCCTGAGCAAATGAGCCAAACAGCATAACTCGCTCAAGCTGATAATATTGCGTTAGGTCATTTAGATAACTTTTTAAGGGTTGCTCGATGGTAAGTGGGATTTGAGCCACTGAAAAATCTCCTGAGTTTGTTTTAGAAAATCCTGCGAAATGTTTGGATCAAGTATTTGGGAGAGTTTTTGTTTGTAAACCGGATACCGTCCTTTGATGTAATAGGCGTTAAGTTGACCCATAATATAGGTAGCGGCCACTGTTCTGCATCGCTAAGGCTGTCTCAAGGTCGTATTCAGCTATGTCAAGCCAATGCTCAACTTTTTCTTCGGGTGTCATAGGTTTGGTTATGGGGCCACATACAAATACATTAACGGCGACCCGGCATTGAACTGGAGGAGCTGCTTGACTTCCTCGACCGGACTGGGTTGATTGAAGACGCCGCCCAACGCCTGGAAGAAGCTTACCGGTTGGTCATACTCGACCAGGCGCGGCTCACCACTGATACCGCCCAACTCGGCGGCGCGATCAATGGCGTCGGGTAGATAGCCCAGGTTGTCTACCAGGCCCATGGCTTTGGCCTGTTTGCCGGTGCAAACCCGACCATCGGCCACTTCGCGCACCTGCTCCTGGCTCATCTTGCGGCCTTCGGCCACGATGCGCACAAATTCGTCGTAAGATTCGTCAATAATGGCCTGCCACAAAGCCTGATCTTCGGGGGTGAACTCGCGGAAGGGGTTGCCGGTATCCTTGTATTTGCCGCTTTTGACGGTGATGGCGGTAATGCCGTACTCTTCGGCAAAGCCTTCCAGGTTGATAAATTGGCTGATCACGCCAATCGAGCAGGTGAGGGTGTGGGGGCTGGCCCAGATTTCCTGGGTGGGGGCAGAGACGTAATAACCCCCGGAAGCAGCCAGGCTGCCCATCGCGGTGATAATCGGCTTATTCATCGCTTTGACTTGCAGGTAAATTTCATCAGAGGCAAAGACGCTGCCGCCGGGGCTATCAACAAACAGGACAACCGCCTTAACGCTGTCATCTTCGTTGGCGTCCTTAAGATTTTCAATGATTTGCTCGCTAAAGGCCCCGCCGCTGTCGGCGCTGAACGGGTTGGGGGCAGGCGCTTCGCCGGGCAGGATAATACCCTCGACCCGCACAATAGCGACGGCATCGCCAAAGGCCGGGCCATCATTATTCATACTATTAGCCACCAGCAGCCCCAAACCGACCAGTCCGCCACAGACCAGCAAGCCAACCAGGCTTAAGCCGATAAGCCAATACCACGTTTTTCTATGCATGTTGTTGCTCCTTAAATGAATGGTTGCAGTATAAGTAATATACTAAGCGCATGCTAAAATTTCCGTAAGACGGCATCCCTATGCCGTCCGCTGACGCATGGGGATGCGTCAGTTACGGAAATTTTGAAATGCGTTGGATATAGAAAAGGTAAAGATTGCTATCAGGATTATACCACAAACCCAGACAAACATTTCAATCATCCAGAGGCGGCCAGAAAAAAAGAGGGGCAAATCTAAGATTTGCCCCTTAAACAGTTTCGAGTTGGTCTAATCCTTGAGGATAATGGGTAAATGTGATTTAGCTGAGGAGTTGTAAGCATCGGCAAAGATTTGCCAGCTAAAAGCTAGATCGGGCCAGGAAAAGTAGGGGATCAGGATTACACCGGAAAAAAAGATGACCAGCGGAACAACAAAACGAATAAAGCGAGAAATAGTGCACCTCCTTTCACAAGCTGCATTTAATAACTCCTTGTGAGTGACACGGTTAAACCGCAGTTTAAGACTCAGTAGATCCAAATTTCCGTAGGGTGGCATCCCTATGCCGCCCGCTGACGCATAGGGATGCGCCCGCTACGGTGAAAAATTGGATCTACTGAGACTGCCAGGGACTTGCCCTGTCTTATCCACAAGGAAGAACTACCTTAAAGGAGACCTTATCCTATCTGCTTAAAATAAAGTGTGAATTCAGGGGACTGTTCTCCGGAGCCGGGGTGGGCTGGCCGACATATTCTACTTCGTCCAGCATCAGGCGAAAGACCGGGCCAACTTGTTTTACCTCAACATTGGGTAAATCGGGGGGGAACCATCGGTGTAAACGGGACGCCGAGTAAGCTCACGTTGGATCAAACGGCGCATATCTTCCGGCGCAATCAAAAAGCGATTGATAGCCTTGACATCTGGGCGCTGCCCCTCAACCAGTTGCAAATATTCAATAATAGGTACAGTTTGCCACCAGCCAAAGATGAGTGCATTCGGTTGTAACTCCTCAAGAATAGCTTCGCCACGGGTGCGGGTACTCCAATCATCCGACTGGTCAGCCAGCCGCCAATTCCAGCCCACGGCCAGCATGGTTGCCGCCATGATGAGGCCGGGGAACAGCCATCGTTCCGTTTGCGCCAGCCATTTACTTGATCCGGGCGAGCCAATCCAATCTAGCACCCCCTGATACCCCACCCCCATCCACAAAGCCCAGACCAGGTAGGTCGGTAAAAACATGGTATCTTTATCAATCACTCGATAGTCAATATAAAATGCGGCGGTGAAGCCAAACATCAAAAGCAGCATGCCACCCAGCCGCCAATCTCGTCGCAGCAACAGGACCAGTCCCATCAGCCCCGGTCCAATCCCAATGGCAAAAAATGAACGCCACAACTGGACAATGTAATTACTAATCTCTATCCATAGTTCAGCGCCCTGATAGGCCCACATCTGCCTGGCAAACGAGCGCCCGGTAACCAACCACCACAACCCCTGCGGCGTCTGCAAGTTCAGTGGGACAAAAGCCCCGGTGGCATCATAATGACCAGCGTAATTAAAGGCCGGATTGGCGCTGTAACGCCAGGGCAGGTAGAGATAAATACTCAAGCCCAGGCCAAAGGCCAGCAAGGTCGGCCCTAACGCCCGTGGCGACAGCGACCGGCGCGGATTGACTGTTAAAACATACCAGGCGCAGCCGGGCAGCAGCAGCACAGTGGCCACATGATTGCCCAGGCTTAAACCGGTCAGCAGCGCCACCAGGGCCAATCGGAGGGAGGTCGGGTGATCGGCCCAGCGCAGAAGCAGCAAAATGAGGCCGGCCATTAAAGCCGTGTGCAGGGTATAGACTTCGGCGATGACCGACAGCGCCCAGAAAAACGGGGCTGAGGCCAGTAAGCCCAACGCCCCCACTGCCGCCCAGAGTCCAACCCGCCAGCGCCGCAAAATAAGGCTAGCCAAAGCGACGGTGAGCGCCCCATTAAAGGCCGAAAACAGGTTCATCCGGTAGCCCACATCCCCCACCGGCAGCCACGGCCAAAGCCAACCGAGCAGCAAATACAGGGGATAGCCGGTTTTGTGGTCATACCATCGGCGCGCCCTCGTAGCGAGATTTACTCACCCGTTCGGGCGAAAGCAGGATAGTTGGAGACAACCTGAGAAGCTACTATAATATGCTAATTCTTACGAAAGCGACCCAAACCTTTGTCCAGCCATCATCCGCGCACCCCTGAGGAAATTCAGCAAGATTTACACGACCAACTGGGGCAGATACTTCGCCCCGGCGAAGCCCTGCCCGACTCGGCTAAGATAAATTGGCAACGCTACCGTAAAGTGCGCTGGTTTTTTGCCAAAGCCTTTCTCCAGGTTATCTGGTGGGATATTGTGCTCAACCGGCCTGGGTTGAGGTGGCTGCGCACGCCCCGTCTGCCGCGCTGGCAAAAGATTGCCCGCAATTATCGGGCGCTGGCCGTGGAAATGGGCGGGGTGTTGATAAAACTGGGCCAGTTTCTCAGCATCCGGGTAGACATTCTGCCCGGCGAAGTTACCCGCGAGTTGGCCGGCCTGCAAGACGAAGTGCCGCCCGAACGATTGGAAGACGTGCTGGCCCAAATCGAGGCCGATTTTGGCCGGCCGGTAAGCCAGTTGTTTCCCTGGTTTTCGCCGCAGCCGGTCGGGGCGGCCTCGCTGGCCCAGGTGCATCTGGCCCGGCTGCCCTCAGGGGAGGAAGTGGTGGTTAAGGCCCTGCGGCCTGGCATTGATGTGCTGGTGGAGACCGACCTGGCCGCCATTACCCTGGCGATTCGCTGGCTCAAGTTTTACAAACGAGTCAGCCGCCGGGTTGACCTGGATTGGCTGGCCGAAGAGTTTACGACTGTGACCCGCAACGAGCTGGATTTTGCCGCCGAAGGCCGCCACGCCGAACACTTTGCCCAGGATTTTGCCGATGACCCGCAGGTGTATATCCCCAAAGTTTACTGGGATTACTGCGGTCCCCGTACTCTGACCCTGGAAAACGTTGGCTACCTGAAAATTGGTGATCTGGCCGGGCTTGAGGCTGCCGGCATCAATTTATCCCAGGTAGCTCGGAAGTTTTATAATATTTACATGCGCCAGATTTTTATCACCAATTTTGTCCATGCCGACCCTCACCCCGGCAATGTTTTTGTCAAGCCGCTGCGGCATCCTGATGAACCCGAAGGGACCCACTTTAACCCCACCGAACCCGTCCCTTACCAACCCAACCGGCCTTTTCAAATTATTTTTGTAGATTTTGGCATGGTGGCCGCCATTCCCGAACGGCTGCGGGCAGCCCTGCGTGAATATGCCATCGCCGTCGGCACACGCGATGCGCACAAAATGGTGCAGTCGTATGTAAGCGCAGGCGTGCTGCTGCCCGGCGCAGATTTAAAGCGGTTGGAAGAAATTCACGAGGCCATGTTTGAGCGCTTTTGGGGGGTGCGCATGGGCCAGATGAGCAATGTCGCCTTTAGCGAAGCCCGCTACTTTATGCGGGAATACCGTGACATTATTAACGAAGCCCCGTTTCAATTTCAGGTAGATATGCTGTTTGTGGTCCGGGCGGTCGGCATTTTAGCGGGGATGGCTACCAACCTGGACCCCGAATTTGACCCCTGGGCCGAAACCATTCCCTTTGCCGAGCGGCTGGCCAAAGAAGATTTGCAGCAAAATTGGCGCGGCTGGCTGCAAGAAGCGGTTAACCTGGGCCAGTTGCTCTTTAACTTGCCCCAGCAGCTAGAGCGGGTGTTGACCCAGGCCCAACGGGGCAGCCTGACCCTCCAAACCTCGCTGGCCCCCGACGCTCGCAAAGCCGTGCAGCGGCTGGAACAAGCCCTTAACCGCCTGGGCTGGATGGTGGTAGCCGGCGCGCTGCTGCTGGCCGGGATTCAGCTTCAGACCAACAGCCAGAGCAACCCGTGGGTGGCCGGGCTGCTGGTTTTGGCCCTGGCCGCGTTTTTATGGGGCACGTTCAAGCGAGGCTAAGGCAGTTGTAAGATTTAAATTAGCCAAAACGTGTTGCGTCTTGCGTGTTCCGTCTACTTTACCTGACGCAAGACGCAACACGAATATTGAGTAACTAATTTTCTTGAGCCTTCCCAAGCTTTTAAAAATCCGGCACTCCGTAAACGTGGACCGGGCCTTTTTTGCCCTTAACCAGCACCTCGCCCAGGTCAATCAGTTGGATGGGCTGGTGCATTTTGTCCTGCTCGGATAGTGTTAGGACGGCGTCGGGAGTGGTGATTTTGATCTGGCTTTTTAACTTTTCTTCCAGGGCTTCGTAGGCTTCGGAGCTAAGGATAATACTGTAGCCCGACACATTGCGGGTGAGAGCTTGCAGCCGGGCAGCCAAATTGACCACATCGCCAATAACGGTGTATTCGAACTGCTCGGCTGAACCAATTGGCCCGGCGATAACTGGGCCGTGGGCAATGCCAATTCCAATTTTTATCGGCGGCAGACCCAGCACTTGCCAGCGTTCACTGAGGGTTTCTATGGCATAATGCAGAGCCAAAGCCGTCAGCAGAGCGGCCACGCTGGTTTTAGCCGGTGGTTCGGGCGTAGGCGCGCCAAAGTAGGCCATAATCGAATCGCCGCCGTATTTGCCGATAATCCCCCCCCCACCATGCACCTGGTTGGCAATGGTGGAGTAGTAATCGTTGAGAAAGAAAATAAGCTGCTCTGGATTATGGTGCGCTTCGGTCAGCAGGGTAAAATCGCGGATATCTACAAAAAGCACGCTGACCGTTTGGGTGATCCCTCTAAAATCCAGGCCATTTTCAATTAATGACTGCCGCACCGCCGGCGACATGGTTCGGCTCAGCAAATCTTGGTGTTGATGGAGCCGCTCCAGATTATTGACCATCTGGTTAAAGGCCGTAACCAGCCGGCCAATTTCATCGTCGCTTTCGTCGTCAATCCGAATAGTCAGATTACCCCTGGCCACTTTCTCCGCCGCCTGAATAATCCGCTCAACCCGCCCGATGAGTTGCCGGGTTAACCATAGACCCGGCCCAATCAAGGCCGCAAATGAAATAGCCGAAATGATTAGCAAAGTTGAAGGAAACTGTCCGGTTAGCCAATAGGTCAGGATCGACGTGACCGTTAGCATCCCCAACAGGATTAACAAGGGGATGATAATCCAAAACCGTAAGCTCGGGATCACAAGCCGTTTTCTGAGTGACTGGATGAAAATATCCAAAGTGTTTATTTTCATAGCATGGGTTTCTTTACCCAGTGAGCCGGTTTTGTCCATCAATTTTTGCCCAACCTGATAATAACACCTGACGGGAAGCTAGACAAGTTAGCCAAAAGTTTGAGGCCCAACTTTTTTGTGCTATGATAACAGCGCAAGGGGGAATAAGCTGATGCAAATTAACGAACGTTGCCTTGACCGTATTCTAGCCACCGTGCAAAAACCCGCCCGTTATGTGGGCGGCGAATA
Source organism: Anaerolineae bacterium (assembly GCA_023151115.1). Next base: position 24,441 of record JAKLJP010000042.1, read on the forward strand.
TAACAGCATTATCAAAGATTGGTCAGACCCGCAAATTTTAACCAAAGTGGCCCTGGCCTTTCCCGATGTGTATGATTTGGGCATGAGCAACCTGGGCCTGGCCATTTTGTACGATCTGCTCAACCGGCGCGACGACGTGCTGGCCGAGCGAGTCTACGTGCCCTGGCCCGATATGGAAGCCAAGATGCGGGCGGTGAGCATGCCTCTCTACGCCCTGGAAAGTAAACACGAGCTGCGCGACTTTGATTTGATTGGGATTAGTCTGCCTTACGAGCAGCTTTACACTAATGTGCTGACCCTGCTGGACATGGGCGGCCTGCCCCTGCGCAGCGAAGAGCGCGACGCCCGCTATCCGCTAGTTTGCGCCGGGGGCAACGCCGTGTTCAACCCCGAACCGATGGCCGACTTTATTGACTTTTTTGTGATGGGCGAGGGCGAAGATGTCATCGTTGAGATTATCCTGGCGCTGCGCGAAGTGCAGGGAGCCGAGCGAGACCGCCAACTGCGCCGGCTGGCTCGCATCCCCGGTGTGTACGTGCCCCGCTTTTACGCGCCCAGCTATTACCAGAAAGACGGGACGCTCTCGAACATCGAGCCGCTGGTGGAGGAAGCCGAGCCACATATTGTCAAGCGGATTACCCCGCTGATGCCCCCGCCAGTGACCCGCTTTGTGGTGCCCTTTGTGGATGTCACCTTTAACCGGGCTTCGATTGAAATTCAGCGGGGCTGCACGCGCGGCTGCCGCTTTTGCCAGGCCGGGATGATTTTCCGCCCGGTGCGAGAGCGCTCGCTGCAAGAACTGCTGGAGACGGTGGATAAAATTATGAGCGATACCGGCCACGAGGAGATCGGCCTGCTCTCACTGAGCAGCAGCGACTACACCCAGATTGGCCCGCTGGTTAAAACCATCGCCGAAAAGTACGGTGAGCGGGCGCTGAATATCTCGCTGCCCAGTCTGCGCATCGAATCGTTTTCGGCCGATTTGATGGAGATGTTACAGGGCAGCCGCAAGAGCAGCTTTACCTTTGCCCCCGAAGCGGCCACCGACCGCATGCGTGATGTCATCAACAAATACATCAGCACCGAAGATTTGCTGCAAACCGCCGAAGAAGTCTACAGCCGGGGCTGGCGACTGATCAAGCTCTATTTTATGATCGGCCAGCCGACCGAGACCGACGAAGATGTGATTGCTATTGCCAAATTAGCCAAGCGGGTGCTGGCCATTGGCCGCAGGTATCACGGCGGCAAGGCCAAGGTGCGGGTTGGCGTGAGCACCTTTGTGCCCAAACCGCACACGCCTTTTCAGTGGGCCAGCCTGGCCAGCTTGGAAGACATCCGCCGCAAGCAAGATTTGATGCGCGACGAGTTTGGCCGGACACACGGGATTATTTTTAACTGGAATGAGCCGGAAGAGAGCCTGATGGAAGCCTTTCTCTCGCGCGGCGACCGCCGTCTGGGGGCGGTCATTCAAACAGCCTGGGAAAAGGGAGCCAAGTTCGATGCCTGGGGCGACTGGCACAGTCCCGCCGCCTGGCGCGAAGCCTTTGCTACCCACACCCTGGACCCGTGGTGGTACGCTCAGCGGCCCCGCCTGGCCGACGAGATTTTCCCCTGGGACCATATCAACGCCGGGGTAGAAAAGCGATGGCTATTGATGGATTGGTATGCCGCCCAAAAGGGCGAAACCAAAGTAGACTGCCGCGAACACTGCTACCACTGCGGCATTTTAACCGCCTTCAAGGGCCTGCGGGCCAACACCCCACCCCAGGCCTGGGAGTGCCCACCCATCCGCAACCCGCGCTGGAAGGAGTTGGCCGACAAGGGCGAGGTCATCGGCCTGACCCCCGTGGTCAAAGCCGCCATGACCCGCAGCCGAGCACCGGAAGCATAGACCGATACTTTACTTTTTACGTTTTTCGTGCTAAAAATGTCGGCATGGTTCAAGTTAGATTGACACTTCTGGAAATTCAAATCGGAAATTCACCACAGAGACGCAGAGAAAATAATTAAAAAACTCTGCGCCTCCGCGCCTCTGTGGTAAAAAACTGACTCATAAAGACTCAGCATGCCACCCGATAACATCGCCGAAAAGTGCCAACAGTTTAATATCTCGCTGCCAATCCTGCTGGCCAAAGCCCGGCGGCGAAACATTACCGATGAAGCAGTTTTTGCGGCCATCCAGCAGGCCGCCAGCCGCGCCGAGCTGATCCGTGCCCTAAAACAGGCCGGTTTATCGTTGATTGACCTGGCCGACGGCGTGGGCCAGAGCCGCGAAACGGTTCGCAAAATCGTGGGGACCGGCGCGCCGCGCGCCGCCGAAATCGCCCGGCCCAAGCCCACCCGCACCATCGAGGAGATCCGCCGCGACATCTGGCAGGCGGCCATGCATGATCCGAGCTGGTGGCTGAATGACAGCCTGAGCCGCGACAAGATTATTGCCTATCTCAAAAGCTGCTATTACCCCGCCTCGCAGATCAAACGGGGCTTGCCCCGTTTGATCTGGCGGCCCAAGGCGGAGATTATCCTGATGGTTGCGTTTGGCCTACCCCCGGAACAGCACCGGCAGTGGATCAACGAGCGCCTGGCCGAAGGACTTTCCTACACCGATATTTTGAAGCGCATCAATTCAAAAATAACGCTGCACCTCTCTTTGCCCACCTTTTTGCGCTACTGCCGCCTGGTTCAAGCAGATGAACGGCGCAGCGGCCCCTATTCCAAACAAAAACTGACCGTCCGGACCACCCCGGAAGCAAGCCTGCCCGGATAAACCACTCTGGACAGCTTGGGTTTTCTCCACTTTCTTTGTTGCACCTCTCGCCCATTCTCAGCGCAAAGATGAATTTGACTAAGCTGACAACAAACCAAGGCTTGCACTCCTATTTGCGAAGGTTAAATCCGATTGAACCCAAGGGGTTGCATGGCAAACGTCGAGTGGTCGACGCCAGAGTGCATCTTGTCGGCTCAGGAGTTGGCGGAGCGGGTCTGTGCCCCCTTTAATTGCACCCATGAACAACATCTATACTAAGCGCACGTTAAAATTTCCGTAGGACGGCATCCCTATGCCGTCCGCTGACGCATGGGGATGCATCCGCTACGGAAATTTTGAAATGCGTTGGGTATATATAAAAGCATTTCAAATGTTCATCGCTCAGATTTACCAACGAACAAGGAGGAAAGACTATGCAACGCAAACGATTTTTTGTTACATGGACCCGCTTTCATCAAGCAAAATCAGAGCATCACGAGGAAAGACTATGCAACGCAAACAATTTTTTGTTACCCTGCTCGCGGTATTGATCCTGGCGGTCCTGGTAGCCGCTATTCCTCCCGTCGCCACGGAAGAACCTGCCGCCGAAGCCCCCGTAGCGACCGAAGAAGCTGCGGCTGAAGCCCCCGTCGGCGACAAGCCCTTTGCCGGAACCCAGTTGGTGCTGGCCTCACAGACCAATCAGTATATCACCGCTTTCCGCGCCCTCTTCCCCAAATTTGAAGAAGAAACCGGCATCAAGATCACTATGGATGAACTGGGCTACGTTGACCACCGATTTTGTGGGTAACACGGCCAACTACGATTTGATGACGGTTGACATTGTCTGGAGCGGCGAATATACCGCTAACGGCTACACCTTGCCGCTGAACGACTTTGTGGAGCGGGATAAGGCTGAACTCCAAATGGACGACATCATGCCGGTCGCCTGGAGCCTGGGCGAATGGGAAGGCAAACAGTGGGCTTATACTTATCTCCCCTGCTGCGGGGGTGGTGCTGCGGGTCAGCTTGACTGCCGGGTTGAGCCAGGAAGGCAGTCAGGAAACACCGATTGCTTCTCTGGAAACAGCCCTGTGCATGGATGCCGACGCTATTGCCGTCTCACTCTTTTTGGATCGGGCCGGTGATATTGACATTTATCGCTGGCTGGCCAGCCTGGTGGACGCCAGCTACCGCTACGACAGGCCGGTGGTGGCCGAAATGGTGGCCATTGGGCGACGAGTCTGGCAAGCGCCCGATCCCCAGGCCGTCACGGCGCAAATTCATCGGGTTTTATTTGAGGGGGTAAAGTAGGAGGTATAGCGATCAAAAAACAAAACACCATTAAGTTATGACATTTGTCACTTGTAAAACTAAGGCAAAAAGCATAGAATTAATAATGGATCAATTCTTCCAAAATTTACCAAATTTGTCCTATCTCAGCAGTGACGCCTTTGTTGGAACTAAAGTAGCCAAATTTGACCCATAAAAGGTGTTGTTCCTCCATAAGTAGTTACTTCTATCTCCTGATCCACTTGCTTAAAATAAGGAGGTGATGGAGCGCCCTTCAGGGTTTAGAGCCTATCGAATAACCCCGTGGGTGACGTATCCCTATACGTCACTGGCTGGCTCAGACAGACCACCCCCCCTTTCCGGAGCGGTTATTTTGCCACACTGGCGGCCCAGAGTCGGCTGCCAGAACAATCCTCCTTTCTTAACCTATCGTTCCAAGCCCCTCTTTTAACCCAGCCTAATCCCTTCGCAATAACCTCTCCATTGCCTCATCAGAGCCTGATCCCTTAAGGGCAAAAACAATACAACAATCGAAAATCCCATTAAATCAGTCGGTTTAATTATCATTTTTGATTCTCAAAGCCAGTAATAACTGCTGCCGCAGGATTGACAAATCCTGCGGCGGATATGGCTATCCGCCGCGAGCCAATTACCGGATTTGATGGTCAAAAATCTTTATTTTATGTTGTTCCATGGGAGGAAATGATGGAAGCATTTTTCACAGGTCTCCAAGATGTTTTGACCAAGCTCGGGGCCTCGGTCATCTTACCCATCATCATCTTCGTTCTGGGTTTAATCCTGGGCGCGAAACCGGGTAAGGCCTTCCGCTCCGGCGTTACCATTGGGATTGCTTTTGTCGGCATCAACCTGGTGATTGGATTGATGTGGACCAGCCTGAGCGAAGTGGCGCAGGCGATGGTCGAGCGCACCGGGGTGACGCTCAATGTGGTGGATGTGGGCTGGCCTTCAGCCGCAGCCATTGCCTTTGGCTCCAGTGTGGGCACCTTTGTCATTGCCATCGCCCTTATCGTCAACATCGTTATGTTAGCAACCCGGCTAACCAAGACACTCAACATTGATGTTTGGAATTACTGGCACTTCGCTTTTGTTGGTTCGCTGGTCGTTGTTGTTACCGGCAGCTTGTGGCTGGGGATTCTGGCCGCCGCGATTGCCGCCGCTTTTATGCTCTTCCTGGCCGACTGGACGGCCCCGGGGGTGCAAGATTATTATCAAATTCCGGGCCTGTCCATCCCCCACGGCACATCTGCGCCCTTTGCCCTGCTGGCTATTCCCCTTAACTGGGTGATAGACCATATTCCCGGCCTCAACCGCCTGGAAGCGGACCCCGAAAAAGTTCAGGAGAAATTTGGCGTTTTTGGCGAACCGGTCATTCTGGGCTTGGTCATCGGCTTTGTGCTCGGCCTGCTCGGTTTCTGGAGCAACGCCGATATTCAGGGTTCGATTATCAGGGTTTTGACGACAGCCATCAACCTGGCCGCAGTCATGCTGCTGCTGCCGCGCATGGTCCAGATTTTGATGGAGGGTCTGATCCCCATCTCAGAGGCAGCGCGGGATTTTATGCGCCGGCGCTTTGCCGACCGTGAAGTTTACATCGGGCTTGACTCGGCCATTCTGATTGGACATCCGGCCGCCATCTCGACCGCCCTGGTGTTGGTGCCGATTACCGTGCTTCTGGCCGTTATCCTGCCGGGCAACCGGGTCTTGCCCTTTGCCGACCTGGCGGTGATCCCCTTCGTCGTTTGTATGTTCGCCCCGATTACGCGGGGTAACATCATCCGCATGATTATCATCGGGACGGTTGTCATCGCCCTGGGTTTCTATGTGGGTACGGCGATGGCGCCTCAATTCACCCAGGCTGCGGTTGACGCCAACTTCCAGATGCCGGAAAATGCCTCACAAATCATCAGCATTGCCGATGGCTTCAGTTGGTGGCCGCTGCTGATGATGAGCGTGGCCAGCTTGGCCGGCTGGATTGGCCTGCTGCTGGTCCTGGTTGTGCTGGGGGCGCTGTTGTTCTTCTATCTGCGCGACCCCCACACCTGGGAACGGATTGCCGGCGCTCCGGCTGAAGAAGTTGTTCCGACGCCAGCACCGGCCAAATAAGTAATTGTCCAAAAATAAGTTTCCCCAAGTTCCTACGAGTTCCCAGGGAACTAAAGGAACCCGTAGGAACTCAAAACGGGAAGTAAATTTTAGACGTTTATTTAGACTATCCGACCATGTTGGAATATTACCTCAAGGGAATGTTGGGCGCGTGGGGTAGTCCGGCGCTGGATTTTATCCGAGATCATCCTACGGTGGTAGCCGCTGTTTTACTGGTCTGGTTGGGTTTTGTTGCGGCGGGACGCTGGCAACTGTGGCGTATTCGACAAGAGAGTGTCAAGCTGGTAGTAGCGGCGGCCCATGAATTAACGGCCACAACCCCCCATTTGACTTCCCGTGAACTCTATGAGCGTATCTATATCCTCTGGAGTGAGAGGGTGGGCCGGTGGGCCTGGTTTGTGCCGCATCGGTTAGGCTTGTGGCCGGCCCCGGTGACTGCCCAAACGGTGCAGCAAAAGTTCTCCTTTTCCCCCGAATGGGTCGCGGAGGTACTGCGCCAGCATGAGATCAAGTTGAAAGAAGATGGAAAACACATCCAGGCACACTGAACCCAAACAAGGCTGGCTGCGCCCCGATTTGGTTATTGCCCCTATGCCAGCCGAGAGCGCCGCCGAGGCCATCGCTCAGTTAGGAGCGCGTTTACAGGCCGGTGGTTTTGTCAAACCTTCCTGGGTGCAGGCCGCTATTGAGCGGGAGAAGATCTTTGCCACCGGGCTGCCGACCGCGGAGGTCGGGGTGGCTATTCCGCATACGGATGTTGAACATGTTTTGCAACAGGCAATTGCCGTAGGCGTATTGGCGGAACCCATCTTATTTGGAGAAATGGGTAATCCAGAAAACACTGTCCCGGTCAGGTTGGTGTGCGCTCTGGCCGTGGCCCAGTCCCAATTCCTGCTTAAGCTGCTCCAGCAGTTAGTGCAAATGTTCCAAACGCCTGGCGTGTTGAGCCAGATTGTGAGCGCAGCCAGCCCGGCCCAGATTGCGCGGATTTTTGAAGATCATCTTGAGTTGACGGAGGACATCACAGCATGAACGGTGAAAAGCGTGTACTGATTGCTTGTGGCACTTCTATCGCCACGGCTACCGTCGTGGCCGAGAAGGTGAAAGAGATTGCCAAAGAAGCTGGGGTTAAAGTCAATGTTGTCCAGTGTAAAGCGGCCGAAGTGCGCAGCAAGATCAGCACTTTCAACCCTCACGTGATTGTGGCCACCACTCCCGTGCCCAAAGACCTGGGCATGCCCGTTTTCAACGGCGTCCCTTTTCTTTCGGGGGTGGGGATGGACAAGCTGAAGAGCCAGATCATTGAGGCGCTCCATCAAGCCTGACCCCCGCTCAAGCCTTCCCTTGCCTTACTTTAAAGAGGACCGGCAGCGGAGGCATATTTGGATCAACAGGGTGAATGAACTATGAGCGCAATTAAGCCACTGCAACCGGCCATGCTGCGCCGTCATTGTGATCCTGAGAGCTTTTCCTTTGAAACGACAGCCGAGTTGGAAGAGCTGACCGAGATTGTCGGGCAGGCTCGGGCGGTCGAAGCGGTCCGGTTTGGCATTGATATCCGGCGAGAAGGTTATAATTTATTCGTGCTGGGTCCGCCCGGCGGGGCCAAATGGGTTCTACGGCTCACACCGTGGCTGCCGAAACGCCGCGGGCGGTGCTTTTGCTGCAACAGGGCGAGAAGATTAGAGGACCAATTTTGGTTACGTACGGTGGTCTGCTGGTATTGAGCGGCACAAGATTATCTATTCAAATAGAAACTATCCAGGCGCTCCTGGATCAGATAGATTGTCCGATCCTGCTGATTAGGAGTTCGGGGGTATAGTTACAAAGAAAGGAGCAGCGCGATGGCAGTCATAACTATTTCTCGACAGTATGGCAGTGGCGGCGACGAAATTGCCGCTCGTCTCTGCGAGGTATTGGGCTATCGTTTCTTTGACAAAAGGCTCATGGCCCAGGTTGCCGCCGAAGCGGGTTTGTCATTGTCAGAGATGGTAGATTTTTCTGAAGACAATTATAAGTTGCAAAACTTCTTCGAGCGCTTATTTGGGCGGCGTAGCCCGCGGGTGGTCATCCCCACAAATGCTGAGATCGAAGGGGTTAGCAGCTCACGAAGTGATGTCTTCATTCCGGGTCTGGGGCTGCTTCCGTACGAAGTTCCCAATAGATTAGCCTTCAAAGAAGTAGAGGAACAACCGGAGGAAGCCAGGAGCATTACCCTTGTCCAATCTATTGTCCATGCAGCTTATAAACATGGCAATGTTGTGATTGTGGGGCGGGGTGGGCAGGCCATTCTCAAAGACAAACCTGATGTCCTGCACGTGCGGATTGTTGCCTCATTAGACGCCCGGACGCAACGGCTGCACGAACAGGCAAACTTTAGCCTGGGTGGAGCCCAAGACAGCGCCATCCAACACGATCGAGCTTCAGCCGAATACCTGAAACGTTTCTATAATGTTGACTGGACTGACCCGATCCTGTATGATTTGGTGATCAATACTACTAAATTGGGCCTCGAAGGGGCGACCCAACTCATCGTTGACGCCGTTAAGCGTCTGCCAGCAACAAAGCCGGCCTGATTTGCTGCCCAATATCGCGGTCATCCCCGGTGAAGTAAACTCAACTTAGTAACCTGAGTTCGACATTTTGCCGAAAATCACCCTTCGATGCACCCACTCCCTTTGGTCGCGGCTACTCAGGATGATTTTCGGCTCAAATATCCCATCCTGAGTAGCGCGTATCGAAGCTGCGTCCTGAGCTTGTTGAAGGGGGTGCGATTTGAAAACTCCGAACTCAGGTTAGTAACAAGCTTTTAGTTATCGCCGCCCAATAACGCCTCAATCTCCTGCATCTGGGCCGGGGTCAGCGGGCCGAAGCGCATCGCTCCGGCGTTTTCCTCCACCTGAGCCACAGTTTTGAAACCGGGAATCGGGATCGTCTGCTCGCTGCGTCCCCAGATCCAGGCCAGAGCGCCCTGAACCAGACTCCGGCCATTGCTGGTTAAAATTTCTCGGACGGCCTCCAGCCGCTCCAGAAACTCCGGGCGTGGTCTTCCTTCGTGGAAATATGATACCCACTCATGACCGCTGCCGCGCACATCATCCGCCGGCAGAACAGACTGGGCATTGAACTTGCCGCTCAAAAAGCCCATCGCCAACGGGCTGCGATTAATGCTGGCCAGGTTATGCTGCTCGCACAACTCGACCAACTCACGGGCATTCTCAAAAACATTCAAATTATGCTGGATGGCCGCGCAATGGGGTTTATCGGCAAACAAGCGGCTACAGGTAAGATCATCGGTGCTCCAGCCATAGGCCCGAATTAGCCCCTCTGCCTGTAACTTTTCCAACGTTTCGGCCACCCCTTCGGCCTGCTGCGGGGGCAAGGACCAGATATGCAGTTGGTACAAATCCAGGTAATCCGTCTTCAAACGCCGCAAAGAAGCTTCGCAGGCGCGGCGGATGTAGGCCGGTGACGCATCCTGGCCGGTGAGTTCACGCCGTTCCTCGTCATAGGTATGGCCAAACTTGGTGGCTATGACGACATCAGGCCGGCGACCGGCCAGAGCCTGGCCCAAAATACGCTCGCTGTGTCCCGTACCATAAGCATCGGCCGTGTCAAAGAAAGTGACCCCCAGATCAATAGCCCGGTGGATGGCGCGAATAGACTCGGCGTCATCTACCGCTCCCCAGCCGTCAGCCTTGCCATCCATCTGGAAAGGGCCGCCGATGGCCCAACACCCCAGGCCCATGGCGCTGACTTCGATGCCGGATCTCCCTAACTTTCTGCTCAAGATTGTACTCATAAAATTTGTCTCTCCTCTGAAAATAGACTGCTGGAGTGCAAAGCTTGCTTTGCCATGTCGCAAGGCAAGCCTTGCCCTCCAAATTTTCGTTCCTGGTGGCGTACCCCAGGTTCGTGAACACTCCTCCCTCACCCAAACCCTCCCCTCGTAGGGGAAGGGCAGGAGGGGGCCGGACGATATTTTAACCTGATTCTAAATAATAATTGGTTCTATTGATAGTACCACTATATAGATATTTTGATAAGTCCGGTTTCTAATATTGACAAGTGGGACTATCTAAAAATACAAAAATAAGTATACTTACATCATCAGCTAAGGAGATGAATAAGATGCGTATCCCCCTCGACCGGCAGAGCGCCGTGCCCCTCTATCAGCAAATCGAAACCTATCTGCGGCAGCATATTCTTTCAGGCAGCCTTGCCCCCGAAACCCGCTTGCCGGCCACCCGCCAACTGGCCCACGATTTGGGGGTCAGCCGAATCACGGTCAAAAATGCCTATGCCGAATTGGAAAGTGAGGGCTTGATTGGCAGCCGGGAAGGGAGTGGCACTTATGTGCTGCCACCGGGTCCGCTCCCGGCTTTTGAGAAAAACAAGACGAATATTTGCTGGCCATTGTGGCAGCAAGATATCCAGGCAGATGAAATAACCGAGGACATATTTTTGGCGCAAACACCATCGCCCACCCGCCACCCTCAGCCCATTGCTTTTACCGGCGTGGGCGATCCCCGCCAGTTCCCGCTCAAAGATTTTTACCAGGCGCTACAGACAGTAATACGGCGGGATGGGATCACCGCGCTGGAATATGGCGAATTTGGCCGGGGCTACCCACCCCTGCGTAAAACCATCGCCCACGTTTTAGCCAGCCAGGGGATCCAGACCCATCCCGACCAGATCCTCATTACCTCCGGCTCGCAGCAGGCCCTGGCCCTGGTTTGTCAGCTTCTACTCAGGCCGGGCGATGTCATCCTGGTGGAAAATCCAACCTACAACTTTGCCCTGGACTTATGCCGCTCGCTCCAGCTAAAAATTGTGGGGGTTCCGCTGGATGAGCATGGCCTGCGGGTTGATCTGCTGGAACCTTTACTCCAACAGCATCATCCCAAGCTGCTCTACACTATTCCCAATTTTCAAAACCCAAGCGGGGCTTGTTTGAGTGGGGCGCGGCGACGCCAGTTGATGGCGCTGGCCGAGCGTTATAATCTGCCCGTTTTGGAAGATGATTTTGTGGGCGATTTACGGTATGAGGGACGCGCCCAACCCGCCATTAAAGCCCTTGACCCAGGTGGGCGAGTCATTTATATCGGCACTTTTTCCAAGATGTTGATGCCGGGTTTGCGGGTGGGTTTTCTGGTAGCGGAGGGTCCCATCTTTAGCCGGCTGGTCAATGGTAAACGGGTCAATGATCTCACCACCTCTCCCCTGATTCAACGAACTCTGGATGAATACGTTACCATTGGCCGTTACCAGGCTCATTTGCGGCGTTCTGGCCGCATCTATCGCCAACGGCGAGATGCGATGGTAGCGGCAATTAAACGTTATTTACCGGCGGAGGTCGAGGTTCATCCACCCCAGGGTGGGTTATTTATCTGGCTGCGCTTGCCGGAACATACATCTTCGCTAAAGTTACTGCCGCTGGCCGCCGCAGAAGGGGTAGAGTTTGCGCCTGGGACTCGGTTTTTCGCCAACCCCGCCGAGGGAGAAAACTACCTGCGGCTCAATTTTGCCACTCAAACGCCTGGAGATATCGAAGAAGGGGTGCGGCGATTAGGTGTGGCGCTAAAGCGATTGATGGTCAAAGTTACATAATAAAGAATCTGCTCAACGATCAAGGTAGCAGGGTAGCATGTAGCAGGTGATAAGTTTGCTACTTTGCTACCCTGCTACTTGTTTTAACGACGAAAACTTTGCTGGAACATTATATTTGTTTCCAGGCCCGCTTACCTGGCCTCCGGCATCGGTTTGTCGAGGAAGGACGGGATGATCGGCAGGAGTAAATCGGCGCGATCTGCCAGCGTCACATGGGTGGTGCCGGGCAGGATGGCAAGCTGTGAATCGGGCGGACCGGCGGGTGTATCGCCCATAATGCCGCCGCCAAACAGGCGAAACATCTCGACGGCGTGTTCGGGGCGGATAATATCGGAATCCCCGATGATGAACAGGGCCGGGGCCTTGATCGCCGCAATGGTCTCGTCCGGGATGTCCTTGAGGTCCTTATCCATTTGCATCACTTTGGTAAACAGCGTGTCGAAATCCTCCGGCCGGGGCGCTATTTGCTTGTATTCCTCATGCCAGGGCGAGCCATACATCATGTCCGGCGTCATCTGCTGCAAACCGTCCATTAGCCCAGGGTGGAGGCCGTCAAGCTTGTAGGAAACCGAGGCGAACACCAGCTTGCGCACCAGCTCCGGGTGGCGGATGGCTACCTGCAAAACAACCGCAGCGCCCATGCTGTAGCCAAAGAAATCGGCCTTTTCGATGCCAAGCTGTTGGAGGGCGGCGGCCGTGTCGTCGGCCATCTGCTCGTAGCTCAGGGGGCGATCAATATCGGCGGTGTGGCCGTGACCTTGCAGCTCAAAGGCGATAACCTGCCGGGTTTTGGCCAGTTCCGGCAGCAGCTTGCCAAACGAGGTGCCGATGGCCGAAAAAGCCCCGTGCAGCAACACCAGCAGTTGACCTTCGCCGTGAATCTCGTAGTACATCTTGAGACCGTTGACATTAACATACTTACCTTGTGAATTTTTTGACTCCATGGTTGTCTCTCCTTGTATAAATCAGAATGAGCCTGTTTTGACTCCTCCCGCACGCTTGAATGAAGCAATAATCACGCCAGATGGTGAAGCTTTAGATTCTACCAATGTATAGGCAGCGGGAATGGTACCTTTATCAAACAAGCGTTTTCCCATACCGAGGGTCACCGGAAATATTTTAAGCCAAAATTCATCTACCAAATCGTCCGCCAATAACGTCTGAATGAGATTGCTACTGCCATGCACTTGTAAGTCAGGACCCTCTTGTTGTTTGAGTTTCTTAATTTCATCCGCAACATTGCCTTTTAAAAAGACCGAGTTACTCCACTCATGCTTTGTAAGCGTATTTGAAACAACATATTTTGTTACAGTGTTGATGCCAGGCCATTGATCTTCATGCTGGGGCCAATAGGAGGCAAATATCTCAAATGTTTTTCTCCCTAATAACAAATCAAATGGCTTACTCATTTGCTGGCCCATAGCCTGACCCAGAAATTCATCAAAGTACGGCACAGTCCAGCCACCATACCTGAAACCACTCGTCGGGTCTTCCTCTGGTCCACCAGGCGCCTGCATGACGCCATCAAGGGTAATAAAAGATAGAACAATAATCTTTCTCATCTGATTCTCCTTTTTCAATAAATTTATTTTAGGCCGGCCTGTGCGAGAGGATAACCGTACCGGAAGGCAGGGTTTTGGCCTCTACCAGTTCCAGCTTTGCGGTGTCCATGCCCTCAAAAATGCGTTTGCCGCTGCCCCAAATAACGGGGACAACCCACAGCCGATGCTCGTCAAGGAGGCCGTGTTGCAGCAGCGTCTGGACCAGACGGCCAGTGCCGTAAATCAAGATGTCTTGGCCTGGCTGCTGTTTGAGTTTAGCGACTTCTTCCGCAACGTTGCCTTTGATCAGCGTTGCCGGCCCCCACTCGAGCGGCTCGGCCAACGTTGTCGAAACGACATATTGGTCATGTTGTTGATCTTGTCGGCAAAATCACCGGTTCGGGAGGGCCAGGCTGCGGCAAACCCCTGATAGGTCTCTCGCCCCAGCAGCAGGGCGTCGGCGGCAAAGAGTTGGGCGCTGGCAAATTTTCCTGCTGCCTCGTCAAAGTAGTCGAGGGACCAGTGATGGCTACAGCCTGGCGGGCACGCTCGATCTGATCGAATGTGCCACGAGTCAACCCGGTTGCCTGCAAGAAACGACGCTGAACGGAACGCAGCGACATGTCAAGCGGCCGGTTTTGTAACACCGTCTCAACTACCGGTTCACGCACCAGCAGTCCTTGCCGCACCAGTCGGGTGACAAAAGTATCCGCATTATCAAAGTCGGGGAATTGCCAGGCCGAACTATGCAGCCAGAAGGATTGACTGCTGGCTTCGGGCAGCGTCGAATCGTTTCGATCCAACAGCTTGATGAGGGGCAGATGAGGCATAAAAGCCCCATGTTTAAAGACAATCCCAAAAAATTCGGCGTCAGCCGGATAGTCTGCCGGTGTGGCTTTGGTTTCCGGCCCCCGCACAGTAAAGGTGGTCTTGCCCTGATAGGTGGTTACGACCATCTCCCAATGATTCTCGGCCGTCGAGACAAAAGAGCCGCTGCGCTCACTTTGCGTACGCCAGACCTTTTCGACAAACGGCGAGTCTGAGGGCCTTTCATCAAAATCAAAGTTCATGGAGTTTTCCCCCCTGGAAAATGTGAGCTAAATCAACAAAATTTGGCGACTATGTCGAAAATCTTTGAGCCGCTCGCGCTCGGGACTTGGCCGCCTCTTCTTCGCGGTTCTTCGCCGGCGCGTTGGTCTCCAGCGACTGGAGCAGGATGCGGGTAACGGCGGCAATCTCGTCAACGGCGGTCAGGAAGGCCGCTTCGTTAGCTTTGGATGGCTGATTGAAACCGCTCACCTTGCGCACAAACTGCAAGGAGGCCGCCCGAATCTCGTCGTCGGTCACGGGCGGTTCAAAATTAAAAAGCGGCTTGATGTTTCGGCACATAAATATTATCCCTATGAAATGGGTGATGGAGGCAGCACCGGCTTGATGTCAACGATGGGCGTGCCGTCAATCGCTTCCAGCGGTCCTACCTTTAAACGATGCCCGTCAATCTCCAGAATCGTAACCGGGTGTAAACCCAACGGGTTGGGGCGATCAGGTGAGCGGGTGGCAAAGACGCCGGTTAACGGGATTGTTTTGTCATCACGGGGGTGCAGCTTCAGAATATCACGCTGGGCCAAGTGAAACCAGGTGATGACGATAATTTTATCACCCACAGTAAATCCGTCAAACCCTTCGGCCAGCGCCGGCTCCACTTCGAGCCAGGCCTCGGGCGCGCCTTCGCTGCCCTGCCGGGGCACCTCGGCGAGATGTTTGAGCGGCGAGCGGACGAAGCCAACCGGATAAAGTGTAAATTCAAGCTCTGGCATTATCTTATTCGCCGTTGGGTCCGGCGGCGAAGCCATCCAGTGAAATGTGCATGAAGAGAGCTACTTTTCTCATTTTGATGCTCCTTTCTGCTTCTTGCTCATGTAATGACCGCGCTGCTCTTTATCAAAGTGTTCAAGTGCGTAACGCAAGAGGGTACGCGGCATGGTCGCGGCATATTGGTCTAAAAAGCTCAATAATTTTTGACGATCCTTTTGGCCGGCCTCGCCCAGCATCCAGCCGGTAGCCTTATGAATTAAATCCTGATCGTCGTTAAGCAATATCTCCGCAATTTTAAAGGTGTCAGCAACGTCATCCTGTCTAATAAAATATCCTGTGCTCACTATAGCGGTACGGCGTTCCCACAAACTGTTAGAACGGGCCAGCTTGTACAAAATATCGCGTGGTTTATCAAACAAGTAGCCGCCGACGACATAAGGCGCACTGCGGTCAACCAAATCCCAGCTGTTAATTCTATCATGGCGTCTTAAATAAAGATCAAACAGCGCTTTTTTGCGTACCTCCGCTGTTTTTTTGCGACGAGCCTCCCAATCCATAATGCTAACAGCGCCAACTCTGACCTCGTGGATCGGGTTTTCGAGCAATTTTTCGATCTCCTCAAGGGGCATATCAATAAACTCTTTGGCTAAGGCAAAAATCTGCCCCATGAGCACGCCTATAAAAATATCACCCTCGCCGTACTGTCCTGGGCCGGTTTTAAAGTAGCGCCGATGCTTCCCCACTTCTTCCGGCGAACTTTGAGCTTTTAACCTTTCAATAAAATGCTCTGCATTAACATCCGTGGTATGATGATTCTTGGTCATTGAAAGTGTCAGTCTTTCTCCTGAGGCTTATCTTCTTGAGTATCTAAAACTATTTTTTGGCCACTTCATATTGAAGCAAAAGTGCTCCACCTCTATGCTACATTCTCTGCTTATGAGGTGGGACGCTCCTGCACGACCCAACTGTTACCGTCGGGATCGTTAAAGAAGATGAACGAGTTCCAATCTCCGC
Organism: Anaerolineae bacterium; assembly: GCA_023151115.1. The sequence continues at coordinate 40,584 of JAKLJP010000042.1, forward strand.
CTCGCCCCTCAACCAAGACCGCGCCCTCGTAGTGCTGGATCGGGCTGACCTCTACACCCCGCTCGACCAGTTGAGCCCGAGCCGCCTCAATGTCGGACACGACGAGTTGTAGACCCTTTAACGATCCTGGCAGCATGTCACCAACGCCGCTGCCCACAACAATCGAGCATCCTGAACCAGGAGGAGTAAGTTGTACCACGCGCATTTCGTCATTGATCCGGGTATCGTGATCAATAACAAAACCGACCTGCTCACTGTAAAATTGCTTTGCCCGATTCACGTCTGTGACGGGCACAACTACCACTTCGAGCTTCCAATCCATTTGTTCATACTCCTTGTGTTCTCCTTTATATTGGCTGGTAGGTGAGAATGGCCACGCCGGTGGGAGTTGTCCGGTTGTCTACCAGTTTCAGCTTATGTTTAATAATTCTACAACAGTTAACTTCGCAGTGGGATGAGCGCGCGCAGCTGGTTATCGCGCAGCCATAGCCCACCCCATACCAACGCGCCGATAATGATCGGGAAGACAACCGAAAACAGTTCCGAGCCAGCGCGCACCTGGGTCGCCACAGCGCCGGTCAGCAGGATTGCGCCCAGAATTGAGGTTGGCGGAATCACATAGATCACCAGCTAGACCAGTTCAATAACCCCAATCCCGAAAACAAGGCTCTCAGGATAGCCGAGTTGTACGGTTGGCCTCACGGCCTCAGGGTGCTGAATCACTTTGATGACACCATCAAAGAGCAGGAACAGTACGGCCAGGGCGCTGATGATACGTCCGGCCCAGAGCCCCTTTGTTAAGATGGGAATAGATTGAGTAGTCGATTGCATAAATTTTTCCTTTGTCTGTTACATTAGTCCGCACAGGTAGGTGTCGAACTCACTCTGCTGATCGTTGACGAAGGTGTAAAACTCCTCGTCAACAAGGTGCCAATCCAGTTCCCGGTTCGGCCCCTTGATGAAGTCATCGAGCGAGACCAACACCGAATAAATTACTTTTCTCATTATTCTTGCAGGTAGGCTTGCTTTAGACTTTCGATGTTAAACTTCTTCATCTTGAGGAACGCTTGCGTTACGCGATTGATTTGCTCCGGCGTACCCTTGCTCATCATTTCGTCCATCGCGATTGGGACAATCTGCCATGAGACGCCGTACTTGTCCTTGAGCCAGCCGCACTGTTCGGCTTCGGGCACTGCTGAGAGTTTTTCCCAGTAGTCATCAATTTCTTTTTGCGTATCGCAGGACACCATAAAGGAAACGGCTTCGTTGAAGCTAAAGTTGTGTTCATGGGCGCTGTCCATGGCCGCGAACCACTGGTTTTCGAGCATAAAGTCTGCAAACATAACGGTTCCCTCCTTGTCGGGTTCCATGCCTTTAGGGTAACGGGCAATGAGTCCCTGTTTTGAGTTTTTGAACACCGACAAATAGAAATTAATCGCCTCTTCCGCCTTGCCGCATAGGTCGCCGACAAACAGGAGCGACGGCACGATCGGAGGCCGTGGGTCACCTTCAGGATCGGTCAGGATCAACTGCCACGACAAACCATACTTATCCTGAAGCCAGCCATACCGCTCGCTGAACGGGTACTTGTCGAGGGGCATAAGAGCCGTGCCGCCCTCGGACAATTTCTCCCACATCGCATCGAGCTTCTTTCTCGCATTTTCTTCCCGCGATGGGTCGAAATTCACGAAGAATGATACCGATGGATTGAACTTAAACAGAGGCCCCGCGCTAATGGCCATAAACTTCTGCCCCCACAGCTCAAACGAGACAACATCGGTGTCACCCGACGGGGTGTTGTGAAGGGTTGTTATGTTCGTAACCTTGGACTCTGGAAAGATAGAAGCGTAAAACTCGGCTGCTTCTTTAGCTTCTTTGTCAAACCATAGATGCGGTGTAATTTTTTGCATCATAATCTCCTCTGAAAATAACCCTCACCCCCCAACCCCCTCGCTCTGCCCTCCCTACGGTCGTCCCAAATTGGGAGAGGGGGAGTCGCGCCAGCGACGGGGGTGAGGGTTTTCATCGCTGGTGGTGTGCCATAGGCTTGTGACGACTCCTTCTTAAAATCTCCTTTTTACTGTTCGTTCAGTCCAGAATGATGTTCGTGGGCTATCAGCCATTGGTCATTTGCTTTGATTAAGCCTACGGTCAATCGTACTTTTTCCTCAAAAACCCTTAATGTTGCATGAGCAAAGGCAACGGTATCGCCCGCTCTTATTTTCAGGTCAGTCAAGTTGAAAGAACCTTCTCCGCCTGGGCTGTATTTGAAAAAGAGTTCCCAGGTTTTTCTGTAGGCAGCAATTCCTTCTGATTGAAACGGGGCTACTACATCATACATTAAAATGTCAGGCGTATGGTTAGCCAGGATACCCTCCATATCGCAGTCCCGAACTGCTTTTGCCCAACTTTCAATAACAGCACGAACTTGTTCTTGGTTTACATTACTTTTTACGGTCATATCAGTTTACTCTTTTGTAGCGCCAAGCTACAACGCCATCGTTATGCGCATCAGTATGGAGACCTTACAGGTTTTGAAAACCTGTAAGGTCTGGTGGAGTGATTTTCGGCAAAATGTCGAACTCAAGTTATTCTGATCTCGGTCGTACATCCATCCGTGGGACAGGTTGTAGCATACTTACCACATTGCCTTCTGTATCCTGAAAATAAGCATGTTTGCCGATACCGGGAATATCATAAGGTCCCCCCATTATCTTGCCGCCAGCATCCGTTACTTTTCTTACCGATGCCTCGATGTCATCCACCGCAATGACAATGGATGGATGTTGCGCCGGTGTATCAGACGTTTTCGGGAAGAAACCGCCATTGATAGCGCCGGGCTGCTTTGGCCCGTTGTCGTCGGATTCCGTGGTGGTAACAAGCACATACTCGCCCATTTCAGGCCCCAGCATTTGCGTCTGCCAACCGAACACTTTGGTGTAAAACTCTGCCATGCGGTTTCTATCTTCCGCTGGCATTTCAAAGTGGACCACAGGATTCATTTTGTTACTCATTTTTTTCTCCTTTATTTTATAGTGGCTGGTAATAAAGCACGCTCACTCCCAAGTCAATGGACTCAGTTTTGATGAGCGACATTTTAGTGAGGGGCATCCCCTCTTTGAAAAAATGCCGGCCGCTGCCCAATAATGGGATGGATAAGAAACAGCCATTTATCTCTGCTGGTTATAGCTGTAACTCACCAACCACTGAACGCCAAACTTGTCGGTCAGCATACCAAAATAGTCTCCCCAAAATGCCTTATCGAGCGGCATCGTTACCTGCCCATCGGCTGAAAGTCCGTTGAACAAACGAGTGGCTTCTGCTTCGCTGGCGGCGGTGATGGAAATGGAAACATTACTGCCGATGACGGTTGGCCCCATAGGGGCGGGGGTGTCGCTGCCCATGAGCATACTGCCCTGTCCGACAGGTAAAGCCATGTGCATAATTTTTTGGGCTTCGCTTTCGGGCATCTGGAACTCGGCCGGCATCTCTGTATAGCGCATCACCGTTGCAAATTCACCGCCAAAAACCGATTTGTAAAAGTTAAAGGCTTCTTCGCAATTACCATCAAAATTTAAATAAGGGTTTAGCGTTGTCATTTTTTATTTCCTTTCATTTGGCTAGGAATTTTTAAATTCCCGGATTGATTGTCCATCTTTCAGGTTGAATTATTGGGGCGGTTCTAGAATTCGATCATTACCACAGGTTGTCTCCTTTCTATTTCTTTGATTTTTAGGCCCCTTTATTCCACCAAAGTTGTTTGGGAAGTTGTTTTGTTTATGAGTGGGGGATACTCCTCCACCTCTGGCGTTTGATAATTGGCCGATAAGGTTTTATAGGTGCGGGATCGCATCGCCAGCAGCGTGACCATGAGGCCAATCAATCCGGCTAGGGTAAACAGCAGGGCCATGCCCCGATCAACGCCGGTTCCAAACCAGTCGCCCAGCAGGGCTACACCCGCGCCGGTGGTCATAAAGGGGATAAAGATCAATTCGGCAATGGGGCCGATGATAAAGGCCGTGATGGGCGAGGCCGACTGCTCGACGCTTTGGGCAAACCCAAACACCCGGCCCTGGCGTTCGGGCGACACCACTTTTTGCAGGATGGTTTGCTCCGCCGCTTCAACCGCCGGGATCAGGCACAACCAGACAAACATGCCCACCGCCAGCAGCACGATGGAAGCCTGAAGGGTGAAGAAAATACAAATGGTCCACATCACGATGTTGGCCAGAAAGAGCGTACGCAGCGGATTTTTGCCTAATCCCTTCCGGGCCACCACCAACCCGCCCACAATAAAGCCCAGGCTCAAAACGCCCCACAAAACGCCCCAAACTTGAACCGAAACAAGTTCCAGGCCATAGGCATCCATCAGAGACATGAAGACGCCGCCCAGGAAGTTATTGAAGGTGTGGAAAAAAATAAGCCCAAACAATCCGGGGACAGCTTGAATGGCCTGGATAGAACCCCGGATATCAATGCTGTGTGTTTCAGCCGGGGCATGGCTAACCTCTTTGGCCGGAAGAGGAAGCGTCCACAGGTGGATGATAACCAACAATGTTAGCCCGATAGCACAAACAAGCATCCAAAATATCCCCAGAAAACCAACTGCCATACCGCTCAGGATGGAAGCCACCAGGAAAGCGACGCCATTGGCGCTGCCAACAAGTCCGTTGGCCTTATCTCTTTCCTCTTCGGGAATCAAAATGGTCACCAAGGTTGAAAGCGCAATCCCGCGCAAATTTCCGGCAATGGCCCCAAAAAGAGCCAGCACAATAAAGACCCACAGCGTAATGCTGGCAGGATTGGTAAATTCTATAGCCGGTGTTGAGGCAAAAATAAGCCAGGCTAGCGCGTATAAAACCAAAGAAGCGAGGCTTGAAAGGGCCATGGCTGTTTTCTTGTTATACTTGTCAACCAAGGAACCGAGATAAAACCCGGACAGGGCCACCGTTACCAGATACACCCCCGCCATGACCGAGGTAACTGTTACCGACTTTGTTTCAAGATAGACCCAAAAGGTGACGGCAAACCAAACAAAGGTATTAGTTACTGACGCCGCCAGTGAATTGGCTAAAACTGCGTAAAATAGTTTCGTCATACTTTCTATCCTTCCTCTAACAAAGCAAAGAGAACCTTTCAAGTTTAATGGCTCTAACGGCACTTGAGTACACTCAAGCGGGCTATTTCTTCGTGATGAGCATGACCCAACTCAGTAATCTTCATAACGATCATGGTGACGCATCCACTCATAGGTTGGAGTTTGCGGCCACCCGGCCGGCGAGTCCTCCCAGGTTTCCTGCCGGCCGAATGGTGTCAGGTCGAGGTAGCTCCAGTTGCTGCCGAGGTACTCCACACCCCGCCCATTGGTGAAGTAAGTCTGAAAAATGTTATCACTATCACGGAGAAAGACGCTCAGCCCAAATATCTCGCCTGCATCGGTGGTGACGCCAAAATCGTAGTTAAAGTCGCTGCCAAATGAGGAGTACCAGGGAACAGTCCAACCCATGCGCGCCTTGAACGGCTCAATCTTGGCCAGCGGCGCGCGCGACACCAGCACCCGCGAGGTATCGCGGGCATGGAGATGAGCGGGGTGGCCCATGTTGTCAACTACCATAGCACAACCATCGCAGCCTTCGTCCCAGTCTGGACCGAACATAAAATGATAGAGGATGAGCTGGCGGCGGCCCTCGAACAGATCGAGCAGGCTCGCCCGACCGTTCGGACCATCGAAGATGTACTCTTTCTCGATTTTCACCATCGGCAGCCGGCGGCGCTCGGCGTTCAGCGCGTCGTGCGCTCGAGTAAATTCCTTTTCCTTGGCCAGAAATGCTTGGCGAGCCGCCAGCCACTCCTCTCGCGACACAACCTGTGGCAAGGCTATATTGTTCTTTATCATCATAATTTCTCCTTTTGCTATCGCGGTTAATCATCCGCCAACTTAAAGGCTAGCTCTGTCTCCCATTTCGCCGGGTTCGGCTCCACAATCGGGTCCGTGAGGTAGGTTTCGATACGCGCCCGCCACCCCTCGCCTCTAGGATCCTCTGACCACTTATCCCAAGTGAGGCTTTTTTCCTCCGCCCAGGCCAGCAGCGCCGCCGTTACCTCAATATGCTGGCCAGACAGTAGACCTGTTCCGTTTCCGTTTCATTCTTGATGACAAAACCGGCGTGAGCGAGGTTGGCGCGAAGGACTGAAGCTACTTCGCGCATTTTAGCCGGGGTTGGTTGCTGGTAGAAGATAAAAAACGTACCCTCTGGCTTCAACAATCGTTTGACCGCCGCCAATGGTTCTTCAGAGTGCAGCCAAAAGCAATTTACGTTGATCGCAAATATTTTGTCGAACCGCGCCTCATCCAACCTCGCCGATTCCAGAGCCAGCGCATGCAAAATCAACTTGCCCGATTCCAGATGGGCGCGATTTCGTGCGCTCGCCAAGTCAATTTGTTTTTCAGACCGGTCAATGGCGACCAGTTGCCCCTCACCCAGGCGCTCACAGACCAGGCCGGCGGCGGCGCCGTTGCCACAGCCGATTTCAAGCAGGTGATCGCCTGGCTGCACCGCCAGCAGCTCAACCGCCGCCGCAATGCGCTGGGGAATAAGCGTTGCCATCGTTCAATCTTGGAACTGTTTAATTTTCAGGTTACAGGTTAATCAAGAAAAGTGAGGTCAGGTTGAGCAGGTAAGGTGGGACGTCGGATGGGATGCTCTGGTTCCCTTTGGTTCTCAGGCTCGTCATCCTGGCCCACTTGCCGGAGCATGACCACTGTCAGGATAGCCAGCCCGATCATCACCACAGTTCCGATGACGGAGGTCAATTGCAACCCTTGAATGAACGCCCCATGAGCCGCACCGAGCAGCGCCGCCCCAAGTTGGTCGGGGAGTTGTCCGGCTACCGTCACTGCGCCGCTGAGCGTCTCCTGGGCAGTTCTGGCCGCTTCGGAAGGGATACCGGGCGGTAGATCGGCCAGCACCTGGCTGCGATAGATGGCGATGCCCAGGGTGCCGAGGACGGCCAGGCCAAGCGCCCCGCCAAACTCAGCTCCGGTCTCCGAGAGGGCCGAGGCGGCCCCGGCTCTCTCTACCGGAGCGGTTCCGACCACCAGATCGGCGGTCAAAGTAAACGTTGCCCCAAAGCCCAGGGACATAATGCCCCAGCCAAGCACGACGAGGGCCAGCGAGTCTACGCCAATCTGGGTCAGCAGGGCAAAGCCGACCGCGCCCAGTACCAAACCGCCGGCGATGACAAAGGCCGGACGCACCCGGCGAACCAACAGCGGCGCTCCGTTTGAGCCAATGATCGAAGTGATAGCGCCGGGCACCGACCACAGCCCCGCCTGCAAGGGCGATAAGCCCAACACAAGCTGCAAATACTGGGCAATGAAGAGAAAGACGCCAAAGGCCACAAAGATGCCAAGGGTGTAAGTGACAAGTGACATACTGAACGCAGGCAGTCGAAAAAGGTCCAGGTCAATCAGCGGGTCGGCTAACCTGCGCTGTCTCTGTATAAATACAAGGCCAATCACAAGCCCAACGATGATGAACAGGATAGGCTGCCAACCCGGACCCTCTTGGGCAATCTGCTTGAGGCCGTAAATCACGGCCAGTACGGAGACCAGCGACAGCGCAGCGCTGAACAAGTCCAGCCGGCCCGCCTGGGGATCACGAAACTCCGGCAGCAGGATTGGCCCCAACCCCAGCAGCAGGGTCATCACCGGCACACCCAGCAGGAAGACTGACCCCCACCAGAAATGCTCCAGCAGAAATCCGCCGACCAGCGGCCCAATTGCGCTGCCGACGGAGAAACCTGAAACCCAAACCCCGATAGCAACTGTGCGCTCCTTTTCATCGAGGAACATATTGCGGATCAAGGACATGGTTGAAGGCATTAAGGTTGCCCCGGCCACGCCGAGTAAGGCGCGCGCCGCAATCAGCATGACAGCGGTAGTTGAAAAGGCGGCCAGGATCGAGGCAACGCCGAACGCAGCCGCCCCGATCAACAGCAATTTGCGGCGGCCAATGCGGTCACCCAACGTGCCCATCGTTACCAATGAACCGGCAATCATAAACCCATAAATATCTACAATCCAGAGCAGTTGGGTGCTGCTGGGCTGCAGGTCTGCGCTCAGGTGTGGTACGGCCAGGTGCAGTACGGTCAGGTCCATCACAATCAGCAGGGTCGGCAGCATCAAGACAGCCAGCCCCAGCCATTCCCGCCGCCCGGCTTTGGGCGGCGTAACTTTGTTCAAAAGAGCTTCTTTCTCCTTAATCTGAGTCATAATAATCCCCCTGAAAATAGGTTGCAGGTTTCAAGTTAAAGGTTGAAAGTTACGGTCTGAAAACTTTTAACCTTCAACTTTTTCCATAATTGGTGGCGTTAAGTTTAACGTAAAGAGGTTGTTTATCCATCAGACAAAAAACCGGTCTTCAATCATTCAAAAGTGGTAGAGCCAAACTGTCCTTATGGACAGGTTAGAACTTTGACCCAACCTGTTCAACTGGCTTAAGCTGTCAACTTTCACATGCGTTTAGGCTATTTGAGGTCCTGTGATCGGTTTGACCCTCCAGCGCATGTAGGCCACAGAGGCGCAGAGAACAAACAGGACAGCGGTCATAATCGCGCTGCTTGTTTCGCCCCTGGATAAATGATAAACAGTGGCGCTGCCGGTGACGATCATCAGCCCCAGCGACGCTAAAGGAGTTAACCAGGGCATCATCCGGGTTAGGCCCGGCAGGATCAGGCCGGCGGCGCCCAGCCATTCGGCCACTCCCAGAAAAATACGAAACCAGGGCGCATAATTAGCGTTCATGATGTCAACCAAGTCGGCGGGTGGGAACAAGAAAATCCACCCATGAAATACAAACTCAGCCGCCAGTAACACCTGAAGAATCCATAACACAATATTCATAAGTTATTCTCCTTCACTCTACCGTGCCGGTTGGTAATTCAGCAGCACCACGCCGCTCTTGAAAACTTTTGAGCCGGTCAGCCGCAAAGCCAGTTTCTGTGTGATATTTTTGAAAACCGGCGTCCCATGAGGGATCGCCACCGGGTCAAGCATAAACTGATACTCGTCAATAAGGCCATAATCAGTAAACAGGCTGATGATGGCTCCGCTCCCCAGTATCGTCATATCCTTGCCGGGCGATTTTTTGATCTCGCGTATCTTGGCCACAATATCGCCGCTGATAACCTGCGTGTTCTCCCAGGCCGGCTCAAATGGCGACTTTGAGAAAACAATCTTCTCTGCCTTGTTCATTCCTGCGGCCACTTGGGGGAACAGTTCTTTTGCCTGAGGGGTCGGCCAGAAACCGGCCATCATCTCATACGTTTTTCGGCCAAAGAGCAGAATGTTACTATCCTGCGCCAGCGCCTCCTCCGAATACTTTTCCTCTTCCTCGCCATGGGTATGCCAACTGGTGTCTTCATTTGACCCTTTGAAGAAACCATTTAAGGTTAGAAAATTGTATGCAGTGAGTTTTCTCACAGAGTTGCTCCTTTGTAAATACGACCGAGGACACGAGGACACGAGACCGGTTACACGCCAAGCGAGCAAACACCCGGTCTCCGGTCAGGGTTAGCACATATGTTCTGGTATTATAGACCCATTACTTCAAAAAGTCAAGTGGTTATTTCAATATTTAAGGTCCGAAATAATGAACTTGAATTATTACTAATTTGTCGTATAATTTCAAATATGAAAGATCGAAGTTACAATCAATACTGTGGCCTGGCTTATGCTCTGGATATTGTCGGGGAACGGTGGACGCTGCTTATTATCCGTGAATTGATGGCCGGCCCCCGCCGCTTCAAGGATCTCCTGGCTGGGCTGCCGGATATTAGCACTAATTTGCTGGCCGAGCGGCTCAAGGGGCTGGAACAGCAGGGCATCCTCTGCCGGCGCGTCCTCCCTCCGCCCGCCGGGTCAACCGTGTACCAGCTAACTCCCCTGGGGCTGGCGCTGGAAAACACGCTGCTTGAACTGGGAAAGTGGGGTAGCCAATTTGTGCCACCCTCGCCTGAAGGCGCCGCTGTGCTGCATGCGGTTTCGTACGCATTAACCCTCAAAACCTTTTTCCGGCCGGAGCAGGCCCAAGGGGTCAATGAAACCTATGAGCTGCGTATTGACAATGAGGTGCTACAAGTACAGATTAATGGGGGTAAGATTGAGGTTCGGCAAGGAGGAGGCCGAAACGCCGACGTAACTTTTGAGACCGATATATCTACCTATTTGGGGTTATTGCAACGACAGATTCAACCGGAGGAAGCCATCGCCAGCGGTCTTATTCGGATTGAGGGCGACCCCGATGCTTTGCGCCGTTTTCTGGATTTATGTGGGCTGCCCTATCTTTAGGATAAAAATCTCTTTTTCTCCCAAGTCTGGGAGAAAAAGAGGGATGGCAGCACCTCTAACGTGGATGCAAGTTACGACGGGGCGCTGAGGTGAGGGCCGCGGGGGGCACGTTATAATCAAGCCCCGCGACTTTACGGCGCTGAAGTTGTTGTTTCAACACCTTTTCAATCCGCTGAATCATCGGGGCGTCGAGTGGGGTGACCAGCGTGTAAGCCTGGCCAATAGCCTCGGCCCGGCCGGTACGGCCGATACGATGCACATAATCTTCAGGTTGCATCGGTACATCATAATTCACCACATGCGAGATACCGTCTACATCAATACCCCGGGCGGCGATGTCGGTAGCGACGAGCACCCGGGTACGTCCATGCCGAAATGCTTCCAGGGCAGCTACTCGCTGGTTCTGCGAGCGATTGCCATGGATAACTCCGGCCGGAATCTGAACGCGCTGCAAATGACGCACCACTCGATCTGCCCGGTGCTTGGTACGGGCAAAGATCAATACACTCTCCAGGCTTTTATCTTCCAGTAAATGTTCCAATAACTTGAACTTCAGATGTTCCGGAACCGGATACAACACCTGGGTAATGGCTTCCGGGGCCACGGTCTTTTCCACTTCGACCCGCACCGGCTGGCGGGTCACTTCACCGGCCAGCTTCATCATCGGCTCAAGCGTAGCCGAGAAGAGCAGCGTCTGCCGCTCGCGGGGTAGCAACTGCACAATGCGGCGAATATCCGGCCAAAAGCCGTTATCCAGCATCCGGTCAGCCTCGTCCAGCACCAGCACTTTCAATTCGGTGAAAGTAACATTACGGCGGGTGATATGATCCAGCAAGCGGCCGGGGGTGGCAATGAGCACATCCGCACCCTGCCTCAACGCCTGCTCTTGGGGACCAATACCGACACCTCCATAAATTACATTAACGCGCAGGGCCAGGCCGTGACATAACTGCCTGGCCTGCTCAGCTACTTGCAAGGCCAGTTCGCGGGTTGGCACCAGAATTAAGGTGCGCGGGTGGCGAGAGCGCGGCGAAGTGATCAATTTTTGCAGCAGCGGTAGTAGAAAGGCTGCGGTTTTGCCGGTACCAGTTTCGGCGGAACCGAGAATATCGCGCCCTTTCAGAGCGGGCGGAATGGCCGCGTTCTGGATGGGCGTGGGGCGCTCGAAACCCATTGCTTGCAGGTTGCGCTGCAAACGCGGCTCGAGGTTAAAATCTTTAAATTGCATAAAACTCCTCTAATGCGGCTAATGTTTTGTCGAAGTGAACCGCCGCCAGGACACGTCGAGAGCTAGGCAATAAAAAACCGCCTCAGTCATAAGACCGGGCGGCGACTATAATCCGGATTTATTTCCTAACTATGTAAAGTGTATCAGCAAAATGATGATCTGTCAAAAGTTTGGACTGGATCCAATGGTATTTATATCTTTTTAGATTACTCCGGCTATAATTACCTTATGGAACTACTGCCTTTGACCGAACAAAACAACTTAACCCGCCAATTTCACACCTCCCAACAGCTTATCGCCGAACTGGAAACACGCCTCACCCAGGTCACCGCTCAACTCCTGGCTGCCAAGGCCAACCTGGCCAGCGAAAGCGCGGACCACCAACGTACGGAAGATGAATTTCGCCGCTCAACCGAACAACTGCGCGAGCTGTCTGCCCGTTTGCAGTCTGTCCGCGAGGAGGAACGCACCCGCATCGCCCGAGCCATCCATGATGAATTGGGCCAGACCTTAACCGGCCTAAAAATGGACGTGGCCTGGCTGCAAAGCCATTTAGAGCCGCAGCAGCCGGCCCTGTTGGCCAAAACGCAGGCGATGTCTGATTTGATTGATACCACCGTCCAGATGGTGCGCCGCATTTCAACAGAGTTGCGACCAGGGATTCTGGACTTGGGCCTGGTGGCGACGATTGAATGGCAGCTCCAGGAATTTCAGACCCGTACCGGCATTGAAAGTAAATTTAGCAGCGACTCGGAGGAAACCATTCTGGATGATGATGGGTCTACGGCAGTTTTTCGCATCTTGCAAGAGATTCTGACCAACGTAGTCCGGCACGCCCAAGCGACCCAGGTTGTGGTTACACTCGAAGAGACGGCCACATTTCTGACCCTCCAGGTGCGGGACAATGGGCGAGGTATGACCGAAAGTGAAATTCACAGCCCGAAATCAATCGGGTTGCTGGGCATGCAGGAGCGGGCCCGGCTGCGGGCGGGCGAGGTTCATTTTCACGGGACTCCAGGCCAAGAGACAACTGTGACCGTCCGGCTACCGCTGGATGGAGGAAACAAATGATCAAAGTCCTCATTGCCGATGATCATCCGATTGTGCGCCAGGGCCTGCGGCAGATTTTGTCGGGAACTACCGATATGGAGGTCGCCGGTGAGGCCGTCAACAGCCAGGAAGCGTTGGATCAAGTTCGAGGGGGCGGCTGGGATGTGCTGGTGCTGGACATGACCATGCCCGGCCGCAGCGGCTTTGATATTCTCAAAGAACTGAAATATGAACAACCCGACCTGCCGGTGTTGGTGCTCAGCATCCATGCCGAAGAACAATTTGCGATACGGGTGCTGAAAGCCGGCGCGTCGGGCTATTTGACCAAAGAAAACGCGCCGGATGAACTGGTCAAAGCCATTCGCAAAGTGGTGAACGGTGGGAAATACATCAGCTCAAAGCTGGCCGAGAACCTGGCCTTTGGGTTGGACGCCGCCTCCGACCGGCCCCGGCACGAAACGTTATCCGACCGCGAATTTCAGGTCATGCAACTGATGGCCGGCGGCAAAACGCTGAGCGAAATTGCCGAGGACCTGTCGTTGAGCGCCAAGACCGTCAGCACCTACCGCACCCGCCTCCTGGAAAAGCTGAATTTGAAAACCAACGCCGAGTTGATGCGTTACGCTATTGAGAACAGGTTGTTTGAGTAATTCCTCTGCCCCCTGCCCCCGCACCTCTGCGGCTCTCATCCTCTGTCACATTGTAAGGCAAATACCTACAAAAGAATCAGCTTAAACCCTACACAGAAATCAGAGTTCCGCTGATAGTTTTCATAACCTGGATCGTTTATACTTTTAATCTCCCCTACATTAAACTGATCCCACTTCGACCTGAGCGCCCCTACAATTCGGATTATGTTATCCGTCAGGTCGTTGATTGGAGAACGTGTTCCGCACGAACCGTAACTTCAAACCTACGAAAATAACTGAATTTTCACGTTGTAAGACATAATTACCCAAGGAGAAAAAAACGTGAGTAAGAATCAAAATAGTAAAAAGAAAGACAAGAAAAAGCCGGCAAAAACCATGAAGGAAAAAAAGCAGGCCAAAAGAGAGAAGAAAGAACAGAAGGAGAACGCTGGAATTCTCAAACCATAATCGTCAATGTCCTGATTAGCCAGTAGGCAATTAAGAATTAAAGGGGTAAGTAACCATGTCAAAACAAAACAGTGGGGCATTATTTTTTGTCGGTTTGATGACAGGTAGTTTGGTCGGCGCAGGGTTAGCTTTATTGTTGACCCCTCAATCAGGCGAGAACTTCCGCAGCCAGATAAGAGATAAAAGCCTTGAACTAAAAGAGGAGGCTGCCAAAGGTTTCAGGGAGGCCAGTCAGCGCGCCCAGGAACAGGCTGCTGTCTGGCAAGAAAAAGGCCAAGAGGTGCTAGAAAAAGGAAAGCTTACTGCAACTGAGGCTATCAGTCATGGCAAAGCCAGCCAATCATGAAGCAGTTACCCCCTGCTGACCGGTCCCCCACCTTTGTAACACGATTGATGGATGATGTGGAGCCAGCTTTACTTGACTTTATCAAAACAAACGTCAATTCCTTTATCAAGTGGGACTTGCTGAAGCTCTTCGCTGCAAATTGGGACACCCTTGATAGCGCGGAAAATATTGCCAGATATGTTGGCCGAACCGTAGCGGTGATTGAGCAAGAGTTAGAAGATTTGGTCGAGAGCGGACTTATCGTAAAAAGAGGGCTAAATAGAGCCTCCATCTATGCCCTGGTGAGTGATGAAACAACCAGGGCGACGGTGAGCCATTTTATATCGGCTTGCGAGGATAGAGATATGAGGATAAAAGTTGTCTATCACATTGTTCAGGGGGATCATTTCGACGAAATCCTCCGTTGAGGACCTCGCCCCCCATAACCCCCCAATTTGATGAAGGATTAGGGAAACATATAACCTACCAAAAAATTATAATGGAACACGATAAGCGATGCGCGAAAATGATTTAAGGTTGATTGAACTGGCTTTTGACTATGTTGCAGCCGAAACAGAAGCCCAGGCCAGGCAGGTCTATAACCAGGCCACGTTATTGGCGACCGACAAACCAACTTTCAGGGTGTGGCTTGATTTGATTGCCTATATGGAGGAGTGGAATCGGAGCAAGGAGCACAAAAGTATAATGAGCCGGGCCAGTGCTTTGCAGTTCTTCTCCACCCGGCAAGCTGAATCGAAACTGGCCCCGTGAGTAAGATAACGATTGATCTGGTCAAACTCATCGAACAGGTTATGCCCCAGGTGATGGAGTCTGGTGACTTCCTGCCATTACAACAATGGCTCGGTGGCCATACTGGCTCGACTCAATCTGTTACCATTGATCTGGCTCCTGTATTGATCGAAAACGAACTGGAAACGACTGTTCCAGTCCCTCGCCCCTTACGGCGGCGGATTAACGATGTGACTACGTTCAGCGATGAGTCAGAATTACGCGTCCACGTTCTGGCTCCGCGAGGGAGTCAAGAAGACCTGGCCACCGACGCCTATTACGGCTTGTTGGTCGCCATAAGCAATCTCTAAACAACTATAGATGTTCAGATAATGTTTTTGAATCGTAGTAACGACTTTAGTCGTTTCACTGGTCTAGACGACTGAAGTCGTCACTACAAACTCAAAATCTTTTTCTGAAAAGCTATATATGGTCGAGTTTCAAGACCATTTTTTTAAGCTTGTGGGATGAAAACCAGGCCGCTTGATCAGTTTCGGGCAACTCAAATCAATACCGCTTGATTTTGTATTTCTAAAAGAGTCAGACCTGTAAAGCACCGGGAGCAAAAACAACGAGGATGGCCAAACAACTGATTTTTCGAGATGAGGCGCGCCGCCGTCTGAAAGCCGGCATGGATAAAATGGCCCAGGCTGTAGCCATCACGCTTGGCCCTAAAGGGCGCAATGTTGCCCTGGACCAAAAGTGGGGAGCGCCCCTCATCACCCAGGATGGGGTGACGGTGGCTAAAGAGCTGGCCTGGACAAACCCTTTTGAGAATATGGGCGCTCAACTGCTCAAGGAAGCCGCTGTTAAGACCAACGAGATGGCCGGCGATGGCACAACAACGACTATCGCACTGGCGCATGCTATGGTCAGCGAGGGCTTGAAGAATCTGGCGGCTGGAGCCAACCCGATGCTCTTGAAGCGAGGCATAGAAAAAGCGACGGCGCTTGTATCCGCCGCTCTCCAAGCGCAGGCACGACCTATTTGCAGCCGGGCCGAGATGGTTAACGTGGCTGTCATTGCCGCACAGGATCGAGCGATTGGAGAGTTGATCGCCAAAGTGCTGGCCAAAGTTGGCCCGGACGGTGTGGTGACTATCGAGGATGGCCGGGGGCTGAACCTTGAAACCGAATATGTGGAAGGGATGCAGTTTGACCGGGGGTATCTTTCTCCTTTTTTTATTACCCATGCCGAAGAGATGACCGCTGTGCTTGAGGAACCCTATCTGCTGCTCTATGACCAGAAGATTAGTCGCGCCAACGACTTAACGCCTCTCCTGGAGAAGCTGGTCCGGCTTAGTAACCGCAACCTCCTGGTGATTGCGGATGATATCGGGGGTGAGGCTCTGGCCACCCTGGTACTCAATAAGCTACGGGGAACCTTGAACTTGGTGGCCGTAAAAGCCCCCGGCTTTGGTGAGCAGCGCAAAGCCATGCTTCAGGATATGGCCATCCTTACCGGGGGCACGGTTGTGAGCGAAGGCATGGGTCACAGGCTCGAGTTAGCCACCTTAGCCGACCTGGGCTGTTGCGCCAGGGTGGTAGTCGGCAAAGATGAGACCATCCTCATGGGTGGGTACGGCAATGCCGAAGTTCTTAAAGGACGGGTCAGCCAGCTCAAAACCGAGATTGAACACTCAACCAATGGCTACGACAAAGCGAAACTGCAACAGCGGTTGGCTTGCCTGACCGGCAGTATCGCCGTCATTAAGGTTGGAGCAGCCAGTGGGGTCGAACTCAAAGAGAAGAAACAGCGGGTTCAAGATGCCCTGAGCGCCACTCAAGCTGCGGTTGAGGCAGGGATTGTCCCTGGCGGCGGCATCGCGCTCCTTAATGCCGCCTGTGCCCTGGCCGGGCTGACCCCTCAGAACCCTGAGGAAGCTACGGCGGTGAATATCGTGCGCCGAGCCTTAGAAGAGCCGCTACGCCTTATTGCCCGCAATGCCGGCCTGGAAGAGGCAGTAATCGTGGCAAATGTGCGCTGCCGGCAGCAAGCTGAACGGAATGACCGGATTGGTTACAACGTGATATTGGAGCAGTATCAAGACATGGTTCAGGCGGGTATTATGGACCCAGCCCACGTTACCCGCAGCGCCCTGGAAAATGCCGCCTCCATTGCGGCGATGATCCTGACCATCGAGGTTCTGATGGCCGATAGCCCTGAAGACTGATAAAAAACATGGCTACAGATATAACGCCTGTTCTTTTGCCCTTATTTTAGGATTACTCATTTATATCGGAATACAGCTTATGAAACTGCTAACCCGCGAACAAGTGATAAATACTGTCAAATCTGCGCATGGCAATGGTGAAATACCTAATCTGCGCCTGGCCGACCTGTGGGGAATTGACCTGACTGAGGCCAATTTACAGGGAGTCAATCTGAGCCGGGCTTATTTACGCCGGGCCAACTTGAGCCAGGCCAATCTGCAAGGAACTAATCTGGGCGAAGCCGACCTGAGTGCGGCTGATCTGCGGGGCGCCAATCTGCGCCAGGCAAAATTAGGTGGAATTGACCTGCACGAGGCCGACCTGCGCCAGGCCGACCTGAGCGAAACTGACTTGCGGGGAGCTAATCTGCGCCGGGCAAAATTTAATGATAACACCCTCTGGCCAGCGAATTTTGACCCCATTGAAGAAGGCGCAATAAGAAGTGGATGAGGTATTGTAGGGCAAATACCGACAGAGAAATCAGCGCATCGCCTACATAAGTGTCAGCATTTCACCGATAGTCTTTAGAAGATTAATCGGGTATCCTGGTGGTATAGGTCTATGATATTTTCACGTCCGAATTTCCAGATCAAAGTCTTTATCACCGATGATTCGCTCATCGTGCGGGAACATCTGGTCACATTGCTGGATGAATTGGCTGGGGTTGAAATTGTGGGCCAGGCCGGCAATGTGGCCGAGGCCATTAGTGGAATTCGTAAGCTTCAACCAGATGTGGTGATCCTGGATATTCGGCTTCCCGATGGCAGCGGGATTGATGTATTGCAGGCCATCAAACAAGATCAGCCGGCGCCTATGGTCATTATTTTGACCAATTATCCGTATTCAGGCTATCGGCAGCGCTGCCTGAACGCCGGGGCCGACTTCTTTCTGGATAAGTCAACCGAGTTTGACCAAATTCCAAAGTTATTTGAGCAGCTTAAACAAAATGCGGGGTCTGACCAGGCCCAATCAAGCTAATTCGCCCCGCCCAATCCTCTTTTGAACCTGACAACGAAGCGCTCTGTTGGCGATAGAACGTGATCGTTTTGGTTAAACTGAGTACCCAAAATGGGAGGTCAGTATTTTTTATTACCGGCTCACCGAGCCAGTCTCAAGGAGACCCAAGAATTATGGAAGTAAAGCTTTATGTGGGAAATTTATCGTACCAAACCACAGAGGATGACCTGCGCACGCTGTTTGCCAAAGCAGGTCAGGTGGCCTCGGTAGTGGTCATTAAAGACCGAGATACCGGCAATTCCAAAGGTTTCGCCTTTGTGGAAATGAGCACCCAGGCAGAAGCCCAAAAAGCGGTCAGTATGTTAAACGGCTCCAGCCTGGAGGATCGTGAACTGAAGGTTAATCTGGCCAAACCCCGGGAAGAGCGCGGTGGTTTTGGCAATCGTGGCGGCAGTGGCTTTGGCAACCGCAGCGGCAGCCGCCGCTAAGAGAAGCAGAATGGAGGAGCGTCTGATGCAATTTAAGATTGGCGATCCGGTGGTGCTGCCAGCACATGGGATTGGGCACATTAGAGAGATTGAAGAAAAAGATTTTTCTGAGCAGGGGACACGCCTCTACTACAAGATTACTCTTTCAAAACACAGCGTTTGGATACCAGTCGAAGCCCAGGAGGAGAGTGGGCTTCGGCTGGTAACGGATAAGGATGAGCTTAATGACTACCGCGCCTTATTGAAAAGCTCCCCCGTACCCCTGGAAAAAAACCACCACCGGCGGCACCTGGAACTGGTCAGCCGTTTGAAACAAGGCTCCTTCCAGATCATCTGTGAGGTAGTGCGAGACCTAACCGCCTGGAGCTGGCGTAAACCCCTGGGCCAGACCGATACCGCGCTGCTACAAAAGACCCGGCGAAGTCTCTATCAGGAATGGGCGACGGCAGCATGCGTCTCCACCACCGAGGCTATCAAAGAAATTGACGCTCTGCTCTTGACAGCCCGGTACCCAGAAACAGGTTGATATGACCAAATTGACCCGAGAACAAGTCATCCAAATCGTCGCCTCGGCCCGGGAAAGAGGTGAAAAGCCAGAACTTTTTGGCTCCGGCCTGGGCGAAACCGAACTGCTTCGGGCGAAATTGGGCGGAACGAAGATCAGCGAGGTGGAACTCCGCCGGGCCAGGCTCAGCGGGGCGGAACTGCTGCGGGCCGACCTCAGCAGAATGGACTTGCGCGGGGTTGACCTGATTGGGGCCAACCTTCAGGAAGCCGACCTGAGCCAGGCTGACCTCAGCGGGGCCAATCTTTTTATGGCCAACTTGAGTGAGGCCAACCTCAGTAAAGCTAATGTTAGCCAGGCCAAACTGATCAAGACCAATCTGCGCGGGGCTAACTTGAGCCAGGCGACCCTGAGTCGGGCCAATCTGGGCGAGGTTGATCTCAGCCGGGCCAACCTGAGTCGGGTCAATCTTAACGATGCAAATCTTAGACAGGGTAGCCTGAGAGAGACGAATTTTAGCAAAGCCGACCTGAGTCGAGTGGACTTGAGCGGTGCAGACCTGAGGCAGGCCAACCTCAAACAAGCTAATCTCAAACAGGCCAACCTCAGTGGGGTAAATCTGAGCGCCGCCCGGTATGATCAGGGTACGATTTGGCCGGCCAACTTTGACCCAACCCGAACCGGCGCAGTCCGCGAAGACTGATCTGTCCTGCAAGGATCCTCGACGGGGCACAGAGCTGTTGTTACGGCGGCTGGTCACAACTACGGGTTTACCCCTTTTAAAGCAAAAAACGGCATAGCCTCTACTGCCGGAGAGCAAAAGCCCAGCGGCTGGTCATTACACCTCGCTCGATACGGTTCTTTTAAAATCCAGGTGGATCTCTTCCTCTTTTTCTACCAGGCTGGGGATTTCGCGGCGGCTGTTAACCTTGTACTTGCGCAGAATATTGTGAATGTGGTTCTTGACGGTACCCACTTCAATCACCAGGCGCTTGCTAATTTCCCGATTGCCCAGACCCAACTTAACCAAATCCAGCACTTCCCGCTCACGCTCGGTTAAGGCGGGCAAAACATTGGGGTATACACCCTGTTTGGTCAGTAGTTGTTTCAGTTCGGCCACGCGGGCAATCAGCATGGTGGTCAACCGGGGTGAAACCAGCGACTCTCCGCAGTGCGTCGCCCGAATGGTTCTTAAAAGCATCTCCACCGAGGCATCTTTGGGCACATAACCTGCCGCGCCCGCTTCCAGATGTTGTAAGATAACCCTTTCCGATGGCTCTAAATTCAGTACTACCACCTTTACCTGGGGCGCTATCTTGGCTAACAAGCGGATCAGGGTAAATTTGCGCGGGTTCGGCAGTTTGCCATCCAGCAGCACAATATCACACCCACCTATCTGCTCTAATGCTGCTTCTGGCGTCGTGGCCCAGCCGACCACCACCATGTCCGCCTGTTTTTCTAAAAAGGCCGAAATAATATTGCAAATAAGTTGATTTTGCTCAACAATAAATGCTCTAATCATTGGCTTTCTTCCCCAACACTACCTTTGCACTTTTTAAATAGAACGCA
>JAKLJP010000043.1 GCA_023151115.1 Anaerolineae bacterium
GCTTTTTGAGTTGATAGTCCTTCAACTTACCCTTATTCAATTATTTTGTAAAGTCCCATCTCATGGACCCAGTGCCTCTAAACTCAGTAGATCCAAATTTGAGGAGCCAGCACGCCCACGTGCGGCTCCGTTCGGCACGTAGGCGTGCCTCACTGCTCGAAAATCGGCTCCACTGAAACTATGTAAGTCCTGCCTATAATGAAAACGTACAAAAACATTTATCCAAGTATTTATACCTATGAAAACCTGCATACCGCCTGGCGCAAAGCGGCCCGCGGCAAGCGCAAATCGCCGGAGGTGGCCGGGTTTGAATATCACCTGATTGATAACTTATTACAACTGGAAGAAGAGCTACGCCGGGAAACATACCGGCCCGGCCCCTACCGCCATTTTTATCTGCGCGAGCCCAAGCTGCGCCGTATCAGCGCCGCCCCTTTTCGGGATCGAGTAGTGCATCATGCCCTGGTGCAGCAAATCGAACCTATTTTTGAGGCCCGCTTTATTACTGACAGCTACGCCTGCCGGCTGGGTAAGGGCACGCATGCCGCCCTGAACCGCTGCCAGGAATTGGCCCGGCGTTACCGTTATGTGCTCCAATGCGATATTGTCCAATTCTTCCCGGCCATAGACCATGCCATCTTGGGCGAGATTCTCTTTCGCCGCATTGCCGACGCCCCGACCCGCCGGCTGATTGAGCAGATTCTCAGCAGCGGAGCCGGGGTGCTGGCCGGGGAGTACGACATGGTCTACTTTCCCGGCGATGACCTGCTGGCTGCTGCCCGCCCGCGCGGCCTGCCCATTGGCAACCTGACCAGCCAGTTCTGGGCCAACTGTTACCTGAATGAGTTGGACCAGTTTATCAAACGCGAGTTGAAGTGTCGGGCCTACCTGCGTTATGTGGACGACTTTTTGCTGTTTGGCGATAGCAAGCGGCAACTGTGGGCCTGGAAAGCGGCCATCAACGGTTTTCTGCCCCGGCTGCGGCTAACCTTGCATCAAGAGTCGAGTACGGTTTACCCGGTCACTAACGGCATTCCCTTTTTGGGCTTTGTCACCTACCCCACCCACCGGCTGCTAAAACGGCGCAACGGCCTGGCCTTTCGCCGCCGCTTCAAGGCGCAACTGCGCCAACTGGCCGCCGGACAGCTCACCTACGCCGATGTCACTGCCTCGGTGCAGGGCTGGCTGGCCCACGCCGCTCACGGCCAGACCTACGGCCTGCGCCAAACTCTGCTGGCAGCGCAAATCATTCCTCGCCGGAAAGAACTGGGGGGTCTGGAAATTAGCTGATGAAAGAATCCCCCATTTTTGCCAAGACTTACGATTTTATCAAATGGCTCATCCCACTGACCATTAAATTTCCGCGTCACCAGCGCTTTGTCATGGCCCAGGCCATGCAGCAGTCGGCTTTGAACCTGCAAGAGCGACTGATTGAGGCGGTGCGCCTGCCCAACAGCGCCGCCTGTCTCCAAGCCGCCGATGTGGAATTGGACAAATTGCGCTTTTACCTGCGCCTCAGCGCCGACCTGGGCTATATGACTCTGGAGCAGCAGCGCCACGCCGGCCAAATGCTGGCCGAAATCGGCAAAATGGTGGGCGGTTGGCAAAAGAAAAATTCACCATGACCCCCTTTGCTCGCAAATTTTTTATCGCCGCTCTGGTTTATCTGCTGCTGGGGTTGTTGGCCCAGCTGGTGACCCTGTTCGACCTCTGGCTGGGCTTTAACCCATTGGCCTATACCGCCAGCGCCGCCACCCAGCAAATTCTCTTGCTCGGCTGGCTGACCCAATTGGGTCTGGCCCTAATCTACGAGAGATTGGAGACATTGTGCCCTTGTGGTATTGGAGATTATGAAGCGGCCACTCAGGCTAAAGAATCAACTCAAAATCGAAAATCCATCAAAGGTACGCAGAGCGAAATCGTAAATCGTAAATCCAAAATCGTAAATCGTAAATCCAAAATCGAAAATCCAAAGCTAGTTTTTCTCTTATTCAACCTCGGTCTGCCCCTGGTCATCATCGGCCAACCGGGAGTAGCTCTATTCGGGGGAAACTGGCCAGGCGCAGCGGCGGCGGCCGGCGGATTGTTGCAGCTTAGCGCCGGGCTGCTATTTGCCAGGCAGGCATGGTTCGCCCTCAAAAATCAAAGAAAGGATGAAGGATGAAGGATGAAAGCAACAAGTATGATCCTCCCTCCAAAATTCTGACTCTCTTACGCATCACGTATCACGCATCACGCATCACGCATCACGTTCAACGTTTAACGTTTTTGCTTATCTTATTCTTCACCCTGCTTCTCCCCGCCTCCTCGCCTCCTCGCCTCCTCGAACTCGGCCCGCAGCAAACGGTCATCACGGCCAATCCCAAAATGGGCGTTCACACCCGCCTCACCGACGAGGTCGAACCCTGGAAAATCAAGCGCACCCTGGAAATGGTCCGCGAGATGGGCGCGCCCTGGATGGTGGAATATTTTCCCTGGGCCTACCACGAGCCGTTCCCCGGCTTTTTCGATTGGTCGCACAGCGATTTGGTCATTGACCACGCCAACCGCCAGGGTTTGACCGTCATCGCCCGGCTGGGCCTCACCCCGGAATGGGCCAGGCCAGCCGACTCGGCCTCCTCTTTTTTGGCCCCGGCCCACTATGATGATTTTGGCGATTTTGTGCAGGCATTTGTGGAACGGTACGGAGGACGAGTAGCGGCCATCATCATCTGGAATGAGCCGAACTTGGCGTTGGAATGGGGTTTTCAGCCGCTCGACCCGGCCGGGTATACCGAGCTGCTGGCGGTTGCTTATCGCCGGGCCAAAGCTGCCAATCCGCAGGTGCTGGTCTTGGGCGGCGCATTAGCTCCCACCCTGGCTCCGCCGGGTGATGCTCAGGCCATGAATGATTTGATTTATCTGGAGCGGATGCTCGACGCCGGGGCGGGAGAGGTTATGGATGGCCTGGCCGTCCACGCCTACGGTTGGGTCTTCCCCGCCGACGATCCGCCCGACCCGCAGGTGATTAACTTTCGGCGGACAGAATTGGTTCACCAACTGCTGGTGGAGCACGGCTACGCCGATTTACCCATCTACATCACCGAAGGCGGCTGGAACGACCATCCCCGTTGGACTCGCGCCGTCAAACCGGCCCAGCGCATCGAAAATACTTTACGCGCCTACGAGCTGGTCAAAAGCTGGCCCTGGGCCAAAATGACGGCGGTCTGGGCGTTTCGTTATCCCTGGCCGGCCCGCACCTACCTGGACTACTTTACCCTCGTCACCCCGGAATTTGACCCCAAGCCGATTTATCTGGAAGTGCAAAGATATAGTAGGGCAGTAGCCAGAAGTCAGTAGTCAGAGGAGTGTCAAGTGTTAAGTGTCAAGTGCCAGGTGTCGGGTGTCGGGTGTCGGGTGTCAGGTGTTCGGGGTTACGTTTCACGTTTCACGCTTCACGCCTCACGCCTCACGCTTCACGTTTCACGCACCAGTGCGAAGCCTCCCCGTGGGACGCACCACGCACCACGTTTCTTCGCCTCACGCCTCACGCCTCACGCTCTCTGGATAACAGTTCTGTCCATCTTGCTACTTCTGGGCTTTTGGTTCTTCCTCTCCCCCGGCGACGACGGCAGCCTGGCCGAAATCCGGCGGCGGGGGACGCTGCGGGTGGGCTTGGATGCCAGTTTTCCGCCCTTTGAAGCCATTGACGCCAACGGCCAAATCATGGGGCTGGATGTGGACATTGCCAAAGCCATTGCCGCCGATTTAGGAGTCAAGGCAGAATTTGTGAATATTGGTTTTGACGGCCTGTACGATGCTCTGCTGGCTCGCCGGGTGGATTTGGTCATCTCCGGCCTGCCCTACGACCCCCGCTGGACGCAAGATGTGGCTTATACCAGCAACTATTTTAATGCCGGCCAGGTGTTGGTCACTCGCGCCGATAACCAGACCATTAAAACCGTTGACGATTTAGCCGGCCATACCGTCGCCGTCGAATGGGGCAGCCAGGCCGAAATGGAAGCCCGTCAGTTGCAAAATCCCCCCTCTCCCACCGGGAGAGGGGCCGGGGGTGAGGGTGAGAGTTCTAAAACCTCTCCCACTCCTCCGAGCATAACCCTCCTCCGCCAAGACTCCGCCGCCGCCGCCCTCGACGCCGTACTCAACGGCCAGGCCGAGGCCGCCATTGTTGACGCGCCCAGCGCTCTGACCTCCTCCCCAACCCTCCCCCTGTCAGAGGGAGGGGGGGTAAGAATTGTGACGTATCTGACCGACGAGTGGTATGCTGCTGCTGTGCATCTGCAAAGCCGGGAGCTGTTGGCCGCAGTCAACCAAACCCTGGCTCGGTTAGAGGAAAGCGGCGAGATGGGGCGATTGCAGGCAAAGTGGTTTGGACTCGCCCATAAGTAACTCCACAACATTGCGTACCCGGCGGTGATGATGTTATACTTTTAACCCCATCCAATTTGCAGCAAAAGTAGGTGTAAGAGAAGCAGATATGACTCAAGACGAACAAGCCGTTCCCCAATGGCAACCTGCCAGCAGCAATATCATCCGAATTATCCTGGGGCTAATTCTCATCGCCCCGGCAGCCCTTTTTTGTCTTATCGGCCTGGTTTTGCCGACTATCACCACAATCACAACCAGCTTTCAAAAAGTGGACCTGCTCTCGGCCAGTGAGTGGGTCGGCGGGGCTAATTACGCTCGTCTCATGGAGGATAAATCCTTTCTCACGGCGTTGGGCTTTACGCTATCATTGGTCGGCGTGCGGCTGATGGTTGTGGCAGTTGTTCCGCTGCTGCTGGCCTGGATCGTCAATGAGTTTGGCCCGGGAGTTCGCAGCGGGGTGCGCCTGCTGTTCACCATCCCCCTGGCCCTGTTTAGCCCCGTGTCTGTCGCCCTGGTCTGGCTGATGGCGCTCCACCCGCAGTTTGGCCTGTTTGGGGGCGAACCCCCTTGGCTGGCCGACCCGGAACGAGCTGGCGGGGCCATCCGGCTGGTAGATGGCCTGACCTTTTTTGGCCTGGCGTGCGGCCTGGGTTTGATCATCTATCTGGCTGCCCTGCGCGGCTGGGATCATGTAATCTCGTCTCGCTGGAAAGCAGCCCTGCCCTTGCTTGTCGCCTGGCTGACCGGTTTGCTGGCGACGGCGGCGCTGACCCTGCCCTTCTTTACCCTGCCTTTTGTGATGACCAACGGCGGCCCGGCTAACTCGACCCAGACTCTGGCCCTGCTGCAATATCAGTGGGGTTTTCAGCGGTTTCAATTCGGCCCGGCGGCGACTATCGCTACCCTGACCCTTGCCGTCGTGGCCATCATCGGGTTAGCCGTCGCTTTCCTCATTATTTTGAGCGGGCTGCGCCTCGAACTGGCCTCGCCTGGCCCATCAACCGGCTGGCTTGGCGCGGGCCGCAGGCCGCTGGCCCTCATTTTGTTAATCCTTATCCTGGGCGGCAGCCTTAGCCTCTGTTCGATCGGGCTGCTGCCGTTGGGCTGGGCGGCGCTGAGTTCGCTCAAAAGCGAGGCCGAGATATTTTCCGCCGATAGCTCCTTTTTTCCGGCCTCCCCCTCCTTCGAGGCATACGGCCGGCTGGCCGAGATCATCCCCCTGGCGCGGGTCTGGCTCAATACGCTGATTCCTCCCTTGGGAGCGCTGTTGTGGCAGATTCCGCTCGTTTATGCGGCGGCCCTGGGGATTGGCGCGCTGCGGCCCCTGGGCAAATGGAGCGAATGGCTGCTGCTGCCCTTTAGCCCGTGGCTATTTGTCACCATCACACCCTTGATCCTGACGGCTTTTCAGAGTTTGCGTGAAGCTGAAAGTTTGAATACCTTCCTGGGGTTGACGCCGCCCATCCTGCTCAATATTCCCATGCTGTTTATCCTGACCTTGTTTTTCAAAGGCCAGGCGAGCAAATACAATGCTGCCGTTGCCGAAGGCGGGTCGAAAACAAACGCCTTCTTCCGCCTGTTGATCCTGCCCTCGCTGCCGCTGGTGATTCTGCTGGCGGCGGCCACACTGCTGCTCAACCTGCAAGCGCTGCTCTGGCCGCTGGTCGTCGCCAATGATCCGGAGCTTCAGACCTTCCCCGTCGCCCTGCTGCTGCTGCGCAGCCAGTTCTCAACTGCCTGGTCTGTCCTGGCCGCCGGGATAACCCTCTTTCAGCTTCCGCTGTTTCTACTTTTTTTTGTGATTTTTGGCGTGCTGCAAGTTGTCTACCTGGATCGTCTCGTTTTAAGGGGTGGAGCGCCTGAGTTTGAAAGCGGACGTAAGTAATCGTCCAGAGATGGAGTTTGACCCCCACCTCATTTGAAAATATAATGGAGCCATCGCTGAAAACAGGGAAAGGACGAAGGAAATGCCTTACGTAAAATTGCCGATTGCCTCCCGCAAAAAGATCGCCCTGATTGCCCACGACAACAAAAAGGATGATCTATTGGAGTGGGCTAAATATAATCAAGCCACCCTGGCGCAGCACGAACTGTTTGCCACCGGGACCACCGGCCGGCTGCTGGAAAGAGAGCTAAACCTGACGATTAACAAGCTGCAAAGCGGCCCGCTGGGGGGCGACCAGCAAATCGGCGCCAAAATTGTCGAAGGGGCGATTGATTTTGTTATTTTTTTCTGGGACGCCCTGGAATCCCAACCCCACGATCCCGACGTCAAGGCCCTGCTGCGCCTGGCCGTTGTCTGGAATATCCCCACCGCCTGTAATCGCGCCACCGCCGATTTTATGATTTCTTCACCCTTGATGGCGGTTGAATACGAGCGGCTGCTGCCCGATTACACCGAATACCGTAAAATACGGCATAGCCGAGAGGATATCTAGCGAGGGTGGTTATTAGACCGGCCCGGTTGACCGACCTGGGCACCATTACCGCTATTTACAATGAGGCCATTTTAACCACCGTTGCCACTTTCGACACCGAGCCAAAGAGCGAGGCCGAGCGGGCGGTTTGGTTTGCTGCTCACGACGCCTGCCATCCGGTTTTGGTGGCGGAAATCGAAGGGCAGGTGGTGGGCTGGGCTTCGCTGAGCAAATGGTCCGACCGCCTGGCCTATGCCGATACCGCCGAGATTTCGCTCTATGTCCATTCCTCACGGCGTGGCCAGGGCATTGGCAAACAGTTGATCGCCGCCCTTGTGGCCGAGGGGGAAAAAGCCGGCCTGCACACCCTGATCGCCCGCATTGCGGCAGGTAATGAAGCCAGCGTGCGGCTCCATCGAGCCGCCGGTTTTGAACTTATCGGGGTGATGCGGGAAGTTGGCCGCAAATTCGGCCAGCTTTTGGATATTCATTTGATGCAGAAAATCTATTAATCCATGTCATTTCGAGCGACGAAGGAGCGAGAAATCTTCTACGGTGCGACTTCGAGAAATCCCTGGAGCGCTACATCGGCGTTAGGGATTTCTTCCTTCGGTCGAAATGACATGCTTGGGTAGTTACATTTTTGGCAAAGAAACGAGACAGATGGCCGGCTACTCAAAAACACCGCTGCTTAAAAAATTGGGCATCAAGCCGGGTTCCCGGCTGATTATGCTGAACGCGCCGCAGAACTACGTCCAAACGCTGGGCGAGCTGCCGGAAAATATTACGATTGCTGCTGCCCTGGCCGGCCCACTCGATTTCATCCACTTCTTTACTACCCGCCGTGATGCGCTGGCCGCTGAATTTCCGCGCCTCAAACAGGCCCTCGACCCGGCGGGTATGCTCTGGATTTCCTGGCCTAAACGCGCCGCCAAAGTTGAAACCGATTTGACCGAAGACATCATTCGGGCCATCGGCCTGGCCAACGGCCTGGTGGACGTCAAAGTAGCGGCGGTGGATGAAGTCTGGTCGGGGTTGAAGTTTGTTTTCAGATTGAAGGATCGAGGAAAGGGAGTAGGGAGTAAGGAGTAGGCAGTAGGAAGTAAATAAAAACCCCTACTTCTTACTGCCTACTCCTTACTCCCTTAAAATTTATGACAGTTCATCGTTTAGAAGCCCAACGCTACTATTACACCTTCGGTCCCCACGAACCGGCCCTGCGCATCCGCAGCGGCGATACAGTGGTGGCCGAAACGCGGGATGCCTTTGGCTACGATACCCAGCGCAACCCGCTGCCGGATACGATGAAACAGCAGTCGCCCGGCACATCTCTGCGCGAATCGAACCCGCTGGTGGGGCCCATTTATGTCGAAGGGGCCAAAGCCGGCGACCTGCTGGCGGTGCATATTCGGCGCATCCGCCTCACCCGCGATTTTGCCCTGAGCCGGCAAAACTCTTACTTTGGCTCCCTCACCGGCGAAGCGCCCGGCCACCGCCTGCTCTACAACCCGCCCGTGCCGATGATCTGGTACGAGTGGCAGCTTGACCTGGCCCGTAATGTGGGCATTTTGGAACTGCCGAACAGCCGTTTGAAACGGGTCGAAGTACCCTTGCAGCCCTTCATCGGCTCGATTGGCGTCGCCCCCCGTTTTGGCCGGGTGGAGATTGCCCTGACGCCCGGCGAATACGGCGGCAATATGGACTGCCCCGACACCGGTGAGGGTATGACGCTCTACCTGCCGGTCTGGGTGGATGGCGCTTATCTACTCTTTGGCGATGTTCACGCCCTGCAAGGGGATGGCGAGGTCAACGGTGTGGCTTTGGAAGTGACCGCCGAGGTGACGCTCGACATCGAGGTGCGTCAAGGCATCGATGCGGAGTGGCCCCGCCTGGAAGATGCGACCCACATCATGGTCGCCGGCAGCACCCGCCCGCTCGATGATTGTGTCCGCCTGGCCCAACTTGAACTTTTGCGCTGGCTGGTGGACGAATACGGTTTTCAACGCGAGGAAGCCTGGCAGTTGAACGCCCAGGTCGGCCGCATGCGGATTGGCAACGTGGTTGATCCCATGTACACCGTGGTCGCCAAATTTCCAAAGGCGTACTTGCCTTAAAAGGCAGAGATTGGAGATTGTTTAATCTCTAATCTCTAATCTCCAATCCCCCCTCATGGCAATCCTGCGCGTTCTAACCTACAATCTCTACTTCGGCGGAACCGACCGGCTGGAGGAAATTTATACCGTCTTGGCCTATGTTGGGGCGGACATCATCGGCCTGACCGAAGCCGACGACCCGGCGGTTGTGGCTGCGCTGGCCGCACGGTTGGGATTGCATCATATCTGGGCCGAGGGCAGCGGCGACCGGCACATTGCCACCCTATCCCGCTATCCCATTGCCGAATGGCAGATTTACCGCACCCCGCCGCTGACCCAGGCCGTGCTGGAAACAAAGCTGGCCTTGCCCAACGGGGCCATTTCTGTTTATAATGCCCACTTTCTACCGACCCTGCTGCTGCCTTTTGAGGTGCGGCGCTGGCAGGCCGTGGGCAGACTGCTGCAAGTTATCCAGAGCCGCCGGCCGGGAGCGCACCTGATTATGGGGGATTTGAACGCCATCGCCCGTGGGGACCGGGTTTTACAGCGCAACAACCCGGCTCGCATGCGCCGGCTGATGGCCTTGCAACTCAATATGATTTTCCGGCTGGCGCTGCCGCGACTGCTCAAGGCCGGCTACACCGATTGTTTCCGCCACCTGCACCCCCACGACAACGGCTTCACCTGGATGCCCGGCAACCTGACCACTCGTTATGATTACATTCTGGCCGATCCGGCTATGGCCGCCCGCCTGCAAACCTGCCGGGTAATTGACGATATCGAGGCCGTCTGCACTGCCTCCGATCACCTGCCCTTATTAGCGGAATTTAAACTTTAGTTTTTGCATAATGACGAATCTAACTAACACAGAATTTCCAATATCCCTCCCCTACTACCTACTGCCTACTACCTACTCCTTGCTCCCTGACTTCTGGTCTCGCCAGGCCAACACCCCCACCCACTCCTTTGAATTTGCCCCCTTCGGCATCCCCACCCAGATTACAACCAACTGGCCAGAACTTTTAAGCGCAGCTCGCCTCTCGGCAGGGCGCTTCAGCTTACCCCCAACCCCCAACCCCCAACCCCCTAATCTCCAATCTCCAATCTCCCTTCATTTAATCGTCACCCCTCACCCCACCCCACCCCTCCCCGCCGACCTGCCGGAACGATTGAATTACAATGGTGTAGGTGACTGGCTCAGTCTGTCAGCCGGGGAGTGGGGCCATGCCTTTGCTCACCTGCCAAGTCGAACTGCCGTCGCCTTTTTGTCGCCCGCCCTGGCTGCCGAAACCCGCCTGGTCAGCCGTTATATTGTTGACCATTACCTGCTAAACTTCATTCTGACCGAATGGGCCATGCTCCACGCCTCCTGCGTCCTCGACCCGAGCGGACAGCGGCTAATCTTGATGGTGGCCCCGCACAACACCGGCAAATCCACCACGGCCCTGCGCTTGCTGCGAGCCGGTTACATGTTTCTGGCCGACGGCATGGCCCTGCTGCGCCAAAATGGAAAGGGTTTTGTCGCCGGCGGCTACCCCATCGGCGAGGTCAAGCTGCGGGACGATGTGTTGGCCCTGTTCTCGAATTACAGCGGTGAGGCTGTCCAGGTGCGCGAACAGCGCAAAACGGTGGTCAATTTACGGGCTGTTCACGCCGACCGTTTGGCTGAGACCCTCTTCACGCCGCAGCAGATTCACCTCTGCCTGGTCGAGCGGAACGGCAACGCCCAGACAGACATTGCGCCGCTCTCACCCGCCGAAGCGGAGCCGGTTCTGGCCGCCAACAGCGTCTTTTGGGATGAGCCGGCGCGGCTGGCCCATAACACCGCGGCCTTGCATGTTCTGCTTGAAAGCGCCGGTTTGTATCGCCTGAAAATTGGCACAGAACCGGGTGGTATTGTTCAAACAATAGCAAATTTGATGTAATAGACAAAGCAGATAAACATCGTACAATCTTTTAGCGGGCCGGGCTCCCACGCCCGGCCAAGCGACGGCGTGGGAGCCGTCGCTGCTACAATGATAGTATGACTTTTAAGTGATTTGTCTATAAGTTAAGTCAAAATTAGCTTCTTTAAGAGTATTCCGAAATTCCAGCGGCATTCTTGTCATTGGCGCTCGTCCGGCGATGAAGTCGCCGGACTATCCAACAGCGCCCGATTAATCGGGCTAGAGCTGGGTTGACCCGGCGCTGTTCCTTAGCCCTGGCATTCATGCCGGGGCGGACTCTGACGTTTTAGATATTACGGTTTATTTTCATGCTGCTCATCGAACACCGGGTCAATACCCTTGAACATCTCCAGCGTGTGCCGCCGGAACGCGGCATCGAGGTAGATGTGCGCGACTACGACGGCGATCTGCGCCTGGTCCACGATCCTTTCCAGGGGGGGGAACGGCTGGAAGATTTGCTGGCCGCCTACCATCACGCCCTGCTGATTTTTAACGTCAAGTGTGATGGCCTGGAGGGCCGGATCATGGAATTAGCCGCCAAATATAACATCCGGGATTACTTTTTTCTGGACCTGGCTAACCCGACCTTGGTCAACCTGGCGCGGCGAGGCGTCCGGCAGGTAGCGGTGCGCTACTCCGAATTTGAACCGCTGGAATTTGCCCTGGCTTTTGCCGGCCAGGCCGAATGGGTTTGGGTGGACTGCTTCACCCATCTGCCCCTGACCCCGGAAATCTACCGGCGCTTGGCCGAGCATTTCAAAATCTGCCTGGTTTCGCCGGAACTACAAAAACACCCGCGCGGCTGGATTCAATCCTTCCGCCAGCAGTTGCGTGCTATGCCGGTTGATGCTGTTTGTACAGATTATTGTGAGGAATGGCTTAAGTGATACGTGATGCGTGATGCGTGAGATTTTTTACGCATCACGCATCACGTATCACGCCTCAGGTTAGAGGAATGTTACAACTCGCTAAAAATTCCCACTGGTTACAAACCCTGGTGGTCAAATGGGTCTCGGCGCTGCACCCGGCCATCGAGCACAATGTTCAAAAAACGCAGGCCCTCAAAAAAGCCTTTTATTACGCCTTTTTGGAGCAGCTTCCGGGCGACTATCTGGAATTTGGCGTTTTTGAAGGCACTTCGCTGATTGCCGCTTTTGAAAACGACCGGCGCTTCCGCACGCTTGAAACACCCCGGCGGGCCTTCTGGGGCTTCGACTCCTTTGAAGGTTTCAAATATTTCAGCGGGCGCGACCGGCACCCTTTTTTCAAAGAGGGCGATTTTGCCAGCAGCTATGAACAGACCCGCCGCCGCATCGAGCGCCATTTTAACAGCCGGGCCGACTGGCATTTGGTGAAGGGATATTTTGAAGAGACCATTGGCGGCAAAACCGCCCCTGAGTTGGGGATTACCAAAATTAGCGTCGCCCTGATAGATTGTGATTTGGGCACACCTGCCCTGGTGGCCCTCAATTTTATGGCCCCGGCCCTGCAAAATGGCACGGTCCTCATTCTGGACGATTACTTTGCCTACTGCGGCAGCCAACGGGAGGGTGTGGCCGGGGCCTTTCACCAATTCCAGGCCGAGCACCCGCGCCTGCTGTTCCGGCGGCTGTTTGATTATGGGCACGGCGGGCAAGGCTTTGTGCTGGCCGATGGGGCTGAGGAGGAGAGCTAACGATGCAAATTATCATACCTATGGCCGGGTTGGGGACCCGTTTTGTCCGGGCCGGCTATAAAGCCATCAAACCGCTCATCGAAGTGGATGGCCGCCCCATGATCGAGCACGTGGTCCGCATGTTTCGCGGGGAGCGCGATTTTCTGTTCATCTGCGCCCGGCCTCACCTGGAAGAAACTCCGCTGCGGGCCGTGCTGGAAGAATTAGTCCCCGGCGCAACCATTGTCGCCATCGAACCGCACAAAGACGGGCCGGTCTGTACGGCGCTGGCCGCCCAGTCTTATATCAAAGAGGATGAGCCGGTCATTCTGAATTACTGCGACGCCGCCGCCTTGTGGGATTACGGCGATTTCAAACAGCGCATGGCCCAGCTCGACTGCGCCGGGGCATTGATAGCTTTTCGCGGCTTTCACCCCCACAGTCTGGGGCCGACCCTCTACGCCTACATCCGCGAGCAAAACCATAAATTTCTGGAAATTCGAGAAAAACGGGCCTTCACCGACCAGCGCATGAACGAGTTTGCCTCGACCGGCACGTACTATTTCCGCAGCGGCGCACTGCTCAAGCATTACTTCCGGCGGGCAGTGGAGCGCAATTACCAGACCCAGGGCGAATATTTTGCCAGCCTACCCTACAACCTGCTGGCCGAAGATGGCCTGCCGGTCCATGTCTACCCGGTGCAGCAGTTCATCCACTGGGGCACGCCCGACGACCTGGCCGAATACCAGGCCTGGTCGGACTACTTTGCCCGCTACGCCGATTGGAAACCCACCCTGCCGGAACTGCCGGGCATCAATCTCATTCCCATGGCCGGGGCCGGGGCGCGTTTCAGCCGTGAAGGCTATGCCCAACCCAAACCGCTGGTTCCCGTGGCCGGCGCGCCGATGGTCCAGCGCTCGCTGGATACTTTCCCCCCGGCCCACA
Source organism: Anaerolineae bacterium (assembly GCA_023151115.1). The sequence continues at coordinate 13,424 of JAKLJP010000043.1, forward strand.
CCTGGATTGCCGCCTGCCGCACCGAACACCTGCAAACTTCGCCCCTTGCGCCGGTATTGACCGGCAACGGCCACCGGGTTGAAATTTTGCCGGTAGACCAACCCACCGCCGGCCAGGCTGTCACCTGCCTGCTGGCCCGCGACCGGCTCGACCCCAACGCGCCGCTGCTCATCGCCCCCTGTGATGCTGCCCTGGTGTACGACCAAGAGCACTATGCCGCTCTGGTCAACAATGCTGAAGTGGATTGCCTGGTCTGGACATTTCGCAACCACCCGCACGCCAACCGCAACCCGCACCAATACGGCTGGATCGAAGCGACGCCTGGCGGAGAAATAGAGCGTATCTCCTGCAAAACACCCCTCAACGGGGATGTCCGGCACGACCCCGGCATTATCGGCGCGTTTTGGTTTCGTCAGGCCCGTTTCTTTCTCGAAGCCGCCGATGGCCTGATTGCCCAGAACCGGCGGGTCAATAACGAATTTTACGTAGACTCAGCCATCGAGGTTTTGGTGGAACAGGGCCGCCGGGCCAGGATTTTCGACGTGCAGCACTACATCTGCTTTGGCACCCCCGACGACGTGCACAGCTACGAATATTGGGCCGCGTATTTTGCTAAAGCGCCGCACCATCCTTTTGAGCAGGAGGGCAGGGGCGCAGGGGGGCAGGGGTGAAATCTCCCCTCTGCTCCCCCGCTCCCCTGCACCTCTGCCCGTTGGCAAGGAGAATTTGAGGTGGATAGAAACGCCCCCTGTCTGTCCATCATCCTGCCGTGTTACAACGAAGCCGGCAACTTGCCTTTGCTGCTGGAGGGCTACCGGCAGGTCTGGCGCGATTTGCCGGCGGAGTTAATTTTGGTGGATAACGGCTCAACCGATTCCACTGCGGCGGTGCTGGCGGGCGAGTTGGCCCGGCCCGAATTTGCTTTTGCCCGGAGCGTGCGCGTCCCGCAGAATCGCGGCTACGGGCATGGAATTTTAACCGGCTTGCAGGCGGCCAGAGGGGAGTTTCTGGCCTTCTCCCACGCCGATATGCAGTGCAGCCCGGCCGATGTCTTCCGGGCCTATGACCGGCTGCTGGCCGCACCCAACCCCAGCCAAACGCTGGTTAAGGGCAAGCGGACCGCCCGCGACGCCAGCGCCTCGCTGGTCACGAATGGTATGGCCGCGCTGGCTTCGACGGTGCTGCTGACCCCCTTGACCGACATCAACGCTCAGCCGAAGTTGTTTCACCACAGCCACCTGGCCCGCCTGACTCACCCCCCCGACGGTTTTCAGTTCGACCTGTATGTGCTCTATCGGGCCAGGCAGGCTGGATTGACCCTGCTGACCATCCCGGTAGTTTTTGGCGAGCGCATGCACGGCCAATCGAAGTCGGCCTTTAATATCTTTGCCCGCTATCGCACCATCTGGGCAACTGTTGCGTACATTTTTAAATTGCGCTTCGGAGGCGCGGCTTGAATCTGATTCGCCGGTTAGCCCATCATCCGCTGTGGTTGTTATTCCTCGTTGCCCTGCTGGTCCGCCTCCTCCCGGCAACCGTGCGTTTTGTCATCGGCAGCGACGAGGGGTTATTCCTGACCCTGGGCCAAAACCTGGCCGCCGGCCGCGGCTACACCGGCGACGGGGCGACGGTCCAGATTGACTTTCCGCCCGGTTTTGCCCTGTTTGCCGCCGCCGTTTACCTGCTGGGCGGCGGCCTGGAACTGCCAACCCAACTCAATATTTTGCTGATTGGCTCGCTGCTGCCGCTGCCCATCTATTGGCTGGCCCGCCAGCTCAGCGAGCCTAAAACGGCGCTGCTGGCCGGCCTGCTGACCGCCCTGCACCCGGCCCTGGTTTTGAGCCAGGGCAACTTTGAATCGGTGGCCGAACAGCCTTACGCCCTGCTGTTGTACACGGCCTGGGGTTTGATGGGCTGGAGCTTGGCCTCGGCTCGCGCCGGATTGCCAAATCCGGCGCAGCGTAAGAACTGGGCCTTTGGCCTGGCCGGATTACTGACCGGCATAGCCCATCTGGTGCGCTGGGAAGGCGTCATTTTGGGTGTAGTAGCACTGGGAATTATTATTTTGGTGCTGCGCCGGGCGGCGCTAAAACCGGCGCTGCTCTTTGCCGGAGGGCTGGCTCTTTTTGCCGTGCCGTACGCGTTTTACCTGTACCAGCACACCGGCTCGATCCTCAGCCCCAAAACCATGCTGACCCAACTGCACGCCGCCGCCATTGACGCCAGCGTGGAGGACCCCTACGCCATCGAGAAGTATTTTTTTGAGCCTTACGAAGTCTGGCTGGCCAATCCCCGTGTGCCGCCGCAGGTTGTTCAGGAAAATCAGTTGGCGACCTTGCAACGTTACGCCGGCAACGTCCTGCTCGAACTGCGACTCTGGTTCACCTCGTTTGCCTTTATGGCCCTGCTCTGGATTGTCCCTTTTCTGGTTGGCTTGGGGGCGCTGGGCCTCAAACAAACCCTGTTTCTGCTGCCGCTGTTCATCCCCCTGGCCTTTATCCCGGCTTCGGTAGTGGACCCGCGCTACTTTCTGATCCCACTGCCCATCCTGATGATTTTTACCGCTCGCGGCTGGACGTGGTTGCAAGAGCGTTTGCCCCATCTGCGTTTGCCTTTTTTGGCCCAACCTGTTTGCCTGGCAACACTGCTGGTGGTTGCCACGCTGGGTTTGTTTACCCTGGCCGACCTGGGCGGTCCCTTTCTCTACCCGCGCCCGCTCGAATACCGGGCGGCGGGACTGGCCCTGCGCGGGCAGATACCGCCCGGCGCACCCATTTTGGCCCGCAAACGGCAAGTGCCCTTTTACGCCAACGGGGTCTGGGTCTGGCTGCCCTTCACCGATGTGGACGGGCTGCTGGCCTATGCCGCCAGCCATAATATTGATTATATAATCCTGGACCGGTACACCACGCCCAGCCTGCGCCCTCAACTGGTTGGCCTGCTCGACCCGGCCAACGCCCCAACCAGTCTGACCCCGCTGTACGTGGGGGAGAATGTGGTGGTTTATCAAATTAGCCACCCGAATGTCGAGAATTAGCTACAGCCATGTCATTTCGACCCGCAAAGCGGGGAGAAATCCCCGCTACCGTACTTCTACCCAGGTCGCGGTAAAAAGAGGACTTTCTCACCCATGAGTCTGCTCATTACAGGCCAACTTATCGCCAACAGCCTCCGCCTCGACGCGCCGCCGCCGGCCCTGACCGGCGAGGTAGATTGGGCGCGATTGGTTCATCACGCCGACGGCCACTCGCTGACGCCGCTGCTTTATGCTACCTGGCACGAGGCCGGTCAGCTTGAGCGCATCCCCGCCGCCGTCCGCGAGCGCATGGCCCAGGCTTACGCCGATAACGCCCGGCGCAACGAGAACATTCGCGCTGAACTGCTGGAACTCGACCAGCTTTTGAGCGAAGCCGCTGTACCACACCTGATTCTCAAGGGCTGGTCACTCATCGAAAATCTCTACTCCGACCCGGCCCGGCGGGTGCTGTACGACCACGATTTCCTGGTCCCCGCCGGCCAGGCCGAAACCGGCCACCGGGCGCTGCAAGCTGCCGGCTTCCGGCCCCTGCCCGGCAAAGATGAGTGGATTGAGAAACATCTGCCCGCCCTCTGGCGCAACGACAATTATCAATGGAACGGTTATCTTTTTGATCCGCTTTACCCGCGCCCGGTGGAGCTGCATGTGCGGCTGTGGGAGCAGGGCTGGCGCGGCCTGGCCGTGCGCCAGTTGCCCGACCCCTGGGCCGATGCTCAAACCCAAATTATCGCCGGGGCGCCAATGCAGCGCCTTTCGGCTGAAAATACTTTGATCCACCTGGCCATGCATTTCGCCGGGCATCTGGTCGAGCGGGAGGCCCGGCTGAACCAATTATTAGATTTGGCTCGCTTTGTCCAGGTATCAAGTGGATTCAGTAGATCCGATTTTCGAGGAGTGAGGCACGCCCACGTGCCGAACGGAGCCGCACGTGGGCGTGCTGTCTCCTCAAAGCTGGATCTATTGAGATTAGAGTGGGACACTATTTTGCAGCGGGCGGCCCAGGCCGGGGTGAGCCGCTTTGTGTATGCTTCGCTTTTTTTGGCTCATGAGGTGTTTGGCTCGCCCTTGCCGCCTCCACCGGTCTGGCAGCAGTTGGCCGCAGCCACTCCACCCGCCTTCCGGGCCTGGTTGGCTGAACACGGCCCGGCAGATGTCCTTACCAGCGACTTCCGGCGGCGGCACAAAGGCCAGGATTACCGCTTAACCTTCCTGGCGGCGTCCTCTAATTTGGAAAAGTTGGGGATTTTGCGCTTTGCCGCGCTGCCGCCGCTGGGCCAACTGGCGGCCAAATACAAGCTGCGCCATCGCTGGCTGGGGCCGCTGCTCTACCCGCGCTACGTGGCCGAGCGGGTCGGCAGTTATGGCCGGGGGCTGCTGCGGGTGAAGCATGAGTAACGGAGCAAGTTCATTTCATCCTCGTCGGCTCACGATGGATTTGAAGGAGCTTCGAAAAAAAGAATTAGCTCACGGATAAACGCGGACGCGAAGCGCACAGATTTTTCTTAATTTTTATCCTTATCCGTGTCATCTGTGTTCATCCGTGAGCAGGATTACTTCGTCTGCTCCTGCAACGCCGTCCAGACCCGTTCCGGGGTCAGAGGGATGCGGCGCAGGCGCGCGCCGGTGGCGTTGAACACGGCGCTGGCAATGGCCGGGGCCACGCCGTCTTTGGGAATCTCGGCCACGGCTTTAGCCCCAAAGGGGCCGCTGGGTTCGATTGTTTGGACCAGGATAACTTCCATCTCCGGCATCTCGTCGGCCCGGTAGATTTTGTACGGCCCCAACGCCGGGTTGACCATCCGCCCGTTTTCGTCGTAAACCATCTCTTCGCAGTGGCCGTAGCCCAACGCTTGGGTCATCCCGCCTTCCACCTGGCCGCTGGCGGTAATCGGATTGATGGCCATGCCGCAGTCAACGGCCATGACCAGCTTTTTGACCGTGACCTGGCCGGTTTCGATGTCAACCTCCACCTCGGCAAACTGGCCGGCAAAGGGCGGCGGCGAATCGGGCGAGACGTAAGAAGCCGTGGCCATGATCTGCCGCTGCTGGTCTTGGTGCAGCGAATGTAGGGCCACCTCGCCCAGCCCCACCGAGCGGCCATCGGGGGCATAAGCCCGCCGGTCGCGCAGGGTCACGCCGCTCCAATCGTCCAGCTTCAGCATCAAGCCCACCCGCTCCTTGATTTGCTCGCGCACCTGCTCGGCGGCCCGCTTGACCGCCGTGCCGGAAATATAGGTGGTGCTGGAAGCATACGCGCCCGTATCGAAGGGGGTCATATCGGTGTCGCTGGAGTAAACCACCACGTCTTCGGTCCGCACGCCCAACACCTCGGCGGCAATCTGGGCCAGCACCGTATCGGAGCCGGTGCCCAGGTCGGTCGCGCCGACCAGCAAGTTGAAGGAGCCGTCGTCGTTAATCTTAAGGCTGGCCCCGCCCATATCCAGGCCGGGGATGGCCGTGCCGTGCATACACACCGCCAAACCCAGGCCGCGCCGCAGATGAGGCTTGCCGGGGACCATATTCCAACCCGGCTCGTGGCGGCGGCTCCAGTTGATGGCCTGCATGCCCTGGGCGATACATTCATTTAGCCCGCTGGTGCGAATGACCGGGACCGAGGCAATATCGGCCTCGCCTTCGCCCAGCTGCGGGGCAATGTCCATGGTGTCGCCCACCTGCACCCAGTTTTTGCGTTTAAATTCCACCACGTCCATGCCAATGGCGGCGGCAATTTCCTCCATGTGGCTTTCCAGGGCAAACAAAGCCTGGGGCGCGCCGTAACCTCGGTACGCGCCGGGGACGGGAATATTGGTGTAAGCCACCTTGCACTCAAATTTCTTGTGGGGGCAGCGGTAGGTGCTCAGCCCGCGCAAGCCGGTGACGGTCTGGACTGTTAGCCCGTGCGTGGCGTAAGGCCCGGTGTTGCCGATGACGGTCATTTCCTGGGCCACCAGTGTGCCGTCCTTTTTGATGCCGCTCTTAAAGGTAATGGTCTGGGGATGGCGGGTGCGGCTGGACATGAATTCTTCGGCCCGGGTCAGTTCCAATCGGACCGGTTTGCCGGTGGCAACGGTCAGGTGGCCGACAATATCCTCGATCAGCATCTCCTGCTTGACCCCAAAGCCGCCGCCAATGCGCGGCTTAATCACCCGGATGCGTTTGACCGGCAGTCCCAGCAGCGGGGCAACCATACGCCGGACGTGAAACGGCACCTGGGTCGAGGTGCGGATAACCAGCCGCTCGTCGGAGTCCCAATAACAGATAGCAATATGCGGCTCGATGGGGCACTGCTGCACCTGGTGGACGTAATAGTGGTGCTCAAACACCTGGTCCGACTCGGCAAAGCCCTGCTCTACATTGCCTACTTCGGCGTGAATGTGGTGGCTGATGTTGTGGGCCGCGTCGTACGCGCCCTCCATATCCGGCTCGTCGTGGATCACCGGCGCGCCCTCTTTGATGGCTTCATTTTCGTCAAAAACGGCGGGTAATACTTCATAAGTTACTTTGATCCGCTTGACCGCCTCTTCGGCAATCTCCAGCGACTCGGCAGCTACGGCGGCCACTCGGTCGCCTACGTAACGTACTTTGTTGTCAAAGCTGACCTGGTCGTAGGGTTTGGGGTTGGGGTACGACTGGCCGCCGGAAGCATAGCGCACTCGAGCCACGTTTTTGTAATGCAGCACGGCGTGAACGCCGGGCAGGGCGCGGGCCTCGCTGTCGTCAATCTCCAGGATGCGGGCGTGGGCGTGGGGGCTGGTCAGCAGCTTGGCGTAGAGCATACCGCGCATCTCAAAATCGTCTACAAAGGCGGGGTTGCCCTTGGCCAGCTTGATGGCATCCACTTTGGTTTCCGATTTACCGACAACCTTCAAATCCGGCGCTTCGGGCGCAACCACAAACTTGGGCAAGGTGATGCGCTGGGTACCAATCCCGCCGGCCTGGGGGCCACTGCCACCAGCCAATTCCGGCCCACTATCTTCTCCCCCGCTCCCCGGCTCCTCCGCTCCCCTGCTGAACAAATCTCCAAAATCGTGCCCCGGCAAAATAATCGGCGTGACCACGTTCGGCTCGACCGTCGTCGGCTCTTCACCACGCAGAACGGCCGCTGCTTCCAGCACCGCCTGCACCGGCTTGACGTAGCCGGTCTCGCGGTCCAGAATGCCGGAGAGGGCATCGCGCACCTCCGCTTCGGTGGGGTTGGGATTTTTAGCCAGCAGGGCTTTGGCGGCCAGGATCATGGCCGGGGTCGAGTAGCCGGATTGGATCGCCCCGGTGCGGATAAACGCTTGCTGAATCGGGTGCAGGTTCAACCCCTGGGCCAGCCCTTCGACCGTTTCGATGGTGTGGCCGTCGGCCTGGGCGGCCAGCATGACATCGGTATTGACCAGACGGCCATCCAGCAGCACCGCCGAGGCCCCGGTTTCGCCGGTATCGCTGCCAAAGCGGACGCTGTGATAGCCTTCCCGCCGCAGTACACGGAGTAAAGTATCCCCCGGCGCGCAGGTCAAGGTTTTGTTGACGCCGTTGATGGTGATATTGATTTGCATAACTGTCTCCTGGAAAAAAGTAGACGGTAGACGGTAGACGGTAGACAGGGAAATTATACAGCCCTGCAACTTTGCTACCCCGCCGGGTGCTCCACACTCGGCAGCACCTTTTCATTGTTAATAGGGTATCTTTTGGCAAAAGAACTGATCACCTAACTTCATTAACCACCCGCTTAGCCAGTGTCGCGGCAACCTGGCGGCGGTACTCGCTGGAGCCGCGAAAGTCGGCGGGGGGATTAATCGCCCCTTTGACGTTGTTAGGGTCAACCAGAATCGGCGTGGCGGCGACCCCGCACAGGGCCAGATAAATTTGACCGCTGGCGGTCAACCGGGCGACAGCAGCGACAATCGGCTGGTCGGCGGGGGTGCGACCGACGCGGGCGCTGGCCGTTTTGCCGGTGATAGCCAAGGACACGGCAGTGACAATGCCTCCTTCCAGGCTGCCCGCACCATCGCGCAAAAAGTCGGCCAAAGGTAAGCGTTTGCTGCCCCGGCTGGACTGAATTTGAACTTCTGCCTCGAAAACCAGCAAAGCGGCCAGAAATTCGCTTTCTTTGCCGGCCCCCACGACCACGCCGCCGACGGTGGCGGCGTGGCGAAAGGTGTTGGGGCCTTCGCGGTGGGCAGCCTCGCGGAGCAAAGCCGGGGCCTGGCTATCTTCGACAATGGTTTGCAAGCGAACCATCGCGCCCAGGGTCAGCCGGTCGCCGCTGTAGCTGACTTCGGTCAGCCCGACCGCTTGCAAATCAACCACTTCGTCCACCCGTTCATCCAGATGAGCCATAATATAAGTGCCGCCACCCACCACGGCAGTGTTGACCCCCGTCCGGGCCAGTAACCGAATGGCCTCCTCTAGATTGGCCGGACGATGATAAGCTTTTATTTGAGGCATCGTTGGAAATCCTTCCTGACAGAATTGTATAAGGTGCAAAAATAACATACGTCTTGCGTGTTGCGTCTTGCGTAAAAAACGGAAGACGCAACACGCAAGAGAATCTACAGCATCAACGCAAAAGGTCGCTCGATCAACTGTTTCACCCGTTGTAGAAATCTGGCGGCGGGTGCGCCGTCAAGGGCGCGGTGGTCGAAGCTGAGGCTGAGGGTCATCATTTGGCGGATGACGACCTCATTTTGGCGGGCTACGGGTTTAGCAGCGATGCGCCCTGCCCCCAAAATAGCAATTTGGGGCGGGTTAATGATGGGGGTGAAGCCATCTACCTCAAAAGCGCCCAGGTTGGTGATGGTAAAGGTGCCTCCGGCCAGATCATCAGGGCGCAGCTCACCGGCCAGCGCCTGCTCGATCAGGGCAGCATACCCCTGTTGGACCGAGACCAGGCTCAAGGTGTCCACCCGGCGCAGCACAGGGGTGGTCAGGCCGCGTTCCGTGTCAACGGCCAGGGCAATGTTAATCTCTTTTTGGAGGCGAACTCCCTGGGCGCTCTGATCAAAAAGCGCGTTCACCTGGGGCTGTTCACGCAGCACGCGGGCGCAGATAGCGGCCAGGAGGGTATTGTAGCTTATCTTCTGCGCCGTGGACAGTTCAGCGTTGAGTTGCGCCCTGGCCTCGACCAGAGGAGTCGCGTCGGCCTCAGTAAAGAGAGTTACGTGCGGGGCGGTAAAGGCGCTCTGGCTCAAGCGCCGGGCAATGGTCTGGCGCAGCGGCGAGAGCGGAATAAGATCACCGTCGAGGGAGGGTAAGGCGCGGGCCAAATCGTCTTTGGTAATGCGGCCGGAGGACGTGCTGCCGGTCATTTGGCTGGGATCAAGCTGCTGTTCAGCCGCCATGCGCCGGGCCACGGGAGTCATTTTGAGCGTAGGTGGCGGCGGAACGGAACCCGCTTCGGGCTGGCTGGCCCAAAATCGCTCCACATCGGCCAGTTGAATCCGGCCGGCCGGCCCGCTGCCCGGCAGTTGGTTCAAATCTAAATTTAAATCCCTGGCGCGGGCTTTGGCGCGAGGGGTCGCAGGCCGCCGGCCTGCTTGCATTTCGCCGCTGCTCAGGTTGCCCGGAGCTACAACAAGCGGCTCCAGCACCGCCACAGGCGTGCCGCAAGGCACTGTTTGCCCGGCAGTCACCAGGATTTCGGCCAGGACGCCGGCCATAGGCGACTCAAATTCCAGGGCCGACTTTTCGCTTTCAAATTCAAACAAAATTTCGCCCTGTTTAATCAGGTCTCCGGCCGTTTTACGCCAGCGGGTTAGTGTTCCTTCGGTCATGGTCAGACCTAGTTTGGGCATAATGATACGCATGCTCAATCCTTGAGGCAATGGGCCGTGAAACGTTGGGTGGCGCAGTCGGCTCGCATGATAATCAAAGAAAGGGATTAAGTCAACTAAAGGCTAAAGCCGAGCCGGTTTCCTACAATTTACCTCGGTGCATTGACACCTATAGCCGGATGCGTATAATATGGGAAAATTGGCGCAAATAGCAGGTCGGCGAGTAGCAAAGCAGCCTTAACCCAAACCGTGCCACCTGAAAACTGCGACCCGTTAAATTCAATGAGGAAGGGGAGTTTGCTATGAATGAGGGCTTGATTATCACTCTGCTTATCGTTAATATTGCTTTAAGCGGCGCGGCCTTATTGGGGGTCTTTGTCGCCCTGGGAATGATGAGCAGAGGCAAAGAAGAATAATTTATTTTTAGCTTAAAACACTTGAAAGGGTTGCCGGGGCAGCCCTTTTTAGTTTTTTAACGGATTGGCGTAGTTAAGCTTGTATCATACCCAATTATATGTAAAATTAGAAGTATTAGGGGAGCCAAATTTGAGGAGCCAGCACGCCCACGCGCGGCTCCGTGCGGCAGGTGGGCGTGCCCGCTTTGCATCCTCGAAAATTTGATTAGTGAAGGTGAATTTGGGGCTAACCTCCATGAACCTACCCATCAAAGATGTCCGGGCAGAGATGCCCAATTACGCCACTTATAAAGATTGGCAGCGCAGCGGGCCTATTTTGGGTATTGCCATCCATCATTCAGCTACGGCTGACCGCACTACCGGCGCGCCGATTGGCAACGCCCATACTTTTTTTGATTACCACGTTAACCAGCGCGGCTGGGTCCACGGCGGTTACAATTATGTCATCACCGGCAGCGGCGAGATCGAGTATGCGCTGGACGAAAAAATTGCCGCTTACCACGCCGGCTTTGCCGATCCGGATAATTCAGAGGGGTTGGAACATGGCCAGTATTGGAATAATCATTACCTGGCTATCTGTTTGTCGGGCTGGTTTAGCCAGGGCCGTACCTATCGAGACAGCGCCGGGCGCACTCAACCCATCCCCAACAATTTTACCAGCCCCAGCGCTGCCCAGATGGAGTCGCTGTTAGGCTTGATTCAGCAGTTGCGCCGAAAGTATGACATTCCGGTGGATAATGTGCGCGGCCATCGAGAATTGGCCGGCAATGCAACCACCTGCCCCGGCCCCACCCTCGACCCGGCTCAAATTCGGGCGGCGCTGCGGGCTGCCGACGAAGCGCTGCCGGAGCCTCAGCCCGAACCCGACCTGCCGGCCCAAGTTGACCCCGGCGAACACGTCCTGCTGCTGCCCGACACCGACAAATATTTAAACGCCGCTATGGCTTACATCTGGAAATTCCAGCCTGATGTCAGCTTTGCCGTTGACGAAGCCCGCGGGCGCTGGCCTTATGTGACAGCAGTCGGCAATCCTGAAACGATCAGCGATGAACAGTTGACCCGGCTGCGCCTGGGCGGGGCCAAATTGGTCCAGCGCATTGCCGGCGACCCGTCCACTGTGCAAACCACCCTCGATAAGCTGGCCCAAACCGGACTGCGCTTTGTCACCAAACCCGACACACCCCCAGCAGCATGGCGCACCTACACCGTCCAACCCGGCGATACGCTGTCAGTCATCGCCCGACAGATGTACGGTCAGGCCCAGCTCTGGCGGGTTATCTTTGACGCCAACCAAGATATTTTAACCGACCCCAGCCGCCTCCGCCCCGGGCAGGTCTTAAAAATTCCACCAAAGCCGGAGTAAGGAGTAAGGAGTAGGGAGTAAGGGGTTAATCTTTTATCACCTTCTGCCTACTCCCTATTCCCTACTGCCTACTCCCTACCATGGCTAAACGTAGATCACAACTGTTAGAAATTCTATATTCCAAAGGCCCGGCGGCGGCGATCCTGCAATCGGCGGCTAAAGACCGGGATCGAGGGCTGGCCAGCAATTTGCGCTACCCTTTCCTGGCGATTGTCGGCCAATCTGAAATGAAGATTGCCTTGATTTTGGCTTTGATCAATCGGGCCATTGGCGGTGTTTTGCTGGTGGGCGCGCGAGGGACGGCCAAAACTACGGCGGTGCGCGGCCTGGTTGATTTGATGCCGGTGGTCGAGCGCAGCACGTGCGAATACGGCTGCGAGCCGGAAGATTTGTATCGGTACGGCATGGATGGCGTTTGCAGCGACTGCGCCCGCAAGCTTGGTATGGGCGACCCGATTACGTCCCCGGAATTAATGCGCCTGGTCGAACTACCGCTCAATTCCCGGCTGGAGGATGTGGTTGGCGGTATCAACGAGCGGGTCGCCCTGGAACAGCAGCGGGTTCTGCTGGAGCGAGGCATTTTGTCGCAGGCGGATCAAAACCTGCTTTACATTGACGAAGTGAATTTGCTGGACGATATGATTATTGACGCCATCTTGGACGCTGCTGCTCAAGGGCAATATACCGTCCGCCGCGGGCCTCTGGCGGCCACCTATCGCTCGCGGTTGACCCTGGTCGGCTCTATGAATCCGGAGGAGGGCAACCTGCGGCCTCAGATTCAGGATCGTTTTGGGCTGCGGGTGCTGGTGCGAGGGGCTTCTGACTCGGCGGAGCGCCTGGAGATTTATCGCCGGGCGAAAACATACAAAGACAAACCCTACAAATTTGTACTCGATTGGGCCGCCGAAACCGATGCCGCCGCTTTTGAGGTGGCCGAAGCCCGCAAACGCCTGTCCAGGGTGGTTTTTGGTCAGGGGGTCGAGGCCGAAGGGCTGCGCTGGATCGAGCAGCTAAAAATTGACAGTCACCGGGCCGAGATGACCCTGTTTGAAGCGGCCCGCGCCCTGGCCGCCGCCGACGACCGCCTGGAAGTAACCCTGGATGATCTACGCATGGTCGCCCCCCTGGCCCTGCGCCAGCGCCAAACCGACTTTGCCGCTAAATATTTTGCCGCCCAACAGGAAGAGGATGCAAAAATTCTCGGTGTGGTGGCCGGCGGCAAAAAGAAGAAGGGATCGAGCGGGCGGCCCAAACCCGCCGCCAAAGCAGAATCCTCGCCCAACGGCCAGAGTCGCCAGAGCGAAAGCGCCCCCAAACCGGCCGATCTACCCAAAGCGGAAGTTACAGGAGATTAGACGCTTTGCGTGGAGATTATTAGCCTGAATCTCCACGCAAAGCGTCTAATCTCCTAAATGGGTAGGTAGGATGGCATCCCTATGCCGTCCGCTGAATTTAGTTCAAACGGCGTGGCTTGTCTTTTTCGGCCAGGCTCAGGCCGATCAGGCGATATTCAGGTAAAAGTTCTTCGAGTAATAAAAAGTCGGGGTCGGTGGTGGGGAGGAGAGTGGAAGGGCGGCGGGCTTTGCGGTCGAAGATCAAGCGCCAAGTGTTAGCCATAATATGGTCTTGAGCATTTCCCATAAAGCCATCAGTACTGTTCATCGCTTAGCTCCTTGTGCAAGTCAACTATATCACAGGTACTCAGGTTTTTCTTGATGGGTTAGTAACGAAATCCTTGTCGTTAACCGTCTGGTAGCCGTCGCTTTGCTAACTTCAAGCGAGATGAATCTTTAATAGGTGCGAGTGGTCTGAGGGTAGTATACCCTATTTTTGCTTATTCTGTGGTTACAATCTGGTTACAAAATAATGCTTCCTCCTAGCCATATCACTTACACCCTGGCCGCCTACGATTTGCTCAGCCGCCGTTTTGCCGCTTTGCCCAACGTTGACTATCGCCTGCTGGCGATGGCCGCCACCGGGCCGGATTTAATTGACAAGCCCCTGGCCGCCCTCTACTTTTACCGGCGTTACAAGGCGGCGGTCCTTTTTGCGCACACTCTGTTGGTCCATTTAGCCGTGTTTATCGTCGCAGTGTGGCGAAAACCGGCCGGCTGGCCCTATTTGCTGGCGTTTAACGGACACGCCCTGCTCGACCGGCTGTGGTTGTTTCACGATACCTGGTACTGGCCCTTCCGGGGTTGGCGTTTTCATGTGTGGCGCAAAACCGGCAGCGAGCAGACGCATATCGGTCTGGCCTATTGGTACGCCTTTACCCGCCGGCCCGAACTGTGGATTTGGGAAGTGGGAGGGATTTTAGCCGGGCTGTGGCTAGTGTGGCGTTACCGGCTGTACCGGTTCGACCGGTTGTGGTTTTTGCTGCGCACCGGAAAGTTGTCCAGTCATTGACCATAAGAGAACAGTAAGCTACAATGCCTGCATGAAAATCAGAGATATTATCAAATTACTTGAAACTGATGGCTGGTACCTGGTCAGTACTGAGGGTAGCCACCGCCAATTCAAACACTTGACCAAAAAAGGCAAAGTCACTATATCAGGCAAGCCAGGTGACGATGTGCGAAAGGGAACTTTAAACAACATTCTCAAACAAGCCGGGTTGAAAAATAGCGATATAGAGAAGGGGTAGACGCTGAAATATGGAAAGGTATTTGATAGTTATAGAAAAAAGCGAAACGGGGTTTTCATCTTATTCGCCTGATGTTTTAGGGTGTATCGCTACAGGCAAAACGCTTGATCAAACGATAACAAATATGAAATCGGCGCTCGCATTTCATTTGCGGGGACTACTGGAGGATGGCGAAGAAATCCCGAAGCCTCGCGGAGTTCAATCCTATCTTGACGCAGAAAGTGAGTCGGCGGGCGAAGAATACTTTATTACCCATATTGCCGTTAAAGATATATTACCCGAAAGAGTCTTGGCTTAAAATAAAATTTTGGCAGGTGGGTAGAAACGAACAGGGGGTGGATTGCGTTCCACCCCCTGTTTTGCTGTCTGGGCCGGTTACAAATTCTGAATAATCGCGCTGGCAAATTCGCTGGTTCTGACCTCGGTGGCCCCTTCCATCTGGCGGGCAAAATCGTAGGTGACAATTTTCTGCGAGACGGTCTTCTCAAAGGCGCGGTGGATTAATTGAGAAGCCTCGCGCCAGCCGATGTAGTCGAGCATCATGCAGCCGGAGAAGAGCAAACTGCCCGGATTCACCTTATCCTGGTTGGTATATTTGGGGGCGGTGCCGTGTGTGGCCTCGAACAAAGCGATGTAATCGGCAATGTTAGCGCCGGGGGCAATACCCAACCCGCCGACTTCGGCGGCCAGGGCGTCGCTCAGATAGTCGCCGTTCAGGTTGGGCAGGGCCAGCACGCCAAATTCCTGGGGCCGCAGCAGGGCCAGTTGGAACATAATATCAGCGATGCGATCCTTGATCACAATTTTGCCTTCCGGCTGTTTGCCATTGTATTCGCTCCACAGTTGGTCCTCGGTGATAGTCACATCGCCAAATTCTTCTTTGGCTAATTCATACCCCCACTTGCGGAACGCGCCCTCGGTGAATTTTTGGATGTTGCCCTTGTGGACTATGGTAACGCTGTCAAAACCTTCGCTCAGGGCATGCTGAATGGCTTTGCGGACCAGCCGCTTGGTGCCAAAGGCGCTAATCGGCTTGATGCCCAAACCGGCCCCCTCAAAGAAGGTCGCCCCCATCTCTTCGCGCAAAAATTTAGCCAGCTTTTCATTCTCCGGGCTGCCGGATTCATACTCGATGCCGGCGTATACATCTTCGGTGTTTTCGCGGAAGATGACCATATTGACATCTTCTGGATGCTTGACCGGGCTGGGCACGCCTTGATACCAGCGCACCGGGCGGACACAAGCGTACAGGTCGAGCACCTGGCGCAAGGTAACATTCAGGCTGCGGAAGCCGCCGCCGACCGGCGTGGTCAAAGGCCCCTTGATGCCGACGATAAATTCGCGCATGGCATCGAAGGTTTCTTCGGGCATGAAGTTGCCGCCGTAAAGCTGGGCTGCCTTTTCGCCGGCATAAATTTCCATCCAGGCCACTTTGCGCTGGCCGCCATAGGCGGCCTGAACCGCCGCATTCCAAATGCGCAGGCTGGCTTTGGTAATGTCGGGACCAATACCATCGCCTTCGATGAAGGCGAGAATGGGGTTATCAGGCACGGACAGTTTGCCGCCCTGAATCGTAATTTTTTGACCGTCTTGGGGGACGGTAATATTAGTGTATGCCATCAGCGGTTGACTCCTGAATAAAATTGGAAACGTAGTGTACTGTCAGACCGGATTTTTGTCAATGAAAGTGGGAAAGCTGGAAGGTTGGAAGGCTGGAAGTTAATAGGATTCATTGAGTGACCATCCTTCCAATCTTCCAATCTTCCCGCCTCTACCCTCCCAAATCCGCGGTGACTCTTTGCCGGAAGCCAGGGTCGTCCAATTCGATGAGCTGGCCGTGGCAATCACGTCCAAAATGACTGGCCAGCCAAAGAATCGCCTGGGCCGGTGCGGTGGGAGGGTGAAGCAAGCCTTGGGTGTAAACCTGTTCCCACCTGTCAACTTTGGGGAAAAGGTGAGCCGGGGTACGCCGGATCTCAGCCTGCATGGGGGTATCTACCTGGCCGGGGCGAAAGGTAGTGACGACGACGCCCCTATTTTTGACTTCGGCGGCCAGGGTGCCGCTAAAACGCTCCAGGGCGGCTTTGCTGGCGTTATAGGCGCTGGCCCCTTCCAGGTTGCGTTCGGCCACGGCGGACGAAACATTGATAATGCGGCCACTGCCCCGCTCGAGCATTTGGGGCAGCACCGCGCGGGCGCACAAATAGGGGCCGATAACATTGACGGCAATGAGTTTTTGCCAGGCGGTGGGCGATGTTTCCCAAACTTTGCCTAGCGGTTGAACTACGGCGGCGTTGTTAACCAAAATGTCAATGTGGCCAAAAGCCCGCAAAGCCAGAACCAACAAGTAATCTACCTGGGCCACATCGCTAACGTCGGTGGGAATAGCCAATGCTTTGCCGCCGTGGTGTTTGATTTCGTCGGCCAGGCTGTTGATTTCATCCGCTGAGCGGGCGGCTAAAATCACCGACGCATCGGCCTGGGCCAGCGCCAGCGCCGTAGCCCGGCCAATACCCCGGCCCGCGCCGGTCACAAGGGCGACCTGGCCCCGGAGCAAATCTGATGTTTTCATTAAATTCTTCTCCTCTATGATAAAACACGGTAGGCTGGAAGAATCTATCCACGCCTGCCAATGTTTGGGCACTTGAAATTATAATGAAAGAGGAGAGGAGAACAAATCAAGCACAGAAGTAACTACTCAGCTATGTCATTTCGAGCGACGTTAGGAGCGAGAAATCTCCTCATCCGTGGTTTGCCGACCAACGGCCTCAAAGATTTCTCGGCTTTCAGCCTCGAAATGACATGAGGGGTAAGTAGTTACGCATAGAAGCTATTTCTTGCGGCGCATAAAAACTAAGCCGCCCACCAGCAAACCCAGGAACAGCAGCCCGCCCAGACAGACCAGGCAAAGGCCCAGGCCGATAATCAGGCTCAGACCACTGCTCTCTTCTTCTTCAGCCGGGGTTTGGGGCGGCAGACCGGTTTGACCGGGCAAGCCCACTTCCAGGGGCGGGCGAGGGGTGGAGGTAGGTAATAATTCGGCTACGGCGGTTGGTTCTTCGGCAACCGGCGTTTCGACGGGTTCAGCTTCGGTGGAGACGGGGGTTTCAACAGGTTCAGCCTCGGTGGAGACGGGCGTTTCGACAGGTTCGACCGCCACAGGCGCTTCATCCAGTTCCAGCCGGCCTGCGCCAAAAGCGTTGTCCGGCCCGCTTGGCCCCAGGTCTTTGGCATGTTCCTGCAAAAAGGCGGCGATGTCGTCGGGCGAAAAATCGGGGAAGGCTTGCAGCACCAGGGCGGCAGCTCCGGCCACATGCGGCGTGGCGGCAGAGGTACCGTCAAAAGCGTCGGGCGAGTATGAGGCGCTGTCTACCACCGATGGGGCAGCCAAATCGGGTTTGATGCGGCCATCGGCGGTGGGGCCTTGCGAGCTGTAAATTTCCAGCACATCGTCGGCCCAATTGACCGCGCCCACGGCAAACGCGCCGCGCGCGTCGGCGGGGCTGCTCAGGCTGCGCTCGGCCACCACAAAATCGGGGTGCATTAACCCGCCGTGAATAAAAATATCAAAGGTCACATTCTTTGTGGCGCGTCCCTCGTAGTTTTGAATGGCTAGGGTATAGACATCCTCAACTTCAAATTCGTACAGAAAGCCTTCCACCGGCATTTCACCGGGCTGGCCCTCCTGCGGCTCTTCGGATTTGGCAATGAGATTGCCCTCTTTGTCCAGCAATAAAAAGTCGTAATCCTGGTCGGTATTTTGCCAGTCGTCCCAGCTTAAGATAATTTGGACCGGATAACCCGCCGGGGCAGCAAAGGGCAGCAGTTCATTGTCGGGCGAAAACTCGTGGATAGTGTTGCCGTCGGGGTCATTAAATTGACCGCGCCAGTGGACATCGGCCTCATTGCCGGCGGCGGAGACAAAAAAAATGCCCTCGTCGTGGGCTTGATTTACCACATCGGCAATAAAGCCGCTGCCGTCCATGGGGGTCAGGCCGTTGCTGCCGGTCGAGTTGGAGATAATGGCTACCCCCTGGCTTTTTAGCCACTCGATGGCTAGGGCCATGGCCACATCGCTGCCGTCGTAGTAGGCCAGGTACAGTTCGGCGTCGGGGGCCATTTCGTGAACAATTTCGGCGCAGGCCGTGCCGTGAACTTCTTCCTCAAAGTTGTAGGGGTCGCCAAAAACTTGGACTGTGACATTTTCGGGCAGTTCGCGTCCCAGCAAATCTTCGTAACCGCCAAATCCCAAATCCAAAATGCCTACTTTGATGCCTTTGCCGGTAATGCCCTGGGCCTGCCACTCATTGGCCAGCGTCACATTGACTCCCTGGCCCTGGATTACGCCCCGTTGTTTGATGGTGGCTTTGGTCGGCACTTCCAGCCGGATGACGTGCTCAAAGTTGGAAATACGTTCCAAAATTAAATCCGGCTCTTTCTGCTCGATTTGTTCCTTGATCAAGGCAATCGGGATAAGGATATTGATCTTGTTTTTGTAACTGGCCTGAACGATGATGCCTTCGGCTTCGAGTTCGGCAATCAGCGGGGCGGTGTCTTCGGAATCAAGCACCAGGGTCATCGCCACCTGATCCTGCTCATTGAGGATGCCGCGCTGGCGGGCCAGAGCAATGGCTGTTTCCTCGCCGCCTTTTTGGTAGGCCAGGTAAAAATCTTTGTAAACCGAGCCGAGTTCGGGGTTTTCCAACAAATCGGCCAATTCGGGATACTCTTTGCGGACTTCTTCGGCAATGGTGGATAAATCGGCCGGGGGGGTGATTTTGATTTTGGGAATCTCAAAGGCGCTGGTCGGCACAGGCGTGGGGGCGAGGCTCAAGCCGGGGATCTCTCCGCCCTGGGAAATACCATAGGCCAGAGCACCCATGCCGGCCAGCAGTAAAATTCCCGCCGCTACAACAGCAATAATAATGGTTTGTCGGTTCATCTAATAAAAAGCCCTTTCGTAAAAGGTAGACGGTAGACGGCAGACAGTAGACAGGGGTTTTTACCCCGTATACCGTCTACTGTCTACCGATTATTGGATTTCATCTTTTTTCCTGATCAACCACACCGCCAGGCTGCCCCAGAGCAGAGTATGCGCCCAAAGGAAGATCCAAGGGGAAAGCAGGCCGAGGGCGCTGTGGGTGTAGTTGACAAAAAAATCCACCGGCGCGGCCACATCTTCGACCACTTTTTGCGTGCCCCGGCCCAGGTCTACCTCGCGCTCCACACGGACCTGGCTCAGTTCATTCAGACGCTCCATATCGGTGCTGGCCCCCAGCGCTTCGAGTGACCAGCGGGTGAGGGTTAGATAGGAGAGCGGGCGAGTTACAGGACCCAGTTCAAAGATGGCCCCGGAAAAGACAATCTGCAAAAAGAGGGCGATCAGTACCAGATAAATGACCATATCCCTGGAGGTCGCCAGGGCCGAAAGAAACAGCCCCAGGGCCACGCTGGCCAGGGCGGTGAAAACCAGGGTAAAGTAATATTCCGGCAGCGCCCACAAGATCGCCCCTTCGCCGGGGTATTTTATTTTGACCGCCAACACTAATAATAACAACAGGCATTGCAAGAGCATAAACGCGCCCAGCACGACAAATTTGGAAGCAAAGTAGGGTAAAACCCGCAGATTAATCATCCGTTCGCGGCGGTAGATGGCTTCCTCTTTGATGATTTCAAACGAGGCGGCAAAGACGCCCAGCAGATTGGCCGACAGGGCCAGCATAAACAGCAGTTCCTGGGCCTGATAAGCCACGTTGTAACTGCCCTCGGTTTCCAGGATGGCCTTGATTTCCTCCGCCGAGTTGCCGACCAGGGCTGCGCCGTTGCTGATGAGCAGCAAAAACAGGCCAATCACCGGCATCACCGCCAGCAGCACCCCCAGGCTCAACTTGTCGTGGCGGATGGTATCAAGGTAGCGTTGAGCCAGCAGGCCAAACTGTTTGAGTTGATCGGCCAGGCCGCCGGCAGCGGCCTTGATCCTGGCTGAAATGGGCCGGGCCATCTCGCCGGTTTGCCGGTTGGCGATGTACTTGCGATACAAGGCCGACCGGCGGTAATGCTCGGCCCAAAGGGAGCCGGCCAGAATCTCGGATTTGCTGGATTTATCTTTGGCCAGCGTTTCATACTCGTTTTGGATTTCCGCCGGCACGGTGGGGTCGTGATCGGGTTTGAAGCTTTGGGCCAGGCGGGTATAAACATCAGCAAAGTTGCCTACTTTGAAAAAGTCAGACACCTCCCCCGGCGGGCCAAAGTAAGCCAACTCGCCGCCGCGGGCCATAAAAGCGACCTGATCGCAGTTATTGGTAATATTGTGGGTGGCATGGGTGACCAGGATGATGGTCCGGCCTTCGTCGGCCAGTTGGCGCAGGGTGTCCATCATCAGCTTTTCCAGGCCGGGGTCGAGGCCGGAGGTCGGTTCGTCCAGAAAGAAAATCCAGGGTTCGGCCAGCAGTTCGGCGGCAATGCTGACCCGCTTGCGTTGGCCGCCACTCAAATCGCGGACCATCGTTTGGGCCTGGGCGGTCATACCCACTTTAGCCAGCACCTCGTCAATGCGCCGGCTGATTTCGACGGGACCGGCATCGGGTAGGCGCAGCCGGGCGGCGTAGCGTAGGGCGCTCTGCACGTCGAGATTCTGGTGAATGATATCATCCTGGGGCACATAGCCCAGCAGGTTGCGGTACAGGTTGAAATTGGCGTACAGGTTATCACCGTTGACCAGCACCGTGCCGCCGGTGGCCCGGCTGAGGCCGCTGAGAGCCTTGAGCAGGGTGCTTTTGCCCGCCCCACTGCCACCGACCAGGGCCACAAATTCGCGGGGATTGATAACCAGGTTGAGCGGCTGCAAAATAGTCAGCGGCTGGCCTTTGAGCGGCAAACCCAACACCGAGCGAGTAGCGTAGACAGTTTTGCTCAGGTTGACCGCTTCCAGCCGGAAGTTGCGCTCGGCGGAGTAAGGCGTAAAAACGCCCCCGCCGTTATAAACCAGGTTGAAAGGGCCAATCTGGACGACATCGCCGCGTTCCAGCGAGCGCTCGCCGCGCAGTTGGGTCCCATTGATAAAGGTGCCGTTGTTGCTGCTTAAATCCTGGATAGTGTAATGGGCGTCGTCGCGGTGAGCGACGCGGGCATGATTCCACGAGACAGCCGGGTGGTCGAGCGGGATGGCGGCGGTGGGGTTGCGGCCAATAAAGGAGATGGGAGCTTGGAGATTGAAAGCGCGGGCGGTCAGGGCGGCCTGTTGGACTTCGCCAAAAGCTGATGGCGCGATGTAGGTCAGGCTGGCCGAGTTGCCCAACGAGTCGCTGAAGCGGATGATGTCATTGGTGGTTAAGGGATACGGCTTGCCCGGTTCGATGCGCTTGCCGTTGAGATAGGTGCCGTTGGTGCTGTTCAGGTCGGTTAGGGTGTGGCCCTGGCGGGTCAGCTCAATGCGGGCGTGCTCGCCGGAGACGGTGGCCGACATGATTTGAATCTGGTTGCTGCTGCGCCGGCCCAGACTGGTGACGGTTTTAGACAGAAATTCTTCGCGGGTTTCCTCGCCGGGGATGTGGACGATAATTTTAGCCAGCGAGCCGCCGTGGACCGTGTCGGCAGCCTGGGCTGCTTCGCCCTTGAGCGGCGCGCCGCAGTTGGGGCAGAAGGCGGCGTCGGGCCGGGTCAATTTTTTGCCGCAGTGGGGACAGTTGGTTAGGGATTCAGTCATTTTTTACCCATTAAAGGTGGGATGTTTCGATTATATCATTAGGGTAGGAATTTGGTCAATAGAGCAGAAAAATTGAGTTTGTCAGGCTTGATCCGAAGCTCTACTGATAACAGTTTAAGGGTGAAACGTCCCCTGGTCGTTACCGAAAACGTTACAGGTTGTATTCGGATTTGGATTGTGTGGGATGCCCAGCGTTACTCCTTATGTCATTTCGAGACCGAAGGTCGAGAAATCCCCAGGGCGCAACATGTAAAATAAGGTGTCGGGGATTTCTCCCTGCGGTCGAAATGACATGGTTGAGCAGTTACTACCCAGCTTTATTTGGGGGTAAAAATATAAGGCTGATGCTTTTTATACCGCGCCGGGTTGCGTTCTTTGGCCCAGGCCAGGAGGGGTTCAAACAGAAGGTGTTGGTCGGCGTGCTCGATGATCAGAGTGACAATTTCCTCTTTGCCGGTGTTTTGGGATAGTTGGTCATAAACTTCCTGAAATTCGGGCTGATCAAAGGAGAAATTGCGCAGCTCTAGATCGCTGAAGCCTTTGGTCAGTAAGTCTCGAATCCGGGCTAAGTCGTACTCTATCTCGACAGGCGTCGTTTCTCCGGTCAGGGAGTCCGTTCCCGTGCTGGCAGGTTCCTCAGCAGCAGACTCGACGGCAACTAGGGAGAGAGCTTTTACGGCTCTGCGCCAGTCGCCTTCGCTCATAAAACCGTCGAGGCGCTGCCGGGTTAGAAAAAGGGCCTTTTCATACTGCTCGATCTGGTCGAGCAGGGTGGCGGGGACGCGGCTGGGGTTGCGGTAGCTGGCGGCGCGTGCTCTGAGAATCAGCAGGTTTTGATAAGTTTGCTGGTAGAAAGTCTCTGGATCGGTCATAGGTGAGTTCAGTATAGCATAGGTTGGGGGTGCTTACAATCACCCTTGAGTCAGGCAGTGGGTGAGATTGGAGTGAAAGCGTTATTTCTGGTACAATGCGCCCCTGTGTCAGTTAATTTTAATCGCCCCAACCGGATCATTATTTTCCTGGCGTTTATCGCCCTCCTGGGTTTAGGGCTGTGGCTGCGTCTGCGCTTTATCCACACCATCCAGCTTTACCCGGATGAATTTGTCACCCTGCTGGCTATCGAAATGATCGGTGAAAAAGGGCTGCCCATCATGCCTTCCGGCCTGTTTTACGATCATGGCCTGCTATTCTCCTACATGGGCAGTCTGGCGGCCTGGCTGGGACCAATGCGCTGGATGGCCCGTTACGCCAGCCTGCTGTTTGGGCTGCTGACCCTCGGCCTGACCTTTTGGCTGGGGCGGCGCTGGTTCTCTCCGGCGGTGGGGCTGATAGCCTTGACCGGCTTAACCATTGCTCCCGCCGCCATCGAATGGAGCAGCCGGGCCAGGATGTACGCCCTGCTGCAACTGCTGGTTTTAGCCACGTTATGGCTGGCCTATGAAGGTATCGTTCAAAATAAGGCTAAGTTACGCTGGGCTGCCCTGATGACCTATCTGGGCGCAACCTTGACCCACTTTGTGGCGGTCACGCTGGCTCCGCCGCTGGTGTTGGCGGGGCTAGTGGTTTGGTGGCAGAAGACAGCAGGGGGGCAGGGGAGCACACCCCTTCGGGTGCGCCGAAGGGCGGAGGGGGCAGAGGAGATTTCCCCCCTGCTCCCCCGCTCCTCTGCTCCCCTGCTGTGGCGAGAGGGAGTAGCCTTGCTCATGATCCTCATCGCCGCCTTCCTGGTCAAGCGGGCCGGCCAGCCCAAGGGCATCGAAGCCCTGGATGCGTCGGGGGCGCTGCCCGGTTTGGGGCAAGTGTTTAGTATTTATAGTAATTTTTCCTTCAATCCTATAGACGGCTGGCAGGCCATTGCTCCCTTTTATCTGACTCTACCCGCCCTCATTTTTGCCCCCTTCACCCTGATTGTTGTAATTATTAGCCTCATTAATTTTTTTACCAACTCACTGCCTCCTCGCCTCCTCGCCTCCTCGCCTCCTCGCCTCCCCTGCCCCCCTGCTCTCTTCCTCTCCCTTATCCTCCTGACCACCACCCTCGAAATGATTCTCTTTGTCTCCCCCGACCGGCGCGACGACAAGTATCTATTTATGCTGCTGCCGGTGTTGTTGCTGCTCGGCGCACAGGGAATGGCAAGGGTTGGGGGTCAGGGGTCAGGGGTCAGGGGTCAGCAAGTATCAGTCAAACCTCTATCCTCTATCTACCATCTTCTATCCACCATCTTCCCCTTGCTGGTCTCCGGCCTCATCCTGATGGCGACTCAACCGGCGGTGCGGGCGCTCTTGACCAACACCGGCGATGATTACGACTCGGCTTTTGCTTATGTGCAGGCTCATTGGCAAGACGGCGATACCATCCTGACCGGCACGCCCGCTGCCGCCGCCTTTTATCTGGGACGCAACGATTTTTACGCGGTCCAGCGGCGCGGGGGCTACGATTACCGCCTGTTGACGGGCAACGGCCGGGCTGTGGATCGCTGGCTCGGCTCGCCCGCCATTCGCACCGAAACCGAACTGCACGAGACCCTGGCCAAGCACAAAGTCTGGCTGGTGTTGGAGCGGTGGGGTTTGCAACGAGAATATTATGATTTACCTTTTCAACAGCAGCTTTTGGCCCAAACCCAGTACGAGAGCGCAACGCAGGGCATTTTTATTCTGCGCTCCCAGGCCGGCCCGCAGCCGCTGGCCCTCGATCCCGCCAACCCGGTGGAGGCAAACTTTGATAACCAGGTCCGCCTGATGGGCTACACGGTTGAGCCGCTCCAGCCCGCGCCTGGCGAGACCCTGCGTCTGACCCTCTACTGGCAAGCTCTGGCTCCGCTGCCCTATGAATACACGGTTTTTGTCCATCTCCGCCAGCCGGATGGCGGCACCGTCGCCCAGGCCGACCATCGCCCGCTTGACCCTTTCTATCCCACCCCTCTCTGGCCTATCGGCGAAACTATCCGCGAAAGCAGTCAACTTGCCCTCCCTGCTGCTCTGCCTCCTGGCAGTTATGAGCTTTGGGTGGGTCTCTACCGGCTTGAAACGGGCGAGCGCCTGCCGGTGCAGCAGGATACGAGCGGTGAAAACGCGGTTCGGTTGGGGCAGGTGATGCTCCGTGAGGAGATTGGAGATTAGAGATTGGAGATTAAACAATCTCTGCTGGTGCGTTTCTTAAAAAGGGGTGAGGTGTGGCTGCTGTTTGTGGCGCTAATCCCCCGCCTGCTGGCCCTCGACGTTTTTCTGACCGCCGACGAGCCGCTTTTTTTGGACCAGGCCCGGCAGTTTGCCGCCGGACTCAGCAGCGGTGATTTTAGCCGGACGATGGGCATCGGCTACCCCGGCGTCACCCTGGCCTGGTGGACTGCCCCGGTGGTCGGGTTGACCCACAGCGACCTCGGTGCTTACGTGGCCGGGCGAATTGTCACTGCGCTGGTCAACGCTTTGTTACTGCTCCTGCTTTATCGGCTGGCTCGCCCACTCCTGGGTCCCTGGCCGGCGCTGCTGGGCGTCGGTCTGCTGGCGCTCGACCCCTACACGCTGGCCTACAGCCGCCTCCTGCATATCGAAACGCCCCTGGCCCTGTTGATGACCCTGGCCGGCCTGGCTTTCCTGCTCTGGCTCGACAGCCCTCGACGGCAGTGGCTGCTCCTGGCCGGCCTGTTCAGCGGCCTGGCCTTGCTGACCAAGTCCACCGCCCTTTTGCTTGGTCCAATGCTGGTCGCGCTGCTCATCGGCTGGCTAATAACCCAAAACGCCTCACGTATCACGCCTCACGTATCACGCCCCATGTATCACGTTGCCCTCCAAAAATTGGCCGGTCTTCTCATTATCACGCTTATTGCCTCAGTTCTCTTCTTTGTCCTCTGGCCGGCGATGTGGATTGACCCGGCCGGCGCGCTCGGCCTGACCTTTGGCAAACTCCTGACCGACCAGGAAGCCGGGACGGGCAACTACGGCATGTTCTGGCTCGGCCGCTTTGTCCAGGACCCCGGCCCGTTCTTTTATCCGGTAGCCTTCATCCTCAAAGCCACTCCCTGGCTGCTGTTCGGCCTGGGCTTGAGTCTGTGGCAGTTTATCTCGTTTTGTTTCAGTCATCGAAAACACGCACCACGCACCAGGCACCAGGCACTACGTGCTGTGCTTCCTCTTTGGTTCTTTGCCCTCACCTACCTTCTGCTTATGACCATCGCCTCCAAAAAATCCATCCGCTACCTCCTGCCGGCTTTCCCCACCTTTTATCTGTTGGCCGGATTAGCCCTGGTCCACTTCAGCCAGTCAATCAGGCAGCGAATCAGCCGATGGCCTAAACTGTTTTCACCCTTGCTCCTCCGCTCCTCTGCTCCCCTGCTCGTCTTTCTCTTTACCCTGCTCTACCATCCCTACTACTTCACCTACAACAACCCCCTGCTGCTGGGCTGGCTGTGGGGCCCGCGTGCGCTGTTGGTCGGCTGGGGCGAGGGCCTGGATGAAGCAGGCCGCTATCTGAATCAACAGCCGCCCGGGGTGGTAGCGGCCTGGTATGAGTGGCTTTTTCCGCTGTATTATCACGGACAGGTGCAGCCCACCAGCGTGGATAATCTGCTCACCGCCGATCACACCGTCCTCTACATTAATCAGGTGCAGCGCAACCTACCTAACCCCAACGTCATCACCTATTTTCGCCGCCGCCAGCCCGAATACACGGTGCGTTTGTCGGGCATTGAATATGCCTGGGTTTACCCTGGCCCGGTCATCGGCTTTCGGCCCGACCATGCCCCGCAGGTTCCACTTGGCGGCGAGTTTGGCAGCGAAGTTAAGCTTCTGGGCTATGACCTGTCCCCGGCTCCCTTGTCAGGACAGCCTCTTGTAATCACGTTTTACTGGAGAGTGTTGGCGACGCCGCCCGCCGAACGCTATGTCTACCTGCGCCTGGTTGATGCCCAGGGCCGTATCTGGGCCAGGGCCGACAG
Organism: Anaerolineae bacterium; assembly: GCA_023151115.1. The sequence continues at coordinate 40,283 of JAKLJP010000043.1, forward strand.
CCCGCCGGTGATGGGTTTTTGGTCGGTCTCCCGTTTAGAGCCAGATATGCTTATCGAAGATGCCCAGGAATTGCCTATTCCCCCCGGCACGCCGCCAGGAACCTATCGGTTGGAAGCCGGCTGGTACGACTCGGCCAGCGGCCAGACCTTGCCTGCCACCGGCCAGCCCCTTGGCGGGGGCGGTGGGTTGCTGCTGGGTGAAATTTACCTGGGCTGGCAATCGCTCTCGGTTTCGCCCGATTTGCCGCACCAGACCGACACTCCCTTGGCCCCCAATGCTCATCTGGTGGGCTACGAGGCTCCGCCGCCCGCCGCGACCACCGGCGATGTGCTGCCTCTCCACCTGGCCTGGCGCAAAGCTAGTTCGCTGTGGGATTTCACCGCTGTGCCCAACAACTTTGTCATGTTTGAGTGGCGGCAGGGTCAGCGAGCCAGCGCCGAGCAGCTCGACCCCCTGCCGTTTCCCATCGAGGAGTGGGGCCGGGATGCCTTATTACGCTCCCAGCATGAAGTCATCGTGCCCCCCACGCTGGCCGCAGGCCGCTATGAACTGGCGGTCATGCTTCATACCGGCAGCGACCCGGCGGGTGAAGCCTTTTTGCTGGGGTGGGTGGAGGTCGCCTCGCCCCCCCATCAATTCGACCTGCCGGCCTCGGCCAGTTTACCTGCTGCTCCTGCCCAACTCGAACCGAGCATTACTCTGGCCGGTTACGAAACCAGGTTGACTCCCCAGGCCCTCGAACTTAAGCTTTACTGGCAAACCGAAGCACCGCTTACCAATCGTTATAAGGTTTTTGCCCAACTCTTAACGCCCGATAATACTCTGCTGGCTCAATCTGACACTTTTCCGGCTGGCGATCAGCGCCCAACCACCGGCTGGCTGCCCGGCGAAATCATCACCGATGCCCATACGTTGACCTTTTCTACCCCGCCGGCTTCCGGCAAGTACCGGCTCATTGCCGGCCTGTACGATCCGTTGACCGGCCAGCGGCTGTCGCTGCTCAATGAGCAGGCTCAACCCATCAGCGATGCCATTATAGTTGCCGAAATCACCTTACCGTGATATTTTCCCCTCAGACAACTTCTTTGTAACTACTCAGCCCTCATGTCATTTCGAGGCCATAGGCCGAGAAATCCCTACAGTGCTACATCGGCCTCGGAGATTTCTCCCTTCGGTCGAAATGACATGCCTGAGTAGTTACACTTTTTTGATACAGTGAGGACAGTAGGCCAAACCTCCAGCCTCCGGCAGCGATTCTCCTACCCGGATTATGTCAGGTCAGCCGATGTCTTTATCCCTATTCCAGATCATAATTAAATGGTGATACCCTATTGTCTCTTGCTCCAAAATCCATGAACAATTCACCATTCACAATTCACAATTCACAATTTTCTTCCTCCCTTGTCTACCGTCTACCGTCTACCATCTGCCTTCTGCTGATCCTGTCCTTCGCACTCTTCTTCAGTGTCCTGGCCGTGCAGCAGCACCGCGCTTTTCAAACCAACGGGCTGGATTTGGGCAATGTGGACCAGGCGCTCTGGAACACCGCTCAAGGCCGCTTTCTCAATTTTACCCTGATGACCCCCATCCAGTCCCGCCTGGCCCTGCACGTCGAACCGATTTTGCTGCTGCTGGTCCCACTCTACTGGCTCAACCTCGGCGGCCCGGAAACCCTGCTCATCACCCAAGCTACGATTGTCGCTTTGGGGGCATGGCCGCTGTATCAATTAGCAATAATCAATCATCGACGGTCAATGGTCAACGGTCGTCTATCCACTATCCACTATCTTCTACCCACTATCTTCCCTCTGGCCTATCTGCTCCTGCCTACCCTGGAATCCGCCGTTTTGTTCGACTTCCACGCCGTAACATTGGCGGCCACGTTTCTGCTGTTTGCTTTTTTGACCCTGGAGCAAAAAAAAGATCGTCGCTTTCTAATTTTTGCGTTTTTGAGCATGGCCTGCAAAGAGGATATCCCCCTGGTGGTGGCGATGCTGGGATTGTACGCCGGGCTGGCTCAACGGCGCTGGCGGCTGGCCGCGTTGACAATTGGGCTGAGCGCCGCCTGGTTTGTCGTTGCCTTTTTCCTTATCCAGCCCCGTTTTGCCGCCGGCGGCAACATCCAACTCGACCGCTATGCCTGGCTGGGCGATAGTCCCCCCAAAATGCTGGCAACACTTCTCACCCGGCCCACCCTGGTTTTCGAGCACCTCTGGTACAAAGCCGACCTGCCCGGCTATCTAACCCAACTCTTTTTCCCTACTGCATTTCTGGCCCTCTTTAGCCCACTGACCTTGTTACCCATGCTGCCCACCCTGGCCGTCAACCTGCTCAGCGACAATCCCTTCACCTGGCGGCTGGAAGATTTTCACTATGGCGCACCCCTAGCCCCGTTTCTGTTTATTTCCGCCATCTACGGCATCCGGCGCATCAGTGAATGGGTGAATGGGCGAATGGGCGAACAATTTTTCGCCATTCGCTCATTCGCCATTCTTCTCTTCTCTTTGTTTCTCGTCTTCTCCATCATCTACCACTACTATCGAGGTTTCACCCCCCTGGCTCGACCTTTTGTCTGGCCTGAAGTGACAACTCACCAGCAGCGGTTGGAAGCCTTGTTGTCTACCCTGCCCCCCGATGCGCCGCTGTTTACCCAATCCAACTTGGCCCCTCATCTGACCCATCGCCCCATCATCTATAGTGATTTTGCCTACTTCACCGATCCTCACTTTCCCGCGCCTGTCAAAGCCGAGGAGATTTTGCTCGACGTCACCGCTTTTGAGAATATTGGTGGGTTGCATCAATTTTTGCGTCAAACCTTGCTCGAAAGCGGGAATTATCAAATTACTTTCGCTGAGGATGGTATCCTGCGCTTGCAACCCTTGACCGGGGACCGGAGACCGGAGACCGAGGAATCAAATTCCCCAACCCCCAACCCCCAACCCCCAACCCCCAACCCCCAATTCCCTCTCACCGTTGACTTTAGCGAGGTGATTCGGCTGCGCGGTTATTCCCTGCATTTCAACCGGCAGGAAGAAGTGCAGGTCAGCGTTGATTTGGAACCGCTGCAATCGTTGGCCGCGCTGCCGGAACTACAGCCGGTGCTCTACCTGCTCGACGCCGAAGGACAGCCGGTGGGCGCAACCACCGACCTCCAACCCGTCCTGGTCTGGTTTCCGCCGGTGGAGTGGCCGGCGGGTCAAACCGTGCGTGTTCGTTTTAACACCCTGCCCTGGTACACCCGCGACACTGCTGCCTACCGGCTGGCCCTGGGCCTGGTCAACGGCAGCGACCCCTGGGACATCAGCCGCCGCTACCGGCCCAATTTCAGCCAGCCCCCCGATTTCGCCGTCCGCCTCCCTGCGGACGGTATGTTGGTCGAACTGGCTCGAATTGAACACAGTTGGGGGATGCCGGGGGGCGGACCTATCCCGCGCCAATTCACCCTGTCCAACCCGCCCCACCCACTCCAGGCCAACTTCGCTAACCAAATCAAATTGTTGGGTTATAATCTCGAATCTCGAATCTCGAATCTCCACATCACACTTTATTGGCAAGCCCTCACCCCTCCACCCAACCTGATTCGTTTTGTCCAACTCATCGGCCCGGATGGGCAAATTTACGGCCAAAACGATTCCGCTCCCGACCGGGGCCAGTATCCCACTTCCCTCTGGCAGTCCGGCGAAGTCGTCGTCGAGACTGTTACCCTGTCACTCCCACCGGAGCGCCCGGCGGGGAATTACTCGCTGCACATTGGCCTTTATCAGCCTGATACCGGCATTCGTCTTAATTTTGTGGAGGGGGGAGATCACCTTGAAATTTTAATGGATACTCAATTCAAGTGAGAAATTCAGTTTCAGTAGATCCAATTTTTCACCGTAGCTGGCGCATCCGTATGCGTCAGCGGGCGGCATAGGGATGCCACCCTACAGGAAATTTGGATCTACTGAGTTTTTATTCCTAGGTAATCGGGTGTATAGTGGTAGGATTGTCTGAACGTATAAATCCAAAATCTAAAATCCAAAATCTCGTCGCTTCCGACGCGCCCGAAGGGGCGAAATCCAAAATCCGGCCTCTGCTCTGGCTGCTCATCCTCAGCCTGGCCTTTGCCTGGCGCGCTCAAAACCTGGATGCCTTTGGCCTGTCCAACGATGAAGGGGCGCACGTGATGTGGGCCAAGCTGGCCGTGGATGGCTATCCCCTCTATAGCCAGACCTATGCGGTGCAATCGCCCCTGTTTTTGGAAACGGTGGCATTGGCTTTTCGGCTGGCCGGGCCGACGCTTCAGGTAGGCCGTTGGGCCATTCTGCCCAGTTTCGGCTTGTTGGCCCTGGCCCTGAGCTGGCTGGCCTATCGCTCAGGCGGCTGGGCAGCAGCCTTGACCGCCCTGCTCCTCATCAGTCTATCCCCGCTCAGCTTCACCTTTTCCCGGCTGGTCATGGCCGAAGTTCCGGCCACGGCCCTGGCCGTCGTTTCGGTTGCCTTGATGTTTGGCTATTTGGAGCAGAAGCGTAAAATCTGGCTGGTTGCTTCCGGTCTGGCTTTGGGACTCAGTTTTATCGTCAAACCGCTCAATCCCTTTGTGGCTGCGCCCATAGGATTGTTATTAGTAATCAGTAATCAGAAGTCAGTGATGGGCGGTCAGTGGTCGGTGGTCAGCGGTCGTCTCCTCTGGTGGAGTCTGGGCCTCATCATCCCCCTCGCTGCTGTGCTGCTTCTATACGATCCGGCAGCCCTCTACGATCAACTTGTCCGTTTCCGCAATGACTTACGGGCCGCTATCCCCGGCTCGACGGTTGAAACCTGGGATCAGTTCAAGCTGTTTTTCAACAGCCATTGGGGATTTTGGTTACTGGCATTTGGGGGTATAATGGCGGCAGTTTGGCGAGTGTGGCTGGAAAAGGAGCAGGGGAGCAGAGGGGCAGGGGAGCAGGGGAGGGAATTCTCGCCTCATCGCCTCATCGCCTCATCGCTGCTTTATCCGTTTATCTGGCTGGTTTGGTTAATAGCCGGAATAGTCATGCTCTACTGGCATACGCCGCTCTTTCCGCATCACTTTATCGTGCTGCTGCCGCCGTTAATCTTGTTGGGGGCAGAGTTGGTGAGTCAGGGGTTAGGGTTCAGGGTTCAGGGTTCAGAGGATTCCGGTCTCCGGCCTGCCCTGAGCCTGTCGAATGGGTCTCCGGTCTCCGGTCACTGGCCTCCTATTGTTGGCGTTATTTTTATCATTATTGCTGCTTTCAACCTGCCGGCGATGATTGCGGCCAATCAGTCTACAGCAGCGATTGTGACCGGCGGGCGCGAGGCCGAGGCGTTAAAACTGCTTCGGGCTGTCTCCGCCCCCGCTGATTTTGTGATGGGCGACAGCCAACTGCTCATTTTTATGGCCGACCGGCGCACCCCGCCGCCGCTGGGGGACGTGGCCCTGGTGGCCATCAAAGCCGGGCGGCAAACATCAGAGCGAATGATTCAATTAACGGAGCAGTTTCAAGCCCCGGTCGTGGTCCAGTGGAGTTTACGCCTGCCCTGGCTGCCGGAATATCTGGCCTGGGTTCAGGCTAATTATTTAGCGCAGCGCGTTTGGGATAATGACCATATTATTTATTTTGGGCGGCGGCTTGCGCCGGATGAGACCATTCCTAACGAGCGGCAAGTTCGCCTGGGCGACTCGGTGATGCTGCGCGGCTATCAAATCGAGGACAAAGCTAAAGCAGGTTCCACTTTAAATTTGAAAGTTTATTGGCAAACGGATACAGCCTTAACTGAAGATTATACCATCTTCACCCAACTGCTGAACAGCCAGGGGGCGTTGGCGGCCAGTTGGGACAGTCAACCGCTGAGCGGCTATTTTCCTACCAGCCAGTGGCCTGCCGGCGAAATTGTCACCGACATGGTGCAGCTACCTCTGCCCGCCGATCTGTCGCCGGGCGATTATACCTTGATTACCGGCATGTATCGCCTGGAAACGTTGGAGCGTCTACGCGCCTCCGATGGGAGCGATTTTGTTACTTTAACGACAGTCAGGATAGAGTAAAAAAAGGTAACTGCTCAGCCATGTCATTTCGACCGCAGGGAGAAATCCTCGGCGTCTTGCTCTTATGTGTTGTGTCTTGGGGATTTCTTGCCTCTTCGTCGCTCGAAATGATATGACACCCTGATCTCTAATTTTCTGTATGGACATACTCATCGAAAAATCTTCTCCCCGGCCTCGCAGTTTGACTCTGGCCGGAATAAATATTGACCGGCGCTGGCTGCAACTGGCTATTCCGCTGGGCTTGTTTTTGGTTATCTTTATCCCCCGTGTTGTGGGTCTGGATGTCTTCCTCACCGCCGATGAAGACGACCAAATGATGTTTTCGACCGTCTTTCTTAAATCGGTGCTGCGAGGCAGGTGGGGCAGCGCGCTTGTCTTGGGCTATCCGGGCATCCCCACGCTAGTTTTGGGGGCGATGGGCGTCGGCCTGCGTTATTGGTTTCATTACCAGGGTTGGCTGCCCCTCCCCTGGGTGCATGATAGTTTGATGCCCACGCTCAACCAGGTAACTGCCAATTACAAAGCCTTTGCCTACCCCCTTGATTTTATCTACTGGGTCCGCTTCCCGCTGGCTCTGGTGGCCTCAATCGCTATTTTGGGGATTTATTTCCTTGGCCGGCGGCTGCTGGGTGAACGCCTGGCCATCCTGGGAACGCTGATTATTGCCTTTGAGCCTTTCATTTTGGCTCACACCCGCGTGATTCATGTGGATGCGCCCCTGGCCTATTTTATGTTTCTCTCATTTTTGGCTTTCTTGCTTTATCTGGAGCGAGGAAGCTGGCGCTGGCTTTTTCTCTCCGGTTTGTTGGGTGGGTTGGCCGCCTTGAGCAAAACGCCGGCGGCGCTGCTTGGCCCCATTCTGCTAGTCGCCGGTCTGTTTTACGCTCTGTTTCCCCCGCCCGGCACGCCGCGAGCGGTGCGCTGGAAAAGGCTGGGCATCGCCCTGCTGGGGTGGGGACTGATCGCTCTGGTCGCCTTTTTCACCCTGTGGCCGGCGATGTGGCGGCGACCCGCGTTCGCGCTGGAATGGATCATCGAGAATATTCAGAACGCCAATAACTCGCTCCACCCGACCACCGGCCATTTTTGGGGCGATCAGGAAAGCGATCAAAATCCTTTCTATTATCTCCTGGTCTTTCCTTACCATCTCACTCCCCTGGTTTCGGTGGGGGTGGTGGCCGGTTTGGGCTTGATTGGAGGTGGATTAATCGCCCGCTGGCGCAAAATCGAAACCTGGACGGCTCAAATGCTGCCGCTGGCGTTGGGGCTGGTCGCCTATATCGCCTTCTTTATTGCTCCAGTATCGCTGGTATCCCGGCGAGGTGATCGCTATATTTTGCCGGTCTACTTTGCGGCGGCGCTACTGGCTGCGCTGGCGTTGTATTGGCTGGCGACATGGTTCAAGCGCCGCCTGCCGGGTCTATTCAATCGGTTCAAAGTTACGGCTACAGGGTTGGTGGGGCTGGTCATTTTTTTGCAAGCGGGAACGGTCCTGCTGTATCACCCCTATTATCTGGCCTATTACAACCCGCTATTGGGCGGCGGCGCAACGGCCCCCTACTGGCTTAATGTCGGTTGGGGCGAGGGCCTGGATGTGGCCGCGCGCTATTTGAACAATACAAACAAGCAAAACCCGCCCCAGGTGGCTGCCTGGTACAGTAATCAATTTGGGCCTTATTATAACGGTCCCACCTTTGACCTGTCTGATCAAAGCTCGGCCTTAACCGGCGATTACACCGTGTTTTACATCAATCAGGTTCAACGTGGTTTTCCCAGCCGGGAAATTTTGGCCTATTTTCGCCAACGCGAACCGGTTCAGGTGGTCAAGTTGGGCGGCATCGAGTATGCCTGGATCTATCCGGGGCCAATTATCAGCCAGACGCCCCCCGAAAACTACACCTTCCCGGCTGGGGTCATCCTCGGCGGCGGCGCGCGCCTCATCGGTTTGAGCGTGCCGCAAACCAGCATGCCCGCCGATCTTTTTGCCGCCGGCCCCCAGGCCGAGGATTGGCCCTACTTTTATGGTCAAAAAATACCGGGGCTGCCTGTCACCTTGTATTGGGAGACGCTGGCCCAGATCAACGGCGAACAAAATATTTATATCCGGCTGGTGGACGAGCAGGGGCACGGCTGGGGCCAGATTGACCGGCTGATTCTGGCCGGTCTATGGCGGCCCGACCGCTGGCGCGCTGGCTACTTTATCCGCGACGAGTATAAGCTGCCTATTGATCCGGCGACTCCTCCCGGCACGTATCACCTCGAAGTCGGGATGTATGATTTTGTGACCGGCCAAAGCTACGGCCTGGCTAAAAATATCGGCCAACTCACCCTGACCCCGCCTCAAAAAATACCTCAACCGGCTGAACTTACCCTAAAACCCTCTGTTTCGACGCCGATCAATGCGGACCTGACCCTGGTGGGGCATGATTATGCCGATAGTGAGCTGTCGCCGGGCGCAGAGATTGAGGGTAAAATCTTCTGGCAGGCTGTCCAACCGTTGATTAAAGATTACCGGGTGGAATTTTCTTTTATCGCCACCGACCGTAAAAAATATGTGGTGGCCGAACCGCCTTTATCTCAGGTCTATCGCCCTTCGGAGTGGCGGCGCTCCGAAGTGGTGGGCGCGGCTTATCGCTTCCGTGTCCCGGCGGCGGCCCCGGCCAGTGATTATCCGCTCCAGGTCAGCGTGCTCGACCCTGATACCGGCGAGCCGGTTGGCCCGGCCGTTACCCTGGCCCAGGTGAAAGTCAAGCCGCAAGAACGAAACTTTGAACTGCCCTCCGGCGTAACGCCGGTGTCCGCCTTTCTCAACGATGAGATCGAATTGGTTGGCTACAAACTGCTCGATCAGACCGTTGCCCCCGAAGAATCCTTTGGGCTGACCCTCTACTGGCGCAGCCTGCGCCCGGCGACCTCGAACTACACTGTCTTTGTCCACGCGGTTGGGCCAGACCAGGTGATTCGCGGGCAGTGGGATAGCGTTCCCGCCGGAGGAGCTGCGCCCACCAGCGGTTGGCTGCCCGGCGAGATCATCGAGGATCATTACCAGGTCCCCCTGGCCAAAGACGCGCCACCCTGGAAATATGATATTTTTGTGGGCATGTACGACTCCCTGACCGGCCAGCGTCTCCCCGCCACCAGCCAAAATTCACCCATTTCCGATAATCGCGCCTGGCTCACCCGGATTCAGGCGGTGGAACAGCCATGATGGGGGTCAGGGGTCAGGGGTCAGGGGTTGGGTGTCAGGTGTCGGACGTCAGCCAGACTATGTTTATCTTACCCAGAGCTGTAGGCTCCCGGCCTCCGACCCCCGGCCTCCGGCCCCTACTCCCTACTCCCTGACATGTCCAAAACCTCCTTCGGCTTATTCCTGGCCTTGCTGCTGAGCAACGCCGTTGTTTTATACAGCAATCTGGATTGGACCTGGCTGCGTTTCCCGGCAGCCCTGGCCCTGACGTTTGTTCTGCCCGGCTGGGCTTGGTTATTAGCCCTGAACTGGCTGCACACCGACGACTTGGTGGAACGGATCGTTTTGGTGATTGGCCTCTCGTCGGTGCTGTCCGCCCTGGTTTTGCTCATTGCCCTACTCCTACCCGGCCCTTTCACCGAAACGCCTAATTTGATTGCACTTAACCTCGCCACCTTAACCGGCTTCGCGTGGCGAATGGCGAATCAAGAATGGCGAATAGCCAAGATACCGAGCGAATCATTAATCTCCAATCTCCAATCTCCAATCTCTAATCTTCAATCTCTAATCTCCCATCTCCCATTTAAAACCCTTTTGATCCTGTTAGTCATTGTAGCCGTCGCTGCCTTCACCCGCATCGCCCGTCTGGGCTACGCCGAATTTCACGAAGATGAGCTGGAAAATATGCGGCTCATTGTGCGGGCTTACAAGGGCGAAGAGTATGCGCCGTTTCTCGACAGCAAGGGGCCGATTCATTGGCTGCTGCCGGCGGCGTTGTGGTATCTCAACGGCTGGGTCAACGAAGGGATTGCCCGCACGCCTTTTGTCATTACGGCCATCCTGCTGGTTCCACTGATGTTTGCCCTGGGCCGGCGTATGAGCGGCGGACGGGACTCGGTGGGGCTGCTGGCGGCGGGGTTTGTCGGCGTGAACGGCTTTTTTGTGGCCCTGGCCCGCCACGTCGAAAACCGCGCCCTGATTGTCTTTTGGGGGGCGCTGGCGGTCTGGTTTGCTTATCGCTACTATCGAGAGAACCGCTTTAGTTTTTTATTTTTCACTGCTTTAACGCTGGCCGTTAGTCTGATTGCTCATCCCAATGTGCTGCTCTATCTGCCCGTTTTTGGCTACCTGATCTGGCACAAACTGAGGGCAGAACCGGAGACCTGGCGGCGGCAGTGGCCTTGGCTGGCGGCGGCCGGGCTGATTTTTGCCGGTTTGACCGCTCTGTTTTATGTGCCCTATCTGGCCGACCCGGAAATTGGCCTGGTCTACCAATATTTTGCCAGCGAGCGCGTCGGCGAGGCGCTGCTATACAACCTGGTCTGGAACATTTTTGTCGAGGATGCCCTTTACACCACCTACTATCACGCCCCGGTGCTGGTAGCGCTGCTGGTCTGGCTGCTTGGCCGTCACTTTGCCCAGTGGGGCTGGCGCGGTTGGGGGCTGCTGGTCGGATTGAGCGGCGCGATTATCACTACTGTGATTGTCCCCGATGCCTGGATTATCGCCAATATCAACCTGGCTTTTGTGCCTTACGCTTTGCTCAGCATGGCTTTTATGCTGCTGCCGCGCACCAGCATTGAGCTCAAAACCATCTTTCTCTGGTTCAGCCTGCCGCTGGGCGCGCTGGTCTTTCTGGCTAAAGATGCCTCCAACCACATTCAAATTGCCTACACCGGCTGGGCGCTGCTGGCGGCGCTGGCCCTGGTTGATTTGTGGAATTATTTGTCGGTAGACGGTAGACAGCAGACAGTAGACGGGGCACAAGCTCCTTCCCCCCGTCTACCGTCTACCGTCTACCGTCTACTGCGGGGTGCTATTGTTATCTACCTGACTCTCGCCGTTCCCCTCATCCTCTTTTACCAATACCTCTCCTTCGATGCCCTGGTGACAACATACTGGCAGGCCAAGCTTGACTCGGTCAATAATCCCAACTCCATTTACAACTGGCTTTATGGCGACATCCCTCGCCCGCGCCGGGCTATTTCCAACCCTCGGCTGGCCGGCTGGAAGGCGGTGGGTTATCAATGGGCCAGCGGCGGCCTCTCCGGCGATTTTCGCAGCATCAACGAGTCTTTTGCCGTGCCCATCTGGTACACCCTGCAAACACCACGCTCTTGCTACGATGACCCCCAAAATTACTGGGTCCGCCGTGACTGGAAAGGTTGGCCGGAGGAGGAGCAGGCGCTGCCGGGGCAGGGCTATACACTCACCCACGTCGTCCTGGTAGACCGGGAGCCGATGCTGCATCTCTACCAGAAAAACGCTCCGGCGGGTGAGCCGAAATTATTGGATGTGGAAGCCTACCGTCACCCTTTCGACCGGCTGACGACGCCGGCCCGCATGGCCCAGGATGAAATGATTAGCCAGCCGGCCTCGCTCAACTTTGGCGATAAATTGTTATTACGCGGTTACGATGTGCCTCAAACGGTCGCCCATAGCGGCGATTTGCTGCCGGTCACAGTTTATTGGGAAAGCCTGGCCCCCATGGAACTGCGCTATCGCGGCTTTGTTCACCTCGTCGGGCCGAATGATACTCGCTGGGGCCAGCATGACGACGACCCGGCCTGCCGCCTGCTGACCACCGAAATGCGCCCCGGCCAACATTCATCGCGCCAGTTTCGCCTGCCGGTTGACCCCGCCACCCCTCCCGGCAACTACCAGATTGTTTTCGGCCTGTACGACCCCAACACTTTGCAGCGTCTCCCCATTTGGGACAACCTGACGGGCCAATCGCCGGGGGATACGGTGGTGTTGGGGCAGTTGACCGTTAGCAATTGACAATTGATTATTGACCATTTACAATCGCGTTGGCTAACTTGAAATGGATATCAAACCACGCCCCAACCATAAACTATATCTTCAAACTTTGCGCCGCATGACCCCGGAACAACGGCTGGCTAAAGCCTTTGAGCTATCGGAGTTTTCCCGGCAGCTTTTTATTCATGGCCTGCGGCGGCGGTTTCCTGATTTATCAGAGGCAGAGTTCAAAGAATTGCTTTTGCGCCGGCTGGAAAAATGTCACAACCGGAATTATTGAAAAAGGTTATCCAAGTTCTTGAAGCCGGTGCAATCGAGTATATGATTACCGGCTCGATTGTGTCTAGCCTGCAAGGAGAACCGCGTTCCACTCACGATATAGATATCCTCATTAACATCCAGCCGTCAGCGGCCTCAAAATTAGCTCGCGCTTTTCCGCCGCCTGACTTTTACCTGGATGAAGAGGCTATTTTGGAAGCCATTAATCAACAGAGCATGTTCAATCTCATTGACATCACCACTGGCGATAAGATTGATTTTTGGATATTGACTCGTGAACCTTTTGACCAGTCTCGTTTTTCTCGACGGTATGTTGAGTCGTTTATGAATTTCGATTTGCAGGTTTCAAGCCCAGAGGATACTATTTTGGCTAAATTGCGGTGGGCCAAATTAGCTGGGGGAAGTGAAAAACAATTTACTGACGCTTTACGGATTTATGAGATTCAATTTGAACGATTAGATGTAGGTTATTTGGAACAGTGGACTAAAAAGTTAAAGGTTGATGAATTATGGAAACGTTTAGTAGATGAAGCTGAGGTGACATAACTTTGATCCCTCATAAAACTTCACGCCTCCCGTTTCCTTTTAGAGAGTGGGCCATCCTTGGCCTCTTTTTTTTGCTCACCCTGGTCATGCTCTACCCGCTCTCGCTCAACCTGACCCACATGGTCCCCGAACCCACCGACCCGCTGCTCAACGCCTGGCGCATGCAGTGGAATGCACGGGCCTTTCTGAGCGGGCCGGCGGCTATTGCCAACATCTTCAATACCAATATCTTCTACCCCTTTCCTCTCACCCTGGCCTACAGCGAGCATTTTTTGTTTCTCTCGGCTCTGGCGCTCCCTTTGCTGCTCATCACTGACAGCCACTTATGGGGACTCAATGTATCAGGCTTGCTGACCTTCTGGCTGTCAGGATATGCGATGTATTTGTTGGTCACCGCCTGGACAGGCCAGCGCTGGGCCGGCCTTGTCGCGGGCCTTTTGTTTACCTTTTCACCCCACCGCTTCGGCCAGCTTAACCACCTGGAACTGCTGGTTACGCAGTGGCTTCCCCTGACCTTGCTGGCCCTGCATTGGACCCTGACCCGGACCGGTTGGCGTTACCCGCTGCTGTTTGGCTTGTTTTTTAACTTCCAGATGTTGTCCGGCTTTCACTTTGGGCTAAGTTTAACCCTGGCCTGCGCCCTGCTGGCCCTGGTTTATACCCTGTTCGGGCGAGTCCGCTGGCGAGGTGGTTTATTTATCGCCGCCGCCCTCTCGATCCTGGCGACCCTCCTTTTGAACTGGCCTATCTGGCGCATGTATCTCCACTTTAGCGATGTGATGGGGGCCGTCCGCACCCCCGGCGAAGTCCGCATTTACAGCGCCACCCTCACCGACTACCTCACCACCATTCCCCACAACTTCCTATACGGCTGGACCTTTAACCACTGGCCCGCCGAAAACCATCAAATTCAACCCTTAATGCCTTTTGGTCTGGCTGGTTTGGTCCTGGCTTTAATCGGCTTGCTGACCCCTCTCTTCAGCCGCAAAATATCCAGTTCCGCCTCTGCCTCTCCTCCAAAATCTCCAATCTCCAATCTCCATCCTCCATCTTCTATCCTCTATCTTCTATCCTCTATCCTCCTCTTCCTCCTCCTCTCCTTTGGCCTCAACGAAGCCGCGCTCGGGCCCACCCTGGCCCCCCTGCTCAAATACTCCCCCTACCCCTGGCTGTACGAGCACCTGCCCCTCTTTCAAGGCATCCGCGTACCGGGCCGTTTTGGCATCATGGTCGCCGTCGCCCTCACCGCCCTGGCTGGTTGGGGTACTGCTACCCTTTTACGTATCACACCTCCCGCATCACGCATCACTCATCACTCATCAGTGCGAAGCCTCCCCGTGGGACGCCTCACGCCTCTCCTCCTCCCCTTCCTCCTCCTCGAAGCCTGGTCCGCGCCGCTCGTCGGGCCAGAATTTCCAGCCGGGTCAACCATCCCGCCGGTGTACAACTGGCTGCGCCGCCAAACACCCGCCGAAAGCGTGGTGCTGGAACTACCCTACGGCGGCGCGTCGGAATTTTTGTATGAGTATTATTCTTCTCACCACTGGCGGCAATTAGCCAACGGCGGCACCGGCTACACCCCGCCCATTTATCGCGACATGCGTCGTTGGTGGGCCACCTTCCCCGACCCGCGCTCGGTGGATGCGGTCCAACAATTGGGTATTGATTATGTCATTCTTCACTCTGACCGTTACAAGCCGGAGGATTGGCAGCAGCTTTTGGCCGATTTGCCCGCTTATTTGCCCGCCTTCAGTCAAATCAATCAAGTAGACAACGCGCTTATTTTGCAAGTGGCTGACCCTACTTGCTCGTCAAGCCCTGATGATATAGCCGTCACCCTGACTCCCACCGCCGAACTGGATGGCTGGCCCCAGGCGATGAAGGTCACTTATCAAAATGACGGTCAGGCCGCTTTTGTGGCCGATGTCGGGCGGACGAGCCGGCTTACCTTTGCCGATGGAACCAGTAAAAATTTTACCGAGCCTCTTATCACCCCTGCCGGTGAAAGCCAGTCCGTCATTGTTCCGCTGCGGGTTGAAACACCTCTCACCGGGGCCTGGCTGGCTGCCCTCGACCGGCAAATCTCTGCCGACAGTCCCTCCCCCGAAGCCGCCGCGCCCCTCGCCCCAACGGAAACCGGGGAGTGGCAGCCGCTTGGGCTGCAATTTATGGACGGGCCGCAGTTGGCAGCCATCCGCGTGGGTTTGGAAAACGCAACCAGTTGTAGTACACTCAGGCTGGCCTTAGAGTGGAGCGGCGGCCAGTCTGACGACTCGGCTGTGGCGCAGCTTCTGGACCCTTTTGGCCGGCTGGTGTTTGAAGATACCGCTCAGCCCTGGTTGGCCGCTGAGGTTGGAGAAAGTATAGATATCCGCGCCCTACCGCTGCCCGGCTCGCTGCCGGCGGGGCGCTACGGTTTGCGCGTTTATGTCCGCACCGTCGAAGGTGCGGAACGGCTGCCCGTTACCGCCGAGGGCGTTACCATTCCCACCAACCAGATTCCACCGTTGCCGTTGGTCATCCAGCCTGCCCCGCCGACCGGATACACGGCTGAGCCGGATGGGGCCGTATTCGGAGAAACCATCCGGCTGGTGGGGAAGCAGCTTAGCCAGTCGCAAGTGGCGGCGGGAGACTGGCTGCGTTTCAGCCTTGTTTGGCAAACGGAACAGGCGGTTGAGACCGATTTGACCGTCTTTACCCAACTCCTCGGCCCGGATGGGCAGGTGTGGGGCCAGCGGGATAACCAGCCCAAAGGCGGCTGGTACAGCTTATCCTGGTGGTCGCCTGGCCAGCCGGTTGCCGACGATTATGCGTTTCAGGTCAGCCCTGACGCGCCGCCCGGAACGTATCGCCTGATTGCCGGTTGGTACAACCCGGCGACTCTCACCCGGCTGTCCACCGCAACCGGCCAGGATTTTGTGGAAATTGGGGCTGTTGAAATAAAGGAAGCCGTCAGACAGGAATGAGCGAATGATGAATCATTGATTTTTTACTACCTCTACATCCCCCAGCCACAAAAAGTCGTCGCCAATTTTTCCGGCCCCGGCCACAATTTTAAGCCGTTCCAGGCTATCGGCCTGGTATAAACCAATAATTAAAGGATAACGTCCCGGCGGCGTCTCCGCTTTGACCGGCAAGCGAAATTGACCCAGACCACGCTGCCCCGCTCGCCAGATGGAGGTGGGCAAGCGGCAGGCCGGATTGTCGTCCTGCTGGCCCCACAGATTGGTCCCATCGGTCAGGTGGACAAAGGCGCGATAGTTGTCACGGGGAGGCTGCACCGCCTGCCAATATAGATTGACATAAAGAGTTTCGCCCGGCGCGACGGTGGCCGCGGGCAAATCATAGCCCAAAAATTGAATGGCCGGGCCGAATTGAGTCATAACCGGCTGTGAGGGCTCCGCTTGTTGGATAAAATGCTGCGGGGTTGCCAGGGCGTCAAAGACCGGTTCCAACGTTTCGAGGGTGTAAACGGGCGCAGGCGTCTCTTCTACGCTTCCAGCCGAAAAGACTCGCAGCCGTATCTCGCCTTCTCGCTCAATCCAGCCGGTTTCGTGGTAGGCGGCGATGTTCTGTTCTGGGATGTAGAAATCATAGCCGGGCGTGCGGGCAAAAAACTGCTGCGGCGTGTCGTAGCAGGAGCGAGCCTGGCCGTAGTTGTACCAAATCGGAATGACAAAATCCTCATTGATGCTGCGAAAGTCGCCGGGGAACAGACCCTGCGCTCGCAGCGCTCCTATTGCCTTCCAACCTTCCCGTTTCGGATAGCCAAAATACTCTCGTTCTTTGGGTAATTCATGATAAACTGCCGCCCAGTTGGAACTGTCCCACTGTTGGCGCACACGGCCCAGAGTTGACTCTGGAAGTAGGAAGATTATTGCTTCATAGAGCACAATAGAAATTAAAACCAACCCTCCTACCACAATTAGTAACAAGGCTCGCAGGTTAGAAAGAGAGAAGAACGAACCTTCCAACCTTCCAACCTTCCAACCTTCCAACCCTCCTGCCCAGCCTGTTCCCGCCAGCAGCACCGCCCCTGGATACATGATATAAAGATGGGTGCGCGGGTCGTCCACCAGAAACCCGTAGCCGACAAAGCCCGCTCCAAACATTAACCAGGCGGCTTTGGCCTCGGTGGTAGCCAGGGTGCTGAGCCATTTTTGACGGGTCAGGCCGGGCCAGATAATAAAACCCAGCAGTCCCAACGCCAAAAGCGGCAAATAGAAGCGTGAACTGTAATCGCTGTCAAGCCGGCGCAGCAAATTCAGGTTGTTGTACAGCAGCCCCGGCTTTACCCGCGACTCGGTCAGATAATTGGCCGTATTCTGAAATTCAGGGTCAAGCAGGTAGGGAATATAAAAAGCGGCCAGCAGGCCGAGAAACAGGGTGAGAGCAAGAAGCAGGGGGGCAGAGGAGCGGGGAGGCAGGGGAGAAGCACTCTCCTCGCCTCCTCGCCTCCTCGCCTCCTCGTTTCCTCGTTTCATCGCTACCCAGCCCAAATACCCGGCTGCCGGGAGCAACAGCAGCGCGTCAAAATGCGCCAACAGACACGCTGCCAGCAGCAAAGCTCCCAAAATTAACCACCTTCCACTCTTCCAACCTTCCAACTTTCCAACCTTCCAACTTTCCAACCTTCCAACTTTCCAACCTTCCCTCCCGGCCAGATACAGGCAGTACAAAGCCAGTGGTCCCAGAAAAAAAATCAACGCCTGATACTGCATCATACGCCCAAAAGCAATAGTGTAACCATTGACAGCCCAAAACAGCGCAGCCAACACGCCTGCTTGCCAACCGAACCATCTGCGCCCGATGAAAAAGAGTGTGGCCACGCTGAGAAGACTGCTGAGGGCAAAAGGGAAACGGGCCATCGCTTCGGTGATTTGGCCGGTCAGCAGCCAGAAGGCCAGGGGAACGAGCATTTGGGCCGGGCCTTTACGGTGCAAAAATAAGGCGTAATCTTCGCCCTGCATCAGGCGCACCCCTAACATCAGGGCTTCGGCTTCGTCTTCGTGAAATTCGGCGTAACCCAGGCGAGGCAGGCGCAGAGCGGCAGCCAGGAAGACAAGGGCCATGAGAATCAGGATAGTATAAAGTGGCAGGGGTGCAGGGGTGCAGGGGAGCGGAGGAGCAGAGGAGCGTTGTTGCCACCAGATAATGGCTAATCCGGCGAGGATAATGAGGTTGACGATAAAAAGCAATCGCCATAAATCAAGGGGGCCGGGCAGGTAAACGGCAAACATTGCGCTAAAGATGGTTAAAGCCAGAGAGAGGCCAATGGCCAGGGTGAGGTGTTCAAGCAGGTCAAATAGAGGTGATGCTTGGGACTCGTTTTGACATAATGGATGAGTAAAAAAAATACGCAGCCAGACCCAACCAGGCAAAAAGGCTAGAGAAATTAATGAAGCAAGGTAGCGTAAATTGGGAGAAACAGAGGAGAAGATCAAAACCTGGGTTGCCAGCAGGAGGAACAGAGGCCAAATGTGGGGGCGGGAAAGATAGGATGTGATTGGATGTTTAGACATCCCTCTATTTAATCACACTTTCCATTCTCTTACAAAATCACATCCGGTCCGCTTCTTGTAGAGACCATTCTGCGGTTTAGAGCCTATCCGAATAACCCCATAGGTGACGCATCCCGATGCGTCATCGGCTGGCATGGGGATACCAACCTACCCTTTTTCGGATAAGCCCTTAGAGCCTGAAGGTTAAAAAGACCTTCAGACTCTTGAAAAAAGTGGAACCGGAGTGGCTATTTATTTTCAATCGAACAGGTGGACAAGCCAAAAGGTGAGTAAAGCGGACACCAGCCGATAGCCGCCGTGAGCAGCGGCACCAGCCCGATAGCGCCCCACCAGCTACCAAAGTAGAGTCCGCCCAGCAGGAAAGCCAGCCCAATCACCACCCGAATCACCCGGTCAACCTTGCCAACATTGCATTTCATGATAAAAATCTCCTTTTGTTATTTTGGTTTGAATGATTAAGTTACCCCCATCATAACAAAAAGAGCGGCAAAAGTATGTGACTATATCACATAACTACAACAGCCTAGCTTTTTCAAGCAGGGCTGGCTTGTTTTGAATCACAATTGACCCTCTGGACAAAGCGATAAGGTTTTCTCGCTCAAAATCCTTCAGGATGCGGCTGACAACCTCTCTGGCGGTACCTAGCTCAAAAGCAATCTCTTGATGGGTTATTTTGACTTCTTGGTTTTCCTCGGCCAGATTAGCCACAAATTCGGCAATCCGCGCATCTACCCGCCGAAAAGCGACCTCCTCGACGGTGGCGATGACGGTTGCCAGCCGTTTCGACATCAGCTCAAATACATAGTCCCGCCACACTTCGTACCGTTTGACCCATTCTCGCAAAATTGAGGCCGGAATTAGAACTACCCGAACCGGACTCTCGGTAACGGCGAAGGCCGGAAACCGGGTCTGGCTGAGAATACACGACGCGGTCAGAATACAGCTTTCATCTTCTTCGATGCGATAAAGCGTAATCTCTCGACCACTCTCGCCTACCTTGTAAACCCGGACAGCCCCGGCTAAAACTAAGTACAGGATTGCATAAATTCGTCACGATTTAATGTATCCGTTTCCTGAGATGTCATTTCGAGCGCCAGCG
>JAKLJP010000044.1 GCA_023151115.1 Anaerolineae bacterium
GTAAACCGATTTCTCGACTTGATTTATCTCCTTTCCCGATTTGACTTTTTCTTTGAACCCTTAACTTGTCACGAGTACAAACTACTCATAGTCTCAAACACTTATGGTGCAGTGTGCTCATGCTGGCCCTGTTGACCCTCCTGTGCTCGGCCTTCCCGGTGGCTCAGGCCGCGCCGGGCGATGTGGACGCCACCTTCGCCGGCTTCACCGACGATGGCATCGTCATTGAAACGGACCTGTCTATGTCTGTGACCGACTGGGATAACTCGAATGGCATGGCCCTCCAGCCGGACGGCAAAATTGTGACGCTGGGCCAAAAGGGGCCAAACCTGGTCATCTTCCGCTACCTGCCCAACGGTCAACGAGATGGAACGTTCGGCAGTGAAGGCAAAGTTGAGATCCCGGCGGGAGCCGGGATTGTCCTTCACCCGACCGATGTGGCCCTGCAACCCGACGGGAAGATCGTCGTGGCCGGGCGAACCACCGCCACTTCCTTCGACTCCAACAGCGACTTCCTGCTGCTGCGCTTGACTGCGTCGGGCGAATTAGACCCCTCATTTGGGCCTGTGGGGGGAGGCTTTGCCATCACCGACTTTCGCAGTGACGCAGATAGCGCCCAGGCGGTTTTGATCCAACCCGACGGTAAGATCGTCGTTTGCGGAGGCGTCGAAGTCGACGGTGATGGCGATTTCGGGGTGGCGCGATACCTTCCCAACGGCGCCCCCGACCCCAGCTTTAGCGGTGATGGCAAGACGGCGATTGGCTTCGGCGGCGAGGAGGGCTGTCGCAACATGGCCTTACAGAACGACGGGAAGCTGGTTCTGGTCGGTTCATTACTTGACTACAACATCCTCGACGACCTCCACTACGATTTTGGGCTCGCCCGCCTGGAGATCAATGGCACGCTGGACGATACCAGTAACGGCGACGGGGGGGTGACGGCGACGGCAAAGTATTCACCGATTTTGGCGACGATGAAAATGCTCAAGCCGTCACCCTCCAACCCGATGGCAAGATCGTCGTGCTCGGTTACGATGATGATCCCGATACCAGTTACATCGCCCGCTATCTGCCCACCGGCAAGCTCGATGGAACGTTTGGCTCGGGCGGCAAACGCACCATCCCGGTCGATAGCTTGTTCGATTTGGTGCTCCAGCCGGACGGCAAACTGCTGGCGCTGGGCTATCACGAGGCCCCGGACGGCGACCGCAAATTTGCCCTCTATCGGCTGCTTTCCAACGGCGCGCCGGATACGACATTCAATAACGGCGGCGTCGCCTGGCTCGATTTCGGCGGCTATGACGTGGGCGCCGACCTGGCCCTGCTGCCCGATGGCCGCATCCTCGCCTTTGGCTGGAGTGGCTACTCCAGGCTGATCCTGGCCCGGCTGTGGCCGGATGGGACGACATTTGACACCGGCGGTCAGCAAGCGCACGGTCTCTCCTTCCCCCCCAACTATCAACCCGGCTACCGGGAAACGGTCAATGGTATGGCCCTCCAACCTAACGGCGACTTTCTCGTCGCTGGCCAGGTGCGCAACCCCGAATTCACCAGGGGCGATGCCTTTGTCACTCGCTTCAAAGCCAACGGCCTGCCCGATACTTCCTTTGGGGCCAATGGCAGCGCCTTCATCTTCGGCCCCGACCCGTTCCGAGCCGCCACCGCCGTCGCCGTCCAACCCGATGGCAAAATTGTCATCGCCGGCTACACCGCCTATAACAAAGAGCACACGGCTATGGATTTCATGGTGGCCCGCTTCCTGCCCAACGGCGGCATTGACCTCAACTTTGGCGCCGGCGGCGTGGCCCACGTGGATTTTGCCGGCCGGGCCGACAAAGCCACCACCCTGGCCCTGGCCCCCGACGGCAAGATTGTGGTCGCCGGCCCGATTGAGGGGACGCGTTTCATTTGGGGTGTAGCGCGTTTGACCGCAAGCGGCCAACTGGACGGCAACTTCAACGGCGGTGGCAAGGCTTATGTAGATTTCCCTGGCCGCAATGGGGTCACCGCCGTCCTCGTCCAGCCCGATCGCAAGATCATCCTGGGCGGCTACCGCGAGGCCAACCCCGACCAGTTCCCCGGCGACACCGACTTTGCCCTGGCCCGCTTGACCGAAAGTGGCGCACTCGACCCCAGCTTTGGCCCGACCGCGCAAGGCATTGTCACCACCCAGATAGGAGGGCGCGATCGGATCAATGCCCTGGCTTTAGCTCCCAATGGCTTTATCTATGCCGGCGGCTACCGCGAAATCGGCGTCTACCGGGATTTTGCCCTGATGCAGTACCAGCCCAATGGCTTAAAAGCGACCTGCGCGCCCGGTGCGCCCTGTACCAATTGGCCGACCGGCAAGTATCTGTCAGGCTTGGGCGGCGACGACTGGATCAATGCCCTGGCCTGGCGGGCCGATGGGCAGTTAGTGGCGGCGGGCTGTTTGGAGGGACACTTTGCCGGGGTGCAGCTGCGCACCGACGGCGACCCGATCCCGCCCCAACTTCTGTTCAATAGCGATTTTGTAGGTTCCCCGGACTGCGCCAAAGGGGTCGCGTTTGTGGGGGCCAATAGAATTGTCATGACCGGCGACCAGGACCCATACCCCTTCATCGGCAGCGACAACAACATTGCCCTGGCCCGCTTTGAGACGACGGTGAATACCTCGGGTCCCACGCCCATACCCGCGCCCACTCCCAATCCCACCCGTGGCCCGGTCTACCTGCCCATCATTATGCGCTAACCATTTACCTTGACAAGGAAAACGATGTTAAATCCAAAACAACGAGTCTACATAACGATTGAATGGCAAGAATATGGTCCGTTAGATTCATCCGGACGACGGTTGTGGTGGCGAGAGCGCCGGATTTGTACCATTGAGAATTACCCTCAGTACTTACCCTGTCATAACCCGGATTGTGAAGAAGGCGGTTTTGAGATTGGCGAAAAAATCAATGAATTGCTGGCTTCTACCAAGAATGAGGCGCAAAACTCGCTCATTTGCTTTAAAGCGATGCGCAAGGAAAGGCAAAAACGGTGTTCACATGTCATCACCTATTCCATTGTTTGTGTTCGTCCTTATCAGCACCAGCGGCCTCTATTGGCCAGGGTGATATAGTCTCAGTAGATCCAAATTTCCCGTAGTGGCATCCCTATGCCACCCGCTGACGCATAGGGATGCGCCAGCTACGGTGAAAAATTGGATCTACTGAGTCTCAGTAGATCCAATTTTGAGGAGCCAGCACGCCCTCGTGCGGCTCCGTTCGGCACGTGGGCGTGCCCGCTTCGCGTCCTCGAAAATTGGATCCACTGAGTCTTATTTCACTAATACCGGTGACAAAATAAATCAACCAAACCTGTAACTGCTCAGCCATGTCATTTCGACCGCAGGGAGAAATCCCCGATACTTTACTTTTACGTGTTGCGTCCTGGGGATTTCTCGCTCCTTCGTCGCTCGAAATGACATGGGCCTAGTAACCCAAATCTCAGAGATAGGGGGCACAGCGATCCAGTGTGGTTTTTAAAGCCGCAACCGGGTCGCCTTTGGGAATAAATTCGTGGGCAATGAGGCCGCTGTAGCCCGTTGCCCGGATGGCCTGCAAAATGGCCGGATAATATAATTCCTGGGCGTCGTCCAGGTCATTACGGCCCGGATTTCCGGCGGTGTGGTAGTGACTGATTGCAGGATGAGCCTGCTGGATGGTGCGGATGATGTCGCCTTCCATCACTTGCATGTGGTAGATGTCGTAGAGCAGTTTGACCCGCGGCGAGCCGACCAACTCGCACACCTGCAAGCCCCAGGCGGTATGGTCGGCCTGATAATCGGGGTGATCCACCTTGCTGTTTAACAGTTCCAAAACCAGCGTCACCCCGGCCGCTTCGGCAGCCGGGGCGACGCGAGCCAGTCCAGCGGCGGTAAATTCGATGCCGGCAGCATCGTCGAGGCCGGCCCGGTTGCCGCTGAAGCAGATCAGGTTGGGGATGTTCCATTCCTGAGCCTGCGCAATAGAAGTCCGTATTTCGCGCTCAATCCGCTCATGCTCGTCGCGGCGGTTGAGGCCGACGGTCAGTGATTGGTGGCCGGCAATGGCCGAGATGCCCAACCCATGCGCCTTGATTAGCGGCCAATACTCTTGCGGCGGCAGGTCAATGGCGACGTAACCCGCCTCGGCCACCGCGCGGACAAACTGCTCCGGCGTCAGCTTTTCCGGCACAAAACACCACCAGGCAACTGCTTGTTGAATTGTAGTCATTGAAACCTCCCAAAGAGTTGAGTTAGACTTGTGTGTAAGCTATTCCTGCCCCAATCCATAACGGCGAGCAATATTAGCAGCCTGAGTCCGATTTTCGGCTTGCAATTTGGCCAGGATGTTGGAGACGTGGGTTTTCACGGTTCCTTCGGTAATCACCAGTCTGTCGGCAATCTCACGATTGGAACTGCCCTGGGCCAGCAACACCAGCACTTCCCGCTCCCGCTCGGAAAGAGGGGTCAATGGGTTGGTTTGGGGCTGGGCCAACTCACGCAAGGCGCGCGAAGCAATTTGAGGTTGGATAAAAACTTCGCCGGCATGGACTCGCCGGATAGTTTCAATCAGAGTATCGGCGGGGGTGTCTTTGAGTAAGTAACCCAGCGCCCCGGCCCGAATGCCCTGAAAAACATAATCATCACGGTCAAAGGTAGTCAGGATAATCACTTTGGCCTCCGGCCAGGCCGCGCCAATAGCCGCCGTCGCTTCGACGCCGCTCTGCCCCGGCAGCTGGACGTCCATCAAGATGATGTCGGGCCGGAGTTCCAGAGCCAGCCGTACCCCCATTTCGCCGTCGCCGGCCTCGCCGACGACTTTTAGCCCCGGCTCAAGATCGAGGATCGTTTTTAAACCCTGACGCATCAGGGTTTGATCTTCAACCAACAAGATGCGAATCGTAGCCATACTTACGCCTCAGCCTCACGATGGCCATTGTGACCAATCAGGGGCAGATGAGCCTCAATCAGCGTGCCGGCCTGGCCGTTGCGCCTCAAGCTGAGCACACCCCCCAACCCCTCAATGCGTTCACGCATCCCTTGCAGACCGTAATGACCGGGCCGGCGGGTGTAGTCGGGGGGCAGGCCCAGCCCATCATCGGCCACACGCAAGGTGACACCTTCCGGTTTCACCACTAAATCAATTTGGACAGAGCGAGCGGCAGCGTGCTTCTCCACATTCATCAGCGCCTCCTGAATGACCCGCCAAAACGCCTCGGTGATGGCCGGACTCAACCGGTCAACTTCCTTGTCTACCTGACACTTTATTTCCAGGCCGGTACGTTGGCCGGTTTCTGTGCATAGCTCGGCCAGCGTTTGAGCTAAAGGACGATGATTCAATGCCGGCGTGCGCAGGCCGGTGAGGGTGTGGCGCAGGGCTTCCATACTGGTCCGGGTCAGCGTTTTTAGTTCGTTGAGCTGTCTTAAAGCGCCTTCAGGGTTGACCGGATAGAGTCGCTGAACGGCTTCCAACTGCACCGACAAAGTTACCAGGGCATGGCCCAAGCTGTCGTGCATATCGCGGGCCAGGCGTTCCCGTTCCCGCAACGCCACCAGTTCAACCTCTTGCTGGTGAGCCAGTTCTAATTCTTGCCGAGCCGCTTGCAGCTCAGCAATTAAGTGGGCCCGTTCCTGGTTGACTCGGATCAACCTGGAAATAAATGAAAAAGAGATGCTGACAATCAGCCAGGGAATAAGCCGCTCAATCACCACGCCCACGGGGGAGCCGAAGAACTGTTCCAGACCGCTCTCGAAGTGGGCCACCACCAAAAAAATCAGGCCGGTCGCCGGAACCGCCACCTTTAAAGGCAGCGAGATATAGAGCTGGAGCACCTGCACCCAAATGATCCACCAGAAGCCGGTTTCCAGATGCCATTCAATTAGCCACAGCCCCAGGTTAAGCAAAAAGTAACCCGTGAGCCAGGGCTGGGTGAGCGACCGGCGGGTATAATAAGTCACTACAAAGAAGCCAAAGAAGAGAATTACTTGAAGTGACACCAGACCAATGAGCACAACCTCGCGCCAGCCCCAGGGGGTGGGGGTATTCCATAACACCGCGCCCAGAGTGACAATAAGCGACCCCAGGTAAATCACTTTCCATACGTAAACCAACCTGCGTAGCTGCCGGCGGCCGGGCAGAGAGGGATCATTTTCAAAAATAAAAGCCGGTGAAGCGCCATTCATACTTAAATTATACGTCCAATGCCGTTAATGGGAAAGACGAAAAAATTTCCTTTGCTGGGTGGGTTTGCCCAGCAAAGGTGGGTTATTATATAAAGCCAGGATAACTGCTTAGTCTGTGTCATTGCGAGGCTGTAAGCCGAAGCCGCGTAGCGTCCCACCCCAAACTGGGGATTGCTTTGCTTCGCTCGCAATGACACCTGAGTAGTTACAAGTCAGGCATAGCTGACCGCTTGCGTTTCAGCCACTTGAAGCCAGTCG
Source organism: Anaerolineae bacterium (assembly GCA_023151115.1). The sequence continues at coordinate 6,452 of JAKLJP010000044.1, forward strand.
CCAGCTCGTCGGGCAGCGGTGAAACTGGCCCACGCGGTAGCCCCAATGAGCTTATCGTCGCCCGGATATTGGGTCTGAAAAGCCCTGATGATGCCTTCGTCAACCTGATAGGAGGCCAAAGCCGTCAACAAGGCCAGCCGGGCGGCAGGTTTATAGGTTTCATCCAGCTCGGTGATGGCTTCTTCCAGCCAGCGCCGGCTCAGGCCGGGGTCTACCCCTTGCCAGTTTTGAACCTGCTGCTGGACCAGCGCCCGGACTACTGTCGGGAGTGACCGTTCGCCGGCCGCCTCTACTGCTGCCGCCAGGCGAGCATAAGCTCCGGCCACAGAGGGGTTTGAGGCAGCCCAGGCCAAATCAGCCGGTAAGGAGACATCAGGCAGGAAGGATAACGACTCGCCGGGGGAGGAAAGCGGGGCCATCCACTCCTTCAGCAGCGAACCACTCAATTGGTTGATGGCCCTTTTCAAGCCGGTCAAGCGAGCGGGGATAGGCAGCACCACCCCATCCATAAAAATGTTGGCCATACGATTGAGATAGTGAAAGGCCACCGCCACACCGATGATTTCCGGGGCATCAGCCGGGTCGAAGGGGGGCATTTGCAAAAGCGGCGAGCCAGGCGTGCGACTGGCCGAGGCCCACTCGATCATCGCCCGCACCTCAGGGCTTTTGATTTGATCGCTCCGGCCTTGTAAAATAGCCTCGACCGCCTCGTGTTCAGCCAGGGCATGCAGCATGACGGTGTGCGCGTCCACACAAAAGGGACATTCGTTAACTTTCGAGACAGTCGCGCTTACCGCTTCCTTCAAATTTCGCGGCACATTCCCTACCAGCAGGGTTTCCCGCAGGACCGCCCACACCCCGTACAACAGCTCCGGTACGGGGGAATGGAGCAGCACCAACGAGACGACCATGCCAAAATCGCGCCGCATCTGGTCAAACGCTTCGGCCAATTTCCCGGAGGCAGTGGCTATCTCCACCGGCTGCACATATTTGATCAAGCCGACGCCTCGCGTTTCGAATCTGTTCATCATTATTTGGTTAAAGCTCATTGTTTTCTCCTTAACTTTCTAATATTCTTCCGTTGATTTTTTGCACTAGCCCATGCCATGCGCCCGCAGAAACATCTGGTATAGATTGTGGCCGTACAGAACGGTCAGGGCGATAAGAACCAGTGTAACCAGCACCAGAATTGAGACAATGGTTTTCCTGTTCATTTGTTATTTCCTCCTTTCGCTCAGGTAATTTTTTTAATATGCCAGAACTTCACGCACGCTCAGGCGCGTCGCCTTCCAGGCCGGCTGCAGCGTGGCCAGCACTGCGATGAAGGCGACGATGATGAGCCAGAGAAAGATACTGCCCAGGGAAAAGGTGTAACTTAGAGTTGATTCCATGATCCCGCCGATGGCATCCGTTAGGAGTTTACCCAGCAGCAGCGCGGCCAGCACCCCCGGCAGCCAACTCAGCAAGCCAACCAGCAGGCTCTCGATGAGGAAAACCTGAAACACGGCCTCATTTGAGGCCCCAATCGCCCGCATAATCCCGATTTCACGGGTTCGCTCAATTACACTGATACTCATTGCGCCCATCAAGCCCAGTCCACCCACTACCGCCATCAGCACTGCCATTACCATCAGGGTCAAGGTCATAATGTTAAAGTGAAAGGCTTCAGCTTCGTATTGAGCGCGGATTGTTTGGGTGCTGTTGATGCGGATGCCGGCCTGCTCAAATTTTTGCTCCAGGTCTTTGGCTACTTTTGTTACAAATTCTATTTCCGGTTGCGCGGTCATCGCCCAGAGCGTTGTCGCCTGGCCCATCCCACCGGCAGCGTGGGCAAAGGCAGAATTATTAACATACACCGTCGCCGGGGCCAGAGCTTCTTCAAAAATACCGACAATCTGCCAGCGCGTCTCTCGCTCTTCGAGTGTTTCAATCCCATCGCACTGCTCGCACATTTCAAATTTAAGCACCAGTTCAGCGCCTAGCTTCAGGTCTGGCTCATCACGCAGTAGGGCCGTATTGACTACTACCCCTTGCCGTTCCTGCGGTGATAACCAGCGCCCTTGCGCGAGAGGAGGTTGAAACATTTCGCTTCCATCAGCTAGGGCGAATAGAAGCACATTATCGCTTTCGCTGCCGTCGGCGCGGAGACGGTTGACCGGGGCAATGGTCTTAAAACTCTCTACCTTAACCAGGCCGGCTATGTTCAGGGCTTCGCGCTCGATTTTACCGGCCCGATAGGGACGGCTGAGGTCAACCCGCAGATCATACTTGCGGTAGGTATAAGCGCTGTCGAGCGTTTCCAACAACGAGGCGCGGGCGCTGGCCACGGTGACAAAAAGCGCCCCGCTCAGGCTGAGAGTGGTCAGGGTCAGAGCCAGCCGGCCTTTGCGCCGAAAGAGGTTGCGCCAGGATAGCAGAAAAGGCCGGGGCAAGGTTTGGATACGCTCCAGAAACTGGTCAACCGGGCCAGGGCTGAATGTCGCCTGGCCCAGGCCATAATCGCTCATAGCTTCTCGCACGGTAATTCCAACGCCGGTGCGGATGGCATAAAGTGTGGCCGCGAAAGGAACGATGAGACCAATGACAACTTGGATGACAATCACCCGCTGAGGAATTTGAAAATCGGTCAGGTTCAGGTTGAGCATCAGGGCGAAAAAATTTGCCAGCCCATGCGCACCGCCCACTGCCAGCGGCGCCGCGACCAGCAGCGCCAGCAGGCTCAAAATGAAAATCAAGACCAGGTAGAGACTCATCACCTGGCCGGTACGAGCGCCGATGGCCTTCATCAGGCCGATTTGCTTGATTTGCTGAGCCATCAGCGCCGAAATCATATTAGCCACCAGAAAACCGCTGCCCAGCAGCGACAGGCCGCCCAACGTGCCCAGAATAAAGAGCATGGCCGAGACCGGTTTTTGCATGGGATGCTCTCCTGGCGTCGCTACCAAGGTAGCGTAAACGGCCCGCCCACTTTTTTCTAACTTGTCCGCAATCTGGTCAGCCACCTGCCGGATGTGGTTTTCATCCAGCCTGTTTTCGGCCACCACAAAACTCAACTCATTGTAATCACGGGGTTGGCCCAGGCTGTCCAGCGTGTCTAGGGTGATGTAGCCGTAAAGCTTATTCGTCCCCGGCGTTGGCGTCTGGTTGAAGTCAAAGGCAAAGCCGGCCAGCCGTAATTCCCGCAGGTTGTCGTCGGGCGTGCGTATCAGCAGGGTGTCGCCAATCGCTAACCCGGCCAAGTCAAAGGTCTGTAACGCTGAACGCTCCAACAAAAGCTGATGTTTAGGCGGAGGCCAGCCCCCACTATCCGGCCGAATTTTGTTGACCCGAATATCATCGAAGTCATCAATGGCATATAAGTCGAAGTCGAGCCACTTGTCCGGCCCTACCTGTAAGCGCACGGCCACCTTGCGCCGGCCTTCGGCCTCCTGGATTGCGGGCATACGCCGGACAGCTTTGACCCACGCCTCGTCAAAAGCGTCAGTTACCAGTGTGGCGCTGGCCGGGTTGACAGCGGCAAAGCCAGCCGAAAAATTTCTATCCAGAATGGCCTGGGTGTTCATAATGACCCCCACTCCAAAGACGCCAACGGCCAGAGAGAGGATCATCAATATGCTGCGGATTTTGTTGGCCCGCAGATCAGCCCATACTTTTTGCCAGCGTGGGTTAAGCATAAAAAAAATGCCTCCGTCTTGATTTCAGTTACCATCATAAATCAAGACCGGAGGGTGATACAGGCACGAAAGATAGATTAGGACTACGACTAAAGTTAGAGTTTATTCGCCAGGCAGCAAGACCAGCTCGGGGTTAGGTGCTATGAACTCGGTTTTCTGACAAGCCTGAAAGCTGTACCGCCGCTTAGGGTAAGTTCGATGACTCTACTCTGGCGGCGTTATCACGGATGGGCCACAGTCCATAGGCGAGGCATAACGGCGCTCCCGTGCGGGGATCAGCGATGATGTCGGCCTCGACGCCGAAGACAGAGCGCAAGAGCGCGGGTGTGATAACCTCAGTAGGCCGACCAGCCGCAGCAATTTCGCCCTCCTTCAAGGCAATAATATGATGCGCGTGACGGGTCGCGTGATTGAGATCGTGGACGACCATCACCACGGTGCGCCTCTCTTCCTGGTTGAGCCGCTCCAACAGATGCAGCACTTCAAGCTGGTGGGCCAGGTCGAGAAAGGTGGTTGGCTCATCCAGCAGCAGCAGTTCGGTTTCCTGGGCCAGGGTCATGGCAATCCAGGCCCGCTGGCGCTGCCCGCCCGACAGTTCATCGGCGGGGCGCTCGGCCAGTTCGGTCATGCCGGTGATGGCCAGGGCGCGATTGACGGCTGCCTCGTCTTCACTGCGCCACTGCTGCAGCCAGCTCTGGTGGGGATAGCGGCCCTGGGCCACCAACTCGCGCACGGTCAACCCTTCCGGCGCTACCGGCGATTGGGGCAGAATACCCAACTGCTTGGCCAACTCCCGCGTGGGAATGGATTGAATAGCGACTCCATCCAACAAGACAGTCCCCCCTCGGGGCTTGAGCAGCCGGGCCAGCCCTCGCAGCAGGGTTGATTTGCCGCTGCCGTTTGGTCCCACCAAGGCGGTGATCTGTCCGCGCGGGATGGAAACGGTCAACCCGGCGATAATCGTTGTCTCATCATAAGCCAGGGTCAAGTTTCGGGTGCTCAGGCTGGTTGAAAACGGAGCGGGATGTTCTATAGGCCCTGAGCCATTGGCCGCCGGCGGTGTGAGGATTTCGACCTGTCTATTTGTGGTTGTCATCATAAATTCTCAATCCTTCTCATCCCTCTGATCGTTACCGATGCTGTTGCTGGTAAAGCAAATATACAAAAAATGGCGCGCCAATCACCGCCGTAATCAAGCCGCAAGGCAGTTCAATCGGGGCAAACAGGGTCCGCCCCAGCAAATCGGCGGCCACCACAATCAGGCCGCCGACCAGTCCGGCGGTGGGCAGCAGTCCCTCATGCAGCGGGCCGACCAGCCGCCGGGCAAAGTGCGGGGCCATCAAGCCGACAAAGCCGATGGTTCCCGCCGCGGCTACTGTGGCCCCGGCCAGCGCTACGGCCGTCAACAGCAGCAGCCCGCGCTGCCAGGCTACCCGGCTGCCCAGGCCGCGCGCCACCTCTTCGCCCAGGTTGAGGATATTCAGGTGGCGGGCCAGCCATAAGGCCAGCGGAACAAAAACCAGCAGCCAGGGTAATAAAGCGTTCAGCTCCGCCCAGGAGCGGGCATAGACGCTGCCGGTCAGCCAGATCATGGCCCGCTGGACATCGTAAACATCGCCAAAGGTTATCATCAGGGTCGTGCCCGCCCCGGCGATGGCTCCCAAGCCCACGCCGATCAGAATCATGCGCATAGGCGAGTCGCCTTTGCGCCAGGCCAGGACATAGATTAGCCCGGCCACCATCAACGCCCCGGCAAAAGCGGCCAGCGGCAAAACACCGGCGGGCACGCCCTTTACCAGCACAATCAAGGTGACGGCCACCAACCCGGCCCCGGCGCTGACGCCGATAATATCGGGCGAGGCCAGCGGGTTGCGGGTCAAGCCCTGCATGATGGCCCCGGAGATACCCAGGGCAATGCCAACCCCGGCTGCCACCAGCATACGCGGCAGGCGCAGGGTGTTGACAATGAACTCGTAATCAGGGTTAGCGGTGGGCAGGCCCAACACGGTACGGATCACATCGAGCGGGGGCACCGGGTACTCGCCCACGCCGATGTTAATGACCATCACCGCCACAATAGCCAGCGTTGCCAGCAGCAGCACCGGCGGTACGCGCCGGTCAATGCGCCAGGAGAGCGGTGGATATTTTGTACGGACAATAAACCAGGGTTGTTGCATCTGTTCCTCCAGGGTAGCAAGTATAGCCGGGGAGCAGGGGGGCAGGGGAGACCTTCTCAAATTTCCCCCCTGCCCCCTCTCTCCTCTGCTCCCCCGCTCCCTGGCTATTTTCTCACCCGCCAACGCACCAGCCAGATGAAAAACGGCCCGCCAATTAAGGCCGTCATCACCCCGACCGGCAGTTCGAGGGGGCGCAGGACCAGCCGGGCGGCCACGTCGGAGACGACCAGAAAGATAGCGCCCAGCAGGGCCGAGTAAGGTAACACCCAGCGGTAATCCACCCCCACGATGAAACGGACTACGTGAGGGATGACCAGACCGACAAAACCGATGGGGCCAGCTACAGCAGTGGATACCCCGGCCAGCAGCACGACGGCTATAGCCGATAACGCCTTCACCCAACCTGTTTTCTGGCCCAATCCTTTAGCCACATCATCTCCCAGCGACAGCGTGGTAATCTGCCGGCCCAGCGCTAGAGCCAAAATCAGCCCGGCCAGAAGATAAGGCGACGCCTGCAGCAGCAGCCCCAGATCGCGCCCGGCAATCGAGCCGGCCAGCCAGAAGCGAACTTCCTCCAGGGTGCGCTGGTTGAAGATCAGCATGCCGGTGGTCAGTGAGGAGAGCAGGGCCGTGAGCGCTGCCCCGGCAATGGTCAGCTTGAGCGGGGTTGGGCCGCCCCGGCCCATCGAGCCGAGAACATAAACCGCTACCGAGGTCAGAGCAGCCCCGGCAAAGGCGAACAGGGCATAGACAGCCAGCGAATTGATGCCCAGAAAATAAACTGCGGCCACCACCCCCAACGCCGCCCCGGTTTCGATGCCGAGGATGCCGGTGTCGGACAGGGGGTTGCGGGTCAATCCCTGCATCACTGCCCCCGCCACCGCCAGCGCCGCGCCGACCAACACGGCTACCGCCGCTCGCGGCACGCGCAGGGTGCGGATAATCAGATGGTTGGTTGCGGTGGGGTCGAAGTTGAAGAGGGCCTCCAGCACCGTCGGCGGGTCAATATCGGCCGCGCCAAAAGCGATAGAAGACATCATGGCCATGCCCAATAACGCCAGACAGACCCCCAGCCCGGCGACCAGGGCCGGGCGCGAGCGGACCAGACGCAACGTGCGTGATGAGGCAGAAATGGCAGCAGTTGTCATGAGATATATTTGCGGGCCATATAATCGAGCAGGCGTTGGTAACGCTCTGCTTCCGGGCGGAGGACACAGGTGGCGCATTTTTCGCCGGTTTCGCCGGCCCGGTAGTAGAGGCAGCAGCCGCCCCGCGCCCGAAAGGTTTCACAGTGGCCCTGGTATTCCAGAGTGAGATAGCCGGTCCCTGGGTTACGGAGCGGGGAGCCAGCAGCCTTAACAAAAGCCAGGCCCTCCTTCCGGCCTCGGGCTTCATCGCCCAGGCTCGCCCCGGCGTGCTGGAAAAGCGAAGCAAAGGTATCGGCGGCCAGGTTCCATTGGGCGCGTTGGCCCAGGTGGGTGCGGTGGGCGATGGCCTGAATCAATGGGGCCAGATGCGTTTCCAGCCGCAGCCGCAGCCAGGTGTGTAAATCGGCTTCATTAGATATGATTAATATGTCAGGCTGACCGGCGGCCGGGTCGGTGGGCAGGGCGGCAAAACGAGGACTCAAAAAGCGCACCTCGAACCGTTCAGCTTCGCCGCTTTCACCCTCTTCACGCCAGGTAAAGGTACTGTAGCGCAGGGCTATATTTTCGGCGGCCAGGTCGGGGACGCGCCGCTCGGCCAGATAGCAGCCGATAGCCGCGGCGGCTAAATACCAGGCATAATTGCCAATAAAAAATGAGCCTCTGACCCGATGTTCAGCCTTGGGGTAGCGACGCACGCTCCAGGCCAACCCTTCGTCGAGATGGGGCGGATCAGGCCGCAGCAGGTCGGCGGCGCGGAACCAACCTGCTTCCAGCGGCCCTATCTCCGCGGCCAGGAAATGATCCAGCGCCCCAAGACGGGTTAAAGTTTCCTGTAAGGCCGGCATGGCCTTTGTAAGTATCATAGTTCATCCTCGCTATTTCGCTTTGGTCAAGTAGCCAACCAGATCATCCAGCACATGGTTGGCGGCCTGAATGCCCAAGCCGCTGATCCAGGTATCGTCATCAACCGGCTCGACCTGCCCGGCCTTGACGGCGTTCAGCGTGGTCCAGAGTTCACTTTCCATGAATTTGGCTAAATCGCTGTCTTCGGTATTGTAGCCAGTGAGGAAGATGTAATCGGCGTCAACATCGGCTATCTGTTCCAGCGAAATTTCTGTGGCAAACTCGTCCTTATCCTGGGCCGGCGGGCGCTTTAAGCCGACATCCTGCAAAATGTAGCCGATGAATGAACCCTTAAGATAGAGCCGCACCTGATCGGGCCGGAAGCGGATGATGGAAATGGTCGTGTCCAGCTTGTCGCCCAGGGCCTTTTGCGTTTCGGCCACATGCGCTTCGTAATCGGCCAGGAGTTGTTCGGCTTCAGCACTTTTGCCCAACGCTTCGGCGTGCAAGCGGAAATTATCCTGCCAGGGTACGCGCAGCGACTCCACAAAAACGGTTGGCGCAATTTCCGCCAGTTGGGGATAGATGGCCTCATGGCGCTGCTTGCTGCCTAGAATAAGATCAGGCTTAAGGGCCAAAATGGCTTCCAGGCTCGGCTCACCGACCGGGCCAATTTCGCTGATGCCGTCTAGTTGGCCGGTCAAGTAGCCCTGATATTCCTGAGCGTCGGCCAGCGGTGCGCCAACAGGTTTGACCCCCAAAGCCAGGGTATTGTCCAATTCGCCGGTATCCAGGACCACAACCCGCTGCGGGCTAACCGGCACGGCTATTTCACCCATCACCGTCTGGATCAACCGGGTTTCAGGCGTTGAGGCGCTGGAAACCGCTGCCGCAGGAAAGGGGATTTCTGTAGGTGTAGTTGCCTCAGTATCGGTCAGGTAGGTAAAGAGGTCGTCAATGACTTTATTGGCCAGCAGGTAGGATTGGGAACGCCACCAGTAGCCCGGTACAAAAAAGGCTTTCTTCGCCTTGACGGCGTTTAAGGTTTGCCACAGGGGTTTTTGCTCGAAGGTCTTGATAAAGGCGCTTTCTTCGCCGGCGATCTTCGGGTCGGTTGAGGCATAAGTGAAGTAGAAGAGAGCGTCGCCGTCGGCCAAATCAAGCCGCTCCTCCGAGATTTCGATATATTGTTTTTCGCCGTAGCGAGCGATAGCGTCTTCGCCAACCAATGACTGCGCTTCGGGCCGGGCCAGGCCAACATCGGCCAAGATAGCGCCGGGGGGCGAGTCGGGCATCCACAGGTAAAGGCCGTAGGTGCTGGCCGAGATCACCGAAACCTCCAGTTCGTCCGGCTGGCCTAAAGCAGCCTGCAATTCGGCCACGCGGGCGTTGTAGTTTGCTTCCATTTGGGCATAAAAGTCGGGTACGTTCAAAACCTCGCTCCAGAATTGCATACCCAGCTTCCAGTCATCGTAAATGACCTGCTCAGGAACCACGAGGGGGGCGATGGCGCGGGCCTGTTCGACATCAATCGTATCCTCCGGGGCCAGGATGATATCCGGCTTCAAGAGTAGAATCTTTTCCAGTTCGGCCGGGTAGCCGACCGCCTCGATGCCGGCCAGGGTGTCGGCGTACTGCGGCAGCAGCAGGGGCATTTCCTGCAGCATCCAATCGCTGGTGACTACCGGCGGTTGGCCGATCAACAGGGCCAATTCAAGCGAGGCGATATCCAGGGCCACAATTCGTTGGGGAGCAATGGGAAGACAAAGCGGCTCGGAGGCCAGCAGTTCGTGGTCAAAGGGGCGGAAACCCTCTGCGCAGTCGAGGGCGGCGGCCGGGTCGGTTTCAGCCGGGGCTGCATCTGCTGTTTTCTCCCCGGCCTGGGCCAGGGCCGCTTCGACATCAGCCAGCACCTGCAGCGCCGCCAGCGGCCCGCCAATGCTGGTCCAGACCGTGCCATCCACGATCACAACCCGCTCGTTTTGCACCGCCTTGAGCTGCTGGAACAACGGATTCTCTCTGGCTGCATCAAGCGCCGCCGTGCCTTCGGCGTTGAGCGTACCGATAAACAGCCAATCGCCATCAATCACGTCGAGCGATTCCAGGCTGATGACATCGGAGTGCGCTCCGTGCCCGCCGCCGATTTCGGCGTGCGCCGCCGGACGGGTCAAGCCCACATCGGCCAGAATCAAGCTGGAAAAGGTGGTCGGGACCATAACCACCGGCCCTTCGGGCATCCAGCGGGTCACGCTGGCTTCGACAGGCTCGCCGGCAGGCAGCAACGCCTTGATTTCTTCGACCCGCTGCTTGTATTCGGCCATAAATTTCTCGACCTCGGCCTCACGCTTTAGGGCAGCAGCCACGCCCTTGAAGGCGGTTTGCCAGTCGTCCCCGGCCTTAAAAGTGACCGCCACCGGAGCGATCTTTTCCAGTTCCGGCAGCAGGGCTTCAATTTGTGGGATGGGATTACCAACCAGGATCAGGTCAGGATTCAGGGCCAGGATTTTCTCCAGCGATGGTTCGGCCAGGCTGCCAACGGACTCGATGCCCTCAACTCGCTCGCCCAGATAAGCGGGCAGGCTTTGCTGGCCGCGCCCATTGACCGAGCCAACCGGGGTGACGCCCAGAGCCAGGGCGCTGTCCAGGTCGAGTTCGGTCAGGGTGACAACACGCGGCGAGTCGCCAGGGGTGTCCGCCGGAACGTCAGCAGCCGGCAGTTTATCCAGCGCCGCCGCCAGCTTGGGAACCAGCCCATCGAGCAGGAAGGGCAGGCTGAGTACGCTCACAAAGGAGGTCGCCCCGCCGAGCGGGTCGTCGTAGCTGTCAAGAAAAACTTCCCGGCCTTCGGTGTGGACGGCCAAATTTTGGTAGACCGGCCCACCCAGCGGCCCTTGAGCCTCGTCGGCGTCAAGCCAAATAATCACGTCCACATCCAGCAGGTCGGCCCGCTCAAAGCTGAGGTTGCCGCCAAACTCTTCGCCGGTAATTTCGGCCAAGCCCTCAGGCAGTTTGAAGCCCAGAGCGGTCATAAATCGCCCGCGGACATCCTCGCCGCCGTAAACCCAAATGCCCTCGTAAGGGGTGGCCACGATGGAGGTTGCGCCCACGAACTCAGGGTGCTCGGCCCGAACCTGCTCAAAGCGAGTTTCGACCTCGGTCACAAGCCGGTCGGCTTCCTCGGCCAGGCCGACGGCCTGGCCGACGGTACGGGTCAGCTCTTGCCAGGGAATGCCGTAGTCAACATAGTTGCCGGGTTGGGCCACCGTCGGGGCGATCTGAGTTAGCAGGTCGTACTGCTCCTGGGTGAGGCCGGCATATAAGGCTAAAATGAGATCAGGCTTGAGCGCAGCCAACTTTTCAAAGTTGATGGTCGAGGCATCGCCCACAAGTTCGGGTACGGGGGCATCGCCCAACTTCTCCTGCGCCCAGGGCCAGATCGCGCCAGGGTACTCGCCAAACCACTCGGTCGTCCCAACCGGCACAATGCCCAGCGCCAGCAGGACATCCTGCTCGGTCAGGCCAACGGCCACGATCCGTTCGGGCCGCTGGGTAATCTCGGTGCGGCCATATTTGTGCTCGATGGTGACGGGGAAAGCGCTGGTGGGTTGAGTTTCTGCAGCCGGTTGGCCGTACTGTGCCTGAAGGGCCTGGGCAAAGCTCTCTAGGTAAATCCGCTCGGCTAAAGGGCCGGTATAGCCCATGCCAGGACGGATTTCTATAGATAGGGTAGGCATAAGGAGTGTTGCCAGGATGGGATCAATCAGGTGTTCTTTGTCGTTATCAAAACGCATTGTTATGACAGTATCAGCCTCAATCTCCCCTAATATTTCCGGTGAGATATTGGTATAACCAGAGGTATCCATTTTATCGCCCAGTGGCGTTGTTAACTCAAACCCCAGCGTCTTCATCAAACTGCCCAGTGCAAAGCGTTCGTCAAAGACGCCGACGAAATCTGTACCGGAGAGTAACAGAGTCACTTTCGGGGCAGCCGCTACTACAGGAGCCATCTCCGCTTGCAGAGTGGCCACTTCGGCCTCATAGTCGGCAATCACGGCAGCGGCCCGATCGGTGCGGCCTGTGGCCTTGGCGAGACCATTTATGGCTCGTTTCCAGCCGCCTACGGTGCTACCTTCGTAGGCCAGGGTGGGTGCAATTTGGGAAAGCGATTCGTACAATTCGGCATTGGAGTCGTCGGCGTAATCATGGTGCAGGATTAGATCAGGCTTTAAGGCCAGCAGCGCTTCCAAATCTGGCTCTTCGCCTTTCAAATAAACAGGGTTGCCGGGGATGGGTTGGTCAAGATACGGCAGTTGGCTAAAATTTTTGCCGGTAGGTTCGTTACGCCAGGGGCCAACACCCACTGGGGCAATATCCAGGGCAATGAATAGTTCAATAAACTCTTCTGAAAAGACAACAATTCGACTGGCTGGTTTTTCAAGGGTGACTTCACCTCGATCATGGCTGATGGTAACGGGAAAGGCTGAATCGCCGGCTTCGGGTTCGGATACGACGGGTGTGGTTTCAGTGGGGACAGGTGCAGCCGCCCCGCTACAGGCAACAAGTAGAGTCATCAAAACAAGTAATAAGACAATAAGGCGCAAGTTCATGCAGCAATCTCCTCATAAATAAATCATAGAATATCTTGCTACTTCGGTTGGGCCAGCAGACGGCGTGACTGCTTGGCCAGTTTGACCAGGGTGGGCCGCAGTCTGGCGGGGGTTGTGACAGCCTCGCCGAAGGGGATGCGGACGGTCTCGATACGGTCGCCGCCGCGAACCAGCAGCTCGAAGCCATGCGGGTCAACTGCCGTCATTTCGGCAGCTTCGGCCCAGGTCAGGCTGGCCAGAGCCTGGGCATAATCGAGCAGGTTTTGGCGATGATCTTCATTCATATGAGCAATCGTATAGGCGCTTACTTCGGCAAAATCAGCGAGTTTTGTAGGCGTGGATTGATCTTCAACTTTCTGGGCTGCCATTTATTTTCCCCTTGAGCAATCTAGGCAAATACACTACTGTGAATTTACGTCCAGGTCAATGACTTGATTTAAACAAAAAATTCTGTGCGGTTAAAGATTTTTTGATTGGAATTAAGAAAAGTCATAACCGGCCTTAAAAATTGACTTCAGCCGAGGTTAACTGATTCATTCGTGTCTTAGAACTCGTCCACAAATAACTTTGCTACGCCAAGAGATTGGAGATTGGTAATTAGAGATTAAACAATTGCCAATCTCTAATCTCCCAAACTGAAAAGTTATTCTTTGACAGTTTCTTAAAATAAAAGCGGCGGCTCTTTCTCAAAGAGCCGCCGCCCATAAGACCTCTTCAAGCAGCGGAGGGTTATTTTTGCCCCTTGAAGCGAAAATTTTCAGGTTTGGTCAGTCACTCAACAATTTGCGACGTAACTTCGGCCCGTTTTGCCGTCCGCAGCGCCCGTTCGCGGTGGTGCTGGTATTCGGCCAGATAGTAACTGCCGATGACAAAGACAGCGGCGGTGAGCTGAAAGCCAAAACTTTCCCAGGTAGGAAACAGGCCAAACCACAACCCCAGCCAGTAGGGCAGGGTTAAGCCGTGAACCGGGGTAATGGTCATCCAGCCGACGGCCTGTAATACGTGGACCGTGTTGCCGACCATAATCAACAGCACCGCCCCAATCAAAATGCCAGTCCAGACCAGCATCTTCTTGTAGGGCAGCCGTTTCTGAAGCTTGAAGGTGAAGACGCCGACAATCGCCACGCCAGCCAGGCCCAGGGCCACTCCTTGCAGCACAATCCACGGGCCGGCGTCCAGGATCAAGGCTTGCAGAAACAGGACGGTTTCAAAACCCTCGCGGTAAACGCTGGAAAAACCCAGCACGGCCAGGCCCAAAAACTGGCCCGCCGCGCCGCCCAGAAGCCGGCTTTTTTGTTTGTGAAAGCGGCCAAGCCACTCCGTCCAATAGACCTTGTGAAAAAACCAGTTGGTGATGAGTAATAACACGGCAATGGCAATCAAGGAGACTACGGCCTCTAACCGCTCCCCAAAGCGGCTAAAAGAGAGCAGAATATGTTGGGCCAGCCAGCCGGTGGCCAGGGTGGCGATAAAGGCCAGCATTGCGCCCAGAATCATGGGCCGGCGATAGGCTTCATAAGCCCCAACCAGGCTGGCCAACAGGGCGGCCATAATCACAACAGCCTCCAGGCCCTCCCGAAAAACAATCACGGCGGCATTGCCGATGACCGCCGCCGGGGCTGTCGGCCCATCGCCCAGGATTTGCTGGGCTTCGGCCAGGGCTTCATCCAGAGCCAGGCGGGTGGCTTTGATGTCTTCGGCTGAGGCTTTGCTGGCAATGGCTTCGGCCAGACCGATGCGCTGGTCGTAACCGTGCCAGAACAGCCCATCAATCCGGGCCACCTTATCCGGGGCAAAGGCCAGCAGACGCGGCTCCGGGCCGAAATCAAAGATGGCGTAGGCTTCCAGCCGGGCCGACTCGGCCATGTCATATTGCCCGCCGGCTACGGCGGCTTGGACCTGATCCAGCACCGAAGCCAGCACGTCGAAATCGGCATCGGCGTTTGTTTGCTGCCACTCAGCGGGAGTCACTTCCGCTAACAAGCCGAGGACCGTAGCTACATTAGCCGCAATCGTATCCTCATGCTCGACCTGTTCTTTGCGATTGGCGGCCTGCACGGCCCGGTCGAGCTGCTGGAGCAGCCTTTCAAATTCCGCCGTTTTGGCTGGGTCACGCCCTTCGAGCGGCAGGCGCAAATCCTCAAAAGCTGCTTTGGCCCCATTGAGAAAGGTGCTGGCCTCTTGAATTTCAAAGTCGAGGATAATTTGCCCTTCATGCACGCCCCGGCCATACTCCACCGCAACCAGCGACAAAAAGCGGAGCAATTGGCTGGCCCGGCGAGCTTGCTCTTCCGCCGACAGCGGCGCTGCCCGGAAGTGGCGCAACAGATTTCTGATTTCGGCCAGCGCCGGATTGAGCCGGGCAGGTTCCTGGCTGTGGGCCAGCGCCAACAGTTCGTCAAAAGCTTTATCCGCCTGCTGGCGGGCCGGTGCGCCCACCTGTTCCTCATAGGCCGGTTGGAGAATGAGCCAATAGCCATAAACCAACCCCACCGATTCAGCCTGGCGCATGGCAAAATTTTGTTGCGCGGCTTGTTCTATGGCTTCCAATTCCTGATTTAGACGGGCCTGGTAGGTATCCAGCAAATCGGCTTTCAGCCGGGCGGCGGCTTCCGGCGGCGACAGAGCGCCGTTTTTCAAAGCTTCAATCGCCATTGTCGCATCGGCGCCGGGGCGGGAAAAGCGGGTGCTTTCGCGGTAGTCGCGCAGCAGCAGCCAGGGCCGGGCCACGTCGGGCCGGTTTTCGGCGGCAGCTTGCAGGGTGATTTGATAACTGCCTCGCAACAGCCCGGCCCAAACCTGGCCTCGGGTTAGAGCTAACTCAACGGCGTCATCATTGGCAACTGCTTGTTGGGCAGCAGCTAATTGGCTTTGCACGAAGGTCTGAACCGCGGGGGCTTGAGCCGCCAACAGCGCCGACAATGACTTGTCGAAAACATCCTGGGCTGTCTGCGCCTGTGTTTGCGCCTCGGTGGTTTTGTCGAGCAGCAACGCTTTCTGTGCTTCAAACAGGGCGCGGCGGATTTGTTCGGCGGTCTCCCAGGGAGCTGAGGTTTGTCCCTTGATCGGGAGCGCAATATTAGCCAGCAGCCACAGCGCCAGCAGGCATGCCGCCGTAAAGATGCGATACTTTGCGCCTCTATGATAAGGTGAGCTTCTGGTTACTTTCAATTGTGCCATCCAAAAATCTTCCCAGAAGCAAGGTAATTTGCTTCCGGGAAGGTGAATAAAAGTTGTCAGGGTACGACAGCGGTGATGACGACAGGATCGGTTGGGATAGTTGGTTCTTCTTCGGTTAGCTCAACCCCAACCAGGGCCGCTGCCTGGGAAACCTGCCCTGATAGAGCCGTGGCTTTATCCTGCGCTTCGGTGCCAAACAGGTCGGCTTCTTCAGGGCTGAACACTTTGCCAGCCTGTTCCTGCTGGTACAGGTCGCCCACGTAAGCTACCAAATCGGTGTAGCCGCTGCTAATCTGGGTATCCAGGTCGGCGTCGGCGGCGGCGATCACCGGGCTGATATTGCCATAAGCCACATTTAAACCGTTCAAAATACCGTTGATGTCGAACAAGCGGCTGAGGGCCACAAATGAGGCTTCCTCAAAGTTTTCACCCGACACAAAGGCTGACAATTTCCATTGCTCAAAATATTCGTTCATCGTCGGGGTCATCGTCACCAAAGCCCCAAAGGTATCCTTTAAGGTTGGTTCCCAGGCTTCAATGGCCGCCAGCATTTCAGCAGTGGCCTGGTCCAACCCCTGGGCCGAAGCTAACAATACCTCGGCTTCGGGCAGGACTTCACCCAGTTCCACTTCACCATCGCCGTCCAAATCGGCTTTGAGGCCGACAAATTCCTCGTTAGTGCCGTAGAGGGCCGGTTCGGTCAGGTTGTGGAAGAAGTTGCCGGGGCTGTCCAGAGTGCGGCCATCGGCCAGCACCAGTTGCCACTTAAGGGCTTCGTCGGGGGCGTCGGCGGCAGGGGGGCCGGCGTCAATCCAGATGTCATAGTAGGCCAGGGAGGGGACGCCGGCCACAATGCCTTCGTCAAGCTCGTAATGGGTGCTGGCTTCGATCCACTGGGCTTTGGCCGCAGCCAGCAGGTCGGCGATCTCTTGACGGTGTTCCTCGACAATATGTTCGTAAGGGTTTTCGTCGGGATGCTCTGCTTTCACCTGAGCCACCCGGCTGTAGTAAGTTTCAGCGCTCTGACGAAAAGCTTCGGTGGCGGCTTTCATGGCCTGGGCATGTTCCAGGGCATAGGCTTTTACGGCGGCCAGATCGGCTTCAGCCGCCGGAGCGGCTTCTTCAGTCGGTTGCTCGGTCGCTGCTTCCTCGGCCGGCTGCTCGGTTGGAGCGGCTGCCGCCGGTTCCTCGGCGGGTTGTTCGGCCGGCGCAGCCGATTCGGGGGATGTGGCTGCACCGCAGGCGGTCAAAATTAGAGCCTGGCTCAACGCCAGGGCTAAAATCATGATAATTTTCTTTAGCATCATTCTCCTCATTCGGTAACTTGATAAGATTAATTTCTAATGCTATAGTTGTTCCAGAGCAAGAGGTTTGACTTTTTGGAACGCCTCTTGGCTCCCTCGGAGAGCACAGGCTTTCACCCTGTGCTCTCTATTCTGTAACGTCAACAAGTTTTTCCTATTCGATTCCCCCTTTCTGATAATGGCGATGGGCCTCACTCAAGCCAGGTGATGCACTGTTTTGACCGGCCTAACGGCTACTGCTTACCGCAGGGTTAACTGCTTTGCGCTGCCCTTGCCAGTGACTAAGGGCAAAAGTAAGGACGATAGCCAGGACAAGAATGAGTTGGGCGAGGGTGGTTTCAACAGTCGGAAACAGGCCAAACAGTTCCATGAGCAGCAGATTTTCGGGCAACCAGGGTAATAAGGTCGCAGCCACTACGCCGGCTTCCTGCAATTCGCGCACGCCCTTGCCGGTCAGGCTGAAAGCCAGCAGCAGCAGTAGAATGCCGGTCCCGGTGAAAAAGGGCTTGAGCGGCAGGCGTTTGCTCAGGCGCAAAATGGCATAAGAGATGGCCAGAATGACGGCCAGACCGGCGACAAAGCCCAACAGCACCCAACCGGCTTCGGCATCGAAGAGCAGGGCTTGATAAAACAGAACGGTTTCAAAGCCCTCGCGGTAAACAACGGTGAAACCCAACCCGGCCAGGGCCAGGGCTGAACCGCCGCCCATAGCCCGGCTGACCTGCTCTTTGACGAAGGTCAGCCAGTCCAGCACATAAACTTTGTGGAACAACCAGTTGGTCACGTAAAACAGCACGGCTACGGCGATGAGGCTGGTCGCACCTTCCAACAGTTCGCGGTTGGCCACGCTGATGGTGATAATCGTCCCGGCGGCAATCCAGGTCAGCACGCTGAGCAAAATGGCCGCAGCCACACCCAGGTAAACCCACAGGCTGTATTTCCGGGGCGCGCCGGTGGCCCGCAGATAGCCCAGAATAGCTCCCACAATCAGCACCGCTTCCAGCCCTTCACGAATGATGATGGCTAAACTATTCAAAGCGGCCAGGATGCCGGTCAGCCCGGCCGCCAGCAGCGTTTGGCCCTCGTCGAGTTTGGTTCGCAGCAGGTCAACATTGGTTTGCACGTCCTCAGCTTTGGCCTGCTCCCGCAGCAGGGTGGCTAAACCTTTCTGACCGCCGCTGCCCTCCCAGAACAAGCCTTCCAATTCGCGGCTCAGCACGATGGCCCGGTTGGCCAGCCGCTGCTCCATGCCGCCTTCAAACATGGCGTAGGCTTCCAGGCGGCTGCGTTCGGCGTCTTCGTAGCGGCCCTCTTTGACGGCCGCCAGGATGTCATCGAACAGGGTATTGATGACGATTAAAGTTGCCTCGGCGTCGTTGGCGTCGGCTTTAACGGCCAATGTCCGCTCGACCAGAGCCAGCGCCTCTTCCACCCGAACTTTGACTTCGGTGGGTTCGCCCAAATCGGCCATCAACGTTTCCATCTCCGCCAGCAGTTGGGCATATCGCTCCGCCGCCTGAGCATCGTTGGCGGCTATGAGCGGGCGCAGTTCCTCAAAAACGGCCTCGGCCTGGCTGCGGAAGGTGACGGCTTCCTGGTATTCAATGGGGATGGTAATCTGGCCGTTGCGGACGCCGTCTTTGTATTCAATGTAAACCAAATCGGTGAAGAGGTAGAGCAGCTGCCCGCGCTTGGCTACCTGGGCCGCATCCAGTTCGACCGGCAGGTATGCGGCCAGAATCGCGCGGGCGGCTTGGATCTTGGCGGTGGCAGCAGCCCAATCCTCTTTTAAGGCGGTTTGTTCCAAATCGGCCAAAACAGCAGCCAACTTGGTAGCAGTTTCGTCCCCTAATTTAGTCGCCATATCGGCCCGCAGAATGTTGGCGTAGCCCCTGGCCTGGCCAGCCCACTCGGCGGCCCGGCTGGCAAACTGGTTCTGGCCGGCTTCTTCCAGTTGGTTTAGGGCTTCACGCAGGCGAAAGAAGTAGGCGTCGCGCAGGTCATTGCCGATGATGGTCGAGGCTTCCGCCGCTTCGATCTCGCCGGCCTGAAGGCCGGCAATGGCCCGCGTTGAAACATCTTCAATCACGGTGACCCGCGTGGCCTGGCGGTACTCGCGCAGTTGCAGCCAGGTCGAGGCGGAGTCGGCCCGGCCCTGGGTCAACGCCGCCAGGGTGGCTTCATAACTGCCCCACAGTATATGGGTCCAGACCCGTCCTCGGGCGGCGGCCAGGGTTATAGCATCTCCGGCCAGGGCGGCCTCTCGGGCAACATGCAACGCCTGCTGGATAGACCGGTCAGCTTCGGGAACTGCCGCCGCCACTTCACTTTGGAGCGCTTCAATATATTGCGCTGTTGCTTGATCTATCAAGATTGCGGCGCTTTCGTAGTGAGTGGCCGGATTTTCTGCCCGAACGGCGGCCAACATCTCTTTTTGGGCTTCCAAAAGGCTCTGCCGAACTTGGTTGGCCGCTTGCCAGGGAGGTGTGGCCTGGGCTAAAACGCTGGCATTGAAGTGAGCCAGGAGACCCACCAGGAAAACAAGACGGAGGAAATTTTGCCGATTTATCACTAAAAGTTCACCCGATTTTTAAGAATTTCAACAAGTTGAACAAGATGTCCATAACATTGCGGCCAGTTCGAAGCCAATCACCGGCTCCAGCGAGCCAACCTTCAACTGGACCGGGCCGTTGAACGGCAGCCGGTTGGTCAATTCAAAGGCTGCGCCGGGAACCAGGCCCCACTCGGCCAGGTAACACAGTTGTTCCGGCTCACGAGTTTTGACCCGGCTAACCCGGCCTGTTGCTCCGATGGGAAGCGTGATCAACGGCCGGTCATCAAGCGTGAACATTTCGCCCGCATCGGTTGGGATAGGTTCGCCATAGGGGCAGTGCTGGGGATAGCCTAACAATACTTCGATCCGTTTGACCACATCTAAAGGTAGATTTTTACTCATCTGGCAGGCCATTGGGTGAGCTTCATGCCAGCCAAAGCCGAGTTGATCTACCAGAAAACGTTCCACCACCCGGAGACGGCGAAGATCCGAAAGGGCAACCCGGCGGCCTGCCGCACTCAGGCGGAGGCCTTGATAACGTTCATACTCTATCAAACCCCGTTGCGCCAGGCATTTGATCATACGCGTGGTGGCCGGGGTAGTCACATTAAGCCCCGCCGCCAGTCTGGTTGGGCTAATCCAGGCTTCAGCCTGACTCAGATGATAGATTTCGGCCAGGTAACGGCGCATCGTCTCGCTGAGTTCATTTTCAAATACAGAAGAGTGGCCCAGCAGCATAGCTCTTACCTTACTACAGCTTGAAGCGAAAACCAATAGCCTCGTGTTAAGCCGCAAGCTTATCGAAGTAACCTTTAAATTTACTCCCGGTTAAAAAATGTTCCCCTCCGAGTTATCGGCCTCCTTAACGGGAGTCTATTGATTAGCCTGGCGACTTGTTGTACTGTTAGCCCCGTGATAGGTTTCATAAATATTGAAATAACAGAAAGAGTTCTCTTCAGATGTGCGACCAACTAATCCCTCTCGCCCAAAGCAGCGATTATCGTCATGTTTATGTTTGTGAGCACGGTATGATTCATCTGGCCTGGGATCATTCGACCGTTTATCTGCCGGCGGCGAAACTTGAAGAATTGGTGAGGTTTGTCAACCGGGGGATCAATTCAACCCATGCCCGTTTGAGCGAGGGCCGCTATCATCTGGCTTTGACAGCCAATGGTTATTATCAGCTCTGGATGGGCAGCGCCGGTCTTCTCCTATCGGCGGTGGATTCGCTGATTTTTGTTGACCTGCTGCAAGTAGCGCTGCGGCAGTGGCAAAGCCAGCTCACCCCTCGGCCGCCCGAATCGGCTAACAAACCTGGGCGGAGGTATGAACCCAGCACCTTAGCTTCGCTGAATAACACCTTTTCTACGAATTAAATCAAGGGGGTGAAGTGGTTAAAGTGAAGTTGTTCTTGGTTAATTTCCTGAGCCTGGTCATGCTAACCAGTTTGAGCAGCGCCTGTACTCAGACCGGCAATGTGGTCGAGGCAGCGCCGCCGGATGCAGCCGTCACGGCCAGCCCAAGCGCAGCCGTGGTCACAGATGCCGCCGGCGAGCCGGTCACCATTGAGGACACCTCACGCCTGGTCACGTTGGGCGGGCCGGTCACGGAAATTGTTTTTGCGCTGGGCGCCGGGAATAAGGTGGTCGGTGTTGACTCCTCCAGCATCTACCCGGAGGAAGCGACCCAATTGCCGCAGGTGGGCTACCAGCGCCAACTGGCCGCCGAAGGCGTGTTAGCCCTCAATCCGACCCTCATTCTGGCCACAACCGAAGCCGGGCCGCCGGAGGCCGTGGCTCAACTCAAAGACTCTGGGGTAACGGTGTTAATTCTACCGGCGGCGGAGTCGGTTGAGGGAGCCAAGGCCAAAATTCGCGGCCTGGCCCAGGCTTTGAGCCTGGAGGCTAAAGGTGAGGTCTTGATCCAAAAACTGGAAATTGATCTGGCCGAGGCCGAGCAACTGCAAGCCCAAGTCAGTTCCAAACCAAAAGTCATGTTCATCTATGCCCGTGGGCCGGGCGCGGTCAATGTGGCCGGTCTGGAAACTGCCGCCGACGCCATGATCCGTCTGGCCGGCGGTGTCAACGTGGCGCAAGATTACGAAGGCTACAAGCCTTTGACCGCCGAAGCCGCTGTCGCTGCCGCCCCCGAAGTACTCCTGCTGCTCTCGCGGGGTCTGGAAAGCGTGGGTGGGAAGGAGGAGTTGCTCAAGCAGCCGGGTCTGGCCCAAACGCCCGCCGGACAAAGCGGGCGGGTGATTGCCATGGACGATCTGTATTTGTTAGGTTTTGGCCCCCGCCTGGGCCAGGCCGTGCTTGAGCTAACCCGCAAGCTGCATCCAGAAGTAAGGAGTAAGGAGTAGAAAGTAGGCTGGGCCACACCTCCTACTGACTACTGATTACTATTCACCGGGGAGAATTATCAATGTGTACCCAATTTACCACCTTAGCCGAGAGCAATGACTTTCGGCACATTCTGCAATGCGAACACGGTACGCTGCACCTGAGCTGGGATTTGGTCACGCTGTATCTGAGCGCAAGCGAGTTTGAACACCTGCTTAATCTGTTGGAGCGGGGAACCCGGCTGGTTGAACCCGCAAAAATCAGCGAACCACCGTGCATCCTCAGTTACAAAGCCCAGGGGTATTTCCAGCTCTGGATCAGAAATTTTGCGCTCAACCTGACGCCGATAGATTTCCTGATCCTGGTAGACCTGGTCCGGGTTGCCTGGCGAGCCGCGTGCGAGCAACCGGCGTTGGAACAGCCCTCAGTCTCTGCCGGAGACCAGCCGCCCATGTTTCAAAGGACGGTGGCCGCCTCCGCTCAAGTGAGCTTTTCGCTGAACTGAGGTGCGCTGAATGTGTCAATATTTAGAGATAGTGGCTCAGATAGGGGAGCATCAATACCTGGCCTGCTGTGAACACGGTGCGGTTCACCTGGGTTGGTATTATGGCGCGTTTCATCTGCGCCCCGATGATTTCAGACGAGTAGCCACCCTGCTGGAGCAAAGCGCCACCCCCCACTGGATTGAACTGCGGGGCGAGGGCTGCGGCCTCATTCGCCAGCGCAACGGCTGCTTTCAACTCTGGATTGGTCAGGCCGTTCTTTTTCTGTTAGAGGCTGAACTGTACCAACTCGTTGAGCTGGTTCGGGCGGCGCTGCCCACTTTGGAACAGATGTTAATGGAAAATGGGGGTAATTCGTGGTCTCAACCCAGGCTTCATTCTTCCCAAACAAAGCGCCCAGGTGATGGTACGTTCAGTTTGAATTAGGAGGATAGGTCTGCTAATGATACTGCCAGGGTCAAGCCAACAGTGTAATGATTTGCCGTTCAATTATCCGTACCTTCTGTCCTACGAGGTTGAAACCAATCCGGTTCTCGACCCGCTGGAAGCGATGACCGGATTTGAGTTGATGGTCGGGTTGATGAGTTATGCGGTGGTGTGGTGCGGCCGCTGCCTCGCCGGCAAAGTGACAACCTGGCGAAAAAAGTGGCTTTAAGCGTGATGATGGGCCTGTTGAAAAACAATCCACCTCTGCCCCTAAGCTGGCCGATCCACCGAACGCCGCTGTTGTGGATCGGTTTGAGCTTGCTGCTGGGCCTGGTCCTCCTGGCCGCGGTTGGCCTGGGCGCGGTCCAGATTGGACCGGGGCAGGTGGCCGCGATCCTGGCCGGGCAAATTGGTCTCAATTTAGCCATCCCTTATGAAAGCCAGCAAGAGCTGGTGCTGCTGGCCATTCGCCTGCCGCGGGTAGTGTTGGGCCTTTTGATCGGCGCGGCTCTGGCCGTCTCCGGAGCGGCGGTGCAGGGCTTATTTCGCAACCCTCTGGCCGACCCGACCCTGATCGGCATTGCCAGCGGTGCAGCATTGGCCGCCGTGGCTGTGATCGTGTTGGGCGCAACTCTGTTTGCCGGCTTGACCGCCTGGTTGGGGCTTTACACCTTGCCTCTGGCCGCGTTTGTGGGGGGAATGGCCACCACGTTGCTGGTTTATCGCCTCGCCAGCAACGGCGGGCGGACTGTCGTCACGACCTTGCTGCTGGCCGGCATCGCCATCAATGCCCTTACCGGGGCGGCTACCGGCCTGTTGACTTTTGTTGCCACTGACGAGCAATTGCGCAGTATCACCTTTTGGGGCCTGGGCAGCCTGGGCGGAGCCACCTGGCAGTCGGTGGCGACGGTGACGCCCTTTGTCATCTTGCCCTTGATCGGCATCCCCTACCTGGCCCGGCCGCTGAACGTGCTGCTGCTGGGTGAGGCCGAGGCGGGCCATTTGGGGGTCAACGTCGAGCGGGTCAAGCAGGTGATTGTACTGTTGGTCGCCCTGGCGGTGGGGGCGACGGTGTCGGTAGCGGGTATCATCGGCTTTGTCGGGTTGGTCACGCCCCATCTGCTGCGGCTGCTGGTTGGGCCGGATCATCGCCGTCTACTACCCGGTTCGGCCCTGTTGGGAGCTACCTTGCTGCTGGCAGCCGATTTGATTGCTCGAACGATTGTCATTCCGGCGGAACTACCCATCGGTATTGTCACCGCCATGCTCGGCGCGCCTTTTTTTCTATGGCTGCTGCTGCAAGATCGGAGACACAGTTTTTGAGCTTATGACCCTTGAGACGCTTGAGGTTTCCTTCAAAATTGGACCCAAAACGCTCTTGCAAAACATCTCGCTGACCGTCGAGCCGGGGCAGGTAGTGGCTGTCGTCGGGCCGAATGGGGCGGGTAAATCAACCCTGCTGAAAATTTTGAGTGGAGATTTGCGGCCCGGCATGGGGAAGGTGCTGTTGCAAGGCAACCCTCTGGCCGCTTGGCCGCTGCGGGAACGGGCCAGAATGAGAGCGGTCTTGCCGCAGCAGTCCCGGCTGCAATTTCCTTTCACCACGCTGGAAGTGGCGCTAATGGGGCGAATGCCGCACACGTCGGGCCGGGAGGGACAGCGGGATTACGAGATAGCGCGGGCGGCCCTGGCCGCTGCCGACGTGTTGCACCTGGCCGGGCGGCTGTACCCCACCCTTTCCGGCGGTGAACAGCAGCGGGCGCAGTTGGCCCGGGTGCTGGCTCAAATCTGGGAAGCGCCGCCGCAGGGCCGGCGCTATTTGCTGCTGGACGAACCGACCACCAGCCTTGATCTGGCCCACCAGCATGATACCCTACACCTTGCCCGTGATTTTGCCCGGCAAGGGGTCGGCGTGCTGACCATTTTGCACGATTTGAACCTGGCCGCCCAGTACGCCGACCGGGTTTTGATGCTGCGCTCAGGCCGGCAAATTGCCTGGGGGCCGCCGCCGCAAGTCTTGACTCCGCCACTCATTCAGGCCGCTTTCGACATCGCGGTGACGGTGCTGCCACATCCCCAGCTTGGTTGCCCGCTGGTAGTATCTACGCCGGAGAAAATTAACCGAAATTAAAAAAGAAGTTTTCAAACCTGAGCTTGGGAAGTAACTCGGAGCTATTGCCTGGGCCGGCAAAGTGTCTTACTCTGGACAGAACATGGTAACTGAATCAAATGAAATGTACCTGCTGACCATCTATCGTCTGACCCGGCGACAGCCGGTGGCCTCCACCACGGCAATTGCCGCCCGGCTGCATATTAGCCGGCCCAGCGTGACCGAGCAGCTCAAACGGCTGTGTGAGCAGGGTTATGTCAATTATGAATGGCGGGAAGGGGCCAGCCTGACCGGGGCGGGGCAGCGGGTCGCCCTGGCTGTTTTAAGAAAACACCGGCTGTTGGAGACATTTCTGGTCGAGTGCTTTGGCTACGGTCTGGATGAAGTCCATCAGGAAGCCTGCTGCCTGGAGCATCAGCTTTCCGAGCGCCTGGCCGATGAGATAGAGCAAAAGTTGGGCTATCCCCGGTTTGACCCGCACGGCCATCCCATTCCGGGCAAACAGGGTGAACTGGCGGAAAGAGACAGCCGCCCGCTCACAGCCATAACGGTGGGACAGCCGGTGATTGTTTGTGAGATCAGCGACGCCGATAGCGCGCCGTTGGGCTATCTTTTGAAGCACGGCGTAACCCCGGGGACGCGCCTGACCGTCGTCGAGGTTATCCCGCAGCAGGGCCCTTTGATTGTCAGGGTGCAGGAAAAAATGGTAGCCCTAACGTATGCCTTAGCCGAGGAGGTTTATGTCTGTGACTGCTCCGCCTGACGGGGCCATTGCGCCCCATTTTTGTGCCTGGAAGACCGAAGTGAGTTGGATTTCTAACGCCGAGGCCGAGTTTGCCAAATGGTTGTTTGTCCACGTGGCCGGGGTGCTGCTGTCCGAAAAAGCCGGTGAACTGTTAACCCTGCCCGAAACCCAGTTTGGCTTGAGCCTCAAACAGCGCCTGGCGCACCTGGCCCGGCTGGCCGGGCGCTGGCAGTGCTCCTATATGGTGCTACAGCGGTCTGTTTTTTCAACCAAAATCATCCTCTATCACGAGGGGCGGGTCCAGCAGGCCCTGGCCGAAACGCCCTGCTCTATTCTGCATGGCCAGCTTCATTATGATCCCGGCATAACGCCAACCGAATTTTTAGGGGAGGTCAGGCGGCGCTGGCAAAAAAATAACCGGATCCCCCACGAGATTGGTCTGGCCCTGGGGTATCCGGTTAAAGATGTGTTGGGTTTTATGGGCTTGCTGCCGCTTTCCTGCCTGGGCTGTTATGGCTGGCGCATCTATGATGACCTGGCCCATTCGATGCGGATGAGTCAGGAGTTCATCCGGGCCAAGCAGCGGGCAGCGGCCTTTTTGTCCGTTTAACCTAATTTGGCCGGGGCGATGATGGCATCCACCGGGCACTGTGGAATGCAGCGCACCGCCGACATGTTCTGGCAGTTGTTGCAGGCATTGGGGTCAATCAGGTAGGTTTTTTCGACTTCAGCCACACTGATGGCATTGCGCGGGCAAGCCGGCCGGCAGGCATCACACATCACACACAGTTTGGGGTCAATAAAATGTTTTTCCATTGTTGCGCCTCTTCTTAAAATTTATAACCGGAGTTAATTTTAATTTGAACCCAATATAACATAATTTTTAACACTTAGTCAATGCTAATTTACCACTTAGGGCAACCTAAGTGTGATCGAAGGAAGCCGTTTAATGGAAACAGAAGAAGATCGAATTCGAGCCGAATATGAACGCTTGCTCCTGGGATTACAAAGCTTGATGCTGGCTACCGTTGACGGGCAAGGTGCGCCTTTGGTCAGCTATGCCCCTTTTGCCGTAGACCAAGCCCGGCAGTTCTATATTTTTGTGAGCGAATTGTCCGGCCATACGGCTAACCTGCGGCGGACCGGCCAGGTGAGCGTGATGTTGATCGAGGATGAACAGACCGCCTATCAAATCTTTGTGCGCCGGCGGCTCACTTTTTTCTGCCGGGCCAGCCTGCTGGAGCGTGATACCCCGGAATGGCAAGCGGCAGCGGAGATTTACCGGGCCAAATTTAAGGAGTTTTTCGAGATCATCCAATCTTTCCAGGATTTTCAGATGTTCAAGTTATCGCCGATAGGGGGTGGATTGGTGGTAGGTTTTGGGCGGGCCTACGACATCAGCGGCGCGGCCCTGGATGTTTTGACTCAGCGGCAGGGGGTCTGAGGTGGCATTTCTTTTGGGATCGAGCACGAAGTTGCTTTTCTGGACCCGGAAGGCCGCTTTGCCGATTTTTCGCGCAGCAGCTATGCCGATTTCGATCAAATTATCGAGCAATTGCCGCTCTATCCGGGTGATTACGACCATTTGCGCCGGGGCAATGCCGGGATCAAAAAGAAGCGCTGGTACATTGAATGTTTCGAGCGTTTCAAAGACGATGATAAAGTCATCAACTGCCATCCCAAAGGTATCGAAATCAGAACCACCATCCACCCGACCATCCAGGGGGTTATCGCCGAATTAAGCAGAAGTTATGATCTCCTGGCTGAAACAGCCCAACGATTAAACTATACACCGGTCTGTGTGGCTTTTAATCCATACCGGACTGTGTTTGAACCTGACCCGCCCTTGAATGAATATGAACGGGGTGTTCAGCATCAGTCACCCGAAATGTTTACCCAGGATATTTCGATGTTGACCTACGGGCCAGACCTGAATCTGTCAATCAAGGGAATGACGGTGGAACAATTGATTGACCTGGGCCAAAAGCTGACCTACTACAGCCCCTACCTTGTGCCTTTCAGCTTCAATTCGCCGTTTTACGAGGGCCGGCTGTGGCCGGGGTTGTCGGCCCGCACCTTTGTCAGAACCGGAGCCAGGCCGGCCGTATTGGTGTTTGTGGCCGAACCGGAGCAGTTGCTCAAAAGTAACCCGTCGTTAACCACCCTGGCCCGGCTGCCGGCGGAGGTGGGCCGGCTCGAATTTAAGGCATTTGATGCCTGTCCTGATTTTTGGCTCTATGCCAGCCTGTTAGCTGTGCTCAAGGGCTTGGCCCTGGATCACTCTCGGCCCGGCTGGACGCGCCTTTTTTCACTGCGCCGCCCGGCTCGTCCCTTCGCGGTGTATCCCAAGGAGGAGTTTATCGTCCCTAACCGGGAAGTGGCCGCTCTGGTGGAGGCGTTGTTGCTGTCGCCCGCGTCCTTAGCCCGGTTTGCGCCCTATCGGCAGCCCACCACCCACTTGCGCGAGCTGCTGGTCTGCACCCACGGCAACCGGGATATCTGCTGCGGCAAATTCGGCTTTCCGGCTTTTCACACCCTCCGCCAGCTTGCGGCCAGCATGCTGACGCCGTTTCGAGTATGGCGCACCAGCCACTTTGGCGGTCACCGTTTTGCGCCAACCGCGCTGGATCTGCCGGACGGTCGCTGCTGGGGCCATCTGGAAGCGGAGGTATTGGAAAATCTGGCCCGGCGCAGTGGCCGGGTCTCCCCGTTGCGCCCCTTTTACCGGGGCTGGAGCGGCTTGAGTGTGTACGAACAGGTGGCCGAGCGAGAAATCTTTATGCGCCAGGGTTGGTGGTGGGTGAATTACCTCAAGGACATCCAGACGCTTGAATTTGATGAAGCTGAAAACCGCGCTGAGATTTGGCTCAGTTATACTACGCCTGATGGCCGGATTTCCGGGGCTTATCAGGCTACAGTGGCCTTCAGCCACCAAGTCTCGACTTTGGGCCGAAGCGGGGATCAGCAGCCTTTACCGGTCAAACAGTACAGAGTCAGCCGCCTGGAGAAAGTGTTTGAAAAAAATCCAGCGGCTTTGAAATTTATCAATGGGAGAAACAAAAAACAGTATGAATTACACAGGTCCGAAAGTTAAATTATCCCGCCGCCTGGGCCTTGCGCTAACCCCGAAGGCAGCCCAAATTATGGCAAAGCGGCCCTATCCGCCGGGGCAGCATGGCCGCCATCAACAATTCAAAGATCGAAATCCGTCGGATTACAAGCGACAACTGCTGGAAAAACAGAAGCTGCGGCTGCAATACAACATCCACGAGCGGCAGATGCGCAACTATTTTATCAAAGCTTCCCGTCGCATGGGGAATACGGTAGATAACCTGATGCAATTGCTGGAAACTCGCCTCGACGCGGTCGTGCTGCGAGCCGGATTGGCCCGGACGATCTACGCGGCCCGGCAGTATGTCACCCACGGTCACATCCTGGTCAACGGCCGGCGGGTCAACCTGCCGGCATACCGGGTCAAAGTGGATGACGTTGTTTCGGTCAAAGAGAAAAGCCGCCGTCTGGCTTGTTTTGCCGAGGCGTTGGCTTCCACCGCCGGGACACCTCCCTACCTGAAAACATCCAAAGACGAGATGTCGGCCCAACTGCTTTACCTACCCCCGCGCTATGAGGTGCCGGTCATCTGCGAAGTCTCTTTGGTGATCGAATATTACTCAAGATAACAAAGTTAAGGAGGCTTTACGGCGTGGCCATAATTGGGTTATTCTACGGTTCCGATACCGGCAACACCGAACATGCCGCCAAACTCATTCAGAAAATCTTGAACGGTACTGACACGGTGGTGCTGCATAACGTGGCCGAGGGGGTGAGCAAAATGGTCGAATATGACTATCTCATCCTGGGCGCGCCAACCTGGAACATCGGCGAGTTACAGGGCGACTGGGAGGACCACATGGCTGAATTTGAGACGTTTGATTTTAGCGGCAAAAAGATAGCCATCTGTGGGTTGGGTGATGCTCGTGGCTACCCCTCCACCTTTGTGGATGGTGTTGGCATGCTGGGTGAGGTGGTGTTTCAAAAAGGGGAGAGTTGGTCGGTTTCTGGCCGCCGGATGATTACGAATTTTAGGGAATAACTTTCCTAAAGTGGCAGTCCCGTTGCCCCAATCAGGATGGCTCGAATCCCACCCATAGCCTCAATAATCAGGATAGCAATCGCCAGGCCCATGACCCCTGGCAGGATCAAATCAGACCAGGTGCGAGCGGCGCCCTCTTGGCGGGTGAGAATCAAGACAAACATCGTCCCAGGGATGCTCAGCATAAGCAGCACTCCCAGGGTACTCAGCAAAGCCAGTGGATAGAGCAGGAAAGGCTGCTGCCAGAGCACGATTAAGATAATACCCATTACCCCACCCAAAAATAGCAACAACTCCCGAAAGTTCTTGATAACCGGTTCCATTTTGATCCGGCTGGCATGCCAAAAACCACCGTTTATAATTGGAAAAACGAGGGCGCTCATGGTCAGGCCATGCAGGCTGCCGGTGGTCAGGCGTAACCAGTTTTGGGGTTCATAGAGGTGAGGCAGTTTAGGAAAAAACGAAAGATAGGAGTTGACCCCATCAATACCCATCAGGCCGGTAAAAGCCAGCAAGGTGATCAGCAGCGACCGCGGCGGAAATTCAACCGAGTGGCAGCGCCGCATCAGCGCCATCCCTACGATACCCAGCAACGCTCCCAAATAAATCCCAGTACATCGAGCGCATAAAGGCAGGGGCTGTCCCGCCAGATGAAACGACCGGGCCGGGATTTGATGACAGACAGCATAGCCAATGGCCTGCGTTTTATCCAGCAACGTCAGCGGCGGCGAAAAAAGAAAAACAGCGATAACCAGGGCCGAGGCTGTGAGCATCAGCCACCGTTTTTTGGTAAAACTAGCCAGGGCGGGTTTAGAATGAAGAGAGGGTTCTGTCATTGGGAGATTGTCTCTTTTTATGGGTCAATTGAGACTGCGGAGGTTTTTGGTTTAGGGGCAAGGATTAATTCTTTTCAAATAACGTAGTTCAGCCCTTTATGGGCGGGCACATGGCCCATTCTCCCTTCGGTCGAAACCGGTCCTGCCACAGGGGGCTTTCGGCTCAGCTTGTCGAATGGATGATATGTCTGAGCAGTTACATCTCAAAAATTATTATGGCTAAGAGCCTATCCGAATAACCCCGTAAGCGACGCATCCCTATGCGTCACCGGCTGGCATAGGGATGCCAACTCAAAGATTATTATGGCTAAGGCGATAATGGATTGATAGTGTCAAATATCACCAAAATCTACGACGGCTGTAATCTATAGTGCCGGCGTTCTTTTTACCTTCCCGGAAGTTAACTGTTTCTGGCCTTAAGACAGCTTCCGGGAAGGTTTTTCTCTTACACCGCCAGCGCTGCTTTGATCTTGGTCAGCAGCATCGCTTCGGGCGCAGCCCCTTCCATGTAGGTAGTTTCGTTGATCACCGTGCGCGGCACCCCCTGCACTTGGTACTTCATAGACAGGTGGGGAAACTCAATGGCTTCAACCATATCCGCCCGCACCCATTCGCTCTCAAAAGCCAGTTGGTGAGCCAGATGCACCGCCGGCGGACAGTAGGGGCAGGTGGGCGTCACAAACACCTGCAAGTGCAGCGGCTTATTTAAAGCGGCCAGGTAAGATTTGGCTTCCGCCGATAGCCCGGAATCGCCGCGTGAGACCATCATAATATCGCTGATGAGGCTGCTAAACTCATAGCCGGCCGGGATGCCGTAGTAGCGGATACCGTAATCTTTGGGCTGTTCTCCGCCCCGCATGATTACTACCGCCGGGATTTTGTCAATTCCATACTGTTCGACTACCTCCCGGTCGGCCACAAAGTCGTAGATTTCCAGGCTGATCTTGTCAGACAGGCCGGCGATCTCTTCGGCAATCAGGCGGGTGTCGCTGCAATACTGGCATTCCACTTCCTGGGTAAAGACCAGGAGTTTGACCGGCTCCCGCAGCGCAGCAAACTCTTTGAGCAAATATTGGCGATCTTTTTCTTTGAGCAATGACATTTTATTGTACCTCTCCATAATTTTACTGGCAATAAACCAAGGTGATCCATTTACAAAGTTAGATACAAGGTCAACAAAAAAGTTACAAAAGCCAACTAATGGTGATAACGTCGTCACCAAAAATAGGCAGTTCCACACCTTCCCCAAACATCTCCGTCGTTTCTCCATAGTTTGTTGGTACAATGGAGTTAGACCACCATTAGACTCTCAATAATGAGAACGTCTCTCCCACTTCCTCTTAAAAACAAAGATTGTAACCTTTTCGGCTAAGCTGCATCTAACCTCATGAGAAATTTATTATTTTGGAGGTTCGATGAATCCTGTTACCACTCAGTTGGGCTTGACCGTTCGCTTGAACACAACTTATGAAGCTGCCCTCAGCCGGGTGACTGAAGCCCTCAAGGCCGAAGGCTTTGGCGTCCTGACCGAAATTGATGTCAAAGCTACGCTCAAACAAAAGTTAGAGGTAGACTTTCGCCCTTACAAAATCCTGGGCGCGTGCAACCCTCCCCTGGCCTACCGTGCCCTGACCGCTGCCCCCGACGTGGGGTTGCTGTTACCCTGCAATGTCACCGTTGCCCAGGCCGACGATGGTTTGGTGGACGTGGGCCTGATTGACCCGCTGCTGATGTTGGGGGTAGTGGATAATCCGGCCCTGCAACCTATCGCCGCCGAAGCCCGCGCCCGGTTGGAACGTGTCGTCGCCGCGCTACAGGAGGCCTGAGCATGCCCTTGTATGAATTTGACTGTTTAAGCTGCGGCCAATCGTTTGAAAAACTTGTGCGCAGTGCCGGGGCGATCAAAGATGTGGTTTGCCCGGTCTGCGGCCAGACCCACATCCAAAAAAAACTCTCCACTTTTGCTGCCACCGTCAAGGGAGGAAGTTCCGCTTCAACCAGTGCGGCTGCCTGTGCGCCCGGCGGGGCCTGAGGCATTCGTCGCTAAGATAGGCCGTGCGCCTATCCACCCTCGGCGCTCTTGCGTCTCCCCCCGTCAGGGTTATAATTTATTCTAATTCAAACCCTGTTTTCACGGCGTGAGATAACCTCACGCCGTGAACTGCTGTTTTGCGGAGTATTCCCTTGTCCAGTGAATTAGCCCTGCTCGAACGGGCCAAACAGGGCGATCAAACCGCCCTGGCCGAAATTGTGGCTGCCCACCAGAACCGAGTTTACCATGTGGCCTTGCGCATGTGCGGCAACGTTGAGGATGCCGAAGAAACCTTGCAGGAAACGTTTCTCAACGCCCTCAGAGCTTTGCCCCGCTTTGAAGGGCGGTCCCAGTTTGCCACCTGGCTGTACCGGATCGCCTCCAATGCCTGCCTGTCGCGGCGGCGGCGCGGGGCCGGCCAGCCGGAGACGCTCTCGGTAGACGAAGCCGATGAAGCCGATGGGGAGGATAATGTTACCCCCCAATTCTTTATTGACTGGTCGCACGCCCCCGAAGATGAGCTGCTTACCGCCGAGTTGCAGGCAGTGATGGCGGAAGCCATCAAACAACTACCGCCTACCCTGCGGATTGTTTTCATCTGGCGCGATTTGGAAGGCTTGTCTACCGAGGAAACAGCCGAGGTACTGGGCTTGTCTGAAGGCACGGTCAAAGTGCGGTTGCACCGCGCCCGGCTAAAGCTGCGGGAATTGTTGTCGAGCTATTTTGCCACCCAGCAAGTGAAGGAGTCCTGAAATGCTTGAACCAAGGTGCCGCGATTTTTTCAATCAGCTTTCTGACTATATTGACGGCAAATTGGCCGCCTCGCTCTGCGCTGAGTTGGAACAGCACCTGGCCGGCTGCCCCAACTGCCGGATTGTGGTTGACACAACCCGCAAAACAGTCAGCCTGTACCGGCGCTACGGTCGTCCTGCTGAATTACCGGCAGGGGTGTCAGAACGGCTGTGGCAGGCCATCGAGCGGGCGGGCTTCCTGTCTGCAAAAAAACTCTGACCCCAAAGTAGAGCAATTTGTAGAAATTCAACGGGCAAATTCGCGATTAAAATGAACCTCCAACTCCTGCTCACTTTTACCATCCTGCTTTTATCCATCGCCTTATTCCTGAGTGACCGGCTGCGGGCCGACCTGGTGGCCCTGTTGACGGTTATCGCCTTAGGGTTAACCGGCATCCTGACCTCGCAGGAAGTTTTCTCCGGCTTCAGCCGTTCAGCGGTTATTACCATTTTGGCGATTTTTATCCTGGCCGAAGGGCTGCGGCGCACCGGCGTAACCGAGCAGGTTGGGGCTCTACTCTTGCGGGTTGCCGGAACCCGTGAAAGCTGGCTGGTGGTGGTAGTAATGCTGGCCGGGGCGTTTCTCTCCCTGTTTATGAACAATATCGCGGCGGCTTCGGTGCTGCTGCCGGCTGTTTCAGGGGCAGGCCGCAAAGCCGGGGTCAATCCGGCCCGGCTTTTGATGCCGCTGGCCTTTGCCACCATCCTGGGCGGAATGGCTACCCTCCTGACTACTACCAACATTGTCGTAAGTACCTTGCTACGTGATCGAGGCGTGGCCGGCTATGGCTTATTGGATTTTGCCCCCCTGGGTTTGGTTATTGTAGCCGTTGGGGTAGTTTATATGGCCCTGGTCGGGCGACGACTGCTGCCAACCCAATGGCCGGTTGACTATCTGGAAACGGCTCGCCAGACCGAAGAAGATTTGGTGGGGGTGTACGGGCTGGGCGAACGATTATTTCGTATCCGGGTGCCCGTTGGCTCGGCCTTAAACGGTAAGTCGCTGGCTGAAAACGCCCTACGTGAACGTTTCAACCTCACCGTGGTCGCCATCGAGCGAAATGGGCAGGTCACGCTGTCGCCGCCCCCCGACAAAGCGGTACTTCAAGGCGATGTTATTCTGTTCGCCGGCAATTTAGACGAGTTACGCCGGCGCGATGTCGAACCTTTTTTTGAGATTTTGCCCTCCCGTGATTGGTGCGAGCAAGATCTCGAGTCGGAGGCCATTGTCGTCGTCGAAACCGTCCTGGCCCCCCGTTCCAGCTTGTTTGGACAAACCCTGCGCCAGGCTCACTTTCGAGAAAAGTACGGCATGACTGTGCTGGCCCTGTGGCGGGGAGGGCACCAGCGACGTACCGGGCTGGCCGATCTCCCCCTACAATTTGGGGATGCCCTTTTGTTGCAGGGGCCACGCGAACGGCTACAGGTGCTTCAAACCGAACCTGATCTGATTGTTTTAGGGAATGGACATGAAGAAGCCAGGCTCATCCCCGGTAAGAGCCGGCTGGCGATGATAATTATGGTGGCCACGCTGGCTTTGGCCACCATCAATTCGGCGTTGGTAGCGGAAGTGATGTTAGGGGGAGCGCTGCTGATGGTATTGGCCAAGGTCCTGAGCATGGACCAGGCTTATCAAGCCGTGGAGTGGAAAAGCATTTTCCTCATCGCCGGGATGCTGCCGCTGGGCATTGCCATTACCAAAACCGGGGCGGCGGCCCTGCTGGCCCAGTGGCTGATTACATTTCTGGGACCGGCCGGCCCCTTGGCCTTATTAGCCGGGTTGTTTATCCTGACGACCCTGCTGACCCAGGCTATGAACGGCGCAGCCGTCGCCGCGATTATGGCCCCTATCGCCATTCAGACGGCTCAGAACTTGAGCATAGACCCGCGCTCGCTGGCGATGGGGGTAGCCCTGGCCACCTCGATGGCTTTTATCACACCGCTCGGCCACGCGGTAAACATATTGGTGATGGGGCCAGGCGGCTATAGTTTTCGGGACTACTTTCGGGTGGGTCTGCCGTTGACCCTGTTTTTATTTGCTGTAATTATCCTTTTGCTGCCTCTCTTCTGGCCCCTCCTGCCTGGATGAATACCAGCTATTTCGGGTTAAAAGAACTACCCAGGTTATGTCACTCTTTTGCTCTTTTTGTATTACTACCAAATTGAAATAAAACTGAAAGAAAAAAACAGAGATTTTATGTTATAATAAGTTGAAGCCGCTTTTCTTTCTTTCTTTCTTTATCCACAACGCTTTTTTCACTTTCGCAAGGAGAGCCCTATGCTAGAACAAGTCCTGGCCAGCGAAACAGGTCGTAACGCTGTCCAGGGCTTTTTATATTTCTGATGGTTTTTGATATTCTAACGTCAAATGCCAGCGATTTTTCTTTTAAACCCCACTTAAAGGAGTTTTATATGCCCAAATTCACCTTAACGGCTCTCGATGTGAGCGGGATTCAGCGTTATATCTTCAACAGCAACCGGCTTCAAGAAAATGTGGGTGCTTCGGAGCTGGTTCATCGAGCGACTAATCAGTTTGTATTTCAAAATCTGCCCTCCCCACATAATATCACAAATAACGAAACCGGTGAGCTCGACGACTCGCTGCTCATTGAAGTAAAGAAAAGTAACCTGGCAGCAGAGGTTATTTACGCAGGTGGCGGCAATACTTTGATCCTCTTCAAAAACAAAGGGCAGGCCAAAAGCTTTGTTACCGCTTTGAGTCAAAAACTGCTGATAGAAGCGCCGGGTTTGGAACTCCTCGCGGCGCATGTTGAGGTAGATTGGGACAATCAACCCCTGGGTGACAGCCAACAAGGCCGCCACAAAGCGGTGATGGATGAGCTGGCCAGGGTAAAAAATAGGCGGCCTGTTTCGGCATCCCTCCTGGGCCTGGGGGTGACGGCCAGTTGCCAATCCACCGGGTTAGCCGCCGTAGCCATGCATCCTCACAAAACTGACTATCCCATTTCGGCGGAAGTAAATGGTAAATTAGAGGCGGTTGAGTTGGCCCAAAAAAGATTCAAGGCGTTGATTGGCACGGGACTGCCAGGACAGTTTCAATTCCCCCTTGAATTTGATGAGTTTGGCCGCAGTAAAGGTGAAATCAGCTACATTGCCGTTGTTCACGCAGATGGCAACGGTATGGGCGCACGGATCCGTAAGATGGCTGATAAGCACAAAAACGCAGGGGATGAGAGTCGGAAGTATATCCAGGCGATTCGTGATTTTTCCAGAAAAATTAACCAGGCTTCCCTGGAGGCGCTTAATGATACCATTAGTGTACTGGCCGCTGCCGTTGCCAATAAAACCTGGTTAAAGGAGAATAAGTTCTCTATTCGGGAGCGGTGGCTGCCGTTCCGTCCCCTGGTTTTTGGCGGCGATGATGTGACCTTTGTGTGTGATGGCCGGTTGGGTTTAACCCTGGCAGTTCATTATCTCAATGCTTTTGCTCAAAAGACGGCGGCACACGGTATTAATGGAGCTTATGCCTGCGCCGGGATAGCGGTGGTCAAAACTCACTATCCTTTTGCCCGGGCTTATCAACTAGCCGAGCAGTTGTGCAGTTCGGCCAAGAACTATGTTCGCCAGACTCGCTCCAGTCTCGAAGAGGACTTCTCAGCCCTGGATTGGCATTTTGCGGCCAGTGGGTTGTTGGGCAGCCTGGATGAGATCAGAGCCAATCAGTATGAAGTGAAGGAAGGTAAACTCTACCTCCGCCCGGTTCGACTGAGCGCCGACGGGGCCAATTGGCGCACCTGGCCGAACTTCAGCCAGGTAACCCAAGAGTTCAACCGCGGCGAACAGTGGGCCGATAAACGGAACAAAGTGATGGCGCTGCGTCAAGCCCTGCGCGGCGGAGAAGTAGCCGTTTCCCAGTTCCTTAAAGCCTATGAAATTAAACATTTACCGGCTGCGGATAAGCTGCCCACCTGTCTACCCACTACCGGCTGGACCGATGGTATTTGCGGTTACTTCGACCCTATTGAGGCCATGGATTTCTTTGTGCCTCTGGAATCCAGTGCAGGAGGAAACTAATGGAACAGTATAGGCTACGCTTTCAACTCAAAAGCGACGCTACGTTTGGCCGTGGCGACGGCGTCCCCGGGGTGGTAGACCAGGAAGTCGAACACGACGAATACGGCTTGCCCTTCCTCCGGGGGCGGACGCTCAAAGGTCTATTGGTTGAAGAGTGTACCAATATTCTTTATGCCCTGAGCCGAATAAATCCAGACCTGGCCAACCAATATGAAAAAGTTGCCGACCAGATGTTTGGCGATGCCGGCAGCCGGCTGGAACGTGTGACCGCTCTGCGCGTGGGCGATGCTCGTTTGCCCAACGCCCTGCGGGAGAGCGTTCAACAGGCAGTGACCAATGGCAGCTTGACCGCCCCCGAAGTGTTACGCTCGCTGACCGACGTCCGCCGCCAGACGGCGATGGATGAAACGGGCAAACCCGAACCTCATAGCCTGCGGGCCAGCCGGGTCATTCTGCGCGAAACGGTTTTTGTGGCTCCGCTGGAACTGGAATTTGCGGCGGGGGCGAGTGCCGAGGAACAGAAACGAGCAAAAGCTCTGCTGGCGGCCTGTGTCAAAGCCTTTCGCCGGGCCGGCGTAAATCGCAACCGGGGAGCAGGCCGGTTGACGGCCACCTTACAAGATGCTCAGGGAGTTGATAAAACCGAAAGCCTGTTTGCTGATTTCAAAACGGAGGTCACGCCGGTATGATTGCTTTACCCTTACGTTTGACTTTACAAGAACCGCTCCTGGCCGCTGCCCTGGCCGGCGATCCGAACAGCGCCACCACTTACCCTTTTATTCCCGGCAGCTTGATCCACGGCGCTTTAGCCAGGCAGTATGCCGAAAAATACCAAGTTGCCAACCTGGCGGCTGATGCCACCGCTCGCCGCCTGTTTTATGATGGTCAGTCCTGTTTTCTGAACGGCTACCCGGTCGCTGTTGACGGCCAGCGCTGCCTGCCCACACCGCTGAGTTGGGTGATTGAAAAAGGAACGGAGCCGCCGACTGACCTATACGATCTTTGCCTTCCCCAATCCAGTTCAGCGCCGGGTCAACCCCGCAGCCTGAGTAAACCCTTCTGTCATTTGGTGGGCCAGACCGTCGCGCTCTACCAACCCCTGCGGCGATTCAGCGTTCATACCCGGCGCGACCGCTCGATGGGGCGCGCGACCGAAGCGGGCGGGGCTATCTTCCGCTATGAAGCCCTGGCTCCCGGCCAGATTTTTAGAGCGGTCATCCTATTTGACCAGCCGGGAGATGAACAGGTGATAAAGGACCTCCTCAGTTCCGGTTCCTTATTGTTAGGTGGCTCGCGCAGCGCCAGCTACGGCCGGGTTCTGGTCGAAGTGGAGAGACCACCGCAGGGTTGGCGGGAAGTACCCGGTTCAGTCGGTGATATTGCGCCGGGACAACGCTTCACCCTGACCCTTTTGAGCGATCTACTCGTCCGCGACCAAAACGGCCAGTATACAGCCAACCTGACTGAGCCGACCCTGGCCGCCGAATTAAAGGTCAGTTCCGTTAAGATTATCAATATCTACAAAACCACCGGCCTGAGCGGCGGGTTTAATCGCAAGTGGGGTCTACCTCTGCCGCAAACACCGGTGATCCGCGCCGGCAGTGTTTTTGTTTTGCAAGCCGGGGAAACGGTGGACGCAGCCGCCATTGCCAACCTGGAAGCGCGAGGGCTGGGCCAGCGCCGCAGTGAAGGATTCGGGCGAGCAGCGATCAACTGGCACGGGCAGGTGGGCCAGTTGCAGCTTGTGGGAACGCCAAAAGCGGCTGCCGGGCAGAATGGGGTGGCCTCAAGCACAGGGCCCGTGATGGATACCGACAGCCAGACCTTGGCTAACACCATGCTGGCCCGTTTACTCCGCCAGCAAGTTGAAGGTCATCTGGCGGAACGACTGAGCCGATTTAAACTCAAACCGAACGGCCTTAAGCCCAGCCAACCGGCCCGGCTGCGGGTTATTATCCGCACGGCCTTAACCAATCCGGGACAAACGGGACCAGTCTCTCCCGGCCTGGCCAGAGTGGGGCAATGGCTCGATGACTTGAAGGCTCCGGCGCGGAAGCAATTTGAAGCCGCCCAGGTGGATCAGACGCCCCTCCTGGATTGGATCAGGCTAAAGCTACAGCATCCGGCGGCAGTTTGGCCGGAGCTTCAATTCGAGGAGGCCGGCCAACTTATGCTGCCGGGTTTGGCGACGGATGTAAAAACGGATTTGGCCGGCGAGATGACCCTGCGCTTGATTGATGGGGTCCTGGCCCGGCTGGCCAAGGAGGCGAAGAACCATGAGTGAGCTGATGACCTGGCGCAATCCGCGCCAAATTATCGAGCGGGTGGTTGTCAAAGGAGAGTTAATTTTACAGACGCCGGCCCACTTCGGCAACGGCGACCCTGACCCCTGGAGTCACGTGGATATGACCCTGCTGCGTGACCCGTTAGCAGGCAAAGCGCTTTTGCCTGGAGCCTCGCTGGCCGGGGCGTTGCGCAACTATTTGCGTGACCTGGAGGTGGGGTATGCAGTAGGCTATCCTCGCTCACTCACCGGGGAAGAACCGGCCGCCGAAACCCGCAGTCACAAAAAGAGGTTGACCAAGGCTCAAGAGCAAAAGACGCTTTCAGTACAGCTCTTTGGCGGTTTCAAAGGAGACGATGACGGGTCGCAAAGCCTGCTGATTGTTGACGACGCGTTGGGCGAAATCGGCCAGCTTGAACTGCGCGAGGGCGTTAAAATTGACCCGGCCACCCGAACCGCCGAAGAGGAAAAACTTTTCGATATGGAGCTGCTGCCAGCCGGGACAAAGTTTTCGCTCTGCTTTGAATTGTTGATTCCCGAACAGCAAACCGACCGCCTTCTCAAAGCTCTGGCCCTGGCGCTGGGGGGATTCGAGCCGGGAGATGGGCGAGCGTGGGGTGAAATCACCCTGGGCGCCCGCAAGCGGCGTGGATTTGGCCGCTGCAAGGTAGATTGCTGGGAGGTGACCCGTTATAACTTAACGACCGGGCAGGGTTTGATTGAGTGGCTTAACCGGGACGGCGTGGCCGAAAAAAACAAGTCAATTGCGGCTGCCTTGAAAATTGGGTCCATTGCCCCCCTCGACGCCCGGCACAGCTTTACACTTGAAGCAGATTTGGCTCTGGATGGGTCACTCCTGATCCGCTCTGGCTTTGGCGTGGATGACAACGCGCCGGATGTGGTGCAGCTGCATGTGACCCAACCCGACGGGACAAAAAAGCCGGTGGTACCGGGTACCAGTCTGGCCGGGGTGCTGCGCCAGCGTGCGCTGCGCATCGCCCAGACCCTTCACGGCAGTAAAGGCGCAGCCCTGGTCAACCAGATGTTTGGCTGTGGCAATGAAAAGGAACAGGACAAAGACGCCATGACCGCCAGCCGGGTAATCGTGGAGGACGCAGTGGTGATGGGCTATAAGTCAATGGTGCAGAGCCGGATCAAAATTGATCGCTTCACCGGCGGCGCGTATGAAACTGCCCTGTTTGACGAGCAGCCGATCTTTGGGCGGTTTGTCGAAAGTTGTGTAAATTGCCCGTCTCCCTCAAGGGAATCGGGGTTTAACACAAAATTTGTGATACCGCCGATCTTTGGAAACAAGACGTCCCGGCTAACAGTTCGTTTGACCCTCCGCAACCCGGCCGACCCCGAAATTGGCCTGCTGCTGCTGGTGCTCAAAGATTTATGGACCGGCGACCTGCCCCTGGGTGGTGAAAGCAGCATCGGGCGAGGTCGCTTGCTGGGTCAGAAGGCAGTCCTGACCTTACGCCAAAACGGCCAGTCCAGTCAATGGACCATCGCCCAAGCGGGAGAGGGTCTCACTGTTGAGAGTCCTGACACTTTACAAACCTACGTCAACAAACTTCACCAACTCCAGGAGGCGGTGGTATGAAGCGCGAAATTGTGAAACGAACCTGGAAAATTAGAGAAGCGTCTGTACCTGATGCCGAGGCGCAGAAAGAGGCGGCAAAATTAAAAGATTGGCTGAGTGAACAGGCTCAAGCGTATCAGTTTGAAACGCTGCTGGTCCACGCCGATGATGGGGTTATTTGGGGCATTATGAAAGATAAAAAGTTGCATCTGTCCGGCGATTATGGGCCAATTTCCCCCTCACTCAGCCCCTTAACGTTTCGGGAATGCCGGCTGTTTGGCCCGGCCGGAGAACTCCATCTATGGCATGAGGAGGGTAGCTGGCAGGCCCGGCTGATTGAGGATGGCCCGGAAAGTGAGCAGGGAAAGCCAACCCTGGATGAAGAGCAAATCCTCTGGGGCACCAAGCCCGATGCCGATGAGGGCTATCATGGCTTATTCACTGCTGTGAGCGATGGCTCTCAGGAAAACCGGCATGCACCCCCGCTGGCGCTCTCCTCAGCCGATTTTGGTCCCAGCGGCAGATACCGCCCGCTTCGTCTCCGGGTGCGCCATTACCTGGCCAGCGACGACGAAACGGGCTTGGCCCATATCCACCTGAGCCGCCTGGTCACGCTCCGGGTTGTCTCGCCACAAGAAAATGAAAAGGAGAAAAACGTATGAAGTGGCCGCAACACAAAAATCCAACCCAGGAAAATCGGACGGCGCACGCGCCCTATAATTTTGTGCCGCTGCCCGAAATTGTGGTGACGGTAGAGCCGCCGCCGGACCAGGATCGGTATTACACCGGCGCCCAGGAGACTTATCGGTACACCGGCTACCTGGATTGCACCCTGACCACGCTCACGCCGTTGTACACCCGCTGTATGATGACCACCGATTTTTACGAGAAGTACGGCGGCGTCCCATTTTACGATTTGAAGCCGGAGCAGCAGCAAGAACGGGCCAAGTTTTTCCACATCCACGACGTGGAGACGCCGGTGATTCCGGGCAGCAGCCTGCGTGGAATGACCCGAGCCCTGGTGGAGATTGTAGGGTATGGCAAGATGTCATGGGTAAGTAAAAGCAAAATGTTTTTTAGGGCAGTTGCTGGTGGTGACAATCCTTTAGCCACCACTTATGAAGATTTGCTCGGGGAGTACGGTCGATTTGTGAAAGCTGGTTATGTAATAAAACAAAACGGCAAGTGGTGTATCCAACCGGCCTTATGTCCCAAAAATATTGACCTCAAAGAAAGAGGACCTTACGTGAAAATAAAAGACCAATACTTAAAAGAGCAAGGTTTGGATGACTTTCTCGACTTTAACCATCCAGATTATAAACCTCAGTACCATCAGGTGAGTTTTACCATCAACAATGGGAGGGTCGCCCAAATAGGAACCCCCGCCGCGAAGTATCCTTATATGGGTGTTTTGGTTTGCGCCGGCAATATGTTGGAGACAAATTCCGATGGGGTAGAGTCGCCTAGAAAAAGACATACGTTGGTATTGGCTAAGAACCAAAACGTACTGCCATTGCCGATTAATGAGCAGGCTTTAGAAGATTATCTTGACTCTTTGACCGAGTTTCAAAAGACGGCTCCCTTTGATGAACGAATGGGCTGTCTGATTGAAGGGAATCCCATTTTCTATGTTGAAGATGATGGCCAGGTCTTTCTCTTTGGGCATAGCCCTAATTTCAGAGTCCCTATGCGGTTAGCCAATGAAAAACGTGCGGCTACAGCCTTCGATCTTATCCCCGAAGCCCTGCGGGATGAAAAAATGGTTGACCTGGCCGATGCTATTTTTGGGTATGTCAAGGATAAGAAGGTGGGCAAAGGTAAGGCCCGGGCCTGCGCCGGACGAGTATTTTTTACCGATGCCCACTACCAGGCTGACTCCCATGGGGTTTGGCTGACGGGGCGCTCGGCTAGGGATGAGGCCGGCATCATTACCCCCAAAATCTTAAGCAGTCCCAAACCGACCAGTTTTCAGCACTATCTGGTCCAGGAGAACCCGGACGATCCAGGTCAACTTAATCATTACGGGAGCGATCAGCCCGGTGAGAAAACAATTCTCCGGGGTCACAAGCTGTACTGGCACAAAAAAACGAGCCTGGCCGATATTCGCGCCGATCCGCAGGCGGCCCAGGAATTTCATAAACAGCATACCCGTATCCAGCCGGTCAAAGAGGGGGTGACGTTTCACTTCAAGGTGCATTTTGAGAATTTAAGCGAGGTGGAATTAGGTGCTCTGTTGTGGGTCTTGGAGCTGCCGCCGGGCCATTACCACAAACTGGGCATGGGTAAGCCGCTAGGGATGGGATCGGTAGCGATCAAACCTCGGCTTTATTTGAATAAACGCCTGGAACGGTATGCTGAATTATTTGCCCCGGAAGGTAATAGCTGGCGGACTGGCTTTTCCGGCCAGGCCAACGATGACGAAGAGGTAAAAAGTTCCAAAAAGAAATTTGAGGGTTTCATCAAGGAAAAATTGCAAAAGGCAGGCTTCTTTGATGGAGAGGAATTTCAAGAGCAAGCTCGTATCCAGGCGTTGTTGTGCCTGCTGCGAGGCGTACCCAGTCCGGCCCGCCCCCTGGCCGATTATCTACCTAAACCGGAAGATTTTAAAGAGCGCCGGGTGTTACCGCCCCCACAGGCGGTGTGGGCAGAAGCCCAAGAAGGGCAGCAACTTGAGACGTGGATAGATCAGCGTGAGGTTGAAGCAGCGCTTCTGGCTGGCCCCCCCACATTTCAATATGCCATTGGCGATCACGTACCACACCGGTTCACCGAAGCAGCCTCCTTTGGCGAGGGAAAAGTTCATTTCATCCTGGCTAATGGTGAACGGGGCTTTGTAAAAATGACAGAGGCCAAATTCAAACAGTACCGGCACAGAGATGTCTTACTGGAAGTAGTTGAAGTTACCGGAAGTGAATATCACTTCAAACTAATACGCTGATGACAGTATTGGCTCTTCCCCCCAATTTTACCCTGGTCTACTACCGTTTCACCATGACCGCCTTGCAGCCGCTGCACCTGCCGACCTACAAGGGAGTAGCGCTGCGGGGCGGACTGGGACAAACGTTGAAAAAGCTGACCTGTAACCAGCCGTGGACCTGCGAGAAAGCCTGCCCCCGCGGGAATGACTGTCCCTACGGCTATATCTTTGAAACGTCGCCGCCCGATGGGGCCGAAGTATTACGCAATTTTAGCGAAGTGCC
The DNA here is from genome assembly GCA_023151115.1 of Anaerolineae bacterium. The sequence goes on from JAKLJP010000044.1 coordinate 50,921, forward strand.
CCGGCCCTTTGTCATCGAGCCGCCCCGCGACCGGCGCGAGACGATTCTGCCCGGCGAGCAGTTGAGCTTCGGGCTGATCCTGATCGGCCACGGCATGAATTACTTTCCCTACTTTTTGGCCGTTTTCCGCGAGTTGGGCTGGCAGGGGTTGGGCCAGGGCCGGGGGCAGTATGAATTGAACACGATTGACGCCATTTCTCCGCTCGATGGGGTGGTTGAGCCGGTGTATCGAGCCGACCGGCCAGAGGTACGGATGACTCGCCTGACCCCCACCAGCCAGGCTATTACCGACTACGCCGCCTCACTGCCGGCCCAACGTCTTACCGTAGAGTTTTTGACCACGACTCAACTCAAACATCAAGACCGGATGCTGGAAGTTGGGCCGCCGTTTGCGGTGTTGGTTAAGGCGCTGTTAAGCCGGGTTTCATCGCTGAGCTACTTTCACTGCTGGCAGCGATTTGAGACCGATTTTCGAGGCTGGATTGATCGGGCCGCAGCGGTGCGCCTGGTGCAGGATAAAACTTACCAGGAAGCGTGGTCTCGCTTTTCAACGCGGCAAACCGAGCGGATTGACCGCGTCGAAAAACGGAAGCGCATCGAGATGGGCGGGCTGCTGGGCCAGGTGACTTACGAAGGCGATCTGGCCCCCTATTTACCGCTGCTGGTTCTGGGCCAGTTGATCCACGTGGGCAAAAAAACAGTGTTTGGCAATGGCCAATACCGAATTATGGAGCAGTAGATGGCAGACATACAACATATCAAAAAAATGATCACCACTAAAACTCGCCGCCTCCAAAAACTTAGAGAGCAACAGGCGCTGACCGGCATTAATACCGCGCCGGAAAAATTGATCGAGATAGAAGATATTGAGGCAGAACTGGAGGTATTGCAGGTAGAACTTAAGAATCTTGAATCCGCGGCGAGCGTCACTTCCGCCGCGAGTACAACCCCAACCAAAGTAGATTTGATTCATATCCATAACTGGGGCCAACGCCCGGCTAAATTTCCTAAAGAGGCCATTGTGCTGGACTGGAACGGCGAGGGTAAATTTGAAGACCCGCTGAATCGTCCCAGAAAATCGCCTGATGCGGCCACCTGGCGGAATATTTTATTACCGGAATTGTTCGATCTGCCACAAAAGATTAGTGGTGAAGGCCTGGTCCGCCTGGAAGGACGATGCGCCCTCTCCACCGGATTTGCTTTTGGACACGTTTTTAAGGTCAAGGCCCGTTACCGGCTTGAGGTTGCTCAGTTTGTGCCGGGTAAAGGCATTGAATACTGGGCGGCTGATCAACGCCCTCCTGTGGGCAGCCAACCACCTCAATTTGTTCAGCGCCTTATCCAGAGAACCCGGCCAGCTCCAACTCAAGAACCTCCTCCACAAACCGCCAATGATGGGGTGGTGATTGTGAATGCTTTAACCAAAAGCCCATCAACGGCTATTGTTAGAGATGTAGGTAGTTATTTTGGTGAGACTGAGGCGTTTGGCCAAAGCTTGAGCGGTGAAAGCCAATTTCAAGCAGTAAAAGGTATTTTAATTCTTGAAGCAGAAGCGGCGCCTCAGGCTAAACGGCAGCTTGAAGGCTGGGAAGCAGCCAGTTTGGCCGAAAGTTCTTGCTGGCTCTTAAAGGATTTTATTGACCAGGTGAAACCGGAAAACCTCCATCTCTTTCTGGCCGTTCCGGTCGGTTTAGCAGTGTTTTTAGGGCACTATTGGGACACGATCAAACGAAATGTTTACTGTTACGAAGAAGTTGGTGGAGAAAGGGTATACGCACCGGCTTGTGAGCTTTGGTTGAGTTAGGATACAGATGGCAAAGTGGCAGGATGGCCGGTAGCAGGTGGCAACTCTCAGGCCACACATATCACATTTCTCGCCCGCTTCGCGTCGCCTCACAACTCATCTGCCGGGACAAGTTGGATAGATTGAATCCGATCCACCCGGAAAGTGCGCTCGGCCTGAGCAGTGTGGCAAAAGCCGACGAGATAGGGAGTGCCCGATTTACGATTTTGGATTTTGGATTTAGGATTTACGACATCTTTCCCTTGTGGTATTTCAAATTTGCGATTTCTATCCTCTATCTTCAATCCACTATCTTCTATCCTCCATCCACTATCCTCTATCTTCTGCTCTTCGCCTCCTCGCCACTCCAGGCGATAGGGTTCCACGACCCGCCGGGCGAGCCGGTCAGTCCCGGCAGTGTAGTACAGCAGGTCAAGATTTTGGGCCGAAGCCAGCGCGGTCTGAATAAGGGGAACGGTTTCTTCAAGCGGCAGACCGGCTTCGGGCCAGGCCGGAAAAATGGCTCGCCCCTCGATCACCTGCTGTAGCTCGGCCAGAACTTGCCCGGCAGCGCTCTCGGCAGCACTTAAATTGGCGGAATCGGCCAGGCCGGCGACCTGATCGAGCAACGTCTGCGGCAGGCGAACCGGCAGGCGGAGAAAGCGACCCAACTCCTGGTAGACCCGGCAGGTGAGCCAGAGGAAGGATGAAGGATAAAGAGTTTCATCCTTCATCCTTCTGACTTCATCCTTTGGCGGGACGCCTTCCTGTTCGGTTAAACGGTTGACTAGCTGATTGAGCCGGGCCGGATCAACCACAATGACGCGGGGGGACAGAGTTTGCCGGATGAGGGCGCGGCCTCGCCGGGTTGAGGCCAGACGGGTAATAATGGCCGGATCGCTCGTTTCCAGCAGCGTGGCAGGGCGGATGGTGACGCGTTCAGCCAGGTCGGCCCAAACATGGAGCAGGGTTATTTCCTGGGGGGTTAAAGGTCGTTCCACCAGCCGGTTGAGGGCATCGAGCAGCGCCGGGGGCGACCAGTCGTGTTGGAGGGCGTTGATAAAACTGACGGCGGTAATTTGATAGCAGAGGCGCAGGGGAGCAGGGGGGCAGGGATGATTTCTCCTCTGCTCCTCTGCCTCCCTACTCCCTACCTCCATGGCCACCATCAAATCCAACGGCTCCGGCAGGCCGTTTTCGATGGTCAGGGTAAAGGTGCTGTCGAGCGGGTCGGACTGCAAATTGCTTTGAAGCCGGAATTTGGTGTAGGGCGGTGGTGCTGGGGAGAGGGGGTGGGTGAAGGATGAAGGATGAAGGATGAAGGATGAAAAAACTCCGCCTTCCGCCTTCATCCTTCCGCCTTCATCCTTTAATAGAACTCCCAGCCAGACCAGAGGGCCGGTGAGAAGTTGTTCAATTGTCTCGACCAGCGTTTTAATAGGGTCAAGTAGATTGGCCGGAACCAGTTCAAGCAGTGCAGGGGTACGCATCAGGAGGGTACGGGCAAAGTGAATGGGGTCGGTGAGGTCCAGTTCAATCAGGGCTTGATGGAGGGGGTCCAGCAAGCGAACTGGATTGGCCAGCCACTCGTGTCCGGGCAGGCGGTAGGCCCGCCATAATTCCGGTTGGGGAGCGCTCCAGGTTTGCCAGAGCTGCCGCAGCCGCGCTTCTCGTCCGGCTTGAAGCCAGAGCCAGGCGACAGGGGTGGGGGTCAGTAAGGGCGGGGGGTCAGGGGCCGGGGGCCGAATATCGGCAGCCGGTTTCTGACCCCCCGCCCCTGACCCCTGACCCCCAATCCAGCCGGCGCTTTCGGCCAGGTAGTGGATGAAACGGCGGCGGCCGGTTTGCAGTTCGCTGCGGGCCGCAGGGGAGGCGGGTGGAACGGCGCAGCATTGACCCCATTCTTGCAACAGGCCGGGCGGCAGCCAGCGCCCGTGCCAGGGCCGGACATCAGCGGTTTGGAATAGCGCCAGCAGACAGGTCAGATCGTGGCAGAACATGTCAACGGGGGGGAAGGGGAGGCGAGGAGACGAGGAGGCGTGAGGCGAGGAGGCAAGGGAACTCTCTTTCTTCGCGTCCCCGCGTCCTCGCGCCCTCGCCTCCTCCTCACCGGCCTGGGCCAGGATGTTCCGAAGGGGTGGGATGAGGTCGGTGGGAATAAAAATTTCCTGGGTAGGGCGATGGTGAAAAATCAGGCCCAGGGCGCGCAGTCGTTCTAACGGGGAAAGGGGCGGGATGCCGGCGGCTGCGGCGGCAGGAATGGTCCGGGCGGGATAATGGGTCGGAAGCTGGCGGAAGGACCGGAGTGAACCGTAGAAAGGCTGCAAGTAACGCAGCGGGACGCTGCCTCCGGCGGTGAGCAGGCCGACCAGGGCCTGGCGTTCTTCTAACGGCAGGCTGGTCAGGCAGGTCTCCAGGTCGGACGGATCGGGTAAGTGAGCAGACAGGCGTTCAACCAGATCGGCTTTGCTGATCTTAGAGGAGAGCGAGAGCCCCCGCTGTCGGCCTATGAACAGGAGTAAGCGCCAGGGAGTCAGGGTTAGAGCTTGCCGGAGGGTGGTCATGGGTGATTGCCTCCAAAATAAAAATGGTGTAAAATAGACGGTGATGAACTTTATTTCGTGATGCGTGATGCGTAAAAAGTAACGCATCCCCCATCACTTTTAACTGCAATCGGCCGAAATGAGAATAAAGGCCGATTGGACTGCCGGAAATTATACCCTGGACAGGATTGCAGGGCGAAAGGAGTGACAAAAAAAGAGAAGATGTACAGTTTTTGGGGGATGGTTTGGCGTCTCTCGCCGCAGGCAGCAGTGTGGGGGAAATATGGGGAAGATAGTAACATAAGGCGCAGCGGTGGGAAACAAGTTGCGGATGAGGTCTGTTTTCCTGCTCCTGATGGGGAGTTTTTGGCGAGTGACAAAATGCTGTTCAGATTTCGGCCCCGATGAAGAGGGGATTGTCACTTGGGTTAAAACTGCTAAAATTAAAACAACAGTCCATTTAATTAGTTCAGATTTCGGCCCCGATGAAGAGGGGATTGTCACGATTCGAGCAACCCGACGAATATCCGGGTGACGATCAACGGGTTCAGATTTCGGCCCCGATGAAGAGGGGATTGTCACTAATCATTTTATTACCTCGAGTAAATCCCCGATACTATCGGGTTCAGATTTCGGCCCCGATGAAGAGGGGATTGTCACCCTGAACCAACGGGGATTCTCGATTGTGTAGATTGTTCAGATTTCGGCCCCGATGAAGAGGGGATTGTCACAAATTCGTTTTAAATATATCAAAGCCCAATTATCGTTCAGATTTCGGCCCCGATGAAGAGGGGATTGTCACTTTGACGGCTCCTTGATGAACGGTTGCAGGTCGTTCGGTTCAGATTTCGGCCCCGATGAAGAGGGGATTGTCACAAAGACGGGAAGGGGGAAACAAAAGCCGACAAGACGTTCAGATTTCGGCCCCGATGAAGAGGGGATTGTCACTACGGTTTTTATCGTGCTTATTGTGTTGTGGGTGTCTCTCGAGTTCAGATTTCGGCCCCGATGAAGAGGGGATTGTCACTTAGCCAAGAAGTATGTCTTACTCAGAGAGGAACAACAAGGTTCAGATTTCGGCCCCGATGAAGAGGGGATTGTCACATGACTTCCATATCTTTGCGAGGGTTCGCATCAACTTCGGTTCAGATTTCGGCCCCGATGAAGAGGGGATTGTCACTTAAGCACCTCCTGTTTAATAGTACCATCCATATTGAAAGTTCAGATTTCGGCCCCGATGAAGAGGGGATTGTCACTGAAGATCATGAGAATCATGAGTGTTTTTGAAGAAAAAAAAGTTCAGATTTCGGCCCCGATGAAGAGGGGATTGTCACTCTTGCATTACCGTATCTAAGCCATATAGCTCAGGGTAATGCTGTTCAGATTTCGGCCCCGATGAAGAGGGGATTGTCACTTCTCGAAAGCCTCTTTGTAAAGAGGCTCAATCATAAGTTCAGATTTCGGCCCCGATGAAGAGGGGATTGTCACAGTGAGTAGTCCGATGAAAAACCAAAGTAGGTATTCATATGTGTTCAGATTTCGGCCCCGATGAAGAGGGGATTGTCACCAATTCGCCGGGCGGTATTATTAAACGGGTGGGGGTCAGTTCAGATTTCGGCCCCGATGAAGAGGGGATTGTCACGCGTTGTAGAAATAATCAGGCAGCCGGAAGGAGTTGTAGCAGGTTCAGATTTCGGCCCCGATGAAGAGGGGATTGTCACTCACTAATTCCTTTTCCATTACACGGAGTAATCTCCGTTCAGATTTCGGCCCCGATGAAGAGGGGATTGTCACTTAAGTAATGTGGGGGAGTGTGTGTGAGGAGTTGTCATTTGGTTCAGATTTCGGCCCCGATGAAGAGGGGATTGTCACATTAATGGCGGGGGGATAATCATTTTACCGCCGTTACGTTCAGATTTCGGCCCCGATGAAGAGGGGATTGTCACGATAAGGGTGTGATCAGTTCGCCCACTGGTGGGCAAATAAGTTCAGATTTCGGCCCCGATGAAGAGGGGATTGTCACATCAGGGTAAGGGTTCGATAACATCAAGGCTTGAATAGAGTTCAGATTTCGGCCCCGATGAAGAGGGGATTGTCACTAATCATTTTACCCCCCCCTGGATCGAGATCGCGACCAGGACGTTCAGATTTCGGCCCCGATGAAGAGGGGATTGTCACGGAGTAGACGTACCCGCGCCGGCCGTAGGGGTAGAAGGTTCAGATTTCGGCCCCGATGAAGAGGGGATTGTCACACTGAGTACGAAAACGGGGTTGTACCGGTAATGGTGCGTTCAGATTTCGGCCCCGATGAAGAGGGGATTGTCACGGTGATGTTAGGGTTTACAGCGATGTTAACGGCGGGCAAGTTCAGATTTCGGCCCCGATGAAGAGGGGATTGTCACATTTTATAAAGATTACGATATCAGCTACATCAACCAAAAGTTCAGATTTCGGCCCCGATGAAGAGGGGATTGTCACAAAAAAAACAATATCGTTTATCTGGCAGATTGTTTCTAGTTCAGATTTCGGCCCCGATGAAGAGGGGATTGTCACGCTACGGTGTCGCCATTGACGGTCTGAACGCTGCTGTTCGTTCAGATTTCGGCCCCGATGAAGAGGGGATTGTCACTTGAAGCGCCAACCTTCTTTGAAAAGGTACTCCACCAGGTTCAGATTTCGGCCCCGATGAAGAGGGGATTGTCACTTTTTAGTAGCCGCCGTTTCCAGGTCCTTCCGCAGAGCTAGGTTCAGATTTCGGCCCCGATGAAGAGGGGATGGAAACTCTTTGTCACGTAAGGTCGTGACGGGGGTGGGTTTTTTGTGTTCTAATTGAGGCCCCGACGAAAAGGGGATGGAAATATGTCGGGGGTAACTCTGGCATCGTTGCTACTGCGAACCGTTCTAATTGAGGCCCCGACGAAAAGGAGCGTGTTGCATAAATAAGGGTTAGGGTGGCTTTGTCGAGGACTTGAGGAGGGTTTGCCCCGACGAAAAGAGGAAAAACTGAGGATTATGACAAGCGAGAGGAGGTCAGGCGGCTGTTGGCGGGCTGCGGGACCTCTTTTTGGTTAAAAATCGGTCAAGTTGGGTCATTTTGGGTCACTTTTGGTCGTCATTGGACGCAAAATTGGTCATTTTTGGTTTCCTTGACCGACTTTAATCCGGTCAGCAGACAGACTCCGGCCCGGGGCGGCAGTTTAAGCCGCAACAGGACTGGGACGCCTGGGCAAACGAATGAGTTGGCGCAGGTTAAAACAGGCGGCGGCCATGCTGAGTTGGAAGTTGGCTTTGGGCAGGCCGGTGGATCGGGCATACCGAGCGCCAAAGAAGTGGGTCAGATTGAAGATGATGCGTTCGATGAGGGGGCGCTGCTTCATTTCCAGTTTGAACTGGTCAGTTCGGTTGTACTCGATGGCGGCCAGGGTTTCGTCGCGGTAGAAACTGATAAAGACCTGGCGGTGAGATTTGGGTTTGCAGTCAGGGGTGCGGCAGTAAGGCTGGTCAGGCCTGGCGGCCAATTGCTCGGCGGAGAGCCAGAAAGGACAACCCCGGCACATTTTGTGGGTGAAGCGGAATTCGTAACCGTCCTTGTCGGGCAGGAAGTAGATTTTGGTGGAGGTGACATCGTTGGGACAGGTCAGGCTGAAACCGTCCTCGGACAGGGTGAAGTCGGCGGGGACGAAGCGGTCGGTTCGTTTTTCGTAGTCGGGGACGAGGGCAATGAGTTGAGTTTGGCCCTGGCTGACCTCGGCTACCTCGGCTCGGATTTTGCCGTTGCCGTAGATTTGGTCGGCGGCGACTTTGGGCGGAAAGAAGCCCTGCTGCTCGTGCAGCTTTTCCAGCAGCGGCACCAGGGTGGTCGGGTCGAGGGCAGAGCCGGCATAGGCCGCCAGCCAATTGACGTTCGGGTGTATTTCAGTTCTGGGGCGAGTTTTTTGACTGCTCCTGCCGGATTGCCAAAGCCGGCAGTTGGGGGCCTGGAGTTGACAATCCAGGCCGAGCAGAAGTAAAGCTGCTCCCAAACTGAAATGCTCCCAACGCTTGGGGAAGATTTGGGTGTGTTCAGATTTGGGGGCGAATTCGGTGGATAGCGTAGACAGACCCCCTCCCCAACCCTCCCCCGCTGCGGG
>JAKLJP010000045.1 GCA_023151115.1 Anaerolineae bacterium
CCCGCAGTGCGACCCGGACGATGCGACCGTGTTCCCGTTGCTTGACCGCCTGTAAGCGGGTATCTCAATCCAGCATCGTGGCTTGCCAAAACTGACCACTTTCGTCTGTTTCAGGATAGTTTTTTTCTCCCTTGTGGCCGACATAAACCCACAACCCATCGATTTGACCTCGGCTCAACTGGTAATTACTCAAAAGCACTTCTTCCACCGCTTCGGCGTGTTGACCAGCCTCCCGCAGCCAGTCGCCAATCGTGTCCTCTTTGTGCCCGGTAGTACGAACCAAGCTGCTGGTCCGATTGCCTTCGGCAATATGGGCTAAGGTAGCGATAATTTCAGCTTCGGACGTCCGGCGGCGATAAAACAGTGTGCCTTTGGTTTCCGTAAACGTCTTGCCGCAGCTTTTGCACCCGTACCGTTGCCGTCCTCTTTGGGTTGTGCCAAACTTGATAATATTGTGTTTTTGATCGCTTTGTAACTTGCCGTAATCTGGACAGACTTCATTTGGACAAAAGTCACCGACTTGCGCTAACTGGGGCATCGTCCCCTCCTGGTTGGTTAAAGTTATCTGACTTAATCATACCTGATCCTTTAACAACACTCAAGCGGGGGACTATCCATGATTCTGTTTGGATAAAACTGGACGAATATACAAGTAAATGATACCATGAGTTTATGAAATGGATCGTGCCTGATCGTTTTGGTCACGAAATCTACATGACCGAGGAACGATGGCAACACGCCCTTGACTATGACTGGATGAGTGAAGCATTACTTGAAAAAGTTTTGAGTACCATCAGGGAAGGACGACGACATCAAGAAGCCCTGAATCCTAACAAATACCGTTACTATCACCCTTTTTATGATCTACCCGGCGACAACAATTATATTGTGGTAGTGGTCAAATTTGGATTTCGCTTAAGGGATAGCTGACCCGTTGACCGGCTTGCCCACTACAGGTAATCAGATTATCCTTCAAGTGCTAACCTCTAAACCTCTCAATGACTTTCTTTTGCTTCAACAAGGGGCAATTGCTCTTTGTCCGGCATTGCTACCGCATGCAGCCAGGGCTACTTAGTTTAACCCATCGAAGCCCTCACGCTCTCTGACATACATGCCGCAACATGTCCGCTAACTCACTTAAAAACGCCCCCACCTACGAGCGCATTTATGCCTTGGCTCGCCTGATTCCGGCGGGCAAGGTAGCTACCTACGGCCAGCTTGCGGCCATGGTCGGCAGTTGTACCGCCCGCGTGGTCGGCTATGCTATGGCTGCCCTACCCCACGATACGGACGTGCCCTGGCAGCGAGTCATCAACCGGCAGGGCAAAATCAGCCTGCGGGCCGGCAGCAACGGCGGTGCGTTACAGCGCCAGCTTTTGGAAGCAGAAGGAGTTAAGTTTGATCCCGAAACCGAAAAGGTTGATTTTGATCAAGTCGGCTGGGCCGGGCCAGATTGGGCGTGGTTAGAGCAGAACGGCTTTCAACCTGGGCCGGTGTGGGGGGGGAATGACGCGCAACTTACGTAAAGCAATTTGTTGAATATCCTGGGGGAGTTTGGAAGAGCGTTTATTTTACCAAAAGTCATTGCCAAGTCATAATCGTTATTGTTTGAGAGCGATTTGAGCCATAGAGAACGAACAACTCCGCCTGACCGGAACTATACCGCTGCTCCAATAACTGCAATTCAGCGTAACGATTGACAAACATAACACCTCATAAGGAAATCCTGATTATGCTAATTCTGCTTTCCTTAATATTATTATTCTACGCCAAAGCTATTACAGGACAAATTAACCTCGCCCTGCGCCAGAATGGATCATTGATAGTGTGTTGCAGCTAGCGCTGCTTCTCGCCACCCTGAGCGATATTTGGAGGCAACCCAGTGGAACAAATCAACGGCAGCAAACGCTTTTGGGGGCTGGTCTCGTTGATGAATTTTTCAGGCCGCTCACCTACTTTGCCATACGCCGCAAGAAAATGATCAAAGGAGATAAAAGATAAACATTGAAGATATCCGCCACGTCTTGATTGTTGAGGCGGGGACGATGGGTCAGTAAATTGGCTTGCAGTGCGCTATGCACGGGTATGGGGTTGTCATCTACGACATCGAACCGCAGGCGTTAGCCGCTGCTACGACCCAACTCAAACAATACGCTGTTGGCGGCATTGACCATCAGGCTGGCCTGGGGCCAGGACCGGACTAATCTCGGCGGCCAGGCTCAAGGCGCGTGGCGGGGGATGCCCCGCCACGCGAAGCCGACGGTCAGCGCCGATTGCGCGGCTAACGCCGGCGGGATTGACCAGGTCAACCAGCGGGTGAGCGGGTTGAAGCGCGGCGTCATAACTCAGTTCTGCCGGCAAGGTGCTGCGGATAACCAGGGTCTCGACCGGGGGTTGAGCCGGATTGGACAGGGTCAGGGTGACGGTCACCGGCTCCCCGGCAGTGACAAAGGCGGAGTCCACCGTCAACGCCAGGCCCAGGTTGAGAGTAGGAGTTAAAGTGGCGGTTGGGGTGAGGGTGGCGGTAGCTGTCACGACAGGCGTTGAGGTTATCACGACCGTGGCCGTCAGGGGGAGAGTAGGAGTCAGGGTGGGTGTTTCAATCGTCAGCGGGGGCTGCGAGGTGGGGGTGTCGGTCACGGGAGTCACGGGAACGGCGATGGTCTCGGTGGGGGTCAAAACAGGGGTTTCGGTGGGCAGCACAGTGGCCGTGTCGATGGCAGGCGGGACAGGAGTATCCGTGACCGCTGGAGTTTCGATCGCAGTGGCTTCGGCGGGGGACGTCTCGGTCGGCGCCGGTTCTTCAAGTTTGAGCCGCAGGACGCTCCGCTGAAGTGGCTAAAACCGTTGCCGGCGGCTATGGAGGACAACCACAGCGAGACAACAACAACTAATAGACAAATCACTTAAAAGTCATACTATCTAGCAGCGACGGCTTCCACGCCGTCGCTTGGCCGGGCGTGGGAGCCCGACCCGCTAAAAGATTGTACGATGTTTATCTACTTTGTCTATAAGTGTAGAACGAGTTCGAGACGTGGCATCATCACCCCTCTCATTATGCTACAAAAAGGTTCGTTATGTTTCAATATTTTATTCGACCCGCAATAAAACTGAATCAGAAGAAGATAACTCTCTGTACCAAAACAAATTTGGGCGTGTATGAGTCAGCTGGGGAAATTGACAATTGCTCTTGGTCATTGACAAGTTAGATATGCTATTGAACATAGGGAAAGAGAGAATCCATCTAACAGCAATACTTTTCAAATAACGTAGTTTAGCCCCTTGTGAGCGGCGCGAGGCCCTATGCTACGGCCTTATTTGAAATGTATTGCATCTAACAGCTAAAACAAAACGACCTACCGCCAGCAGTAGGTCGTAAACTTAGCAAAAGCTGATTTGATCTGTACTCAGGCAAGTACATTCATCGGTACAATTGCCAGATGAGCGTCCAGGTCAGGGGATTGGGTACAAAGTGGGCGCGACAGGGCTCGAACCTGTGACCTCACGGATGTGAACCGTGCGCTCTGACCAACTGAGCTACGCACCCGAATTTAATGAGCTTATTATAGCATCACCCCTTCAAAGCGCAAAATTTTTCTAAAGGGAGTTCGTAGTACAGGGTACGCTATGAAAATTCACCCGGTACTATTCAAGTGTTTAGCAATACTCTCGGCCTGTTTTGGCTCGATAAATAACAGGCTGTCAAGCTGGATGGCTGTGGCTCCGGCGGCCAGGAACGCTTCGGCATTGGCCAGGGAGTGAATGCCTCCGGCGGCCACAATGGGTAAATCAAGCCAGCTTTTGAGCTGTTGCAGGTCGTACAGGGCCAGGCTGTGCAGGGCCGGGCCGTACAAAGCGCCGCTGATAATTGCACCACCGTGACCGGCCTGAGCCGCGCCCTGTGGTGGTGAGCCGATCACCAGAGCATCCGCCTGGGCCTCGGCTACAGCTTCGGCCAGGTCGAAAGGTGTACCCAGGGGCAGCTTGACCAGCAGCGGCAGCGGGCTCCCCTCCTGGATAGCCCTGATCCAGCGCCGCGCCTCGTGCGGGTGGGCCTGGGGCGGCAAGCCTAATTCAATCGCCGCCAGCACATTTTGGCCTTGGGGTGTTTCCAAATGGGCCAGGGCGCGGGCGGTCCGCAGCAAATCGTCCGGCTCATCCACCGGCAGATGGGCAATAATCGCCGTGGATAGATTGGTCCAACTCTTTTGCGCCTGCTGGATGATCTTTTTAACCCCCGGATTTTGCTCGCCGGTGTTGAGGATAAAGCCGCCCGGCGTTTCCGCCAGGCGCGGTTGAGCCGGTCCTCGTCTGGGCCGCAGGGTGATGGGGTTGGTCACAATTGCGCCGAATGCAGCCAGATCAAGCAGACTATGATAAGCCTGGCCATAACCGGCACATCCCGCCGCAATCATCACCGGGTTCGACAGGCTCAAGCCAATCTTGTGCTGGGGGGCCAGTTCGATCATAGCAGCTCTAGCTCGGTCAGGTCAAACACGGGACCCTCTACACAGGCCAATTTGAAGCCGTTGGGTGTGGACACAGCGCAACTCAAACACGCGCCCATGCCACAAGCCAGGGGGCTGTCGGCCACCAGGCCGTACAAAAAGTTGGCTTCTGCCCGTAAGCGGGCCTGCTCCATCTGCCGGCGCACGGTTTGGTAGAGCAGGGTTGAACCAACCAGGCAGGTCATATCCGCCCAGCGCAGCAGGTCGGGTAACAATTCAGTCACCGGCCCGCGATACCCCAGCGAACCATCCAGGGTAGCCGCCTGATACTCGACCGCCGGCGGCAGGGCGGCGACCGGATAGAGGGCGCTGGCGCGGTTGCCTCCCAAAACCAGAGTGACGGCCGCTCCGGCAGCAATCGCCCGTTCCATCTGGCCCAGCAAAGGCCCCATTGCCGGGGTATCGCTGACTAGCAGGAGATGGCGCACATTTTTAGGCAGGGGAAATCCACGCCCCAGTGGGCCGATGACATCTAACGTATCGCCCGGCTGTCGAGCCGACAACCAGGCCAGGCCGGGGTCGGGGTCAGGCCGCAGCAGCAGGGTGAATTGAGCTTGAGGCAGGGGGATAGGAAAAATCGGACGGCGCAGATAGCAGGTCAAGCGGTCGGCGCAACGCACTAACAGAAATTGGCCGGGTAAAGGGGACGGCAGCTCCGGCGCTGCCAGGGTGAGCCGCCACCAGGCCGGGGCAATGGTTTCTTTTTGGGTTACGCTAACCTGGGTCTGAACCATCGAATTATCTTGAAGAGTATTACGGGTGCAGTTCCACTTCAATCCCGCCGGTCAGCCGGGCCAGCAGGTTGTAGACCCAGCCCACCAGGAGAATGGTCAGCGCGGCCAGCAGCCCGCCGCCCAAGACGGTCAGCAAAATGATGAGCAGGGCCACGACGAAGCGCTGGTCATCCAGCCGGATAATCAGGGCTTGCACCTCGGCCAGGTTGAGCAATTGAATAAAATCAAGCTCGATGGGCGTGCCCAGCCCCAGGGGATCCACGGCAGCTGTTTCGGCTTCGGCCAAAAACGTGCGCAGGATAGCCAGGATTTGTGTGCCGGCCAGTGCGCAGACGAGGCCGGGCAGCAGCATGGCCACGCCGCCCAGCAAGCAGCCAAATTTAGCCAGGGGCAGTAGATTAATTTTGCGAACCGTGTAACGCTGAGTCATAGCTGGCCGATAATTTCCGGCAAGGCCGCCAGGGTAGTCACCATTGCCGCCGGTTGGATATGCCCATTCGTCTCATTGAGGGGCGACTCATCCATAGCCGCCAGGATGCCTCTCATTCCAGCGTTCTGCGCCCCCAAAATATCGGCATTGAGCGTATCGCCAACCACCACCACTTCCGCCGGCGACAACCCCCACCGCCCGGCAATCAAGGCAAACGGCTCCGGTTTGGGCTTGCGCCAACCCCAGGCTGCCGAGCTAAAGGTGGGCGACAGCCAGGGCCGCAGCCCGCCTTGATTGATAAGCCGTTGGACGAGCTTATCATCGGTGGCGTTGGAATACAGCCCCAGGCGATAACCGTGACGCTTGAGCTGTTTCAAGGTTTCAACCGTATCAGGGTAAGGGCTGTAAAGGGCTTCTTCCGGGGCAAAATATACTTTGATGGCCGCTTCAACCAGGGCTGCCGCCGTAGCCGGCGCTTCAATCTTTTTCAAGGTTTCGCTTAAGCTTTGCTGGGCGGTAACTTCCATCTGGGTTTCTATAGCCACAGCGCGTCCCGCCGCCCGCTCGGCTAGAAAGGTTTCCACCAGGGCCGGACCATCCAGCTTGATATGCCTTTTTTTTAGATACCAATCGGCCATCGCTTCAGCGCCCTCGCGTTGGACGGCCAGCGAGTCGCCGGTAAATTGTAGCAGGGTGTTGCCCAAATCAAAAATAATACCCTTAATCAATAGCCTCTCTCCCAGTCAACTTGATTTAACAACGGTTCGCCCGCCAAGCAGTTTCGATTGTACTTCACGCAGGCAGGATACACAAGTGCAATACAAAGGGATAAGTCGGATTTGATTTGCAGATTGGTTCAAATAGCAGTAACATGTCTGGGTTGTTCAGCGTCAATATAACGACCCATTATCTACTATACCTTTGGAAAGAGACCTATGCCTGATTTAAAACAGAAATTAGCCGAGCCGGGCGTCATCATCCTAGATGGAGCAACCGGCACCCAACTACAAAAGATGGGACTGCCGGCGGGGATGGCCCCGGAATTGTGGAACCTGCACAACCCCGAGGCGGTCAAAAAGCATTACCAGGCTTACATCGAGGCCGGCTCCGACGCCATTTTAACCAACTCCTTTGGGGGGACGCGCCCCCGCCTGGATATGGAAGGCAGCGGCCACCTGACCCACCAAATCAATGTCGCAGCGGCCCGGTTGGCCCGTGAGGTGGCCGGGGATAGGGTGCTGGTGCTGGGTTCTATCGGGCCGACCGGCATGCTGATGGAGCCGATGGGCGAACTGACCTATGAAAAAGCGGTGGAATTTTTTGCCGAGCAGGCCGCCGGGCTGGCCGAAGGCGGCGCAGATGGTATCCACATTGAGACCATGAGTGATTTAAGCGAGGCCAAAGCCGCCATCGAGGGCGCGCAGCGGGCGACGACTCTACCCGTTACCGTAACTATGAGTTTCGACATGCATGGCCGGACGATGATGGGCGTCCGCCCCGAAGAAGCGGTGCGCGAGTTGTGGGCCATGCATGTGCTGGCGGTTGGGGTCAACTGCGGGCGGACGCTGGACGAGAATTTGGTGGCCGTCACGGCCATGCGCCAGGCCGCCCCCAACGTGACTCTCATCGCCAAACCGAATGCCGGGCTGCCACGCATGGAAGGCATGGTTGAAGCGGTTTATGATGTCACCCCGGAGATTATGGCCGACTATGCTTTGAAATTTGGGGCGCAGGGGGTCAAAATGCTGGGCGGCTGCTGCGGCAGCAACCCCAGCCATATCAGGGCAATCAAGGCTGCCCTGCAAGGTTTCGAGCCGCCGGCCCTGGTTGAAGTGGCGGTGGCTGAGATGGCAACGCCCGTGGCCGTCAACGGCAATGATCGAGAGGAGCGCCGCCGCCGGCGGATGCGGATTTGTGAAGGTTAATCGTTAACCAGAGATTTGAGCCGGGAGGGTGAGATTTTTACCCTCCCGGTTTTATTTTTACCACTGCTTGAGCAGTTTAGAAACCATCCCCCGTCTACTGTCTACCGTCTACAGTTTTATTTTTACCACTGTCTGAGCAAAATAGAGACCGTATAAATAACTAACCCCGCCAGCCCGCCGATGATTGTCCCGTTGATGCGGATAAACTGGAGATCTCGGCCCACCTCCGTCTCGATTTTGTTGGTGATGGTATCGGGGTTCCACTTGTTAATCGTGTTGGAGATCAGGCTCTCGACTTCGTGGCCGTAAGTTTGAATCAGGTAAACGACTATCTTGCGCAGCCAGTGGTCAATCTTTTCATACAAAACGGGGTTGTCCTGGATCGTTTCGCCAGATTTGACCAGCATTTGTTGGAGCGAGCGACGCACCGCCGAGTCAGAATCGGCGCTGTGGGCAATTAGCGCAGCTTTGAGATCGGCCCACAACGAGGCCGAGAACTGCTGCACCACCGGCTGCTGCAACAATTCCTCTTTAAGGGTTTGTTCCCGCGCTTGCAGCTCGGCCGAGGTTTTTAAGTCTTCAATCAGATGAGCAACCGCCGTTTCAAAATTTCGATAAAGCGGGTGTTTCGGGTCGGCTTTGACTTCGGCCAACGTGGTATCTACCGAGTGCAAGATGGTCTGGTAGATGCGGCGGTCAACGCCCCAGACCGAAGCCCACCAGGGTAGTTCCTCGTTGATCTTCTCCAGAATCACGGCTTTATTCTGCTTCAAAAACCCTGAGCCAAACTTAACCAGTTCGGTTAACACTTCCTGCTGGCGGTTGCCGGCGGTTAAAAGGGCCAGGACATTGCCCAGCAGCGGCGCAAAATGGGTGGAGCGAATTTGAGCTACCAACTGTTTTTCGATCAGCAGTTGAATATCTTCATCCTTGATCACCTCGATCACTGCGGCCGCACCGGTGGCCAGTTGGTCTGCAATCAGGGCGCTATTGTCCGGCTGGCCCAACCACTCGGCCACTTTTTTGGTGACTTCCATCGAAGTCAACTTTTCGGCAATAACTTCCTCGGTCAGAAAGTTCTGGCGGACAAAGCGGGCCAGCTTTTCGCCGATTTCGCGCTTACGGCGGGGGACAATGGCCGTGTGCGGAATCTTCAAACCGAGGGGGTGCCGAAACAAGGCCGTCACCGCAAACCAATCGGCAATGGCCCCGACCATGGCCGCTTCGGCGGCAGCACGAATAAAACCAACCCAGCCGTACCATCTCTCCAAGATTGTGGCGATAACAAAAATCACAAAGGCTGCGGCCAGCAATGAAGTAGCTAATCGCTTCATCTGGAGCAGATCACGCTGTTTTTCCGCGTCTTCTAGCACAACACTTCCTCTCAAAAAAATTGCACCCGCTTAAAATAAAAAATTAAGAAATAAGAAATAAGAAGGTACGCACTTCTTATTTCTTAAATTCTTATTTCTACAATGCCTCAGCTAGTAGGACGCTTTACCCTGGCCCACATCTTCTGCGCGCTCTCGTGTACCCGCGCCCGCATAGAACCCAAATCGGCGTCAAGTACTTCGCCGTTGCGCACTCGCCATTCTCCGGCGACCATCACATCGCGGACGTGGGTGTGATTGCGCCACAATACCAGTTGGTCATACAAATTATGCAGGGCCGTTGGGGTGGGAAAAAGGGCGTCAATTAAT
The DNA here is from genome assembly GCA_023151115.1 of Anaerolineae bacterium. The sequence goes on from JAKLJP010000045.1 coordinate 9,298, forward strand.
TGCAAATCGGCCTGATAGCCGGGAGCGAGACGGCCCACATTGTCCCAGCCCAAAGCTCTGGCCCCGCCTTCGGTGGCCAGGTAAAAAACCTCGTCGGCGGGCATAACGGTGGTACTTTGCTGGCCGGCTTTATGGATCAGAAACGCGCCGCGCATCACCTCAAAAAAGTCGTTAATGTAGCCGTCGCTGCCCAGGCCCAGGGTGACGCCTCGTTCCAATAGTTGGGGCACAGGAGCAATGCCGCCGCCAACCTCACAGTTGCTCAAGGGCATGTGTGTCACCCGGATGCCTTTCTCGGCCACAATCTGGATTTCCCGTTCCGATAACTGGACACACTGCGAGGCCTGCATGCGCGGGCCGGTTACGCCCAGCTCATCGTAATATTCCAGAGTGCGTTTGCCAAAATGCTTCAGGGCATACTCCGGCTCAAAAGTAGCTTCGTTGCAGTGCATGTGGACGCTGCAATCCAACTCCTCTCCCAGGGCAAACGCCTGTTTGATGAAGCCGGCGGAGCAGGTAAAGGTGGTGTGGAAACACATCAGCCCTTCGACCAATGTTTTGGCTGCCCGGCAGCTTTTGACAAACTCGGCATTTTCATGCAGCCCCACCTGCCCGTTTTCCCGGCTCACCCGCTCGGTGCTTTCAAAGGAGAGAATCCCACGCAATCCGCGTTTTTCAACAACGGCGCGTTGGGCTTCCAGCGCACCGGGAATGGCAAACGGCGCTTCCAGAATGTCATAAAAACTGGTGATGCCAGAGCGGACCATTTCGGCGCAAACCCAATCGGTGGCCGCGCAAATCATCTCGTGGTCAAGCGCATCTTCGACCAGCGGCCACCAAAAATCGTCCAGAAAAGCCCAGCCGCCTCCGCCGGTCTGGTCATCGCTGGGCAGCGGGATGCCGTGAGCCAGCACCCCATACAGATGAACATGGGCATTGACAAAGCCAGGAGCTAAAACGTGATCGGTCGCATCAACGATAACATCATCGGGATATTTGGCTTGCAAGTTGGCATTGGGGCCGATATCGGTGATGCGGTCATCCATCACCCGCACCCCCCACTCGGTTTTGGGCGCTTCGCGGGCGCTGGTGATGAGAAAGGAAGGCAAAATAAGGGTCGGCATAGTCTCTCCTTGAAATAAAGATGCGATGACTGACGCGAAGAATCGCTTCGCGTCCTCGCCTCACTCTCACTTTACTTGATTTTAAAGGACAATGACCCTCTTGACAAACTTGGAAATGTCTGATATAGTGTAATATATACACTATCTTTTGGCCGTTCAGCCGGCGAGCGGCCAATTTTTTCAAAATTACTTAGTGTTGTTTTTACACTATTTATCACGACAGGAGAAAAATTATGAACTGGAATCAGCCTTCAAAAGTGGACCAGCAGGTTTACCCACCCCGAGAGATATTCGAGGCCGGATTACGTCATCATCACATTGCCAATACGGCTTACCCAATTAACCACAACTGGACTATGAAACCCTACCGGGTGCGCCGCCAGGATTTTGAGAAGATCACCGCAGCAGCCTGGGCCGATATTGAAGAGATGGGCTTGTACGTTCATATCCCCTTCTGTCAGGCCCGCTGCAACTTCTGTGAGTACACCGTGATTAATCCGGCCGATAACGCCCGTTCCGAGGATGGCTATTTCGATTTGCTATTGCAAGAGATGGCTCAGTATCAGAGTTTATTGGTTACACGAAAAAGATTAACCGGCTTCGACATCGGCGGGGGAACGCCAGCATTGGCAAAAACCGAAAACATTGCTCGTATCATCGAAGCGGCCAAAGCAGCCTTTGAATTTGAGCCGGGCATGCAAATCAGTATCGAGACCACGCCTTTAATTGCGGCCCATGAACCGGAGAAGATAGCCGCCTTTCGAGGCATGGGCATCGAGCGGATCAGCATGGGGGTGCAGGTGACGCAGTTGAGCCTGGCCAAAAAGTTGGGCCGGCAGTACAAGGGTTTTGAAGGTTTGCGCGAGGCCGTCTACAATATTCGCGCCGCCGGCTTTCAAAAGTTCAATATTGACCTGATGTACGGCTTTGCCGGGCAGTCGGTGGCGGATTGGCGCGACAGCGTTGAGAAAGGGATCGAACTGGAGGCTGATTACATCACCCTGTACCGGATGCGCTACAAGGGCACCGGCTTGCAGGCCCAGGCCAACCGGGTCTCCAAAGAAGTTGTCACCGAGATGGCGGCGACCGCCAATCACCTGCTTCACCAGGCCGGCTATGTCGCCCCGCCCGGCAAAAATACCTACAGCCGCCTGCCCGATGATGTCGGCACCAGTGATTATCTGACCAACCGGGTGGTCAAAGGGACGCCTTATCTGGGGCTGGGGCTGGGGGCGCAGTCGCTCAGCCACAACACCCTGGCTTACAACCGGGGGGCCGGGCCGAAGAGCATCGCCCCTTATGAAAAAGAGGTGCGGGCGGGCCGCCTGCCGGTTCAGGATTTATACAATATGGCGCTGCCGGTCAGTATGGCTAAATTCATTTCTGTCTCTTTCTACTTCGGCGAAATCAATCGAACTTACTTTACGCAGAAGTTCGGCTCAACCCTGGAGTCGCAATTTCCCGCCGAGGTTGAGTTTGTGCTGGCTGAGGGTCTGATGGAATACCGGGGCGACTGCCTGAGCCTGACGCCGCAGGGAGCCAAAGTTTACAACGGCGTGATTGCCCTTTTTTATGCCCCGGCGGTCAAACTGCACCTGCTGCAACGCCCGGTTGATCTGAGCGAGCGCATGCCGGCTCAGTTGCAGCGAGAGTTACGGCGGAGTTTTGAGATCAAGTTGGCGGCATAAAAGCAGCAGGGGAGCGGGGGCGCAGAGGGGCAGAGGCGAATTTTCTCCCTTGCTCCCCCGCCCCTCCGCTCCCTTGCCGTAGAAAAGGGACACTGATGAACCAATACGACTTCGCCAACATCCTCTTTGCCGGGCCGTGCAATTTGCGCTGTCCGTACTGCATTGGGCAGCAGGTCAACCCGGCGCTAAACCGGAATAATTTGAATGAGTTTCCACTGCGGAATTTGGATCGGTTTGTGGAACTCATCAAGCAGCATCGGGTGACGGAAATAGTTTTTACGGGTACAACCACCGATCCCCAGCTTTACCGCCACGAGGCGAGGTTGTTGCAATGGCTGCGAGAACACCTGCCATCCTATCCTACTTCCTATATGGACAAGTATGACTCCCTCCCCGGCCCTTCCCCTAAGAGGGGGAGGGAGCAGATGCGCTACTCGCTGCACACCAACGGCCAACTGGCCCTGCGCAAGATGGACGTTTTCAACCAGTATGATCGGGTCTGTATTTCCTTCCCGTCTTTCAAGCCGGATACCTATCAGAAACTGATGGGGTCGTCCCGCATGCCGGATTTGGCCGAAATTATGCGGCAAGCGGTTGTGCCGGTCAAAATCTCCTGCGTGCTGACCGAACACAACAACCGCGAATTGATCGAGTTTTTGGATCGGTGCGGCGCTATTGGCATCAAGCGAGTAGTGCTGCGCCAGTTGTACGGTGATAATAGCTTGTGGACTCTGCCAGAGCAGCTCATCCCTTGTTCGGTTTACCGGGGCAACCCGGTTTACAGCTATCATGGGATGGAAGTCACCTTCTGGCGTTTCGACCAGACCACCAGCACCTCGCTCAACCTCTTCAGCAACGGCGCCATCAGCCCCCATTATTTGTTGACCCAAGCAGGGGAGAAGACAGAAGACGGTAGATGGTAGATGGTAGATAGAGAAATACTATCTTCTATCCTCCATTCTCTATCCTCTATCCTCCATTCTCTATCCTCCATCTTCTATCCTCTCTCCTCTTGTGCTATAATTAACATTGTCTGACCTCACTCCGTAAAGGACTCATAGATGCAACAAAACAAAGCCCTCTTTTTTGGCATCATTGGTCTGGCTGTGTTGATTGTAGCTGGATTGATTGCCGCCCGTTTTTTCCTGGCCGATCAGATTGAACTGCCCACCCTCACTGAGAAAGTCTCTATCCGGGTGGTAGCGGCTCCGGCCATTGAAACATGGGCCAGGCAGGCCGCCGGCGCCTTCAATCAAAAGAATCCCAATACCCAGGTAGAAATTATCCGGGCCGATGGTTTGATCCCTGAAGCTCAATTCCGCGCCGATCCGCAAAATCCTCCGGCGGCGTGGCTGGCTGAAGCCACTTTCATGGTCGAGTTAGCCCGCAACCGGGGCTTATCGTTTCAGGACGCCCAATCGGTTGCCAACAGCGGGTTGACCTGGGGCGCATTCAAAGCGAAGCAGGACGAGTTCAATCAAACCTACGGCGGTCTGAATTGGACGGGTCTGTACGCCAAAGCAACCAGTCCGGAGGATGGCCTAAATTTTGTCATCGCTTCACCCAGCAACTCCGCCGAGGGGCTGGCGGCGCTTATTTCGGCCACGGCGGCTCACCTCAACAAAGATAGTTTGTCCGGCAGTGATGTCAGCCAGGCCGATGCGTGGTTAAGCGAACTATTCAATATCAACGCCAAAACGCCCGCTACCCCGGCCGACAACTTTGCGACCATGCGGGTTTCGGCGGGCGACGCGGGTTTACTGAGTCTGGCTTCGTGGCGGCGAGTTCGGCTGACCGAGAACCCCGATTTTGTCACCTCACCGGCCCAACCGCCGGTCAACCTGGATTATCCGCTGGCTGTTTTCGGCCAGGCCAGTCCGGCGGCGCAGCAGGCTGCCACCGCCTTTCGCGCTTTTCTGCTCGACGCAGGTCAGCAAAATACTTTGAACACTGTTTTCCTTGATCCGGCCAGCACTGCTTCACCCGGCGTCCAGGCTGACGGTGATGCCGTCCAACGGCTGCTCGATTTGGCGGGACGGGTATTGCCATAAACCAAGAAAATCTTATTCAATTCGTGTTGCGGCTTGTGTAACGCAAACGGAACACGCAAGACGCAACAGGTATTTAACGTTTCTGTGGAGGATGAGAATGTCGAAAAAATTGTGGTCATTCCTGCTGCTTTTGCCCTTTATCGCGGCGCTGGCCTGTTCGTTTGGGGGTGACAGCAGCGGCACGGAAGGCTTCACCGATAGTGGAACCCCGCAGGCCCAGTGCCCGGCCAACGCGGTCGAAATCTCGATTGTCTACGCGCCGGAGTCGCAGCTTTACCTGGCGGGCGAGGTTTACGACGCCATCAATCAATTTAATCAAGCCTACGCCGAAGGTCGCAATCCCGTAACCGGTCAAGCTTTAGCCAGCGGCGAGCAGGTCATTTGTGTTAAAGGCGAATCCGGCTCTTCAGGGACTATCGCCCAGGGGATCATCAACGCGGTCATCGCTCCCAACAATGCCAACGTGGCCAAGCCGACGATCTTCGCGCCATCGGTGAGCCATTGGCTGGCTCTGGTTAACTACCAGACCGGCCGCCAGCTTTTCGACCTGGCCGACAGCCCGCCGACGGCCCTGGCCCCGGTGGTCATGGCAATTTGGGAAAGCCGGCTAAAAGCGATTCAGGCCAAAAACGGCAGCGAGCCGGTCGGCTGGGCAGAGCTGCTGGCCGTGCTCAACTCGCCCAACGGCTGGGCTGATTACAACGTCCCCGGCAACCGGACCACCGTTTACTACGGCCACACGGACCCACTGGTCAGTTCCACCGCTCTTTCGACGCTGATTGCCGAATTTTACGCCAGCGCCCGTGCCAACAGCAGCCAGCCCGACTTTCGCAAGCTGTCGCTGGAGCAGGTCAACGACCCGCAAGTGCAGCAGGGGGTACGTAACATCGAGGAGTTGATTCGGCACTACTCCTCACGCACCACCGAATTTAAAGAGTACATCGCTCAGGGGCCGGAATATCTGGATTTTGTGGCCCTGGAAGAAAACGATTTGATTTACATCAACCAGGGCAAAACCGAGTACAAGCCGCCGGAGAAGTTGGTGGCGCTGTACCCCAAGGAAGGCACGTTCTGGCACGAGCATCCTTTTGCCATTCCCCAGGCCGACTGGGTGACGGATGAGCAGCGCCAGGCCGCCAAAACCTTCACCGAGTATATTCGCAGTGAGGCGGTGCAGAAAAAAGTATTGGAAAGCGGTTTTCGGCCGGTCAACCCGGCGGTAGCGGTGGGCTATCCGATTGCGACTGAATTGGGGGTTGACCCCAACCAACCGACCACCATTCTGGAAGTGCCGGACCCCGATGTGATTGCCGCCGTGCAGGCCAGTTGGCAGTTTGTCAAGAAACAAGCCGATGTGCTGCTGGTCATTGACACCTCCGGCTCGATGGCCGGCGACAAAATTGACCAGGCCAAAGCAGCAGCTAACGCCTTTTTGGACAAAATGCCGGCTCAAAATCGGGTGGGTCTGGTCACGTTTGACAGCCAACCGCGTGTGTTGGATTTCAATACCAATGCTTTGATTTATCTGGACCCCAACAGCCAGAGTTCTATCCAGCCGCTCACCTCTTTTGAAGGCGGGCAGAGCCAGGTTCGGGCACAGATCAATGCCCTGGAAGCCAACGGCGATACTTCCCTTTATGACGCGGTGCAGCAATCTATGGAGTTGCTCAAGCAGTCACGAGATGACCAGGATGACCGCATCCAGGCCATTGTGGTCTTGAGCGACGGCCAGGATACTAGCAGCCTGACTTCTCTGCAAAGCGTGGTCGAGCTAATCAGCGCCAACAAAGAAGATCGCAATCCGATCATTGTCATCCCGGTGGCTTATGGCGGGGACGCCGATATTAATGCCCTCAACGGCATTGCCCGGGCCAGCGCCACCCGCGTCCAATCCGGCGATCCGGAGAATATTCAGAAAGTTTTGGAGATTATTGGTAGTTACTTCTAAGCAGCCAACCTCTTTTTCAAATGGGGGAGCAATCCCCCATCGGCAATAATTGCCTGTACGGAGGGCGCAAAGGGGGGAAAAGCAAAGGCCCCGGCTTCACTTTTGATCAGTCCGGCGGCCAGATCAATTTCAACCACGTCGCCGGGGTTTAGGGCTTCGACGGCGGCGGGACAGGTCAAGGCCAGCAGGCCGTTGTTGATGGCATTGCGATACCAGATGCGAGCAAAAGAAACCGCAATCACCGCGCTCACGCCGGCCTGCTTCAGGCAGGTGACGGCCTGCTCCCGGCTGGAACCGTTGCCCCAGTTTTTCCCGGCCACGATCACATCACCGGGCTGCACCTTAGCCGCAAAAGTGGGATCGAGGTCTTCCAGGGCGTGCTGCGCCATTTCTGCCGGGTCGGTGACGGTGTAGGTATATTTGCCGGGGAAGATGACGTCGGTGTTAACTCCGTCGCCGTATTTCCAGACACGCCCCTGCAAGGAATTAATCATTGACATTTTATGACTCCCCTGTCTGGCGGCGTAACTGATCCAATTCTGCTCGCAATCGCTGTAACTCGGCCTCGGCTGTATCAGCCCGTTTCGCCTCAAGCTCGGCCCGTTCGGCCTCTGCCTGGGCCCGTTCAGTTTCAAGCCGAGCGCGGAACACAGCTTCATCCAGAGTAGGCACAACCTCCTGACTAACCGGGTCTACTATTCGCAACAGCTCGCCCCTGGGCTGTAGAATTACTCCTAACTCTTGACTGGACAGTGTTCCGGCGGCAGATAATGTCATCGGTTGATAATAATTGTTGACCAAGCGAAAGCCTTGCAGCCGGGGCGAGAGGTACTCATCCAGAGGATCAAACAAAAAGTATTCGGGCACACCCAATTTTTCATACAACGCTCGTTTTCCGCCTAAATCTTCCAGCCAGGTACTGGCTGAAGTAATCTCAAAAACGGCGCAGGGCGCTGCCCGCTCCTGCCACAATTTATAGACCCGCCGGCGCTGTTTCGAGATGCCTTTGACCACAAAAACATCAGGCACTTTAAAAGCAGCGGGATTACCCTCCTCGTAGTAAAACAACATATCAGCCGCCACATAAGTCGTCTCGGCCTGCTGAAAAAAGTGACGTAATGATTGAAACAAATGCAAAATGGCCATGATGTGAAATTCAGTTTCGCCCATAGGTTGCCCATCCGACTCAGGATAATGGATATCCGGTTTGACCGGAATTGAGGGGGCAAAGGTAATAAGCTTTTCCATCTTAACCTCCTTACCCGGCCATGTTACAACACCTGCTCCGGCCCGGCAATTTTGCCCGCAATTGCGCTGGCGGCGACAACAGCCGGGGAAGCCAGGTAAATGTCGGACTCACGGGTGCCCATACGTCCGCGAAAATTGCGATTGGCGCTGCTAATGGTGACTTCGCCGGGGGCGGGAATGCCCATGTGGTTGCCCATACACGGCCCGCAGCCCGGCGAATTAAAGGTGGCGCCGGCGGCCAGCAGCGTTTCGACATAGCCGGCTTTAACGGCATCCAGGTAAACCTGGGATGAAGCGGGAATGATGAGCAGCCGTGTGCCCGGCGCGACCCGCCGCCCGGCCATAATTTGAGCGGCGATGGCAATATCTTCCAGCCGGCCATTGGTGCATGTGCCCAAAAAAGCCTGGTCTACTTTTGTCCCGGCTACGGCACTCAAAGGCTTGACGTTATCTACACTGTGTGGACAGGCGACCTGCGGTTCAATCGCCCCGGCCTCAAATTCGTACTCGGCCAGATAGGTGGCGTCCGGGTCGGGCGCTAAATCACGGCTGGCAGCCTCCCATTCCTGGATTGGGGATTGTGAGTCTCTTTCTCCCCTGCTCCCCCGCTCCCCTGCTCCCCTGCTGACCTGCTGCTCCAGCCAATCAAATGTCACCTTATCCTGCATAACCCACGAATTCTTTGCGCCCATCTCGGCCATCATGTTGGGTAAGACAAAACGGCTGGCCATGCTCATCCCGGCGACAGCTTCGCCATGAAACTCCACGCTGGCGTACAGGCCGCCATCCGCGCCCAATTGGCCGATGATGAACAGGGCAATATCTTTGCTTGTCACCCAGGGGTTGAACGCGCCATGGAGGGTAATTTTGAGACTTTCCGGGACGCGCAGCCACAATTGGCCGGTCGCCCAGATTGCCGCCATTTCGCTGCGGCCCACGCCGGCCCCGAACGCGCCCAGCGCCCCATAGTGGGTCGAATGGCTGTCGGCCCCTAGCAAGAGCACGCCGGGATAGATTAGTCCTTCCTCGCACAAAACTTGATGGCAAATGCCCCGACCTACCTCAAAAAAATGGCTGACGCTCTGGACAGCCACAAAGCGGCGCACTTCGGCATGGTTTTGGGCATGCTGCGTGGTGGGTGGTGGGGCGGCATGATCCAGGGTAATGGCCAGCCGCTCTGGATATTTCACCCGCTCGATCCCCAAACTGTAAAAAGTTTTGGCAATGGCCGCCGTATTATCGTGGCTCAGGGCCACATCCGGGGTCACATCAAGCACCTGGCCCGGCGTTACCTCCGGCAAACCGGCATTTTTAGCAAGAATTTTTTCAACAAAAGTATGGCCCATTTTGGTAAAGGATGAAGGATGAGGGCGGAAGGATGAAAGTAATTTTTTCATCCTTCATCCTTCCTCCTTCATCTTTTTAAACTGACGGCTGCCTCGCGGCCATAGGTTTCAGCGATTTCTGCTTTTGGGCTGGGGGTAAATTCAGCTTCCTGGTCGGCGTCCAGGCGCTGGAGGATGTTATCTTTAAAGCGTTCCGGCACGGTGATGTGGCTCAGGCCAAATTGGTTGTCGGCAATGTCAATCAGGATTTCGGTGGGCGAGTCGTTTGGCCCAATGTTGTAAACCCGCTCTTTAAAAACGGCGGCAATTTGCCGGGCTGTACCTTCGTCGAGGTTATAGCCTTTGATTTCTTTGAGGAAGTAGTGAATAATGTTCCAGCCGCTCAAGGGTCCCAACAACACTTCTGACTCGCTTACGCCAAATTGATCCAGCGGAAAGGCTTCGTAGGTGGCGGCGTGGTTGAGCAGGGCTTTTTGGTGAACACCGGCGGTGTGAGTGCGGTTGGTCAAACTGACCGGCTCTTTAGAAGGCACCAGCTTTTTCAGCTTGGAGGCAAACATAACATTGATGGGGTAGGAGCCGCGCAAATTATAGCCCTCCAGGTGGTCATAAGCTTTGTCAATGTAGAGATTAAAAAACAGAGCCGTCATCGAGGTAATGCCGGAACGCTCGCCGACGCCCAGCAGGGTAGTGTTGATGTAGCGCATGCCATTTTTAACGGCTTCCAGGGCATTAAACAAGGCAAATCCACGATCATCATGAAAATGCCCTTCAAAGTTCATGGTTGGGTAGCGTTCGCGCAAGGCTTTGACGCGCTGGACCACCCCGGTGGGCGTCGCCACCCCCACCGTATCAGGCGTACCGAGGCGGTCAACAAAAGGCACAATCTCATCATAGACCCGGAAAAGTTGAGGTTCAGGGGTGCGGAAAGCGTCCTCACCGCTGAAGCGCAGGATCAACTCCGGGTAATGCCGGCGCACTTCTTCCAATAACGTTCTGGCCCGGCGGGTCAACTCATCCAGATCGCGGCCATGGTTGTACATGCGTGATGTTTCGGACAGGCCGATGTAAAAATTGAGGCCGTCGGCCCCGGCCTCAACCGCCGAAGCTACATCGTCGGGGTGGCAGCGCACGTGGGCCAACAAAAAGGTATAACCCTTTTGCATAATCAGTTCATCGCGCACCGCCTTGATGGCTGCAAAATCATCTCGCTCTTGCGGGCTGACAATGGGCGCAAACAACTCGATAAACTTAACTCCGTACACAATCAGGGCGCGGGCAATTTCGACTTTGTCGTTTTGATTAAAAAAATATTTGTAATGGTCATGCAAAAGCGAGCTTTGCGAGCCTTCGCGCAGAGTGGTATCAATAATTTCCAACTGGCGCGGGCGGTAATACTTGAATTGAAAGGGATTGGCTGCCATCATTCTACTCCTTTTTGCCGCCGCCCGATGGCGCGGGCCATCTGGCGCTGGTCGTCTCGTTCCCGGACAGTTTCGCGTTTATCGTGTAATTTTTTGCCCCGAGCCAGCCCCAATTCCACTTTAGCTCGGCTGTTTTTAAGATAAATTTGCAGCGGCACCAGGGTTAACCCTTTTTCCTGCAACTTACCGGTCAATCGGTTAATTTCACGACGATGCATCAACAATTTGCGGTCACGACGCGGTTCGTGGTTTTCGTAGCTAGCCTGGTGGTAGGGAGCAATGTGGGCATTGAGCAGCCATAACTCGCCATCACGGATGGCAGCGTAACCATCGCGCAGGTTGACTTGCCCGGCCCGGATAGATTTGATCTCGCTGCCGGTCAGCACAATACCCGCTTCAAAGGTATCTTCGATGTGATAATCATGGCGGGCTTTCCGGTTACTGGCAATTACTTTTACAGGTTGATTACTCATGGTTAGAAGGTTGCGCTCTGCGTGCCTTCGGCAAGGTTGGAAGGTTGGAAGCCTAATAGTTTCCAATCCTCCAACCTTCCAGGCCGCCAGTTTATTTGACTGACTCGCTAAGTGACATAGGGGACGATTGTTGCAAATATTCAACTGCCGCGTCAAGTTGAGGGTCAAGCCCCTGTTCGGTATCGGCGGCGGTCATTTCTACTATAATATCAGGCGTGATGCCCTGGCCGTGAATCTGGCGGGCAGCCGGGGTCAGCCACTCGGCAATAGTCACCCGTAATTCGGAGCCGTCTGACAAATTGTGCGGCAGTTGGACTGTGCCTTTGCCAAAGGTCTGCTCCCCAATGAGGGTGGCTCGCGCCAAATCTTGCATGGCTCCGGCCACAATCTCGCTGGCGCTGGCGCTGCCGCCGTTGACCAGCAGCACCAGGGGTATCTCGGTTGCCACGTGGTGATGATTACCGGCCTCAAATTTTTTCTGCTGGCCGTCTTTTAGCTTTTCAATCACCACCGTTCCCTCGGCGATAAACAGGCTGCTCACTTCCACCGCTTCGGACAGCAAGCCGCCGGGATTGCTGCGCAAATCAAAGACGATAGCCACAGCGCCTTGATCCTGTAGCGTTTTTACAGCGCGGGCCACTTTTAGGGTCGCGCCATTGCTAAATTGGGTCAGCCGGACATAACCAATCTGAGGGGCGTCCGGCAAAATTTTAGCTTCGATCACCTGGATCTCGATTTTGGCCCGAACCACCTCTACTGCAAATGGCTCCGGTTCTCCCTCACGCTCAACCGTCAAAACAACCGACGAGCCGGCCGGCCCACGAATCAGGCCGACCGCTTCGTACAGGCTCAAGCCTTTGACCGGGCCATCATCTATTTTTAAGATCACATCGCCGGGACGCAACCCGGCTTTGAACGCGGGCCGATCCGGCAGCGCCTCGACCACCACCAACTGGTCTATTTCATTCAGGCGAATAGTAGCGCCAATACCTTCAAAACTGCCCCTGATATTTTCACTCATCACGGCGGCGCGGGCCGGGTCAATAAAGGCAGTATGCTGGTCGTCAAAAGTGCTGACCATACCCTGGATAGCGCCGTAGACCCGTTCGCTGTCCGAGGGAATTTCACCGTAAAATTGGTCATTCAAAAATGACCAGGCTTCCCAAAACGTCTTAAATTCGTCGGGCGCTTGAGCGGGGTTTGGCCCCGGCGGTTTGCTCAAGAGGCTGCCAGACTCAAAGGAAGGGGCTGCCGCTAATTGAGGCGGGGCCAGAAAGGAAGCATAATAGGCCATTCCGGCTAAAAAAGAGCCAAAGGTAACTATCCCGGCCAGGCAAACCATCAGCAAAAGTTTAGGAAGACGTTGCATCAAAACACCTTTTTCTTTAACTCAACAGGGTTTGTTTCAATTCGGTAAAAGCGGCTTCCTCAAAATCTATCCTTTCTTGAATAATACTCCTTAGCCAATCCTCCACACTAGACTTTTGCGCAACTGAGCAAAAAAAGCAGCTCGGGCAGCTATTTCAGGAGACAACGACATTGTTGTTGGAATAGCCAAATGGACAGAGATAGTTTCTTCCCAGGCTGAGTCATTCTCAGTCTGGCTGATTACAATTTCGTCAATTTCTGCTTCTGAAAGACCCTTTACTTGATCTATGTCTTTCATACTTGCCATCCTGTAATGATACGCACTATGTTATTCGATTTGAGTTGAAAAATGAGTTTAAGTCAACTACTTATTCTCTGTTAAAAAAGTGATAGCCCGCTCCAACTGTGGATCACGATTGTTGGCTCGGTCTTCTTCGGAAATCAAGACCTCGATATCGGGGGTTAAACCTTTGCCGTCAATAGCGTTGTTGTTGGGAGTAAACCACTTGGCTACGGTTACGTGCAGGCGCGAAGCATCCGACAGTTCGTAAATTAGCTGGACGCTGCCTTTGCCAAAGGTTTTTTCACCAATGAGGGTGGCCCGTTTGTAATCCTGCAACGCCCCGGCCACAATCTCGCTGGCGCTGGCGGTACCGCCGTTAACCAATAGCACCAGGGGTTGATCTAACGCTTTGCCTCCGGCCCGGACATCATAAACGCGCTCACCCTCGCTCTTGCGATCTTCACGCAGCACCACCCCTTCGCGCAGAAATTGGCTGGCTACATCTACAGCCGTCTCCAGTAAACCGCCGCCATTGTTGCGCAAATCCAAAATGTAAGACTCCGCTCCCTGCTGCGACAACTCCTCAAAAGCGCGATCCAACTCTTTGTTACTGCGCTCGGTAAAAGAGGTCAATTGAATATAGCCAATTTTAGGGGCTTCCTCCAAAATTCGCCACTGGGCGCTGGGGGTTTCGATGGGCGCGCGCTCGATGGTGATATCAAGCGGTTTTTCAGCCCCAGCTCGCTCAACTGTTATAGTAACGGGGGTGCCGATTTCGCCCTTGATCCATTTGATAATATCCTCCGTTGGCATGTCGGGGGTAACAGGTCGACCATCAACCGCCAGCAGCATATCGCCCTTGAGCAGTCCAGCTTTTTCGGCGGCTTGATCAGGCATCGGGTCCAGGATAACTTTGCCCGCTTCATCGCGCTGAATAAAAGCGCCAATGCCCCCAAATTGACCCTCCAACTGGGCCTTTTCTTCCGCCGCCGATTCCGGTTCGATAAACAAAGTGTAAGGATCATTGAGAGTTGCCAGCGCACCTCTGATTGCGCCATAGGTAGCGACCGGGCCGTTGGGGATTTCACCATAGAACTGTTCTTCCACCCGGTGCCATACCTCCCAATACAGCGCCAATGAGTCAACTTCAGCCTCATCCGGCTGGTCGTCAACCACATAATCGCGGACCGCATAACCTGCGCCCGCACCCATGATGAAGATAAACAGGGCTATCAGGGTAGTCAGGGCAATCTTTATGGCTATTTGCATAGATGGCTTTCCAAGAGAAATAATACATTTATTTTGTGGGAAAATTGTAGCATGGATGGGAGGGGGTCGCAAACTAAAATTGCAGCCCATCATCTGCGCTTCAAACAAGTGGAACCAATCTCAGAAACTGTCTGAAAAGTGGCTGAGACAGGAGTGCAAACCTTGGTTTGCCGGGCAAGGCAAGCCTTGCACTCCAACTTTTCAGACAGCCTCTCAGACCTCAAAAATTAAGTCTATTATACTCAACTCAATAAAAATTTACTCAACGCTAAAACTTCTAACAACCTCCGCCATCGAAATGATGGCCTAACCAGGCCCAAAAAGTGGCATCTTTGTTGTTTTGAGGTAAAATCTTGCCGGAAAAGAGCGCAAAACCCATGATTTTTTTGAACGAGACCGTAGCCTTTGCTCTGGAGACTGACAACCTCCCCGTTGGTTTTTACCCTTTGGTTGAACTCCCCCTAGTGATTATGGTGGGCCTGACCGGGGTGGGTAAGTCAACGGTTCTGCAACTCCTGCCGGAGCAGGGTCTCCGGTTTACCCTTTTACCCAACCGGCGCGATATTACCAACCAAATCATTATCGCTTCGCTCCAGGCGGAAGCCGGGCAGCCGGTTGGCCCTGTGACCGACCGGCTGGAGCGGTTTGAGTACACGGCTCGCTATCGAGACAAATTTCCCGGCGGCATGGCCCACGCCCTGAGCCGGCTGGTCATCAACACTGCTGCTGCCCAATCCTTACTTATTTTTGACGGGCTGCGCGGCCTGAACGAAGTTCAACATGCCGTCACTTATTTTCCCCTGGCTCGCTTTGTTGTGCTGGACGCCCCTGATACCGTCCGCCTCACCCGCCTGTTGAATCGGGGTGATGTTTTTGATGTGACCAGCAGCAAAATTCAGGCCGATTTGCCAGCCAGCCAGGATTTGATAGCTGCTTTGCGGGATATACCGTATGTTGACGCCGTTTTTAACGAAGAAAACCTGCACCAGATTGCCACTGGCGCTCGCCTGGCCCAAATTCCGGTGGATGAAGTGGTCCAAAAAATATCCATTATTGTCAAAGAGCGGCGCAATTATGACTCCAGTACAGCGCGGGTTCATTTAACCCACGTCCTGCCCCCGCAGCAGGTGCTGGTGGTTGATACGGCCAGCCATCCGGCCCGAGCTGTCGCAGAAAAGATTGCTCACTGGTTAGAATAACAAACGATATGCCAAAAATTGCCCGGATTGAGACCATTCCCTTTCGGCTGCCCATGGCCGGCGCGTTAAGTTGGGGCAAAGCCAGCCGGATGGACACCCTGGAGCACGTACTCGTGCGAGTTGTGACCGACACCGGCCAGGTAGGGTTGGCCGAAGCCCCCCCCCGCCCCACCATTTACGGCGAAACCCCCGAGTCGGTCCAGGTCATTATTCAAAAACATCTTGCTCCCCAACTGCTTGGCCTGGACATTACCGACCTGACCGGGGCCAACCGGCGCATGGCGACCATTGCCAACAACCACACGGCCAAGGGCGCGCTGGATATGGCCCTGCACGAAGCTCTGGCGGCCTGCCAGGGGCAAAATCTACTTGAGTATCTGAACCCGCCGATCCGTAAAATAAAAGTCTCCTACATCCTGGGCATTGCGGACCCGGCGACTATGCTGGCCGAAGCCAAAGCGGTTTATGAGCAGGGCGTGCGCGTGCTCAAGGTCAAGGTCGGGCGCAATCTGGCCGGCGACCTGACCCTCATCCGCCAGCTACAGACTGAGTTCGAAGGCGGTCAGCTTGAGCTATACGCCGATGCCAATGAAGGTTTGCGCCCGGAAGAGGCCCTGACGCAGTTGCGCCAACTGGCCGATTTGGGTGTGCTCTATGTCGAGGAACCGCTGCCGGTTGAGCTGATTTCAGAACGAGCTAGTCTACGCGCCGCCCAAATTTTGCCCCTCATCGCCGACGACAGTACCTTTACCCTGCGCGACTTGGCCCGCGAGTTGCACTTTGATACCTTTGACATTCTCAACATCAAAACAGCCCGAACCGGCTACACCCAATCGCTGCAAATGTTGGCGGCGGCCCGGCAGCAGGATAAAGGGGTGATGGTTGGCTCGCAGGCCAGTTCGACGTTGGGTACTATCCGCGCGGCCATCTTTGCCGGGCTGGCGGGGATTGAGTACCCTTCGGAGTTAAGTTTTTTTCTCAAACTGGAAGATGAGATTGTCAATCGGCCGATTGAGTTAAAAGAAGGTTATCTCGACCTGGATAGGCTAGTTGGGATTACGGTAGATGAGGAACGACTGAAGGCATTTATTGTCCCCTGATTCAACGATTTAAAAATGGGGTCCAGAGCTTGTTTTGGCAAAAATCAAAGCAAGCCTTAGACTCCTGGTTCCGGCCGATTAGGGTCCCCAGGAAATACGCTCGTTGATCCACTCTCGATCGCCAGTACCCCAGGGAGCGTTAGTGGGCAGGTCAAATAGCTTTTGAACCTCGCCGCCCACAGCCGGGGCCGCCCAAATTGCCCACTGCCCGCCCCGATTAGAAACAAACGCGACCCAGTAGCCGTCGGGGGAGAGGGTGGGGAGGCCATCGTCGGAGTTGGGGCTGTTTGATAGGTTCCTTACCCCGTCGCCGTTTAGGTCCATCACATAAGCTTCCCAATTGCCATCGCGAAGGGAGGTAAAAGCAATCAGATTTCCTTTGCTATCTGAAGGAGTATCACTGGTATCCAGCGTTAACTGCCGCGGAATAAAACCATCGCTAAAACCCTTGGTGGAGGCCGAAGGAACACTATAAATACCACACAATCGTGAACCAGCCCAGGTATTGCAGCCTTTGTAGGCAATCATATCATTGCTGGTCCAAACAGGGTGGGTTCCTTGGATTTCGCCCATTTGGCCGGCCGGCACCAAAACGCCTAGATTGGGAATATCGCGGCAGCGGGGTTCCTTTTCCTCATGGGGTGGCATGAGGCCACATTGCACAAAGATAAACGGTTTGTGAACGCCGGTATAGTACCACCTATTTTCCTTATACACAGGTTCTGGCCTACCATATGTTAATTCCGCGTTGCCATATACGACCCGATTGCCATACATATCGTAAAATGGATGAGCGTCACGGGGCGCGTCGGATATCTGTTTTTCCATTCCATCAAGCGGGTTATATTCATAAACATTTTCCGTCCCGCCTCCCTCGCGGTTTATAAGCAGTCGCTGTCCATCCCAGCGAAAATTTGGTTGGCGGGCATACGGAATTCTGATAATTTCTTGACCCTGTGGCAAGGTAAAAATGTAAACATCATAAGTGGTCTGGTTATTGTCAATAGGTACTGCCAATTTGCCACTCAAATTGCTCACCCTCACAGGCGGGGCGAGTTCTGTAGGGATTACAGTGGCAAGATTATCGGACGGCAGACTATTGAGCGGAATATCTAACGGGTCAAATTCCCAGGAAAGTTGAGGGGTGATGGTTAGACCCGTACTATTCACTGATCTATGGCCTTGAACGGCCAAGATGTTCACACCCTCAACCAAATGGCTAAGGTAGTCAGTGAGACCAATCACTTCCGAGGTAGAGCCGGTCTGGTCGGTTGCCAATAGATCATAAAAGACAGGTGAGCCGGGTTGCCCTAGATTACGCCGAACCACCTCGACACCGTTAAGGTAGGCAACAAAACCTCCCTCATAGTTAATCTTCAGGTTTAATTTGCTCAGAGAGGCAGAATCGGTGATAGTGAAAGTGCGTCGCATGAAGACAGCCCTTGTTTCGCCCGAGGGCAATACGGCTAAAGTAACGCCGGATGCAGTGATTGGCCGCTGTACCAAAACAGGCGCGCCCTCAACCGGAATCAAAGGGACTGCCAAGCTCAAATCGGTGGTATGCTTCCCCGGCCCATAGCCGATGCTGGTTGGCCCAGAAAGCCAATTACTATCATCAAAGTCAATTGCCGTCCAGGTGACGGGAGGTTCTGACCAGCCCGGTATATAACGCCAAATATCTCCTTCTCTGATCAAGTCACCCCGGGCTGAGCTGGCTGTAGGAACAACAGTTTCAGTCGGTTGTCTGGGAGTAAATGCCAGTGATCCGGACATTGTATCATGGGGCAGCTCAGAATCTAGGGCAAAATTCTTACCCCAGGCTGTCCAACAAAAATGTGTAGTATTAGCTAATAGGTTATATGGAACCAACATCACCACCGTCTTGCTGCCAGCCGAATTGTTTACCGCTACCAACCCAATACGCTCTAACTTTTTTTGCGTTTCGTTCCAAACACTCAATTGAGCGCGCCCTTGTTCATGGTCATAATCAACTGTATATTCTGCCCCTTTATAATTTCCACGAGAATTACCAGTATCGGCTTGACAGTCAACATCCATATTCAAAATAAAGTTTAAGGGCGTACCGACTGCGGGCAGAGCTTCTACCATATAGAAAATAATTTTGAGGCCATTACCTTCGTCTTCAAGAGCAACGTTCAACAAATCGTAATATAAAAAAGGAACATCGCCTCTCTCATCAGCTACAACCCACTGGGTAGTATAGGGCTGAACAATAATTTCCTTCTTCTGAATCTCTTCTTGAGCCGGGATAACAATACCCACATTTTTGCCAACATTCTTCCATGTAGCCCAAGCATGCGCCTTCAGAGTAGAAGCTAGAGTATCTGCGGCCACGACTTTAACCTTCAAAGAATCTGTATCTGCCCGTTGTACCAATTCTGAGGTAAAAAAAGAGACTTCGCGACTGTCGAAATTGGAAGTAAAGGAAGGCGGCGCTTCGGCGGACAAAAAAGTTGCAGCTTCGGGTAGGGCAAAGTTGATCCTTAAATCCCACATACGCAAACTGCCCCTATTGCGTGGATAGATAGTATAAGTGATCAGGTTATCAGCCACCGTCGCCTCAAGGGTTAGTTGCAGGCGGGAGCCAGGCGGTCCTTCCCAAGCGATGGGTGTTTGGGTAGTATCAATAGAGACATCTTTTGTGAGATAGTCACCAGGCAGGTTTCCTTCCCAGGCAATCCAGGAATGAGTGGTAATCACTGTTGTAGAGGGGTTAATAATCTCAACAACAAAGGTGGCATCGCCTGTACGGATGCGCTCGTATAGTACCGGAATAAAAAATGTCACTTCAAGTCCATCGAATTTACTCTCGATAGAAGGAATGGTTTTTGCTTCTACAAAACGGGTATTCGCCGGCAAAGGAATCTTGATAGCAATATTGGTCATCTGCCAATCCACTTTTGGTGCAAACCGGAAGCTATAAGTAATCTTGCCGTCAGCGTAGGTAGGAATTAATGTATAATTGAAGGGTGGCCACTGGGCATTGGCTGGCTCAGCCCTAAAAATTCCCAGGCCAATAAATATTGACAAGGTTAATATCAACTTATAATAGATCCTCATAAAGCACCTTTTATCAAACTAAAATCCAAACTCTCACTCCGTTACAACCGATTTTTTAAGCATTTCTTTAGAGGTAAGCATGGCAATTTGAGCAAGATAATTTGCACGTTGATTGACCCAATTGTGTTGATAATTGAAAGAACCAATATTTTGAGCTATAGTCATTCGGCGAGCTGAGTCATGCTTAAGGCGAAGGATACAACGGCTAAGAGCCTCTACGTTCCCTGCTTCAAAGAACTCCACCATATCGGAATTAAAATAAGTCTCAATTACGGGGGTGCGAGCGACGATAGCCGGCAAACCAAGTGCAGCGTATTCCATCAACTTGGTGGGTAAGATGCCATCAGTAAATATATCACGGCGATAGGGAACTAAGCCTACATCGGCTGAAAGGAGCAGGTTGGGTAGTTCCTTTATAGAGATGAGTGACGTGCTGAAATGAACATTATCTTGCAAGTCAAGCTCATCAACTAACTTTTCCAACGCAGATAGATACTCACCGCGCCCATGGATAGTCAACTCAATATTGGGCACTTCACTCCGCACTTGAGCCAGAGCACGCAAAGCCAGATCAATGCCATACCGATAAGTTAAGGTACCGTGATAGAGCAAGTGAAAAGAGTTGTTCTGGCGTAGTGAAGGCTGGGTCCGCTTAAATATATTATCATCGGCAACATTCATAACCACAAAGCATTTAGTGGGGGACACCCCTCGCTGGATAAGGGTCTGCCGCCACAATTCGGAAACGGTGATAACACGATTAGCAAAGCGACAGCTTAACCACTCTTGCAAACGAATTAACCGTACCGGCCAGCTATTCAAATCACTTTTGAAACGTGAGGCGTAAAACTCTGGCATTAAATCATGAATATCCAGAATCACGGGGGTCCCCATCAAGCGGGGTAAAATTGCTGTAAAAACTAAAAAATCAGGCAAATTGTGAATCTGGATCACTTGATAACGATGCAGAAAATAAAGCTGGCTCAACTTAAAGAAAGCCAGAGTAAAAAAGGCTAAATATTCTAGCAGTTGCCCAGCCAAGCCCCGCTTTTTATCCCTATACACAGGTAAACGAAAGATTCTTATGGGGCCATTAATTTCAACAGCAGGCTCATCCGGGTGGCGCAGGCAGATTATATCTACGGCAGAGCCATTACTAACAAGCGCTTCTGTTTGGCGTTGGACTCTCGGCTCACCAACAGGATAGTAGTTATGAACCACCATACAATGGCGATGACGCGGTAAAGCAGGTTGACTCATTGGGTATCTTCTCCGGACAGATCTACATTTGAGGAAAGAGGGTAATACAGGTAAATTAAGCCATCAGGCCGAGGCTGCCAGTTTAAATTGGGGGTAACGGCATAAAAGTCATAGGGTCGTACCAACCAAATCCAGGGCGCTTCTTCATAAGCAATTTTCTGAGCTTGATGTAATAAACGAAGCCGACCCTGTTCATTAAAAGTATTTTTAGCTTTGGCCAGTGTTTCTTCAAAATCGGCATTCAACCATTGGGTAGGATTAAAAGGAAAAGTATAAGATAAATTCTCGGTATCAGTCAAAGGATCCCCCCGTGAAGCTAAAGCTAACAGAAAAAGAGGGGCCGTCTGCCGGGGGGCTAAACGAGTAGTTACATAAGATTCCCATGCATAGGTTTGCACGTTCACTTGTACTCCAATTTGAGCCAGTTGTTTAGCAACGGCTTCAGCGATAGCTATATCATTGTAATAATGGTCCCTGGGGGTATCTAAAGTCACCGCGAAACCATCAGCGTAGCCAGCTTCAGCCAACAATTTGCGAGCCTGATCTAAATCATAAGGCCAAGGAGTTAGATCCGGGTCAGCGCCGGGAGGCAGCACCCAACTCCCATAACGTTGACCAAAACCGCCTCCGTATTCATTTACTAATGCTTCTACATCTATGGCATAATTAAGCGCCTGACGTACTCTTTTATCAGCAAGTGGGGTTTCCGGATCAGGGCGTATACCAATAAACAATCGTTGTGTACTCTCTACCGACAAAAAGTTTGCAGAGGCAGCTTTGACAGCAGCAGCTTGGTCTGAGAGCAAATCGGCTACTATAGCCTCACCCTCCTGTAACACCTCTAAACGATCGGCAGGATTGGCCTGGTTATCAAAAATCAAGGTAGTGAAAAACGGCTCACCTTGCCAATAATTAGGGTTAGCTTCTAAAGTCAAAGGGTGGCCAGGGGTCCACTGTTGAATCTGATACGGTCCAGTACCTACAGGCTGAGTAGCCAACTGAGCCGATGGAGTTTGTTCATAATAGATGGGGGGGAGCATTTCTATACTGCTAATCAGGTAGGGCAAATTAGGGGCTGGTTCAACCGTATGAATACGCACCCTATAATCATCTACAATTTCAACAGCCTCAACATGGGCATCTGTATAAAAAGTTTCCAGCGAGTCCGGCAGAGAATTGGCCCGCTCCAAAGAGAATTTAACTGCCTGAGCATTGAAGGTTTCTCCATTGTGAAAAATCACATCCTGGCGCAACTCAAACTCCCAAGTTTGGTCATTTACCAGGGTCCATTTCTGCGCCAACATCGGAGCTAATGAGAGATCGTCTTTAATCCAGATCAAAGTATCCCACAGGTGGGCGGCTACACTTTCTGCAGGATGCATCCCGACAAGATAATAAGGTTCCAGAGTCTGTAAAGGTCGCTGGGTAAGAATTACCAATTTTTCAGGAGCCTGCGCTGTGGAGGTCGGTGGTACTGAGATTGTTCCTGTAATAACTTCCTCTACAGAAGAGACAGAAGTGGCCGTAGGTGTGCCTGATACTTCGGGTTGGTTAGAACATGCCCCTACTAAAAGCGCAATAATTAGCCACAAAAAGTTATAAGACTGTTTCATAGGTGAACATCCCACTTTTTAGGTCTTATTTCCAGGTATCAAAACAACATCCTAATCAAGAACAAGTTCAAACATGCCAGTAGTAACAGTCACAGGTTTTGAGGGCCTACTTTCTAACCCAGACCACTCGACTGCTGAAACGGAGTACTCCCCTTCGATAAGGTAAACAGTAGTTGGAAAGGAGAGGTACTGAATAGTATGTTGGGGGCCATGTAGTTTATATCCCATTATTTCCCGATGATTTTTTCCAGGGGTGATCTTGATCGTCTCAGTCAAAACTGAAAGCGTTGGCGTATCCGGCAAGCGATAGACAGCAATATATAAGTCTTGCCCATACTGGCGATTAAGGGTGGTGATGGAGCTGGAACGACAGGCAAAATTGGTTACTACTATTCCCGGCCAAGTTTTGTCTACCGCCGCCTCCGTACCTAAAACACCAACGGTAATATCTTCAAAGCTGTTGGCTGTTTTTGAAGTGTAAGAAATAAGATGGTGACGAATTGCCAACACTCCCACCGAAGGAAATAAGGCTGTAGACTGAACGGGTACATAATCGGTAACGGCGCCAGTCAACTGGGTAGTAGGACAATTTTTGAGATCATAGTTACTAACAAAGGCCACTTTAGTGCCATCCGGGCTACCATGAGGGTTTGGGTCGCCCTGGTTGCCATCGCCCGGTTTTTTATCAATAATCTCCGAGGGGGCATGAACAAGCAGAGTGGGCCGGCTACTGGTCATATCAACAACATTAATAAAGGATTCATTACCGGCCTCAGCAACTAACCACTGACCCGAGTAGCCCAGAGGCGCCACATCGCCGGAAGGAAAAATGATCGGCCCAATGGGTTGCCACTCATCCCATTGACCTCTACCGAGATAACGGATTTGCAACGGTTGATCGC
The DNA here is from genome assembly GCA_023151115.1 of Anaerolineae bacterium. The sequence goes on from JAKLJP010000045.1 coordinate 32,675, forward strand.
CATTACCCATGATAAAGTGTTCCCCATCACCCAGCCAAGCGGCATGAGAGCCAAGCTCAAAATCCTTATCCAGAAGTACACCCAAGCGGTAATTCTCCTTTGCAGTCCCTTCAAAGGGCATGGCCCACCAGCCTCGCTCAATATTTCCAGAAGGGTGACGCTGCTTAAAAACAATAACATCATACTTGGAACTTGCTCTCGGTTCCGAAGCATATTGCCATTCATCGGTCAGTTGAACAACTTGATCATTAGCCACACTAGCCCCTGGCTTGTTTTCAATCCGGTATATTTCGCCACTATTGCTTCTATCGCTGCCGTCTGGCAAGCCCCCATAAGCAGTAAAAATATATCGGTCATCGTAACTGATGGTTCGAGGATAGCCAGCCCCAACTCCCTCTACGATGCTAACAGTTTCATCCTTAGCCACATCATAACGGTAAATTCGATGAGAGCGGTAATAAAAGAGCTGGTGATTATGTCTGGCCCAGATGGGTTTTTTACCCCCATCCAACTTCTTAACAACCCGGTTGGTACGTAGGTCAAACACGTGAAGGGTACTATTTTGTTGGCTAACAATATAACGACCATCGAAACTAAAAGGGTCCTGGAAGTGATAGGCTAACTCTGCCGTTGTGTCCCAATCCCTTTCAATACGCCATAGTTCTAAGAGTTGAGTTTCAGGATTTAGATCGTTAAATACCTCTCTTAAGCCAGAAGATGGGGTGAGAGATCGCCCAGGGGTAGAGCCAGTTGTGGGCATCGCGGTGAGGGCTGGGGTGATTGTTAAGGCCGGCATACCACTTGGGGTAGCCATAGGGGTCGGTGTAGGATCAAACAAATCTTGAATATCAGTTTCAGAGAGGTAATAGCGCTCCCACATCGTAAATAACCCGTACAAAACCAGGGAAAAGATAGAGAGAAATATATAAAACTTTGGGCTAACATTCCTCCTAATCCAACCCATTCTCTTTAAGAAAGTTCCGGTCCTAAGCAAATTAAAAATTACCACCAACGCTGGCTCAGAGCCAACCAGCGCGCCACATCAAACCCTGCCTTCAGTGGGCCAGGCTCAACCTGACCCACTGAGTTATCTTCACCACTCGGAGCAGCCTCGGCGTCACGGGTATCTAAACCGAATACAACATTACCTTCTTTGATAACAGCCACATTTCCCCCTCGTTTGGCGTTGGGCGTAAGCAGCAAATCAGTTGCCCAGCCTAAGCCCTGGTCTGTTGTACCAGAAATAACCAGAACATAATTCTCTGAGTCGCCATAAGGAAACTCCTGAAGCAGACCTATATTCTGTGAGGGATCAGGCAAAAGCACGACCGTATCGAGGGTAGGCTCTAATAAATCCGAATCGGCGGTAAAAGGTTGAGGCAGCTGCTCGTTGATAGCTCGCAGCAAATGATTACGAGAAGGGCGCCCCACCAAAATTGTTTGATAATTATCCAGCGCCTCAGGCGCAAGTTTATCGGCGCTGGCCACCGCTAAAGCTATGTAACTACCACCAGCAGCCTGGCCTAGGTTGACGGCCAATTTCATCATGGCTTGCAATTCAACGGCATTGGGGCGAGCCGGCAAAACAAGTTGTACATCACTCAAATTTATATCTTTATCAAAGGGATATGGAAAAAGGGTTAGAGTCGGCTGTACAGGTTGAGCTTCATAAGGTAGTCGAATAAAAGAATTGCTACGGATAACCGTCCATAAACGAGCATCACTAAAAACCTCGCAGGGGTCCTCCTCGGGGCTTAAATGCATTTCTATTTGGATTTCCAGCCTATTACGGCCCGATTTCAACTGCCAGGCTGGCAAGTCAATCTCTAATAGGCCGTCGGTTGTGTTAGTTTCATCAAGAAGCGTGGTACCCACCGGAATTTCGTTCAGGTAAACATCTAAAGAGGACATTGTGCCATTAACTAGCTGTGAGTGGTTAAAGGAGAGAACCGCCTGCGAGTTGCCTACCAATTGAAAAGCCCCCGGTAATTCAAAGTCAACTCTTAAGCGTTGAGGCCTAGCCCCGAATACCACCTGATCCTCCAAACCAAGATCAGCAAAGGTAAGGTCAACTTGGCGCTCACTCCCCGCTTCAGGAATAGGCGGAAGTACATCTTGCACAACGGCCACCGGACCACTCATACCCGGAAATTGAACATTACGATTAAGCGCCTGGCTGGCACGGACTAAAGCTGTATCAGTTTGGCCGGAGATTACCAAAACCATACGATAAGGGTTCCAGGGCGATTGAACCTCTTGAATTACACCATATTCGGGTTTGAGTATCTTGTTATTAAGAGCTAAAGGCAGAGTTACTTGATCGAGTAAGCGGTTAGCGCCGGGCTTGCCGATAAGAATAAGATTATAATTTTGTCTAATGTCATTTGTCACCGAGATGTCCAGGGTAGTGGTTAAAACCACATCCCCCCGAGCGAAGTTACCTAATCCGGCCCCTATGGTAGCGGCAGCCGAAAGGTCAGCAGGGGTAGGATTGGCTGGCAAAACCACGTATGATTCAACAGGGCGATAGGCACGTTCATAAAAAGGCCAGGGATAACGGCCCAGATTTGGCTGTAAGGGTTGTAATTGGTAAGGGATACGTAAAGTAGAAGTGTTGTAGATGAGCGACTGCACTTCTGGCGGGTTAAGACCACATTCCAAATCTGAATTAAGCGAAAAATTCAGGCGATTTCTGATGAGTACATTCAGTAACCCATCCAGGTTTAATGTCTGAGAAGTTTGCGAGATAGTTCCGCTGAGTTGGAGAGCACCTACCTCCGTTTCATTCAAGGCTACCATAACCTCAGGATCAGATCCAGCCGCACTGGCCTCATACCGATAGTCAACGTCCAGGACAGTACCCGTGAGCACTTGCATATAGCTGGGTAGATAAAAACTCTGTTCTATTGACAACCTACCATTTGTAGCCAGGGTGAAGTCATTGAGGCCCAAATCGGCCAGACTCAAGTTTAGCACGCCGCGGCCATCTGGGGGTAAAGGCGCCGTCCCAAGGATAGGAGGTAAGCCATCTTCGAGGGCATCTGGGCTTATAGCAGCAGGAGTTAAGGGTGCAGGGGGAAGAGTATCAGCTGCGGGTAACGTATCCTCTGGAGTCGTCTCGGGCTCCTGAGCTGAAACAACCAAAGTTAGCCCCAGAAAAAAGGCAAGACCAAGTATTGCCGATAAAAGATAAGGACGGATATTCTGTTTCATTGCACCTCTTTGCTCAGTAAACTTTTACCAAGCGATACCGCGATAGCCGTTCTCCGGCATCTGCTCCACAATTCGAACCAGATCAATAATAGTATGTTGTTCCCCAACCATTTGAGGCACTTGAGTAAATTCCGGGGCTTTATTGCCAATGACAATAACCTCACATTCTGCCAAAATTTCTTCGATGGATTCTACCATTAGGCCGGCAATATGAGGAATTTCTTTTTCAATATAAACCTTATTAGCCCCTTGCAGTTGAGCTAAGGATACATTACGATCATAAACTCGAACTTGATAGCCCTTACCAATTAAATTTTCAATGAGCAAAACAAGGGGGCTTTCACGCAGATCATCCGTGCCAGCTTTAAAACTAAAGCCTAATACCCCCACCTTTTTGCTATCTACTTGCTTGATCAGATTCAAAGCCATTTGAATTTGGTGCTGGTTGCTGGGCAAAAGAGATTCCAGCAGAGGCAGTTTGAGATCAAAATGCCGAGTCTGATAAAGCAAAGCCCGTAAATCTTTGGGCAGGCAAGAGCCGCCAAAGGCAAAACCCGGCTTAAGATAATAAGCCGACAGATTTAGTTTGTGATCCAGGCAGAAAATATCCATCACTTCGTGGCTATCAATACCCTGAGCTTTACACAAGTTTCCAATTTCGTTAGCAAAAACTACCTTTGTGGCATGAAAAGCATTATTAGCATACTTGATCATCTCAGCTACTTTTATAGTGGTAAACCGAATGGGCGCATCAATCTTTTCATACAAAGTAGCGGCTACTTCTGTAGATTGCTGATCGAGACCCCCCAGCAAGGTATAGGGAGGATTGTGAAAATCGTAAATGGAAGAGCCCTCGCGTAAAAATTCGGGGTTAAAGACGATACCAAAGGCTTGTCCGGCTTTGCCCCCTATTGCTTCTTCTAAAATGGGTATCACCACCTCTTCAGTAGTGCCCGGTAAAACCGTACTTCTTAAAATTATGAGATGATGATGGTTGCTACGTTGAGCCAGGGTTTGGCCTATTTGTTCGGAAACTCGCTTTACATAAGTTAAATCTAAACTACCATTACCGTTGCTGGGTGTACCAACACAAATTAAGGAGACATCCGTCCGATTAATTGCTTCTTCTACGGAGGTAGTCGCCCTTAATCTTCCCCACCTCACATTTTGACTAATCAATTCATTTAGGCCATTTTCCACAATAGGGCTTTGGCCCTGGTTTATCATTTCAACTTTAATTGACGATACATCGACACCGATCACCTCGTGGCCCTGATCAGCCAAACAAGCTGCCGAGACACAGCCGACATAACCTAAACCAAATATGCTTATTTTCATTATATTATGTAATTCCCCTTCAGAGATCTGTTAACGACATCAGAAATTTGCGTTCACTTGTCGAACAAAAAATACCCAAATCACTAATAACTGGTATCTTTTTCTCAAAACTATAAGATTTTCCATAGAAACAAGCGGAGACGAGTTTATACCTGACCTATCTGTCATTTTAACACGCCGGAGTTTGAATTTAGTTTGAATGATTACCTTTTAATTTAATTGCAGGCTTGAGAAAAATTTTCCTTTTCAGTGAGAGTACTGGGGGTCATTACCTCTTTTAATTTTTCCTGGATTGCCTGCCAGTCCTCCTGTCGAGCTATCTGTAATTGCAACATCTCTTGAGCGAGCTTGGGGCCATTCTCTAAGACTGTTAAAACACCGGCCTGAATACCTTCTATCGTGTTTGGCACATGGACGGTTCCCAAATGAAACAAATATCTTAAAACCGGCCAATCAGAGGTAATCAGCGGCTGCCCTAACCAGACAGCCTCGCAACCACCGCGTTGATTGGTGTGGTTGCGGGTGGTTAACACCATCACTGCATCAACACTTCGCAGCAAACCAAAATAATCATCATCTGGTAAAAAACCGGTGTAGGTAACATTGCCGGGCGTTTTAGCCAGCAATGTTTTGGTAGCCCGTTTACTATCACCCGTAATATAAAAGTGAACCTCTGCCAGTGCGGAAGCAGCGGTTACAATAGTTTCCAACGGCTCGTCAGGCGCAAACGAGCTAATCACCGCAATGTTAGCTTTGCCATGCACCGGATAAGGAACGCCGGCAGGAAATTGAGCCGGCACATCATCCAAAATCATGGCTTCGCCACCCCAGCTTTCAATCAAAGTTTGCCAGCGTTTATTAGTAACAATGTTTAATTTTGCCCAGCGAGCCAAAAATTTCTGAACCGGCAGCATCCAGAACCAGGCTCGACCAAAAGCAGCCGTATGATGATCAATTATTAATTTTAGGGGATGCCTCAAATTAAACAACCAGACTATCAAAGGCAGTAAGGGGGGCGGATTCTGTACAAAAACAACGTCGGGCCGCGTTTGGTTTAGCAACCGCCAGGTATCAAAAGATAGCCAGGGATATTTAAGCGGGGCATGTAAAGGCGAGCGATGCTTCAGCCGATTAAGCATATGTAACTCAGCTTCTAGCTCTTTAGCCAACAATTGGCTGCGACGGTTGTACGGGGCCCATCCTATAAACAGGCGTTTTTGTTTCATGAACCTGCCTTACTCAAGTTGCGACGCCATTGCTTAAATTTTTTGTTCAGCATAACACTATCTTTAAAGCCAATAACCAACAAACTCAATAGCAGTCGAACCGGGCCTGACATCTGTTTCTGCCAACGGTTGGCCCATTGACCAAAGCTGTGATCCCCGGTGATATACTCCAAAAAACGCAACTGATCAATATGCACCGCTTGATAAATGGGTGAGGCAATATTCCAGTGATTCCGCCAAGTGGGGTTTGGGTCCAAACTGTAGCGAGACCAAAATCCAGCATCATAATCCGGCAAGCGGTTCCGCACCGCCTCAGCGCCAGCTTCAAAAAGCAACCTGGCCTGTTCACAACCGGTAGCCCGGTAATAATCGTGTAAACCAAACAGAGCAAAAATGTGCCCATTTAGAATATGATGCGGGGGCAAGCTGGGAATCTCTTCATAAAAGGTATTGCCCCGGTCATCCTTAGCCATAACCCCGCCATCATACACCGATACCTCAAAGCTTTTTAATGCTTTTTGGGCCGTTTCCAAATAAACCTGATTATCTGTGTATTGATACGCTCGCATGAGGCCCGACAGACCGAAACCTTGAGCCATGGCGCTGGCAAAAGGGGCTTTGACATTATAAGGCGGTCCCCAATCTACCTGATAGTACCAATAACCAACTCCAGCAGGGGTTTCACGTAAATTATCAACCAACCAATTCGCTCGGCGCAGGAACAGTTTATAATCAGCCGGGTTGCCTGTGCGTAGAAAATCGTCAAAAGCGCCCAAGACCCAGTGGGAAACGGTGAGCGGATTATAGTGCCGGCCCGTTACTCCGCGGATCAGCAGCTTTTTGCTGTAGTCATTAACCGGAATTCCGTTCTCATCAACCTCAGGGGGGTAAAATTCTGGCTGAAGGTAGCTAGGGAAATAACTGTAATAGTACCGCCCCAATTTTTTTGCTTGAAAATCGTCATTAAAAACCCGTTCTCGATTAAGACTGGTATTAAGTATTTTTAGCTGGCGATTTAACCGCAGCCCGTAGCCCACTGCGGCCGCAGTCCCCACAATCCCTAAGACTTTTACCGGCCAGTAACTAGTAGGTGTATTTTTTTTAGAGTTAGATAAGTTAAAAGACATTGCAGAAATTTCACCTTCTCGAAATTTTCCCTACTAAGCAGATCATCTTATATTTCTGAAACAAGTATTTTTACGAATTTTTCGTTTTGTCTAATTCAATACCCGTGCATCATCGGCTAAAATCTGCTGCATCCGAGCGATAATAAAACAGCGCAAGGCTAATCTGTCCGGGTTGAGGGTGGGTTTTTTCACCTGTCTAACACTAGACAGCAAGGTTCGCCTGAAGGGTGCTGGCAAAAACCGAACAAGGATTGACTTTTTCTTTTTGTCTAACAAATTTCGATTCGCCCATCCTTCTTGAGTGAGGTTACCCAGCACACAATTAAGTATCCCTGCTGGCAACATTGTCTTAACTTGCTGTGATTCCAGCACATCGTAAAACAGGGTCTTTACTTCCCGATGAGCCAGCAGATCGGGTATAGCCGGAGTGCTTCGTTTACTAGCAATTGGCACATCCGGTATCAGGTGATTAACAATACGCGTAAAAACAACCTTATCAGTGCGCAAATGATCGGGCAACATCCTCACTCTTTGGATGATCCGGTGGGTTAACATGGGATTAACTTGTTCCATGTAACTCAAGCGCCCTTCTGCCAAAGCAGCCAAGATCGAGGGTATACGGAATTCATGGTACAGACGGTCTCGCCAGGTAACTAAAGATTCATCACGATGTTGCTGGAGATAAGCAGGTAGTTCTTGCGGCCCCATTTCGTTTATGACAACGGGTGATATGTTGATATAATCTTTCAGAATATAGAAGCCATTGGTCGCTATCACATCAAACCGGGTTGTAACCGGGTCCTCATTAAAACCCACATCGCTACGAATTAGACCCACTATACCCATTTCATGCATTTGCTTATAACGCACAAAACCATCCATGGCGGCATGAAGATGGTCAATTCGTCCCTCTACGGCCATTAAGTTTCGATCAAAGAGACGATCAATCGGTTCGTTGGATAAATCCAAGCAGAAATATTCATGAGGCAGTCTATATTTCTGGGCCAATTGATGGGCCACGCAGGCATCTGAGTTAGACTCCTGAAGCGCCGTTTTTGTACCCCAAGTGATGTACCTTAAATCGGCATGTTTTCGTAACATAGCCATAGAATAGCGGCTGTCATACCCACCGGAGAGAGCCAACACATAATGCTGCCAGTCAAGATCAAGTCTTTCGAACGTTGTTTGGAGTGCATTTTCTAACCGGCGCTCGTGTTCCTGATCGGTAGTAAGTTCAACCTCAAAAGTAACCGGGGTTGTATGTTCACTTAATTCCCATGAACGACGATCCAACACCACTCGGCTATCTCCCCGCATTTTACAAATCCGGCGGTCCCAGGATAATTCTGGCCCCAAACAGCCACTCGATAGCAGCCAGGGGTAGACCTTTGGATTTGGCTCATAGGATTGAAGGCAGGCAATAATAGCCCGTTGTGATGTAGAGGCAATAAATAGCTTTTCGGTGTGAACATACCAAATAGAACGAGAGGCCACGATATCCGTAACTAACTCGATCTTTTCCTCATTAGCTCGAAAAAGAGCATAAACGCCTTCGGGCGCGGGCGTGCCGGGTTTCCACCAATCTATTGAACCTACTTCCACATTTCCCAAGCCAACACTTGCTTCATGAAGTTGGATTGCCTCACTCGGGGTAATAATTGAGAAAACAATTCCTTGGTAACAAGTAACAGTGCAGACAGAAGCAGAAATATGATCAGGCGTTAAGTGCTGGGCTAAGCGCTCTAAATCGTCCTTAGTGAACCTTAAATCTTCTGGGTTGCGGTAACAGATGTACACAAGCTTGGCCATTGTTAAACCTCCTTTGGTTTAATAATGATCCCCCTGTTTGATGTTTCAGAATGAGATACCCGGTTACAATCAAGGATTACTAAGTATCGGCAAACTTAGCAACTCAAGAGCAGCATCAAGTAATCGGTTAAGTAAATTTCACTATTCAGTTTTTAATGGCTCATTTCCTGGTTGGCGTGAACAGTTTTTCTACAGCGGGTGTTGTCTGCATCTCTCGATCAAGATACTGTTCAAATAGCAGCTTCAAACCTTTGACATTTTGATCAACCTCAAATTTTTCCCGCACCACTGTTTGCGCTTTTTGAGCTAACCTGGCCCTCTTTTCTGGTGAATTTAACAAATCAATCAACGCTTCGGCCAATTGTTGGCTGTTTTTAGAATCTACCAGGTATCCTGTTTCACCGTTGATAATCGCTTCAGGGACCGCGGAAATCGGCGTCGAAACTACCGGCGCCCCTGCCGCCATGGCCTCAAGAATTACATTAGGAATACCATCTCGGTCATTATTAGCCGCAACGACGCAAGGGAGGGTAAAGATCGTGGCCTGAGCAAAAGCTTCAAGCACCTGGCGATAAGGCAGATTGCCTTTCAACTGCACATAATTTTGCAGGTGGAGATGGTCAATTTGAGCCAACAAATCGGCCCGCTCCGGCCCTTCGCCGATAATCCAGCATTGAAAATTTTGGCCTTGATCACGTAGTAAGGCGCAAGCCTCAATCAGGTAGGGAAAACCTTTTTTTTCAATTAATTTGCCAACCGCCAAAATTAAAGGAGGCTCTGCTTTCGACCGGGTTTTGAGATGGGTAAAATCCGCAAAATCGAGACCATGATAAAGGCAATAGATTTTCTCCGGTTCATCCGTTAGCGAAACTAAATGTTCCCGATTATAGCCGGTACAGGTGGTTACAAATCTGGCTGCCTTAATTTTATCCGCTAAAAAAACATTTTCGGCATAAATATCTTTGGCATGGGCCGTAAAGCTATGGTCAACCCCAAGCAGGCGAGCCGCTACATAAGCCACCACGGTAGACCTATCGGCGAAGTGGCCGTGAATATGATCCGGTTTTTGGGAGCGTAAATGCCAGGCCACATAAGGCCCGGCGGCAAAATGGCCCCACGTTTTCAACCACAGCCCTAATTTAGTGTGAGGCCGAGTGAGGAGATGGATCAAACTCTGGAGATAAATATACGGCTGAGTGAAAAAATAAAAGAGATGAGCTATAACAAATACAGGCCAATTAACCGGCTGAACGTAAAAAGTTGTTTCCATTTCAGCCCTGGCCTCTTCTAAAACAAAGCCGGGCTTGGGCGGAATCATGCTAATCACGTCCACCTCAACACCCTGGCGGCGCATGGACATAATCTCTCGATAGACAAAAGTAATATTAATAAACGGATAACAACCTACAATATAGGCTACTCTCATTGTTAGATTTAAAACCCCTACCCGGATCATGCTATGAGATTAAACGTCTGATCAAACGACCATAAAAAATCTTTTGGTTCCCTTGCTCAAGTAAACACTTTACCTCGGCCAGGCAAAGTGTTTACTTGTGATTGAGCTGCTAAAACGTAACTCATACTCATCAGTGGCACGGCTTGCGTTTCAGCAAAGATTGTTTGCCCCTGCCAGGATGCAAACATAGCATTGGCCAGAATAAGCTCATATTTTCTTTCGGCTCGTTGACGGATGATGAAGAGCGATGCTTCAGCTTGCCAGTCACCATAGGTTAGTAATGCAGCTTGTCCACTATCCGTTATTAATAGCACATCTTCTTGTTCATTCACCTTAAGTTTCAAACCATGAAAGTCCGGCTGTGTCTCTAATAGATTGAGATGGAGCAGCGGTGGCTTATTTGCTTGATAGGGATAGAGAAGTAGCCCTAATCGAAACGGAATTTGACCATAATAGGAATAGTTCAAAACCGGGGCAGCTTGTTTTTGTCCTGATTCCAGGGCTACCCAACCTTGATAAGTAAGTTCGTCGCCGGTGATCACACTGGACCTCAACCCCTGAGGCCAAAGAGGCCGCATAACCAGCCCGGCCTGCCCCACCTGGCAACTCAATTCACCGGAAATATCATTTAAGGTTGTTTTAGCCCCAGGCATGAAGTGGTAAAACCAATCCAATTGATGGTCGCCCCTACCTTGAATCCCATCCAGTACCAGCCAATAATCAGGCTTGATAAATAGAACTTTGCGCCGATGCGTCACCTGCCCGGCCAGACGTGTGTAACCATCGTGGCTGCCCTCGACCAGATCAAGAGCGGCTGAAGTGAACCAGCTATGGGCTGTAGCCACGGCCGGACGTTCGACTTGCCGTGTTCCCACCAGATGAGACTGATCTTGTCCGTCAATCAGCAAAGTATTATGCGCCCGTGTGCCCCGAAAATAATTTCGCCAGGCCGCTGGGGCATGGTAGCGAAATGAGCCGCTGTCGGTGATTAAGGTTTCGCCAAAAGCAAACAGTTCAAAACTGAGCGCGTCGGCATGGCCGTGGCTGGGCACCGGCTTGTAGCCAAAGGGGCCACAATCAAAAGCCAGATAAGGGCTGCCGCCGGCAGAATCGGCCCGCATAATGTAATAACCGCCTTCGGGAAAACCCATTGATTCTGCCCCAGACTGGCCGACGGTTGAGGTGGGTTCATAATTCAACAACCAGAAGGTTTCCTCGCCGGGCAGTTCGGCCGTAACAGGTAGTCCGGGGGCAGCCCAGCGGATATCAAAGCGAATATGCTCATCTGTGCGGGCGGCATCACCAAAGAGGGGTATCGTCTGATCAGGCTTAACCATGGCTCTGGCAAAATCTACCATCTTGCTGAAACGGGGTGTGGCGATGGCCGGAACAGGCAGTTGATTGCCAAGCAACACCTGGATCAACTCCCACATTTCGCTGCCTACCAGCAGGTGGTACTGAGTTGAGCGTTCCCCATGAACGCCGTCCTGGCAAACCTGGGCTTCAAATTGTTGCCATACCACCCGCAAGCCGGTTTGTTGCCAGCTTAAGGCCCCTTTAAACTCTGGCAAAAGCAGGCCCACCATCGCCAAAGTTTTTGCTTCTAATAAAAGGTGATTATTTTTAATGTGATATTCCAGATTTTCTAACAAAAATTGCGCTTGAGTGGCTATCCCCACCAGCATGTCAATTAAGCCGGACCGGGCAAAATAGTTTGATTTCAACAGCAAGAAAAACGTCCAGAGCCAGGCATTGAGGCGGGTTGAAACTTCAAACGGCCGCCAGAGCGGGCTGTTGACACGGGGGGGATTTTGGGCCATCCAGCTTTTTAGCAAGGCCACGGCGTGTTGGACAAAACGCTCGTCAGCGCTATAGAGATAGGCGCGAGCCAGAGTAACGAGGCAGTAATGGCGGTTCAGGTCCCAAGTCCAATCAATATTGGCATCCGGTTGATAGCGCCAATTTACCTCCTGGTCAAAGGTGACCGCTATCCCGCGATAGCTAAATTTGCCCTGCATAATTTCTTCGGCCAGTTCTATCGTTTTAGCCTGCCGATTAGCCGGCATACTACGAACTACTTGGGTCAGGTGAGCCGGGCTGAGGTGACTGGCTGGCGTGGGTCGCTCTAGTAAATACCGCTGTAGAGCGAGGCCAGATTTCGCGGGCGATGAAATCAGGTATTCCTTGATCGAGTCAGTTAACATGCCCCGCACGTGCTCATCAGGCCAGCGCGGCTTGACAAGCTTTTCACTGAACTGCCGGGCTAAACGCCGCATCCGCCAGCTACCGTAGGTAGCAATATAATCAGGGCCTTGGGCTAAAAACAACCGGACATGTGTAAATAACTGTTTATCAAGTTTCAATTAAATCTGTCCGTAGCTAAGTTCTTTGAAAAGCTTAGGTGGTGATTATTTGACGAATTTGCGGAGACGGCTGTCGCCCGGCTAGCAAACTATGGTAAAGCTTGATATACGCCTCAGCTATTACCTCGATGGCGTACCGCTCACTTATACTCTTTCGAGCTGCCTGTCCCAAGCGCACCTGCAAAGTTTTATCTTCGATTAAACGGGCCAGCGCCTGGCTCATAACCAGAGGATTTTCAGGTTCTACAAGCAACCCATTTTCGCCATCTACTATTAACTCATCATTACCAGGAACATGGGTGGCCAGACAAGGAAGCCCCATTACCATGGCTTCGAGTAGGGCATTAGACATTCCTTCAGCCCGTGATGGCAACACAAATATATCAGCCTGAGCCAGATAATGATTGACATCAGAGACAGCCCCATGAAACTTAATCCTGTTAGTCAAACCCAGCTCTCTGCTTCTGGCTTCTAAAGCCGGCTGTAAGGGGCCTTGCCCCAATAGAGCGACCTGCCAGCTCAGATTAGGGCGATTCTGAGCGAGAAAACCAAGCGCCTCAATTAAGACATCCACACCTTTTTGGGGGTGTAACCTGCCGACAAAAACTATTTGAGCTGTCTTATTAACCTCTTTCTCAACTATACCAGTCGCCACTTCTGGAACCTGAACCCCATTGGGCAAACACACAATTTTTTCCGGGGCAAAACCTGCTTCAATCAACTCAGCCGCAATATCGGAGTTAAGCGCCACCACGCCATCACACAAACGGGTGGTTGGAAACATGTGACGGCTACCAGGAATCAGGTTGTTATTGCGCATTTTCGTTACATCGCTGCCAGCACCGCCACAAGCTACCTTTATGAGCGATTTTTTGCCCAGCCATTTGGCCAGTAAAACGCCTACAAAACTATGGTAATTAAGGCCGTGAATATGAATGAGATCGTACGTTTTTCTGCTTCGCCAGAGGTGAAAAGCCAGGGTTAGCATGTACAAATAACCACTAAACTTACGCAGACCGCGCAGGTCAAAAAATTGCCAGGCGGTAAAATTTCGGTAGACGGGCAATTTGTCAATATATTCAAAGGCCGGAGTAGTCCGAAACCACCAGCCGGTACAAATTTGCACATCAACGCCTTTTGCCGCCAGGGCCTGACTGAGTTTATGAGCTTGCTGTTCTGTGCCCCCCACCCATGGGTGATATTGACGAACTAGCATCAAAATACGCATCGGCTTAACCTACCAGAATCTAGTCTCGAACTGATAGCTTTAACATCTACTGCTTCTTCTTTTTTAAGATATGAACCAGACTTCTTGGGCATGAACTGCACCCTCCACTGTATTTGGAGATAAGCCACTCAACTCTGGTGAAACCTTTCGGCTCATGTTAAGTATTAGTGCAAAGCAGGCCGGGCTCCCACGCCCGGCCCTCGGCGGCGTGGGAGCCGTCTCTGCTAAATTGCACTTGTTCTATACATGAGCCAACCTTTCTCGTTTCATTTTTTGGGCCTCACTCTGTAAAGCCAGTTGTTCCCCTTGCGAACCCACGATGGCCCCAATTAAGATGAAGAATAGAATATTTACAATAGCAGCACCCTGAGCGCCTGTCATAGATTTAACCAGGTAGGTTGAAAACATGCCCCAGAAAATAGCCACCAGGCCTCTATCTACAAAAATGTGGGGCAGTGATGGCCCCCTGATAAAGACCCAGATACTTTCAGAAATAGTTAAAACGGTAATGGCCACAAAAGGCAAAAAGGCGATGAGTCCGCCCGACACCAGTAAATGCAAGTAATAATTCTCAACCGCTTCCATCCCTGAAAGCTTATCAAAATTTCTGAAGCCATGCCCGGTAATGGGCTTCTCTTTCCACAAATCCATGGCCACCTGCCACCGATCAGTCCGACCGTTGGCTGTTTCTACATTGCCGCTAACCCGCTGCTCTACTCCCTCCATTTTGTTCAATTGATCCCTAAAAACATACAAAGAAACTGAAATAAGGACCAACAAAACCAGAAATACTTTTCTAAAGGCAGGGAAAAAAGGAAAAATAACAATGAAACTCACCAGGCTCGAAATCCAACCGGCTCGCTTGAAGGTTAAAACCAGCGCCAAAAGAAAAACTATCAACAGAACGCTATAAATAACCCGCCACAGACCATCATCTGCCTTTATGATCCGGTAGAAGGTGAGGGGAATAACCATGGCAAAAATGGAGCTATAGATATGTGGCCCTCCCCAAAGGCTGCGCACAATGCGAATACCACTATCCGCATATATTGTCGCTCCGTCCCCTTGATAAAGTAAAACTTGTCCCGTAGCCCATTCATAAAAGATAAAGAAACACGAATAAAGCGCAATAATGAACAGGGCATTGAAAAATAGGTCTAAATCCTTTTTATCATGCACCAAATTTTTGACCACATAATAGGCCAGAACCGGCACAATAGTCAGGTCTAGAATTGCTTTAAACGCCCCTACGGGATCAAAACTAGAGAAAGCGGAGATGGCTATCCCTATCACAAACAAAAAGCAAGCAAAATCTAATTTTGTTAATCGAGGAAAGCGGCGTTGGCCTGTAGCAGCCTCACCCAGCAAGATGGCAATGAGAAAGGCTATGGTAAAACGGGTGGGTGATAAATCGGGAATACCTTCACCCAACGAGATATTGACCGTTGTCTCCGCAAAAGGAAATAAAATTAACCAGAGGGCAACCCCTTTGAGGGGAGCGGCGGCAATGATAATCAGGTAAAAAATTACAGCAACAATAGAAGCCAGAATAAAATTGGCCGGGGTCATCATGACAAAACCAAGCCCTACCCCCAAACCAAGGGTGAGCAAGACCATCAATATAACGATAACCGGCTCAGGGAGGTGAAGACGCCGCAGGTTTTGGAACAACTGCACTGGCTTAACGAACATACTATTACTCCATCGAATGACTAACTTTCAGCCAAGCTCTTTTTGAATAAAAGTTAAAGGCACATCTGAAACCAGATAGGCCAGTTTACCTGAAGGTAATGGCTCAATGTTAGATACAAGGCGACAGGAAACCTTAATACTTTCCCCCAGTTTGGTCTGGATCTGGTTAGCCAGAGCCGCCGCTTGATCAGGGGAGAAATGACCGTTGCTTTCGACCAAAATATCAAGGTTGGCCCGATCAATTTGATGAACTCGATAACGCTTCACCTGGGGTAGATCATAGAAAAATTTAGAGAAAAAAGCCCCATGCACCAACTTACCATCCGGAGTAGAAATCACGCCGTTAGTTCGACCGACCACTTCTGCCAACCGAGGCAGCACCCGGCCACATGCGCACGGTTCTGTTGCCATCACCCCTAAATCACCGGTGGTATAGCGAATAAACGGCATAGCAAAATTTCCAAAGCAGGTAATCACAATCTCACCCAACTCGCCGGGTTGGGCCGGGTGACCATCTTTAATAACCTCAAGATAAAAGGCATCCGCAAAAATATGCAAACCGTTATGCTGTTCACACTCAGCAGCGATAACCCCAAATTCCCGTGACCCGTAAACATCGTAAATGGGACAATTGAAAACCTGTTCAATTACGACTCGCTGCGCTGCTTGAAGCTTTTCGGCCGAACACTCAATGGCTCCCGGCGACCGAACCGCTAATCCCTGGTTTTGCAGATAAGCGGCAAAAGCTTGCAAAGCCGAAGGATAGGCCACCAATAGCTCAGGCTGCCAGGTATCCAGCAAGTTCTTAAACTCTAACATATGTCTTGACGTCAGATCGAACGCATCAATCCAGTGTTCCCGGCGCAAGGTTTGGCGCAGATAATGGCGAAATCCTTTAATTCTGGTATCCCGCCGCGCGCCCCATAGATAAGCAATTTTATCGCCCATCTGATAACCAAACCAGCGGCGCTGGCGCAACTTATTAGCCCGGTTAAAAATGGTATAATCCTGATCTTGATAAAACTTTACCGGCATCCCGGTAGAGCCGCCGCTGGCGTTTTCCAGTAAGGAGTTGGGATCATAACTTTGGGCGACCAGATGCAACCCCTCAGCCCGCAGTTCTTCTTTGGTCATAAAAGGCAGCCGCTCCAACTGGGTTAAGTCGGTTAGCTTAAAGGGATCAAACCCCACCGCCTCCATTCGCGCCCGATGAAACGGCACTTGCTGATAGGCATGGATCAGTAAAGCCTGCGTTTGCTCAAGTTGAAAATCTTTCAGAGCGTTAGCCGTTAAACGCTCTCGCCGGCTCATTTCGTCGGCGCGCCGAAAAATCTCTCGGCCAAATTGACCGGCTCTTAATTGCCAGGTACGCCGGTAAAGCGAGCCATATAAATCTAACTTCATTATGCTTTGCCCTTAAATATGCAACCTAATGTATCAGCCAGGGTTAACCGGCCGGGTGAAAGAATCTGAGCCAGGGACGCTTCGGCTGCTTGCAATGAATCCTCCTGGCCGGTTAAGCGGTACTTTGAGAGGGCTTTAATAACATTATGGTAACGGGCCAGCTTGAATACCGACTGAGCGGCTTCGATTTCGGCTGGCTCCAGAGGCCAGATAGATTGATAGTTAGCCAAAAAAGTGGCTGCCATCGCTTGGTTTAAATCACCCTGTCGCCTGCGGCAAAAACGGACAAGCGCTGAAAGCACATCGGTCAGTCGCCAATCCAGGTGAGTACATTCAAAATCCAGTACAGCACTTAGTTTGTTCCGATGAAACAAAAGATTGTATGGGCCAAAATCCCCATGAATAGCCAAAATTGGAAGCGGAGGAGGATCAACTCCTTCCAGGCGATCATGTAAATCAATAAATTCGCTTTGGATAGTTAACCATTGATCCATAATGGCAGAAACCTTCTTCCCCATCAGTCTGGAAGCTTCTTCCAAATTATTGTAAAAAAGAACGGTATAAACCAGAGCCAATTCATTCAAATACCAATCTTTCCCCCGTTCACGTTGACAAGTTCCCGGCTGAAACCCTTCAGCTTTATGACCATCTGGTAAAAAGTCCTTAATAAGAAGATGATACTCGGCCAAGGCTCGCGCCGATTGCCTAAGCATCAACTCCGAAGTTTTAGGGCTTAAAAAATAGTCAGTATATCGCTCACCTTTTGCAAACTTATAACAAGCATAGGACCGATCAGCCATGTGGGTAACTGTTTGTCCCAAACGATTTTCAATGAGACCGGGAGTTGGGTAATTTACCGTTTGGAGAAATTGAATAACAGAGTGTTCAAACAAAATTCCATCTTGCCCTAAATGAGGCGTGTAAGCCTTCAAAGCAAAGTTACCCTTGCTGCTCTTAATTAACACCGTATCACTGCGTTTTCCCGCGTCCGGCGACCTCACTTGTTCTAAAACCCCTAAATCATAGTACCCCCAAACCTCATTAATCCTATCCAGAGGTAAATTAGCCGGAGATAGTTTGGCTTTTATCTTTTTGCGAATAATCTGTGGTTTAAGTAATTTCACTTCAACTTCTCTCTAACCAAATCCAAAGAGTTACGGCATGTCTCCTAAAACCGAAGAAAACTTTAGCGGGTTAGACAGGCCAGGTAAGCTTGCTCAAGCTGTTTGAGTTGACCGGCCACACTAAAATTTTCTTTCACATGCTCATATCCGGCCTGACCAAGTTTAGCGCGTAGAGTTGGGTTATGAGCCAATTCTTCAATAGTCCTGGCCATTTCGCTATCATCTCCGGGGGTAACCAACATTCCATTAACTCCGGGAGTAATAATATCAGCTACTCCTCCGTCATTAGTTGCTACAACTGCCGTTCCCGTAGCCAGGCCCTCAATAATAACTCGACCAAAAGGTTCAGGCGTTGTGGCGCTATGAACTACTACATCTGCCGCGGCCATAAGCCGGACAGCATCTGAGCGAAAGCCGGCAAAAATCACTTTATCAGTCAGGCCCTTATCTGTAACCAGTTGTTGCAAATTTTGAGCATAGTTATAGCTACCTGGATTGTCATCAGCCTTGCCGACAAGCAAACCGCGCAAGTGCGGTAAGCGAGGGGCCAAACAATCAATTGCCTTGATAAAAACATCTTGCCCTTTCCAGCTTACCAACCGGCCCACATTCACCACCACAAAATGGGTTTCATCCCAGCCAAACTCGGCTCTTAAGGCCATCTTTTCTGCCGGTGTTATTAAGGGCGGCGGCGATACGACATTGTGAATAATCTGGCCCCGATGGGGGGCAATTTTCTGATTTTGATAATCCTGGGCGATGGCCTGAGAAATATAAAAAAATCGTTTAACCTTTCTACCGACAAATCTTTCCAGGGGGGTTAAAGTTTCAAAAGCTCTGACGTGACAGATTGCCGGTATTCCTAACCAATTACTCACCAACAAATCGGCTCGGTGAGTAGACAAACCACTGTTAAAATGGATGAGATCAACCTGATGTTCATTTAAAAAATGCAGCAATGGTCTTATTAATTTCAAGTCTTGCTTTATAAAAGCGCCTGTCGCTTTGCCAAGCTGGTAAAGCGACAACAATTTACGCTGCCAGGTGGAACGGGAGAGGCGGCCCGTTACATTGACCTTAAAGGCGGAAGATGTGGTAGAAAAATAGTAAGGCTCAGTTAAACTAAAAACGGGAATATCTCGCGCCCGCAGGGCCGCTACTAACTCGTGATTCTTGATCCGATGGAAAAGGACAATGGGTAAAAATCGAGAGCGATCCAGATTAGAAACGATTGTTTGTAAACTTATGGCCGATCCTCCACCCGTATAACGGGCCAGGTAACAGATTTTGAGTGGTTTTGAAGGGTCATTTAATCTGTCCATTCTTCTCTTATGGGATGCTCGAACCTTCTAAAATCTAAAACTAAGTTATGGTTATCCTTACGGAAGGTATAGTAACGACTCGCTTGAACAGAATGAGTAAACGGGCTATTAAATAGTTCGTAATCATCCAAACTGAATTTTTGGCCGTTTATTAACGTGTTGTGAGAGTCATTTATCTTATATTCTATCTCACGCCCATCGGTAGTGGTGTAAAACACTTTACTATCAGTGACTTTAAATGGCTGGTCAAGAACGTCTTTCATAAAGGCAGCAAAGCTGGAGTGAACAGTAGAGTCGCTAATTTCAGTCACAACCACATCATTATAAACATCACAAACAAATATCCGACCATACACAAAATCGGGTTGAGGCGAGGTATCAAGCTTATATCCTCCCAAGGCAGGTCTGATCGCTACAAATACCGTTTCCCCGTCCACCGTTGTCTCTCGGGCAAATATCCAGCCGTTTTGCTCGCTTACCTCATCGAGCGAAAACGGAAGATAAATTCGAGTTGCAAATTCCTCGCCGGCCACCTTTAAATCAAACTGGCTAAAGATGACATTTCGCTCCTGAAAGATATGGGTTTGGGTGTCTTCTTTGAATTTATAGTTGATCATGTAACTGCGATTGTCATCGGGTTGAAATTGGGACCAAGCCCCCGGAAAGGTAAAAATGGTACTTTTGCTCTCTTCTGAAGCTATGTAAATCCCCCAGCTTTGAGATTGAGAGCCGGGCTTAGTTTTACCAATCCAGCTTCCTACGCCATAGTAGGGAGTCATATAAGTATATTTCTCCTGTATCCCTCGAAGTTCCTTAACCTCATAAGAACCTTTACCCAACCGATCGGCGGCTATGGCGCGGATAATGGGTGGAACTTCATAGTCGCTGGTTAAAATGGCCGTATAGGCCACAGCGCCCCATTGGTTTAAGTAGTCCCCCACGCTGCTCAACCCCCCTGGTACATTATCGAACAAGAGATAAGAAACAACGGTTAAGGGACCATTTAAGGGATCGGTAATGGTGAGCCTATCTTCACGTCCATTGCCCCCCACATACATCCCCAGTAGATTTTCTTCGGCATAATCGGCCAAGAGAACATTAGCATACATTTCGGCCAATTGGCGCACCGTTTCGTTTTCAGCAAAATCTCTTAAGGTGAGGAGGTAGCCAAAATCATTAGCAATATATTGGGGCGAGTCTCGCTCGTCCAACCCCTGACCCAATCTATCATCTGCTGCTCCACTCAACCAATCGTTATAAGCCTCAAGCCAATAACGATGCCAACTAATTTCTTTAGGATCGGAGGCTTTGACCACATAACCGTTTACTGTTTCTTTAGCAAAAATCTGGGTGAGTAATATTCCCGCAGTAATTTCTGCCAGTTTATGATTCTCAGTACCCACCGAGTTAGGCAAATAAGGAATATCTGGACTGATAATGCCCCGGCTCTGTTTGCCGGTGACATACTTTAAAGCCTTGCGCAAAGTTGTTTGCTCCAGGGCTAATTTTGTTTCCGGCCAAAGTAGTTCCGGTTTATCCTTAAAGGTATAGTAGAGCCTGATGGTATTAATTACATAACCCAAATAGACCCGTTCATCTGTTTTGATGTTTGGGACTCTCTGATTAACTTCCTTAAGGTCAATATCATTGTGTCTATGCTGAGCCAAATATAAACTGGCAATCGCCCCGGTCATGGAATCACTATCCTTAACAGCTTCTGCCCAGGCAACTTTCCTCATCTCAATAGGGCTTGGTGAAGGGGTAGGTGTAGCTGAGGGTTTGGGTAGAACTATCGGCGTAGAAGGTATTTCTTCCTTCTCAACTGTGCCCTCGGGCACACTGGTGCAACCGGTCAGGAGCAGCGCCAGGCAACAAGTAACCAGCACACCCAACGGCAGCCCGTTTATTTTAACCGGACCGAGCTTTTGTTGCCGGATTAAAAAACGCTTCACGGTGTAGATTCGGTGGGTAACAGTTTCTCTGAGTTTCTACTTTCCAAATCAACCGCAGCCAGTGCCCTTTGTTTATCTAAATACTCCCATAAGAAGATAATGACCACCCCCAAAACCAGGCTAAGAACTGCACCCAGGATCACAATACTCGTTTGAATGGCCGGCTCCGGTTCAGAAGGCACGCGGGCCTCGCCCAGCGGTTGAATATAGCCCAGATTTAAGATTTCATTCTCTTTAAGCTCTGCTTCTGTTTCTTTCTCCAGGAGAAAATCATAAGTTTGTGACAGCTGTTGCACTTTACCCTGTAGCACTGTATATTCTGTACCCAGTTGCACCAAATCTTGCAATTCCAGAGTTCGTTCTGCAATAATTTTATCGTAGTTAGTAGCTGCCTCAAGCTTTCCTTCGGCCCAGGCCTGATCTCTGGCCAGGTTCAAGGAACGAATTAATCCTTGTTGAGAACTGATAAGATCATCTAAATCGCCAACCTTATTTTCTATTTTATAGGTCACTAATTCTTGTTGAGCTTCTGCCAGTTGAGCGCCAATTTTATTTAATTGCGAGAGCACAAATTCACGGCTGTTGGCGCTGCCACGGGCGCTTATTTCCCCAAATTTAGCTATTCCCTCAACCATCAACGTATTGGCAATAGCTGCCGAAAGATTTGGATCGTCTGTCGAAACCGTTATTTCAGTAAAATCGGAGCCGAGTACAGGTTCTACAACCACTAATTCAGCCAATTCTCCACCACTCATTTCCAAGTTCAACTGTTCAACCACCCGCCAGGCCACATCTCGACTGGTGATAATACTAATAAAATTGTCACGGGCGTAACCCATTTCCTCTCGCAGTGAACCAAGTCTTGCTCCTTGAAACAGGCTCACATCGCCCGGAGGAGGAGCCACCACCTGAAACCTTACCGAAGCCACGTAAACAGGTTCAGCCAACAGCGATAAGCCTACAATTGTACCAACTGTAACTAGCAGCAGCAGCAGGGGTAACCAACCGCGTTTTTTAATAATCCGCCAATACGTTACTACACTTTGTGTTTTCATAAAATCTACTCCTTAAACTCTTTCTACCAGTTGGGTTTGAATTAAAGCCGATAATTGCTCTGCTCTCGCTTCCCAACTGTGTTGGCTGGCAATATTTCTGCGAGCCTGACAACGTTCAACACTTACCTCAACTAAAGCGGCTTGTACAGCTTCAATAAAGTTTTGAGGTGTATCAGCCAGGTGAATAAACTCACCAAATTCTCGGGCGGCCGGAATATCCATCGACACAACAGGTAATCCGGCGGCCAAATAATCATAAAGTTTCAGCGGGCTTATATGTTCAGAATGTCTGGTCTGCGCATAGGGCATTAAGCCCACTTGAAACCCTTTCACATAATGCGGTACCTGTGCTATCTCGACCGGCCCCAGATGATGCACATTGGGCAAGGCCCTCAACTCCCGCCAGGTTGCAGCCTTGTGCGAACCTTTCACTTCTCCCAGCAGGACCAAAGACCACTCTGGATGGGCTTGAGCCAATTCTTTAAGCAGATCCAAATCAAGTTTATCACCAATAAGGCCGCTATAGCCCAAACGAGGCGGTTTAATAGCTCGTAAATCATCCGGCAAGCATGGATCAGCCAGAGCAGCCGTATAAGCCTGATAATTTACTCCGTTTGGAACCAGGAAAGTATTAGGGTTGAAAGGACGCTTGGTTTCTTGCAACTTTTTAGAAACCGTTATCACCATATCAACCTGGCCCAGCATTTCCTTTTCCTGTTTCTCAATCCGGTAGCGACTCTCTGCTGTTTTGGTGCCATAAGCCGCATATTCATCAACTACATGATAGATAAATAACCGGGCTGACGGAAGGTCATCCATCACATCCATCATGCTGGGCCTGGACAACCAGACAATAGGGCGTGACATCTGCAATTCACGCAAAACCTTTTGAAAAGAGAGTTGCCTGGCGGTTCGAGTAATCTGTTTAAGAGGAAAACGCCCACTGATTGGGGCCCAGACCGGGAAACGAAAAACAAATAAATTTTTTGACACCTGCCGCACCCTGGCGCGCAGGTCCGACACCCTTATTCCTCCCCGCCGAAAATCGGCCAGCGTTGAACGGAGATGCGCTCGTCCTTCTACAAACAGCACCTTATTGTGCCGGGCAAAAATTGACATCAGTTGCTGCCGATTACGCCACAAACCGTCCCAATTTTCAGGAGCAAAATAGATAAGATTGTGATCTACAAGCATCATTAATCAGGTGCTTTTAACCTAAAATTTCGTTATATTACTTTACCCGAGAAAAATGAAAATTTCCCTAAATAAATGTTAGAAAAGAGTTAAAAAATGGTTAAACCTTTCCTGTATCTGCCGAAAATAGAAGAAGGTTTAAGATTCAGACCGGCTGACTATTTCCCACTGCTTGAGGGGGGTAAGGCTGTGGGGTTTAGCTTTCTTCTTTCTTATCGCCTGTATGATCCTTTTCACCGTCACTTCGATATTTAAGAGTTCCAATAACGCAGCTTTAATTACTTTGAGCCAACTCAAAGGATGCCCCAACGCTTTAAGCTCATTTTGATGATAGTTCCAGAATTCTTTATCTTTTAGTTCAAACACCTGCCGGCCCAAAAAACGATAGTAAGTCTCGATTTTTCGTTTTAAACATTGTTCGTACTCTTCAGGATCAAGATAGAGGGGGCCATATTTTTTCAAAATAATCAAACCGGCCAATCTTTTTGTGCTGAGCCGGCGGGTAAATGTCGTCGTTGCTTCATTATGCCGGCGGGTATAGGTTAGGACTTGATGGACAAAACCAAAATCGGAGCTTTGCAAAACATCAAAACAGACTTCTTTATCGGCGTGAATATTGGCTTCGTTATAAAATGGTTCTCGGCTGCGGATCAGATCGGACCGGATGAGCAGCGAGGTAGGTGAGCCAAATACATAAAGGCTGGTCAGGAAAGACAAGCGGCAAATTTCCCGGCCTGATGTCACCGGGCTGGGATAGGGCAAACCGTCCAAGTTAACCTCAGTTTCATCTAATCTATAGGAGCCTACCACCCCCACCGACGGATTGGCCTCCGCCACGGCCACCATCTGGCTGAGACACTCTGGAAACAGCCAATCATCAGCATGCACCACCTTGCAATATTTGCTTTCAGCCGAGATTTGGCGTAGAGCGTGATTCCAATTCTGCATCTGGTTGAGAAACTGGGTATTGTTATGCACCCGAATACGAGCATCCCGACCGGCATACTTTTGGGCAATTTCCAGGGAGCGGTCTTTGCTGCAATTATTGACAATAATATATTCCCAGTTCTGATAAGTTTGGGCCAGGATACTTTCGATACACTCGGCCAAATATTTTTCGGTGTTATAAACCGGCGTCACCACGCTGACTAAGGGTTCAGTTTTGAGATTCATTTTTTAGCCTGCATATTACTCTACTTGAGCACAAGGGGCAGATAAGTAAAAACGGAAGGAGCGCTGCCAGGAATCAGGGAGATGGTTACGGTGTAGGGAGTGGTGGTCGAAGAGACGTTTACAGTAAGATAACCGGTGTTATAACTGACATCTACATTATTACCACCACCCTGAACTTCATAAACACCTGTAGGCAATCCCAGCCCCGGCTGAGGAATGATCTCGGTAATAGAGCCACTACCTAGATTGAAACCCAGTTGGGTGGTGGTGGTATCAGAAATGACGGCGGTGACCGTTTGTCCAACCACATTAACCTTTACCCGTGAAAACTGCTCGGCATTTGATTTGACAATTCTGAGCCAATAAAAAGATTTGGACTCGTCGGAAGTAAGATCAAGGGAGGTAGGGTTGTTGTCTAACGTGAATGGCTCCAAGAAATTCAGCACCGTCGTGGGATCAGGCTCATAGTCGTGGAAGAAAGGAGAGCCGCCATCAATGGCCGGGTCGCCGCTGTTTTCTTCAAACAGAGAAACTAACAGGCTGGGATTATAACTATTAATCGCATCCCGTAGATCGCGTGAATGATGGATTTGAACAAGGGCATCGCTGACAGTATGGGTCAGCGAAATCGGCATACGGCTATAAATACTAGCAAAATTTAATTTACGCACATAGTTGCTGGCATAATTCAAGCTTGAGCGGCGTTGATAACAAAAGGGGTTCTGGGTTGGGTTTCGGAGAGTGTTTACGTTATTTATCACTTGATAACACTCCCGCCGCATCCAACCCGTATGAAAACCTTGATTGCCAAGGGCTACACTTTCATTATACCAATCCACCCAGTCAGTTGGACCTTTGTTATCAAAAAGAGCGGCGAACACATCCGGGTATTTGGCCGCCATGAGCGTTGCCATCTGCGCCCCCATCGAATAGCCCACGATGTAAATACGATCCCGGTCCACATTATAATTTTGGAGCATATATTTTACTGTGGCGACAATATCGTACTGGCCCTCCAGCGAAGCGTAGGAATATTTACCTGGAGGGTCAGGTATAGGGTTTGCTAAATCACCGGGCCAACTCCCATGGAGTTCTGGTGAAGCCAACAGCCAGCCTTTGGTGTTAGCGGCAGCGCCAAACTTATCTTCACCAAAAAACATATCGCTGCTGCGGGGGTGAATTGCCACTAATAACGGCGTTGCTACACCGGCATTGTAGCTGTCAGGAATCTGAACCCTGGCTTGCTGCGATGAACCATCATAAGAATTGGTGATATTAATCGTAAAGGGAGTGGCCAAGGTAGATATATCAGCCGAACCAATTTGTCCGGGGCTACCGGGCATATTAACAACGAAGCGGCCTTGCACTTCCAGTCTAACGTAAGCGGCGCTCCAACTATCGCCGGCCAGGGCGTCGTGGGTAATTTCAATCGAGTTATCCCCCTGTACCAAAACATCGAGCGGCACATCAAGATAAAAAGATTCAGTATCCTCACCATCGCTACAAAGCTGCCCCCCCGGATGAACGGGAACTTGGGCTACCGCTTGTCCATTTATTTTGATAGTATGGGCGGCCTCTGCGCCGGCCACCTGCACAATGAGGCGAGCGCTCTCGGCCTCACCTTGCCAGGTCAGGTTAACCACACCACTGGCCGGAGCAGGGGTGTTGGGGCCTACAGCCAAACATTCTAACGCGTTTGAAGCCACACCCACTATACTATTACCGGGGGGCTGCGCCGGGCCAGAGGCTTGGGCCAGAGTTGGTAAATTCATAGTTATCCACAACACACTGGTACAAAATATAACAAGGTGGCAAACTTTCTTCATATTTTTATACGGCCCTTTTTACCGATACCTTAAGATTTTTGGGATATATAATCCTCCAGAAAAATTTTCGCCGGGATTAGTACCTTATGAGTTAGATTCTTGTACAGTGAGCAAGAAGTTA
>JAKLJP010000046.1 GCA_023151115.1 Anaerolineae bacterium
TCCTCTGGTATTCGACCTTCCATTGCCTACCTCCCTTAACCGTTTTTCCTCCTATCTTACCTCAAGATTAGAGCGTTGAAAACCCCTATCGCAAAATTTTGCCTTTTGACTCTTGCACCTGATTGTGATAACATATTGACCAACCAAATAAAAAAACCGCTGCACGTTTAGTGCAGCGGCTTTACTTTTGCCCTCGTAGCTCAGTTGGTAGAGCAGCCGCCTTGTAACGCCACTGAACCACGACCGTGATTAACCCGGCCTGGGAACACAAACCAACGCCCCTGCCGGATATCCGGTAGGGGCGTTTTCATTTACATGCGAGCAAATAAGAGACCCATAGTGGCCGACACAAGAAAAGGATTGCAGATTTTTCCTGAACAACTTTATCAACTCTCCGCAGTCGTCAAGATGACAGATTTATCGGATGCTGCTTTCCGAACCCTCATTTGTCTCTATGACCAGGCCTGGCAAGCCGATGGAAATAGCACCGCGGCCCTCAGCCTGGCTGACCTGACCAAAGCTCGAGGTATCACCGAACTGCGCCTCCAGGAGCATCTGGCTGAATTGCAGGGGCATAAACTCATAAAAATAGCAGACCCTTGCTATTCAGCCGTTGATCTGGATGAAAGCTTAGAAGAGGGGAAAATCTGCGTCTTTTTATTGGCCCTGGATTGGGCTAAGTACGAGTGGCCGGTCGAGAAAAACCAGTATATCCAGATCACCATCTCGCCCAGCGGCATCGTAGAAGCTCAGGCCAAAGACAAAAAAACAATCTCTGGTTACGATAATATTATGAAGTTTCTAAGGGAGGAGGATTGAGCTTATATGTCCTGGCCGGGCCATCATCAGGCTGAAAAATGACCGTCACCGGTGTATAAGGCTCATCTTCCAGCAGGGCTTTCAATCGCTTCACCGCCGCCAGCCGCCGCTCCTGTCGCCGCAAAGCATCCGGGCTTTCAAAAGGCTTACCAAAGTCACCTGGCGGCTCTGGCCGCGCCACCCGGCTGAGGCTTTGCAATAGATCATGCAGCTCAGCCTGCCCAGAACTAATCAGAACGCGCAGCGCCGCCGCCCGCAACTCCTCCCCACTCGCCTGCGCCAACAGCGCCTTGATCTCCCGCAACTCCTGCAATATCGCCTGCCCTGTTGTCTCGTCCATAAAATGTCACACCCTTTCATTTATAAGTAAGTAGGAGTATTATACAATGAACCCACCCAAACCCAACCCCCAAACCCCAAACCCCAAACCCCAAACCCTCTCCCCCACCGACCTCCCCGCCCTATTTACTACCTACCCCCCCGGCGTTAAACTACAACTAGAAATCCTCCCCAACGGAGCTATCCACGTGGCCGATACCACCCCCAAAACCAAAACCCAGCTCATTGACGAGCTCTTCCCCCACCTCAAGGGCCAGGGCATCTCTATCTCCAACGCCGCCAAAAAGTACGGCGTGCCGCGCGGTGCGGTAAACGATTGGGTTTACGTAACCGGGTATCTCCACTTCGTAGACGAAACCTGCTACCCCAAGCTGGTAGACGAAGCCGAAGTCGCCCTCTGCGCCCAGATCTACCACGCCCGCCGCGCCGCCAACACCGCCGGCCTGCCCTACTTCAACGACCAGGGCCATATCATCACCACCATCAAACGCCCCGCCGCCGCCCGCAACCGCCCCCCAAAAAATCCCAAGCCGCCTGATGAAACGGGATATTGACCTGATCAGGTTATGACTAAAACCGGCGGCTTTGTCGTCACCGTAGCCGAACAACTCCTCCTGGAACTGCTCAAGTCCCAAGCCTTGAAGCTCCTGCCTTGATCCCTTCTTCCAGCGCCCCTCTTATTTCTTCTCTCACCATCCGGCGCACCGTTTCCTCATCCATCATTGACCCCTTTCCAAAATCGTAAATCCAAAATCGTAAATCCATTCTACCCCCCCCCTCCTTCCCCCCTCTCCCCCTGGGAGAGGGCCGGGGGTGAGGGCCCCTACCATGCACCATGAAATCCCCCCTTTTTTTGAAATTAGTTATGGAAGATACTTGACACCTTCCATAACTTGTGCTATACTGGACTCAAATTTCAACCCACCCAGGAGGCCCCTATGGCTAACGCACTCAATCGTACCATCCAACCCGGCGAAATCGTCGTCATGTCTTCACCATCACCTACCAAAGCAAAGATACCCCCGCCAGCGCCTTCCCCCCCGCTCACGGGGGGGAGCAAGGGGGGGTATTCATCCGCCGCACCCTCCGCATCCTCAACCCAGATTGGCTCAACTAGCAGGAGCAACCCCAATGAGATCCCAACCCTCCAACCCGCCAACCTTCCAGCCTTCCAACCTCCCAACCTCCACCTTCGGCCTCGAAATCACCCTCGAGCACCCCGCCGCCCAACTCCGCCAGGAAATTACCCAATTACGGCAAGCCGTCAGCCAAATATCCCCCCCCTCCCAAAAGGAGGGGGATAAAACCCTCCCCCCTGCTACCTGCAACCCTGCTACCTGCAACCCTGCCACCCTGCTACTTGCTCAAGACCCCCTCTTCCTCGACATCGAAACCACCGCCCTCTACAAAAAAGACGACCCGCGGCCCGTCGAAATCGCCGTCATCAACAGCCAGGGCCAGGTACTCCTGAGCACCCTCATCAACCCCGGCTGCCCCATCCCCCCCGCCGCCACCGCCCACAACGGCATCACCAACGCCGACGTAGCCGACGCCCCCACCTGGCGGCAAATCGAACCCCTCCTCAAACACATCCTCACCGCCCCCCCGCTGGGGGGGACTGAGGGGCGGCGCACCATCGTCGCCTTCAACGCCAAATTCGACAGCCAATTCATCCCCCCCGCCTGGCCCCTCGAGTGGGCCTGCGCCAAAGACCTCGCCAACCAAATCCTCGGCAAAGCCAACTGGTGGGACATCAAACAAAACCCCCTCCTCGGCGGCAGCCTCCCCGCCCGCCTCCACCAGCTTGGCCTGCCCCCCGGCCCGGCCCACACCGCCGCCGGCGACTGCCTCTCCACCCTCCGCCTCGTCCGCCGCCTGGCCGGAGAAACTCAACCCGTAGAACTGGCCTACCCCTGGGAAAGGGCCGAAAGGAGCGCAAATCGTAAATCGTAAATCGCAAATCGTAAATCGTAAATCGTAAATCGTAAATCGCAAATCGTAAATCGTAAATCGTAAATCGTAAATCGTAAATCGTAAAAGGAGTTACTAATGACCACCCCAACCAAAGACCTAACCGAAATCAAACAAATCCTCACCACCGGCTTCAGCCAGGTCAACCAGCGCCTCGACGGCCTCGAAACCCGCGTCCTCAAACTGGAGCAAGAAGGCCCCATCCTCAAAACCCGCCTCGTCGGGCTAAACGGCTCTGCCCCCCAGGCAGAGTTATCCCCCACTCCTGAAAAGACGACCGCAGGGAGAGCAGAGCGAGGGGCTAGGCCCAAAGCCATCCCCCGTGATCAAATCATCCCCCGCCACGACAACGATGAAGCCGAAGACGAAGCCATCGCCGCCGGCAGCTGGGCCAAAATCATCAAAACCAACCGCTGCAACCGCGTCTCCCTCACCAAAACCCGCAAACGCGACTGCTGGAAAATGATCCTCAGCCTGCCCGGCCGCTCCCGCCCCGCCACCTTCATCGGCTGGGACGGCCCCGAACAAATCCTGACCATGTTCGCCGACGTCATGCCCGAACTCTCCCTCGACGACTTTGATAACGGCGCCTGGGCCAAAAAAGATAAAGGGCAGGAACGCCCCCCCATCCTCAAACAATGGGATGTCAACTTCACCGTCGAATGGTTCCAAACCGCCCCCACCGGCCACAACGGGGCCACCTTCATCAGCGTCGAAACCGTCTACCCCCTTTACGAGGAGGACTAATGACCACCCCAATCGTAAATCGTAAATCAGAAATCGTAAATCCCACCTGCGCCTACTGCCCCGCCCCCGCCGTCAGCTACCACGGCCTCACCATCAACCCGCCCATGTGCGAAACCCACTACGATCTTTGCGTCCTGGTTGACTACCTCATCGCCATGGGCCAGCCCATCACCATCCCAACCGTCCAGGCCCAGCTCACCCGCGCCCTCGACCGCGGCGGCCAGTGGACCTTCACCCCCGCCCACATCCCAGACCTGCTGCCCCCCTACCTGGCCGCCAGAAAGGAGGATATCCCATTGACCACCTAAACCACCGCCTGCGCCCGGCCGCCCGCGCCTTCTGGCAGGCCCTGCGGGCCGGCCAAAAACACAAAGCCAGAAAAATTTACTGTATCGCCAAAATCATCAAGGAGACACCCATGCACAACGAAAATACCAACAGCAAAGAAACCTCCCCCTCTCCGCTTCGGAGAGGGGGCCGGGGGGTGAGGTCCGCCCCCGAAGCCACCGTCACCCTCACCCCCGCCCAGCTAGAAAAACTGTGGGCCATCGTCATCGGCGGCCGGCTCACCCTCCACCACAACGGCGACGGCCAGATCAGCGCCGCCGTCTCGCTCAGCAGCTTCGCCCAGGCCCTACCCATCCTCATTGACAGGCTTTAAAACACAAACCGGCGTTCCTTGCCCCCCAAGGAA
Source organism: Anaerolineae bacterium (assembly GCA_023151115.1). The sequence continues at coordinate 4,571 of JAKLJP010000046.1, forward strand.
CGCCGGCCCACCCATAGGTGATTGCTAATGACCACAACTATTATAACACAAAAAACCAAAAACAGCAGAGGAGAGACTTTCACCTCTGCCCCTCCGCACCCCTGCCCCCCTGCGGCCTACCCCTCCCGCCGCGCCCGCGCCACCCACTTCTACGACCCCTGGGAGCGTCTCCTGGCCGCCATCGCCCTCCAGGCCGTCAAAGACATTGTCCGTCCCGGCAAAATGCCCTGGTTCACCCCCGAAGAACGGGAAACCGCCTACTGGTTCGTCGGCCACTTCCCGGCCCTCTACACCACCCTGGGCATCCCCCGGCACAAAATAAACCTACTCCTAACCCATGAAAGGAAAAACCGCCCATGACCCGCCTGCAACACCCTGCCGCCACCGCAGCCACCCTGGCCGAAAATGAACAGGCCCGCCAGCGCATCCGCGACCTGGAACTGACAATAACCCACCTCAACAACCGCCTGGACCAGCTAACCGCCGCCGCCAGAGAACTCTGCTATACCCGCCTTTCTAAACCCCGGCAGCCAGAAATCGTAAACCCGGACGGAACGCCCTACCGCCTCCCCCCCCACCTGGAGGACGACAAAACGGACGATTTTACCCTGGCCCTGCGCGCCCTGGCCGAGCTAGTTGACTACCCCGGCTGGTACCAACTGTAAAACACCCCCCACCCCCCCTGCCGAGCGACAACCCGGCGGGGAGAGGGGCCGGGGATTAACCATTAGCAACCAGAAAGGAGACAGTTCTATGACCAACACACAATTCTCAACCCTCATCCCTTCTCCCCTGGGAGAAGGGATGAGGGCCGCCGAGGAGAGAGTATGCTAACCGACGAACTCAACTGGCAGGAAACCCTCAACCTGCTCCAAATCTCCATGTCCAAAGCCACCTTCAACACCTGGCTCATCAACACCACCGCTACCCTGCGCGATGACCGGCTCATCATCTACACCCCCTCCCTCTACGCTCTTGAAACCCTCAAAAGCCGCCTGCGCAAAACCATTCAAACCGCCGTGCAAACCATCTACCAGATCCCCCTGGAACTGGAATTTGCCCTCCGTACCGCCGAACCTCCCCCCGCTCCAGCCCCCCCCCCTCAAAGGGGGGAGCTAGAGGGGAGTGAGGCAGACGAACTCGACCTCCTCACCGCCAATGAAATCCTCACCACCGACTGGCCCGAACCCATCTGGGCCATCCCCGGCCTCCTCCCCGTCGGCCTCACCATCCTGGCCGGCAAGCCCAAAATGGGCAAAAGCTGGCTCATCCTCCAGCTCGCCAAAACCATCGCCGCCGGCGGCCAAATCTTCGGCAGCGCCGTCGAACCGGGCCGCGTCCTCTACCTGGCCCTGGAGGACCCGCCCCGCCGCCTCCGCGAACGCATGCGCATGCAACGCTGGCCCACTGACCTGCCCGTAGATTTTATGGTCATGGGCCAATTCATCCACCAAATTGGAGACCTTAGCGACGAAGGCGGCCAGCGCCTGGCCCGCCAGATCCAGGCCCGGCAGTACCGCCTCGTCGCCATAGATACCCTCTCCCGCAGCGTAGAAGGCGATCAAAACGATGTCGAAATCATGACCCGCGCCCTCATCCCCATCCACGAAATGGCCCACGCCAAAAACTGCGCAGTTCTCCTCTGCGACCACCACAATAAAGCTTCCGGCATCAACCCCGACGCCATCGCCGACATCCTCGGCTCCACCGCCAAAGGCGCCCTCTGCGATACCGCCTGGGGCCTCTACCGCCAGCGCGGCCAAAACGACGCCCGCCTCTCCGTCGTTGGCCGCGAAGTCATCGAACGCACCCTGTCCATGGCCATCAACTGGGAAACCGGCCTCTGGCAAGACCACGGCGAGGCCGCCAAACTAACCGACCGCCACCAGGAAATTCTCGACGTCCTGGAGTATCTCGACCGGCCCACCCTCAACAACATTAGCCGCGCCCTCAACCAGGATGCTAGTAATACTTACAAACGCCTCAAGGTCATGCTCGCCGAGGGCATGCTCGAAAAAGAGGTCCAGAAAAGAGAAATTCTCTATCGCTTAAACGGCCACGACCCGGAAGAGTAAGCTACCATGACCATTACCTAGATAAACATAGTACCTACATGGTACATGGTAACATGGTAGGTAAATCATCACACAACGATTTCCTTACCATGCTACCATGCTACCATGACCCATATACATCCATCTATATGTTAGTCTATTATTTTACATAATAAACAAAGTAACCTAAAAAAAGCATGATAGGAGAAACGCCAATGCCCAAAAAAAACACCCGCTGGCTCAAAATCCTGCGCCTCAGCCAGGCCCACCTCGCCCCCGGCATGTCCCTGCACCGCTGGCAAACCATCCTGGCCGCCCACGGCCTCTTACTCCCCTCTCCTGGCAGGAGAGGGGAAGGGGGTAAGGTTGATCCCTGGCCCACCGTTACCGACGCCACCCTCGACGCCCTGGTGGCCGAAATCAGCGCCATCGTCCGCCAGGAAATCAACCATGCATGATAAGGCGAGGCATCGAGCTTATTAAGGAGCACAACGAGCAGTCAATTAACCATTCATAATTCACTATTCATAATTAGAAAGGAACAACCCATGAAAACAGACTTTACCCAAATCATCTTTGACCCCACCAATCACTCCTACACCTACCACGGCCGGCCCCTCATCAGTGTCACCCGCCGCCTCTCCCAACTCAAAAAACCCTTCGACCGCGAACCCTGGGCCAGGCGCGAAGCCGAAAAACATGGCGGCCACGTCGTCTACACCGCCCTCGACCTGCGCCAACCGCTGCTGAACTGGCTCATCCCCTCCCCCGCCGCGGGGGAGGGTTAGGGAGGGGGTATAGCCATGATCACACCCAGTATCAAAAAACAAAAAAGCCGGCGGGGACTAGCCCGCCGGCTCACGCTCAGCCCACAACCCACCAAGGAGTGAACCATGAACGATAGCTCTATTATAACCCAACTTGACCCAACAAATCAATCCCCCCTCCCCCGCACCCGCGAATGGTACCAGCAAATCGGCCGGCGCGGCGGCCAGGCCCGCGCCGCCATGCCCAACTTCCGCCAGCACCAATCCCACGCCGGCAAACGCAGCGCCCAGGTCAACGACATGGCCGCCCTTGGCTCGCTCGGCGCCAAAGCCTTCATCCGCAAATACGGCTACATAAAGTTTTTCCACTTCTGGCGCAACTGGAAGCTGCAAAACCCATCCCGCCATGAGCAGCAGGTTGCCCTCATCCTGGACCATCAGAGAGAGGCTATGGTTTTAGGCGCAAACATCCCTGTCGCGGTTGACTTCTACCTGCCCGATGTCAACGATAGCATCATCGAGGTCAACGGCCGGGTTCACTACGATCCGTTTTTCGACCATCCCAATTACCCCCAAACCCGCCGCGACAACGACCTGGCCCGCCTGCGCCGCCTGGAACGCGCCGGCTTTAGAGTACTGGAGATTGACTACCGCATGCTGCAAAACCTGGCCGCCGCCAAAACTAAAATCATCGGCTTTTTAATCAACTAAAAGGAGAGAACAATCATGAACACCCAACCCGACCATGCCCTCTTAGACGAATACGGCCTCAACCAGGTCACCTACCGCCTCCTGGCCGCCATCGCCACCCCTCCCCCCCTCTCCGCTTCGGAGAGGGGGCCGGGGGGTGAGGTCTCCTGGCCCGCCCTCAAAACCATCGCCCTCCAGCAAAAAATCACCGGCAACCCCGCCCCGGCGCTGCGCAAACTCGTAGAGCGCGGCCTGCTCGCCGGCCCCGCCCGCGATGAGGATATCCACGCCCGCCCCTTCACCCTCACCCCCCAGGGCCATGATATCTTCGTCCGCATCCAGCTTGGCTGGCACAAACCTCAATGGCTCACCGTCAGCCGCGTTAATGCCCTCAAAACCCTAATCAAAGCAAACGGCGCCCTGCTCTACAGCCCCAAAATCCACGGGCGCAAATTCAACCGGAGCGTCCTCGATACCCTGGTCAAACACGGCTATTTGATCAGAGATTTTGAAACCTACCGCCTCACCCTCCTGGGCCGCGCCGCCTGGGCCGAATACCAGCAGCAGCTTCTCTCCTCTCCTGGAGGGAAAGGGGAGAAAGGCCAATGACCAACCCGCAAAAAAAACGCCGCATCTATCAAGCCAGGGCCAGGCGCATCGCCTTCACCCTGGCCGTCGCCATCGCCATCGCCGCCCTCCTTGGCCTGGTCCTCTACCTCACCTTCAAACAGGTACAGGCCGGAGCCTGGTGGTTAGTCTCGGCGGGCCTTACCGTTTCCGTCGTCATGCTCTCCGTCTTTGGCCTTGCTCTGCGCGAAGCAGAGCACGCCATCCAGCGCCGCGGCTACGCCCGGCCCATCAGCACCACCGGCGGCTTTAACCGCCTCGTCAAAAGCATCCTCCCCCCACCCGAACCAGACGCAGCCCACCCCGCCCACTACCAGCGCAGCCTCAAGCGCGTCTTATTTGATGACGCCTCTCATTACGATGTTGACCTGGGCCTGCTCTACTTCATCCTCCTCCGCGAAACCAAGCACAGCAGCGTGGTGCTTCCCTGGCAAAGGAGTGTTATAGAGGAGGGCATGGACAAAAAAGCCTGGGCCGCCTACCGCAAACTGCTGCTCGATGCCGGCGTTGTAGATGAAGACGGACGCGGTGCGCTCCATCTCAACTGCACCCCCTGGTCCGCCATTGAAGCCATCAAAGCCCGGCTATAGCCCTTACAGGTTTTCAAAACCTGTAAGGGCTGGTTTTAACCCCTAGTACGATTGGTTGTGATCTTTACAATTGGGTTGTGATTGGTTGTGATTGGTTGTGATCTTTACAATTGGGTTGTGATTCTGTTGTGATCGGTTGCAATCCTGAAAGCGAGTAAAGTCGCCAAATGACAAATAAAAAAGTCAACGCCAAAATTAGAAATGATGGCAGCATCATCATCAACCTCGAAGACCCGCCCGGCTGCCTGGCGGTTGCGCTGCAAAAGGCGCAAGTTGCCCTCGGCTACATCTTTGTGTTTGGTCTTGGCGTTTTAGTTGGATTATTAATAGGAGGCATCTCATGAAAACAAAAAAACAAAAATGGACCACCTCTCAAAAATTGCAATTCGCCGCCTTCCTCGTCTCGGCCACCCGCTTTATGAGCATGGGCGCCATGGCCCTGGGCGTGGATTTAGTCAGGCAGTACTGGCCCTTCTTCTGGCTAGAACTTTTATCCTGGCTAGGCTTTGCCATTCTTGAAGGCTTTGCCATCCCCTACATCAGCAAAGGCAGCCGCAAATTTGCCGCCGGCACAGTTGAGCGGCGGCAGCTAACCCTCTACCGCCTCATCCTGCTGTTAGCCATTCCGCTGCTCGGCGCGCCCTACTATGTCGCCGTCTCAAACCAACTGCTCTTAAAAGATGTGCTCTGGCCGGTCGCCTACTGGTTGTGGGCCTTCCTCTTTGCCGGCGTTGGGGCGCTCATCATCGACGCCGTTGGCACGGTAGAAGAAGCCAACGAACCCGAAAACAAGAGCCAGGAGGAAGCCAAAAATCAACCCCATGACCAGCGCGCCGCCGTGTTATCCATCCTGGCCACCCACGGCCCGCTTGACCCCGGCGCCCTGGCCGAATTAGCCAACGTGCCCGTTGAGGTTGCCGCCAGAGAACTCAACAGCCTGGCTAACACTTTTGGAGTAAATGGCAAAACTGCCTGGCGCAGCGCCAACGGCATCCGCGCCCGCCGCCCCGATCCTTCCCCATCGCTCCCCTCTCCCAGAGGGAGAGGGGTTGGGGGTGAGGGCAACAACGGCCACAATCCCGAAGAAGGTGTAATATAACTCCCCCCCAAACAAAACACCCGGCTCTCTCTAAAAGAGAGCCGGGTGTTTTCTATCCCCGCTCCGCGTGAGCTTGTCGAAGGGCCTCCGCAATCGCCCGCCGGATCGCCGCCGTCCGGTCCTTGGCATAACCCTGCCCCACCAGCGCCTCCAGCCCCGCCAAATCCGCCTCATACAAGCGAAACGTCACCGGCTGCGCCTTCTGGGTCTCATCTTTATAGGCCCCCACCGCCACCCCCGGCTTGCGACCCCTGGGAGTACCCGCAGGGGTGCGTCCCTGGCCCCGGCCCGGCCCCCCTCTTGCTTTCATACCGCCACCTCCTCTCTCATCGCCTCAAACATCTTCCGTAAGCCATCCTCCCGCGCCGCCGTAAGCTGGGCAATCTCCCGCTCCAGGTCCGCTCGCGTCGCCGGCAGTATCGCCCCCGGCGCCACCTCCACCTCAATCAACTCCGGCCCATACCCCCGCAGCACATTCCGCGCCGTTTGCACCTTCAGCACCGTTCCCCCGGCCTCACTCCTAAACACCTTCAGCACCACCCCGTGCCACCACTGCATCTTGATAATGTCCCCGACTTCTGGTTGATAAGCCATTTGTAATCCTCCTATCGTTAAAGTAGGGGGAGGGGGCGCCCCCGGCGCACCCGGAGGGGTCTCCCCTCCCCCTAAAAAATTATTTTATGGATTGAGTTCCAGCCAGCGAATGATGACCCGTTCTGCCGTCTCAAACGCCTCCTGAAACGAACTGACCGGAAAACCCTTCTGGCCCAGCAACCCAATCAAAATCCAATGCTCGCCCGACCCGTGGTCCGTTTCCATCGCCGCGTCATACTGCGCTTGAATGGCGTGTACGTCATCCCGGCTCAACCGCCGCACCTGCTCATCAAAACTTACCATACCATGTCCTTTTTGAAATAGAGAAGTCAAAAATAATTAAATTGTAAATACATTTTAATCTGCTTTATTTAATTTGTCAATACACTTATATCAATTTCAAGGTTATCATGCCAAAAAAAAGCCCAACCTTGCCATTCGCAAAGTTGGGCCGGCTCAATCCCCAATTCGGTTCTCCACCAATCAGGCGTTAAGCGTCGTCTCAAACAAACTCTCCCACGCCTTCAAAGGGTCCCCGCCCTCGGCCCCGTCCTGAGCTTGGGTAGACCGCTCCATCACCTCCCACAACGCCGCCAGCAGCGCCCCCTTCACCACCAGCGGATCATGCAGCGGATCAATCCCCACCGTCAGCCGGTTCCCATCCAAACAAACAGCCACCTTCGCCTGGCCAGAGGTAAACCGGGGCCGGGCCTGGCCCTTCACAAAATAGCCAAACATACTGTATATCGTCTGCGCCAGCAGCCCCAGGGCCTGGATGCCGTCCAGCTTCTCCGTTTTCCACTCCACCTGCTGCGTCAGCGCATTATGCTTAATCGTAATCCGCTGCTCCAGCTCCTCGGCGGCCACCTCCATTGGCTGCAGCCCCCACGCCTCCCACTGCTTAAAAAGCGCCTGGCTATCCGGTGTGGTCAGAACCGCAGGGGTGCGGGGGTGCAGGGGTGCGGGGGAGAAATTTTCATCCTTCATCCTTCCTCCTTCATCCTTCATACGTCCGCACCACCCCGCTGGGCAGCTGCTCCGCCGGCTCGCCGGCCAGCGCCTCCGGCGGCAAAAAGCCTTCCTGCACCTTAAACAGCGTCGTCGTCCGCTCAATTATTTGCTGCAAAATTTCCGCAATATAAGGGTGAATGTGCTGCTCCGCCGGCAGCCCGGAATTTGGCCCAAACCGCGACACCCCCTTACGGATGACCGGATTATCGTTCTCATCGAACAAGATGTAATCAATGGTGATCTGCACGTAGGGCAGCCCCTCCGCCGGCCGCACCATCTCCACTCTCGCTTCCTTTATACTCAAATTGTTAATCGTAATCGTTGGCATAAAAATTCTCCTCAGAAATAAGAAGTAGGCAGTAGGGAGTAAGGGAGATTTTTCCTCCCTACTCCTTACTATGACTTTTTAATCGCTAACAACTGAATGTACGGCATCATGTGGTTCGTGGCCTGGGTGCTGGGCGAAACCACACCTTCGTACTCTGTATAAGCGGTCCACGGCCCGCCGGTGTTGCCCGACCCAGCCGGGGGGGCGCCCGCAGGTGTGTTGGCGCGCACGGTAATTGCGTGGCGGTGCTGGGGTACATCCGTATAAACGTGCGTGTGCGTCCGGTTCTCCAGGTTGCTCAGCGCCGTGCCCACCGTGCCGGCCACCGTGCCCCCGCTGGGCAAGCCCACAATCATCCGCCCGCGCGCCGCGGTGTACTCGGTATACCCGGCCGGCACACTGCTGTCGGTGGTGTAAAACACCCCATTTTTGGGCACCGCCCCGCCGCTGCCCGGCAGCAGCAGCGCGTAAACCGTGCCCGCCCCGCCCCCGCTGTAACTGGTCAGCGCCCTGGCAAAGGTGGCGCTAGCTCGCAGCGTTCCCCCGTCGGCGGCTCGCCCGGCAGTGGTAGATGTAACCAAAAAATTACCGCGGGTCACATTGCCCTGCACCTTCACCACCACAATCCCGGCCATGGCTATCCGGCCCGTCTCCAGGTTCGCCAGGCTCTCTCGCACCACCCCAATCACCCCTTCATCGCTGGCCGTCGTGGTCGTCTTAAACGAATTATCGTTATTCGGGTCGGCAATCACCACATCGCCTTCCTCTACCGCCCCGCCGCTGCGGTTGGTCAATTCCGGCTCCACCGCCCCAATCAAATAAACCAGGTTGTCAATGATGTCTGTATTATAAATGCTTTGGGTAATCAACTCACCCGTACTGCGCTGCGTTGGGTCTGTCCAAGCCATAAAATCTCCTTTGCAGGGGTGCGGAGGAGCGAGGGAGTGGGGGAGAAATTTTTACCCCTGCGCCCCTGCGACTATTACGCCAAAATTGTGGTTTCTCCCACCTCGCCATAGCCGGCGGTGGCAAAAATCCAATAGCTGCTCACCGCCGCCGGCTCAAGCTGCCACACCACCCGGTAATCCCCATTCGGGGTCAGCCGGTGGCTCTCGCCAATGATAAAATAAGCCGCGTTAATGTCTGTCTGCTCCTCAATCACCACAATCCGGTCGCCTATCGTCCGGGCCAGGGCCTGGCTCAGCAGCGCGTCGCTGCTATAGCCCGCCAGTTCCAGCGCCTTCACCCGGCCGCGCGGCCCCTGCCGGTTCTGCAAAATAAAGGCGGCCAGGTTGTCCGCCTCGGCCACACTGTCTAACACAAAGGGGTAGGTATAGGGCCGCAGGCCAAATTTCAGCACCGACATACTGTTTTCTCGTTCCGTATCCACCTCGCCAAAATCGGTAATCTTAATCCCCCGGATCACCGCCCCCGGCTGGAGCCACACGTCCACCCCGGCGGCGTTAGTGTAGCGCACCTTGCAGCGCGTTCCGCTCTCCTCCACAATGGCCGCCGTCACACTGCTGGTGTAATTGGTCCCGCTGCCATCCTCCATGCTGTTGGCCGTAAAATCGGTCGTCTGCACCGGGGCCACCGCATTTTTGCCGGCCACCGTGGCCCCGCTGTTGACCGTATCCGCATAGCGGAAGCTGATCTCCTTGCTTTCGCCAGCCGGGATCTTGGTCGCCTTATTCAGCACCCCCAGCGTCTCATTATTCGTCCCCACGGCGCGCGGCCTGGCCCGCACCGTGGCCTTATTGATAAACAAATCCCCAAATTCGTACTCAACCTGGGTCATTGTATTGTCAAAGCTGGCCTGTACCGTCGTCGTCAAGGGCAGGTGATTGCGGTTCCAAAAAATAATCTTGCCCGCCCGGTCCACAAACAAGCGCCCGCCCTCACGCCCCACGGCATCTCGCAGCGCCCCGTACACCGTTACCCCATCGCTCCACTGATCGCCAATGATACTAAAGGTGCTAATCCCCGTTTCCGCCTGTAGGTAATCCGTTATCTCGCCCAGGGTCGTGTTCTGCCCCAACTCACCCTTGGTCGCCACCCCCAGCGTCCAGCGCCCAAAAAAGCCGGGCGGAAACACCGCCGCTCGACGCAGCACCGCGTCAATCACCTGGTCGGCCGTTTTGCCCTCCTGCACCGGAACAAACGCCTCATAATCCTGGGTCTTCAGCAAAAAGCTGCTGGCCCGCACCACCGTTTGCCTGGTACCATACTTCCCCGGCGTCGGGTCAATCGAGTCAATCCAGCCAATAAAATGCTGCCGGGTCACACTGTTGTATGTCGAGCGCACCCGCACCAGCCGGCCATGCGTAAAATTTGGGTAAAACGGGCTGCGGCTGTACTCCGGCGAGTAACGCTTATCTGTATTCCGCAAAACCAGCGTCAGTTGGCTATCCTTGGCCACCGGCTCATACGGCCCGGCAAAGCCCAAGGACCAGGTGCAGCTCAACACATCCTCCGTAATCAGGTCCGCCCCGCTGAACACATTATCCTGTTCAAAATCAATTGCAATTTCCCAGATTGGTTTTGGCATGGTCAGGGAGTAAGGAGTAAGGAGTAAGGAGTAAGGGAAGCCCCCCTACTACCTACTACCTACTACCTACTGCTTCTCCTTAATTCACCATCGCAAACTGCAAGCCCCGCGCCTTCGCCTCTCTTTGCAGCGCCTCAAAAAAGCGGCTCGGATCCTGCACCTCAAACAAATTCACATTCTGGATCAGCAAGGTATTTCCCCCTTGCCCCCCTGTGTTCCCGGAAGGCTGTAAATTCATCCTTCCGCCTTCCGCCTTCATCCTTTCACCCGCCGGCTGCACAAACACCCGCTCCCCGCTGGTCAAACCCACAATAAAACTATCGTTAGGATAGCCCGGCGGCACCACAAACCCCCCGGCCGGCGTGCCGCTGGCAAAGTTTACCTTATTCCCCAGGGCGTTAGCGTTGTCCTGGGCCTTGTCTGCCCCGCCCCCCCCCTGGGCCTTGAGCGAGTTCAACAGCGACAAAAATTCGCGCAGATGACCTATCGCCTCTTTGGTAGATGAGGAAAAATCCTGCATCCGGCTGTTAGCCCTTTTCACCGCCGCACTAATGGCATTGCCGGCCGCCACCCCGGCCGCCTGCCAGCCGGCCATATCGCTTTTCATCTGGGCCGCCGTGGCGCTGTGCCCCTTTTGCAGCGCCGGCAGCGTGGTAGTGTAAATGGCCTGAAATCTCTTGTCGGCATCGTGCGTGGCCGTTTGCACATTGGCCAGGCCGGTCTGCATCTCCCCGGTCATCTCCTGGCCGGCCAGCTGTGTTGCCGCCAGGCTCTCCGGCAGGTTGGTTCCTACCACCGTGTTTTGGGCCTCCAGGCTAGACAGCGTGCCCTCGTAAGCCTCTTTGAGCAAAGCCTGGTTTTCCTGGGCGGTCATAGCCACCGCGCTGTCCTGGCTCTGCAAACCGGCCAGCGTCTCCTGGATCGCCAGCCCCATCTCCTGCGTCACCGGCAGCACCCCGGCGTTGATCAGCTCCACCGCCTCACCCGCCTTCAGCCCCACCAGCCCGGTCAGTTGCTCCAACTGGCCGGTCGTTTCCAGCAGGCTCATGGCCGTTTTCAGCTTTAGCTCATTCAGGTGGGCCTCATACTCCGCCTGCTCCCTGGCCCTGGCCGCCGCCGCCGCGTTCTCCCGCTTCTGGTACTCCGTCTCTATGCCCGCCGTAATCTCCTGGTTCTTGGCAATGGCCTCGTTTTTGAGCTGCTCATAGTGCGCGTTCCAATACCCCAGGGCCTCATCATTCTCTTGCTGCGTCCGGGCATGCGCCCCGCTCAGCACCCACTGAATTTTATCCTGCCGCTCCTGCTCAAGCTGGGCCAGCGTCTCGGTTAGGCTGGCCGCAGCTTCGGCCTGCCTGGAGGCCGCCTCCTCCCGGATCGAAGCCAGCTGCCCCTGAAAGGCCGCCTCCCGATCCGCCTGGCCCTGCTGCAATTCGCCTATGCTGTTGTAATAATCCGCCATCCCGCTCAGCAGCCCCTGCATCATCTCCTGCCGCTGCTGCTCGGCCGCCGCCGCCTCCCGCTGCGCCTCGGCATACGCTTTGGCCTGCTCCGCCGTCAGGGTGTGGCCCTGGGCCAGCGCATCAAGCTGCTGCTTATTGGTTTCGGCCAGGCCAGCCCAGCGCTCCATTTCGGCGTTTTGACCCCGCTGCGCCTCGGTTTGCAAATAAGCCATATTCGCCGCCGCCTGCTGCAACATCACCGCCTCTTGCTGCGCCGCCGCCTGCTGCTGAATGGCCGCCGCGGCCTCAGTCGCCGCCCCCTTCAACTGCTGGTACTCATCCGCGCCCATAGCCAGGGTCGCAATCAGGCTGCCCAGGCCGGCCCGGTTTTCCTCCTCCATGCGGGCCAGCTTATCCAGCACCGCGTTATACTCCTCCACGCTGCCGGTGTTAGCCACCAGCCCGGCCCGCACCTGGTCAAAATCGTGGATTGTCCCGCCCAGGGCCTGCTTTACCTCATCCAGGCTCTTGGCCAGGGCCAGCCCCTTGCCCACCGCCTGGTCGCTGGCCTGGTTATGGGCCTCAATGGCCGGCAAAGCCTCGCGGAACACATACGCATACGCCTTGGCCCCGGCCGTCATCTGCTGCAAGCCGCTGGTCACCAGGCCCGTCAGCCCCGTCGCCTGGTCCAGCTGCACCAGCAGCCCGCCAAAGGCCGCCTCAAAATCGGCAAAGGCCGCGCTGGCCTGCTGCGCCGCCACCGTCTCCTCAGAAATGCTCCCGGCCAGGGCCAGCCCCTTCTCCAGGGCCAATTGCCGCACCGCCGCCAGCCGCGCTTCCTTCTCGCTCAGCCCCTCGGTTGCCATAATTTCCTGCTGCCGGGCCTGCACCATACTGCCGGTAATGTTGAAGTTATTCAGCAGCATATCGCTGCCCTCATCCAGCAACATCAAAAACTTCTCAAAGCTGGCCGTCTCGCCCAGGGCCGCGTTCAACGCCTTGCCCGCCTGGACGTATTTGGCCGCCTCCGTGGCGCTTTTGGCAATGCCATTATCCAGCAGGCCAAAGGCCGCCCGCGCCGCCTCCGTCTCCGAGATCGTCCCGTTGGTGGCCGTCTTGATCTGGCCCATAGCCTGCTGGTACGCCTCGGTCGAGCCAAGCAGCTGCGTCAGCGCATTAGCCGCATCCTTCTGGCTGCGGGCCGCCTCCAGCGAAGCCGCCCCAAACTCCTTCAGCATGCCCGCCGCGTTCTGCACCAGGCTAAAACCGGCCACCGCCGTTACCACCTGGCCCACGCTCAGCCCAAAGCCCTTATTGCCCTTCTCCGCCTCGCCGGTCTCCTTGGCAAAATCCTTCACCGACACCCCGGCCTGCTTGAGCGAGCTAATCAACTGGCGGGCATCGCCGCTAATGATTATTTCTATCTTTTCAGCCATTGTCTTGCCAAAAGCCCTTTACCATTGTACAATATCCCCGTACAACTATGGATGGTATCACCGCCCTCTATTTCTTCCTGCTCCGGCTGGCCGCCGCCCCGTTTCGTCCCCAGCCCGGCAGCCTCATCTTTTCCCGCGCCGGCAGCCTCATTATCTGGGGCCTGCTGCTTCTGCTTCTGGCCCTACTGTGTTGGAGCGGCCCAAAATAAAAGGAGAGCTATGACTATTCAAACCACCTACTCCCAGGCCCGCGCCGGCCTGGCTAAACTTTTGGATCGCGTCGCCGCCGACCGCGAAGTCGTCATTATCGAACGGCGCAAAGGCGAAGCCGTCGCCCTCATCGCCGCCGCTGAACTGGCCGGCCTCCTGGAAACCGCCCACCTCTTGCGCTCCCCGGCCAACGCCCGCCGTCTGCTCACTGCCCTGGCCCGTGTGCCGGAGCAAACAGTCCCCCCGCAAACCATCGCCGAGCTGCGCCGCGAGGTGGCCCTTGACGACGCCGGGTAAACCTGAACGCGCCGCCGTCTTTCATCCTGAATTTCGTGAAGATTTACGCTTCTGGGTAGAAACCGACCGGAAAACCGCTCTGCGCATCTTCACCCTCATCGAAGCCGTTATGCGCGACCCCTTCACCGGCATGGGCAAACCCGAACCACTCAAATATTTGGGATCAGGCGTCTGGTCGCGCCGCATCACTCAGGAACACCGCCTGGTCTATGTCGTCGCTTCTGAGCGCATTGATTTCATCCAGGCCCGCTACCACTACGAGTAATCCGCTTCGCCTCGCCACTGCTCCACCTCCGCGCACAGCGCCGCCCACTGTGGGTACTCCTCACTCCACTCAAACAGCTTCTTGGCCCTGGCCGCCGCCGCCCGGCTGCTAAACGCCTGCCACACCGCCAGCGCCGCCTCCGCCTCGCGCATCACCCGCAGCGGCTGCTCAAAATAGCCGCCGGTGTAAGGCAAGCCCCACTTCTCAAACTTCCAGGCCAGCGCCAGGCCATGGGGCGGCTCTTTCACCCGCCCCAGAGCGTAATCGGCGCTGGCCGTTAAGAGTTTTTTACCGTAGGAGGGTTCAGCGCCTTCTCCAGGCCGTCATAATAAACCGTCTTCAGCAGCCAGTTATACACCTGCAGCGGCCACTCTCCAACCCCCCCTTTTTCCCCCCCGTTTACGGGGGGGGTAGGGGGGGTGAGGGCCGGCAGCCCTTCAATCTTTTCGCACACCGCAATGCAGCCATACAGTAAGCCGGTGTTGTGGCTCACCTTATCCCCCGCCTCGCGGTAGGCCGCCCAAAACGCCTCATTGTGCTTAATCAACCACTCGCTGGGGAAGGTAATCTTCACCTGCTCAAAGCCCTTCACCGGGCAAATCTCCGTCCTCATCAAAACTCCAAATTAAGTAGTTGGAAAAAGTCAAGCCAGAGCATGATAGTCAGAATATAAGGATCAAAATCCTTCAATTCTGCCAATCTTGCTCTAAACTTTTGGCAGTCTGACTACTGAACTCTGGCTAACTACGCTACTGTCCCATACGCCGGCAGCGATTGCCCGGCGGCGATAGCCAGCTTGACCTCAAACATCTGCTTGCCATCCAACTCCGCCGTCACCTTGTATGCTGTGGTCACATACTCCCCGCTGATCTTGGGGTCGCCGGTCGTGGGCGCGGCGTTGTTGCCATATTGAAACTCAACCGTTTTCACGTGGGTATCATTCCCCACCGCGTTTTTGAACATATTATGAATGGTCGCGCTCCAGCTTCCCTTCAACGTTACCGGCGCATCCGCCCGCCCCGAAACGTAGCTCTTAACCTGGTTGTTAAAGCCGCCCACCTCAATCTCATCAAACTGCAGCGGGATGCCTTCCGTCTCGGTGATCTGAGCCGAAATATCGGTCGCCACCAGCGACTCGTTATCCACGATGACTTTAGTAAAAAGACCTTTTCTTGCTGACATTGTTTTCTCCTTTAAATATGGAGTAAGCAGTAGGGAGTAGGGAGTAGGGTTTTCTTCCCCTTACTCCTTACTCCTTACTCCCTACTTCCTGCTAAAAATCACGGCAAAATCAAAACTGACCGCCGTGCCCGTTACATCATATAAAACCCGGACATAGCGATCTACTGACCCGCCGACGGCTTGCCGTTCAGCCCCAACCGCCGAGCCATCCAGGCTGAAGGTGATCAAATCAGCCCAGGCCGCATTATCCGGCGAGTGCTGAATTTTGACCGAAATCGTATCCCCGGCGCTCACCCCGGTTAAAAACAGATAGCCCACCGCCCCATTCGTCGAGGCCGCCAGGTTATCCACGCTGGCCGTCTGCCCATCGGCGCTCACCCCGGTCAGGTTAGCCAGCAGCACGCCCCACTCCAGCGGCGTGCCAATACTCTTCAAACTGGCCTTGCTCACAATCGCCGCATCCAGGCTGCTGTTAACCGCATAATTACTTTGATGCACCGGCATTGCGCAGGCAATATCGCCCACCCCCGGCGAGGCGTTGTTGCCGTAAGCCACCCCGGCCACCTTATTCACCCCCACCGTCTTTAACGCCTGGTGGCTGCCGCCCTCGGCCTTATTAAAAAAGCCCTCAAACTCAAGGCTGCCCTCGCCCCGGCCACACAAGTAGCCCTTCACCGGGTTGTTATAAGCCCCGGCCTCAATCTCATCATAGGCCGCCCCCGCCTCCACATTGCTGCTATACGGCGTCAGGTGATAGCCATCCAACCAAAATTGCAAATATAACCCTTTTCGTGCGCTCATGCTTTCCTTTCCCCCCTCTCCTCTCCGGAGAGGGGCCGGAGGTGAGGTTTAATCCTCCACCTCCACTTTCACCGGGATCAGCTCAATTAGATAATCGCTACCACCCAGGTTGCCCTCAATAATCTGCGATGGCCCGTTGTAATCAATCGAAAACCAGGCCCCGGCATAACTCTTGTTGGCGGCCAGCACGTCGGCAATAGCCTTTTCAAGCAAGTCTATACAATCTTCGGCGTCGGCTTCGCTCCACCCTGCCCCCGGATCGGCGTACAACACCCACGTCTGAACCAACAAACTAAATTCATTTTCATAGGCGGTGGTGTAACCGGCATGCTTCCGGCCCGACCCGGCGCTGGTCACCAGCACTACCGGACTTTGCCCCTCAAAATCACCCACCTTATGGTCATACACCGCCTGCGCCGGCTTCCCCGCCCCAGTCAACTCGGTGGTGAACAACTCAGCCAGCGCCTTCCGCACTGTCGCCCTATTTGTTGCTGCCATTAATCCTTCTTCCTCCCCTCTCCTCTTAGGAGAGGGGTTGGGGGCGAGCTACTCCGCCACTTCCTGCGCCATCTGCCGCACCAGGTTACGATAATGCACCTCAGCCCGCTGCCGGGCGATGCGATAAAAGGCATGCCCCCCGCCGCGAGCGTGTTCAACCTGGCCGTACTCAGCCGGCCGCGCCCTGGTCCGCGGGTTCACCGAACCGGGATCAATAAAGACCAGCCCTCGCACCCCGGTCACCGTCATGCGATGGCTGGCTCGCAGCGCCCCCGTATCCACGTGGGTCTGTTTCACTGCCTCAGCATGGGTAAAGATGGTCACCTCTTTGATGATCCGCCCAAACACCCCATCTGGCTCAAGCATCGCTATCCGCTCATTGTTGCGAGCCAGCGCCTCCTGGATACCCCGGATCGTCAAATCAATCGTCATCGCTTCAGGTCCTCGACCACTAGATGAAGAAACTTGCCTTGTCCTGAGTCTGTCGAAGGGCCAAAGGTCCACTCAGCCACACTCTTGATGGGATATTCCTTCGTTCCTACCACCAGCACATCACCCTCAACAATATCCAGAGGGCCATCCACAAAGCTTTGCAAGACCTCGTGTGGCGTCTTTAGTTGCATCCGCTGTTGAATTTCTGCGCTCACCGGGTCCAGCGGCGTGCATTTCAGTGAGGCAATATAGGTTATCGGCGCGCCCTTTTTACCCGCCACCATCGTCGCCCGCTTGGTGCTGGCCGTCACCGTCGCCAGCCGGCTAAAACTAGCGCTCATAGTGCAGCTTCCTGACCACGATTTTGCCGCTGCCCATCCCGCCGCTTTGTTTGTCGCCGGTCCCCGTCAACTTCGACAAAGCCTGGTTGACCTGGCTCAAATTTTCCCGCCGCGGCCCAATCTGCACATCCACCTCCACCGCATAATCGCGTTGCAGCCGCTCCAGCATCTCCTTCTCAATCGCATCGAGCGCCGTATCCAGCAAATTGGCCTCCAGCCAGCGCACATCCGGCGTATCCGTCTCCGGGTCAATCGCCCCCACCGTCCGCAGACCTGCATCCACGGCGTAGGTATAGCTGCCCTCCGTCAATGTCCCGCTTGGCGTCGTACTCAAGCCGCTCGCCAATCGGCCCAGCTTGGCATGGACCTCGGCGGCCAATTGCGCCCGCGTCTTGGGCGCCCACCACAACCACACATCATCTACTTTGATCTCACCGGCGGCGCTCACATTGCTGATCCTGAGCGTGTAAGTGGTTCCTGGAGCCAGCCCCAGGGTAAACGTCATCTCCGTCCAGGTATCAGCCGCGCCGCTTAAATCTTTAGTGGCCACCAGGTTCCCATCGCCGTCGCTGATCCGGGCCTGGGCCTGGCCAGGCGACAAATCCGCCGTGACAGGCTTCATCGCCAGGTGCAGCGAATAGCCCCGCGCTTGCGGCACAGCAAAAGCCTGCTCAACAAAAGCCCCCACCGGCAGCACCACCACACCGTAATGCTCGTCGCCGTCGCCGGCGTTGTACGTTGCCCCGCTCGATGTCCAGCCGTTTAGATTATGGAGAAAGCGGCCATTAATCAGCCGGTTGCGTTCGTCCATCCATGGTTCCCTTACTTAGTCCGCCGCAGCCGGCAGTTCAATCGCTTCGGGTTCTTCGGTATACGGCCTGGCAATAGGTTTTTCAGCCACTTGCACTGCCGTATTCAGATAAGCCTCAACCTCATGTTTCTCGGCCATCCGAAAACCCTTCTTCTGACCCAACCGCCACCTGGCATGCTCGTAATCCACCTCATGCACCGCCCCGGCCGGGTTCACAATGAAGTAGCGTTTGACCGTCTTCGCTTCTGTTTTGCTTGCCATTAAAAAAGTCTCCTCTTAGACTTCAGGAGGAGTAGAAAGTAGTCCCCTACTCCCTACTCCTTACTCCCTACTTCTTATATCTCGCTGGTGCGCACCACTACCGCGTGATCGTCACGCAGTTCGGCCACGCCATACAGCACATCAATCGTCACCTGCACCCCCAGGTGATCCGGGTTGTAGCTCAGGGTAACGCGCAGACCGATGCCATCCTCATCCAGCACCGTCTGGATAACCCCGGCGTTGGCCGGAGCCGGCGGCAGGGGCCGCGTCGCAAACACAGCCGCATTTTTATGGAAGAACAGGTTCTTGCACTCGCCCGTAGCAACCGCAATTTTCTGGTCCATCAGCACATTGAAGCCCATAAAATAGCCGCTGGCCCCCTCAATCTTGGCCCCGCCCAGAACCTCGGTGTAGTCGCGGTTAGTCGCCTCGGTAATGTTGACAAAAGCGCTCTCGGCGTCCTCATGCAGCACCGCGTACCGCTCGCTCAAAGGCGCCTTGGCCGCATTGAGCAGCCGGCGGGCTTCCCGGAAATCGGCCTTGTCCAGCGGACCGTTGGCCCCGGTCGCGTCAATAGATTGGCTAAAGCCGGAGTACAGAGCCGCGATATCGCCGTCAATCTGCTCGGCCAGGCGGGCCATGCCATCCCCGGCATACACGGTCAGCCAGTCGGCCCGCGCAAACGCCTTGGCGATATCCTCAATCAGAAAGCTGACTTCCTTGTGCTTATTCAGGGTCAAGCTTTTCTTGGTCGCCGTCGGCGTCTGCAACGTTACCACCGCGTTGGCCGCCTTGTCATTTACGCTCAACGCCCCGCTGAACGGAATGTCAATCGTCTGGCCAAAGGTCGCCACTTCATTTTCCCAATCCCGGTTGACCAGACGAGCCAGCACCGTGTTGGCCTTCAAATACCCCAACGCCTGGGCCGCTACAATCGTCGCAATATTGACCGAAAGTTCGGTCGAAGTAATATTTGCCATGAGTTAATCTCCTCGTTTCTTAATTCTTAATTCTTAATTTCCACGCCCCACTTCGAGTTTCACGTGCAACGCCACGAGGAGCAATCTCGGCCTCAGCCTTCGCCTCAGCCTTACTTCACCAGTTCCCCGACCGCCTTACCCTTAGCCTTCTCCCGGATCTCCGCCGCGGACATCCTGCTAAAATCCAACGGCGCCGGGCTGCTGCCCTTGCCCGCCGGCGGCACACCCGGCCCGCTCGCCGGCTTCAAAAATTGCAAGATCGCCTCGGCGTCTTTTTCCATATCCTCGGCCGTCTCGCCTTGCAGCCGGCCCGCCAGGTCTACCGGCAGCCCCTTTTTGCTGGCCACCTCCAGCCGCAGCCGGGCTTGTTTTTCAGCTTTCAACTCGGCTTCTCGCTGTCTGGCCAGCTCCTCCCACTTCTTCTCGTCGGCCAATTTTTGATCCGCCGCCGTTCTTTGAGCCTGCTGAAGCTGCGTCAATTGCTCCTTAACGGTCTTCAATTCATCGTTGACCTGCTTGAACCGCTCATACGGCACCGGTCCAGGTGAGCCATTGCCGCCCCTCTGCTCACCCGCTTCTCCGCTCCCCTGCCCAGAAACCTGCTGCAGGTTGTTGTTTTGATCGTTCTGATCAGCCATCTCAATTTCTCCTTCGTTTTTAACGGGCAACGCCCCGATGATCTATTTCTTAGCCTCAGCCTTAGCCTCGCCTACTCACTGCATTAGCCGGATGGATCTCCACCCGTGTCCCGGTTCGCTCCCTGGCCTCCAGTTCCGCCCTGGCCGCGTCCCGCATCTCCCTGGTCGTAATCCCCACCGTCTCAAAAACTTCCAGGTGCAGCGCCTCCGCCGTCCGGCAAAAATCGTGGAAAGGCGCGTGCTGCTTATAATCCGCATAACGCGGCGTCCCGGTCAAGTGAAAAGGCGCGTCCAAATCCTGAATTTGCCCATGCACCCGCAGGCAACAATTCGTTGTTCTCTCGTCAATCGCGGCCACCGCCTGCTTCCGCCACCTCTGCTCGCTCTGGCTCTGGCCGGCCTCATAATACGTCTGGCCCAGGGCTGTGGCCGCCGTCCACAAATCCCGCTGGCTGTTCGCAGCCATCGTATTGCCCGCGTGCCGCCACACACTGGCCCGCCCATCGGCAATCTCCTCAGCCAGCAGCCGGTCCGCCGCCGCTTTTTCATCTTCCCCACCGGTGCGCAGCCTGATCAACTCCGCCTGCAATCGCGCCTGTAAATTATCCAGCCAATCGGTGAGGCTCTCTACCATATTCGCCAGGATGCCTCGCCGTTTGCCGGCAGTGCTTTGCTGCGCCTGGCTAAACAAACTCCCTCTTTTAGAGGGGGTTAGGGCCTCGACCAACTTAAACTGTTGGCCCGCAAACACCGCCACAATCTCATCCAACCGGTCTGCGCGCAGCCTGGCAATCCCGCTAACTATCCGCCCCAGCTGATCCAACTCCCGCCGCCAGACCAACGGCAAACCGTAGGAATTTACCCCATCGCGCAACAGCGCCTCCAGCATCACCAGCCGGCTGGGACCCATCGCCTCCCGGACCGCCTGCACATACACCCGCTCCAGGCCCAGCATCTCCCGGTTAAATCGTTCAACCGGACGTAAATCCATCGCCTATTCCCCGCTCCCGCCTGCCCCCGCTTTTTGGGGGTTGAGGGAGGGGTCAGGGGTGGGGGCGTCTTCCCGATCCGGCTCAGTATCGCCTCCTCGCCTCCTCGCCTCCTCCGCTCCTCCGCGGCCTTCCCCGGCGTCCATTGACTTCTCCCGTTCCAGGCTGAGCGCCATCATCTCTAGCCGCATTTCAGTCTCGCGGTCAAGCGGCAAAACCGGCCGTTTAGTATCAAACGCCAGGGCCTCATCATCCAAAACCGCCAGGTCCCGCAGCCCCATGCTCGCCCCGGCTCGCCCGGCCAGGCGTAAAGCATCCGCTAACCCGTGATCGTAATTAGGCCGGCAGCGCTTGATCTTCAGCACCAATTCCATCAACTGCAGCTCAAGCGTTGCCGTCGCAATCTGTGTCTTTTGTTTCAATTCGTCGAAGGCTAACTCTGGCAGCGCGCCATGCACCTGGTCTCTGACCTCACGTACAAACTCCAGCACCCCGGCAATGTCCACCTTGGGGGCCAGCGCCTCAACCTTGCCGTTGCCCGGAATGAACCAGACATTATCCCCGGATTTCACCAGGTCGCTGCCCTCCGCGCCGGTGACCACCCACTGCGGCTCCGCGTTTTTCTTGATGATGTCGGCCAGGTAGCTGGCCAGCTCATTGACCTCATCCAGAAGAGGGATCGCCTTTTGATAAGTGCTCTCGCCCCAGCGTTCACCCGTCTTGATGTGCTCAACTTCAATATAGGGCACAAAGCCCAGCTCGTTTTTATACTCCCCGTCGCGTCCGCCAAACTTCTCCGGCTGGCCATCCTTAAAAGTGCGAATAGCCTCGGTGGTGATCACCTCGGCGTATTCATACTCCTTACCGGTCCGGTCCATCCGGCAGTCCACGTAAATCGCCATCTGCGGCGTGTCATCGTAATCCCCCTGCTCAATCAGCAGCAGACACGTCGGCTTGACCGGCTTGACCTGCACCATCCCCTGCTCGCGCAGGTCAGACATTTTCAGGCCAGATACCCCGTACTGAGCGCCATAATGCACATACAGCACCCCGTCGCGGTCCCAGTCCGACCAATCTAGCACCTGGTTCAGCGCCGGCAGCCAGGCTTTATTAAACGGCTGCTCCGTCGAGCCATCGGGCAAGGCCCAATCGCCGGGCACAATACCGGCGTCCACATCCACCGCCCGGCTAAGCGGCAGATATAAGGGTTTAATTCCTCGATACAGCCGCGGCCACATCCAGCCAAACTGCTCCCGCAGCCTCTTGTAAATCGAGCCATCGTAATAACTCTTACGCCGCGATAGCTCCCTCATCCGTTCATCCCAGCGGGCTTTGAACGGTTTAAACTCATCCGTATCCCAAAGGCTCGAAACTTTTTTACTCGCCATACTCGCTCAATATCCGCTCGATCTCATCATCTGCCCTGGCCGGCTGCGGTCCCCGGCCCGCGGTCTGCGGTCGCCCATACCAATCCACCTGGGCGCTGCTCATCTTGGGTCGCCAGGCGGCCATCACCCCATAACGAGCACAATCCGCGGCGTCATCCCCCCCGATCCCGTCATCATCCACGTCCACCTTTAACACATCTTCCGGGCGGTTGGGGTCATGCTCCAACATCGGCAGCGTCTCGATCAGCCGCTCGCAGGTATTGAAGATGAACCAGCGCGGCTCAATTTTTGCTTCTACATCGCCCAACCTGGCCAACATTTCTGCCCAACCGTTGATCCGGTCGGTGTTCGCCGTTTTTAGCCTGATACCCAATTTTTTGTACTTCTCGGCAATGGTCGGACCATCATCCTTTCTGGCAAACACATCCGCCCCGGCCACAAAGGTCCACAATCGCTCCAGCGTCACATCCCAGCGGGCCAGCATCGCCTTGATCGCCTCCACGTGCTGGGCCACTTGCCATCGCCGCGCCGCGTGCTCATCCACGTGGTAAAGGTTGCCATCGTCGTCCTGGGCCAACAGGTGAACCACCGTGTAGTGCACAAACCCATAATCCATCGCGCACCACACTCGCCAGGCCGATGGAATTTTGAACGGCTCCCGCACGTGGACATCGTTTCTAAATGTCGTAAAGAACTGCCCGGCGGCAATGTCCCAATCGCCGTACCGCCAGGCCCTCAACAACCAGCCCGTGAGCTGGTCCAGCTTGCCCTTGTATTCCGGGTTGACAAAACTGTTGTCATCAACCGTGGCCTGGATGAAGCGCGTCTCTGCTTCTATCTGTGTTCGTGCTGGCTTCACAAAGCGATTCTTATACCAGGCGTGCCCTACACCCCCCGGATTGGTGGTGGTGTATATCCTGGGCCGCCAGCCCGGCTTGCTGGTCCGGTTCACGCTCTGGATGGCCTGGTACTTGCGCCACGAAAGCGTGGTCGCTTCCTCCACCCCAATCACGTCATATTCCAGGCCCAGGTACTTATCAATGTCTCCCTCGTCCCGGAAGTTTCCTAGCAAAATTCGGCTGCTGTTGGGAAAGATCAACGTGTTGCGCGTCGGCACCCACTCGTGGGCTACCCGGCCCAATAACCTGGGCCGCAAATCCTCAAACGCTTCCTTAACCGACTTGCCGACTTTTCTCAGCAGCAGGCACTTCAGCCCGGCATAGCGCTGGCAGTCATCTACCGCCATTTGCGCCAGCATCCAGTGGCTCTTGCCCCCACCTCTGGCCCCGCCATAACCGAGTTCAACCGGGCCGCCAGAGATATCCATCTGTCTGGCCGTTGCGCTGGCCAGCAGTTGCTTCGGTTGTAAAACAACCCCGGCCCGTAAAAATCGCTCTATCTGATCACGAGGACAGCCGGCAGCGTGGGCGTCACGAACAAAGCGTTCAATTGTCGCCTCCATCCCCGTAAACCTTCTCAATCAACTGCTTCAGCACCTCCGGCAACGGCGCCAGATCGGGCGTCTCTACCTCGTGCTTCTGCGTAAACAACTTATAATGCTGCCCCAGCAGCTTCAGGGCATCCTGGCTGTCGTACAACTCAATCTGCAAACCGCCCTCAGCCGTCAGCGAAACCTTCCTCACCAGATGCAGCTTATCCGCTTTAGCCAGGCTGATCCTGATCTGGCCGTCCTCAGTTACCTGGATAAAATCGGCCATACTGCCGCGGGCCTGGTCCGCCAGGCGCACCAGCACCTCATCAGCCGACATCTTCAACTCGTTCAGCCGGGCCTGGATGGCCTGTTGGATGCTAACATTTGCCAACAAACGCGGGCCAACCACGTTGGCCTTACCCTTAAAGCCGGCCTTACGAGCCGCTTCCGAGGCGTTCCAACATTTCAGATACTCCTCAAGGAAAACTTGCTGCCTTTTGGAAGTCACGTTAACCCTACCGAAACAGGATCACCGCCAGCGTCGCCAGGCTGGTAACGCTGGTTAGGGCCATACTCAGCAGCATCAGCCGTTGAGCCAGCGCTGGGCGCTTCTCGATATCCTTGATGCGATCCAGCAGGCCGGGAAAGGCGATATCGTCGTCGCCGACGACAATTTGCCAGAGCTTATCCAACTCGGTGCGGAGGCCCTGGTCGCGGTTTTTTAATTCGGCTAAATCAGCGCGCAGCACAGTCATAGCCCGCTCCAGGTCTTGGATGCGTTTGGTTTGGAGTGTTTTGTGTTCGGAAAATTCGTCGTTCACCCACCCTCGACCTCTCTAAATAAACGGCCTCAGAAAAGCCCCTGGCTCAACGGTTACACTTAGCTTACCGTCTTGCAACACGACTTCGCCCCGGCCGGGAATCTCAACCTTTGCTACCTCGGCCGTCATCATTAGACCGGCCACGATATTTGCCCACTCGTTGTACCTCTCAACCGCGGGCCTCAATGCCAAAAGACGCTCAACCGCTATATGTAGTTGAGCAGCTTCGCCAGGCGGCATCTCGCTACTGGTCGCCATCTCACTACCCGACATCTCCTGAAGAGCGACAAATTTTCAGCCACGAATTGCACGAATTGACACGAAAAAGAGAATAAACTTGTGGAAATTCGTATAATTCGTGGCAAAAATAAACCACTCAAGGATTGATGTCGGGTAATGAGTGCCACTTCTGGGCCAGCTTGGGAGCCAGCTTCACAATTTCCGTCCACAAAGAAGCCGTTAATTTGGCCGCGTGCCAAATCTCGCCCCAATACTCCTTAAAAAATTCAACCGTCACAATCACGTACTTCATTCCGCTTCCCTTCCACGCGCTGAGCGTTGGCGATGATGCAAAAAATCTCAATAAATGCTTGCCGGACCGTCACCCCAAAGGCCGGCCCATCCTCGCTATACTGTCGAGCCAACAAACGGTCTTTAGCCTCGCTTAAGGCCGACCGCAGTTCATTCAAATCAACCTGGTGCAGCCCGTGCCCATCGCAAAAACGGACCAGCATCGGCGTCGCCTGCCCCCAGAAATGAAACGGCCCTTTCAGAGCCTCCAGCCGCTGGTCCGCCGCGGCAAACCAGGCGTTGACCTGCTCCGCCGTCATTTCAGCGGCCTCACGTGCAGGCTGACCACCTGGGTTTTCTCCGCCTCAAACAAAAGGCGCTCCCGATCCGGCTCGCTGATCAGGCCCGCCTTCACAAACCCTTTCAGCACATCGTTCGGCACGCTCTCTTTTTTGACAATCACCTTCTCCGCCAGCGGCCCCAGCACATCCCTGGCCAGCGCCGGCGAGACGGTCACCCGCTCCGAAATAGAAATGAAGACCCGCCCCCGGTCCGTTACCATTTCGGTGTAACCGAGTTCTTGCAGCCCATCCTTCAGCAGCGCCTCCACTTCCTTATACCGCTCCACCGCCGCTTGCAGATCAAGCAGTTCTTCCGTCAGCGCCCGCAGACTTTTTGTTGTTACTTTCTTGGCCATCCTGTTACCTTGCTACCCTGCTAAATCCTGTCTACCGCCGCCCGCCGCTTGGCCGTGGAGCAGTGGAGATAAATTGAAGTCGTCTCAATCGAGTCGTGGCCCAGCAAATCGCGGATCGTCTCTAAATCCACATTTGCCTCTAGCAAGGCCACCGCAAAACTGTGCCTGAGCGCGTGGGGGTGCAAATCCTTCCGCAGCCCCGCCTGTAGGCCCAGGCTCTTAATCAGCGTCCGCAGCCGGTGGTTGCTAATCCGTTGGTTGCGATTACTCAAAAATACCGGCCCAGAGTGCCGGCCAGCCAGGTGAGCCTCCAACGCAGCCAAAGCTTCGGTGTGCAACGGAACAAGCCTCTGTTTCGACCGCTTCCCGAACCGCACATAAACCGACATCGCCTCAAAATCTAAATCGGCCACGTCCAACATCCTCAGTTCGTTGGATCGCAGCCCGGCGTACAAAAACAAGGTTACAATCGCCCGGTCACGGGCAGACATGTTCAGGGTGAGCAGCCGCTTACGTTCCGGCTCAGTCAGCCAGGTCGGTAAGCGCAGTCGGGTCCGCCGTGCCCCATCAGGCCGTCTATTGGTCATAGCACTTCGCATCCCCCTGGGGGAATGAACGAAAAGAGGGATTTTCGTTTATTTCAAAATGCCAGAAAATGCTTATTTTCTGGCATTTTCTACTCCCCTCTCCTCTTAGGAGAGGGGCCGGGGGTGAGGTCCGCTCACACCTCCGCACCACAGCCACCCAGAAAATCACCAACAGAATGTTAAAAAAAATGCTAAATGTCGCGTCGCCCATCCCACCACCGCCGGCGCGCCGGCCCCGGCCAGTACAGACAAAACCAGCACCGCCGCCACAATCACCCTTTTCACCAGCCCTCGTCAAAAAACGCGCCCGTCGCCGCGGCCAGCTCATACCCGGCGGCCACCACCCTCTTGCGGGTGGCATACGGCGTGCTGTCTTCAGCCGCCAGCCACTTCTTACCTCGCCCGGTCCAGACCAGGCGATACTGCTTACCGGCAGCCGTCACAAACTTCTCCGTCGCCAAAATTAACCCACCCGGAAACTGCGGCCACGGCTTCACCTTCTCTAACGGCTTGCCGTAAATCGTCAGCGCAAACTCATCCACCGTGCCACAGGGAATAGGCTGGCCGTTAATCGTCTCGGTTTTCCGAGGCTCTAATTGGGGTTGGGGAGTTACTTCTCTGTCGTCCATTTTCACCCTTCGCGCCGCCACTCCGACCGCGCTAACCTGATCCGCAGCGGGTCCGCTTCGACGTAGGCTCGCGGCCTGGCTGCCGGCCGCCGGCCCGCCTGCTCTGTTGCCAGGCGATAGCCGTAAATCACCGCGCCTAGCAGAACAACCAGGATCAAAAATGAAAATTTCATAAAAAAAGCGCCCACCATCCACCCCCCGGCCCTTATGGCTAAGCCCGCCGGTCGCCTAAAAAAAGCCCCTTTCCACCCCTCGCCCTCCGGGAGAGGGGCAGGGGTGAGGGCTAAACCGTATCAAATTGAATAAGCTGCCTGGCCAGTGCGATAGCCACCGCGTTGGGCCGGTTACGCGCCCCCAGCTTGCCGTAGGCGCTTTGCAGATACAGCCGCACCGTTCGCGGCGTCAGGCACAGCCAGCGCCCAATCTCCTCATCGGTGCAGCCCTGGGCCGCCAGCGTTAACGCCTGGGTTTCTCTACGAGATAATTTTGGAAAAAAAGAAAGGGGCAGCCCGTTATCACGGACTGCCCCGGCTTTCGCTCTGTCGGGCATTTCTATTTTCTTTTCCCCTCCTGTTCCCCTCGCCCTCTGGGCGAGGGCTACAACTCGGTCGGGCTAAATTTCTCCAGCAGGATTGGCTTGCCAATCCTGACCGGCTTGCCGGCGCGAATAACGATAGGCAGATACACCTCGTCGCCGGTGGCCTCGGTATAGACGCACAGGCTGCGGATTTTAGCATCCAGGTCTATCACCTGGCGGGTTGTGAGTTGGCTTAGGCCCGGCATAGGCTGCACCAAAGCACTCATTGGTTTTACTCTATCACACAACTCTCAAACGCAATATGTCATTTACGGAAGAATTTTTAACCGTAGCAAAGGCATCCCCATGCCTTTGCGGGCATCCCCATGCCTTTGCGGGCATCCCCATGCCTTTGCATAAACGAAAAAGCGCGGAGGTCCTCCCTAACCTCTCCTTTTAGGAGAGGTTAGGGGTGAGGTCCTCCGCGCGTCTTTCGCCCTGGAGCTAGTACTGATCAAACCGGCCCTGATCGAAGTAATTTTTAATTAGCTAAATTATACCCCGCTTGCCCGGCAATTTCCACCCCAAAAATTAGGGATTTTTGAAAGGATGAAGGCGGAAGGATGAAGGATGAAAAATTTTCTTCCTTTCATCCTTCATCCCTCAGCCTTCATCCTTGCTTTCACGCCGCCCGCCGACGCAGCTCCGCCAGGCGCGCCGGCGGAAGCTCGCTCGTTTTGCCCGTCACCTTTAGCAAATAGGGCGTAGCGTCCTTCGTCTCGATGGCGATATCCACCGTCGCCCGCTCCTCCGGAGTCAGATTTTCCAGATAGCGCAGCAGCCGGCTCTTGGCCTCAGCCTGACTCTCGCCCGGCTGCTGCAACCGAAACGTCTCCGTCACCTGGCGATGCTGCCCATCCCAGCGCAGCGAACCATACGCCGGCAGCCGGTCCTGCCGGATCTTCTCCAGCAGCGCCTCAAACGCCTCGTCCATGCGCAGCGCCTCCCATCTGCTCGGCCAGAACGTCCGCCACCTGCATCGCCAGGTTAAACCACGCCTTCCGTTCCGGCAGAAAATCAGGCGTCCGCTTCATCTTCTCCGTCAGCAGCTCCAGCAGCAGCGCCGCGTAATAGGCGCTGGTGCTAAGCTGTAAAGTTACAGGCGTCCTGCTCAAAATTACCTCCGTTTAAAAACAAAGCTCAACCAATCTACCTGGCCGGGCGTCAACCACTCACTGGAGACATTTTACCACAACTCTCCTGCTCCAGGTAGTAATACTTGTCATTCTTTGGCCGCCCCAAGGTACCATTAAGGCCCTACCCAAAAACCCGTAGGCTTGCATCCCTATGCCAGCCGAGGACGCATAGGGATGCGTCACTACGGGGTTATTCGGATAGGCTCTAAGACCCAAAATCCCTTTCAGGAGGAAACCCGTGTCACACCTAAGCTCTACAATTGAATACTACCTATCTTTCAACTACACCCTGGCCGGCCGCACCCAAAAAATCTACCGTGAACACCTCGGCCGGCTCTGCCGCTTCCTCAACGACCCCCCGCTCGACCAAATTACACCGCGCCGCCTGGCCGAGTTTATGGCCGGCCTGCGCCAAACCAACGGCCAGCCCTACTCCCCCGGCTACCAGAGCCAAATCTTTCGCGCCCTCTACGCCTTCTTCAACTTCTGCGTTGCCGAAGGTCTCTACCCCGCCAACCCCATGGCCCGCCTCAAACGGCCCAAAATCATCACCGGCCCCAAACCCCGCCTCAGCCTCAAACAAATCCAGCGCCTCCTCGATGCCGTCAAACAAACCGGCCTGGCCGAACGCAACCTGGCCATCGTCCTACTCATGGTTGACTGCGGCCTGCGCCGCAGCGAAGTAATAGCCCTGCAAATTGGCTACATAGATTTTGACGACCGCAGCATGCGCATCTACGAACCCAAGAAAAATAAATTTCGTGAAGTCCCCCTCAGTGATATGGCCCACCTGGCCCTCACCGCCTACCTCAAAAAACGCCGCCCCGTAAAAAACCCCGCCGAGCATGTCTTCCTCATCGAGCGCGGCCCCAACAAAGGCCAACCCCTCACCATCAAATCCATCGAAGAACTCATGAAACGCCTCAAACGCAAGCTTGGCTTCAAAATCTACGCCCACCTCCTCCGCCACACCTTTGGCAACCACTACATCCGCATTGGCGGCCTGCGCTACCTCCAAAAAATCCTGGGCCACAGCCGCATTGATACCACCGCCGCCTACTACACCGACCCCGACTTTGCCGACCTGCAGGCCGAACATCGCCGCGCCGCACCAACGGCCCAACTCAGCAAACTAAATAACTAAAACAAAAAAGGCTGGCCACGCCGCCAGCCTCCATACTTGACGAAACCGCCATTTTTTGTTAGAGTCCTGAACAATTAAAGATTTTTCGGGTTAATCACGCGCCCTCGTAGCTCAGTTGGTCAGAGCAGCCGCCTTGTAAGCGGCAGGTCGTCAGTTCGAGTCTGACCGGGGGCTTTCTCTTTTCAACAAAAGAGCCTCGCCAATATACGGTGAGGCTTTTTTGTTGAATAAAAAGTTTGCAATTTTGAAACAAGTGAAAACCCTACACCCTCAATGAAAAGTACGCCACCACTTGCCACTTGCCCCACCACCATTTGAGGTGCGCTTTGCCCAGATAAAACCCATCGGCCACCTGCACCAGTTCGTCCAGCACCCGGCGAATGGTCAGACCGGGGTTGCAGGGTAGGTTGTAATCAATTTTGAGCACTTTCCGGTCGTGGTCGGCCAGGCCGGGGGCAAGATAGGTGCGGAAGGCAAAGGCGCGGTAGGTGTGCGGACCGTCAGCTTGATAGCCACGATAAAGCGGCCAATAGATGTGGGCCAGGGCCAGCGAGTCGCGGGTGAAGATGTTGTCGCCAGTGGCCTGGGCCGCATTGAAGGTTTTGCCCTGCCAGGGTAGCCAGGCTGACACAATAGTCTTGACAATTTGAGTCAACCCCGGCGCAATTTCCAGCGCGACCAATCCTCCGGCGTAGCGCCCATCAAGCGGTGGGTCAGGGGGAGTCCCGGCGCGGAAGAGGTCATTCAGTTGATTTAGGCCGCTCTGGCGATCTTGTTTCAACAACATTTGGGCTGCTTGAATTTTTGCTTCCATGGTCTCAAGTGAAGGTAAGACCGCCGTTGCTGCCCTGCCGTTAGCATGGGTTTGGATTGCCAGGGGATGGAGCAAGTTCATCAATGTCTCCTGGGTCATTTTCGCCGAGCCACATAAATGAGCGTGACCCCGCCGGCCAGAATGGCTGCGCCCATCAGCAGCAGGGGCAGGGGGGAAGTCGAGATTGGGCCGGGCGGCGCGGGAATAAGAGCGCGTTCCTCGGCGGTGCGGGCGCGGCGGCGAGCCAGTTCCAGGCGCAAGCTTTCTTCACCCTTGGCCATAGCCCAGCGATGATTGGCTGCAAAAATCGGCTTGAAGATAAAGGAGAGGGAGCGCAGCAGGGGCTTATCGGCCCGAATCCGCCAGTCATAAGTAATATTTAGCCACTCGTCGGCCTGCTCAAAGGTCCAGATGCCGCGCCCGACAAAATCGCCCCAAGCCTCCAGGCTAAAGCCGTAGGGTGGATTAGCTTCGGTGACGCGAAACTGCCAGCGTAAGGTGTAGGGCAGCCAGCCTTTGGTGTAAAGGCTAACCACTTTGCCTACGCCTTGGCTGTCGCCGGGCTGTACCTGCTGCACGTCCAGATAAACCGCAGGCCACCAGCGGGATAGATCAGGCGCGTCGGCGAGGATCTCAAAAACTTCTCTGGCTGTACCCTGTACCCGCCAGTGGGTGATAAAGTGATATTCGTTGCTGGCCATATTAACCGATCACTCCTTTATAGATGGCGGTCGCCACCAGGCCCACCGTGTAAGCGGTGGCATAGTAGATGACCAACGGCTGCGGCCCGCGTCGCCACAGTAACCCCAGTGCCAGGAAGGTCAGCAGGGCAACCACATACAGGTCTAAGCCAATCACCTCAAAAGCCAGGTTGGCGAAAATGCCCAGGGCAATAAACAGGCCATTGACCACCAGGAACACCCAATCGCGTGTGGTCATCACACCTCGGTAGGGAAAGAGGATTTGGATCAGCATCAGGGCCGCATTAATCATCACAAAGCCGGTAAAGAAAACCCAATGCGAAAATTCGTCGTCGTTAAAAATGATAATTTGGCAGATCGGACTGGTTTGGTCGGTCAGGCAAAAGCGGACGTGCAGATAGTTTGTTACCTCATGGGTTCCGTAGCTGGCCGCCAGCAGATAGAGGCCGATGATGTAGCCGAGGTTAAGCGTTAGATGCCAACCCCCTTCCCGCGCCGGGCTGTCATATTCAAGCTCCTTCTTTAATAAATAAAAGGCAACCACACTGATGAGCGGCAGAACCAGCATGTTGAGCAAATCTACCCAGCGCAAAAATTCATTGGCGGCCACATAACCGGTGGTTAAGCTGCTGAGCCGGTTGATGGAAACCAGAATCACATCCACGGATTGCACCAGCAGCAGCAGATGGACCCGGCCCAAGCCGGAAGCTACGGCTGAGCGGGTCAGGGCGGCGCTTTGTGTGGTCATGCAGGTTTCCTCCCTTGAAAATAACTTATTTGTAGTAGCGACTTCAGTCGCTAACCACCTGGACGACTGAAGGCGTCACTACGAACAAGTTTCATCGTCGGTGTCGTCCTATTGGGACTGTCCGACTCATAAGATTTCAGACCCTAGTTTACCCAGGAGCGCCACTCTTTTCCAGACCAAAAAATGCTCACTTTTTGCTCACTTTAAAGCACAGACCTCACAGGTTTTATAAACCTGTGAGGTCTGTGGCAATCAGCGGTCGGTAGTCGTCCTCACATTCCCAGCGCATCGCGGATGCGATCAAAGAAGCTTTTTTCCTTCTGCGGAATAACCTCGCGGTCGAGGGTTTTGCCCAACTCCAGCAGCAGGTGGCGCTGCTCTTTGGTCAAATTGGTCGGCGTGCGGACTTGCAGGGTTACAATCTGGTCGCCTCGGCCCATATTGCTGCCGTCGCGGCGGAGACGCGGCACGCCTTTGCCGCGCAGCCGGATGGTATCGCCGGTTTGAGTCCCGGCGGGAATGGTCATCATCTCCTTGCCGTCCAGGGTGGGCACCTCGACTTCATCGCCGAGGGCAGCCTGGGTAATATTAATGCCCAATTCCAGGTGGATGGTTTCTTCATTGCGGCGGAAATAGTCGTGCGGCTTGACCCGGATAACAACATACAAATTTCCCGGCGGCCCGCCCAATGTGCCGCTTTCGCCTTCGCCTGACAGTCGAATTTGGGTGCCGTTATCCACCCCGGCCGGCACTTTGACCGACAAACGGCGTGTTTTGACAATCCGGCCCTGCCCGCGACATTCACGGCAGGGGCTGGTGATAATTTCGCCCCGGCCCTGGCAGCGGGGGCAGGTGCCGATATTAATAAAGAAGCCCGTTTGCCGCCGGATTTCACCCGTGCCGTTGCACTCCGGGCAGCGGATGGGCGAGGTGCCCGGTTCGACGCCGTTGCCGTTACAGGTATTGCAGGTTTCCTGGCGCGGTACCTCGATCTCTTTTTCGACGCCAAAAACGGCCTCTTCAAATTCCAGGGTCATCTCGTAGCGCAAATCCGCGCCTCGGCGCGGCCCGCCCCGCTGACGGCGGCTCCGGCTAAAGCCACCCAGGCCGCCAAAGACCTCTTCAAAAATTTCAAAAGGGTCGCGGAACCCACCAAAATCCTGGAAGCCACCAAACCCGCCGGCCCCCCCTACCCCGGCGTGGCCGAAACGGTCATACATGCCCCGCTTTTGGTCATCCGAGAGGATTTCGTAGGCCTCGTTGATCTCTTTAAATTTATCCTCGGCGTCCGGCTCTTTGTTGACGTCGGGATGATATTTGCGGGCCAACTGGCGATAGGATTTTTTGATTTCTTCGGGTGTGGCGCCTTTGGCTACGCCCAGCACTTCGTAGTAGTCACGTTTGTTGCTCATAGTTGCACCAGGGAGTAGGAAGTAGGTAGTAGGGAGTAGGGGAGAGGAAGAAAAAATCTTTGTCTTTCCCCTTACTCCTTACTACCTACTCCTTACTCCTTAATTCGACTCGCTAAATTCACCTTCAACCACGTCTTCGTCGTGGGGGCCTTGACCGCTGCCGCCGGGAGCTTGTCCGCCAGGAGCAGCGCCGGCGGCGCCATACATTTCCTGGCCTATCTTTTGCAAGGTCTGTCCCAAATCATCGGCGCTGCTTTTGATAACTTCAATATCGTCCTTTTCCAGCGCTTTCTTGACCGCCTCGATTTTGCTTTCGATCTCGCTTTTGAGGTTGCTGCTAATGGCTTCGCCCTGCTCACGCAGGTGTTTTTCGGCGGCAAAAACCAGGGTGTCGGCCTGGTTGCGGGTTTCGATGTGGCTCTTGCGCCGGGCATCTTCTTCTTGATGCCGTTCGGCGTCTTTAACCATTTTTTCGATTTCGGCGTCGGTCAACCCGCTGGAAGGCATAATCTGCATACGCTGCTCTTTGCCGGTGGCCTTGTCTTGAGCGGTGACGTGCAAAATGCCGTTGGCGTCAATATCAAAGGTAACTTCAATTTGCGGCACACCGCGCGGCGCGGGAGGAATGCCGTCCAGAATAAAACGGCCCAAACTTTTGTTGTCTTCGACCATGGGGCGTTCGCCCTGAACCACGTGGATTTCCACCTGGGTCTGGTTGTCGGAAGCCGTCGAGAAAATCTGGCTCTTTTTGGTGGGGATGGTGGTGTTGCGCTCGATCAGCGGGGTGGCGACCCGCCCCAGGGTTTCGATGCTCAGGGTCAGCGGGGTCACGTCGAGCAGGAGCACGTCTTTAACTTCGCCGCCCAACACCCCGGCCTGAATGGCCGCGCCCACCGCTACCACCTCATCAGGGTTGACGCCCTTGTGCGGCTCTTTGCCAAACAATTTGCGGACAGCCTCTTGTACCGCCGGCATGCGGGTCTGGCCACCGACCAGTACTACTTCGTCAACTTTGTCGGTGCTGGTTTTGGCGTCGCGCAGGGCGGCCCGCACCGGCTCCAGGGAGCGAGTGACGAGGTCATCGGTAAGCTGTTCCAATTTGGAGCGGGTCAAGTTCAGGGTCAGGTGCTTGGGGCCGGAGGCATCGGCGGTAATGAAGGGTAGGTTGATTTCGGTTTGCTGGGTGGTCGAAAGCTCGATTTTGGCTTTTTCCGCCGCCTCTTTCAAGCGTTGCAGGGCCTGGGTATCCTGACGCAGGTCAATGCCTTCCTGCTTTTTGAACTCGTCAGCGATGTAGTCAATGATTTTCTGGTCAAAGTCGTCGCCGCCCAAAAAGGTGTCGCCGTTGGTGGAGCGGACTTCAAAGACGCCGTCGCCCACGTCGAGGATAGAAATATCAAAGGTGCCGCCGCCCAGGTCATACACGGCGATGTGCTCGTCGTGCTTTTTATCCAGGCCATAGGCCAGCGAAGAGGCTGTCGGCTCGTTAATGATGCGCAGCACTTCCAGCCCGGCAATTTTGCCGGCGTCTTTGGTGGCCTGGCGTTGGGTGTCGTTAAAATAGGCCGGCACGGTAATCACAGCCTGAGTAATTTTCTCGCCCAGGTAAGCTTCGGCATCGTCCTTGAGCTTTTGCAGAATCATGGCGCTAATTTCCGGGGGGGAATAATCTTTGCCGCCCATAACTACCCGGATATCGCCGTTGGGCGCTTCTTTCACCTCGTAGGGCACGTGCTTGAGGGCGCGCTGCACTTCGGGGTCTTTGTATTTGCGGCCCATAAAGCGCTTGACCGAGAAAATGGTGTTTTTGGGGTTGGTAACGGCCTGACGCTTGGCCACCTGCCCGACCATCCGCTCGCCGGTTTTGGGGTTGACCGCCACAATCGAGGGGGTGGTGCGGTTGCCTTCGGCGTTGGGAATAATGGTTGGCTCACCGCCTTCCATCACGGCCATGGCCGAGTTGGTGGTACCCAAGTCAATGCCTAAAATTTTTGCCATAATCTGGTACTCCTATAATCATTCTAAAGGGATGAGATATGTTAAGAAGTTGGAAGGCTGGAAGGTTGGAAGGTTGGAATTTTTACTAACCTTCCAATTCTCCAATCTTCCATTTATTTTGCTACTCGCACCAAGGCCGGGCGAATCACCCGATTGCCAATTTGATACCCCTTGCGCAGCTCGCCAATGATCTGGCCTTCTTCGTGATCGGCGCTGTCCTCGTGGCTGACAGCTTCGTGCAAGTTGGGGTCAAACGCGCCGCTGGTATTGATCACGCTGACCCCTTGATCGTCCAAGATTTTATCCAGCTTGCGCTGGACCAGGCGGAAGCCCTCAACCCAACCGACCAATTGGCCGTCGAGTTGAGCGGGCACATTTTGAAAAGCCAAGTCCAGATCATCTAACGCGCTGATGACGCCCTGTAGCACATCAGCCTTGATCATGTCGCGCTGTAACTTTTGTTGCTCTTCCTGGCGTCGTTTGTAATTGGCTAACTCAGCCGCCGCCCGCTGCCAACCATCCAAATTTTGAGCTGCCTCTTGCCGGGCCTGCTCCAGTTGTTGTTCCAAAGTGGGCGTCTCTGCCGCGGGGGGTGTTTCTACCTCTTTAGCCGTGCCATTATCACTGACACTGGTTTCGGCCTCTTTGGCCGCCACAGTTTCATTTTCCAAAATTTGTTCTTCCATCACCTGGTCCTTGTGTTTCTTTTTTGGCATAATCTTCCTCCAACTAATTGTGAATGGTGAATATTGAATTGTGAACGGATTGGTTTTAGAGGCTCTTTCACAATTCTCAATTTACAATTCACAATTTTATTGGCTTTTATACCCATAAAGGTCGCTAATCAGGTCGCTCATCAGGTGCGACATATACCGCACCACCGAGACCGCCCGGCCATAAGCCATGCGCACCGGGCCTAAGACGCCCATGGCTCCGGCCACTGTATCATCAATACCGTAGCGGGCCAGCACAATCCCCACCTCCGACAGCTCTTCCCACTTGCCCTCGCCGCCGATGATGATCTGGACCCCGCCGTGCTGCAACGCTTCGCCGACCAACTGTTCGACTAACTGCCGCTCTTCGAGCGCCCGGATGACTTGCTGAACGCCTTCTCGATGGCGGAACTCTGGCTGGTTGAGCGAGTTGAGCAGGCCGTCGTGATAAATGTCGCTGCTGCGGCGGGCGTCAATGCGGCGCATCGTATCCACGGCCACTTCGCTCACGGTAGCCGCCAGGCCGGTGAGAGCGGTGGTGGTCGCAGCAATCTCAGGGGCGTTCAAGCCGGCCCAGAGACCGGTCAGTTGTTGGGCTATCGGGCCAAGTTCATCCTGATCAACCGGGTTGTCCAGTTCTAAAATTTGTTGTTTGAGTGTGCCACCTTGCAGCACCAGAATCAGCAAAACCAAATTATCTCGCAGCGAGATCAATTCGACGTGCTTCAGATAACAGCGCTCGCTTTTGGGCGCGGTTACTAATGAAGCGTTATGCGAGGTGCGAGCCAAAACCGCCGCGCTCAGGCGCAGCCACTGGTCAAGCTCTAGCCGGGACTGGTGGAATTGGTGGCTAATCATGCGCTGTTCTTCCAGCGGCAGGTCAGCCTTTTCCATCAGCTTTTCGACAAAGTACCGATAGCCCAATTCGGTGGGAACTCGTCCGGCGGAGGTATGAGGCTGCATTAAATAGCCTTTGTCCTCCAGCGCCGCCATTTCATTGCGGATGGTGGCCGAACTGACCCCAACCGGGTACTCTGCGGTAATCGTTTTAGAGCTGACCGGCAAGGCGGTTTGGATATACTCTTGCACCACCAAGCGCAAAACTATCTGTTGTCGCTCAGATAAAAGGTTGTCAGCCATAGTTGTTAACGGTGTTTTAGCACTCTAAGGTTGTGAGTGCTAAAAATTTGCACGGAATCATACCATAAAGTAGGGGTCAAGTCAAACGAAAATCAGGGGACGGAAGATGGAGGATAGAAGATAGAGGATGGAAGATAGAGGGTGGAAGGTGGAAGATAGAAAATGGAAGGATGACAATATTTCTGCGGTCAGCGGTCAGTTGTCGGCGGTCTTTTTAAGTGATGCGCGTGCCGCGCCGCCATTTGTAGATTTGATAGAGGAGGGGATTGTAGACGTAATCAAACGCGCCGAGGCTCTGGACCCACTGTCCGCCGAAGCCGCGCTTGAAGCGGTAGACGCCCCACAGTCCCTCGTGGCGCTGCTCAAATTCAGCTTCCAGGGTAGCGGGGCCGGCGTCGGGGATGCCCCACAGGTCATAACGAAAGCAGCCCTGGTTTTTGGCCCAGCGCATGGCTGCCCATTGCAGCAGATAGGGGGCCATTAAATTGCGGTGCTCGTTGGCCGACGCGCCGTAAAAATAATAAGCCTCCTGGCCGAAGCTAAAGACCAGCAGCGCCGCCAAGGGGTGGCCTTGAAATTCGGCGATGAGCAGAGCGCAGCGATCTGGGGCAAAGAGGCTGTAGGCGGCCTGGTAGTAATCAAGGCTGTGAACACCAAAACCGTCGCGGGCGGCGGTAACGAGGGCAAGCTGGTAGAAGATGCCAACATCAGCGGCGTTGCCCACCCGCACGACGACGCCCTTTTTTTCGGCCAGGCGGATGTTGTAGCGGGTTTTTTGTTTCATCGCCGCCAGGATGGTTGTCTCATCGCCGCTGAGGTCAATTATTAACGAGGTGTGGGGCTGGATGGAGTCGGCGGGGCGGAAGCCGGAGGTTTGGAGGAAGCGGAGGGCTGGGCGACCCTCTCCCCCAACCCCTCTCCCTCCCAGGGAGAGGGGAGTCGCGCCAGCGACGGGGCGAGGGTCGTTAGCCCACACATCCGGTTCTACTTTGAGCAGAATTGCCCGGCGTTTCTTGGCTTCGGCGTGGATCAGGGAAAAGAGGGCGCGGCATTGTTCGCTGTCGGTCCAATCTACCAGGGGACCTTTGGGAACATAGGCCAGGGTCAAGCCCAGAGGCAGGCGGCGAAAGAGAATTTGGGCGGTAGCCTCACCCACTTGAGTTTGAACTCGTACGGCGGACCAGCCGAAGCGGCTTTTTAAGTCGCCCCAGGCCCAACTTTGCAGCAAATGGCCGCGCCGGGACAGGAGGTGAGAGTCCCAAGCGGTGGAGGGTTGGAAGGTTGGAAGGTTGGAAGGTTGGAAGGTTGGAAGGTTGGTCATTTTTTATTGGCCTACATGTTGGATCTTTTTTTTAGGGTGTGTTCAATTTCGGTTGGAGATGGAGTCCAAAGCTTGCTTTGATCTTTCCAAACCAGGGCTTGGACTCCAATGCCAAAATTATACCATTGCCGCTATCGTCGGGCGAATGTCTCCCAGAGGGTCATTTTGTTGTGATAAATAGAACAAGGTGATTTTTCCATTGGGGCAAAGTGTGTTATGATTTTGCCGTCCCGTAGATTCACATAAGATAAGAATTTGTCTACATTTTGAAGCATGCTATAATCGTCGCGCTGCCAGAGGGACGAGTCGCTTCAAGGAGGAGGAATGTCGTGCTAAAGGACTTCGAGTTTATCGGCGTACTGGGCTTCATCACGCTGACCATCCCCATTGTCACCCTCATCATTGCCTGGGCGCTCCGGCCCAAAAAGCCAAACCCTGCCAAACAAGAAACTTATGAGTCCGGTATCGAAACCATCGGTGATACCTGGGTGCAGTTCAAGGCCCAATACTACATTTACGCCATCATTTTTGTCGTTTTTGATGTCGAGGCCATTTTTCTGTTCCCCTTTGCCGTCGCTCTGAACCAGTTGCCTCTGTATGCTTTAATCTGGGCCGCCGTTTTTATTGTGCTCCTTTTTGATGGCCTGCTCTATGCCTGGCGTAAAGGCGCGATGCAATGGTGGTAGTGAAGTGAAGATAGAGGATAGTAGATAGAAAACAAGGCTCTATCTACTATCTTCTATCTTCCATCTACTATCTTCTGTCCTTCGGGAGATTAGTTTATGCAAGAAATTATAGATTATATTGTCAGCCTGAATATCCCGCTGATTGACGAAGGCGTAGCCCGCTTTATTATGCACCTGGTGTTGGCCAGTATTATTGCGGTGGTGGCCCCGGCCATGTTGATCATCCTGACCTGGCTGGAGCGCAAAATCATTGCCCGCATCCAGGACCGAATTGGGCCGAACCGGGCCGGGCCGTTTGGCTTGCTGCAAGGCTTTGCCGATATGATCAAGATGTTCACCAAAGAGGATATCACCCCGGCCACCGCCGACCGCATTGTTTACAATATTGCCCCCGGCCTGTCGGTCATTTCGGCGATTATGGTCTTTGCGGTGATCCCTTTTGCGCCCGGTTTTGTGGGGGCCGACCTTAATGTGGCGCTGATATATATTGTGGCGATTGGCGGTTTTGGCACGCTGTCTATCCTGATGGGTGGCTGGGCTTCCAATAATAAATATGCCCTGCTCGGCGCGTTTCGAGTGGTGGCCATGTTGCTGACCTACGAAATCCCGATGGTGGTGGCCTTGATTATTGTGACCCTCGCCGCCGGCTCGATGTCTATGGTAGATATTATCGAGGCTCAGAGTGGGATGTGGTACATTGTTTCGCTGCCGGTGGTCTTTTTGATCTTTTTCCTATCCGGTATCGCCGAGACGGGCCGCTCGCCGTTTGACCTGATCGAGGCCGAGTCGGAGTTGATTGCCGGTTTTCACACCGAGTACAGCGGCATCAAGTTTGGCATGTTCATGATCGGCGAATATGTCCACATGTTTGCCCTGTCGTTTTTCTGCGCGGTGCTGTTTTTGGGCGGCTGGCAGATTCCCTTTATTGATGTGGCTGCCATTCCGGGGCCGTTTGGCCCAATTTGGGGCCTGATTTCACTAATTATCAAAGTCTTTTTGGTGGTGTTTGTGCTGATGTGGTTCCGGGGGACGCTGCCCCGCTTCCGCATTGACCACCTGCTTGATTTTGGTTGGAAATTTCTGGTGCCGCTGTCGCTGGTCTTGCTGATTGGCGTGGCCGTCGTGGTCAGGTTGTTTGCGCCCGGCAGCAGCGCCGGTGTGCCGGTCGAACCCGGCCCCCTCAGTGCCCTGGGCACGCCGGGTGAAGTGGTGGCGTTGTTAGTGATGAATATATTGGTGGCCGCCGCTGCGGTGGCGCTCGTCTCCACCGCAGCCCGCCGCAGCCGCAGCAAGGGCCTGCGCGCCGTCGCCTCCGTTGAGCCGGTTGCGGCCAGTGGAAAGTAGAAACAGGCAGTAGGGAGTAAGGAGTAAGGGTTTTTCCCCTACTCCCTACTCCCTACTCCTTACTCCCTATCCCGAGGTTTGCTTATGCCTTTTGATCCAGCAATGTTTGATCCGTCGCAAATCCCCCTGGTTGAAATTGTGTTTTGGGCTATGACCGTCTGCACCATCGGCGGGGCCTTGGGCGTTGTTACCAGCCGGAACTTGTTCCACAGCGCGCTGTACCTGATTTTGTCCTTTTTTGGCGTCTCCGGTTACTACGTTTTGCTCAACGCCGGCTTTTTGGCGGTGGTCCAGTTGTTTGTGTATGTTGGGGCCATTGCCGTGCTGGTGCTGTTTGCGATTATGTTCTCGCGCCGGATGATGGCTGCCGGGCAGAGCCAGGCCAACCAGCAGTGGTGGGTCGCCGGGCCGGTGGTGATTGTCTTGTTTGTCATGCTGCTGGCTGTGGTTGGCTCAATCAGTTGGCCGGTTACCGAAGCCGAACCGAGCGGCGATGTGGTCAACCAACTGGGTCTGGCCTTTTTGGGCAGTTATCTTATTCCCTTTGAAGTTGTCGGTATCCTGTTGTCGGTGGCGCTGATTGGGGCCATCATTCTGGCCCGTGAGAAAACGGCGGCAGAATGACCGCCGAAAAGCCGGGTGGTGAGATAAATTTTGGCGGTCGGCGGTCTGCTGTCAGCGGTCGCAAGGCTCATGTGAGGTTGTGGCTGAGTCGTTACAAAAATTGGAGATAGAGCAAGTATGACAACCATTCCTTTATCCTGGTGGCTCACCGTTTCGGCGGCGCTTTTTAGCATTGGCATGTATGGGGCGCTGACCCGCCGTAATGCCATCGGTATTTTGATGGGCGTGGAGCTGATTCTCAACGCGGTCAATATCAACCTGGTGGCCTTCTGGCGTTACATTTCCCCCAACGATGTCGCCGGCCAGATTTTTGCGATCATCGTCATCAGCGTCGCCGCCGCCGAGGCCGCCGTTGGCCTGGCCATCGTGATTGCTGTTTATCGCCGCCGCCACTCGGCCGTGGTGGAAGAGTTGGATATTCTCAAAAATTAACCGTTGATTATTGACAATTAATTATTGACAATTACCAACGGTCAATAGCCAATTGTCAATGTTCAATTGTCAACAAAGGTATTGACGATGAACTTTTTCTTTGATTACATCTGGCTCATCCCGATCTATCCCCTACTGGCCTTTGTCGCCATCATCCTCGGCTTGAACCGCAGCCAAAAAGGCAGCGCTGGCCTGGCCATTGCGATGATCGCCTTATCTACCGTCCACGCCTGGGCGATTGTGTTCAACACCATCGGTGCATTTATGGCCGACGCTCATCACGGCATCCACATTGACGGCTGGAGTCTGCCCGTTGAGTGGATACCCACCGGCTTCACCGTTTTCAACACCGGCTTTGCCGTAGACGGCTTTACCGCCGCTATGCTCTTTATGGTGCCCTTTGTCTGCACCCTCATCTTCATCTATGCCTCGGAGTACATGGAAGGCTACGAGGCCGAATTTGGCCGCTACTCCCGCTTTTTTGCCTACGTTTCCCTCTTTGCCGCCGGCATGCTCATGCTGGTCATTGCCGACAACCTGCTGCTGCTCTTTATCTCCTGGGAAATTATGGGCCTGTGTTCTTACCTGCTCATCGGCTTCTGGTTTGAGAAAACCTACCCCGACGCCGACAAGGTAGCCACACCGCGTAACCTGATCCAGGTGCTCCAATTCTGGAAATACGCCGGGCCGGACAAAATCCCGCCCAAGCTGGCGGCGCTGAAAGCCTTCATGACCACCCGGATTGGCGATGTGATGCTTTTTGCCGGGATGATGATTTTGTGGAGCGTCAGCGGCACCCTGAGCTTCCGCGAAATTTTTGCCCCCGAAATGCTGGAACACCTGACCGAAATCACCCTGTGGGGCATCCCGGTGGCGACCCTGAGTGCGCTGCTCATCTTCGGCGGGGCGGTGGGCAAAAGCGCCCAATTCCCGCTGCACGTCTGGCTGCCCGACGCGATGGAAGGCCCCACGCCCGTTTCCGCCCTCATCCACGCAGCCACAATGGTTTCCGCCGGGGTCTACCTGGTGGCCCGCATGCTGCCGCTCTTTGCAACGATGGAACACAGCCCGGCCCTGCAATGGGTCGGCATTATCGGCGCGATTACGGCAGTGATGGGCGCGACTATCGGCGTGGCCCAGTATGATGTCAAACGGGTGCTGGCCTACTCGACCATTAGCCAGTTGGGCTATATGATGATGGCCTTGGGCCTGGGCGGTTTTGTAGCCGGTATCTTCCACCTGCTGACCCATTCCTTTTTCAAGGCGCTGCTCTTCCTCGGCTCCGGCTCGATCATCCACGCCATGGAACACGAAATTCACGCGGCGCACGCGCACGGCCACGACGACGCGCATCCCCATCACGACGAACACGACCACCAGGCATCTCATCCGGCTCACCCCGATCCACAGGATATGCGGAATATGGGCGCGTTACGGCATAAGATGATGCCCAGTTTTATTGCTTATCTGTGTGGAACGCTGGCCTTGATTGGCTTTCCGCTGACGGCCGGCTTCTGGAGCAAGGATGAGATTCTGGCTGAAGCCTTTCTCCACCGCTCCGAACCTCTGGCTTTTTGGATTTATATTGCCGGTACAGTGGGCGCAATTTTCACCGCTTTCTACATGGGCCGCCAGATTGGCCTGGTCTTTTTTGGCCGCCCGCGCACCAGCTTGGCTGAAAATGCGGCTGAGCCGGGGTGGCGGATGACCATGCCGCTAATCGTGCTGGCCTTTTTTGCCCTTTTTATCGGGTTTATCAATATCCCCGAAGAAGTTTTTGGTATTCATGTTCCCTTTGGCGGCTGGCTGCACGGCTTTGCCGGTGAAGTGCATCTGATGGCCGAAGAAGCCGCGCCGGGCCTGAACTTTGCACCGGGGACTTTTGTGCCCCAGGTCGCCATCACCTCCTCTTTGTTGGCGATTGTGTCTTTCTTCTTTGGAGGGTGGCTCTACTCCCGCCGCCGCACCGCCGAGGAGTTGGACCCGATCCAAACCATCCCGGTCATCGGCAAGCCGATTTTTGCCATCCTCTACAACAAATATTACCTCGACGAGATTTATCGCGGTCTGCTGATTTATCCCACCGTGGCCCTGGCAACGCTGTGCGCCAAGTTTGATTACGACTGGGTCATCAACCCGATTGTCAACTTCTTTGGCCGCTTCACCAGCCTCCTGGCCGATGGTTCGGCAGTTTTCGATAAGTATGGGGTGGACGGCTACTTTGTCAACGGCATCCCCAACGCCTTCAATTGGTTTGGCGGTCAACTGCGCCTGCTCCAGACGGGTCGCGCCCAAAATTATCTTTTGATTTTGGTCGTTGGCCTGTTGATTTTGATTGGCATTTACCTGCTGCTCTGGACGGGCGGCGCGGCGGGGGTGGCCTCGCTGCCGACTTCGTAGCATAACTTTTGGTCTGAGGAGTGTTCACGGACCAGCGGTACAAATTGTTCGTAGTGACGACTTCAGTCGTCCAAACCTATAAGCGACTGAAGTCGCTACTACAAACAAGCTATTTTCAGAGGAGAAGCAACCTTAATGGAGACATTACCCTATCTGAGTTTAATCACCTTTGTCCCCTTGCTCGGCGCCATTATCATCATGCTGATACCTGGAAGCCAGGAAAAATTGATCAAAAATCTCTCGATTGTGGTCAGCCTGGTACCTCTGGTTCTGTCGCTGATCTTGTGGTATCTTTACAATGACTCCGGCGAATATTTTGCGGTGGAGAATGCGCCCTGGATTCCGGCGATAAATGTATTCTACCACCTGGGCGTTGACGGCCTGAGCCTGCCGCTGGTGGTTTTGACCACGCTGCTGACCACCCTCTCGCTGTGGTACTCGGCGCGGGTCATCCACAAACGGGTCA
Source organism: Anaerolineae bacterium (assembly GCA_023151115.1). The sequence goes on from JAKLJP010000046.1 coordinate 49,179, forward strand.
AAGAGTTTTTTGCCCTGTTCCTGGCCCTGGAAATGGGTATGCTGGGCGTCTTCGTATCTCTCGACCTGGTGTTGTTCTACTTCTTCTGGGAAATCGGGCTGGTACCGATGTTCCTGCTCATCGGCATTTGGGGTTTGCCCAAAGACCGGCCGCAATATTCGGCTATCAAATTCTTTATCTACACCCTGGTCGGCTCGGTGGCGATGCTCTTAGCTTTTATCGGCATCTACCTCAATACCGGCACCTGGCAAATCCCGGAAATCGCCGCCCAAGCGCCGGTTTTTGGCGACAATCTGGCCCTGGCGACGGTCGCTTTCTGGGCAATTTTTGTCGCTTTTGCCATCAAAGTCCCGCTGTGGCCCTTCCACACCTGGCTGCCCGATGCCCACACCGCCGCGCCCACCGCCGGCTCGGTCATCCTGGCAGGTATCCTGCTAAAACTGGGCGGCTACGGCATGATCCGCATCCTCATCCCCTTCTTTCCCGGTGTATTCCAGAATATGGCGTATATCATCGCCACGCTGGGTATTATCAGTATGATCTACGGGGCGTTGGTCAGCTTGGCCCAGTGGGATTTGAAGCGGTTGATTGCTTATTCGTCGGTCAGCCACATGGGCTACTTCATTCTCGGCCTGGCCGCCTCGGTGGCTTTTTATCCCGAATCGTCGGTGGCGGTAGATAACAGCCGGGCGATTGCCCTGAACGGGGCGGTGCTGCAAATGGTCAATCACGGCCTGATTACCGGCGGCCTGTTCTTCCTGGTCGGCGTGATTTACGAGCGCACCCACACCCGCGATTTGAAGGCCTTTGGCGGCCTGTCGGCCAAACTGCCGGCCTATTACGCGGTGATGATGGTCACGGCCTTTGCCTCGCTGGGGCTGCCGGGGCTGGCCGGCTTTATCAGTGAGTTCCTGGTTTTCCGGGGCGCGTTCCATATTATGCCGGTCTTTGCTATGGTCGGCATCATCGCTATTGTGCTGACCGCCGCCTACATCCTGTACAAGATCATCCAATTTGTCTTTCTGGGCGAGTTTAACGAGCATAAGTGGCATAATCTGTTCCATAGAAAGGACGCCGACCATCCCGACGGCTGGGCCTTTGCCGAAGACATCGCCCCCTTTGAACTGGTCACGATGGCCCCGCTGCTGGTCGGCATGATTGTGCTGGGTATTGCTCCCTCCTTTCTGCTGAACACCATCAATGCCACCAGTGTGTTGATTTTAGAGGCGTTGCGGTAGTTGCTATCGGCTGAAATAATTTTTATAATCCAATGTATATTGATGACTTCATCTGGTTACCTGACATCCTCGAAAAATTGGTGGTCAAGCATAGTGTTTTTCAAGATGAAGTAGAGGAATTGTTTTTTAACCGTCCTCGTTATCGTTTTGTCGAAACAGGCTATAGGTCGGGTGAAGACGTTTACTCAGCGAGCGGGCAGACAGATGCAGGCCGGTACTTGATCGTGTTTTTTATTCACAAGGGGGCTAATACGGCTTTAATTTTGAGCGCGCGAGATATGGATAAGAAAGAGCGAAGATATTATGAGCGAAAAAGATGATGTGCAAAAGACGAGTATCTCCCAAGCAGGTACGATAGAAGAGATTGCCGAGTTTTGGGATACTCACAGTTTGGCCGATTATTGGGATCAAACCCACGAAGTCGAATTTGAAATCAGGGCAATACGGCGGCGGCGAGTTACACTTGACCCGGATGTTTATGCTCAAGTTGAGGCTCAAGCGCATGCGCGGGGTGTTTTACCTGAAACCCTGGTAAACTTGTGGTTGGTTGAGCGGCTACAAGAGGCTAAATAAAAGTATCCTTCACCCCCTCCCCACCCAAGAGGTGAAAATTGAACGATTTATTATTACTTCTGCCTGAAATTATCATCACTGCCGTCGCCTTTGTCTTGCTAACCCTGGACATTATGTGGAAGGGCGACCGGCGCAGCGTTACCCTAATCCCCTGGCTGGCGGTAGCCGGGGCGATTGCGGCCCTCGTGGCGACCATGAATATCTGGTGGGGCGGAGCGGCCAGTGATACCTTCGGCATCGCCACCGATGCCGGCAATTTAGTACCCATGCTGGCCGTGGACACCCTGGCCCTTTTCTTTAAGGTTTTGTCCACCCTCACCGTCGCCCTGGTCGGTTTGAGCGCGGTGGATTACATCAATGCCCGTTCCCCCTTCCGGGGTGAGTTTTTCGTACTGACGCTGCTGGCAGGGTTGAGCCTGATGCTGCTCTCCGCCGCTACCAATTTGATAATGATTTACCTGGCCCTGGAATTTCTGTCCATCACCAGCTATATCCTGACCGGCTATCTACGGCAAGATACCCGCTCGACCGAAGCGGCGGTCAAATATTTTCTGTACGGCGCGGTGGCTTCCGGGGTGATGCTGTACGGCTTCTCGCTGCTGTACGGTCTGACCGGCAGCGTTGACCTGGCGACGATTCAGAGCGCCCTGACCGATGCGTCGGTTAGCCCGCTGCTGGTGGTCGGCACGGTAATGATGATTTTAACCGGCCTGGGCTTCAAAATTGCCCTGGTCCCCTTCCACCAATGGTCCCCCGACGCCTACGAGGGCGCGCCGACCCCGGTCACGGCCTTTCTTTCGGTTGGTCCCAAAGCCGCCGGTATCGCCGTGCTGATTCGTATCCTCACCGTGGCCCTGCCGGCTTACAGCGTCAACTGGACGGTTATTCTCTCGCTGATTGCCATCTTGACCATGACCGTCGGCAATCTGGTGGCCCTGTGGCAAACTAATATGAAGCGCATGCTGGCCTATTCCAGCATCGCCCAGGCCGGCTATATGTTGATTGGCCTGGCTGCCTGGACGTCGCAGTCCTCCGGCGGCGCTTTCGATGGGGTCAACGGTATTTTGCTGTATCTCTTTGCCTACCTGTTCACCAACCTGGGCGTCTTTACCGTGGCCATTATTTTGGAGAATAAAATGGGCACGGCCAACATTTCGGATTACGCCGGCTTGATCCGCCGCTCGCCCTTTTTGAGCCTCGCCCTGCTGGTCTTCTTCCTCTCCCTGATTGGCATCCCCCCGACCGGCGGCTTTATGGGCAAACTGTTCGTTTTTGGGGCGGCGGTCAACCAGGGCCTTTATCTGCTGGCCGGTATTGGTATTCTCAACAGCGTTATCTCGGTTTACTATTATTTTGGCGTGGCCCGGCTGGTCTTTTTTGCCTCCGGGCCGGATGAGTCGCCTATTCGGCCCGGGCTGGTGATGGGCGGAGTGGTGGCCGTCACCCTGATTATGACCCTGCTGATTGCCCTGTACGGCCAGCCGTTTATTGACATGGCCAACAACTCGGCTCAAATTTTGGCGGCTAATTTTTAATAGAATTGTAACTACTCAGCCTCATGTCATTTCGAGACCGAAGGTCGAGAAATCTTCGGGGTACACTAAAAGTAAGGTGTTGGAGATTTCTCCCCGCTTTGCGGGTCGAAATGACAGGCCTGAGCAGTTTACATATAATTTAGAGATTGGGCTTGCGCGCCACAAAAATATCGCGCTCGTAGGCATCCTGAACGATTTGGGGTTGGAAGCCCACCTCGGTTAATAAGCGTAACCACTCGGCCCGCGGAAATAGGCCGCAGCGATGCTGGTCATGCTCAACCCCCACCATTTGCTGGCCTTCCCGCAAGAGATAAACGTAATCGGTGGTGTAGGTGGTATCGCTGTCGTCGGGGTCATAACTCCATTCCAGATAGCGAAGGCCTCGCTCCGGGCCGTCTGTACCGCCGTGCTCGGTTGAGGGTTCAAACGTTTCGCGCACATGGTCGGGCACAAACACTGCCACGCCTCCAGGCCGGCAGTGGCTAAAGGCTGTTTCCAGGGCCTGGCGTAACTCCGCGAGGGTGGTCATATAATCAATGGCGTCGTGAATGAAGACGGCATCAAATAGGCGGCCCAGCCGGAGGGTGCGCATATCCCCTTCGATGTGCTCACATTCGGGGTTGAGGCCGCGGCTGACCGCCAGCATCTGCGGGGAGAGGTCGGTCAGGGTCACTTGAGCAAACAAGGATTTGAGATAAAAGGCATTGTTGCCGCCCCCACAACCCAACTCCAGCAAGGCTGGTGCGGGGGGCAGGCCGGCCTCTAAAAACAGCCGCTTAAAAAAATCGGCTTCGTCCTCATAATCCTCCGGCGGCGAGAGCAAAGGCCACCACTGCGCCAGTTCATGGTAGAGTTTTGACATGAGCCTCCTGGCCGGTTACGATTCAGGCAAAACGCTTGTTTGTTGGGGGTGTTTGCTAAGGCTAACCTCATTCGAACACTCAAACAGCCATTGCCTCAAAGGCCACTTGCAACTGTTCCGTCTCAGCCATCGTGAAATTTAACTTTTCAAACCCGATGACCCGCCCGGCTTTATCTTTCATTAAAATCACTTCTTCCCCCGTTTCTTCACTGAGATACTCTTTCCGTGGATCATCAAACCAGACGGTTAGCGTATTACCGAGTTTATCATAATATACTTTTACTTGGGCCATATCTTTGTTCCTTCCTTGATCGCATCGGTCGGATAGGTCGTAATCAAAAATCCTTCGTCATTAAGCCGTTTGGCGACGGCACAGACCCAACGGCTTACTTTCTCGGATTTGTAAAATAGATAGACGTTGGGGTCACTTCGGCTCACTCGAATTTGATCGGGAGTTTGGAGAGCCGCTTGAACCTCTTGTTCACGGCCTGTCATAGCTGGGTGCTTTACCGTAATGATATATTCCCAATATGAACGAGTGGGCACTGAGTTCACTAAATGGGATTAGGAAGGTCACGGATAGACCATTGCTAAATGTACTGAATTCTAAAGATTTC
>JAKLJP010000047.1 GCA_023151115.1 Anaerolineae bacterium
GTCTATCTCCTTTTTATGACAATTTATGGTCAGAGTATACCATATTCCCCTTTTCACCTAGAATCCTATATGAGCGCCTTTGTTTTGTGTTTTGTGAGTATTTAGTTTCTATGCTACAGTAAGATGGCATTGATAGGAGTAGCAATTACAATATAGTAGACCCAATCATCTAATAGATAGTTTAACTGAAAGGAAAATATTTTAAAAAATGGTTACTCCATTGAAGAATATACTCCAGAAAAGAATCTTACTTTTTATATGTTTGACATTTCTATTAGCTTTAACATTGACCATAGGATTTGTGAAATCTGTTGAGGCCCATAGTAGTTCCTACTGCGGACATAGCTCCAGATCAGAAGGGTCATATATTGTTGTGTTTGTTGCTCACTCCCAACAGGGTAGTAATCATGTGCATCAATATGCCCATTACTGGAATAGTGGCGGCAAGGCACATGGTGATGTGGGAAAAATATGCAACGTTACACTGAACTGATAATTTTAACAACTCCTAATTAATTCGGGCTTACTCCTATCAATACACAAAACAATTTGTCCTCATAAGTTCTAAATGGAAAAAGGGGTTCCAGGGTAAGGAGAATGTCTCACAGTGAAATATAGATTTACTATTATTATCATCTTGTTAGCTTTGATAGAAGTATTGACGGGATGTAGCGCTCTAACAAAGCTCTCTTTCAGATCGTCAGAGGAAGCATCAGAAGTACAAGTAATAGAGGGGATATCAGAAACAGTAACGATAGAGGAAGCACGTCAGGTTGCAAAATTCCCAATCTTAATACCAACAAAAATGCCAAAGGGATTCAGCCTTCAAGAAGTTCAGTTGACCAAATGGCCAGCATTAGATACTTATGACAGTTCGGTGTGGGTCCATTTGATTTACAAAGGTGCTTCAGGTGATTTGACTATCACTCAAATGCCACTGCTAGATGAAATAAAGGAACTCGAGCACGAACATGAAGAAATGATAGGGGAACCCAAGCATGAACATGAACACGAAGAAATAATAGAGGGGAAACAGGTACAAATACACGATAGCCAAGCCACCTTATTAGAGCCAACGGTCGGTACACGGGTACTTCAATGGCAGAAGAATAAGGTTGGATTCACCATTGTTGGTCAAGTAGACGAAGAAACAATACTGGAAGTTGCAGAATTATTACAATAGATATTTAGCTATTGCCCCTCGATGAGATAAATGTGACCACAGCAGGCTTATGCCATATTTATCCATGCCACTCAAAAGATCACCCTATTCCTCACAAATTTTTGGTTTCTATCAACGCAAGACTATGAATTCGTAGTAACGACTTTAGTCGTTTTTGCCGTGTAATGACGACTAAAGTCGCTACTATAACTTATTTTACTTTGGCATAGTAGCTAAGGCATTGTAGGCAGGTGTATTAATAATGCCAAAGTTAGCAAGTTCAGTGCCAGGAGCAGTTACTCCATAATCTAAATTCCATAGGAACATAGGGCCAACCCACCCCCACGATTTAGCCATTTGATAAGCCTGAACTATCCATTTGGCTTGCTCCTCGTAGGTATTATCTCGAGCATATTCATAGCCAGGTTGAGGATTTCCGGAGACAGCCCAGCCAAATTCGGTAGGCGAGATGGCTTTATCGCCGTCCCCATTTGCCACCATTACGTTACGATAGCCTTCCATGGTTCCTTTAAAGCACCAACTGTGATGCCGATTATCAAAAGGCCCACGGAAACTCATTGCAGTTGAGTCTTGAACAGTTTGCCAATCACCATCTGCCGGGCAGTTATAGCCGCTAGGATGCGCTCCCAAAACATCAAAATAACCTTTGACTCCATTAGCGTACATAGCATTCAGATAATCAATATCATCCATTGCTGCATCTCCCACATTACCTGCTGGGGTCAGCGCGCCGCTAATCACGATCATATCCTGGTTGACCGATTTGATAGCCGTATAAGAGAGTTGGAGCAACTGCACATACGCCGCAGGATTGATACATCCCTTTCCACCCGCTTCATACCATAGGTTCTGTTCATTCCAAATTTCAATCGCTAGGACTTTTCCACGATAGCGATCAGCCACGCGGGCGACAGCCTCCGCATACTTGGCCGGGTCGGCCGGCGGACCTTCCGCGCCTGGGTCCCCACATTGTCCGCTAGGGCGCGCCCAGCTGGGCGCTTTGGGGATGCTAGCCATTACTTTGATGCCATTGGCGGCATACGCCCCAATCACTTCATCCCAGAAGCCCCAGGAATAGCCGCCAGGGGTCGGTTCAAAATCTTTCCAGGCCATCTGGAATTTGACCCAGTTGAAGCCAATGGCTTTAAGATGGCCGATATTGGCGCTGGTATTGCCGCGTGGGTCCACCTGAATGCCGTAGCCAAACGGCACGCTGACCGAGGCGGCCGGCGGCGGCGCGGCGGCTGGAGCTGGCGCCGCCGGAGCAGCAGGGGCCGCCTCAGCCGGAGCTTCGGCAACTTCGACCTCCGGCTCCGGGGTGGGGCTGGCTTCCGGGGTGGGAGTCGGCTCCGGGGTAGGGGTCGGCTCCGGGGTGGGGGTCGCCACCAACACGGCGACGCTGCCACGCGGCACGGCTCCGGCTGTATCCTGGCTGGACGAAATGGCCGCTTCGACCTCGTAGGAGCCGCCGGCTTCGGGCGCAATCCATTGGTAATTGGGGCTGCTCAAATCTACCACTTTTTCGTCAATCACTCCGCCGTCCTGGTTTTGCACCCGCCAGACCACCGAGTATTGGCTCTCGACCGGGGGAATAACCAAATCCAGGAATTTGCGGATAACGCTCCAAATTTGGGCGTCATTCTTTTCATTAAGCAGGTTTTGCACGGCTACCCCGCGCAAGTTGTATTGGGCTACAAATTGCAGCTTGCGAGCGATGCTGGCGGCATTTTCCAGATAAACGGTGCGCTGGGTGTTGTTGCTATCGAGGTAGGCAAACCAGTAGGTACCGCTGTTGGCGTCAAACTGAATGCCGGTGGAGGCTTGCAAGCCCGCCAGGGTAAAGTCTACCGGCTGGCCGGGAGCGACAATATTCTGCCCACCGACAATTGTTACCGCGCCGATGGGGTCCAGGGCTTGCTGGTAGGTGATGTCGCGGGTCACGCCGTTAACCTGCTCGGTGCTGAGGGTGGAGAGTAACAATTGAATTTTGTAGCGGTTGATTTGCCCGACGGCCCAGTTAAGCATGGCTTCCATCTGGCCGCCCTGGGTGTAGGCTTTGGGGTCGGGCGAAGTGGGCACTTTGACTACATCGGCAATGCGGCCAATGGCCTGCCAATCGTACGCGCCGGTATTCCAATCTTCCGCCGAAAGCTGCTGCGGCAGTTCGACCCGCACTGAGAGCTGCTTGTTGTCGGGCAAGGCCGCATCCAACTGCTGTACAAACGAGGTAAACTCTTTCTGCAAATCGGGATTGATGCCGCGATAGTCAACATCAATACCCTGATAAGCGTTGCGCTGCACCAGATCAACAATAGCTTCAATGTGCCGCTGGCGCGCTTCAGCATCAATCAGCAAATTGTCAATCAGGTCAGACCGGATCGAACCATCGCTGCTCCAATTACGGATTGAGGGGACGACGGTAAAGGAAGCATTTTGAATTTCGGGGGGCAGCGTCCCCAGGTCGCCCATAATCTGGCCGTCGGCGTCCAGGTAAAGTCCCTGTGGGCTGATTTCAACCAGGGTGTCTTTAATGCCATCCGGTAAAGGCGTATTCGGAGCGTAATCGGTGGAAACATTGGGGTTGATGGCATGGGTTTGCATGACCACCACCGACTCCGGCAAAAAGTCCAACTCGGACTCGATGATATCTTCGGTGACAATTTTGCGATTGGGCAGCCATTCCCACACTTCGCCGGTCCAGGCGTACAGGTCCAACGTGTTATAAGGTTCTGACTCGTTGGGGATAGGCACGGTCAGGATGACCGCTTCGGGCGAGGTCCCTTTGACCTGAATCCGGTAAAAAGGGCTTTTCATCACCAGGTTAGGCGGAATACTTTCGGCGGCGGTGAGCAGGCTGTTGCCGGCTGAGCCTTCCAGAAAGAGACTGCGTGGAATTACATCAAGCTTGACCCGAAAGGAGCGTCTAACCCCTTCCGGCAAAAAAGTAATCTGTGTTCCGTCGGGGTCCTGAATCGCCCCCCCTTCCCGGCCGATGCTCTCGTAACCGATGCTCAGCAACCGGTCCGCCAGTGAAATTGGCGGTAAGAGTAAGGCGCTCAGAATAAGCAGCGGAATTAAAATAAAATTGATGACCACCCCGCCCACTCGGCTCTCTAAAACAGATTCAAAAGACTGAACGAGTGGATTTGATTTAGTGCTTGACGACATACGTAATTCGTCTTCTCCTTTCCTAAATACCAACGGCCAAAGCCTGTGGGCTAAAAACAAGGGCCGGTTGTTCCCAAAACCGACGCCTTAGCCCGTTACTGTCGCTAAAGGGCTTTTAGTATAATAAAAAAAGAAAAAAAGGGAAATAAGGCAAGCAAGGAGTCAAAGACGACCACCGACGGCTGACGGCTGACCGCCCAGTAAAAATGATACGTGATGCGTGAAGATTTTTCACACATCAAACTGTAAGTGGCATCCCTTAGACAGGCCCAGGACGCAGCCTGAGTAGGTGAGCGAAGCGAGCCGTATCGAAGGGTGCTGCACCACGGGGAAGTCGTCGCCAATACGCACCCTTCGATACACGTTCCACGCTACTCAGGCTACTTACCAAGCGACATCACAGAATAGACATTATACCGATTAGACTTATGTCACCCGGAAAAAGCAGGATTATCTGAATGATAGGATCAAAATCCTTTAATTCTGGAAATCCTGCTCTAAACGATGGGTAAAAAACGCTCCCCAATTAAATTGATATGATGTCTAATTTATATTTTGACCACCAGCAATCTATCCAGTCCGGCTAAATCCTTTCTGACTTCAACCGCCGTACCGGGAAAGTGGAATTGGGCCAGTTGCCTCACCGCCGGCCCCTGGGTTGAACCAATCTCGACCAGAAGGCTGCCGCCGGGTTTCAATTTTTCTCTAGCCTGGGGTAACAGCAATCGAATCACATCCAACCCATCCTCGCCCCCATCGAGGGCCAGGTGTGGCTCGTAGCGGCTCACCTCCGGCATGGCCGCTGCCAGTTCGGAACGGCTGACATACGGTGGATTGCTGACAATGAGATCAACCGGTTCGGTTAGCCTTGCCAGCAAATCGCCGGATAAAAAGGTAATGCTATCGGCTACCTCGTGTTTTTCGGCGTTGCGCCGGGCCAGTGATAATGCTGCGGGGGAAGTTTCAAGGGCAAAAATTGAGACAGAGGGCAGATGCTTCGCCAGGGAGACAGCGATACAGCCGCTGCCCGTGCCAATGTCGGCAATTGTGAATTGTGAACTGTCAGAGGTCGTATTGAAATCGTAAATCGTAAATCGTAAATCGTAAATCTCCAGGGCTGTTTCAACCAGCAGTTCTGTTTCCGGTCGAGGGATAAGCACGTGAGGGTTAACCTCAAATTCCAAACCGAAAAATTCCTTGTGGCCTACAATATAGGCTACCGGCTCGCGCTGCTCCCGGCGGCGGAGCAATGCTTCAATTTTGTTGGCTTGATTTTCGTCCAGGGGGTCTGAAAAATGGAGATAGAGCCAGGTGCGCTCCCGGCCCAGACTGTGGGCCAGCAGCACTTCGGCGTCGAGCCGGGGGGTATCGCAGCCAGCAGCGGCCAAACGGTGGATGGCTTTCTCTAAAATATCGCCAAGTGAAGTCACGGGATGAGGATTAGCTTTTCACCCAACGCTTGTAAATCGCCTATAAACTGTTCAGGTGTTGGGGCATCAATCCAACGTACCAACTCCCAATCGGAGCGGCTTACCGAGCAGAGAATTCTGGCCAAATCAACCGGAAATATACCGGCGGCTTTACTTTGGGCATCTTCAATAGCAGCAGTGAGAGATAGATTCATTCGTGAGCAGAAACCCCAAACATCTGCCAGATCTTTAGGTTCCTCACGGCCTAACAAAGCTGTCAGTTTATTCGCCAAGATATTCTCTGCGCTATCCAGACGACCCAGAATTGGGTGCGACCAAGGTTCCCCAACTCGAGCGGGTACATCATTAATGAACTCGATTTTTAAGAAGACATCTCCTTGAGCAAGATTTAGTCGTACAAAACGTTCCTCTTTTTGTAACACATCACAACGCCAGTTACTTTGCTGCGACAACTTTTGGATCACCCGTTCTGACCAGAGACCAAAACGATTATCATCGTTTATGAAAAAATCCAGATCATCAGAAAAACGATGATTCAAGTATCCACGTGAAGCCGCTGTACCACCTGTCAAATAAAAACCCGTCTCAATTTCTTCATTGAGTATTCGTAAAACTTCATCTTGAAACGGATAGAAAACATTTAAATAAAATGCTTTGTCCATTAAATTAACTCAGGATGATGCTCAGGCAACCACTCGACCAAAAAATCGAACCCTCGCCTGCGGCTTTGTGAACGAATCCGCTCGCGCCACTTCGGCCAGCCCCGGATGAGCGAGCGAAACCCAAGCAGGCGGACAATATCGGCGTAAGAGGCATATTCCAACAGCCGAACAGCCGCCCAATCACGATCAAGCCGGCCAATGGTTAAGCGGCCGGCTAACATTTCAGTAAATTGATCCTCATCCAGATCATAATCCCAGATATAAGGCAGTCGCTGAGAAGCCATCAACTTACCCCCGAAACCCGGACCTTGACCGGTTTTACCTTTCCACGCCTCACGCTTCACGCTTCACGCCGCCGCCAGTTCTTGCAGCTTTTCTTCCTCGTCGGCTTTGGTCAGGGCTTCGATAAACTCGTCAATTTCGCCGTTGAGAATATTTTCCAGGCGGTAGCTGGTCAGGCCGATGCGGTGGTCGGTGACGCGGGTTTGGGGGAAGTTGTAGGTACGGATTTTCTCGCTGCGGTCGCCGCTGCCCACCTGCGAGCGCCGAGCGGCGCTGTGTTCGGCCTGGATGCGCTGCTGCTCCATATCATACAGCCGAGCGCGCAAAATATTGAAGGCTTTGATTTTGTTCTGCAACTGGCTCTTTTCGTCCTGGCAGCTTACCACCAGGCCGGTGGGCAGGTGGGTCAGCCGCACCGCCGAGTCGGTAGTGTTGACGCTCTGGCCGCCCGGCCCGGTCGAGCGGAAAATGTCAATCCGCACGTCATTGGGGTCAATTTCCACTTCCACTTCGTCCACCTCCGGCAAAACCGCCACCGTAGCCGTGGAGGTGTGGATGCGCCCGCCGCTCTCCGTTTCTGGCACACGCTGCACCCGGTGGACGCCGCTCTCGTATTTTAATTTGGAATAGGCCCCCTGGCCCGTGACCTGAAAAATAATTTCCTTGAAGCCGCCAATACCGGACTCGTTGCGGCTCAGCACCGAGGTTTTCCAGCCTTGATTTTCGGCGTAGCGGGTGTAGATGCGGAACAAATCGGCGGCAAAGAGGCCGGCCTCGTCGCCGCCGGCCCCGGCCCGGATTTCGACGATGACGTTTTTCTCGTCGTTGGGGTCTTTGGGTAATAACATCACCCGCAGTTTTTGCTCAAGCGCATCCTGCTCGTTTTCCAGGTTTTCGACCTCTTCCTTAACCATAGCCCGCATCTCCTCATCCAGGCCATCACCGAGCATGGTGCGGGCTTGGTCCAGTTGGGTCAAAACAGCCTGGTAACGCCGGTAAGTTTCAACCAGTTTCTCGATGCTGGCTTGCTCCTGACCGTACTTCATCAGCAAATCGGGCTTGCTGGTCACCTCCGGAGAGGCCATGAGTTCAAGTAATTCGTTGTAACGCGCCTCGACGGCGGCTAATTTGTCTAACATATCACTCCATAACAAGCGGCGACCCGCCTGCGAGTTTTCAGGCGGGCCGGATTCAATTTCTGAGGCATATTATAGCACGACAGCCACAGGGCGGCGAGTCGTTAAGAAATTAATATCCTCGATAGGAAGAGGGTGAAACAAATTTTCTACGACCTGAATATATGTTATAATCAAGGACAATGAAAATGGCAAGAGGAGTGAACGGTGTCTGACTTAATTAAATGTCCGGTGTCACCCTATTACCAACTAAACTTTGGGGCAGCGTATCTGGGAAATAGTTTAGAACTAATTCAGTACATACCTGATAAAAGCATCAATTTAATATTAACTTCCCCTCCATTCGCCCTTACCCGTAAAAAAGAATATGGTAATAAAGCTGCTGAAGAATATGTTGAATGGTTTCTAAGATTTGCTTATGAGTTTAAGCGGATATTGAGGGATGATGGTTCATTAGTTATTGACTTAGGTGGAGCTTATCTGCCAGGATATCCAACAAGAACTATCTACCAATTTGAATTATTAGTTCGATTATGCAAAGAATTAGGTTTTTTCCTGGCCCAAGATTTTTACCACTACAACCCTTCCCGGCTTCCAACTCCCGCCGAATGGGTCACGGTACGCAGAGTCAGGGTCAAAGATGCGGTGAATGTTGTTTGGTGGCTGTCTACTACTGAAAACCCAAAAGCAAATAATCGCAATGTGTTAAAGCCTTATAGTGAGAGTATGCAGCAGCTGTTGAAAAATGGTTACAAAGCAAAACTGCGTCCAAGTGGCCACGATATTTCTACAAAATTTCAAAAAGATAATAATGGAGCTATCCCGCCCAACTTGTTAGAATTAGCCAATACAGAGTCGAACAGTGCCTACCTAAGGCGCTGCAAAGAAGCAGGATTAAAGCCTCATCCAGCTCGTTTTCCTGAGGGATTTCCACGCTTTTTTATCAACTTTTTAACAGATGAAGATGATGTTGTACTAGACCCCTTTGCCGGTTCTAATACAACCGGATATGTAGCTGAAATCCTGAAAAGAAGATGGATTGCAATTGAGCTAAACGAAACATATCTGCAAGGTAGCCTCTACAGATTTGAAGAAGTCAACGACATGTTTTCCGCGAGGGGCAGAAATGGCTCAACACCGAAAGTATGATCTGCTCGATCAAGTTGTCAAGGCTATCACTGACTCTGGTTGGAATGTCATATACCTGACAAACGTAGCTGCTCATCCTTTTCGGATGCAGGTATATCGTGAAGATGAAAGTTATAGAGTCCGTATTTACGTTTGGTATCTCACCCACGGTGGAGGCAAGGCGCGCCCGCAAAATGAGTATCGAATTCAAATAACCGGAACTAACCATTTTGAACAAGAAATTGGTGGTAAAACTCTTATACTTGGCTGGTGGCAAGAGGCAGGAGTATTTGCCGGGTTTGATGTAAGAAAGCATTTAGGAATTTTGGGTAAATCGCCTTCTATTCAAATCCGGGAAGAATATTTGAGGAATGCTTATGTGCATGGCTTTTCCCCTTGTGATAAAGGCAATGAGGAAATTGCTATAGCTTTTCGTCCTGACTTTTTTGTTGAATACATCCGAAACCTCGAAGCATTACACGATTTTGGTAAATCCACAGAAGATTTGGCAGTTTTAAATACAGTAGCCCAACACCCCGAAATCAACGAAGAGGATATTCAGATCGTCAACAATGAACGTCGAACCACGCTGGTTGCTGTGCGTAAGAAACTGAGAGAGACGAGTTTTAAAAACAGGATTTTAACAGCTTATAACTTTCAGTGCGCTGTCTGTGGCCTTCAGTTAAAACTTGTTGATGCTGCTCATATCATTCCGGTGAATCATGAACATAGTACAGATGAAACTCGAAATGGCCTAGCCTTGTGCGCTTTGCATCACCGGGCTTATGATCAGGCATTGATAACTATTACAAAAGATTACCTCATTCTACTCAATGAGAAACGAATTGCTTACCTCCAAAGCATAAAACAGGACGCCGGATTAGATAACTTTGCTCAACATTTACGACCTATTATTTTGCTTCCACCAGCAATTTCGGATCGTCCGCATGCTGAATACATTGCAATAGCCAACAGAATTCGTGGTTGGGAAAATCAGATTTAAAGACAAAGTAATTTTATACAATCTAAAATTTGACAATTACACGATATAGAGTTATTTTAACCATGAAGTGTCAAAGGTAAAGCACCCAGATGACTGATTTAAAGCGTAAAATTCAAGCCATGATTGAAGGGAGACGCCCATATGAGTTATTATGGGGAGACTGCCAACAAGTATTGGATTATTTTCCAGCGGAGAGTATAGATTGTGTCATCACTTCACCCCCCTACTGGAAGCTGCGCGATTACGAAGTTGACGATGAACAGGTGGATGTTTTGATTGGCAATGAAGATGACCCCAAAGAATATGTCAACAGACTCGTGGAAATATTTGGCAAGGTCAAACGAGTGCTCAAGCCAAGCGGGTCGCTATGGTTAAATATTGGCGACAAGTATCACAACAAAAATTTAATGGGCATGCCCTGGCGGGTGGCCTTAGGATTACAAGATGACGGTTGGATTTTGCGGAATGACATCATTTGGGACCAAATGAAAGGTACGCAAAGCGTCAAAGACCGCTTGCGTGATGTTTACGAACACATCTTTCACTTTGTCAAGCAGCCCAAATATTACTACGATCACGATAAAATCCGCATCAAGCCCGAAAAACAGCCGACCACCAACGGCAACGGCATTATCTCAGCTACCGGGGTGAGCGGCAAAAAATATCGAGAGCAAATTTTAAGCAGCACTCACCTCAATGAACAGGAACGTCGGGCGGCTTTAACTGCCCTTGACGAAACCCTCTCAAAAATGCGTCGGGGAGAAATTGTTGATTTCCGCATGACCATTCGCGGTCAGCAGCGTACCTATCACAGTGATAGTAAACAAGTGAGTGGGCGAGCGAAAGAGATAGAGGACAAGGGATTTTTTATCATCGCCAGCCATGCCAAAGGCTACATTCCCTCCGATATTTGGCGAATTGTCCCCGAAGATATTTGGCGCAAAGATGCTCACTACGCCGTATTTCCCATGGAATTACTAGAAGTGCCGCTCAAGGCCACTTGTCCCCCCAATGGAATTGTTCTTGATCCCTTTATGGGTACAGGCAGTACGATTGCAGCAGCTATTCATTTTGGGCAGCGTGGTTTAGGAATTGAGATTAGCCAGAACTATATTCAAGTTGCCGAAGAACGTTTGAAGGAAAGTTCAATCCAGATGAGTTTTTATTGAGTAAGTTTCCTGGCTACATTCGCCATGAATTTATCAAGCGTAGGAAAAGTATCTTTGTTAGCTCCGGCTAATATCCGGCGAATCCCCTCCGTATTTGTGCTTACTTTTTCGTCTAATTCAAGCAGCCAGGAGTTGCTACTATCATCCCATTTCATTCTGAACGTGTAAAAATGTACAGGGTCCGCCGGGTCGGCGGCCCTTAACCCACTGGTATCACAGGCGTTGCGCAGATAGGCCAGGGCTACATCCTGAATCACAAAGATCATTCTTTTGCCCCATGACTCGATAATGACGCCTTTTTTGTAAACTTGCTGCATCATTGTTTTGAGAAATTCATTGGCCCAGTTTATGCCATATTTATAGCTGTCGCTCTGAAACTTACCTGTTTGCTTGTGTTCCAAGAATGCCTGCCAGGGTGTGCCTGTTGTTCCGGCGGCCTGCAATTCGACACACACAAAATCGCTGGTTATATCAATGATTCCTTCTTCTTTCACCTTAACTGCCACGTAATCAACACTTCCGGCTACCCCAAGAGATACTTCTGTCGCCCACATCACTTTTTCATCAGCCGCCAGCGAGCCAAAATAATCCTCCTCGATAGCCTTAAACAGCAAAGGGGTATCGAAACGATGGGGGCAAATTATGACAGGTAGAAACTTGCCTGAAAACTCTCCTTTATAACCCACTGAACAGATACCGATTTTTATATGTGGTTCACTCTTCCGCGGTTTTTTGCAAACACCCCCTAAAAACGGGCAATATTGCTCGACTCGCGCTTGTTGCGCCTCTTCGCTCTGGTCAGTATATGGATAGCCAAATAATTCGAGAGGGAATCTTTTGATAATTGGTTCAGGCATGTCACCCCCTTTGTAGACGATTTATGATTTCTGCGTCACCGCCTCCAGCGCCATCCTCTCAAAGGCCGACACCTCCAGCGGCCCCAAATCTTCGCCGCTGCGGAGACGCACCGCCACCTGATGGGCGGCCTGCTCTTTATCCCCCACGACCAGCATGTAGGGAATTTTCTGCTTCTGGGCCAGGCGAATCTTGTGGCCCATGCGCTCGCTGCCGGCATCTACCTCGACCCGCAGCCCGGCGGCCTTGAGCCGTTGGGCGACCTCATCGCAGTAGGCCACGTGCCGGTCGGCGATGGGGATCAGCACGGCCTGCACCGGCGACAGCCAGACCGGGAAGGCTCCGCCGTAATGCTCGATCAGTACCCCAAAAAAGCGTTCCATCGAACCCAGCAGGGCGCGGTGCACCATGTAAGGCCGGTGCGGCTGGCCGTCCTCGCCAATGTAGGTGATGTCGAAGCGCTCCGGCAGGTTGAAATCAAACTGGATGGTGCTCAACTGCCACTCCCGGCCCAGCGCATCCTTGATTTTGAGGTCAATTTTGGGGCCGTAAAACGCCCCGCCGCCGGGGTCAATTTCGTAAGGCAGGTTGGCCCTTTCCAGTGCCGCTTCCAAAGCGGCTTCGGCGGTGTGCCAATCCTCCAACTCGCCGACGGCTTTGGTTTCGGGCCGGGTGCTGAGATAGGCGGTGAAGTCGGTAAAGCCAAAGCTGCGCAGGATGCGCAGGCAGAAGTTCAGGGCAAAATCTATCTCTTCGGGCATCTTCTCCGGCTGGACAAAGTGATGGGCGTCGTCCTGGGTAAAGCCGCGCACCCGCAGCAGGCCGTGCAGCACCCCGCTGCGCTCATAACGATAAACCGTGCCCCATTCGGCAAAGCGCAGAGGCAGGTCGCGGTAGCTGCGCAGTTTGTCCTGGTAAATCATAATATGAAAGGGGCAGTTCATCGGCTTGAGGTAATATTCCTGCCCATCAATATCGAGCGGGGCATACATATTTTCCTTATAAAAGGTCAGGTGGCCGCTGGTTTGCCAGAGCGTACTTTTGCCGATGTGCGGCGAGTAAACCAGGTCATACCCCTGGGCCAGGTGCTCTTTGCGGCAAAACTCTTCGGCCAGGTGACGCATCAAGCCGCCGTTGGGATGCCACAAAATCAAGCCCCCGCCGAGCATATCCGGCTCGGTGCTGAACAAATCCAGTTCCTTGCCCAGCTTGCGGTGGTCCCGTTTTTCGGCCTCCTCCAGGAGATGCAGATAATTGGCCAGTTCCTCCGGCGTTTGCCAGGCTGTGCCGTAGATACGCTGCAACTGCTGGCGTTTTTCGTCGCCCCGCCAATAGGCCCCGGCGATTTTCATCAGCTTGAAAGCCAGCGGGTTGATCTCGCCCAGGTTGGCTACATGCGGCCCTTTGCACAAATCTTCAAAGGTATCATGCTTGTAGGTGCTGATAACCGGCGGCGCATCGGTCGGTTCGCCGTATTCGTCCACCCCGCCCTTTTCCAACCCTTCGATTAACTCGATTTTGTAGGGTTGGCCGGCAAAGAGGGTTTTGGCTTCGGCCGCGCTCAGCTCACGGCGCTGGAAGGTGTGTCTCCCCTTGAGGATTTCACGCATGCGTTTTTCTAACACGGCCAAATCGTCCGGGGTGAGGGGACGCGGCAGGTCAAAATCGTAGTAAAAGCCATCCTCGATGGGCGGGCCGATGGCGATTTTGCCGGTTGGGAACATCTCCAGCACCGCCTGAGCCATCACGTGGGCCAGGCTGTGGCGGATTTTGTAGAGTTGGTCTTGGACTAATTCGTTTGATTTCATAGGACATCTTTCCAAATTTAAGGCAACTACTCAGGTCACAGAGAGACACAGAGACAACGCAGAGAGACGCAGAGTTTTTGCCTCTTTTTCTCTGTGTTTCTCTGTGCTTTCAATCTCTGTGAATCTCTGTGTTACCTTTTGAAAGATAATTCTACAACTCGCTCGACCGGCTGGCGATGCGCTGCTGGGTTTGGGCGATGAACTCGGCTACCGGCAAATCGTTCTGGCGAGAGCCATCCCGCTTGCGCAGCGAGACCGTGCCGTTGGCTACCTCCTGGTCGCCGACCACCAGCATGTACGGAATCTGCAATAACTGGGCCTGCCGAATCTTGGCGTTCATGCGCTCTGTGCCCAAATCGGCCTGGGCGCGGATGTTGGCTGCCCGCAACCGGCGAGCCAGCGCGCCGGCGTACTCGTTATGGGCCTCGGTAATCGGCACGACTACCGCCTGATCCGGCGAGAGCCAGACCGGGAATTTGCCGGCGTACTGTTCCAGCAAAAAGCCGACCATACGTTCATGCGTGCTCAGCGGGGCGCGGTGGATGCACAACGGCGTTTCTTCCTGGCCGTGCTGGTTGATAAAGGTCAGGTTGAAGCGGGGCGGCACGGCGAAGTCCACCTGGTTGGTAGCCAGGGAGAACTCGCGGCCAATGGCGCTCCAGATTTGCACATCAATCTTGGGGCCGTAGAAAGCGGCCTCGTCGGGCACTTCCACAAAAGGCACGCCGCCGTGTTCCATGGCCCGGCGGACCATATCTTCGGTTTTGAGCCACAGCCGCTCGTTGTCTACGTATTTTTTGCCCAGACCCTTTTTGTGGTGGGTGCTCAGGCGCATGACATACTTTTCGACGTTGAGCAGCTTGAAATATTCCAGGTACAGATTGACCACGCCCAGAAATTCGCTCTCAAACTGCTCCTCGGAGCAGTAGATGTGGGCGTCGTTCATCTGCATCGAGCGGACCCGCATCAGGCCGAACAACTCGCCGCTTTTTTCGTAGCGATAGCACGTGCCGTACTCGGCCAGGCGCACCGGCAGGTCACGGTAGCTGCGCGGCTTGCTGCCAAAGATTTTGTGGTGGAAGGGGCAGTTCATGGGCTTGATGTAGTAGCGCACGCCTTCCATCCCCATGGGCGGGAACATGCTTTCGGCGTAGTAGGGCAGATGACCGCTGCGCAGGAACAAATCTTCTTTGGTCAGGTGGGGCGTGCGCACCCGGTCGTAGCCGGCTTTTTGCTCCATTTCCTTGGCCAGCTTTTCCAGCTCTTCGATCAGCACCGCGCCGCGCGGCAACCACAGGGGCAGCCCTGGCCCGACTTCTTCATCAAAGGTAAAGATTTCCAACTCTTTGCCCAGCTTGCGATGGTCGCGCTTTTTGGCCTCTTCCAACATCTCCAGATATTGGTTCAACTCTTTTTTGTTGGCCCAGGCCGTCCCGTAGATGCGCTGGAGCATCGGGTTATCTTCGTCGCCGCGCCAGTAAGCGCCGGCGACGGTCATCAGCTTGAAGCCGTCACCGGGAATCTGGTTGGTGGCTTCGACGTGCGGGCCCCGGCACAAGTCCTCAAAGGTATCCTGGCGGTAGGTGCTGATGACCGGCTTTTCGCTGGTTTCGTTGCCGTATTCATCAATGCCGCCCTGGGCCAGGCCGTCAATCAACTCTAATTTGTAGGGTTGATTTTTAAACAACTCACGGGCTTCATCGGCGCTGACCTCGCGGTACTCAAACTTGTGCCGGCCGCCGATAATCTGGCGCATGCGCTTTTCGATAGCTTCCAGGTCTTCCGGGGTAAAGGTGCGCGGCTTGCCGTGCTCGTCCCGGCCCAGGTCAAAGTCGTAGTAAAAGCCGGTATCAATCGGCGGGCCAATGCCGAGTTTGACATCGGGGTACAGTTCCGTCACCGCCTGGGCCATTACGTGGGCCAGGCTGTGGCGGAGTTTGTAGAGTTTGTCGTCTTGTTGACTGTTCATGATTAATCACCTTTTCCCAAATGGATTGTGTCGTCGGCTTTAAGCCCTAATGCTTCTGCTTCTTCGGCGCTGAGTTGTTGGACCTTCACCCCCATTTGCCCCAAGAAGCCCTCGATGAAAGTCAGATAGCCCCGCCGGTGCATACCCACGCTCCACTTTTTGACCGAACTCTTGATCACGCCGAGAATGCCGATCACATCCTCAACTTCCAATGGTCCATAGCGCTCAAACGCCGAGTGCAGATTCATCAGCACAAGGTGCTGCACAAAAGCGTGCTCCCCTTCCACTGTAGCCTCGGAACCTCCAGGCTCGCTACTTCTCGGGCTGAGAAGCAGGTGAGCCGCTTCCGGTTGTTTCAAACGGGCAATAAGGTCGTCTAATGCCTGGCTTATGTCACCGTCCGTCAAATCAGGGCTAATTGTTCCGGCTTGCAGCAGGCCTGTCTCTGCATTGAGAATGTACATCACATATTGCTCGCTGCGATAATCCGGGGTTAAGTTGAGCTTAAAGCCCGGTCGCGCCCCTGGTACTCTTTTTCGTTTGGCCATTTAAAACCTCCTTCGGTTCAAAATAAAAATCCCCCACCCACTTTGGGGCGAGGGACTCGATGTCTACGCGGTTCCACCCAATTTTAGTTGAACGTTTTAATGTTGAACGTTAAACGTTTAACCCTTGTGTAGCCTTTAACAGAGCCACCCGGAGCCTCATACTGGCAGTCGCGTTCCGAGGCTCACTCTCGAGGGGTTTTCAGCCGGTCCCGGCGAAGAAGGCTTGCAGCTTATAACCTTCTCTCTCTGGCACAGAGATTTTGGCTTACTCGTCTCGATCAACGTTTTAACTCAATTGGTTAAACGGAGTCTAGCACAGAGCGGGCGTTGTGTCAATCAGCGGCGACCGACCAATTCTACACCTTAGCAATTATGTGCTATAATCATCGCCACTATGGATGAACGACCCGTATCGCCCGATTTGCAAGCCGCCGAAACCAAGCTCGACGCGACACTGCGCCCCATGGATTGGGACAGCTATTTCGGCCAGTCCGCCGTAAAGCAAAATATCCAAATTCTGATCGAGGCGGCCAAAAGGCGCGAAGAAGCCCTGGACCACGTGCTGCTGTACGGCCCGCCCGGCCTGGGCAAAACCACGTTAGCCAGCATCATCGCCCACCAGATGGGGGTCAACCTGAAAATCACCTCCGGCCCGGCCATCGAGCGGGCCGGCGATCTGGCCGCCATTTTGACCAACCTGCGCCGGGGCGATGTGTTGTTTATTGACGAGATTCACCGCCTGGGCCGGGCCGTGGAAGAAGTGCTCTACCCGGCTATGGAAGATTACGCTTTGGATATTGTCATCGGCAAAGGGCCGAGCGCCCGCAACATCCGGCTCAAGCTGCCCCACTTTACCGTCCTGGGGGCTACCACCCGCCTCGATTTGCTGGCCGCCCCGCTGCGTGACCGCTTTGGGGCCGTGTTCCGGCTGGAATTTTACACCGCCGAAGAACTGCGCCAGATCGTGACCCGTTCGGCGGCGATTCTGAACGTGCCCATCGAGCCGGAGGGGGCGACCGAGATTGCCACCCGCTCACGCGGCACGGCCCGCATCGCCAACCGCCTGCTCAAACGCGCCCGCGATTTCGCCCAGGTCCGGGCCAACGGCATCATCACCAGAGAGGTAGCCAATGAAGCCCTGGCCCTGATGCACGTGGACGCCCTGGGCCTGGACGACCTGGACAAAAAAGTGCTGCGCTCGATCATCGAGAAGTTCGGCGGCGGGCCGGTTGGCCTGGAAACCATCGCCGCCAGCATCAGCGAGGAAAGCAGCACGATCATGGACGTGGTCGAGCCGTATTTGCTGCAACTTGGCTTCCTGGATCGCACCCCGCGCGGCCGGGTGGCCACGCCTCACGCCTATGAGCACTTGGGCCTAACGCCGTCGGAGCGGCCATCGCAGCCGAGTTTGTTTTAGAGAAATGGCTAACCCTATTTACTTATCAGAGCGGAGTGCAAAAGTGCACTTTTGCACTCCGCAAATTCAGAGGAGAGCAATGTCCCCTCGAAGAACCTCACATCGTCATAACCCAACTCATATCTACGCCAATGACGCCTCCTACTTTGTTACCGGAGCTATGCTCTATCATGTGCATGTACTTGAGTTGGCATCCTACAAACAATATTTACAGGAGCAACTTTTGAACCTTGCTCCCAGCTATGGTTTAACCCTAAAAGCCTGGGGCATCCTCAACAATCACTATCACATTCTTTTTCAGCTAGAAAATGGCGAGAATCTTCCTCGTTTTCTGCGGCGGTTCCATTCTAGAACTGCAACAACCTTCAATGAATGGGACAAACAATCTGGTAGACAGGTTTGGTGGAATTATTGGGATTGGTGCATTCGTAGCGAACAGGATTATTGGCAGCATTTCAATTACATTCACTACAACCCAATTAAGCACGGTTACGTCCAAAAATTGCGAGATTGGCCTTACTCTAGCCTGTTCATTTATTTGGAACGTGAAGGTTATGAATGGCTAGATGATTGCTGGCGGAGTTATCCTGTTCGAGAATTTCAGATCGAGAATGATGATTTCGAAGTAATCTTACGGGAACAATAAGGGGATTTTTCAATGTACATAAAGCTCATTTTCACCCTCTATTTGCTTCTTATTACCACCGCCTGCCAATCCCTACCCGGCTTCAACATCTTCAGCAGCGGTCAGGAGCAGAACCAAGCCGCGCCACATTCATATTTCATCGGCGCGCGGCAGGTGTTAAAGACTGAAGTTGGCCAGCCGGTGGCGCTAGAAAGCTATCATCTCGGCGCAACCAAATTGGCGACCATCACTATTACAATTAACGATCAAGCGGCCGGCGGGGAAATTCATCCTTTTCCCAGAGAGTTAGCCACCGCTCAGGTTTTGGTCTGGAGGCAGCCAGCCCAGGTTAATCTACAACAACTCGACTTTCCGGCTCCAGCCTGTCATTACTTGTCGGTTATGGGCGGCCCCATCCGAACAAATGCTCTATCTTTACAACCTCCTTCTTCTATATGGACTCTTTGCCACGTTTGGACCGCTTGTAAACCTGGAACTTACAAGTTGAATATGCAAGCAATTGATAGCCAGAACGTACCGGGTAATTCGATTGAGCAATGGATTGAAGTCCTTCCTTCCAACCAGCCTCTCTCGGCAACCTGCGTCGAAAATTCTTAATCCCTTAATCTACTGTGAACATTAACCAATTCGACTATCCCCTCCCGCCGGAACTCATTGCCCAAACCCCCATCGAACCCCGCCACGCCTCACGGCTGATGGTCATAGACAGCCGTAGCGCCGAGATTACGCATCGCACCTTCGCCGACCTGCCCGATTTGTTGTTACCGGGCGATATTCTGGTCGCCAACGACAGCCGGGTGATCCCGGCCCGCCTCTTTGGCCGCAAAACCAGCGGCGGTAAAGTTGAAATCCTGCTCCTCAAGCGGGTAGACGCGCTGCGCTGGGAAGCGCTGGTCGGGGGCAAGCGGGTGCGGCCGGGAGTGGTGGTTGAAATTCAAGCAGGGGAGCAGAGGGGCAGGGGGGCAGGGGAGAAAGAAAATTTTTTCTCCTCTGCTCCCCTGCTCCCCCGCTCCCCTGCTTTTGTGACGGCAACAATCCTTGAGGACCTGGGCGACTCCCGCCGCCTGATCGAGTTCAACCAGCCGGTTGACTCGCTGCTGGCGGAAATCGGGCATACGCCGCTGCCGCCGTACATTCATACCATGCTGGCCGATGCGGAACGTTATCAAACAGTTTACAGCCGGGTGGAAGGTTCAGCCGCCGCGCCAACCGCCGGGCTGCACTTTTCGCCGGAGATGCTGCTGGCGCTGCGCGAAAAAGGGGTGCTGCTGGATTATGTGACACTCCACATTGGCCTGGACACCTTCAAGCCGGTCACGGTCGAGCAGGTTGAGCAGCACACAATCCACCGCGAGTTTGCCCGGCTGACGCCGGAAACCGCCCGCCGCATCAACGAAGCCAAGCTGGCCGGAGGCCGGCTGGTCGCCGTCGGCACCACGGCCGCGCGAACGCTGGAAACAGCAGCCCTGCGCAGCGCCGGGGTGACCGGCTCGCTGCAACAAGTCAGCAGTTCACAGTTGAATGGTCAACATTCAACGTTCAACGTTCAACCTTTAACCGAAAGCTGTCCCTGGAAGCCGGTCGTTGCCATCGAAGAGGAGACCGACCTGTTTATTTATCCGGGCTACACCTTCCGGGCGGTAGATGTTTTGCTGACCAACTTTCACCTGCCCAAATCCACCCTGCTGATGCTGGTCGGCGCTTTTGCCGGCGTTGACCTCATCCGCCGGGCCTATGAAGTAGCGGTAGCGGAAAAGTATCGTTTTTATTCCTTTGGGGATGCCATGCTGATCTTAGGTAATAACGTTCAACGTTAGAACGTTGAACGTTAAACACGTTATGGAAATTAAAATCATTCGCAGCAAAAACCGTAAAAAAACCATCAGCGCTCGCGAAATTGGCGGCGCATTTGTAGTGCAGGCTCCGGCCGGCATGAGCGACGTCGAGTTGCAGCCGATCATTGCCAAATTGCAGCAGCGCTGGCAAAAGCGGCAGATCAAAACCGGGTTGGACGATACCGTTTTGCAGCGCCGCGCCCAGGAGCTAAACCGGCAGTATTTTGGCGGCAAATTGGTATGGAAATCCATCGGCTGGGTAACAAACCAGAATACGCGCCTGGGTAGCTGCACGCCGGCGCAGCAAACCATTCGCCTTTCCCACCGGCTGGCAACCATGCCTGCTTTTGTGCGGGATTATGTGATTGTCCATGAATTGGCCCATCTGCTGGAAGCCAATCACGGGCCGAAGTTTTGGAAGTTGGTTAACCGCTACCCCAAAACAGAACGAGCGCGGGGGTATTTGATGGCGGTAGGGCTGGAGGAGCTTGAAGAAGGAACTGAGGAGAGAAGCGAGGGAACTAAGGGAACTGGACGGAACTGAGGAAAGTTTTCTTCAGTTCCCTCAATTCCTATTTTCCGCGTTGCCGGCTTTGCTCGATGAGCCGGGTCAGGCCCTCTTCCAGGGTGATTTGAGGTTTGAAGTCGAGCAGCCGCCGGGCGCGACTGGTATCGGCGACCAGGGAGGAAACGCCGCCGCTGATGGACGGGTTAAAAATGGTCTGGGCTTTGCGCCCGCTGACTTTTTCAATCAGCCCGACCAACTGCCTGATGCTGGTTCCGCTGCCGGTGCCGATATTAATTACCTGGCGGTTAATCCCCTCAGCGGTGGCAGCGGCCACCAAAGCCTGCACCACATCGTCAACATAAATATAATCACGGATTTGCTCACCCTGGCCAAAAATAATTAGCGAACCATCGCCTAAAATCTGGCGGATAAACTGAGGAATCACCGGCGGATGAGTGGGGGGAACAGCTTGCCCTGGGCCGTAAGCGTTAAAGATCCGCAAAGCCACCGTTTCAATCCCCCATAAGCCGCCGATGGTGCGGACATACCCTTCAGCAGCCAGCTTGCTCACCCCATAGGGCGAGTCCGGGTAGGGCGGTAAGGCTTCGTTAACCTTGTCTACCTCCTGCTCCCCATACACCGCCCCCGATGAGGCCAGCACTACCCGCTTGACCCCGGCATCGCGCATGGCCTCCATAATCGCCACCGTGCCGCCCACATTGGTATTATTATATTCCTGCGGATACAGCACCGACTCCGGCACCGATACTCGCGCCGCCAGGTGGTAAACACAATCAATTTTGTTGAGCAACCGCCACACTTTGGGTTTGTCTTCAACATTGCCGCGGGTGAAGTGAATGGCCGGGTCGAGGTTAGCCGAGTCGCCTGCGCTCAAATCGTCAAGCACGCGAACTGTATGGCCCTGCCGGACCAAGTAATTTGCCAGGGCCGTGCCGATAAAGCCGGCGCCGCCTGTAATTAAAAACCGCATGGTATTTCCTTAACTGAGGGAGACCAGCTAGACGCCTAGTTTGCCGCGCTCCGCGTCCCAGGGGTAGATGATCCAATCTTCGGTGGCAGCGGCATAAAAATCAGGCGCTTTATCGGGAAATTCGGAACGTTGGGGTTTATAATGCAGCACCGCCGAGCGCGAACGCCCACCGGCATATTTGACCCGCTCGGTGACGCTCATCACCTGTTTGCCCCGGTCCCAAATATCGTCAACAATAAGCGTATCTTTGCCGCGTAAAAAACTGTCGGCGGGGAACTGCAAAAAAACAGGCCAATCCAGGTCGTGTTCTTTGTCTTCGTAAAAATCAACCGAAGCCACCAGCACCTGTTGAATAGCCAATCGCTCGGCGATGATCGCGGCGGGGACAATGCCGCCCCGGGTGATGGCGATAACCAGGTCATAGCCAAAAGCCTGCAAGCGGGGCATCATGCCGATGATGAGTTTATCAACATCCGTCCACGACAGATAAACTTTGTTGACCTTTTCCATGGCTGACTTTACCTCAAGACACACTTCTGACTCTCTAGAAGCATAACTCAATTATAATATTTAGGCAATGTCAGCCGCCAATTTCAGGAGTGTAAGGTTACTGAACGGTGATTAGATCTTTAATTTTTGCCAGCGTAGCCTCGCCAATACCGCTGACTTCCGTAATTTCTTCAACTGCTTTAAATCCACCCATATTTTCCCGGTAGTCAATAATACGTTGCGCAATAGCCGGACCGACGCCGGGCAAACTGTCGAGCTGTTCCAGCGTGGCTGTGTTGATGTTGATAGTCCCCCCCGCAACCGGCGCAGAACGACTGCTCCCGCCACCTTCACTGCTATTTAGCTCTGTCACAACCGGTCCCCCTTGGACCGGCGGCGGGGCATCAACCTCGTTTTTGCGAGGGACATGAATCTGCTGCTGATCCTGCAATTCAAGGGCTTGATTGATCCGCTCGGGGTCAGCCTCGGCAGTAAAGCCGCCCGCTGCGGCAATAGCATCTTTGATGATGCTGCCCGCGGGCAGAAAGTAGACATCCGAGTTGGCTACAGCCCCGGTAACGTAAACCCGTACCGGGGAAGGTGTGGGGCTGGGGGCTACGGTGGGCGCAACGGTAGCCGTTGCCGTCGCTACCGGCCGAATTTCGACCTGGGCCTGAGCCATCGGCTGGTTCATATAAAAAACTCCGGCGCCCCCGATGGCGATGAACAAAAGCGAGACAAAGACAATATTACGGTTACGGTCTAACCATGATCCGTTCATTAAGAAACCTCGATAAAAAAGTAGCAGTAGGATTATTTGATTATAACCAGCCTTTTTAACAATGAACAGACCAAAATTTAGGGGTTTTGAAGAACTTTAGGGGGTTCCGCGCCGGGCGGCTTGACCCGCGACCAGGCATGGAGAGCAAAGGCTGCCGCTGCCCCGGCTTCGGCCAGCCGGCCCAGGAAAATAATGACCGGGGGTGCACCCAGCAACGGCCCAACTCCGGCCAGCCAGACGCCGGCATTCAGCAGGCCAAAAGCCAGCCAGGCCGGCCGCTCGTCACCGCGAGAACGCCAGAAACGAGGAAATATCCAAAAGGCGACGCCCATGGCTAACTGTACTGTCCAGCCAAACAGCAAAAATTCCACATGAACGGGCAAAAGTCGCCACACAAAGGGTTCAAAAGGAATCCCCTTGTGGAAAAGCAGCAGCGATCCAAAGGTGATACCGACAGCCAGATAAAGTAGAGCAGCGCGGATAAACCAACAACTTAGACGAGGCATTGTTCTAAAGGGAGATTAGAGATTGGAGATTAAATCAATCTCTAATCTCCAATCTCCTTCAACGTTCTTTCACTCTGCCCCAGGTATTGACCACAAAAGCCATCCCGGCCAGCCATTGTAGCACCGCCGAGATTGAGGTCAACCAGGCCCACAGGGCTTCGGGCCGCAGCAAATGCAGCGGCTCACCAATAATGCGCAGGATCAGGCCGATATTGAACAACCAGAAAGTGGCTTCCCACCATCCTTCGTGGCCGTGTGGCTTGTCTTTGCTATACTTGGGGAACATCCAGTAGGCCACCCCAAAGATGAGTTGAGTAACCCAGCCCCACATAAACAGATGCAGATAGACCGGGGCTAAAGCGGCCACACCCGCATGAAGCTCCCACAGGGGCAGCAGCGCCATCACCGCCCTGACCAGAAAGGCGGCAATCAACGAAATCATAGCAGCTTTGATGAACCAACGCGTTAAGGGCGGCATTGTTCCGAGGAAAGCGCTCCGATAAAAGGTCTCAGGAGATCCAATTTTCGAGGACGCGAAGCGGACACGCTCACGTGCCGAACAGCGCCGCACGTGGGCGTGCTGGCTCCTCAAGTTTGGATCCACTGGGTCTATTCCTGCTTCTCCGCAGAAGGAGTTGATTTGAACATCAATAACAGCATCAAAACCGGTGTTTTGGCGTAAACACTGTGCGGTAAACGCGGCGGCATATAGACCCACGTCCCCACCTGGGCGCTCAGCGGCTGCTCCCCCAGGGTTAAATCGGCCTCACCCTGAAGAAAGTGCAAGATGGCCGTTTGAGCCGAGGTATGTTCCGAAAGTTCCTGCCCGGCGGCAAAACCAAAAAGAATAGCTTTCACCTGATCATCACTGTAAATGGTCCGGCTGATAATGCTATCCGCTGGAATTTCGGGGATTTGTTCGGCTAAATTGGCAAGGTAGGTGTAATTTAAAGTCATCTGGCAACCTCACTCATCAACCGGCAATGCTGTATTCGTATTGGCCGCGTACCGGATTGTTTTCGGCGTACCGGCTGAGACGAAATAGCCCAGGGTCAAATTCCGGGGTAGCTGACCGAGTCAATAGGTCAGCCGCCATAACCCCCACTGCCGGGCCGAGTTTGAAGCCGTGACCGCTAAAGCCGGCGCAGATAAAAAATCCGCTTCCCGGCAGCGCTTCATCTATGATGGGATGCCAATCGGGGGTGATGGCATAGAGGCCGGCATAACCGCCGGTGCTCTGGCTGGCCTCCAGCGGCGGGCAGCGGCGGATTAGTCGTTCGCCTGCATCGAGGACAAAATCGGGGTCGAGGTTCTCATTGTAACTGTCCGGGTTGACCACCGCGTTGGCCTCGCCGGGGTCAATCAAACCGACCAGGGTCAGTTGGCCCGTTTCTGAGCGGAAGTAGGTGGCGTGGATGAAATCGGCAATCACCGGATGGGACGCCTCGTACCCGGCCGGGCGGCGGAAAAAGGCCACCTGCACCCGGCAGGCATTGATCGGCGCTTCGAGGCCGGCCATGCGCGCTACCCGCGCTCCCCACGGCCCGGCGCAGTTCAACACCAGGGGGGCATCAAACTTTTCTTTGGGGGTGACAACGCCCTCTACCTTACCGCCAGCAAAACGCAGGCCGGTTACTTCGGTATCAAGATAAATCTTGACCCCCAGCCGTCGAGCGGCATTGGCGTAAGCATTGACCGTTAAGTTGGGGTCGGCGTAACCGCCTTCGGGTTCATAGGCGGCGCACACCAAATCTACCGTCTCCAAACCTGGCATCAACTCGCGCAGGGCGGCGGGAGGAATCAGTTCAGTTTGAATGCCTACCCGGCGCTGCAAAGCAACGTTGGCCTCCAGTCCGGCCTGGTCTTTGGCTGCAACAAGGGCAGCAAAACCGGTTTGGGTAAAGCCGCACTCACCCCCAACCCGCTCCTCGAAATTTTGAAAAACACGCAAACTATAAAGGGCCATTCGGGCCGTCAGTTCGTTAGAGTAGTGCTGGCGGATAATAGCCGAGGATTTGCCGGTCGAACCGGCCCCGATACCCCCTTTTTCCAAAACTACCACCTTCAAACCGCGCTGGGCCAACTCAAAAGCTGCGCTACAGCCCATGATTCCGGCCCCAATAACGATAACATCGAAAGTTTGGGTCATATATTCCTTCCTTGAGTAACTGATCAGCCCTCATGTCATTTCGAGGCCATAGGCCGAGAAATCCCTACAGTGCTATATCGGCCCCAGAGATTTCTCCCTTCGGTCGAAATGACATGCCTGAGTAGTCCTTCCTTGATATATTTACGGGGTTATTTTATTTAACTTACGAAGGTAACGCCAACCAACCCGGCAAAGATGGCAGCATGGGCAATTTCAGCCACACCCAGCCGGACCAAGCTGAGCGACTTTTTATCTTGCCAATGCCAGGCCCCATAGACCATTTTTACAGTCACAGGCACAAAAGCCAGGGGTAAAAACAGAGGCGCCCACTGGAGGGCGGCTAAAGCTACCAGCAGGGTCAATGCGGCGGTTTGGTAGGCCAGGCAGGCTTTGGCTTTGACTAACCTTTCGCTTGCTCGCTCAGGGGCCGGTAAACGCGGCTGCTGGCGCACTTTGAGTTTGATATAAAAAACCGTGCCGCCAAAATAGAGAAAGTTAATCAAGCCCAAGAGGGCGGCGGTGCTATCCAGTTGGCCGCTGGCAGCGTAATAAGCCATCGGCGCCCCCAGAGCTAACCCGGCAATCCCGGTCAACTCCCCCATCAAACTGAGTTCCTGCCGCCGAGAAACCAGCCACAGGTTAAATAATAACAGCCCTACACCCAAAACCCCCATAACAGCCAGCCAGCCCAAATTGTACCCCAATACCAGCCAGCCCCCACACAAAGCCGTAATACCCCCGTAGATGGCGGCCCAACGCCAGAGATAGGTTTTATCAGCCGTAGGCCGTTTACGGGTTTTGACCAAAACAACCAGGGGATAACGGGTTAAAAAGAAGCCCAGAGCTGCTGCCAGCAAAATTAGCGCCCGCCAGTGCCAGGCCGGAGCGATAAATACCCCCAGCAGCAGCGGCACAATCAGCATGGCCCAGGAACCGTGTTCTTTAGGTAAAGGCGGGGAAAAATTCATTTTCTAGCTTTCCAAAAACTCAAGCCACCGAAGTGGACACTTATATTTTCCAGACTATTGTAACACATTTCTTTTTCCAGGGGAGTGACTTTTGTCACAAAAACTCCAAATAAAAAACCCGGCCTCGATGGCCGGGCTTTTTGAACAAGCCAGCAGGCCAGCAAAGTTACTTGTGGAGGGTCCGCAGGTAGGCCACGATATTTTGCAAATCTTCGTCATTCAGGGCCGGATTACCGCCTTTGGGCGGCATATCAATGCCGGTGGTGTTAAGCGGGTCAGTGGAGCCGCGCCCTACTTTGATAAAAGCGATTAACTCGGTATCAGTCTGACCGGCCACAAACTGGCTAACCGTCAAATCCTTACCCAGATTTTGGATACCTTGGCCGGTAGGGCCATGACAGGCCGAACAGGTTTGCATAAACAGGGTTTGACCAACGGTGGCATCGCCCAGGCTAACTTGAGCCGGGGCGGGTTCCGCCTGAACTGGGGCGACTGCCGGTTCAGGCGCGGCTTGTTCTGCCACCGATGGGCTAACCTGACCTACCCAAACCACTGCGGCCGCAATGAGGACCAACAGTAGGCCCAGCACAGAAGGAAGGTAAATGTTACTCTCTTGATTGGTAGATTTCTCGTCTGTCATTGGTTTTATCCCTTCAGAGAGCCGCCCGCTCATCACCGAAATTTTTCGGTGAGACAAGGGAAGGCCCACGCTGTATCTTACTTATGGATGGTCCGAATATAAGCAATAATATGCCGCAAATCCTCATCGTCCAGAGCGGGGTTACCGCCTTTGGGGGGCATAGCTACTCCGGTGGTATTGAGCGGGTCGCTGGGGTCGCGGCCCACTTTAAGGAAGGCCAACAGCGCATCGTCGGATTGGCCGGCGATAAATTCGCTCCGGGTCATGTCTTTGCCCAGGCCGGGCATGCCCTCTCCGGCCGGCCCGTGACAGGCAGAACAGGTTTGGGTAAACAGCTTTTGCCCTTCGGCTGGATTGCCCTTGGCCACAGGAGCAGGCTCTTCTTTGGCCGGCGCTGCCTGGGCAACATTGGCGCTGTTTGATTCTTGAGGCAAACGTTCCGCGCCGCCGCCGCCACAGGCGGTCAGAGTCAACGCAACCACGATAAGCAGAATAACGGGCAGATAAACTAATTTTTTCATCCAAAAATCTCCTTTGAAAATAGCTTGTTTGTAGTAGCAACTTTAGTCGCTGACAACTCGGACGACTGAAGTCGTCACTACGAACAATTTTTATCAACGTGAGCGTGCTCAGGCTCGTGAACACTTCTAAGGTGGTTGATTTTTTTACCGTCCCGGTGGGAAGATGCTGATCTCATCGCCGGGTGAAACCACAATCTCAGGGCCGCCAACATAACTCAAATCGCGGCCATTCAACAGCACCCGCCACATGGGCTTGATACGGTAAGCTTTTTCGACGGTGAACCAGGGGGTGCCGGTGGCGTCGTCGCGCTCGCCGCCCAGCCAATGCAAATCAAAGATTTCGGCGCGGGCTTGCGGGAAATAGTTAAAGAGCTTACGCAGGGCTAAGGCCATCGTCGCGCCGGTGGGCAAAGCCAGGCTCAATTCCGGGCCGCCCATCAATGCCCGCATTTTGCCAAAGATAGCTGCCTTGACCCGAAAATCGCCGCTATCCAGGGCCAGAGCGCTGTGATAGCCCAGCAACATCATATGCAGGTGCAGGCTCAACAGCTTATTCCAGCCGGCCAGAGCGGCGGGAACTACGGCTGCCCCCGGCATCTCTTCGGTCAGAAAACGAGCAAAGGTGGCATTGACTAGGCTGATGGCGCCGGTCACATAAAGTTCAGGCACATGGGTTTGGCGCGGGCCGTGTCCGGCGTGTATCTGGCCGGCCCGGAAGAGGTAGCGAGCAAAATCGTCGCTCAAATCCAGGCCCAGGGTGCGCGCCAGCCAGACGGTAAAAAAGCGGCGGCGTTCGGCCAGGTGGACCGGGTCTGCGCCCTGCTCCCAACCCAAAATGACGGCGGTATCGTGGTGTTTGAGCAAGTAATCGTAATTTCCCACCACCAGTTCGTGACCGCGCTTGAAGAGGGGTTCAACCGTTTCGACCATCGCGGCCAAATCGGCCTGATCCAACCCCAAAAAGCTGCGCATGCGCTGCCACTCTTCTTCAGGGGTGGGACTGAGGTCGGCCAGTTCCCAGGCCAGCGGCTTTTCAAGCTGGCCGTTGAGGTGGGTAAAAGGGTCTACAACTGCTGCTGGTACTGTTTTTATCATTTCGATGATCCTTTAAAGTCCGTGTTACGTCTTGCGTATTCCGTCCATTTCACCTCACGCAAGACGCAAGACGTTTTGGCGTAACTGCTCAGCCCTCATGTCATTTCGAGGCCGTAGGCCGAGAAATCCCTACCGCGTTACATCGGCCTCAGAAATTTCTCCCTTCGGTCGAAATGACATGCCTGAATAGTTACGACTTGCCTTAGTGATTGTGTTCCATGCTGTGTTCGCTCTGGGGCATAGGATTGGCTTGATAGTAGGCTAAAACTTCGGCAAAAGTCATCACGTGGCCTTGTAGTTCAGCGGCCAGGATTTGCGCCTTTTCCGGCGAGTCGAAGGCCGCCAGGCCGGAAAGCATGGGCGTGGTCAATTGGCTGCTCTGCACATAAGCGGCTTTTTCGGCCCTAATCCAGCTTTTGTTCTCGTAATTATGCACAAAAAAAGCGGTCACTTGGTCTGACTTTTGCAGATGGTTACGGAACATATTGCCGATGTCGTCAAAAATATGCTGTTGCCCATCCTCGGTAATGTAACCGGCGGCGTAGCGCTCATCGCTAATAATCATGTTGCAGAATTCGCACATATCCTCGCCGTAATGAATGGTCGGCGGGGTAGGCTCGGCGCTGGCGTTGTTGGCGCAGGCGGTGAGGAGAAGGAAAATCAAGAGGGACAAGGCCGTTGTAAGCCAATATTTACTATTTGCGCGTGATGTGTGATGCGTGATGCGTGGTGCGTGGTGTATGACCCCCGACCCCTGACCCCCGACCCCTGACACTTGACACTTGACACTTGACACCTTCATAAATCACCTCTTTTTGCAAAAACGGTATAGGCAGCAAATAAGGGTAAAACGATCCATGCGGCCAGCGAGCCGAGGAAGAGCCAGGTTAGATTGTCGCGGTAGGTCTGGATGGCGTAGATTCCAGCCGGTCCTAACACATCCAGGGTAGCATTGATACTCATCAGGGCCGACATTTTGAAAACCTGCAGCGGGTTGACCAAGGCCAGGTGAAACAAGGCTTGAATCGGCAGTTTGAAGGCCAGCGTAGTCCCCATCAACCCCAAATCGCCGATGAAGACCAGGGTGAACCAGAGAAACAGGGCAATACCGGTGGCGACGGCGGCTTTGCGGGTCAACACGCTGATGAGAAAGCCCAGGCTGAGCATGCCCAGAGCCAGGGTAAAGGCAAAAATCACCAGCAGGCCATAAGCCCCGGCGTCGGTTTGGCCGCCCCGCGTGGCAATAATCACCCCCGATAGGCCAAAACCCAGAGCCAGCGCCCCCAGCAGCGAAGCGGCCAGGCCCAAATATTTGCCCAGCAGCACCTCGGCCCGGTTGACCGGCTGAGCCAGCAGATAATGGAGGGTGCCGCGCTCGCGTTCGCCGGAGAGGCTGCCCGCGCCGATGGTCAGGCTCATCAGCGGGACAACCAGCAGCACCAGGTTAACCAGGCTGGCCGCCGTGCGACCAAAGCCGGCAAAGCCGGTATAACCTGCGCCCCCGCCACTCAGCGACAGCCACGACAGAAGCAAGGCCAGGCCGGTAAATGCCGCCGCATACAACACAAACCAGCGGTTGTTGAGGGCGTCGTTGATTTCTTTTTTGAGTAAAATGGTAACGATTCTTGGTTCCATTGGATTACACTTTCTTGTGATGCGTAATACGTGATGCGTGAAGAGCCTTTTCACGCATCACGCATCACATTCCATTCTCCAACTCAAAGTTGTTCACCTCAATATTCTTTGCCAGCAGCGCCTGAACCGGGGCCAGTTTAGCCGTTGGCAGCACATCTACCCGCAGACCGATGCCGTTGCGGCTGGCGGTGAAACCGGCAGCGTGGAGCAGGTTCAGGGCATTGTCACGCACCGTTTCAGGCATAATCAATTTGAGGGTCAGGCGCAGCCCCAACCGCCCGGCCAATTCGGAGGGTAGACAGGTGAGGGCCAGTTTACCGCTTTCCAGCACCAGCACGCGGGAGGCCAGCGCCTCGACCTCTTCCAGACGGTGGGAGGTAAAGAGCAAGGTTTTGCCCTGGGTCTTTTGTTGCAGCAGCAATTTGATAAACTCATCGCGGGCGGTGGTATCGAGGTTGCTGGTCGGCTCATCCAAAACCAAAATCGGAGGGTCAGCCAGCAAAGCGCAAGCCAGGGCCAAGCGCTGTTTCATCCCGCCCGAAAGCGCAGCCACCGGCTTTGCTCCATGCGCCGCCAGGCCCACTTCGGCCAGGGCGGAGTCAACGCGAGTTGCCGGGACTCGTTTCAACTGGGCGTAAAATAGCAGAGTGTCGCGGGCTGACATATCATCATAAAACGCCAGCTCTTGCGGCACGTAGCCGACGGCGGCCCTGGCCTTTTTGCCCTCTTTTTGCGCGTCAAAGTTATTGACCCGCAACTCCCCGCTGGCAGAGAGCAATCCAAGCAGGCTGCGAATCACGGTGGTTTTGCCCGCACCGTTAGCGCCCCACAGAGCGATGGCTTCCCCGCGAGCGACTTCAAAGGAGAGGTTGTCAACGGCAGTAAAGTGGCCGAATTTTTTGGTAAGGTTGGTGACGGAGATCATAGGCGTACTCCCTGTGAGCCGTGAAGCGTGAGGCGTGAAGCGTGAGGCGTGAAACGGAACACGTACCACGCACCACGCACCACGCACCACGTTAGATAATTTGCCGACTGCTATCACTCCCACCGCCAGCGCCAAAAAGCTCAACGCAGTGACGGCTAACGGCCAGGTTGGGACGGCGGGTGGAGCAGGAACGGCGGGCATAACCGGCTCCAGCAAGGGCGCGTTGTCGCTGAATTTGGGCTGGGGTTGGAAGATAGGGAAAGCGCGGGCGGCCAGGTCAATGGCTTGCTGGGCCGGGCTGAGTTGGAACAGACGCAGCGCCGGGTTTTTGTCCATCATATTTTCAAACAGGCTCTTAGACACGTAAGGCACATCGCCCCGGCCGTTGCCGTCGGCGTCGTAACCGGCGTAGTCGCTCCAGAAGTTGCCCTCGTCCGCAACGGTAAAGCCGTTACCCTCGAATGTTCCGCTGCTGGTCAAGCCGACTTGCTCGGCGTTGTCAATAAAACTGTTGCGGCTGAAATAATTGCGTTTGACCGACGGAGCAAAAAGCAGACCGATGTCGTTGTAGGTAAAGGCGTTGCGGGTAAAGTGCTGGCTCACATCCAGCGACCAGGGCGAGTTGTCGAAATACATGCCCACCCGGTTGCCGCTGAAAAGGTTGTCGCTGGCCTCTACGCCGTCAATATCCTTCAGGCCAATGCCGTAGCCGCTGGGGCCGCGATTGTTGGCAAAAATATTGTGGCGCAGAATCAGGCGGCGGCTGTACATCAAAAACGCGCCCACCGAGTTGCCTTCCAGGCGATTATTTTCCACCATGTTGTCATCACAGTACATAAAGTGCAGACCATAACGATTGTCAACGATGATGTTATCGCGGATGACCGCGCCGTTGTTGTACCACAGCACCACATCGCGCCCGTGACTGATCTGGTTGCCGATAAGCTGGCTGTTTTGGCTGTACCAGATCAAAACGCTGTCGCCGCGAGCAGCCACGTCCAAATCTTCTTTGGCCCCAATGATGTTGTTGATAATCCGGCTGCCTTCTGAGTCTTTAACCTTAACTCCAAAAAGGGTATTTTCCAGGCGATTGTTCTCAACCAATAGATG
Source organism: Anaerolineae bacterium (assembly GCA_023151115.1). The sequence goes on from JAKLJP010000047.1 coordinate 32,558, forward strand.
GGGCGAACCGTAGGCGGAAATTCCGGCATCTTCTTTATCCAGCCGAGTGCCGGTGTTGCGGATGACCAGGCCACGAATCGTCACATCGGCTGTGTTGTCAATACTGATGACGGTGCCCTGGTTGTTGCCATCGAGAATGGGCCAGCCGATTCCTTCCAGGGTAATTGATTTACGAATGACAAAGTTGCCCTGATAAACCCCCGCCGGAACCTGAATAGTGTCTCCCGGCCGGGCGGCATCGAGCGCAGCCTGGAGGTCAAAGGATGAAGATGGAAGATGGAGGATGGAGGATGGAGGATAGAGGGTGGAAGATGGAAGGTGGAAAGCGAAAGAAGTAACAAGTTGAGCGCTCCCCCCCATAAAACCGGCTAATATTAAGCTGAGTAAAGTTAGGTTTAAACGTTTCACAGTTGCTCGCATCAAAAATGAGTAGGGTGGCATCCCTATGCCGCCCGCTGACGCATAGGGATGCGCCAGCTACGGTGAAAAATTGGATCTACTGAGTATACCCCTGTCTACCGTCTACCGTCTACTGTTTACCGTCTACCAATGGTTTGTATGCTCGCCGTTGCAAATACAGCCCCACCAGAATCAGGATCGAGGCGGCTGTTGCCATCAAGAGGCCGATATCGGCGTAGGCGTCGGTACTAAATTGGCCGATCACGCCCCGGCCCAGAAGGGTTGGCGTGAACGGTTTAACTGAATTGGACAGCGCGGCATGCGGGTCGAGATTCTGTCCAAAATGGTTGAGCCAGAAAAACAGGTCGCCCAGAAAAACGGCGGGCAGCAGTACCGCCGGCAAACTCAACAATATTGCCCAGGGTGAGTGGATAAAAATAGCGGCAGTTACCAGGAAGGCCAGGGCAATCAACGCAAAAACCGAAATAGATTTTTCTAACTGGGCGGCGTCACCCAACGGGCGCATACCGATGTAATGGTTCAAGCTGTCAATTTCGCGCACATCCCCTTCCAGGCGGCTGATATAAGCGTTCACTACTAGCCCTTTAGGATACTGAGGCGCATGCAGCACCAGGCTCCAATACGGAAAGAAGATCGAGGCGACAATTAAAGCGGCCGCGCTCCACATGCAGATGGGGGTCCACAAATAGCGCAGGCGGTCAGCGGCTAAGGCTTCGGCGGGGGCGCGAGGGCCAATGATTTGTTGAATTTTGTCTGTGGCCATCATAGTAATACCATTTACGATTTACGATTTACGATTTCAGATTTACGATTTGTTACATGAGGGCCAATGATTTGTTGAATTTTGTCTGTGGCCATCATAGTAATACCATTTACGATTTACGATTTACGATTTCAGATTTACGATTTGTTACATAGTGCGTGTTGCGTCTTGCGTGTTGCGTCTTGCGTGGCGCCTTTAACGGAACACGCAAGACGCAAGACGATTTTAGGTTTTACTCCACACTTGCCTGCGAACCACTTGGCTTGACGGTGAAGTAGCCGGTCATTTCCAGGTGGAGGGCGGAACAGAACTCGGTGCAGTAGTAGCCAAAGACGCCGGCTTGGTCGGCGTCAAACTCGATGGTTTGATGCTCGCCCGGCTCAAGGCTGAGGTTGATGTTGTAGCCGGAGAGGGCAAAGCCGTGTGTGGCGTCGTAGGCCCGCTCCAGGTTGGTCAAGTGCCAGGTCACATGGTCGCCCTGTTCAATCTCGACGCGCTCAGGGGTGTAGTGGGAGCGCACGACGGTCATAAAGATTTCCACATTTTTGCCGTTGCGGACTACCCGCTCTTCGCCGGGCTTGACGGCGTTGGGTGAAACCTGGCCGGTGTGCGGATCCCAGCCGATTTCGGGGTACACTTCCCACGGTTTGAGCTTGTCGGCTTTAATCATTTGAGCGTAGTGCGGTTCGCCGCTGCCGATGGGCATATCGTAGAGCAGTTGCATGTTGTTGCCGGTATTGGCAATGTCAATCAGTTGGAAGTTTTGCGGCGCCAGCGGCCCCACATTCTGGAAGCGGTCAATGGCCCACTTGTTCATGGCCACCAGGTAGTTCCCGTCGGGGCTAACCGTATCGCCTTCGGCCGTGACCAGGTGGCCGATGTTGTACTGCACCGGGATTTTGCTAACCAGGGTCCAGGGTTCTTCGGGGTGCTTGTCGGCAAAGTCACCACCGAGCGTCCAGCGAGCCACCGCGCTGTCGAGGAAGAGGCTGGTGTAGGCATAGCCCTGGTTATCAAACTGGGTGTGCAATGGCCCCAGGCCCAATTCAACCTGCGCTTCTTTGATGTCATCCAGCGGCAGCACCGGCACGCCGTATTCGTCGGTATCCCATTTTTTGGCTTCGATAGCGGCCTTCATCTTTTCAAAGCTGTAGACGGTCACGTGCGGGTCCAGCTTGCCGGCCACCACCATAAATTTGCCGTCGGGGGTCACATCTACCCCGTGCGGGCTTTTGGGTTCGGGGGCAAAGTAGAGAATGCCCTCGTCAATGGCTGTCTGCAAGGGAATGACCTTGAAGCCGTTGACCTCAACGGTTTTGCCAGATTTAGCGACTTCTTCGGCCTTTTTGATATTGAAGATATGCAGGTAGTCGGTATCATTTTGAGAAACGCCGGCCTCAAAAGGCGGATTGCCTTCTTCGACGCCGCCGGTGGCCTGTTCGGTGTTGATGGAGTTGCAGAAAGCCCAACCTTCGCTGACCAGCTTGCCCGAGTCGCACAGGTCTTGCCAGTAGGGTGGCAGCTCAATGGAGAAAGAGTTGGCTACGTCCACCCGGCCTTTTTCGCGGTCAAATTTCCAGAAGGTCACGTGGCCGCGATAGGCTTCCTTATAATCAGCTACCGGGGCATATTCATTGCCCAGTGGAACGGCGTACTGGCCGCCTTCGACCACCCATTCGGTGTTGGGGGTAACAAAGGTGCCGCCGTGGTCAATCATCGAGACCGGATTTTTGAGAATCTGCTTGGTTTCAAAGTCGCGCAGGTCAACCACCGCCAGGCGAGCGTTGGCCTTGTCGTTGATAAAGAGAAATTGGCCGTCGTAATCGCCGGCCGTTTCACTCAAGGCCGGGTGGTGGGTGTCGGCCCAGCGGATTTCTTTGCCGTTGAAGTCGCCTTCGGCCATAACCTTCTCGCCCACGCCATAGCCCCAGCCCTGCCAGGGTTCCGGGGTGAAAACGGCGATGGTCTTCAACAGGCGCATACTGGGCACGCCGATGACAAAAATTTGCCCGGCGTGGCCGCTCGAAGCAAAAATAGTGTAATCGTCGTGCTTGCCGGAGGGCAGATATGTTTTCAGGGCAGCGGTGACATCCGCCGGGCTGAGGCCGCGCGCCTGGGCAATGGCGGCCGCGTCGGCGCTGAGGCCGCTGCCGGCCGGGGCGGCTGCTTCACCGCCGCTGCTAGCTTGTCCCCCGCTGCTGGCAGGCGCCGGTCCTTCCGGTTGTTGGGGCACTAATGAACAGGCTGCCACCAACAGCAGAGTGATAATTGTGAGGATGAGAATATTTCGTTTCATGATTTTTCTCCGTAAATCAGTAATTTTGCTTGGGGTTAGGGCTGAGCATCTTTGCTTGATTATCCTTTTGCCTCCTCCTTTTTTACTTCAACAAAAAATATTTCATAGGTGAGGCTGATGGCCTCGGTGGGACAGATTTCCTGGCACACCCCAGAATAGTTACAGGCTTCGGGGTGGGCCACAACGGGTACGGTTTCAATCAGAGCCAAAGCCCCGGTGGGACAGACTCGCACACACAATTCACAGCCGATACAGCGGCTCAAGTCAATTTCTGGTAAAAAATCTGAGGTCATAGAGCTACTAGCCTTGTATTCTCACTATAACGGGACTCGCTGAAAAAGTATGCGACTTTTGTCACACGCGGGAACAAATTTTTGATTCCAGCTTTAATGGAGTTTGACAGAGCCTGCTGACAGGGAGATAATGAAGTCAGATTGGAGATTAGAGATTGGAGATTATTAGCCTGAATCTCCTGTTTCTAATCTCTTCGTAAATTGGGGAAATTATTAATCCACACTCCAGGGGGGAAACCGTGCCGGTTCTGGTTGATGAGAACGCCAGGTCGCTGCTTAAAGCAGTGCCCTATTTTCGGGCCTTAGATGATCACGCCCTGGAAGCCGTCGGCAAAGAGATCATCACTCGCCATTATCAGGCGGGGGAGATCATTTTTTTGGAAGGCGAACCCGACGCCGGACTGCACCTGGTGACAGAGGGTTTGTGCAAGGTCTACCGCCTGTCCGAAGGAGGCCGCGAGCATGTGCTGGCTACCCTGCGCCCCGGCGACTCCTGCAACGAAGTGCCCGTGGTAGATGGCGGTCCCAACCCGGCCAACTTTGCCGCGCTGGAAAACTCAACCGTGTGGATCATTTCCGAGGCGTCGCTATCGCGCTTGCGCCGGCAATATCCAGCCCTGAATGAAATGATTATCAAAAACTTGGCTATGCGCTGCCGCCAATTGGTCCAGCGGGTCTACAATCTCTCGTTTTTGTCGGTAACGGGCCGGCTGGCTGCTTTTTTGTTACAGCAGAGCGAAGAAAGCGGCGAGCTTCATCGCCGCATGACCCAGGATGAAATTGCCGCTCATCTCGGCACGGTGCGCGAGATGGTCGGCCGGGCCTTCCGAGAGTTGCAAGAGGCAAATTTGATTACTATTGACCGCCATCGCATCGAAATTTTAGATCGGGAGGGCTTAAGAGAATTGACTTAAATTCTAATCTTTGCGACTTTGCGGCTTTGCGTGAGATATTTGAGTTTAATATCTTGTTGACCACTACAAATCGGTCTCAAAAGTGGCTTTTTTTCTTAGCCTTAGCCTCGAAGAGTAGTAGTGGTCCGATCGGTAGTTACCTTAACTTCACCTATTTTCCAAATTCCAGAAATGAGGATATGAACTTGAAAACCAGATTTCTTACCATGTCTTTTCTCTTATCGGGCTTCTTGTTTATGGTCGCTGCCCCCGCCTGGGCGCAAACGCCTGTTTCTGCCGATAAAAAGTTATCCACACCTCAACTGATTGAGGCCGCCCTGGCCAACGGCGAAATTGACCAGGAAACAGCCTATCTCTATCTCAGTTACGCCCTGGGTGATTATGACAGCCTGCCTGACCAGTACCGCAGTAATGTACCCTGGGATGGAACATTTACCTTAGCCAGATTGCAAAAAGCCGTCAAAACCATGAAGGTCAGCCCCAAACGGACCAAAGTCATCGAAATTTTGAGCGGGAGTTGTAGCAATTCTTCCGGGTCTTTATCTACAATCCTCAACACCACTCATTTTCACATTCAATACAGCACCATTGGCGGCGGATTAACCATCGGCCACTACCAAACCTCGCTGGAAACTACCTGGACCAAAGAGATTGACCAGTTTGGCTGGGCCGCCCCGCCGGTGTTGAGTAGCAATCCACCGCCGGGTAATCGCTATCACGTGCGTATTGCCAATTTGGGAGGGGGATTGTATGGCTTTGTTTCAAGCTTTGGAACACATGCCGGCTTTGTGGGCAACAACCCCAATACCGCCTGGAACGACGGCGACGCCTATGCTTCCTGTATGGTCCTCAACCGAGATTACAGCGGTTTCCCCGGCAGCTCCCAACAGGCGCTCGATGCCACCACCGCTCATGAATTTAATCACTCTATTCAATATGGCTACGGAGTTCTTGATGGCAGCAATGCGCCCGACACCGCTTTTATCGAAGGCGGAGCCACCTGGATGGAGGATGAGGTTTTTGACTCGGCTAACGATAACTACAACTATCTGTGGCCCGATTTTGGTATCGGTATGGGCGAATACTTTGAATATCCCTATCCTTACTGGATTACCTTTCGCGGCCTGACCGAGCGTTATGGAGCAGGTGTGGCCAGCGGCGGCGAACAGGTTATGCAAGATTTTTGGGAGGAAATAAGCCAAAATTCAGCCAGCGAGATGTTAGACGCGCTCAACAGCGCTCTAATCAACAAGGGTACCACCCTGGCCGATGCCTACCACGCCTATGCTATTGCAGTCAAGTTCAATAAACAGTGCGGCGGCGGCTACAGCTACCCATACTGCTTTGAAGAAGGGTCTAACTACGTGGCCCTGGCCGGGACGACGCCACTGAATGGCTCTATTCTTAACTCCGTCAGTGGCAGTTCCAACGGCAGCATCGAGGATAACTATGCCCTCAACTGGATTGTCCTGATAAACAGCGGGAGTCCTTACGACATCACCCTGCAAAATACCTCAGCCAGCGGTCAACTGCGTGGCAGCGTGGTGTGTGACACCGGCTCAACCTTAAACGTGATCCCCTTGCCTGCAGTGGTTGGCTCTGGCGGCTCCACTACGCTAAACAATTTTAGCCCGGCCGGCTGCGCCAGCGTGGTGGCAGTAATCACCAATCAAGCCCAAACCGGCGGCAATCCCAGCTTCTCTTTCGCTCGAAGTTATACCTTGACCCTATCAGGCGGCGATTTTGTACCGCTGGATACCTACCTTCCCCTTGTTGCCGCCAACTGAAGTCTCGTCACTATGTTCTTGCTTTTTGGACAAGAATATTTTAACCACAGATTTCACAGATTACACATATTTTCAATCTGAGAAATCTGTGTAATCTGTGGTTTTTCCCTGTTTGGCTCTGGCTTGTCCAGGTTAGGAGGAGGAGACGATGAAACGCTCTATCATCGTCTCCTTGCCTCTCCTCTTTAAAAGCCGCTTTTGGCTAAAAAACCCAGGATGGCTATAATTGGCCCAAATTCCCCCACTGTAGAAAGGCGGCCTCCATGAGCAAAACCATTGATCGCACCCGGCTGGAACATCTTCTGGCTCAGGAACTAAAACGCTTCGAGGCCGAGCATCCCCGCTCCAAAGCCTTGTTCGAGCAGGCCAAAACCAATCTCCTCGACGGCGTGCCGATGAATTGGATGGTTCGCTGGGCCGGCGCGTTCCCCGTCTTTGTCAAAGAAGCGAGTGGGGCCTACTTTACCGATGTGGATGGCCGCCGTTATCTGGACCTGTGTCTGGGCGACACCGGGGCGATGACCGGCCACGCCCCCCCCGCCGCCGTCGAAGCCGCTGTTGCCCAACTCCGGCGCGGCGTCACCTTTATGCTGCCCACCGAGGACGCCATTTGGGTGGGGCAAGAACTGGCCCGTCGTTTTGGCCTGCCCTACTGGCAAACCACCCTCACCGCCACCGACGCCAACCGTTTTGCCATTCGTCTGGCCCGCCACATTACCCGGCGGCCCCTGGTGCTGGTTTTCAACTGGTGCTATCACGGCACGGTGGATGAAAGTTTTATCACGCTCGACCCGCACGGCGTCCCCGGCCCGCGCCCCGGCAATATCGGCCCGCCGGTCAACCCCACCGCCACCACTCGCGTCATCGAATTTAACGACATCCCCGCCCTCGAAGCGGCTCTGGCCCCTGGTGATGTGGCCTGCGTCCTGGCCGAGCCGGCCATGACCAACATCGGCATCATTCCCCCCGACCCTGGCTACCACGACGCTTTGCGTGAGATTACCCGCCGCACCGGTACACTGCTCATCATTGACGAAACCCACACCATCTGCGCCGGGCCGGGCGGTTACACCGGCGCGCACGGCTTGCAGCCCGACATGTTGACCCTGGGCAAACCCATCGGCAGCGGCATCCCTGGCGCGGTGTATGGCTTCAATACCAGCGTGGCCGAGCGCATCCGGGCCAGCCTCGACCCCGAACTGGCCGATGTGGGCGGCATCGGCGGCACGCTGGCCGGCAATGCCCTCTCGCTGGCCGCTATGAAAGCCACCCTCCAATCGGTGCTGACTCAGGAGGCGTTTGACCACACCATCCCCCTGGCCGAGCGTTTTGCCGCCGAAGTGGAGGCGGTTATTGCGGAGCTGGAACTGCCCTGGATTGTTAAACAACTGGGCTGCCGGGTTGAATACTGGTTCCGCCCCACTCCGCCGCGCAATGGCGGCGAAGCTGCCGCCGCTGTTGACGCCGAACTGGAACGCTACATGCACCTATCCGCGCTCAATCGCGGCATCCTGCTGACTCCTTTCCACAACATGGCCCTGCTCGCCCCCACCATCACCGCCGCCGATATCGAGTACCACACCCAGGTCTTCCGCGAGAGCGCGAGGGTGTTGCTCCCCTGACACTTGGCACTATTTTAGGGGAGTCACCCATGCGCGTCATCTATTCCGACATCCACCGCCGGCACAACCCTCCCTTCGAGGTCATGGAAGGTGGTAACAAAATGCCCATCTTCGAGAGCCAGGAACGGCTGGATCGTATCCTGGCCGCGCTGGGTGAAACAGGCTGGGCCGACATCCACCCGCCGGAGGAGTTCGGGCTGGAGCCAATTCTGGCGGTGCATGCCCCCGATTACCTGGAATTTCTGCAAAACGGTTACGCCGAATGGCAAGCCCAGGGCGGGCAGTTGGACAATACCATGGACACCTCGACCCTGCTGGGCGGCACTTTTCCACCTCGCCGCGCCTCCCGCAAACCCCAAACCATCGCCGGGCGGGTGGGCTACTACACCTTCGACCTGAGCTGCCCCATCGTTGCCGGAACCTACGCCGCCGCCCTGGCTGCGGCCAACTGCGCCCTGACCGGGGCCAAACTCATCCAGGCCGGCGAGCCGGCCGTTTTTGCCCTTTGCCGCCCCCCCGGCCACCACGCAGGCCGTGACTTCGCCGGCGGCTACTGCTACCTCAACAACGCCTGCATTGCGGCTAAATATCTTTCTTCCCCCCCTTTGGGGGGGATTGAGGGGGGGCCTCGCGTCGCCCTGCTCGACATAGACTACCACTGCGGCAACGGCAGCCAGGACATCTTCTACGACTCCGCCGAAGTGCTGACCATCTCCCTCCACGCCGACCCCAACCACCAGTACCCCTACTTCACCGGCTACGCCGACGAAACCGGCAGCGGCCCCGGGGTAGGCTACCACCGCAACTTTCCCCTACCCCCCGGCACAGGCGATGCCGCCTACCTGCAACCCCTTGATGAAGCACTAGTTCTCATTCGCACCTTTGACCCCCGTTACTTGGTTTTGTCCTTCGGCGCCGATATCTTCGCCGGCGACCCGCTGGGCGATTTTGCCATCACCACCGAGGGCTTCGCCGCCATCGGTCAACGTATCGCCGGGCTTGGGCTGCCTACTTTGATTGTGATGGAGGGCGGGTATAATACAGAGGCGTTGGGACAGAATACCTGTGCATTTGTGGGGAAGTTTGAAAAAGTAAAGCGATAAACAGAAATTATTGTAAGGAGTAAACTATGCCCCAAAGAAAACAATCACAAGGAGCATGTGTGTTTTGTGGCCGCGAAATGACCAAAGGCGGCCTGAGCAAACACCTCAAAACCTGTCCACAACGGCAGGAAGCGATCAAGGCGGCGGAGAAGGCCGACCCCAAGCAGCGGCTTTATCACCTGCAAATCCAGGATGCCTGGTCGCCGGATTTCTGGCTGCACGTGGAAATGAACGGCGGGGCTACCCTAAAGGAGTTGGACAAATATCTGCGGGCCATCTGGCTGGAATGCTGCGGCCATCTAAGCCGGTTTTCCATCGGCGGCTGGAGCGGCAACGAGATTCCGATGAGCCGGAAGATTGAGCAGGTCTTCAGGCCGGGGGTAAAACTGACCCATATTTACGATTTCGGCACCTCCTCCGAAACGCTGGTCAAAGCGGTGGAGGTCAGAGAAGGCCAGCCGCTAACCAAACATCCCATCTATCTGATGGCCCGCAATCACATGCCCGAAGCCCTCTGCGCTGAGTGTGGTGAGCCGGCCGGCTGGCTGTGTATGGAGTGCTTGATTGAAGAGGGGGAGTGGGTTACTTTTTGTGAGAAGCACGCCCAGGAACACCCCCACGACGAGTACGGTGAGCCGATGCCTTTGGTCAACTCACCTCGGCTGGGCATGTGCGGCTACGATGGCCCGGCGGAGCCGCCTTATTAAAGCCTTGACTTGCTAAAAGATACTGGCTCAACCCAATCGTAAATCTTATAACCTGAGTTCGGGATAAGGGTTTAGCTCACGGATGAACACGGATAAACACAGCTCAAAGCAAATTTTTAATCAAAATCTGTATGAATCCGTGAGCTATTTCCCCTCGTATTGTTTATCCCGAACTGAGGTTTATAACAACTTGTCCCGTCAAAATGTGAGGACTACTATGACCTACAAACTCGCTCCCTCCATTCTCACCGCCGACTTCACCCGGCTGGGGGCGCAAATTCAAGAAGCCGAGGCGGCCGGAGTGGATTGGATCCACCTTGACATTATGGACGGCCATTTTGTGCCCAACCTCAGCTTTGGGCCGCTGCTGGTACGCGCAATCCGTTCTGTCACCAAGCTAACGCTCGACGCGCATTTGATGATCGAACAGCCGGACCGCTACCTGGCCGATTTTGCCGAGGCCGGAGCCGACCGGATGACCGTCCACGTGGAAACCTGCCCGCACCTGCACCGCACTATCCAGCAGATCAAAGAACTGGGCTGCAAAGCCGGCGTGACCCTCAACCCGGCCACGCCTTTATCCGCCCTGGAAGAAATTCTGCCGGAAGTAGACCTGGTGCTGATCATGTCGGTCAACCCCGGTTTTGGCGGGCAAAAATACATCCCGGCCAGCACCGCCAAAATTGCCCAGCTGCGGGCTATGCTCGACATGCTCAACTCCCCGGCTGAAATAGAAGTGGACGGCGGCATCAATACCGACACCATCGCCGAAGTCGTTGGGGCCGGGGCGACGGTATTGGTCGTCGGTTCGGCCATCTTCAACGACCGCGCCCCCATCACCGAAAATGTGCGAAAGTTGAGGGAAAGCGCAAGGAACTGAGGGAACTTGAGGGAACTAAGGGAACTCAGAAAATCAGTTCCTTCAGTTCCTTTAGTTCCCTCAATTCCTTTTCCTATTCCAGCCCAAAACTGGCACTGACCTCCGCTCTCACCACAATTTGGCCCACACTAATCGGCGTCTCATCGGACATAGGCTGCTCGCTGGTGGCATTTTGGACCACATTCTGGCTCCACATAGCCCGGTCGCGCCCAGCCCACCACGAGCCATTGTAATACGACCAGCTATTCTCGCTGATGTTGAGCACGCACCCGGTCTGCGTTCCGCCTGCGCCGGCCAGCAGCGCCGCTTTTTCGGTGGCGGCTTGCATCGCCAGTTTCCGGGCCTCGTCTCGATAGCGGCGCAGTTGACTGGTATAGAACTGCACCTCGCGCACCTCATTGGCCCCGGCCTTGAGCGCGGCGATGAGCACCTCCCCTGTTTGGCTCACATCATCAAGCGTAATCCCCACCACATTACTAATCCGGTAGCCTTCAATGCGCATTGTCTCGTAATCCACGTAAATCGGCTGGACCAGATAGTAGTCCGTGGCTATGTCCTTATCGGCCACCCCCAGTTGGCGCACCGCCGCAATGATATTCTTGATGGCTGCCGTGTTTTCCGCTTCTACTTCCTCCGGAGTCGGCGCGGTAGACGTGACTCCCAGTTGCAGCAGCGCCCGGTCGGGGGTGACATTGATCGCCGCCGCCCCGCTCACCTGGACCGTGCGGGTGTTGTCACACGCCTTATTTGACTCCGCCAGCGCGACCGGCAGGGCCGGCGACGCCTGGCCCCAAGTCAGATGCAGGACGACTATCCCTCCGGCGATAACGCTCAAGGTTGTGGTCAGAATTTGTGAAAGTGATTTCATGGTATTTTCTCCTGGCTATAAGTATGGGTATTATCGTGTTTCAGAAAAATCTTCGTCGCTAAAACAGGTAACAAGGTAGCAGGTAGCAGGGTAACGGATTGCTACCTTGCTACCCTGCTACCTTGATTATTGAGAACGAATTTTTCTGGACACTTATACTTAAACGATACCTCGGCTCAAAGGCAGGAACGTGACAAAACGGAGGCAGTTCAGGGGCAAATGGGGGCGGCGGGCAGCCAGAAGGTAACGGTTGTACCCTGCCCTTCGACGCTGTGGGCGGTGATGCGCCCGTTGTGGGCCAGAATCAGGGCACGGGCAATGGCCAAGCCCAGGCCGCTGTTGCCCAAGCTGCGGCTGCGGGCCGGGTCGGCCCGGTAGAAACGCTCAAAAATAAAGGGCAAATGCTCCGCCGGAATGCCGGGACCGCTGTCCGTGACCGTACAGCGAAGCTGATCTGCTTCCGGCGCAACCGTAACCGTGACCTCACCCTCCGGCGACGAGTGACGGATGGCGTTGTCCAGCAAATTATCCAGCACTTGAGCCAGCCGGTCTGCATCGGCCCAGGCAAGTACAGCCGGGCTTTCCCCCGCCTCGACCACGCGCAGACGAACTTGTCGCGGCGCGGCCAGAGCGGTCAAGTGCTCCACCCGGCGGCGAACCAGATCGGTCAGGGCCAGCGGTTGGGGCTGCAACCGGAGCGTCCCGGCATCGGCGCGGGTCAGTACCAACAAATCGTTGACCAGCCGGATGAGCCGTTCCGTTTCGGCGGCCAGGGAGGCTAAAAACCGATCACGGGCGGGCAGGTCGTCCACCGCCCCATCTTGCAGCGTTTCAATCGTTCCCTTGAGCGCCGTGAGGGGCGTCCGCAGTTCATGGCTCACATCAGCAATAAAGGCGGCTTTGAGCTGATCGGCCTGGCGCAGACTGGCTGTCATGGCATTAAAAGCACGGGCCAGATGGCGCAGGTCGGTAATCAAGGTCTCTTCCGGGGCGGTCCTGCTCAAATCCCCGGTGGCTACAGCAGTCGCCGCCTCGCCCAACTCACGCAGCGGGCCGGAAATCCGCCGGGCCAGCCACCAGCCGACGCCTGTCGCCAGGAGAACCGCGCCGACCAAGACGCCGGCCAACTGCCAGCGCACACTTCCCGGCAGCGTAGACAGGCTAGTATCCGGCAGTGGACTGGCCAGGTAAACCAGGCGCGCCACCCGGCCATCTGCCGCCTTCACCGGGGCGGCGGCATACAAAACCTGTCGTCCGCCCGCTACCTCCACCCGGCGAATCGCTGTTGCCGGCTGGCCGGCCAACGCCTGGGCAATTTCGGGCCGGCTTAACAACTCCTCCGGCGAAACCAGTCCGGCGGCATTTTGGGCCAGGGCAGGCAGCGGAGCTACCGCCGCCTGCGCCAGCATAGGAGCGGCAGGCAGGTCTATCACTACCGCACCCTCGGCTTCGATAAGCCGGGTGTGAATACCGGGGACAACATTGGCTAATTGAGAGTAAGGCTCACCAGCCTCGACAGGCAAGGATTCGGTGAGGGGTAACGAGGCCGCTACAAGCTGCGCTTGGGCTAATAAGTTGGCCTTTTGAGTGTCAAGGTATAACCGTTCCACGGCCAGCCAGGCCAGTGGCGTGGCCAGGCCAATCCCCACCAAAATAACGACCAGGTAGGTCAGGGTGAGATGAACCCGCAGTGAGGTCACGACTTATCACTCCGCTGAAGCTTATAGCCAATACCGCGCACAGCGACGATGGCATCGGCGGGTGGGTTGGCGGCGCGTAGCTTGGCCCGCAGTCGTTTGATGGCGCTGTCTACCGCCCGGTCATCGCCGGGGTAATCATAACCCCAAACCTGCTGGAGAAGCTGCTCGCGGGAGAGCACCCGGCCGGTGTGGTCCAGCAGAGTATGCAGCAGGTCAAATTCCAGCCGGGTCAAATCGAGCAGCGTAGATTGAACCCAAGCTTCGCGCTGTTCCACCTTCAGGGTCAGGCCACCGGGGCCAATTAAGCGCGGGGGCGGCGCTCCTTCGGATGCAGAAGCAGCCACCCGGCGCAAAACGGCTTTGATGCGAGCCATGAGTTCGCGCACGCTGAACGGTTTGCAGATGTAGTCGTCCGCACCCAATTCCAGCCCCACCACCCGATCCACCTCTTCGTCGCGGGCGGTGAGCATAATAATCGGGATTTGGCTGGTGCGGCGCAGCTCGCGGCACACGTCCAGGCCGTCTACTTCGGGCAGCATCAAATCCAGCAAAATCAAATCGGGTTGGTTGTCGTGGGCCAGGCGTAGAGCCGTGCGGCCATCCACAGCGGTCAAAACTTCGTAGTTGGCCCGGCGCAAATTGTAGACCAGCATCTCGAGCACCGCCGGTTCGTCGTCTACCACCAGAATGTGTGGGGGCATGATTACCTCGCAGGTTGTTCACAAAAAACAATGTGATGCGTGAAACGTGATGCGTAAAAACTCACGTATCACGCATCACGTTTCATAACGCCTCGTCCAGGTCAAATCCTACTCTCTTTCATTATACCTCAGAATTGTGGCAGGATGGTGTCAAAAGCGGGTTAATTTGGTCCGGCCAAAATTTGAAAACAGATGGTTTCGGGTTACATTTAACATTGTAGCTGTCCCTTAACCTACGTAATGCCGTCATGCCAACCATCAGCCGGGCATGGGGGATGGAGCCAGCAAAATGATCGTAATCGGGTTATTATCAAATTATTCAGGTGTGACCCACATAGATTGGCAATTGGGTTTGGAAAAGCCAAAGCAAGCTTTGGACTCCATCTCTAACTCAAAGTGGACACACCCAAATTATTCAGAACTGAGGTAATTGGTTGGCCTGGGGTTGGAACTTTTTGAACTTAACCATCGTCTAAAACACGGTCAGTTATTGACCCAATAAATTATCCTAAAAGGAGAGCACCGATGTTAAAAATTAAATATCAATCTATTGCAGTGGGGGCGGCAATCGCTGCCGTTATGTTAGTGGCCGGCGGGCTGGTGGTCAGCCTGACCGGAGTCGGGCTGCCAGCAAGTGAGGCTCAGGCCCAGGCCAATGTACCGGCTGCGCCGCGTACTATCACCGTTGTGGGTGAAGGTAAAGTCAGAGTCAAACCCGATATTGCTCAGGCCAGTATCGGCGTGGAAGTCATCAATGGCGATGTCAAACAGGCCAGCGCCGATGCTACGGCCACTATGGAAAAGCTGCTGGAAGCCTTGAAAGCGCAGGGCGTGGCCGAAAACGACATTCAAACCTCGTACTTCAATGTCTGGGTCGAGCGGCCTTACTCGCCAGAAGGAACACCTTCCACCGAAGCGCTCTATCACGTTAGCAACACGGTCAATGTGACCATTCGTGATTTGAGTAAGGTGGCGACCACCTTGGGCGCGGCCATCGAAGCCGGGGCCAACACGGTCAACAGTGTCAACTTTAGTGTGGCCGACCCGTCGGAGTTGGAAATCCAGGCCCGCCAGCAGGCCATCGAAAAAGCCCTGGCCAAAGCGCAGGAACTGGCCGGCCTGAATAACGTTACCCTGGGTGAAGTGGTCAGTGTAAGCGAGTTAACGCCGGCCGTCATCCCCCTCTACGATACCGCCAGCTACGCTCAGGGCGTTGGCGGCGGCGGGGTTGGCCCCATTTCCCCCGGCGAGGTTGAAGTGAGCGTCCAGTTGGAAGTGGCTTACGCCATTCAGTAATACTTTTTAGGAGATTAGAGATTGGAGATTTTTTACCTCTAATCTCTAATCTCTGGCATCCACCAATTCTTTACAGGCGATTACCAAATAGTTCAACTGAACCGACTGTTATTGCGACAACGCTAAAAGTGATTATAGTATAGTGCCGGAAGCACAGTGCTTCCGGCACTATTTTTTCTCAGTTCATCATCATAAATCTCTGGAGTGCCAAAGCTAAGCTTTGGCACTCCCTTAAACTATTTTGAGGAAACAAACCGATGCATGTCGCCCTTTTAGCCAACTTAAAAAAGAACGCCCCCACCTGGCCGGGCATGTCGCCCGACTATTGGGACGACCTGGACTCCGAGGAAACCATTGACGCCATCAGCGCGGCCCTGGCCGCGGGGGGGCACAGAGTGACCTTTCTGGAAGGCGATGCCACCTTGTACGATACCCTGCGCCAAACCAAGCCCGATATTTGTTTCAACATCTGCGAGGGCCACTTTGGCGATGGCCGCGAGGCTCAGATTCCGGCCCTATTGGAGATGCTGCGCATCCCCTACACCGGCTCGCGGGTGCTGACCCTGGCCCTGGCCCTGGACAAGCCTATGACAAAGCGGGTGTTGACCTATCACGATTTGCCGACCCCGCCTTTTCAGACCTTTGAACGAGTCAATGAGCCGCTTGATCCTGCGTTGAAGTTTCCCCTGTTTGTCAAGCCCAGCCGGGAAGGCACCGGCATGGGCGTCAGCGCCGATTCGATTGTGCATCATGAGGAGCAACTGCGGGTCCAGCTTCAGCGCACCTTTGAACGCTACAATCAGCCAGCCCTCGTCGAGCATTACATCGAAGGCCGCGAGGTGACAGTCGGCGTGGTGGGCAATCTGACCGGCCCGGTGGCCCGGCGCGTGCCCGACGACGAATCCGCCCCGCGCATCTTACGCGGCCTGGATTTGCTGCCGCCGCTGGAGGTCAACATGGCCGCCTATCCGGAGGAAGAAGCGGGGATTTATACCAGCCGCATTAAGGTGGAACTGGCCCATGAGTTTCACTATCTCTGCCCGGCCCCGCTGACCGAAGCCCTAATTGAGGATTTGAACTGGTACACTGCCGCCACCTTCCGGGTGATTGGCTGCTGCGATGTGGCCCGTGTAGATTTCCGGCTGGACGCCAGCGACAATGACCGGCCTTACATCCTGGAAGTCAACCCCCTGCCCGGCCTGAACCCCGGCTATTCCGATCTCTGCCTCGAAGCGACCGCCTACGGCTGGAGCTACGAGGAACTGGTCAACCGGATTTTGGATGAAGCCATCAAGCGGCACGGGCTAAAACAGTGAACAGTAGTCAGTAGCCAGATGCCAGTAGTCAGAAAAGTCTGTCTGACTACTGGCTACTGATTACTGACTTCTGTCTACTCCTCCGCCAGGTCAACCGGCTCGCCGGCGTAGTCGCCGGTGACGCTGATGGCCCCGTTCTCGTTACGCTCGTAGACCAGATTGCCGCTGACGCCCGCCGGGCCAACCACCCTGACATCGAGGCTGAAGCTGCCGTCATCGTAACGGTACAGGCCGTCGCCGGTCAGGGCGAAGCCGGCGGAAAAGGCGCAGCCGGTTAAGGTAAACTCATCTCCCTGTTCGCCGGACTCAAAGGCCAGCGTTCCTCCGCGCGGGCAGCCGACTGAAGTCGGCGTTTCCACATCCCAGTAGTAATATTCGGGCAGATGATTGATTTCCGTATCGGCGGAGAGCATCGCTTCCAAGGGGTTCTCAAAAGCGCTGGCATCGGCCGGAGGCAGCGGCACATAGGCGTCGGCCACCACACCTTCGCAGGTTGTTTCGCGCTGCTCCGGCACCTTGTCTTCGACCAAAAAGGCTGTGACCAGGTCATCAGGACAGGGGTTGCCCCGGCCATAGATCACGTGCGCCCCGCCCTGGGTGGTGATCAGGTAGCCGTCGGCCAGGCGGCTGAAAACGCGCCGGCCGTTGTCTACCGGCGTGGCCGGGTCGGCGGTGGCGCCGAGCACCAGGGTGGGGATACCTGCGGCCTCCAGGGGGGCTGGGCGGGCTTCGCTCCCGGTCTCCGGCGTGACCGGCCAATAGGCGCAGGGCAGGTCGCCGTAAAAGATGGCGCTCAGGCGGAGAATCGAAGTATCCACCGGGTCGCCGGCCCGTAGGTAGCTTTCGGCGCGCTCGGCGGGCGTGTCGCCGGGCAGGGGGTAATCGTGACACTCAACCCCGTAATAAACCGCATCGGAATAGGTGGGGTCAGGAATCGGTTCCAGGGTTTCGGGATCAAGGCTGAGCGCGTCGTACAACAGCCGGGCCAGGGGGGCCAAATCATCCTGGGCAGCAGCGGCCAACGCCCGCTGCAATAACAGGCGCGAGGCTTCGGAGTAGAGGTAGTCGGAAACAGCTACTTCCAAATCGGCCAGGCTGAATTCACGCTCGGCAGTTCCACCGGACGGTAAGGGAAAGACATACGGCTGCGGACTAGCGGTCAGTTCAGCAGCCAGTTCGTCATAAACAGTCAGGGCATCTTGCCCCATATCGGCGGCGCACTCTTCGTCGGCGTTGCACGCTTCCAGGGTCATCACCAGCACATCGTTAAAGGCCTGGGCCTGTTCCTCAAAATAGTCAAAGAGAGTTAACGTCATGTCCACCGTACCATCCAGGATCAGGCCGGCCAGTTGGCCGGGATGGGCGGCGGCGTAGGTCTGGGCATATTGAGTGCCGTAGCTTTCGCCATAGAGCCAGAGTTTCTCATCGCCGATGGCCTGACGAAACAGTTCCAGGTCTTCCACCGCCTGACGGGTGCTTAGATAGGGGAGCAGGTCGGTCGAGCCGATTTCGGCCACACAGGCGCCGGCAAAGGTTTGGGCAGCGGCGACGGCGGCGGCTTCGCCCTCCGGCGTTTTGGTTTCGGTCTCGGTCTCGTAGTAGACCGTCGCTGCCTCCGGGCATTGCAGCCCGCCCGATGCGCCCGCGCCGCGCTGGTCGAAAAAGACAAGATCAAACCGCTCCAGGATGGACGGAGCAAAGCCGCCCAGGTAAGAGTCGGCATAGCTCAGACCGGCGGTGCCCGGCCCGCCGGTGGCGATGACCAGCATGCCTTTGCGCTCGCCGCTGGCCGGCAGCACGCCAAAGACCACATCCAGGGTTTGCCGGTTGGCCGGGTCAAAATGGTCCAGCGGCACGGTTAGGGTAACACAGGTAAAGGCGCTGTCGTTGGGGCAGGGGACGCCGCCCAGTTCTTCCAGGACTTTCAGAGTGGGGTTAGGGGTTGGGCTGCCCCCGGCGTGGGGGTTGGAGATGAGAGATTGGAGATGCTGGATTTCGGTTTTGAGGCTTTCGATTTCAGCTTGTAAGCTTTGGATTACACCGCGCAGGTTCTGGATTTCGGCGCTGAGGCGATCCAGGTCGGTCTCCGGGCTGCCGCCGGGGGCCGGGGTGGGGGTGGTCTGAAAGGCCGCTACCGGAGCAGTTTCCCCAAAAGCGGTCAACCCCAACAGCAGGGCCAGAACGGTCAGTAGCAAGAGTTTCCAGAGATGAGAGGTTTGGTTGGTTGGCACGGTTTGATCCTTTTTGGCAGCAGGGCCGTTTAAAAACCTGACCAGGTCAAAATCTTACAGGTCTTAAAAACCGGCCAGGTTTTGGCTGGTCAGGCCAACCAAACCGCAGACCAGGGCCAGACTGATCAGCACAACCAAAATCACGACGACGCCGATGGCGATACCAATGGGCAAAATGGGCAGATCGTCTGTGTCGAGCATTGAGAGTTCCTCCTGATAATGGGTCAAACGTGAAACGTTGAACGCTTTACGTTTTCTTCGATACAAATTTGTTCCCGCGCAGCCAGAAGCGCCAGGGGGCGGCGCGGTCTTCCGGCTGGGCGTAGTCAATACCGATACGCGGACCGGCGGCGATGGTGTCGGCGGGCGCGGATGGGGCTGATTCGAGCCAGAGGGTCTGGCCCAGGGTCAGGTCCCAATTGTTCAGCTTTTGGTCAATCTGCAGCGCCTGGCAAAGCTTGGCCGGGCCGTTGGTGAGATGAGGCGAGGAGGCGAGGAGGCGAGGCAACGAGAGACGGTTTGTTTGCATCACTTCCACTCCCTCCTGCGGCTCGATGGCCCGGATGAGCACCGCCGCCGGAAAGCTCTCAGCCTCGGTGACGATATTGAGCATAAAGTACATGCCGTAGATGAAGTAAACATAGCTCCGGCCAGGCGGACCGAACATGATCCCGGCCCGGCTAGAGTTGCGCCTATGATAGGCGTGGCTGGCGCTGTCGTCGGGGCCGATGTAGGCTTCGGTTTCGACAATCAAGCCGCTCAGGCGCTGGCCGTCCAGCTCGCGCACCAGCCGCTGGCCCAGCAGGTCGCGGGCCACGGTCAGGGTAGGCCGGGCAAAAAAGTCTCGCAGGATAATGGTCACAGTATACTCGGAGTCAGACAGTTTGGGCAAGAGAAGGGAGTGGGAGGTTGGAAGGTTGGAATTTTACCAAACCTCAGTTCGGAATTAGCTCGAAAATCACCCTTCGATACGGCCTTCGGCCTACTCAGGATGATTTTCGGCTTATAATCGTATCCTGAGTAGCGCGGAACGCAGTGGAGCGCGTATCGAAGGGTGCGATTGAGAAAACTCCGGATTCAGGTTACCAATCTTCCGTTCTTCCAATCTTCCATTTAAGCCGGAGCCAAGGCCAGCACCCGCACGGGACTGCCAGAGCCGTCTACAATTTTGAGCGGGGCGGCGATGAGCAGCGCGCCGGTGGGAGGAAGCTGGTCGAGGTTGCACAGGCTGGCCAGGCCGTATTTGCCCGCCCCGTGCATGATGCCGTGGTTGGGGAAAGGCGGGTTGAATTTGCCGGCTTGACCGGCGTCGGTGCCAATGGTTTCCACACCAACGCCCAGCACGTCGCGCTCTTTGGCCAGGAACTCGGAGGTGGTCTGGTGGAAGCCGGGGGTGTGGGGGCCTTCGGCGTCGGCGTTGAGAAAAGCGGCTTTGTCGTTGCCGCGGCTGGCCCAGCCGGTGAATAATAAGACCCACGCGCCCGCCGGAATCTGACCGTGCTGAGCTTCCCAGGCATTGACGCCCTCGATGGAAAGCAGAAAATCGGGGTCTTGAGCCACTTCGGCCCGCACGTCAATCACACAGGCCGGGCCAACAAAAGTGGCGGGGTCGAGGGTATCGGTGGTGTTGTTGGGCAAATCTTTGCCGGTTATCCAGTGAACCGGGGCGTCGAAGTGGGTGCCGGTGTGCTCGCCCAGGGTCAGAGTGTTCCAATACCAGGCCGGGCCATCTGTGACAAGTTAAGGGTTCAAGTAAAAAGTCAAATCGGGAAAGGAGATAAATCAAGTCGAGAAATCGGTTT
>JAKLJP010000048.1 GCA_023151115.1 Anaerolineae bacterium
GTAAAGGATTTTGACCCACACCCCATCTACCAGGATGATCGGCGGCGTCTGGCTCAGGGGTTGCTGTTGCCAACGGCTCATGTCGCTCTGAACGTGCCTGGTCACTTGATTGATGGCACTCACCGATAGGACTGGTCCGAACAACATGGCCAAAGCTTCTTGTAAATCGCGTAAGGAAAGCCCCAAAACGTACAGATACAACAGGGCATCCAACAAGTAACCCAAGCAGCGTTGGTAGCGGCTGAGAATTTTCCAGCCCCGCTCTTTGTTGCTTGAACCTGGCTTGGGCACCCCTAGTGCAGGAATTTCACCGTGATCCGTCGTGACCCGCCGCTTGAAATAACCAGAGCGAGACCCTTTAGCCCGATGCCGCTGACGTTCGTAACGACCAAAGCCCAGGTGTTCACTCAATTCTTGGCGTAAGGCTTCTTCCAGACAGCTTTTCACACTCCCTAAGGCCGCTTGCCGCAGGCTTTGCTTCAGACTGTCGTTTAGTTCACTTTGAAAGCTCTCTCGCCAGATGAACTCAACTTGTATCTTTTTTCAGCAATCGTCATGATTACTCCTATCCTGGTTTGTGCCTATAAATACCCTTATCTTGCCATGATTTTGCGAAAATTAAAAGACACTAACCAAGACGGTAAGACGCAACACATTTTAATCACTCTCCCGGCTGGTCAGGCGAGAGATAAGCCATACCCCGACTAGTAGGCAAGCCCCGGCGGTTACGCCGAACATGAGGCGGAGACCGAGCGTATCGGCCAGGATGCCGCTCAACCACGGCCCGGCGAACATGCCGCTGGCGTAGACCGACTGGTGCAGCCCAATAGCCGTCGTCCGTTCCGTATCGCTGACATAGCGAATGCTCAAGCCCATCAACACCGGGTTGTTAATTCCCTGGGCCAGGCCCAGGCAAAATTGAGCTACAAACAGCACGGCCAGCGACGGGGCCAGCGCGGCCAGTCCAATCCCCACCGCCTGCAAGCCAAAGCTCAGATAGACCAATCGCTGCGCCCCCACCCGATTAGCCAAAGCCGAAGCCGCCAGATTGCCCAAAGCAATGACCCCCAGATGCATGCTCAGCATCATACTTTGCGTCGTGCCTGTCCCGCCCAACGTTTTGGCCAAAATGGGCATAAAGCTAAAGGTGATGCCCCAATCGGCATATTGGCTCACTGCCGCCAGAACAGCCGGCAGCAAGACATCTTTCCGGGTAATCAAGCGGCCCGTGCTGCCCAGCGCCGGCGGCGTCGAGGGGCGGCGTTGCTCGCGGGCGGGCAGGACCAGCAGGATGGCCAACGCGGCTACCCCGGCGGCCAGGAAAAAGGCCAGGGAATAGCCGCCCCACTCGTTGAGCGAGCCGGTCAAGCCGGTCGTGGTCATGCGGGCCACCGAACTGACAAACGTGAGGATGGCTGTGGCTCGCACTGCTTCGGCGGCGGGAAATTGGCTGCTGAAAACCGCCACCAGCGGCACCCACGTTCCGGCGGCCAGGCCGGTGACAGCCCGTCCCACCAGTAGCCCGTTGGCGCTGTCGGCTTGGGCAATCAGCCATGCGCCCAGCGCCGATAACATCAAACAGACCACAATAAAAGGCTTGCGCCAGCCCAGCCAATCGGCGGCAATGCCGATGGGCAGCCGCACCAACGCCTGCCACAGTCCATACATGGAGAGAATGACGCCCACCGTCGCCAGGTCGGGCACTTTGCTTTGGACGTAAGTGGGCAGGGTTGGAATATATAAATAAAGAGAACCCCAGTAGAAAAAAGCGACGAGGATATACAGCCCAATCGCCAGCCGGGGGCGGCTGACGCTCAAGGGTGAAGCGGATGGCGTGGTTGCCGTCGAAATTTTGTTCATAACCTCAGAACTCCATGAAAGAGAGATTTTGCGGCAAGAATCGGACAAACACGAGGGGTTTTCTGAGGTTACTACTTTGTAACCAAATAGCCTAATGAATGGAGATAGGACTCGATAGAGACCACAAAAATTTTGGCGTTGGTGAGAGTCTCCTCAACAATCTGAGTATCCAGGGTAATTAATTCGCCGTAATCATGAGTTTGGCGGCGGTCAAACGCCAAGTGCAGAGTACGAGAGAGTTCGCGAGGAAATATCCCGGTCTTGACAAATTCGCGATCAAAGAGACTAATGACACCGCTATGCTTCGATGTCCCCAGTTGCTTGGTGGCCAGAAGGGCTAACACAGCATAAAACATAGCATAATAAGCGCGGTTAATAGTTCCTCTGAGAGCAGCTTCTCCAAATAGAATTTCTCCCTCGCGCAGGGTTTCATAAGCCTGCTCCATCCTGTAGCGAAGCAACTCTTCAAGCTGCCCCGGCTTCACGGACGAATCCCTTCCCGTTCAATGTCCAAAATTAAAGGGTTGGCCCCCATCGCCCCATGTTCAAGTTGATCACGAGTGGTCACCGTGGTGGAGATTACTCGATCCAACTCAAAACCCACTTCCCAGGCAATTTCACTGATGCGCTGGCGCAACTGAGGCGTAAGTGTTTCAACCTCAATGAAGATATCCAAATCGGAGTCAGGCATGGCGTCGCCCCTAGCCCGTGAGCCGAATACGCGCAGATCGAGTACAGGTACAACTGCCTTTAAACGACGCTGAAATTCGTGGGCAATTTTTCGATCTGTTTCGGTTAACATTTTTGCCAACATCTTCCAAACTTAAATAAATTGAGTGATTGTCACTGCTCTTTTAGCATGATATACTGGACTTGGTAAACTGCAAAAGCTCAATGTGGCAACGCCTCAAAGACCTTTATTTCTAATGAATTATCGCCAAATTCCGCTTTCAATGTATGCAAACACAACTCAGCCAGCGCGTCGGGGCGATGGAATGAATATTGGAAGCCAGTGGCAGGGAGTCTCAGTAGATCCAAATTTGAGGAGCCAGCACGCCCACGTGCGGCGGTGTTGGGCACGTGGGCATGCCTCACTCCTCGAAAATTGGATCTACTGAGTCTGGTTACTTATTTACCTGCGCCATTTCCATTCGGCTTAAGCCGATACAGCAACTCACCCGCCTTCGGCACTAACAAGACGCCTTCGGCTTCCCGGCCGCGCCACTCGTCGAGATTGAGACTGTCCGGGTCGAGATAGCCCAGGGAAAGCTTGCGGCAGCGATCCTCCGGGATGCGGGTGGCCAGGGTGACGCTGATGCGCGGCGACTCCACCCCGGTGGCGGCGTCGTACTCGCCGATGCCGCGCAGGTGGGTGCTGTGGGCCAGCACCCCGCCGGGATAATGCTTGAACTTGTCCCACTGCTTCAAAAAGTAATCGCGGACGTGGTAGCCAATTTCGTCCAGCAGCTTGCCGTGGGTATAGCTGATTTCGTCAATGTGGGGGGCGTAAATCACTACCTCGCCGCCATCGGCGATGGCCGGCTCCATTTTGTACATGCCCTTGGCTGCCGTCCAGATGTCGTCGTACATTTTGGGCATCACCGACAGGACGCGCTGATAGGGCCGGTCAATAAAGGTGATGTGCAGTTTGGCCGATAGATCGGCGGCAGCTTCATAGGCTTCCTCCGGCGTACCGATATACAGTCCGGCCAAATCCTCGCCTTTGACGACCATGCTAAAGCACAGTTTGGGCTTGTCAATAAAAGCGGCGGCCTTGTCAATCACCCGGCGCACTGGGGTATGTTTGGCGCCGATGACATCGTAGCTGGTGATGACTGCGCCCAGCCAGTGGGAAAAATTGATGACCTCCGGCCCGCCGATACCGGGGAAAAAGTATTTGTTGCCGCCCGAAAAGCCAACCACTTCGTGCGGAAAGGTAGGGCCGCAAACAATAAGCTGGTCGTAGTCGAAGACCATTTTGTTGAGGCGCACGTCCACCGCTTGGCTCATCAGGCCGCCGGTAATTTCTTCGATCTCAGCCGGGGTAATCTGGCCCAGGGTGACAAAAGTTTCGGGCAGGTCCCAGCGATGGTTGAAAATATTCACCCTGGCATATTTGCCGGCTCGCTCCTCTGGGGTTAAGCCGACCAGCGTGTTGATGGCCGCCTCGCTCATAGCCTGATGCGTGCCCAGGGCAATCAGATAATCGAGTGCTGCTGTGTTATCGCCCAGGTATTCAAAAAACAGGCGAAACATCAGCGGAATGGGCGCAGTGCGGGTGCCGTCGGGGATGATGATCAGCACCCGTTTGCCGGTCAGATTGACCTGGGCCAGGGCCGTCTCGACCAATTCCCGAATTTCCGACCCCGCCAAATATTGGGTTTCGTAACCTTTGCCAGCTAACATGATAAAGTCCTCCTTAAAATGTACCTACTCGCCCCCTCAAGGCTAAGGCTGAGGCTAAGGCGAAGATTATCTTCTATCTTCTATCCTCTATCTTCTATCCTCATCTCTTCCCCTCACACCCCGCTAAATGCCGAGAAGCCGCCATCCACCGGCACCACCACCCCGGTGACAAAGGCTGAAGCGGGCGAGAGCAGCCACAGCATGGTCCCCAGCAAATCTTCGGGGCTTCCAAAGCGGTTCATGGGGGTGTGGGCGATGATGCTCTGGCCGCGGGCGGTCAATTCACCGGTTTCTTTGTCGGTTAGCAAAAAGCGGTTCTGTTCGGTTAAAAAGAAGCCGGGGGCAATAGCATTGACCCGGATGCGGGGCGAATATTCCTGGGCCATGTGGACCGCCAGCCACTGCGTAAAATTGCTCACCCCGGCTTTGGCCGCCGAATAGGCCGGAATGCGAGTCAAGGGACGAAAGGCGTTCATCGAGGAAATATTAAGGATCACCCCCTCGCCCTGCTCGATCATATATTTGCCAAAAATCTGGCTGGGCAGGATGGTGCCGAGCAAATTAAGATCAAAAACAAAGCGCAGGGCCTCCGGCGGCAGGTCGAAAAAGGATTGGTTGGGATTGGTGGTGGCGCGAGGATTGTTCCCTCCCGCGCCGTTGATCAGACCATCAATGCGGCCAAAAGTGTCAATGACTTTTTCGGCGGCTTGCTGGAGGGTTTCAGGTTTTAGCACATCGCCGTAAACAACAATCGCCTCACCGATGCTGGTTTCAAAGCGGTGCATCAGGCGTTCGGCCAGGGCCGGGTCGCGGTCAATAATAGCCACACTGGCCCCGCAGCCAACCAGGGCGCAGGCCATCTCGCCTCCCAAAATTCCGGCCCCGCCGGTGATCACAATCGAGCGGCCGGTAAAGTTGTACATCTGATTTAATTCGGCAAAGTCCATCCTAGACCTCCAAGTTTAAGTTGCGCCCCTAAGGGCCTTGAGCAGTGTTACGTCTTGCGTCTTCCGTCTTCCGTCTGACTACTGACTACTGATTACTGACTACCGACCAAACGGGCCAAGGTGTTTGTCAAAATGTTTTTCTAGCATCTGGTAATATGTTTCCTCATGGCCGCGCAGGGCCGCAAAAAAAGGTTCGCGGAAAGCGGGATGAGCCAGCACCGAGCCAAAGGTGACATGCAGGACTTCTCGCCCGTGAAAATCGTCGAGCAGGGTGGTCAGCTTGTCGTCCGGCCATTGGGCGATGTCCGGCACTTTGGCCGCTTCGGCGGAGACGTGATAGGTGGCGCGGTCGGTGGGGTAGCGTTCCAGAGCAAAAGCGACAAGCTCGCGGAAGAGGGCCGGGTTCAACACGGCAATGGCCCGCAGCGCTTCCAGATAACTGGTCCCGGCGGTTTTGAGGTGGACCAACTCGCCGGCCACTCTGGCGGCGATGGGATAAATGCTGAATTTATCGGAGCCGGAGTGCAGGCTGAGCTTGTATGGGCCATAGGTTTTGGCCACGGCAAAATGGCGGGCAAAGGATTTTTCAAATTCGGCCAGGTCGCCCTTGTAATCCACACCCTTTTCAAACTCGCCCACATAGCGCGGGGCCAGGCTGACCCATTTGACGCCCAGGCGTTTGAGTTCGTGGACAATATAAACGTGCTCGGCCAGGGTGGTGATGGTTTCCGTTTCGTCCACGCTCATCTCCAACTCAAACGGTAGTTCCCCTTTCGCCTCGGCCAGGTGGCGGTACATGCTGACCGTGTGCGCCACCGCTCGACCATACTTGGCGGTCGCCCGCGCCAGTTCAGTCTGGCCGATGGTCAAGCTGAAATCGCCCAGGTCAATAGACCGGTCCGCCAGGCGGCGCTGGGTATCTTCCGGGTCGCTGTCGAGGATATGCCAGGGCAGCGCTTCGATTTTGGGCTGCAACTCGCTCACCGGAGCGGTGTTGGCGCTGTTGTCCACGTATTCGCCGGGATCAATGGTAAAAAAGGTATACCCGGCAGCCACACAAATATCAATATCGTGGGTCGTTTTCAAGTGGTCGGCGTCGGCCCCAAAGCCGTCGCGCCAGCCTTCCTGAAAAACGCCCCACATGGCCTCGTCCATGACCTGCTGCGGCGTGCGTCCCGTGCGGGCATTTTCGCGCATGGACTGCTGGGCCAGGATGGGGGCCATGGTCGAGCGGCGAACAGCCCGGATATGGCCCGGCGTCGCCAGCCCCAGCCGGTCGCCGCAGCCGGCCGATTTGCGCAGCCCCAAGGGTTGGGCGGCCAGAAAAGGCAGTACCGCTCGCAGTGCGAGGGCGTTGGCCGGTGTGGTCGGGCAAGTTGTTAAGGTCAACTCAGCACCCTCTACCGTAACTGGTCTCATTTGACCCGAAAAACCAACCTCCTTACTCCCTACTTCATACTCCCTACTCCCTGTTTCTAAAATCCCCAAATATTTGTCATTACCCTGCCGGGCCAAGAAAAACAGCTTCCCCTGAGTTGCCACAATCGAGCGGGGGTAAACTGACAGTCCGCTGAATGTTTCCAACTCGGCGGCCAATTTTTGGGCCTCATCCTCCGGCAGGACCGGAGCCAATTCGTTTGACTTTAGATAAGCCAATAAGGTCGTCATCACTTTAAATTCCTTTTTGTCTGCATAAAGAATGATACTATAATCAAGCGGTTATCCATTTTTTGCTTTTGGAGGTTTTATGTCCCACCCAGGTTCACCCTCGATGCCCCCGGTCCGCACGGCCCGCCCCGAAGCCGAACGCGTCGAGAGCCTTATCACCCACTTGAAACGCCACCCCCAGGTAGACCCGGCCGCCATCGGCGTGGTCCGAGCGCCGCTGCGTATCTGCCCGCTCGGCGCGCATATTGACCACCAACTCGGCCAGGTTACTGGCATGACCATTAACCAATCTATTCTCATGGCTTTTGCTCCCACCAGCGACAACACGGTTTATGTGGAGAGCCTGGATTTTCAGCCGCCTGTCAGCTTTAACCTCAGCGACGTGCCCGCTTACACCCCCCGTGATTGGGGCAACTATATTCGCGGGGCGGTGCTGGCTTTGCAGCAAACCCACTCACTCCGGCACGGGCTGATTGGCATTGTGGACGGCGAGATGCCGATTGGCGGCCTCAGCTCTTCGGCGGCGGTGACCATTGCTTATCTGCTGGCGCTCCAAGCGGTCAACCACCTGGAAGAGCCGCCGGAACGCAATGTGGCCCTGGTTCGTTTTACCGAAAACCAATACATCGGCCTCAACAATGGCATTCTCGACCAGTCGGTGATTCTTTTTAGCGAACCGGGCTGCCTGACCTCGATTGACTGCCAAAGCGTCCAGGTGGAAAAAATTCCCGGCCCGCCCGCCAATGGTGCTTATGAAATCCTGATTGTCTACTCCGGCTTGACCCGCGTCCTGGTCGGCACCGATTACAACAACCGCGTGGCCGAATGTCGCGAGGCGGCAGGCTTGCTGCTGGATTACACCGGGCAGACTGTCCCGCCTGACCCTCGCCTGCGCCATGTGACGCCCGACATTTTTGCCGCCGAAGGCGCGCGCTTGCCGGCCAACCTCCACCGCCGGGCCAGCCACTACTTTGGCGAAATGCGGCGTGTATCAGAGGGACTGGCTGCCTGGCGCGCCGGCGACCTGGCCCGTTTTGGCGTGCTTGTTTCAGAATCGGGCGAGAGTTCGATCAAAAATTACGAGTGCGGCAGTCCACACCTGATCACTTTGTACGAAACCCTGCGCGAGACGCCGGGTGTCTACGGCACACGCTTCAGCGGGGCGGGGTTCCGGGGCAACTGCTTGGCCCTGATTGACCCCGCCGCCCGCGAATCCATTGCCGAAGCCATCCACCGCCGCTATCCGCTGGCCCATCCCGACGAAGCCCCGGCCTACAGCATCCACTTTTGCCAGCCGGATGGGAGGGCGGGGTACGTGATACGTGATGCGTGATGCGTGATTTTTATTTTCTCACGCATCACGCATCACGTATCACGATAAATAATCAACACCGGAAGCACTCAATCTTACCACAACACTCGTCCTGGAGTAACCATTAATGCAAGCCGTAATTTTAGCCGCCGGAAAAGGCTCGCGCCTCAACCCGATTACCTTAAACCGGACCAAGGCCATGGTCCCCATTCTGGGCAAGCCCATTGTCGAGCGGGTGATGGAGGGCCTGGCCCAGAACGGCATCCAGGATTTTATCCTGGTTGTCAGCCGGGAAGACAGTGAAGTGACCCGCTACTTTCAGGAGCAGTCAACCTTGAAGGTGAAGCTGCAATTTGTGATTCAGCCGGAGCGTTTGGGCATGGCCAATGCCCTTAGCCTGGCCGCGCCCTATCTGCGCAACAGCTTTATCCTTTCCGCCTGCGACAACCTGACCCCGGTTGAGCACGTGGCCGATTTGTTAAAAACGCACCAGCAGCAGGCAGCCAATGCCACCTTAAGCCTGATGCAAATTGACCGGGCGCTGTCCAGCCGCACCGGCATCATCGAGTGGCGTGACGGGCAAATTTCCCGCATTGTCGAGAAACCTTCTCCGGCTGAAGCACCCTCCGATATTGCCAGCCTGCCCCTCTATGTTTTCTCGCCCAAACTGCTCGACTATTTACCCCAGGTCAAACTGTCGCCGCGCGGCGAATATGAGCTGCAAGACGCGCTGCAAATGTTAATTGACCACGATGGCCGCGTGACCGGGGTGCTCACCCCCAGCCGGCTGCAATTGACCAACGCCGCCGATCTGCTGGCCCTCAACCGCCATTATTTGACCACCGGCGGCGACACGCCCCAGTTAGCCCCCCGCACCGTCGGCCAGCACACCCACCTGATTACCCCGCTGCGCATCGAAGAGGGCACCACCATCGGCCCCGGCTGTGTCATCGGCCCCCGCGTTTACATCGAGCGCAACTGCCGCATTGGGGCCGATGTACTGATCAAAGACGCCGTTATCCTGCGCGATACCGTCATCGAAGACGGGCGGCAGGTGGTGGGGGAAGTGGTCTCGTGATGCGTGATGCGTCTTACGTCTTGCGTGTTACGTTCATTTACGTAACACGCAAGACGTAAGACGTGCGATTTATATCTTAAGTCCCCGCAAAAATTCAATTCCCCGCTTTGCCCCAGTTTCAGCGTCGGGTTTGGGCATAAATTCGCCGGAAACGAAGCCGGTGTAGTCGGTAGCAAACAACGTGGTCAGAATTGAGTTAAAATCAATATGGCCCGCGCCCGGATGCCAGCGGTTGGAGTCGGCCACGTGAAAGTGGAAGATGCGCTCGCCGCAGGCGCGAATACTGTCCTCGATGGATGGCTCTTCGATATTCATGTGGAAGGTGTCCAGCAGCAGACCAAAGTTGTCGGCCCCCACCCGCTCGATCAAATCCAGCCCGTCGGCGACGGTGTGAATCAGGTCGGTTTCATAGCGGTTGAGCGGCTCCAGGGCATAGCGCACCCCATAAGGCGCCGCCGCGGCCGAACATTCCTGCAACGCTTCGACCAGGAAAGCCATAGACTGCGCATGCGTTTGCCCCGCCGGCGTAATCCCTCTGATCAAGCCCAGAATGACCACCGCCTTGAACCGCGCCGCCAGCGGAATATGGCTCTTGATCCGCTCAATGGCCGCCCGGCGCACGGTGGGGTCACTGCTGGTAAAGGACAGCCGTTCTTCGCCCCAGGCCTGGCCGGTGCCAATGGCCGGGACAACCAAACCGTGTCGCCGGACAACTGCCTCAAGCTCCTCGGGATTGACCAGCTTAGGGTCACGGATGGCTAATTCTACGCCCTCATAGCCGTAACCGGCAATTTTGGCAACATTAGTTTCAAAATCCCCTTTAAAAGCGACCGCTTGAAATTGGGCGGCATGGGTGGACAGAACAATGGATAGTTTCATAAGCGGGTCTAAACTCCCTCAATTCTGAGTTGGGCGTCAGCTTCAAGCGTAACCACCACACAATCATTGGCATAAACCCGCTCCGGCAGCACAATCAAAACATTGGCCGGCTGGTCGCTCAGGGTAAAGGGGGCGTGATGCCAGACCCCCGGCCGCAGACTGACCAGGGTTCCCTGCGGAATCCGAAAGACCCGGATTTTGTCCAGAGGCACCTCGTCGCTGGGCGGGGTGGCCGGGCCAACGTGGATGAGAATATCCCGGTCCAGCGGCAGCATCACCTCGCCCGTGGTCGAGTGATATTCGGTCACATCAATCACCGGCTCCCGTTTTTCTACCCGGCAGGTGGAAAAAGAGGCGATGGTATGCGCCCCCAGCGTTTGCTGAACCATATCCCGGAAAAATTCAACCGGGGCCGCCCCAATTTTTTCGGTCTGGGGGTTGAGGTAGTTAGCATAACTGCCAAACGGCAGAAATTTTTCTACACTTAAATCTTCTACTTTGACGGTACGCATATTCACTCTCATGAAAACCGGGGAGTCTATCAGGACTCCCCGGTTTTGTTGTGTATCAATTAAAACGTCGAGCGTTGCCCAATCATCGGCAGGGCGTAAACCGACTTCCAGCCGGGACTTTGCGGCTCGCGCAGGAAGGGTTCCATCTCCTCGGCGGTACGCAGAGTGATTTCCTCCACCGGCGGAACTTTGCCGGCGGGGAAGGCTTCCAGGATGTCGTCGTGGAGCAGGGTCAGGTAGCGCAGGATAGCGGCCAGGGGGCGCTTGGCTTTCTGTGCGGTCGCATCGGCGGCGTTGCCGACTACCCCTTCCGGCGTGGCGGCGATTTCGATGGCAAAATGGCCTTCGCCTTCGGACCAGCGGCTGGGCCGGCGGTAGGGGTCTACCGACTTGTCGAAGTGGCCTTCGGGCAGGTAGGATTTGCCCTGGGTGTTGACGGCGTAGTTCATATCTACCATATCGGGGAAGAGATACAGCCCCAGCGAGGTCTCGGCTTCGCAGGCGTGGACAAAAGTAGTCCCATATTCGCCGCCGAACTTCTTCTCGCGGAAAAATTCGCGCACAGCCCGGTGCCAGTCAATCACCCGGAAGATGCCGGGCAGTTGGTACCGTTTTTGCAATTCCTGGATAGCCGATTCCAGCATCCACAGTTGGCCGTGGTTGTTGATGAGGATTTGTTTGCGCCAGCCGTCGTTCCACAAGCCGAGCATGGCGTCAATCAACATCTCGCGGGCAATATCCTCGCGGACGATACAGGTGGCCGACATGCCCATGTGGTGGAAGGGATGCGTCCCAAAATTGAGCGGCGGCAGCGACAGCGAACAGGGCGCGCCCCGTTTGGCCGTAAAGCGGCGTACGCCTTCGAGAATCTGGCTGACAAACAGGGTGTCGGTGGCGGTGGGCAGGTGTAGGCCGTGATTTTCGGTGCAGCCGATGGGGATAAAAAGGATGTCATTCTTGCGGCGCTCTTCGACCACTTTCCAGCGTACGGTGGTTTGAATATAAGAGCCGGCTTTGCCCCACTCGACCGGCGAGGGCATGCCGTACTCGGCCAGGATAGCATCAATCTGCTCGTCGCTGGCCTCCCAAACCTCTTTTTTCATGCGGCCAACGCCGTTGTCCTCAAAAAACAGATCGGGGACGTTGGTCTCCAGCAATCCTTCCGGGACGGGCATTTTGCCATTGGTGGTTGACATTGGATCTCTCCTTTTTGGTCAAATTTAATGGGAATTGATGCGTGATACGTGATGCGTGACTTCTTATTACGCATCACGCATCACGCTTTACGTTTTAGTTGGGGTACACCATCACCTTACCATCCACCCGCTCGGTGCCTTTGATGATGGCCTCTACGGCTTTATCCAATTGATAACGAGCCGTAATCATCGGGCTGAGATCCAGCCGGCCCGAAGCGACCATGCGGATGACGTTGGGGAAGTTTTCGTCGCCGGAGTGACCCTGCGCCCCGTACACCTGCGCCCGGCGCACTTGCATGGTTTCCAGGTACATGGGCACTTCTTTGGCCGCCCGGCCAATCTGCACAATTTTGCCGTTGATGGCCAGGCTCTTGACCATTTCGGGGACGGTGATGTGCGGCGCGCCGGCAGCTTCGACGTAGAAGTTGAAGCCCTCGCCCTTGCTCAGTTCCATCAGCACTTCAGAAGCGCGTACCTCACGCGGATCATAGACATAATCAGAGCCGAGTTTTTTGGCTAACTCAAGCCGCTCTCTTGAAATATCAAAGGTGACAATCTTGCCTGCGCCGGCAGCTTCGGCCAGGCCTACTGCCGCCAGACCAATCGGGCCGGCCCCAAAGACTGCCACAAAGTGACCGGGCTTGAAACCACCGGCCCGTGAGAACATGGCGTTGTAGGAAACACAGGTCGGCTCGGTCAAGGCGGCCACTTCGTAAGCCTTTTTCTCATCGCCAAAACGCTCGGCAATGGCGTTGATCTTCCAGGCAAATTTAGCGCCGATAGCGATGTAGTTGGCAAAGCCGCCGTCAATGGTGAAGCCAATTTCTTCCAGGTTGGTGCAGTGGTTGGGGAAACCGTTGCGGCAGGGGGTGCAGTGGCCGCACCAGATCATCTCTTCCACCGTGACCATGTCGCCCACTTTCAGGTCTTGCACTTCTTTGCCCACTTCGACCACCTTGCCGGAAAGCTCGTGGCCGGTGATGGAAGGGAATTTGGTCAGGCCGGGGTAGAGCATGTAGCCATCGGAGTCGGTTTCATAAAAGTGCAGGTCAGAACCGCACACGCCGCAAGCTTTGACTTCGAGCAGAATTTGGTCCGGTTTGATTTTGGGGTCGGGCCGTTCGGTCACTTCCAATTTGGGGTAGCGCCAGACGCTGCTGCCGGTAATGGCTTTGCCGGTCTCCTCTTCCCAGTCCGACACTTTATAATCGTGGCGGGGTTCCCACTTTGCATTTAAAACTAAGCCTTTCATTTTTAAACCTCCAAGTAGTTAATAAAGTTGATTAAGGTTTTTGTAACTACTCACCCCTCATATCATTTCGAGGCTGAAAGCCGAGAAATCTCTGAGACCGTTGTCTGCAAACTACGGATTAGGAATGGTTGAGTGGTTACTAAAGATGTGTTTCTTGTTACGCACACGTGTGCATAGAGTATAGTATAGATTTGTTAGGGTGTCAAAATAACAGATACGCAATTTAACTCCGGTTTATGAGTAGCTGAAACGGGTTTACAACGGATAAAGGAGACTTCTTGCGGTTAATAAGTTCGCTCTTGACGTTCTCGGGGGGATCATTATGAGAACCCTTATTTTTCGGTATTGAGCGGCAGTTCTATGGGCCGGGCTTGGTGGTAAGATTGAGTGGCCGCCAGCGCAATTTCCAGGGCTGCACGGGCATCCTGGCCGGTCACTAGCGGCGATTGATCGGTCCGCACCCGCTCGACAAAATCCTGGGCCTGGGCCAGGTACGCCTCACCAAAGCGCTCCATCAGGTAGGGAACCATATCGTGGCTGATACCCTGACGAGTCAAAATCAGCACGGGCGTTTGCCGAAAATAACCGATCTGCACCCCGCCGGTAGTGCCCAATACTTCGGTACGGATGTCGTAGCCATACAGGGCATTGCGACTGACCTCGACATTGCCCAACGTGCCGTTTTTGAACAGCATGTTGACCACCGCGTTGTCAATATCGCCCACCGTGTTGAGTTGAGGGAAGGCCAGGGTGCCGCCTTCGGTATAGACCCGTTTGACCTCGTTGCCCATCAGCCAGCGCCCCAGATCAAAATCGTGGATCGCCATATCCAGAATCAAGCCGCCGCTGACGCTGGGCCGGGCATATTCCAGGTCGGGGCAAAAGGGGTCCCGCCCCACCGATTTAAACGTAACCGGCTGGCCGATGACCCCGGCCTCGATCTGTTTTTTGGCTGCCATATACCCGGCGTCGAAGCGGCGCATAAAACCGGCCTGGAACAGAACGCCCTTTTGGGCAATAACGGCCAGCATGGCGTCGGTATCTTCCAGCGTCAAAGCCACCGGCTTTTCGCAAAAGATGGCTTTACCGGCTTCCGCCGCCGCAATAACCACCTCCCGGTGGGTGCTGGTGGGCGAAATGACAAAAACCGCTCTGATCTCAGGGTTAGCCAAAACATCCCGATAATCGGTTGACCAGGATATCCCTTCTAGTTCAGCGGCGAAGGTTTGCGCTCGCTCGGCCATGGCATCGGCTACGGCCACAATTTTAGCCTGGGGAATCCGTCCGGCCAGATGCCGGGCGTAGACCTGCCCCATCCGCCCCAGGCCGATGACGCCCACCGGCAGTTTAGCCTTCATAAAAGTCCCTTTGATTTTGTAACTGCTCAGGCATGTCATTTCGACCGAAGGGAGAAATCCTCAATACGTTACTTTTGTATGTTGCGTCTTGGAGATTTCTCGACCTTCGGTCTCGAAATGACATGAGGCTGAGTAGCAACTTAATTTTGATGTGATTCACGGCTGGCCTTCAACCGCCAACCCCCTCCCTTCCCTCCCCCTCTTAGAGGGAGGGGGGGCCGTCGGCGATCATGCTATTCATAAATATCCCCGTTGGGCTTCATTGCCCCGCGCAGATGGGCATTGCTCAGATTAGCTCCTTCCAGACTGGCCTCAAACAAGTTGGCCCCTCGCAGATGCGCCCCTTCCAGGTTAGCATTAGCCAAGTTTGCTCCCTTGAGCACCGCTTTGAGCAAGATAGCTTCGCTCAGATTAGCTCCACTTAGATTAGCTTCAGTCAGATGAGCTTCGCGCAGATTAACCTCAAACAAATTGGCTTGTTCTAGCTTGGCATAATTAAGCAGGCTCTGGCGCAAATTAGCTTTAGCCAAGTTTGCCTGGCTCAAGTCGGTATAACTCAAGTTAGCCTCACTGAGATTAGCCTCGGCCAGCATGGCCCCGGTCAGGTTCGCGCCGATTAAATTAGCCCCGGTCAAGTTGGCCCCGGCCAGATTGGCCTGGTTCAAATTAGCCTCGCTCAGATCAGCCCCGCTCAGGTTGGCCCCTTTCAAATAAGCGCCGCTCAGGTCACAGCCGGCCAGCCAGAGCGGTCTGGGCCGGTTCAGCAAATCATAGATTTGCGCAGATGTTAGCTCGGCCATGGTATTTTCCCCCTCATTCTTCCAGGCCATGCGAGAATACTTCTTCGCTTTCCTCCAATGCCTGGGCCAAATGCCGTTCGGCTTCGCCTAATTCCTGCCCGGCCCCAGAGTCGGTGCGAGCAAATTCGGCCAGTTCGTGGCTCAAAGCATCCAACTCATCAGCGCCGGACATCATTCTAACCATCTCCTCCCGCGCTAACTCGGCTTTGGTAAAGGTGCCAAAGGTTCGGCCTCGCTTGAGGATGGTAAATCTATCGCCTACCGCATAAGCATGGTGCGGATTGTGCGTAATCAGGATAACCCCTAGATTCCGCGCCCTGGCCTGGGCGACATAACGCAAGACCACACCCGCTTGCTTGACCCCCAGAGCAGCCGTTGGCTCATCCAGAATTAATACCTTTGCCCCAAAGTAAACTGCGCGGGCGATAGCCACACATTGGCGCTCACCACCAGAGAGAGTCCCCACCGGCTGGGACGGGTCGCGCACGTCAATACCCATCTTGAGCATCTCTTCCCGCGCTACCCGGTCGGAGAACTTGACATCGTAGCGCTTAAACGGTCCCCACCCCCCTCGGGTCGGCTCCGAACCGAGAAAGAAGTTGCGAGAGATACTCATTAAGGGAATCATCGCCAGGTCCTGATAAACGGTGGCAATGCCTCGATCCAGCGCATCCCGAGGGGAATTGAAATGAACTTCCTCGCCTTCAACCAAATACTGGCCCTCATCGGGCCGATGCACCCCGGAGAGCGTCTTGATGAGGGTAGACTTGCCCGCGCCGTTAT
This sequence comes from Anaerolineae bacterium, assembly GCA_023151115.1. Next base: position 16,052 of record JAKLJP010000048.1, read on the forward strand.
CACCCAACAAACACATAACCTCACCGGCTCGCACGGCCATCGAGACATCGCTGAGGGCGATAACGTTGCCAAAAAATTTGGAAATATTTCTGACCTCAATAAGAGGCGTCCCATTTTGACTCATCTGCGTGATGCCTCCGCTCGTCGCCTGATGTAATTGTTAACCAACACGGCGATGACCAGCATCGCCCCCATAAATACCTGAAACCAGTCGGCGTCAACCCCGGCAAAAACAATACCCTGGCGAACCATGCCAAAGATAAGCGCGCCCAGGGCCGCCCCAATCACCGAGCCGTAACCGCCGGTTAACAAATTGCCGCCAATAACCGCGCCGATAATGGCCAGGAACTCCTGCTGTTCGCCGCGCAGCACGTCGGCCGATTTGACGCTGGCAATCTGGATAGTCGCCACCAGCCAGGCGGCAAAGGCGGTGGTCATAAACAGGCCGATTTTCAGCCGGTTGACCGGCACACCGACATTACGGGCCGCTTCGGCTGCGCCGCCCGCGCCAAATATCCAGTTGCCCACCTGAGTTCGCAGCAAAATCCACGTACCCAGGGCGACAATGGCAAACCACCACAGAATAGAGACCGAGAAATTAGCCCCGGCAATGCGAATATCATAAGCAAAAATGGCTCTCAGGATGTCGTAGCCGGCCAGGTCATCCATCCCCCCTACCTGCGTCCGGCCTGTAATCATGCGAGTAAAACCGATGGTTGCCCCACGCACAATAAATAAGCTACCCAGACTAATGATAAAAGAGGGCAGCTTGGTTCTGACCACCATGTAGCCGTTGAAGAAACCGACAGCCAGAGACAGCACCAAAGCTACCAACGCGGCTACGGGCAAAGGTAATCCCAATTCGGTGCCCAGGATGGCGATCGTTACCCCGGCCATGCCAATAATCGAGCCGATGGATAGGTCAAACTCACCCCCAATCATCAGCAACGCCACCGCTACCGCTAGAATCCCCAGATGCGACGAAACCTCCAGATAGCTGGCCGTGCCCCTTATGCTTAAGAAACCTCTGGAAGCAGCGATGGCAAAGAAAAGCCAAACCACAATAGCCCCGGCCAGCGCGCCAAATTCCGGCCGGCTGAGCAGGCGTTTCATCAGGCCCGCCTGGACCATGCGCTCGTCTCGCCTTTGTTCTGGTGCGACAGTTGTTGCCATTTAACTCTCCTTAAAAGCAGGGAACTGAAGGAACTGAGGAAACTGAGGGAACTAAAGGAAGGCGTTTGCTCAGCTCAATCGTAAATCGTAAATCTAAAATCGTAAATCGTTTAGTTCCTCGGTTTTTTACAAAGGCCGGGGGTCAACTTCCCCCGGCCTTTTCAGTCAATCAATTAGCGTGTACCCGCAGCACTCAGATCAATAACCTGGGCCGCATTATCGGCGGTCACAAAGCCAGGCCCGGTCAGCAGCACATCGCTGCCAACGGTGTTCAGGTTCTCTATGTAGAGAGTTAACAAAACGATGGGCAAATAGCCTTGTAGATACTGCTGCTGGTCAATGGCAAAGAGCATGTTGCCATCGCGCACCGCTTCCAGCACTTCGGGTGAGAGGTCGAAGGTTGCCAGCAGGATTTCGCCAATCAGCCCTTCATCTTCCAGGGCGGCCAGAGCAGGGGCAGCGCCGGTGGGGCCAAGGGTGAGGATGCTGTCAACATCGGGATTGGCTGCCAAGGCCGCGGCAATGGCTTCTTGCGAGCCGGTGGGGTCGGCCAGGTCAACCGCCAGCACCTCAACTGTGCCACCGGCTTCAGTCATAGCGTCGGTAAAACCCTGGCAGCGCAGGTCAAGCGCCGCATTGCCGACTTCCTGGTTGACGCACAGCGCAGTGGTCGCGCCTGCTTCGGCCATACGTTGACCGCCGCCATAGCCGGCTTCATACTCGGTCTGGCCGACATGGGTAATAATGCCCAAATCCTTGGCCACATCGCTCCCGGAGTTCATCGAGATAACGGGAATTCCAGCGTCAACGGCTGCGGTAATGGAGTCGCCCAGGGCATCGGCGTCGGGGATAGAAACTACCAGCCCATCCGGCTCTGAGGCTACCGCAGCATCAATGAGCTGGGACATAGCTACCATGTCGAAGGTGCCCGGCGCCTGGTATTCGACCGTTACCCGCATATCGGTAGCCGCGGCGTCAACGCCATTCTTGACCACCGACCAAAACGGGTCAGAAGCCTGGCCGTGGCTGACCACAACGAAGCGAAGCGGGCGCATTTCTAATTCTACCGTCCCTGCTGCGGCCTCAGCCCCAGCTTCTTCCGTCGCTTCTTCGGTGGCTTCCTGATAGACAGCCACTTCTTCTTGTCCGGCCGGCTGGCTAGAAGCCGCGGACACACTTTGGGCAATAGCCCCCCAGGAGACACTGATTAACGCCAGAGCGCACAGGGTCGCCAACATGACAAATAGCCTGTTTTTCATTGTAATCTCCTCCACATTGAACAAAGTTTATTTTTGGATGAACTTTGAGATTTCTGCTGTAGCCAGAAAATCTCCGCTACCAAAGATTTACATGCTGGATCAAGTTTGCAGTTTTTGGGTTATCCTCCTCTCTTTCTCATCGAATTGAAAAACAGTAAGTTTTAGATAGCAGAGGCAAGCTCATAAGTTGTCCGCTTATCATCACCCACTGTTTGTTCACCCATGATTGGCTGGTTGTTTGTAGTGACGACTTAAGTCGTCACTACAAATTTACAAGCCGACTTCACTCAATTTTACCGGCCGGTTCTCCCGATACGATTTCCAGGCGGCTAACCCCATCACCACCGGAATCCGGCCATCCAGTCCGGTGACCGGCGGCGCGGTATCCTGTACAATGGCCGAAATAAAAGTTTTCATCTCGGCCACATAGGCTTCGGTGTAGCGTTCCAGGAAGAAATAGAGCGGTAGAGCCGAATGAACACCCTCGGTGTTGCTGTAAACGGCATTGTGGGGCGTATTGTTGCCAACGACGACCACCCCTGCCGAACCAAACACTTCCACCCGCTGGTCGTAACCGTACACGGCCCGGCGGCTGTTATCAATGGTTCCGATGGCGCCGTTAGCATAGCGCAGCGTCACTACGGCGGTGTCCACATCGCCGGCCTGGCCAATGGTCGGGTCAACCAGCACAGCCCCGGCCGCAAAAATTTCTGTGACTTCGCTGCCGATTAGGTAACGGGCCATATCAAAATCGTGGATGGTCATATCGAGGAAGATACCGCCGGAAACTTTGACGTAATCCAGCGGCGGCGGCGCGGGGTCGCGGCTGGTAATGCGGACCAGATGGGGTGTACCAATTTTGCCGGTGACCACCATATCGCGGGCCTGTTTAAAGTTGGGGTCAAAGCGGCGGTTAAAACCAATTTGCAGTTTTACGCCGTATTGTTCAACCGCTGCCAGGGCCGCATCAATCACCTTCAAGTCAAGCGCAATCGGTTTTTCACAAAAGATGTGTTTGCCGGCGGCGGCGGCTTCACTGATGAACTGGGCGTGGGTATCGGTGCTGGAACAGATGATAACCGCCTCAATCTCGGGGTTATCCAGAAGGGCTTGATGGTTTTTAACCGCTGTGGGGATATTAAAATCGGCGGCGCATTTTTGGGCTGCTTCTAAAAAGACATCCGAAACAGCCAAAACCCGTGCTTCGGGTACACGATAAGCCAGGTTTTCAGCATGAACCCGGCCAATTCGACCGGCGCCAATAATGCCAACATTGATCTTTGTCGTCATCTCTGACAAACCCTCCTGTGGGGAAGCAAAAAACAAGTTTATGGATTTGGGTATTGACGGGTTGACTCACGCACAATTAAGTTGCAGGGCAAGCGTTGATCCTGTACTTCCTGCCCATCAAGCAATTTAAGCGTCATAGTCATGGCCAGTTGTCCAAGCTTAAAGCGAGGTTGGTGAATGGTAGTAAGGGTAGGCGTAGTATACAGGGCCGGTTCAATATCGTCAAAACCGATTATGCTCAACTCCTGCGGCACAGCAATGCCTTGTTGGTGACATTCCAGCAGCAGTCCGATAGCAGTTAAATCGTTATAACAGAAGGCAGCAGTGGCATGTGCTGTCCGCAATGTTTCCAGGCTGGCCCGACCTCGTTCGAGATCGGTGTTGGCTGGCAGTGATATCACCAGCGCCGGGTCGAGGGCGAGGCCCGCTTGCTTGAACGCGGTGGCGTAACCCTCCAGGCGCTGCCCGTTCGATTTGGGACGGTCGGCGGCCCCCACATAGCCAATCCGGCGATGGCCCAGGGTCAAGAGGTGCTCCGTTGCTAACTGCGCTCCCTGAAAATTATCCACTGCCACTGAATAAAGAAACTCGCCCTCTTCCTGATTATTAATCAGAACAATCGGAACTTTAATCTGATCCAGTTGCGAGCTGTATAAACTACCCACCCGGGAAGAGGTAACGATGATGGCATCCACCCGGCGGCGCTGGAAGGTTTCAACAACCGCCATTTCTTGATCGGGATTGTTGTGAGAGGTGTTGAGGAAAATGCTGTAACCGGCTTCCTGGGCAATTTGCTCGGCCCCTTCAACTACCTGGACAATAAAAGGGTCAGCGATGGTGGTAATAACCATGCCGATGGTTTGGGTGCGCCGAGAGAGCAAACTCTGGGCCACAGCGCTGGGCACATAACCCATTTGCCGGGCCAATTGCTGGATACGTTCGGTTGTTTCAAAACTGATGGCTGGGTTGCCATTAAGCGCCCGCGAAACAGTAGTATGGGACACCCCGGCAACTTTGGCGATATCCTTGATCGTAACCGGCACTGGTTTCTCCCATGATCAGATCCAAGATATTATGCACACGTGTGCGTAATAATTCTACAATATTTTTCAGCAGATGTCAAGGAGGTTTTTAAAGGAATTTTGCATTTGCAAACTCTAAGTTGACTAAACCCAGTCTCAGGTATTTAATGGAGATGTCCGGATCAAAAAGCAAAGCTGCTTAAAGTTCCCCATTTCATTCAAACAATTTGGAAATCAACAGAAGGATTGCTTTATGAACCGTTTAACTTTAGTTCAATTATGGCAGCGTGAGTTTACCCATTATAATACCGATAAATTTCGGCAGGATTTGTTGGCCGGTCTCACGGTAGCGGCGGTTGGTTTGCCGCTGGCCCTGGCTTTTGGGGTGGCTTCAGGGGCTACCGCCGCCGCCGGTTTAGTAACAGCCATTCTCAGTGGTCTGATCATCGGCGGGTTGTCCGGCGCACCCTACCAGATTTCAGGGCCAACCGGCGCGATGAGCGCTATTTTGATCCTCATCAGCCAGCGTTATGGCCTTGAAGGAGCCTGGGCAGCCGGGGTGATAGCCGGGCTGATTATATTGGTGATCGGCCTGCTGCGCCTGGGCCGCTTTATTGCTTTCATCCCGGCTCCGGTTATCACCGGCTTTACCGCCGGCATTGCGGTCATTATCGCCGTGGGGCAGATTGACAACTTCTTGGGGGTTCAAACCCCTGGGGCAGAATCCGCCGCCGTCAAACTCCTTCAATATTTTCGGGGCGGCTTTATTCCTGCCTGGCAAGCCGTTGTCGTAGGCTTGATTGTCATGAGCATGATGATTTTCTGGCCGCGCCGGTGGGCCAAGTTTATGCCCGGCTCGCTGGCAGGGATTATTGTGGCAACCCTGCTGACTTCTCTGGCCGGCTGGGAGATTCCTCACATTGGCGCTATTCCCCGCACCATTTTGCTCGACCAGCGGCTGACTTTGGGCAGTTTTCCCTGGGCAGACCTGAATGGATTGATTGCGCCGGCCATTTCCATTGCCGCCCTGGGCGCGGTTGAGTCGCTGCTGTGCGGGGCTGTCGCCAGCAAAATGACCGGCATCCGCTTGCAGGCCAACCAGGAATTGGTAGCGCAAGGGGTGGGCAATATCGTCCTGCCCTTTTTTGGCGGTGTGCCGGCCACCGCGGCCATTGCCCGCACCTCGGTGGCGATCAAATCAGGCGGGGTGACGCGTCTGACCTCGATTATTCACGCTCTGGCGCTGCTGGCCTCAGCTTTGCTGTTTGCTCCGGTCATCGCCCAGGTGCCGCTGGCCGCCTTGGCCGGGGTGTTGATGGTGACGGCCTATCGCATGAACGAGTGGCCGGCCATTCGCTTTATGTTTTCAAATGGCTTCAAAACCGGGATTATCACCTTCATCATCACCCTACTGGCCACAATTACCCTGGATTTGACCCAGGCGATTTTGATCGGGGCTGCATTGTCGGCGGTGGTCTTTATCAACCAAGTCGCCAGCCTTCAGGTAGAGATTAGAGATGTGGACGCGGAGCGGATGCGGGCGCGGGGTATGTCTATCAAAGGTGACTGCCCCCACGTGCGCGTGGCTTATTTGACCGGCCCCCTCTTTTTTGCCGCCACCAATACCTTTAATGAGGCATTCGCCCGGCTCGAAGGGGTCCAGGTCTTGATTCTTTCGATGCGGGCTGTGCCGATGATTGACCTGTCTGGTCTGGAAGCCTTGACCACATTGCATGAAAAAATGGCCCACGAGGGGAAGGTACTGATGCTCACCGGGGTTCATCCGGCGGTGATGCGCATGCTGGAACGGGCCAAATTGGACCGGGCCATCGGCCGCGATAACTTTTTCTGGAGTTCAGACCGGGCCATTTATGTCGCCGAGCAGCGTTATATCTGTCCCCAATGCGCGCCGCCTGAGCTGGCCGCTATCTCGGTGGCGGCGGGCGAAATTTTGGAAGTCGAGTAGCAAGCTGAAAGGAAGGTTGAAAAACAGCCGCCAATCTGCTATGCTTCCTTTGATTGAGATGATCCGGAGGTAACCCCCATGCCCAACGAAACCATCCTGGTAGTGGACGATAGCGAGGAAATTGTGCGTGTGCTCAAAGATTATATGTTGGTTCCTCTGGGGTATCAGGTCATCACTGCCAGTAATGGCCGCCGGGGATTGGAGCTGGCCGTTTCGCGCCGGCCCGATTTGATTATGCTGGATATGCAGATGCCTGTTATGAGCGGGCTGGATGTGCTGACCGCCCTACGAAAAACAGATTGTCAGGCGCCGGTAATTTTTATGACCATGCATGGCTCTGAAAGTATTGTGGTCGAGGTGTTCCGGTTGGGCGTGCGGGATTACCTGGCTAAACCTTTTACTATGGAAGAAGTTCAATGGGCCGTAGACGGGGCGCTCCAGGAAAGCCGTCTACGGCGCGAGCGTGAAGAATTGGCCCGTAACCTGATTGCTTCGGAAACCGTGCGTCAAACCGCCGTCACTTTGTCACACTATATCAACAATCAATTGATGGTGCTCAGCGGCAACTTAACCTTACTGAAAGAGGCGCTGGCCCGAGAATTACCGCAGCCTGCCAATCTGCAAAGAATGGTCCGGGACAGCCAAAACAGCACCGATCAAATTGCGGCGGTGATTCGGGTGCTACAGCGCACGACGCATGCGGAACAAACTACTTATCTAGGCGAAACCCGGATGATTGATATTGAGGCAGCTTTACGCGAGGAGTTGGATCGGCTAAAGCAGCAAAAAAAGTGAGAGATTGGAGATTAGAGATTGGAGATTAATCTCTAATCTCCAATCTCCTCATCCAAGGCCGAAATCACTTTTGGATAATTAATCAGGACGCATCCTGAGCGCAGCGGAAACCCACATCTACATCATTAAAGGCGCGAGCGTTGCCGTAGCGCCGGCTGGTGGTGAAAAATGCGCCGTCGGGGTTGGCAAAGCTGCCGCCGCGAAAGATGCGGCCTGCGCCATCCCCTGTGCTAATCGGATTGTTGACGGGGGAATTGGCATAAAATGTTTCATCGTATACATCCGCCACCCACTCGCCCACATTGCCGGCCATGTTATACACCCCAAACGGGCTGACGCCCGCCGGGTAGCTGTCAACCGGCTGCGTATCCCCGGCGCTGGCCGCCGACAACTGAGCATCGAAGGTGTTGCCCCAGGGCCAGGTGAAATTTTGGGGGCCGCTGGCGGCATATTCCCATTCGGCCTCGGTCGGCAGACGCTTGCCGGCCCAGCGACAGTAGGCTCCAGCCTGATCCCAGGTAACGCCCATCACCGGGTAATCGTTATAGGCGGGATCGTCGCGGTAGCCTTTGTAGGTAAAGGAGTCCACCTTATTACCCGGCGTACAGCCGCCGCCCTCAACGCAGGCCCGATAGTGGGCATTGCTCACTTCAAAAATGTCCAGATAAAAAGCAGACAGAGATACTTCATGCTCCGGCGCTTCGTTGGGTTGGCCGGCGGATGATCCCATCAAAAAAGAACCGGCAGGAATCAACACCATACCTGCCGGAGTCGAGACAGTGGGACTGGGAGCAACGGTCGGGGTGGCAGGCTCGGTGGTGGCAGTGGGTGTGGGCGGCTCGGAGGTGGCGGTTGGCTCAATGGTGGGTTCCGGGCTGGGGGTGGGCGACGGCAGGGTGGTTGTGGGGGTGACGACCACATCCGACGTCGAAGCCTCCACCGGCTCGGTCTCGGCGGGAACGGCGGCAATGGCCTCAAATTCAACTTTGCGCACCGTCAACGACTCGTAATGCACGTGGGCCAAGCTCTCATCAAACGTTTCTACGTAGAAACCGACTTCGCCGCTTTTATAGTCGCCATCCGTTACCTGAACTAAGGGCTGGCCGTTCACCCGGAAAACAAAATCAGACCCCTGGGCATCCACCCGCAGGAGGTCGCTTTTATCGGGGGTAAAGCCAACCGGGGCAAAGCCTTGCAGCGTCTCGATTTTGCCCTCGGCCAGGGTTTCCAGTCCGGCGGTGGTGTGCTTGAGGGCCTGCCATGTACCTGTCCGCGAGGAAACCACAAAGGCATAAAACTGGTCTTCGCCGGAGCGGCGCAAGGCCAACCCATAGCGGTAGTTGCCTGCATCGGTATCGGTATGGTCTACCAACACTTCGGTTTCAATCGTCGCATTTTCAAAATCAGGCGCTTTTGAAACTACCACCCAATCATTGGGAACGCCGACCTGAACGTGGTAATAATCGGGCGGATGATAACCCAGCACATATTTGTCGTCGCTTACCACCGGCCAGCCGGTATTCGGGTCGGTAAAAGTTTCCTCAACAAAAATACCTCCCTCGACTGGTAGGGGGCTGGCTGCGTCGCCTTTGACCTCCAGAATCGTCAATTCGTCATAATGAATGTGGGCCAGGGTTTCGTCGAAGGTTTCAACATAAAACCCCACTTCACCCTCGACGTATTCCGAGTCGTTGACCTCTGAGACCGTCTGGCCATTGATTTGAAAGGTAAACTTGGGGCCACTGGCATCTACCCGCAGGGCGTCGGTTTTATCGGGCGTAAACCCTTGCGGGGCAAACCCCTGTAAGGTCTGCACGCCACCCTCGGCCAGCACATCCAGCTTGTCGGGTGAGCTTTTGAGCACCTGCCATGTGCCGGTGCGAGGCGACACAGTGAAGGCATAGTAACTGTCGCCGTTGCGGCGCAAAGCCAGGCCATAGCGGAAGTTGCCCTTTTCAGTGTCGGTGTGGTCTACCAACACTTTGGCTTCAACGGTTACATCCTCAAAATCTTGGGCGCGAGCCACCACCGTACGCGCCTCAGGCTGCCCGACTTCGACGTGGTAATAATCAGGGGGGTGATAACCGTAAAGATACGATCCTTCGCTTAAAATAGGCCAGCCGCTGCCGGGGTCGGCAAAATTATCCTGGACCAGCACCCCTTCCACCTGGGCCACTTCGGGCTGGGGCACCTCAACCTTATCGGCAGCGCAGCGAATCCCGGCGGTTTTGATAATCGACTCCTGGTTGGGCGGTCCTTCCAGGCGGTAGGCCATATCTTTGAGTAGGCCGTTCTCCCCACCGCGTAGAATTCGGTTGCCTTCCTTTTGGACCGGGCCATAGGTTTCGCCGACCCACTCCCAAACATTGCCGGCCATATCAAACACGCCAAAGGCGCTCTGGTTGGTCGGTTTGCCGCCTACTTTATAAACCCCACTGCGCGGAAGTTCAACCGCCCTGGGGTCATTGCCCCAGGGAAATAGGCGGCCTTCAGGACCACGAGCAGCGACCTCCCATTCGACCTCAGCCGGTAAGCGCTTTTTGGCCCACTGGCAGTAGGCATTGGCCATATCCCAGCTAACCCCTTGCACCGGAAAATCTGCCTGGTCAGCCGGAACTTTCCCATCCGGCCAGGTTGCGGGTGGTTGGTTTTGGGTGTCAGCCAAAAATTGGGCGTATTGGGCATTGGAAACTTCGTACTGGTCAATCCAAAACTCAGATAGCTTAACCTCTTGCGGGGGAGCATAATTCTGGCCCGGTGCATCTCGCCCGATGGAATAAGTTCCAGCTCCAATCTTGATCATCTTTTCAGAGGAAGGCAGAGTTGCATCCTCCGGCCCGGCGATAACCTGTTCTTCGCCTGCAGAGGGGCCTGGGCGGAAGAGGAAAAAGAGGGCCGCCCCCACCACAACCAGCAGCAACAGCACGGCCGCTATTCCACCCAGGATCAAGGGTAAATTGTTTTTATGCGGAGGAATAACCGCAGAAATCGGCGCAACCGGTTCGTAAACCGTCGAGTCGGTGGGCGACTTGACCGGTAGCGTAACTGTCGCCCGACCCGATGTATCAATCGCCCGCAGCGCCACCGCCATATCCGAAGCAGTCCGGTAACGCTCGCCTGGCTCTTTGGCCAGGGCTTTTTTGGTGACGGCAACCAGCAAATCCGGCGCAGTTTGGTTGACCTGGCGAATGTCGGGGACCGGCTGGGTAACGTGCTTCATCATCAGGCTCACGGCAGAATCCGCCTTAAAGGGCGGCACCCCGGTGATCATTTCATACAGCATCACCCCCAGCGAGTAAATATCAGAGCGCTCGTCGGGGCGTTCGCCGCGGGCCTGTTCGGGCGACATATACAAAGCCGTCCCCACGACTGCACCGGTGGCCGTGTGTTGGACTTCGCCCAGCATTTTAGCCACTCCAAAATCCATGAGGATGGGTTGGCCCTGCGGACTGAGCATCACATTGGCCGGTTTCAGGTCACGGTGGATCATATTGCGCTGGTGGGCGTAGGCTACGGCATCACAGATAGAAGCCATCGTCTGGATTACTTCACTCAGCGGCATACGTTGGTGGGCGGCGTTCAGCGCGGTTAAACGCGCTTGCAGCGTTTCGCCGGGCACGTACTCCAACACCATATAGTAAACACCCTCGTCGTGGGCAAAATCAAATACCTGAATGATATTGGGGTGACGCAGTTGGGCCACCGCTGCTGCTTCTTGTTCAAAACGCCGCACAAATTGCAGGTCATTGGACAGGTGTGGATGGATTAATTTGACCGCTACCGTCCGCCGCAGGTTGGGGTCGCTGGCTTGATACACGGTAGACATGCCGCCGTGACCCAGCAAGGCTTCAATTTTGTAACGGCCGCCGATTGTTTGTCCAATCCAACTCTGCTGAGGTCTGGATACAGTCTGAGTCATTGGGAGGCCTCCACGCGAAAAAATAATATTATCAGAGAGACCGATAGGGGTTAAACTAGATGAAGTTGTGGAAGTGGGGCGATAATAGATAACAGTAATTAATAATTTTGCAGCATTAAAAGTATAAGAGGAAAAAGAGGGCGCGTCAAGTACAATAAAGTCCTATCGGACAGAAGTAAGGAGTAGGGAGTAAGGGCTTTTCATCTCCTTCCCCTACTTCCTACTCCTTACTCCCTACTTCCTATTAAACCACCATCGCTCCCTCATAATAAATGACCTGGTTCTGCTCATCTCGAACCGCGCGGGCGCTGTTGCGAACCCAGATAATAGTTCCATCGAGCCGGCGCACCTGGACTTCAAAGTTCTGTACCACCCCCTCCCGTTCGACCAGCGTCTGCCACCGCTGCCGCTCGTCCGTGTCGGCGTACAAGTGGTTCAAATTGACATCCAGCAGCGACTCCCGGTTGGGATAACCTAACATTTGAACCAAGGCCGGATTGGCATCCAAAAACTTCCCTGTTGGAGTAGAGCGGTACAAACCTACCGGCACCCCATCGAACAGACTGCGATAGCGAGTTTCCGCTTCGCGGAGGGCTTGCTGCTGCCGCGCCTGCTCTAACGCCAGACGCACGGCAGCGGTGAGGCGAGTGAAATGTTTGGGCGATTTGAGGACATAATCATTTAGCCCGGCTTTCATGGCTTCAACCGCCACTTCTTCGCTGCCGGTAGCAGTAAACATCACCACCGGGCAGTCGGGCCAATGATTTTTTACCGTGCGCAAGACGGTCACACCATCGGTCCAGCGCAACTGGTAATCAGTAATAACCAGATCGAAACCACCCGCTTGCAACGCTTTACTAAATCTCTCAGCATCGGCGATCTCGACAATTTCTACATTGGTAAAATTGCGCCGCAGTTCGCGCACAGCCAGGGTGCGGTCGTCGGGGTTATCGTCAATAAGCAAAAGGCGCAGTGTTTGGTTCATTGCGCACACCTCCATTGGCGTCACTCAAAACCTGAGTTATCCTCTCGTGCAATCAATAATCATACCACTCACTGCCTGTTTTATCAAAGGTTGAGGGTGAACAGGGTGTGTTCAGATTTGGGGGCGAATTCGGTGGATAGCGTAGACAGACCCCCTCCCCAACCCTCCCCCGCTGCGGGGGAGGGCGCTCTTCTCCCCCTGTCCGAAGCGGAGAGGGGGTTGGGGGGTGAGGTCTGCCCCCAAAAGCGAACACACCCGGGTGAACAGAAACCAGAGGTCAGTAGTCAGATGTTAGTAACCAGAAAAACTTATCTGACTACTGGCTACTCAATGTCATTAAGCTAAGGCCGTAGTATAGGGCCTCGTGCCCGCCCACAAAGGGCTAAACTACACTAACTTAACGACATTGACTGGCTACCCTACTACTCTATCACAGTGTCTCGGTCACTTTTTTCAAGCCCGCCGGTTGGTCGGGGTTGAGACCTTTAGCCTGGGCCAGGGCCAGGCTAAAGCACTGGCCCGGCAGAACGGCCACCAGCGGGGTGAGCCAGGCGGGGATGTGGGGAGGCAGCGGCAGCGGCAACTGCGCCCGGCTGAGCAGCGCCTCATCTTCCGAGATGAGCAGCAGTTCGGCCCCCAGGTCATTGAGATCGTTAACCAGGGTTCGTAAATCATCGGCCACAGTATCGGTGGGGGCGACAACCAGGGTAGGAAAACCCCGGCCTACCATCGCAATCGGGCCGTGGCGAAAGTCGGCGGAAGAGTACGGCTCGGCCACAATACGGGTCAACTCTTTGATTTTGAGGGCAATTTCAAAGGCTGTGGCAAAGTTATAACCACGCCCAATGACCACGCAGTGGCCCATGTAGCGATACCGTTCCGCCCGCGCCATCAGCGGGGCCAGGCCGGTTAGGGTTTGGCGCATGAGGTTGGGAAGCTGCCGGAGTTGGACGTGCCGCGCTTCATCTGCCGCCAGCGCCGCCGATAGGAGGGCCAAAACGGTGAGAGAGGTGGTATAAGTTTTGGTGGCGGCAATGGCTCGCTCCGGCCCGGCATGGAGAGAAATCACTTCCTCGGCGGCCTGGGCCAGGGGCGAAGCCGGATCATTGGTGATAGCCAGGGTAGGCCGGCCCTGCCGCCGGGCTTCGCTGATGACCGCGCCAATATCCGGCGATTGACCCGACTGCGAAATACCGACCACCAGCGCCCCGTTGAGCAGCGGTGGGCGGTCATACAGAGTAAACAGAGAGGGAGCCGCCAGGGCCACCGGCAGACGGTTATAGACTCCAAACGTATACTGGGCATAACGGGCGGCATTATCAGAAGTCCCGCGGGCAGCAATCAATACATAATCGAACCGGCCGCGCAGTGAAGCCGCCAAACGCCGGACGTGCTCTGTCTCGTTGTCCAGCAGCCGTTGGATTGCTAACGGCTGCTCATTGATTTCCTGCTCTAAAATAGAAGTGGACATTGCCTTACCTATCCTTGCTTAAAGAAGTGTGAAACGTGATACGTGATGCGTGAGAAAGTCATTACGTTTTACCTGGATTAAATTACCGGGAATTGTTCTGTAGCTCCGCCGCATGCGTCTGAATCTTACGGATTGCCGCCACAGCGTCGTCCACGCCCTGCGGCCCGGCGCGGAAGATGGCCTCGTCCAGCCAGACCGCCTCGTGCTCACAGGCCCGCTCCGCCTCCGGCAAATGCATGGCTTCAAACTGGAATCGCTCCGGGAAGGCGCTGGGGACGGGCAGTTTGGACAGGTGCGGTTGGAACAGTTCGTAATGGTGCATGGCCTCGTAGCCCTCCCAACAAGGAATCCCCTCGGCAGCCAGGGCGTCACAAACAACACCGTGTTCCGCGCCAAACACTGCCGGATCAATGGCAAAAATGTAGCGATAGAAGGAGCGCGTGGTGTGGCGCGGGTCGCGCTTGAGGACACGCACCCCAGGGATGTCGCTGAGCGCCTCGTCCATATAGTCGCCCATTGCTTCGCGCTGGCGGGCCTGCTCCGGGAAACGTTCAATCGCCACGTTGCCCAGGGCCGCCTGAATTTCGGGCATGCGAAAATTCGCGCCCATCGTAAACATCTGCTCGGCCTCGTCGTGAGGCCGGCCACAGTCAATGATGCTGGCCACGCGGGTTGCCAGTTCGGGGGTGCGGCACAGCAGCACGCCGCCTTCGCCGGTGCTGAGGATTTTGGAGGATTGCAGGCTAAAGGAACCAAAATGGCCGATGGTTCCCGCCCCGCGCCCGCGCCATTTGGCCCCGTGGGCGTGAGCGCAATCTTCGATGACAATCAGGTTATGCCGCTCGGCGATATCCATGATGGCGTCCATATCGGCCATTTGCGCGCCCAGGTGAACGGGAATAACCGCTTTCGTTTTGAGTGTTATCGCCGTTTCGACCGCTTTCGGGTCGATACAGTAGGTTTCCGGGTCAATATCCACGATGACCGGAATGGCCCCGGCGGCCATCGGCGCGGCGGCAGTGGCCTGGAAAGTGTAGGCCGGCACAATCACCTCATCACCCCAGCCGATGCCGGCGGCGCGCAGAGCCACCTCCATCGTAATTGTGCCATTGGCCACAGCGACAGCATAGCCGCCGCCTTGCATTTCGGCAAAACGCCGGGTGAACTCGGCGGTTTGTGGGCCGGGGTAGGGGTAGCCGCCCCACCGCCCCGATTTGATAACGGCTGTGACCGCTTCAATGTCCCGTTCGTCGTGGACGGGCCAGGCGGGGTAGGGTTCTTTGCGGACAGGTTCGCCGCCGTGAAGGGCAAGGTTGGGCATGGTAAAGCTCCTCTATATAGAACCGCAGATGAACGCGGATAAACGCAGATAAAATTAATTTTTGCTTTTATATCTGCGTCCATCTGTGCGCATCTGCGGTTAAAAATTTTTGACCACTCGTTTAATTTGAACCTTTGGCTGACCGAAGTTAATCAACAGACAAACGGATAGACCCGTTGCTTTGAGATAATTAAGGCATTGGGCCATGTGAATTTCGTCAAATGCTTTGACGGCTTTAAGCTCCACCAGAACACATCCCTCCACCAACAAATCCGCTGCAAATTCACCCACTACAATTCCGTCATAATGGACCTGAATGCCATATTGCTGGACAACTTGCAGCCCCGCTTTGCGAAGTTCATGAGCCAGCGCATTTTCGTAGACTTTTTCCAAAAATCCATTGCCAATGTGTTGCCGACGGTATAGGCACAGCCAATTATCCGTTCGGTTATCTTATTTAGCTCTAATCTCCGCGCTTCATCAATATCCATAGTGATACCCTTATAAATCTGCGTTTATCCGCGTTCATCTGTGGTTGCAATGGGCAAGGTAAACCAAAAGGTGCTGCCTTTCCCCTGCTCACCCCACGACTCATGGAGGATAATAAACCCTCGCTCCGCGCCCACCAGCCAAACCGCTTTCTCTATCACCCGGTTCAGGGTTTCGGTTAAATCCAGCGAAGCGTGGAGATCGCGGGTGGCCTCATACAAGGCGGCCAAACGAAGATAGGTTGGAGCATAGGGCAAAGGTTCAGCGTGTTCACCCCAATCACTATCAATTGAAATTGTCGGCATAGCTATTGCTCCTCCAAATCCATCAGCCAAATCAGGGCACTATCGTATCAGTATCTTACCACAATCAGGCTCTTTTTTCTATCACTCCAACACTCTCCTCGCAATCACCGTCCGTAAAATTTCGCTGGTTCCCTCACCAATAGTGAGCAAACGCTGGTCGCGGTAGATGCGTTCCAGGGGGAACTCGGCGCTGTAGCCGTAGCTGCCGTGAATTTGCAGCGCCTTGAAAGCCACCCGCTCGGCGGTTTCGCTGGCAAAGAGTTTAGCCATGGCCGCCTCTTTGCTAAAGGGCTGGCCCTGCTCTTTGAGCCAGGCCGCCCGGTAGACCAGCAAGCGGGCGGCCTCAATCTCTGTGCTCATATCGGCCAGCATGTGCTGGATGGCCTGATGCTGGGCAATGGGCCGGCCAAAGGTCTGGCGCTCTTGGGCATAGCCCAGCGCCTCATCCAGGGCCGCCTGGGCCAGCCCGACCGCCATCGCCCCAATGCCAATCCGGCCTCCATCCAGAGTGGCCAGGGTTTGTTGCAGCCCTCGACCCGCCTCACCCAGCAGGTTTTCGCGGGGAATCCGCACGCCGTCAAAGGTGAGCATGTGGGTCGGCGAGCCTTTTAACCCCATCTTTCTCTCCGGCGGATGGATCATAAAGCCGGGCCGGTCGGTTTCGACAAGCAGCAAACTAAAGCCGTGCGTTCCGGCAGTTCGGTCGGTGCGGCAGAGGGTAATCACAACTGAGGACAGGCTGGGGTTGGTAATCCAGGCTTTGCTGCCGTTGATAACCCAGCCATCATCTTCCAGGGTGGCAGTGGTTTGCACGCCGGCCAGGTCGCTGCCTGCGCCCGGTTCGGTCAGGGCTAACGCGCCCAACTTCTCGCCCGACATCAAGGCCGGCAGGTATTTTGCTTTTTGTTCCGCCGTGCCAAAAGCGACCAGCGGGCCGAGACACAATCCATTATGCGCCGCCACCGACAGGGCCGTGCTGCCGCAGGCCCGGCCAATCTCCTCGATAGCGATGGCCGCGCTGAGGACATCCAACCCCGGCCCCCCATCGGCTTCCGGCACGGGGAGCGCCAGCAGGCCCAGCGGGGCCATTTTTTTGATCACATCCAGCGGTAGCCTGGCTTCTGTGTCTGTTTGCGCGGCGCGAGGTTTTAGCTCTGTCTGGCAAAAATTATGCGCAGTTTCCTGCCACATGCGCTGCTCGGCGTTGAGTTGAAAGTCCATAATGTTTTACTCCTCTATTTCTACCAACACCTGCCCCCGCTCGACCACCTGCCCGGCGGCGCAGTGCAGCCGGCGCACCCGCCCGGCGGAGGGCGCGGTGAGGCGGAGTTCCATTTTCATCGCTTCCAGCACGACTAACGTATCGCCGCGCCCTACCTCAGACCCTTCCGCTACCAGGATTTCGCGGACCAGGCCGGGCATGGTTGCCGTCAAACTGCCGGTGTCCGGGGCTGAGCCGTGAGCATGGCTCTTCGACCGTTGCGGTCGAGGTTTTTCCAATTCCCACGTTTCTCCGGCCACGGCAACATAATGGCGGGCAGGAGTGCGGGCCACAACCGCCTGCCACTGCTGCCCATCCACTTCCAAATCGAGTTGGTCCGGTTCGCCCTGCCGGACGGAAACATTATACTCAACCTCGCCCACCCGCACCCGAAAGCGGTCCCCCACCGGCTCAATGGTGACGGTTTTTTGCTGCTCGCCGATTTGATAGGTAAATTGTTTGTGTATAGGCATCAAACACCATCACTTTAACCGTCATTTTTGATTAACCTCCCCTATCCTAAAATTGCTCAACTCCCGCCAGGGATTATAAGGATCATTCATCATCTCCTCGCCTCCTCGCCTCCTCGCCTCCTCGCCTCTCTCCAACATTTCCCCCAATGCCGCTGCGATCAAAACCAGATCAGGCGGGTCTTGAGCCGGCTGCCAATCGCCAAAATGCTGTTCGATCAAGCCGGTAGTGGTCTCGCCACGCTGGAACAAGTCGTGCGCCAGCAAGTCGCGCAAAAAAGGTAGGTTGGTGGTGACGCCCAGAAGTACATATTGGCGCAGCGCTGAGACTAATTTTTGGATAGCCTCCGCTCGATCCTCTGCTAAAACGATGAGCTTGGCTAACAAGGGGTCGTAGTGAGGCGTGACCACGTCGCCGCGAGCCAGGCCGCTGTCAACCCGCATCCCCGGCCCGACTGGCTCGACCAGTTGCAGCACCCGGCCGGTAGCGGGCAAAAAGTTGTTGGCCGGGTCTTCGGCGTAGATGCGGCACTCCAGGGCGTGACCTCGCTGCGACAGGTCGGCCTGTTCAAATGGCAGCGACTCGCCGGCGGCAATCCGCAGTTGCCACTTGACCAGATCAAGGCCGGTGACGAGTTCGGTGATGGGATGCTCGACCTGCAAACGGGTGTTCATCTCTAAAAAGTAAAAGTTGCGCTCGGCGTCCACCAAAAATTCGATGGTTCCGGCGTTGACATAGTTAACCGCTTGCGCCGCCGCCACAGCCGCCTGGCCCATACGCTGCCGCAGCGCCTCATCCCCGGCCAACAGCGGCGAGGGCGTCTCCTCGATGATTTTTTGGTGGCGGCGCTGCACCGAGCACTCCCGCTCAAACAGATGGATGATGTGACCGTGAGCATCGGCCAAAATTTGAAATTCGATATGGCGTGGTTGGGCCAGATATTTTTCCAGGTAAATCCGCTCGTCGCCAAAAGCGTGTAAAGCTTCCCGCCGGGCCGAAACCAGGGCATCGGGTAACTCTGCCGCTGTTTGCACCAGCCGCATACCCTTGCCCCCACCGCCAGCTACCGCCTTGACCAGCAAAGGGTAGCCAATTTCCTGGGCAGCAGTCAAAAATTCCTCATCTCCCCTGCTCCCCTGCTCCCCTGCTCCCCCGCTTAACGTCCCCTGCGCTTCGCCAAAGCTTCGCTTTGGACTCCATTCTCCCTCGCTCCCCTGCTCCTCTGCTCCCCTGCTCCCCTGCAACTTGACAAAGCTTCGCTTTGGACTCCGGTCTTCCCCGCTCCCCTGCTCCTCTGCCCCGAATCCTGAGCTTGTCGAAGGGCCGTTCTCCCCGTGATAGCCTGGTACCACCGGCACTCCGGCAGCTTGCATCTGCTCCCGCGCGGCGGTTTTTGACCCCATCAGCCGGATGACTCCGGGGCTGGGGCCGATGAAGATCAGCCCAGCCTCAGCAACGGCGGCAGCAAAATCGGCGTTTTCGGCCAGGAAGCCGTAGCCGGGGTGAACGGCCTGGCAGCCGGTTTGTAGGGCTGCGGCGATGATCCGGTCGCCCCGCAGGTAGGACTCGCTGGCAGCGGCGGGACCAAGCAACACTGCCTCGTCGGCCAGTCGGGTGTGCAAGGCCGCGGCGTCGGCTTCGGAGTAGACAGCCACCGTGCGGATACCCATCTCCCGGCAAGCCCGGATAATCCGTACCGCAATTTCACCCCGATTGGCAATCAGCACTTTGTCGAACATGGGGAAGGGAGTAGGCAGTAGGGAGTAGGAAGTAGGGGGAAGAGAGAGGATAGAGAATAGAGGATAGAGAATAGAGGATAGAAAATAGACGCGAAGCGTAGTCTATCTTCCATCTTCTATCTTCTATCCACCATCTACTATCTTCCCCTACTCCCTACTCCTTACTTCCTATTCCCTACATTCTGAATACTCCAAATTTTGTTGGCTCGATGGGCGCGTTCAGACAGGCGGCCAGGGCCAGGGCGAGCACCTGGCGGGTTTCGGCGGGGTTGAGGATGCCGTCATCCCAGAGGCGGGCGGTGGCATGGTAAGGGTTGCCTTCGCGCTCATACTTGTCGAGGATGGGCTGTTTAAACGTCTCCTGTTCCTCCGGCGGCAGCGACGGCTGACCGCGCCGAACTAACTGATCCTGCTTGACCGTCAGCAGCACGTTGGCCGCCTGCTCGCCGCCCATAACGCTGATGCGGGCGTTGGGCCACATCCACAAAAAACGGGGACCGTAGGCTCGGCCGCACATACCGTAGTTGCCGGCCCCAAACGAACCGCCGATGATGACCGTCAGCTTGGGTACGGCGGCATTGGCCACCGCATGGACCATTTTGGCCCCGTCTTTGGCAATGCCGCCGGCTTCGTACTCCTGGCCGACCATAAAGCCGGTGATATTTTGCAGAAATAGCAGCGGGATACGTCGCGCTGCGCACAACTCAATAAAATGGGTTCCTTTCAAGGCCGACTCGCTGAACAGAATGCCGTTGTTGGCAATAATGCCAAGCGGATAGCCATAGAGGTGGGCAAAGCCGCAGACCAACGTCTGCCCGTAGCGAGCCTTGAACTCACGAAAGCGGCTGCCATCCACCAGCCGGGCAATCACCTCGCGGACATCGTAAGCCACCTTGAAGCTGGCCGGGATGATGCCGTACAATTCGGCGGGATCGTAGAGCGGCTCTTCCGGCGGCTGCAGATCGAGGTCAACCCGTTTGCGGGTGTTGAGCGAGGCGACAATGCTGCGCACAATTTCCAGCGCATGCGAGTCGTCCACGGCGAAGTGGTCGGCCACGCCGGAGATGCGGGTGTGAACATCGGCTCCGCCCAATTCTTCCGCCGTCACTTCGACGCCGGTGGCGGCTTTGACCAGCGGCGGCCCGCCCAGAAATATCGTCCCCGTGCCTTTAACAATAACCGTTTCATCGCTCATGGCCGGTACGTAAGCGCCACCCGCTGTGCATGACCCCATGACCGCGGCGATTTGGGGGATGCCAGCGGCGCTCATAATGGCCTGGTTGTAAAAAATGCGCCCAAAGTCATCCACATCGGGAAAAACTTCGTCTTGCATGGGCAAAAACGCGCCGCCGGAGTCAACCAGGTAGAGGCAGGGCAGCCGGTTCTCCAAAGCAATCTGCTGGGCGCGGAGATGCTTTTTGACGGTCAGCGGGTAGTAGGTACCGCCCTTAACCGTGGCATCGTTGGCAATAAGCATGCACTCGCGCCCCGACACCCGCCCAATGCCGGTGACAATCCCGGCGGCGGGGGCTTCACCGTGATACAACTCCCAGGCGGCCAGGGGAGAGAGTTCCAAAAAAGGCGAGCCGGGGTCGAGCAGCCGGTCAATCCGCTCCCGCACAAACAGCTTGTGCTGTTCGGCGTGGCGCTGCCGGGCCAGTTCGCCGCCGCCCTGGCGAACCTGGGCCAATCGCTCACGCAGTTGGGCGGCTAAGGCCTGGTTGTGCGCCGCATTTTGGCGGAACTCCTCGCTGTCAGGATCAAGTTGGGATTCGAAGATGTCCATCTCAAGATTTTACCTGGCGCCGTACCGATAAACAAGCGAACGCAGCAAGTATTTATAACGGTTTGTATAAAGGCTGATGTTCGGCGCACAGCCAGAAGATATTGCCGTCGTTGGTGGGTATTTTAAGCAAACCACCCCAATGCTCGTTTTTATAAATGAATTCGCGGGCTGTTATGGTAAACACGTTGGAAACGTGTTGGAGTGATTAGTCAGGGTAATTTTAACACATTTCGCTTCGGGGTGGAAGCTTTGAAAATTAACCCGGCCGGTGGTATGATAGTAGAGGTAAAGTTGCTGGCATTACCAACCCAAACAGGCAAACCCCATGAATCCATCTGCCCGTATTCTGCTCGCATCCGCCGGAGCACCGGAGCTGCATCAAGTTATCAAAACTGGCATGGCTCGGTGGGCCGGGTCGGTTGACAGTTTGACCGACCGGGCGCAGCTTTTGGCGCAGTTGGCTCAACGCACCTATCACCTGCTGGTAGCCGATGTGGCCTGGCTCGGCGCGGGGGAACTTCTGGCCGAAATCAAGGCCATGGCCCCGCAGATGGAGATTATCGGGCTGGCTGCCAGCGCCGAGCGCCGGCAGGCGGTCGCCCTGCTGGGCCTGGGTATGACAGATTACCTACTCCGGCCCATCGAGCCGGCGGAACTGACGCTCAAGCTGGAGCGGGTGCTAGAATTCCAAGCCCTCAAAACACAAACGAATGGAACGCTGGATACAACAGCCGACGAGCTGCTCCTCCTTGACCAGGCCACGCAAGAAATCAGCCACACCTGGCAATCTGATGAAACTTTCAAAATTGTTTTAACCAAAGCCTCTCGACTGACTCAGGCCGACCTGGCCAAAATTTACCTGGCTGACCCCAGCGGCAACCTGGACCCCAGCCGGTTCTTAACGCATCCGGCCCATACTACCCTCGAAGCCGACAGCATTTTACTGCCCCTGGCCGAACAGGCGGCTGTAACCCAGGAGATTGTCCATCGTCAAGACTTGGCCCCCGGAACCATTCAAGCCGCTTTGCTCGTTCCCCTGGTTTCACGCGATAAGTTGCTGGGGGTGCTGGGGCTGGGTTACGCCAACCGGAGCAGTTTTGCGGCCAATCACGGGCGCTGGCTGTCAATTTTTTGTGACCAGGCCGCCATTGCCATAGAGAACGCCCGGCTGTTTGAAAACCTGGCCTCGGCTTACATTGACCTGGCCCAGAGCCGCGAGAAGATTCTGCACAGCCGCAATACGCTGCAAGTGCTGTTTGACGGCATTACCGACGGCCTCTACATTCTGGATCAAAACCTGACGATTACAGCCCTCAACCAGGTGGAAGCCGAGCGCCAGGGCTATCGGCCCGACGAATTGATCGGCCAGAGCTGCCTGTCGTTGGCCTGGACTCAAGCCGCCCCGGAGCTGCTGGCTCGCATCCAAGAATCGCTGACCACGGGCCGTGAAACTACCTGGAACTCGCCCGAAAGTGAGACCGAACCGTATCTTAAGGATCGGGAATTTCGCATTTATCCCATTCGCAACCGCATTGGCCACATCGAGCAGGTGGTGGTTTTTGGACAGGATGTATCGGAGCGGCGGCGCTGGCAGGCTTCGCTGTTTCGCTCGGCTAACCTGGCGGCGGTGGGTCAACTGGCCGGCAGTGTGGCCCACCAGATTAACAACCCGCTGACAATTACTATGGCCAACAGCCAGCTCCTTCTGCTAGAGATTCAGCCCAACAGTGAGGCTTACGGGCTGGCCAGCGATATTCTCAAAGCCGGCATCCGCATCCAGAAAATTATCGAAAATTTGCTGGAGTTTTCCAATCAGGAAACCTACTTTTTTGTCGAAACCGATTTGATCGAAACCATCGAGGGGGCGCTGGCCTTGGTGACCCGCTCTTTGAAAAAAGATCGGGTGGAGCTGGTCAAAGATTACCAGGCTCGGCCCAAGTTGTCGGCCAGCGTCAGTCATTTAAAACTGGTCTGGATGAACCTGCTGCTCAACGCCCGTGATGCGGTGGTGGGGCATACCAATCAGCCGGTTGTGACCATCGCCACCCATACGGTATCTGAGCGCGAAGTCAAAGTCAGCATCAGCGATAATGGCTGCGGTATTGCCAAAAAAGATTTCGAGCAGTTGTTCCGGCCCTTTTTTACCACCAAGCCGGTCGGCAAAGCGCTGGGCCTGGGCCTTTATTCGGCTCACGCCATCGTCGAGCGGCATCGGGGCCAGATCAATGTTTGCAGCCAGCCGGGGGTAATCACCACGTTTGAAGTGATTTTGCCGTTGGATAACCCCAGAGATTTATAATTGTGAATTGTCCCACAGGGATACCCTTGCGGTATGAATAGCCAATTGTGAATTGTTAATGAGTCTTTGAGGTTACAACTCGTTCACAATTCACAATTCATAATTCACCATTCACAATTTGTTTTGCCTCTCCTTCTTAGGTGGGTTATAATACATAAACTAGCTTGTCTCTGCTAACTTCAACTTCGCTCCTACGTTTGGTCTCTGCCACAAGCTCAAAGCGCTTTTAACTATTCTGGTATCTATTTCTGTTGACCGGGGGTAGCCCGTTAAAGGATGCCGAACTCTTGGTCAATAAATACCAACCACTTCTTATGTTTCATACAAGGAGGTGACGCCTCAACATTCCCTGGTTGTAGTCAAAACTAATTCCTAACTTTGTCACAGTTTACGCTTTAAAGAAGGTAAGCTTCCATAAAATTCTCTATAGGAGGAGAAAGAAAATGACAAAACGATTATTTTGGCTAATAACTCTCTTAGCCACGCTCATGTGGGTTGTTGCCTGCGGCGGCGCAGCCACACCCGCCCCCGAACAGCCGGCCGCGACCGAGGAAGCTGCGCCCGCAGCTACCGAAGAACCCGCCGCCGAAGCTCCGGCGGCAACTGAAGAACCGGCGGCTGAAGCCCCCGCCGCCACCGAGGAACCCGCCGCCGAAGGTGGAGCCAAAAAGTTCGGTCAAGTGACCGACGTCGGTGGGATTGACGATAAGGGCTTCAATCAACTGGCCTGGACCGGCATGCAAAAAGCGGCCGCGGATTTGGGCGTCGAAGTCCAATTTCTGGAAAGCCAGCAGCAAACCGATTACGAGAAGAACATCAACGAATTTATCAGCCAGGGTTATAATGGCATTGTCACCGTCGGCTTTTTGCTGGCCGACGCGACCAAAGCGGCCAGCGAAGCCAACCCGGATGTTCCCTTCGCCATTGTAGACTTCCCCAGCCAAACCCCCGGCGATATGGGCCTGCTGTTCGCGGTGGAAGAACCGTCTTTCCAGGCGGGTTATCTGGCTGCGGCTATGAGCGAGACCGGCACGGTCTGCACCTACGGCGGTATCAAAATCCCGCCGGTGGTCGCCTTTATGGTTGGCTTTGAACATGGCGTGATGTATTACAATGAAAAGAACGGGGCCGATGTCAAAGTGCTCGGCTGGAAGACCGATCCGGCGGTCGAAGGTGGCGGGGATGGCTCGTTCACCGGCAACTTTGAGAGCCTGGACGATGGGCGCAGCTTTGCCGAGAACTTCTTTGACGAAGGCTGCGACATCATCTTCCCGGTGGCCGGGCCGGTCGGTTTAGGCTCGGCGGCGGCGGCGCTGGATCGCGGCTTCAAGGTCATCGGGGTGGATGCGGACCTGACCCAGACCAATCCCGATGCGGCGGAGGTCTATCTGACCAGCGTCCTCAAGAAAATTGATGTGGCCGTCTACGAAGCTGTCAAGCGCATGAATGATGGCACGTTTGAAGGTGGAACCAACTTTGTCAGCACGCTGGAGAATGGCGGCGTCGGCCTGGCTCCCTTCTACGATTATGACGACGATGTGCCGCAAGAAGTCAAAGACGCCCTGGCCGAAATCGAAGCGGGCATCATTGACGGCAGCATCAGCACCGGCTGGCCGGTAGGTGGTGAAGAAGCGGCGGCTGAGGAAGAAGCCCCGGCGGCCGAAGGCGGCAAATATGGCATGGTCACCGACGTCGGCGGTATTGACGACAAGGGCTTCAACCAGATTTCGTGGGAAGGGATGCTGCAAGCCCAGGAAGAGCTGGGCGTTGAAGTCCAATTCCTGGAAAGCCAGCAGCAAACCGATTACGAAAAGAATATCAACGAATTTATCAGCCAGGGGTACAACGGCGTCATCACCGTTGGCTTTTTGCTGGGTGATGCCACCAAAGCAGCGGCAGAAGCTAACCCCGAGACGCCCTTTGCCATTGTTGATTATTCCTATGATCCGCCGGTGCCCAACATCCGCGGCCTGACCTTTGCTGTAGACCAGCCCAGTTTTGTGGCCGGCTATCTGGCCGCCGGCATGAGCGAAAGCGGCACGGTCTGCACCTTTGGCGGCATCAAGATCCCGCCCGTGGTCCAGTTTATGGTCGCCTTTGAAAAAGGGGTGCAGCATTATAACCAGGTCAAAGGCGCTGAGGTCAAAGTGCTGGGTTGGCAAACCGACGCCGCGGCGGAAGGCTTTGGCAACGGTGTGTTTGCCGGTAACTTCGAGAGCACCGACGATGGCCGGCGCATTGCCGAAAACTTCTTTGACGAAGGCTGCGACATCATCTTCCCGGTCGCCGGCCCGGTGGGCATTGGCTCGGCGGCGGCGACGGCTGATCGCGGTTTCACCATGATCGGCGTTGACACCGACTACTTCGAGCGTTTCCCCGAAAATCAAGAAATTTACCTGACCAGTGTGCTGAAAAACATTGATGTGGCCGTTTTCGATGCCGTCAAAAGTATGCACGAGGGCACGTTCGAGGGCGGCGCTAACTATGTCGGCACGTTTGAAAATGGCGGCGTGGGTATTGCCCCCTATCACGATTTTGAAGACAAAGTGCCGGACGAGTTGAAGCAAGAGATTGAGCAGTTGCAAGCCGATATTGCCGCCGGAACCTTGTCTACCGGCTGGCCGGTCGGCGGCGAAGAAGCGGCTCCGGCCGAAGGTGAAGGCGAAGCGATGGCCGCCCCTGCCGCCGGGGAGTTGGGCAGCGCCGAGAATCCAATCAACGTCTTGTTTGTGCCCTCGGTGGATGCCGGGGTGATTGTGACCGGTGGTGAGGTGATGGCTGCAGCCTTGAACAAAGCCACCGGCCTGACCTTTAAGGTGGACGTGCCGACCAGCTATGCGGCTACGGTTGAAGCCATGTGCGCTTCGCCGGAGAATACTATCGGCTTTATCCCGGCTTTTGGGTATGTGTTAGCTAACAATCGGTGTGGCGTTGAAGTTGGTATGGCCGCTGTCCGTCGCGGACTGAGTTGGTATGCCGCTCAATTTTTGGTTCAACGCGACAGCGATATCAAAGAGATCAAAGACCTGGCTGGTAAGAAATGGGCGGTCCCAGAGTTAACCTCTACCTCTGGCTATCTGTATCCTTCGGTAATGTTGAAGGAAGCTGGTGTTGAACCTGGCGAGATTGTTGAGGCGGGTGGTCACCCCCAGGCGGTGCTGGCTGTTTACAACGGCGATGTTGACTTTGCCACCTCTTTCTTCAGTCCTCCGGGAATGGAGCCGCCATGGGAATTTGGCGATGATCCCGAACCGTTCGACCCGGCGAGCGTTGTCCGGGATGCGGAAGGGAATTGTATGACCGGCGATATCGTGGTGCTTGATGCCCGCTGCCCTGCCGCTGAAACTGCGCCGGATGTCTTTGAGAAGGTGCGTATCCTGACGCTCAGCCAGCAAATTCCTAATGATGCCATTAGCTTCTCGCCCGAATTTCCAGAAGCATTAAGGCAAACCATTATTGATGCGATGGTAGAGTTTGCCGCTTCGGAAGAGTGTGTAAAATCCATTTGTGGTCCAGACTTCTATAGCTGGACTGGGCTGGAACCGACGGAAGACTCCTTCTATGATCCGGTGCGCAGCCTGATCAAAACGTTGGGTTACACCGAAGACGATATCTTCAATCCTAAGTAACTCATCGTTCTACCCAGCCCATCTTTTGGGTTTGTGCGGTAACATTCAATTGGGCAGGGGGAGGCGCTTCGTCCCCTGCCCAATTTTTATAATTGTGAATGGTGAATGTTTCCCTTCTCGTTCCCAAACTCAGTTTGGGAACGAGAAGGGAAACAGGGAGCTTGTTTTGCTGGAAGTCAAAAATCTGGTCAAAGTGTATGATAACAAGGTGCGCGCCCTCGATGGGGTTAGTTTTAAGGTGGAGCCGGGCCAATTTTTAGCGGTGGTCGGGCTTAGCGGGTCGGGCAAATCTACGCTGCTGCGCTGCATCAACCGCCTGATTGAACCAACCTCCGGCCAAATTATCTGGAATGGGCTGGATGTGACGGCGGCTTCGTCGGAAGAACTGCGGCGCATCCGGCGGCGGATTGGCATGATTTTTCAGCACTTCAATTTGGTCTCCCGCTCGCCGGTGCTGACCAACACCCTGGCCGGGCGTTTGGGCTACACCAACCCCTTATGGAGCCTGATCAATCGTTTTCCCGCAGAAGATGTGCGGCTGGCCCTGGAAAACCTGGAGCGGGTGGGCATTAGAGATAAAGCCTATGTCCGCGCCGATGAGTTGAGCGGCGGCCAGCAGCAGCGGGTCGGCATTGCCCGCGCCTTGATGCAAAACCCGGAAATTTTGCTGGCCGATGAGCCGGTGGCCAGCCTCGACCCGGTGCTGGCCCACAGTATTATGAAAATTTTAAAGCAGCTCAACCAAGAGGATGGCATTACGGTCATTTGCAGCCTGCACTTTTTGGATTTGGTGCAGCGTTACGCGGACCGGGCCATTGCCCTGAATCAAGGCCAATTGGTTTTTGATGGCCTGCCCCACGAGATTGACGACCACCGTTTTCGCGAGATTTATGGCAAAGATGCCGAGCGGATAGGATAGGATAAGACATGACCGGGGACCGGAGACCGAAGACCGGGTGCTTCCTGCCGATCTCCTGTCTCCGGTCCCCGGTCAGAATATACTAAGCACACGCTAAAATTTCCGTAGGACGGCATCCCTATGCCGTCCGCTGACGCATGGGGATGCGTCAGCTACGGAAATTTTGAAATGCGTTGGGTATAGAAGGGATTGCTGATGCAAGACAAAAATACCAAACCAGGCTGGCGTTTCATCCGCACCCTGCTCTTGACGATGGTGATTGTGGTCGTTTTTGCCTATGGCTTTCAAGTCACGCAAATCAACCTGGAAGAGCCTAAAAAGGAGCGGCGGCAGGAGCAGTTGCTCAATGTGCTCCGCTCCCTGGCCCGGCCCGATTTGACCGAGTATGAAACCGAGCGCCTGGAAATAGAAGCGCCCATTTTAGTGCCGTGCCCGGCCACCTTGTTTCAATTGCCAGATTTGACCCAGCCCGGTCCAACCATCCAACTTTCCGCGCGCTGCGCCGCTCCGGCCAGTGAAATTACGGTCAAAGGCAGCGGCTTTGAGCCGGGTGAGGCGGTGTTTCTTTACTTTGTGCCCTACAATGCCGACCCCAGCCAGGCGGTGGAGTTACCCCTGACCAACGACACCGTCAACCCCGATGCGCAGGGCAATTTTGTCGAGACGGTTAAGCTCAGGCGAGATCGGACCTCTGCAGAGCCGCAGTTGGTGCGGGCGGTCGTCAACCGAACCTCTGGCTGGCCCGAACCCAGCGCTGCCGTTTACGAGACGGTTGCCAAAATCATCGAAACTATCTTTTTAGCCTTGATTGCGACCACGCTGGGGACAATTTTATCCATCCCCATCAGTTTTCTCTCGGCCCGCAATTTGATGATCCAAGTGACCAGCACCTTTGGCAGTTGGCTCACCTTGATCGTAGCTGCGCCGTTGGGCTGGTGGGCCGGCTGGTGGTTATTCAGTACGGTTGGTGGCGGGGCGGCTGACCTGATTACTGGCAACGGTGACTCAACAGCGGTTATATTGCTGGGGCCAGCGTTGCTGTTTTTAACCGTGCAGGCGGCTGCCGGTCGCTCCCACCAGATGGAGTGGCTGGGCATTTTGCGCGGTTACGGCCTGGGGTTGCTGACCATTGTCGCGGCGGCGTTGGTTTTGGGTATTCTCGGTGGGATAGGTCTAAGGCTGGGCCAGGGCTTGGAAGCGGTCCTGGGAAGGTTTGCTTTCCTGGGCAATTTCCTCGTGGTCGCTGCGGATACTTTGATTATCTTTTTGCCCTTGATCGGCGGGATTGTGGGCGCGTTTGCATTGGCCTCGTTGGCCGGGACTCTTTCAGAAAACATGCTGCGCCGCCTGGGGAGCGGTATCGGGGCAAAAATCTTTAGTATTGTGATGGCTCTGTTGGCCGGGGCTATCCTGTTTGACCTGGTGATGGCGTTTGTGGTGTGGTTGTATCAACTAAACAACCCCGCCTATTACCTGGGGATAGCGGCAGCTATCGGGGCAATCATCTTCGGTTTGATGGCTGTAGTGGTCAGCCCTGACCGGCCCATGCCGACCGGTATGATTATCTATTATGCCAGCCGGACCGTGTTGAACACCCTGCGCTCGATTGAGCCACTGATTATGGCTATCGTTTTTGTGGTTTGGGTGGGGATTGGGCCGTTTGCCGGAGTGCTGGCCTTGACGCTGCACACCATCGCTTCCTTGGGTAAGTTGTATTCGGAGCAAGTCGAGAACATTGCCGAAGGCCCGCTGGAAGCCGTAACTGCTACCGGGGCCAATCGCCTGCAAACTATCATCTACGCCGTAATGCCGCAGATTGTGCCGCCTTACATAGCCTTTACCATTTATCGCTGGGATATCAATGTGCGTATGTCCACCATCATCGGTTTTGCCGGCGGCGGCGGTATTGGCTTTTTGCTGCAACAAAACCTGAACCTGCTCAAATATCGCCAGGCCAGTGTCCAGATGATCGCCATTGCGATTGTGGTGGCAACTCTGGATTATGTCAGCGCCAAAATCCGGGAGAAGATTGTGTGAGAAAGAAGAATGGAGGGCTGGAGGATTGGAAGGCTGGCAAATGGTTTTATCCAACCTTCCAACCTCCCAGTCTTCCGGCTTACCATTTTCCTCAATCAATCACTTTACGCCATTACAACCTGTGCTATAATAGAGCACTCGCTATCCTGATACCGTAACTGGAAGCTGGTTACAGATATTTATCTGTAACCCATTGTCGGCAGAGTTGACTCTACTAGATACCCATTACGGATACATATCCGTAACGATCCCTTAATAGAGCACTCGCTACTCTGGATGCAGTAACCTAACCTGGACAAGCCAGAACCAACAAAGAACACAGAGCTACACATTGAGAGATTAGAGATTGGAGATTCAGTCTCGGTGGATCCGCATTTCCGTAGGGTGGCCTCCCTATGCCGCCCGCTGACGCATAGGGATGCGCCAGCTACGGTGAAAAATTGGATCTACTGAGTCTCAGTAGATCCAATTTTCGAGGAGTGAGGCACGCCCACGTGCCGAACACCGCCGCACGTAGGCGTGCTGGCTCCTCAAATTTGGATCTACTGAGACTATTAATCTCCAATCTCTCATCTCCTATCCTTCACTCAACAGAGAGGATACTCTTATGCCCCCAGTTTTGGAATTACGCGGAATTACCAAACAATTTCCCGGTGTGTTGGCCAACGACAATATCAACCTGACTCTGGAAAAAGGCGAAATTCATGCCCTGTTGGGTGAAAATGGGGCCGGCAAAAGTACCTTGATGAACATTTTGTACGGCCTGTACAAACCCACCAAAGGCGAAATCTTTATCAATGGTCAAAAGGTTGAAATTTCCGGCCCCACCGATGCCATTCGCCAGGGCATCGGTATGGTTCACCAGCATTTTATGTTGATCCCCGTGCTGACGGTGACAGAGAATGTGATGTTGGGCGAAGAGGCCATCCACAATGGCATTTTCTTGGACCGCAAAACAGTTGCCAGGCGTATCCGCGACATTTCCAAACAATATGGCTTGCAGGTAGACCCCGACGCCTACATCAAAGATTTGCCGGTCGGCATCCAGCAGCGGGTCGAAATTATCAAGGTGCTTTACCGCAATGCCAATATCCTGATTTTTGACGAGCCGACTGCCGTGCTAACTCCGCAAGAGGTCGAAGAACTGTTTACCATCATTAAGTCGCTGGTGGCTCAGGGCGTCTCCTTAATTTTTATCACCCACAAACTTAAAGAAGTGCTGGCCGTAGCCGATCGGATCACGGTGATTCGCCGGGGCAGAACCGTCGGCACTGCCACCCCGTCCGAGTCTACCCCGCAATCGCTGGCCGAACTGATGGTGGGCCGCTCGGTTGAGTTGATGGTCAAAAAGAAGATTGCTGCCCCCGGCGAGCCGGTGCTGACCGTTGAGAACTTGCATGTCAATGACGACCGGGGCAATCCGGCGGTTAAGGGCATCTCGTTTGAGGTTAGAGCCGGCGAAGTGTTGGGAATAGCCGGGGTGCAGGGCAACGGTCAAACCGAGTTGGTCAAAGCTTTAACCGGCCTGAGCCGGGTGCAGAGTGGTGTAATCAAAATTACCGGCCATGATATCAGTCATGCTTCACCTCGCCAGATCACCGAGTTGGGCGTTGCTCATGTGCCGGAAGACCGTCAGCGTGATGGCCTAGTATTGAGCTTCCCCATCAAAGATAACATGATTCTGAATACTTATTACAACACCTTTGCCAAAGGCGTGGTGATTGACGAAGAAAAGGTCAACCAGGTCTCGGCCAAGCTAGTCAAAGATTTTGATGTGCGCACACCCTCCATCGAGGCGGCGGCCAAAACGCTGTCGGGCGGCAACCAACAAAAAGTGATTGTGGCCCGCGAATTTTCCCGGCCCACCAAGCTGCTTATTGCCTCTCAGCCGACTCGTGGCCTGGATGTTGGCTCGATTGAGTACATTCATGGCCGGATTATTGAAAAGCGAGATGAGGGCGCCGCGGTTCTGGTTGTCTCCACCGAACTGGATGAAATTCGCGCCTTGAGCGACCGGATTGCGGTGATGTTTGAGGGCCAAATTGTGGACATCCTGCCGGCCAATTTGGTGACCAAAGAGCAGTTGGGCCTGCTGATGGCCGGGCATCGCCCCGCCGATTTGCCCAGCGAGGCTGAGGCCGAGCCGGCTGAGGTTGATGTGGAAGTAGTGTTATAACGTTGAACGTTCAAACGTTTAACGTTTGGAGGTTTTGTGGCCGATTTTGCTCAAAAGCGGACAGTTTTGTTTGACCACGATGGCGGGGTGGACGATCTGCTGTCGTTGATGATGGTTCTGGCAATGCCCCACATCGAACTGGTTGGGGTGGTCGTTACGCCGGCAGATTGTTTTATCGGACCGGCGACCTCTAGCACCCTTAAAATTCTGCGGTTTTTTAACCGGCTCGATATTGAAGTTAGCCAGGGGGCGTTGCACGGTGTTCATTCTTTTCCTCGCATCTGGCGTGCCCATGCTTACCCCATTGAAGCCCTGCCAATCCTTAATGAAAATGAAGAAACTTTGCCCACTCCTGTGCTTGAGACAGGCCACGAATTTATCGCCCGAAAACTGCGAACTGCGACCAAACCGCTGACAGTGCTCATCACCGGGCCGGTTAGCAACCTGGCCACAGCTTTGACCCTGGAACCTGAACTGGCGGCCAAGATTGAGGAAGTGGTCTGGATGGGCGGCGCCTTGCGCGTAGAGGGCAATGTGCGGGATTACGAACATAACGGCAGCGCCGAATGGAACGCTTATTGGGACCCGCCGGCCACCTATGCTCTCTGGCAATCGCCCGCCCCGCTGACCATCTTCCCGCTCGATGCCACCAACCACGTGCCGGTGACACGCGACTTTTTGCAGCGGCTGGCCCGGCAGCGGCGTTACCCTCTCTCTGACCTGGCCGGGCAATGTTGGGCGCTGACATTGGGGACCATCCCCAGCTATGAGTATATTTATTACATGTGGGACACGCTGACCACTGGCTATTTGGGCGGTCCTCAATTTATTACCTTTCGAGAGGCGCAGACGGAAGTTGTCGCCGCCGGTCCGAGCGCCGGGCGCATCAAAGAAGTTGAAGAGGGCCGGCTGGTCCGGGCAGCCGATAAGGTAGATGTTGAAGGGTTTTTAGATTATGTACTGGCGTTGCTGCGACGCTGAGACGAAAAATGAGTCCTAAGGAAAATTTGATTAATCAACTTCGCCAAATTTTACCTGGCATTTTACAGGATACTCCGGTGATGTTGGCTTACCTGTATGGTTCAATCGCAACAGGAAATGCACTCCCAACGAGCGATGTTGACATTGCTTTGGTTTTATGCCACACCGAAACTGACTCATCGTTGTTGCCAGCAGAACGGTTACAGTTAGAGCTTGCAGTCGAGAGTGCATTGGAGCAGGTTGGCATCCGCAAACCAGATGTGCGTCTAATTGATAACCTACCAATTCTGTTTCGAGGTCAAGTAGCTTTACAAGGTGTTCGTCTTTTTTCACGGGATGAGGTTGCCCGGGTCGAGTTTGAGACACGTACCTGGAAAGAATATTTGGATTTTGAACCGGTGATCCAAATGATGCGTCAGGCGTTCTTTAAAGCTATTCAAGAACACGGGTTTAAATCAGGATAGTGGCGAAGATGGTAAATCCTGCCAAGCTCGAAGGGCTGGCTCGTACCTTGCGCGAGTATATAATCCATCTTCAGAACTTGGGACATTTGGGCAAGGACGCTGTTCTATCTGACCCCTATAAACGTGGGGCGGCCAGATATTATTTGCAGATTGCAATTGAGTGTTGTATTGATATAGGTAATCATATTATTGCCTCAGAGCAATTTCGCCCACCCACAACCCACCGCGAGACTTTTCAGATTCTACATGAAGTTAGACTCATTCCAGGCGATCTTGCCCTAACACTTCAACAGATGGCCTCAATGCGTAATCGCCTAGTCCACCTTTATTCAGAGGTAAATGATGAAATTGTGTTTGAAGCCATTTTAAAGGCTCCGGCAGATTGTGAGCAATTTGTTCAGCTAATTATTAATTACATGCAAGCGACAGATCAAGGATCTACCCCGCTTGTTAACGGAACCACCTAATTTTGTAACAAGTTAGCGAGAGGTGTAAAAATTTATGGAAGCGAGCGCCAAGGTAACCCCCACCGCAACCAAAGGTAAAGAACCCCAGGCCCCCAACCTGCTCAAAGGGCTTTTGGATAATCTCCTGATTCCGCTTTTGGCAGTGTTTTCGGCTTTGGTGATTGGGGGGATTATCATTGTCGTCACCGATGCCGCCGTTTATGCAGCTTTTCGCGAAGGCGGCCTGGGCGCGGGCCTGGTCGCAGTCTGGAAAAGTATTGCGGTCGCTTACGGGGCTTTATTTTCAGGTTCATTGGGAGGACCTGGCGCTATCAGCGAAAGCCTGGTTGCGGCAACGCCCTACATTTTTGCCGGCCTGGCCGTCGCCGTTGGCTTTCGGGGGGGCCTGTTTAATATCGGCGGTGAGGGGCAGTTATTGGTGGGGGCGGCGGCGGCGGTGATTATTGGCTACAGTTTTCAATTACCGGCTATTATCCATTTGCCCCTGGCTCTATTGGGCGGCATGGCCGGGGGCGCATTGTACGCCTCCATTCCCGGTATTCTCAAAGCCAAAACCGGCGCGCATGAAGTTATCAACACCATCATGTTGAACTATATTGCCTTTCGCTTTTTTGACTGGGCCTTTACCGGCCCCCTGCGCCGGCCCGGCGGGGATAGACCCGTTACCGCCGAGATTTTTCCCAGCGCCTATTTGCCGCAGCTTTTTGAAGGTTATCGTTTTCACTGGGGCTTCTTTTTGGCCCTGCTGACGGCCTTTGTCATCTGGTGGCTGCTGTTCAAAACAACCCTCGGCTTTGAAATCCGCACTGTCGGGGCTAATCCCAATGCTGCCCGCTACGGCGGCATCAAAATCACCCGGATCATCGTTTTGACGATGGCGATTAGTGGTGGTTTGGCCGGACTGGCCGGAACCAATGAGGTTTTGGGGCTTAACCACTTCCTGGCCGGTGGTTTTTCTTCGGGTTACGGCTTTGATGCGATTGCCCTGGCGCTCCTGGGCAAAAGCCATCCGCTGGGTGTGGTTTTGGCGGCGCTGCTGTTTGGCACGCTGCGCAACGGGGCCACCCGCATGCAGTCTATCGCCAGCATTCCGATAGACATCATCTCCATTGTGCAAGCCCTGGTCATCGTCTTTATCGCCGCCCCGGCCATTGTGCGCTGGGTTTATCGAGTCAGGGGCAAATCAGAGGCGGAAGAGGCCACCTTTACCCGCGGGTGGGGCGCGTGATGCCACGAAGAAACGATGACGCGATGAGGCGAACAGAGGCAGGAATAAAAATCATAACAGGACGAGGATATACTGAGGTTGGAGTTGTCATACGTTTTTCTCGCCTCCTCGCCTCACTGGACCTCGTCTCTTACCCAGGAGGAACTGAGTGAGTACAGCCGCACTTTCAACCACCAAAGCCCTCGCCATTAGAGATAGGCGCAGTGTCGGGATGGGCATCTTCTTTCTGTTGGTCGCCCTGGCTATTGTGGTAGCCTTTGCGTTTAACAGTACCGCCGACATGACCACCAGTTTTGGCTTAAACCCAGGCGCTAAAACCAATGCGCCCCGCTTGGAGGAGTGGGTGCTGCCTACCCAGCAGGTGTTGTGGGCGCTGGCGGTGGTAGTAGCCTTTGCCGGCGGCTGGCAGTTGGCCCGAGGGTTCAAACGGGTCAACCTGGTCTTGCTGATCGTGGCCCTAATCTTTGTGTTTGCGTTTCTCACCTGGGCTGCCCGCGGCGAGTCGATGAACCTGTTGGGTATGATTTCGGCGTCATTGCTGCGAGCCGCCCCGATTGCTTTTGGCGCGTTGAGCGGTATTTTGTGCGAACGGGCCGGGGTGGTTAATATTGCTATTGAAGGCATGATGTTGAGCGGAGCAATGACCGCCGTCGTGGTTTCAAGTATTTTTCGTAATTATGATGCTGTTAACAAAGCAACCGGGGACCCTCTTTTCCCCTCCTGGTTGGTCAGCATCGGCCAAAGCCTTGAAGCGGCCAATCTGTCGGACGCAGCCCCCTGGCATTTGTTGTTGGGCTTATTGGCGGCAATGATGATCGGCGGCTTGTTGGCCGCTTTCCACGCCTGGCTTTCCATCCAGTTCAAGGTAGATCAGATTATCAGCGGCACCGTTATCAACATTTTTTCAGCCGGCATGACCAGCTTTCTGAGCCAGCGTTTCTTGCAGCCGATCCAAGACATCAACAGCGGCGGCACCTTCAAAATATTGCCTATTCCCGGCGTGTCGAGCATCCCCATCATTGGCCCGCTGTTGTTTGAAAACAGCTTGATTATTTATATTTTGTTTGTTCTGGTTATTGCCATCCATGTGATGCTGTTTTACACCCGCTGGGGATTGCGTACCATTGCGGTGGGTGAGCACCCCAAAGCCGCCGACACCCTGGGCGTGAATGTCTTCAAGATGCGCTATATCAATGTGATTATGGGCGGTATGGTTGCCGGGATTGGCGGGGCATACTTTACTATCGGCTCGGTGGGCCGCTTTGACGAACTGTTGACCGCCGGTAAAGGCTTCATCGGCCTGGCGGCCATGATCTTTGGCAAGTGGACACCCTTTGGCGCGTTTGGGGCCTCGCTCATCTTCGGTTTTGCCGACGCCCTCCAGGTGAAACTGCAAGGATTGGGCATCCAGCAAGTGCCCATCTCCAGCGAGTTTCTACTCATGGCCCCCTACATTGTAACAATGGTCGTGCTGGCCGGCGTCATCGGCCAATCCATCCCGCCCGCAGCCGATGGACAGCCGTATGAGAAGGATTAGGCAAACTTACGGCCTCGTATTGCGTGTTGCGTGAAAAAAATGGAACACGCAAGACGCAATACGAAATTATCGCCCTGTTCTCCGCTTCGGCACTGAGTTCACTAAATGGGATTAGGAAGGTCACGGATAGACCATTGCTAAATGTACTGAATTCTAAAGATTT
>JAKLJP010000049.1 GCA_023151115.1 Anaerolineae bacterium
CCAAAAGCGAACACGCCCCAGATAGACGACAATAGCCTCAATTTCGCTGTCTGAAAGGTGAAAATTGGGCATATTGCTAAAAGGAGTCCAGAGGGTACTCTGGACTCCTGAGACGAGAGTGATTTCTAATTTCTCAAGCTCTACCCTCACACCGTGCCGCCCACCTTGACCAGCTTGACCCGGCTATCGTAAAAGACCGCCGAGCCGCCGACCAGGTCGCGCAGGCAGGTGTTGGGGTTGTGGGTGTCGGTGCGCATGGCCGCGTTGGCGTGCAGGCCGGTAGCCCGGATAGCATCGCTGGCAATGGTCTGCCCGTCAATCACCACCTCACTTGCTCCGTAA
Organism: Anaerolineae bacterium; assembly: GCA_023151115.1. The sequence goes on from JAKLJP010000049.1 coordinate 343, forward strand.
GCCCAGTGACCAAAGCCCAAACTGAAGCCGACCACGCCGGGCCGCAGCCCCTCAATGACCTGAACCGCACCCTCCATCGGCGCCGTCTGCCCGTTGCCCAAATCCCAGACCCCATCCGGGTTGGTTTTGGACACAATCCTGACCTGATCGCCGTTTTGCAGGCCCAAAGCGCGGGCATCCTGGCTGTTGATAATCAAATAGTTGCTCGGCTCGACGGCCTTGAGCCAGTAGTTGCCGGCGGTGCGGCTCTTGGTCTGGACGATGGTGCGATAGGTAATTAAGGTCAGGCCGTACCCTTCGGCCTCGTCAGCGGCGGCGACATTGTTACCCAGGGCGTCCTGGCCCGGTTCAAAGTAACGGGTCACCCCGGAGAAATGCTCGCCGGTCATGCTGTTCTTGCTGTCGTAGGTTTTCTCGCAGTACAGGCTCAGATATTTGCCGTACTTATTGGCCAGCTTCTCGCCATCAAACAGCTTGGCGTAATCCTGAAACCGGCCGCCCCGGTTCAGAACGTAAACCACCCGCCGCCACATACTTTCGTCGTTGCCGATGGCGGCTTTCCAGGCGTCCACGTCGAAGACCGTTTTGGGCAGATGCCGCCGGGCTTGCATAAACAACTCCACTTCGGCGTCATCGGCTTCGGGCACAGCATCGGCCAGATCCGGCTTTTCCCCGGCAGCCACGTTAGCCACCTGCTTGAGATACAGGTCTTCCTGGCGCACCAGGGGCAGCCCTTCGCCAAAACCGTTCGGCCCAAAGCCAGGTAACTCCATTTTCTCGGCAACCGCCAGCAAAAAACTCTCCAGGCCCAGCGGCTGCTCGATGCCAAAGACCTTGACCGTTTCCGTCATGGGGGCGATAGCCGGCTGGCGGATGGGCGCGTTCTTGGCGATGATCGAGGGGTGGGATTTGTGAAATTCCCAGCGCTCCAGAAAACTCAGGTCGGGGATGATGTAGTCGGCGTACATAGAAGTCTCGCCAATGGTGATGTCGAAGGTGACAAAAAGCGGCAGTTTGGCCGGGTCTTTGAGCACTTCGATATTGGTGTGGCCGGCCGGCAGAGCATAAACCGGCGACCCCATATACAGGAACAAGGCTTTCGTCGGGTAAGGGTAAGCGTCGCCGATGGAAGGCACAATCTCCTGGTAAATATCGGTGGCCAGGGGATACCAGGGCCGCTTGGCCGGGTAATCGGCAAACAGCGTGCTGGCGTCATATTTTACCTGGGAGCGGATGAGGTCCACCCCAAATTTCTTGAGGCTGCCTTCGATCATCTTGGCGATGGGATAAGGCTGGCCCTCTTTGCCTCCGTTCTGGTCGTAGGCTTTGGCCACGGTCATGCCGCCCTGGTAGTCGTAGTTGCCGATGAGCAGGTTGAGGTCATTCCAGGCCTGGACGTTGTAGTAGCCGTTGGTGTGCTGGCTGACGCCCCGGTGAATGTCGGCTGAGGCTTTGCGCCCGTGGCCGGTAAACTCCTGGGCAATTTCGGCCAGGTCGCGGGCCGACACCCCGGCAATTTCGGCCCACTCCTCGACGGTGTGTTCGCTGGCGCTGTCGAAGAGCACTTGCAGGCCGCTTTTGACCTTGATCTTGATGGCGCTGCCCTCTTTGTCCACCCCGTCCACTTCGGCGTCCACCAGCAGATCGCCCTCGACCGGGTTTTCGGCGTCGTTGGGGTCGAAGGGGATGAGTTCACCTTCTTTCATCACGATAAAAGGATCAAATTTCCAGGTGCCGGAGCCGTCGGCTTTGTCCCGTTCCTCCGGCTCCAGCCCCAGGTCGGAGCCGCGCAGCAGCTTGCCGGGACCATGTTCGTCAATTTTAACCAGCCAGGCGGCGTTGCAGTAGTTGGGTTCGCCATCGGCATCGGCGGCAGCTTTATTGGCGTTCTCCAGATAGCCTTTGTTGTACTTTTCGTTAGCGATGACCAGTTGGATCAGGGCCAGGGCGATGGCCGCCTCGGTGCCGGGTTTGTTGGGCAGCCACTTCCAGGCTTTGGCCCCGGTCTTGCCCAGGCGCGGGTCAATGACCACGTACTTCAGCCGGCCGTCGGCCAGGCCCTCGGTTACTTTTTGGGCGCGGTAGGGCGGGCCGTAGCCGCCTTCAAACACGTTGTTGCCGACCAGGATGGCAAATTCGGTGTTGGCCAGATCGGCCTGCCAGTAGAACTTCTCGCCGCCGCTCCACTTGCCCTCCACAAACTGCTCGCTCATGGCCTTGCCGGTAAAGTAGAGCGACCCCTGACAGACGGTGGTATGGCCGTGCGCGTTGACCGAGCCAAAGGCGTCGCCGGTGAAGCGTTTGATGAACTCGCCCCGGCCATCCTTGAGCCGGCCCCAGGCAAAGGTGAACTGGTTGTTCTTCGGTCCCAGGTCGGGGTGCTCAAAGTCAATAAAGAGGTCCTTGTAGTCGGCGTAGGTGGTTTTGAATTCGTCTAACAGGGCTTGTTTCTTATCTTTGTCCTTCTCGGCCAGGATGGCCTCCATTGCAGCGGCCATTTCTTTAAACAATTTAGGGTCACGCAGCGCGTAGAGTTCGTTCAGACCGGGCGACTTCGTGCCATCGGCAAACGTGCCGCCGTTGACAATTTCCTCAATGGCCTGCTCAAAGGGAATGCTTTCCCACTTCTGCTCGCCCCGTTTACCGGCCCGCTTCAACACGCGGCGGATGCGGTAGGGGTCGTAGACCGATTGAATCCCGGCCTGGCCCTTGGGGCAGAGGCCGCCTTCGGTTGTGGCCGTCTCTTTGACCGGGGTAGCGTAGGGTAAATGGGGCCACATCGTCACCGGGCTGTAAGGGTTGCCGTCAATCTTAACCGCCAGACCATCCAGCAATTTGACCTTGATGGCGCAGCCGGTGTTGCATTGCAGGCAAACGGTCTGAATCTGGTTTTCCGGCTGGCTCTCATAAAAGCCCCCGGCCAGGTTGGATTGAGCGCTGCTTTCCGCTCTGGCCTGCTCGACCAGCCGCAGGGTGAGCGGGACGCCGCCCAACAAGGCGGCTGCGCCGCCGGCCGCCGCCGAGGCCTTCAAAAAATTGCGCCGGGATAGGTCCAAATTCAGCGGGTTGTTGGGTTCAACCCTTTGCGTAGATGTATCTTGCTTCTTCATGGTCAGGCTACCTCCTTGCCGCGCAGCGGCAGATAATCATTGCCAATCAGGAAGGCCAGCACGGCCAGGCCGGTGCTGCCCAGGGTAACGGCCCACTCCATGGCCGTGGGGAAATACTCAAAGGTTAGATGCGGCCCGGAGAAGGCTGTAACCAGCGCATTCAGTTCCGGCACGGTCAGCGCCGGGAGGACGATGTTGGCCCGGGCCGAAGCAAAGCCGATCAATACCAAAACCCCCATCCAGCCGGCCCAGCCGTTGTGCCGGGCCAGATTGGGCTGCACCAGGACCACCACCGGGATCAGCGTGCCGAGCAGAATTTGGATGAGCCAGAAAGCCCACCAATACGGTCCAAATAACACCGCGTTTACCGCTTCGATATTCTGGGGCACGTTGCCGTAGTAGCTTTGGGAAAAATCGGCCCACAGGAAGTACAATTTGATGAGAGCCAATCCCACTGTAGCTAATGACAGCACCCACAACTGCTGGGCGCGGTTGGGATCATCGCGCCGGCCAAATAAGCCCAACACGGCCAGCATGGCCGCCACCCCCGAAGCCAGGGAGAAGACCGGAAATTGGACCGGCAGCAGCCCTACGTGCCAGAAAGGCCGGCTGGCCTGCACGCCTAACAGCGCCCCGACCGCGCCGCTGACAAACAGCGACAGGGGCAGGCCAACGATCATCAAAACCCGCAGGACTTTGCTCTCCGGCTGGCGGATGGCCAGATAGAGCGAGGCCACCAGCAACAGGCCAAACAGGGTGTACCCCCAGACCATCTGGCCCATCACCGAGGTGATGTTACCTTGCAAATAAATCTTCCAGATGCGCTCCATGTGGCCCAGGTCAAGCCAGATTTGCAGCAGGCCCGCACCCAGGCTGATCAGCCCCACCCACAAAGCCAGCCGTCCGGTACCGCGAAAGATTTTGATGTGGAACAACAGATCCAGGGTAGCCACCATAAACGATCCGGCGGCGACCCCGGCAAAGAAGAGATACATGGCCACCCACAGGCCCCAAACCACGTAGGAACCATAGGCGGCATTTTCGTGCCCGTGAACGAGGCGGTCATACACGCCCCATGCGCCAAAGATGATGGCCAGAATACTCAAGCCGTAGACAATCCGTTTGAAAGTCATAGTGATCCTCCTTTACGTTAAGTAATAGACCCGCGGCTTGGTACCCAGTTCTTCCTTGAGCCGCATCACATTCGGTCTGGCAATCAATTCGGCCACCAGGCTGTCGGGGTCATTGGCGTCGCCAAAATAGGTGGCCCGCCCCACACAGGTGGTGACGCAACTGGGCAGCATCCCTTCGGCCAGGCGGTGCAGGCAGAAATGGCACTTGCGCACATTGCCGATAGGCGACTCCTCACCGCGCCGCTCGCGCAGCTCTCCGTATTCGTAGTTACCGGTTCGTTCATACGCGCCGGCTTCGGCCTGGCCCAGCAACACCTGCGAGCCATTGGGCGTGCCCGCCGTGTAGGTTTTGCCAAAGTCAAAAGTCCGGGCCCCATAGGGGCAAGCGGTGATACAGTAACGGCAGCCGATGCACTGATCGTAATCAATGACCACGATCCCGTCCTCGTTGGGATAGGTGGCGTTGACCGGGCAAACCGGCACGCAGGGCGGCTCCTCGCACTGCATGCAGGGCCGGGGGAGAAAACGGCGGGTGACATGGGGATATTCGCCAAATTCTTCATCCAGCACCGGGCGGTAGACCACCCCGGGCGGCAGTTTGTTTTCGGCCACGCAGGCCACGGTGCAGGCGTGGCAGCCGATACACTTGCCCAGGTCAATGACCATGACCCAGTGCCGCTCTGCGGCGGGCTTCTCTAAGGCGCGCCGGATGTCCTCGTGCATGCGGGTCAGGACATCTTGCTTTTCTAAAAGCTCAGGCATTGTGTGACCTCCTACTTCATAGTTGGATTGTTGGTTACTACTCAACCCCCATATCATTTCGAGGCCGTAGGCCGAGAAATCCCTGCAAGAGCACATAAACATCAGGGATTTCTCCCTTCGGTCGAAATGACATGGCTGAGTAGTTACAAAACACCATTATTTGTGAATAGTGTAACACAAGGAGGTTTGGTCTTGTAGCAGGAGAATCCCGCTATTTTTGAAGCGACGTGTCAGGAGAAAGAGAAAGGGTTGTCAGGGAATTCCCTGACAATGGGGCGAGCACTATTCTTCCAGGAGCTTATGCTCCAAAGCAAAGCGAACCAGCGCGGCGCGGCTGTTGAGGCCGAGTTTTTCCATCAGCCGGGCCTTGTAGGTTTCGACGGTTTTGACGCTCAGGTAGAGGGTATCGGCAATTTCCTTATTGGCGTGGCCCAAGGCAATCAGGCGTAATACTTCCAGCTCGCGCTCGCTCAGACGGGCCAGGGGGTCGCTGGTTGAGGATGTGGGCGGCGGGGCAGGCAAGGCATCTTCGAGCAAAATCTTGGTATGAGCAGGGTGCAAAAAGACGCCGCCATTGTAGACAGTCCGGATAGCGGACAGCAATTCTGTATCAGCCGCCTGTTTCAACACGTAGCCGGCCCCACCGCTGGATAGCACCTGACGGAGATAACCGGCGTCATCATGCATGGTCAGGATTAAGATACGGCTATGAGGGGCTTGACGGCGCAGTTCGGCCAGGGCTTCCAGGCCATTACAGTGAGGCATATTGATATCCAACAGGATGACATCGGGCCGGAGTTGAATGGCGGCTTGAATGCAGCTTTGCCCATCCCCGGCTTCCCCCACCACTTCCATATCGGGTTCGGCGTTGAGCAGGGCTTTAAGGCCGGCCCGAAGGACAGCATGGTCATCGGCCAGGAAAATGCGGATAGGTTCGGTCACAGCGGCGCCTCCACATAAACGGTCGTGCCTTCACTGCTGCTTTCTATATTCAAGGCGCCACCGAGCGCTTCCGCCCGCTCGGCCATGCTGTGCAGACCCACACTATCGCCGGAACGACGAACGGCTTCCGGGTCAAAACCGCAGCCGTTATCTTCAATAATGGCCTGCACCCGGTCATTACGACAATGGAGGAGGACGCTGATGGTTGTGGCCTGGCCGTGCCGGGCGGCATTGGTCATGGCCTCCTGGACAATCCGGTAGAGGCTGGTTTCAGTGGGTAAGGGCAATCGCTGCGGCAGGTTGCAGTGGAGGTCAACGGTCAGGCCGGGGTAGCGGCTGGCAAACTCAACGGCGTAGCGCTCCAGGGCGGCGGTCAGGCCCAGATCGTCCAGCACACTGGGGCGCAGTTCACGGCTCAACAGGCGCACCTCGTCCAGGGTTTCACCGGCTACCCGGCGCAGTTCGGCGGTTTTGGCAGCCAGAGTTTGCGGGTCGTCCAGTTGATTGACCAACTTCAGGCCCACCATTAAGGAAGTGAGGGCCTGGCCGACGCCATCGTGAAGTTCACGGGCAATCCGGCGGCGCTCTTCTTCCTGGGCATTGATCAATTGAGCCAGCAGGCGGCCTCGCGCGGCTTCCTTTTCGGCAATTGCTTGTTGACTGCTCGCCAGGTCGCCGACCATCTGGTTGAAGGCATCGGCCAGCGTACCGATTTCGTCGTTGGCCCAGTGGGGCGCGCGGGCGGTTAAATCGCCCTGGCCCACCCGCCGGGTGGTGGCGACCAGTTCCAGAATGGGGCGCGTCAACAGCCAGGTGAGTAAACTGGCGGCGACAATACCGCCCACGGCCACCACCAAGGTGGTCAGGAGCATTTGCCCGGTGACGGCATTGACGACATCCTGGACTCTGGCTTCGGCCAGCCCTAACCGGGCCGTGCCGGCCCGACCCTCAAAGATGGGCACGGCAAAATCCCAGATGACTCCCTCATCGGTGGCGACCTGCTGGAGGTGGTAGCGGTCGGCGGCAGCGACGGTGTGCAGGGCCAGGAGAGAGGTCGGGAAGCCTTCAGTAAACGTGTGCGCCACAACTTGTCCCTGGGGGTTAACAATGAAAGCATAGCGCACATCTTCGTTATTGGTTAGCGTGTCACGCAAAAGTTGGTGGACAGCGTACAGGTCGCGCACCAGCAGCAGGTCAACGCTGCGGGCGGCCACATCGCGGGTGATGGAGACGCCCCGATTCTGTAGCTCGTGGGTAAGGGTGGCCCCTAGAATCGCCCGGACCTGGAGGGTCACGCCGCCACCCAAAAGGAGCACCAGGGCCAGGACAATGCCCAGAATTTTGGTGCGCACGCTGACGGCCCCCAAGATCAGCCACAGGCGGCCCAGCAGGTGGTGTATCCTCACCCGAACATTGGAGAGGATGGTTGCGCTATTAGACTGCCGTTCTACCATCAGTCTCATGGTTTGTCTTGCCATTTGCTGTCCATCACGCTTATGGCAGCGCCAGGGGGCCGACCTTTGCTTCTAAATCCCGGACAGAATTGTAAGCCGAGTCTTCTATTACAACAAAACGGTCAATATCCAACGCCCGCAGCGCCGCACGCCCCACCGGATCATCGGCCATATTTAATAGAATTTCCTGTAATTTAGCCCGGATTTGCGGCCGGAGGTGGGGCGAAGTGACCACCGGCGGAATGCCGAAGGGGATCGAGCGATGGATCACTTTGGTCTGCCGGGCTAATTCCGGCTCGCGGGCCAGCGCAAATTGATAAACCAAGCTGTCTACCGCTGCGCCGTCGGCCACCCCGCCGGCCACAGCCCGGATGGCGTCGTCGTGGCTGTAGGTAAAGAGCACTTGACCAAAAAAAGTTTCTGGGGTTTCCCCCAGTTCCTTGACCATAGCCGTGGGATACATGCGCCCGGTGTTGGACCAGGGATCGGTGAAGGCAAAGGTTTTGCCGCGCAGGTCGGCCATGTCATCAGCCGGGCTGCCGGCGGGCACAATCAAGAGGGAGTGATAGACGGTTTCCCCTTCAACCTGGGGCGCGGCCAGCAGTTCCATGCCAAACTCGCGCTGGCCGATAACATAGGCGCTGGTGCAGACAAAGGCCAGATCAATTTGGCCCTGTTCGATCAAATCATTGACTTCGGCGTAGGTACGGCGCTGGACCAATTCCACGGGGCGGTTGAGTTGGACGCTCAGATAATCGAGGAGGGGTTGGTAACTCGCTACCGCGCCGCGGGGCGAGATGACCGAGGCGACGGCGACATGGAGGGGGGCAACTTCAACAGAAGGGGTAGGTAAAGGCTGGCGCTGGCTTAAATCTACGTAGGGCAGCGGCTCGGCTTGGGCGACAGCACAGCCCACCAAGCCTGGCAGAGCCAGTATCAGCCATAAAACCGGGATAAAGCCTGACTTTAAAGTTGAGTGAGCCATCCTAAGCCCCCGCCAATCACATGTTGGCCCTATCATTGGTTTTATTTCGACTGCTGTTGAAATGAGTCTACCCGATGAAGTTGAAGTTTAATAGTGATAGGTGTCATCAAAGAGACAGAGTTTTGTCATTTTGTATCTTATCTCGACTCATCGCCGGAGCAGCTACAAAAACTGATGCCGCCAAGTGCTAATCTCGCCCTTTCTCCAAGCGGGTTCGGCCCACTGCTGCGCCCTTGATAGCGCAAATAGCCCACCAGCATCAGGCCGGCCACCAACGTATTGAAGCCATGTAAGAACCAAACCGGGCCGACCGGGAGGGTGAAGAGATAGAGCCAATAGATGAGATTGCCGGCATTGCTCAAGCTAATATGGCCCAAACTATATGAGGTTAAATCTTTCGTCGCAAACGCCTTCCAGAGCATCGGCACATTGCTGCTGACAAACATCAGCGTAGAAATAATCCCGGCAACAATTTGCATATCTTCGAGTACCATTTCTTGTCTCCTTCACTTCCACCCTCAGCCGATCAGCCTGCCGGCCAAGTCATAAAGATATCCAAATACAATCGCCCCCACCAGCACAAAGGAGAGATAGAGGAAAAAGACGCGCCGGGTGGTCAAGCCCCAGACTGCCGCCATTGCCGGTAGGGTAGTTGTTGGGCCGGCAATGAGAAAGGCCAGGGCCGCGCCGGGGTCCATACCCTGAGCCAACAGGCCGCTAACCATCGGCAGAGCGGTCAATTCGGTGGTGTAGACCGGCACTCCGATCAAAGCGGCCATCAGGATAGCCCACTGATTCTGCTGGCCCAGGAGGCCGGCAATCCACTCGGAGGGAATGTACAGGATAATCAAGGCTTCCAGGAAGAAAGCCAAGGCCATAAACTTGGCGACCATCAGGCTGGCGCTCCAGGTTTCGTTGAGCAGGCGTTGGCGGAAGGAAGCAGGTTTAAGGCTGCAACTGCTTTCAGCCGCCGGGGTGCTGGATGGGCCACACCCGGAGGAATCGCAACTCGAAGATGGTACGGAAGCGACCGCCAAAGGCTGCCAGCTATTGGTTAAGGTAATTTCGGCTGAACTATGACAGCAGGCCGTTTCGGTCGCTAGAGGGGTATTTCCGGCGGTGAAGCCTAACACCGGTGAAACGGTCAATCGTCGTTTGAAACTTTGCCAGCCTTCCTTCAAAAGCGCCCCATAACCCTGCACCGAGCTTGGTTTTCGCGTGCGCAAGATTTCTGCGCCCAACCAGCCCTGCTGAACGACAAAATGGGTGATAAAGCCGGCGCTCAAACTGAGCAGGAGGGTAGATATCAGTCGCCACACGGCCAGCTCCCAGCCAATGGTGGCCACGCTCAAGAAAAACACTTCGGGATCCATCGAAGGGGAAGCAATCCAGAAGGCCATCACCGGGGCCAGCGGCACGCCGCCGATAAGCAAGGTGGCTACGACCGGGATGACGCCACAAGAACAGAAAGGGCTGAAGGCGCCCACGGCGGTCGCCAGGAAAATGGCGACAAGGGGTTGAGCGGCAAAGGCGCGGTTAATATACTTTGCCGCACCTGACATTTGCACCGCTACGGCCAAGGGAATGGTAATCAAGAGGTACGGCCAGACGTGTAGAAAGGCATTGATCATAAATTGGACAATGGCTATAATAGGATCAAACATTGTTCTATCTCCTTTATATTGTAAAATTACGATGAAATCAGCTAAAAAATAACCTTAAATCGGAGCATCAGCTTTTAACTCCACCAGGCAACAATCGCCGCCGCAGGTGGGTAACATAGTTTAATTCTCCTTGATAAAATTTGGTTTCCACAAGCCTGAGCGATCAGCCAACGCCAGTTACATTTTCAGATTGAAGTCTCTCTATTTTTAGAAAGTTCTCCCTATTTTGGAAACGCAGCATGGTCATAACGGCCGCCAGAATTAAGGCAGCTCCGATCCATTGGACGGCAGCCAAACGTTCTCCCAAGAAAAGATAAGCCCCGCCGACGGCGAAGATGGGGATGAGGTTGAGGAAAAGACCGGCCAGGCTGGCCGGTATCCGTTTCAAACCCGTGATATAAAACCAAAAAGCCAGGGCATAGTAGACAATGCCGGAAGCAACGGCCCACAACCAGGCACTTAAACTTATCGCCGTCAGGCTGGTCCCTAATTCAAGCGGCCAGATCAGCAAGGCCCAAAGGAGGGCCGCCGTCTGTTGCAGCGCCACCAGCAGCACCGGATCGAGAGTAGCCGCGTCGCGGCGAGTCAGCACGGTGTACAGGGCACAGCACAAAACGCCGGCCAGGATGAGCAAGTTACCGCTGAAGGAACCACTATTGTCCATGCCGGCGTTGACTCCGATTACCAGAAACACGCCAGCGATAGCCAGCAGTGAACAAGCCAGCAGCGCCGGGGTCAACCGCTCGCGGAGAATGAACCAGGCCAGACCCAATATCAGAACGGGTTCAGCCGCCCAAAGTAGGGCCGACATACTGGCCGTGGTCAGCGACAGACCCAGCAAGCTGAAGGTGTAGGCCAAACCGGGATTAAGCAGGCCGATCAGGCCCAGTCGAAAGGTCTCTCGGCGCAGCGGGACTCGTATGCGCTGTACAGCGACAACAGCCCACAGAAAGGTCAGGCTGGCGACCAGTTGGACAACCAGGAGGGTGAGGGGCGGAAGGTAGCCCAAGACGCCTTTGCTCATCACCGCGCCTGCTCCCCAGCAAGCGGCCGCCAGGGTCATGGCCAGAACGAAACCCCCATTGGACAGACTTTTGACGATGGCTTGATGGCTTTTGGCTAAAGTTTGGTTCATCAGCGCTACCTTTTACATCGTAAAAAAACGATAAAAATTTATAAAAAATAACGGCTCAAGTGTGGGGAATATTCTCCCTCAACTGATCCGTGGCTGGCTAAAAAATCTCGCCCACCCTGGCTTTGAACCAGGCAATATTCTCTTCGTTCAGCCAGTAGCATACGGCTGGTCCTTCGGTGACGCCGCTAATCCAGCCAGCCTCGCGCAGCACTTTCAAATGTTGGGATACCGTTGCCTGGGCAATTGGTAAAAATTCGACAATATCGCCGGTGATGCAGCCGGGTCGGGTGACCAGGAATTTCATAATTTCAAAGCGAATCGGGTTGCCCAAGGCTTTGAACATTTGGACCAGCCGCTCCTGCTCTGCGCCAGAAATATCTAAAGTGCAGCAGGGAGGTGGAACGGTTATAGGCTCATGGGTAAGGGTTATCATGTTTCAAACTATCCTTAATCGTATTTTTACGATGAGCATAGTATATAACATGATTAGAAGTTTGTCAAGCCCTCAATTTTCTAGCTCGGCTCTCTATCTTCATAAAGGACGCAAAATTACGGGAAAATCAGTTTACCACGTTATGACTTAAACATGGCGTTCCTTGAAATGAAAGGGTGGGTCAGTTACAAAATTTTGCCTGTGTCATAATGATACCCTCTTGACATTCCAGTTACTGGAAGGTGTATAATGCAATATCATCAAGGTCAGGAGAAAATCATAATGAGTGAAAAACCAACGACTGATGATCTTCGCATTGGCAACCTGGCTCAAGCGAGCGGCGTTCCCACCAAAACGATCCGTTTTTATGAAGAGATTGGCTTACTCCCCCCAGCTCAGCGCGCCGAGAATGGCTACCGGCTCTATGGGGGAAAAGACGTGCGGCGGCTGCGCTTCATCCGCAATGCCCGCAGTTTAGGCTTTACCCTGGATGATCTTAAAGAAGTGCTGGCTCTGCGAGATCGAGGTGAAGCGCCCTGTCGTTATGTGGCTCAGTTGCTTGAGGCCAAAGCAACTGAGATCGAAGAACGAATTCGCCAGTTGCAAGACCTCCAACAAGATTTGCAGCAGTTAGTGAGCCAGGCGGGTAACTTGCCCGACGATATCGAGATGAAACGGTGCGTTTGTCACTTGATCTATAATCGCTGAAAGGTAACTTTGATGGCCATGTCTCAAAATTGCTGTACGCCGGTTGACGGCGATCAAAAAGAAGTCCATCTGAATGAAGCAAGCTGCTGCGTTCCGGTTTGGGTTGGTAAGGACCGGAAATTGGCTACAGCGCAGACCAATCGCTGTCCAACCTGCGGACAAAAGGGCAAAAAGATTGATAACCTTACGCTAAAGGCCATGCTCCAGGTGAGCCTGCGGGCGGTGCGTGAGGTCCCCTACCTTTTTTGCCGCACGGCCGGCTGCCCGGTCGTCTACTTTGCCGCCGATGGCATACAAGTTTTCACAAAAGATCAAATCCGGGTCCCGGTGCATCAAAAAGAACCGGACAATGACCATATACCGGTCTGCTACTGCTTCTGCCACAGCCCGGCCACCATTCGCGCCGAATGGCTGGCGACAGGCCGGAGTACGGTTGTCGAGGAAATCGAAGCCGGGATCAAAGCAGGCCAATGCGCCTGCGAGATACGGAACCCGCAGGGGAGTTGCTGCCTGGGCAATGTCAGCGCCGTAGTGAAACGATTATGCCTCATTAAAACCACTGCCGTCCCCACATAATTACTGCCACCCCGACCAGGGCAATAACTGCGCCGAGCAGGTCAAAACGATCAGGCTGCCAGCCATCTATCCTGGGTATGAGAGTACCCAAAACGTACTTCAAGTTGCCTCACCCCTACGAGCTCCCTCCGTAGGATTGTGGTATAAGCCAGATATTTCAAAAGTTATAGGTTAGCCATACTGGAGTTACTGCTCACCGGAGGAGGTATTTAACTCGGTCATCTCACCTGTGACCATAAAGACAACCCGTTCGCAAATGTTGGTCACACGATCGGCGGTGCGCTCCAGGTTGTGGGCGGCCCACAACAGGTAATTGGATTGATCTATATTTTGCGGGTTAGATAGGATGAGGGTTATTAGCTCACGATTCACCTGATTGTACAAGTTATCTACTTCATCATCTTTGGGCGGAATAGAACGGGCCAGCCAGACGTCACGCTTGATAAAGGCTTCTAAAGATTGGCGGAGCATAGCGCAAGCTTTTTCAGCCATGCGTGGAATATCCACCAGCGGTTTGATGAGTTCCCCTTCGCCAATCAATAGATTAATGTTGGCAATCCCCTTGGCGTAATCCCCCATCCGTTCCAGTTCAGAGGCAATACTTAACACCGCCGCCAGGGTGCGCATGTCGCCCGCCGCCGGTTGTTGGGTAGCGATGAGGGTCAAGGTATCGTGTTCAATGGCAAAACGTTTCTCATTGACCTGACGATCATAGGCAATAAGCCGGTGCGAACCGGCCATATCACGTCGCTTAAGTGCATCAACTGAGTCTATCAGGTATTCTTCAACCATGCTGCCCAATGTCAGGATATTGTCTTGCAGACGCTGTAATTCTCGTTCAAAGGTTTCTCTGGTCATGAATAGCTCCTTCATAAATAAAGAGGCGAGGACTCGTGAGGCGAAGAGGCGAGGAGATTCTGCGCCTCCTCGCGTCATTTTCATTTTCAATTCATCTGGCGCTGCCGTTTAACTCTTTCATCTCGCCGGTTATGGCAAAGATGACCCACTCACAAATATTGAGGACCCGATCGGCAGTGCGCTCCAGATTGTGGGCCACGCGAGACAAAGCGGTAGCCTGGCCGGCGCCCTGCGTGTCGGTTTTGAGTAAAACAACAAGCGCCTGGTGGGCCTCCTGGTAAAGCCGGTCCACTTCATCATCTTGCTTTGGAATGGCTCGGGCTATCATTATATCCCGCCGGGCCAAAGCCAACAGCGATTGGCGCAGCATCTCGCGCGCTTTCTGGCCCATCGCCGGCAGAGTTGAGAGAAAAGGTTCGGGTAAAGGCTGGTGAGCCTGGCTCAGGGTCGTTTGAGCGATACTGGCCGCGTAGCTACCCATCCGTTCCAACTCGGCGGCAATTTCCAATGCGGCTACCAGCAGCCGCAAGTCACCGGCCACCGGCTGTTGGGTAGCAATTTGTGATAAAATTTCGGCTTCGATAGCCAGACGCTTTTGGGTGATGAAACAGTTATCGGCTACCAGCCGTCCGGCGCCGGTCAAATCATGGCGGGTCAGAGCTTCTACCGCTGCGCCGAGGGCCGTATCCACCATGTCCCCCAATAGCAACACTTCCGTTTGCAAGGTTTGCAACTTTTGTTCAAATGTTTGCCGCAGCACCTCAAGCAGCCTCGGACGATTCCGGCAATTCTACGGCCGTCAGGTAATCCAAGACACGTTGGCGGATGTCATCCCGAACGGCTCGAAAGACCACCAATTGTTCCTCCGGACTGCCGGTTGCTTTGGCCGGGTCCGGAAAGCTGAGATGAGCTTTATGCCCCTGCCCCAGCCACACCGGGCAATCTTCGGCAGCGTCATCACAGACAGTTATTACAACATCGGGGCCAATATAGCGGAACTCCTCCACCGATTTGGAACGGTTGCGCGAGATGTCAATATCAAACTCGGCCATAACTTGAATGGCTAACGGATGGACATAGCCCGCCGGTTTGGTTCCCGCCGAATAGGCTTCCCATTCATCACCCAGAAAGTAATTGACCAACCCTTCGGCCATTTGACTCCGGCACGAGTTGCCGGTGCAGAGGAAGAGGACTTGTTTCATACTTTTCACTCCAATTTTTGCAGAGGAGCAGGGGTGCGGAGGAGCAGGGGAGAAAGAAGATAAATTTCTCCCCTGCTCCCCTGCCCCTCTGCTCCCCCACTGTTTTACCCAAATCGTCCCGTAATATAATCCTCAGTTCGTTTATCCTTGGGATTGGTGAAAAGTTCCTGGGTGGGCCCGTATTCCACCAGCGCCCCGGCCCGGTCGGTACGATCCATCAGGTAGTAGGCGGTGTAGTCGGAGGCGCGGGCGGCCTGCTGCATATTGTGGGTGACAATGACGATGGTGTAATTCTGGACCAGCTCGCGCATCAAATCTTCAATCTTGAGGGTGGCGATGGGATCCAGAGCGGAGCAGGGTTCATCCATCAGGATAATATCGGGTTTGACGGCAATGGCCCGGGCAATGCACAGACGCTGCTGCTGCCCGCCCGACAACCCCAGCCCGCTTTGCTGCAGCTTGTCTTTGACCTCGTCCCACAAGGCGGCCTGGCGCAGCGATTGCTCTACCAAATCGTCCATGTTGCCCTTGAAGCCGTTGATCCGCGCCCCCCAGGCCACATTTTCATAAATTGATTTGGGGAAGGGGTTGGGTTTTTGGAAAACCATGCCAATCCGCCGCCGCACTTCAACCGGGTCTACCGAAGAGTCATAGAGATTTCGCCCGTGATACAAAATTTTGCCCTTCACATACGCGCCGGGGATCAAATCATTCATACGATTGAGCGAGCGCAGCACGGTGCTTTTACCGCAGCCCGAAGGGCCGATAAAAGCGGTGATTTTTTGCCGCTCAATTTTTAAGTTGACATCTTTAACCGCCCGAAAACTGCCGTAGAAACAATGAAGGTCCTGCAATTCCAGGGCATATTTTCCATTGCTTGAAAGCTTGTTCTCACTCACGAGAGCCTCCTGCTGTAGCGATTGCGTAGGATAATTGCCAGCGCGTTCATAGATAGAAGCAAAATCAGCAAAACGACAATGGCTGCCGCCGCAATATTGCGAAACTCAGCCTGCGGGCGGGCCGTCCATTGATAGATTTGAATGGGTAAGGTGGTGAATTTGGAAAAAATACCATCGGGGTCAATGGTGATAAAAGTGGAAGCGCCAACCACCACCAGCGGCGCAGTTTCACCCATCGCCCGCGAGACGGCCAGAATGGTGCCTGTTAGAATACCAGGGATAGCATTAGGCAGCACGTGTGCCCAGATGGTTTGCCACTTGGTAGCGCCCAGAGCCATCCCGGCTTGGCGCAGCGACAGCGGCACCGCCCGAATCGCTTCCTGGGCATTGATGATAATCACCGGCAGAATGAGCAGGGCCAGGGTCAGCCCGGCCGAGATGATGGTGCGGCCATTGGCGGTGGTGGGATCGGCCGCCGCGCCCAGGGCCGCTCCGCTGGTAAAAGGTTCAAACAGCCGCACAAAAATAGCCAGCCCCAGGATACCGTAGATAATCGAGGGCACTCCGGCCAGGTTGTTGATATTGGTTTGAATGATGGTATTGATCCGGCGTAGTAACGGATTGGCCGTGCCAGTAGCATACTCTTCCAGATAGATGGCCGCGCCAACGCCAATGGGGAAAGAGACCAGAATGGTAATGGCAATGGTCCACAATGAGCCGAGAATAGCGGTCCGCACCCCGGCCAGGGTCGGGTCGCTGGCTTGAGGTTTACGCACAAAATCGGGGGTTATCCAGGAGCGAAATTCAACCTCGGCGTTGGGGAATTTCTCGGCGGCTTCAGCCACAATAGTTTCCCGCTTGAGTAAGGAGTCAACTAAAGGCCAGGTCGCAACCACTTTGGGGGCAACGACAAATTCCTGCACCAGCGCATACACATTCTCCTGGTCGCGGGCCGGCAGGCTGCAACGCGCCGGCGGTTCGGCCCCGGCGCACTCCTGGGCGTGTTTATCCGGGTCAAGCGTTAGAAATTTATCCTCGTAGAAAAGCTGCTCATTTTCTAATTGGCGCAGTTTGCCTTTGGAAACGAGCAATTTTTTTCCCTGCGGGTCCTGAGTGGTGGCGATAATTTCCACCAGGTCATCTTTCGGCAGACTGGCCAACTCAACCCCGCCATAAATCGTTTCGGTGAAGAAATCCAGGGTGCCGCTGTCGGCCCCCGGAATATAGCGCTCGATGGGGGTGTTGGGCCAACTGGGGTCAACATCCGACCAATTTTTGGCCTCGGTAAAGATTTTTTGCAGTTGCTCAACCGTCACATTTTTTAGAAAGGTGTTTTCCCTGCTAACAACCACCACCAGCGCATCGGTCCCGACGCGAAATTCGGCCACTTCTAAACCCTTGCCCCGGCAGGCGGCGCGCTCAAGCGTGTTGATGGCCCGGCTGGCGTTAGCAATATCCGCTTTGCCTTCGAC
Source organism: Anaerolineae bacterium (assembly GCA_023151115.1). Next base: position 17,676 of record JAKLJP010000049.1, read on the forward strand.
GCAAAACTGGCGCAGGCCACCGGTGGTGCCTATATTGTCAACCGTAATTTCTCCGCTGTAGCCTGCTTCGGTAAAACGGGTCGCCAGCCGGTCGGTCAAGGGAAAAACGGTCGAACTACCGGCCACCAAAACTTTGCCTTCCACCGCGGCCGGATTGACCGCAGGCAGGGCGGCCCCGGTCTGATTTTGCGCTTTCAGCCAGGTGGCTTTGGCGCTGTCCAGAGATGCGGTTGTGGCTGCAAAGTAGCCCACATCGTCAATCTCGTCGTTGACGTGGGTCAGATAATAATTGATAAATTCGGCCACCTGCGGCTTTTTATTCATAATCTGAGGGGATGAGTAGATGAACAGCGGCCGGGCGATGGGGTATTCGCCGCTCTCGGCGGTTTCCGCCGAAGGCGCAATCCCATTAACCATCAGGGCTTGTAGCTTGTCCTGGTTAGCTTTGTAGTAGGCATAACCAAAAAAGCCAATGGCGTTCGGGTTGCCGCTGATGCCTGCGGCCAGGTCATTGTCATCCTCGCTTGATAATACGGCCACTTCCAGCATGTCCGCTTCTTGCAGCCGCAGCACCAACGTTTCCGGTTCAATCTGATTTTCCACCGCCGTCAAACCAAAGGCTTCGTTGACCACGTTGTATAGCAGGGCCAGCAAGGCAATCAGGCTAATTACCAACGACGAAATAAAGACGACCCGCCAAAAAGTGGCGTTAAAATTGCGAAACTGGATAAATCGGGCCAGGTCTTTGTCTTCGGGGTATGAGCCGGGTTGGGCCGGTTTTGTCTCAACATTCATTCGTACACCTCCCGGAAGTGGCGCACAATATAGCCGCTGATGATGTTAAGCGTTAAGGTCATCACAAAGAGCATCAGGCCGATGGCAAAGATGCTGTTGTAGTCAATGGTGCCATAGCTCAGGTCGCCGCCGCTGATACGGACAATATGGCCGGTCATCGTTTCGGCGGCTTTGAAGGGGTTGAAGGTGAAATTGGGACCGGCCCCGGCCGCCAAGGCCACAATCATCGTCTCGCCGACAGCCCGTGAGATGCCCACGACAAAGGCCGCCGTAATACCCGACAGCGCCGCCGGCAACACCACCCTAAACGACGTTTCCAGTTTGGTAGCGCCCAGCCCATACGAGGCCTCTCGCAGTGCGCGAGGTACAGCGTGCAGCGCGTCTTCACTCATTGAGGCAATCAAGGGTACAATCAGGATACCCAAAACCAGACCAGCAGAGGCGGTGTTATAAATCTCAACCACATCTGAGCCGAAAATACCACGCAGGAGCGGGGTCATAAAGGTTAAAGCAAAGTAACCATACACAACGGTCGGAACGCCGGCCAGCACCTCCAGAATGGGTTTGAGCAGACCACGTGTTCCGGGCGTGGCATACTCGCTCAAATAAATGGCGGCAAACAGCCCCAGCGGTATCGCCACCAACATAGCGATGGCGCTGGTCATCAAAGTGGCGTTAACCAGCGGCCAGATGCCAAATTGTTTGATGGCCGGCTGCCAGGTGGTGCTGGTAAAGAACTCAACCAGGCTGACCTCATCGCTGCCAAAGAAGAGCCACGACTCCTCCGCCAGCACAAAAACAATACCCAGGGTGGTAAAGATAGAAATTGCACCGGAAGCGAACAAAAAGCCCTGGATTAGCGCCTCGCCCAAGCGCATGCGCTTGCGCAGACTCTCGGTCGTGACGCCGGTTTCAGCCGCGGTGACGGCTGAGGTTGAAGCACCTATTGCCATGAGTTTCGCCAGCTCCTTTCAGAAATTTTGAAGTGACAAAGCTTGATTTGCTGATTGGGATGATGACAAAGCAAGCTTTGTGACTCCAATTTCTAAACAAACTGTATTCTACATTTTACTAAAAATCACCCCTCGATACAGGCTAACGCCCCGCTTCGCGTCAGGATGATTTCGGCTTATTAAGCGCATCCTGAGTAGCTTTGAGCAAAGCGAAAAGCGTATCGAAGGGTGCGATTTGCAAAAACCCGAATCGAGGTAAACAAGGTAGGTCACGCTTAAAGCGTGACCTACCAATACATAAAGTTGAGCAGCTATTATTTATTCGCATCCAGCCAATTTTGTTTAGCGGTATCGAGGGCGGCTTGGGAAGCAGGGAAGTAGCCAACATCGAGGACTTCTTCATTGACAAAGGAGAGATAGAAGTTGATGAAGGCAGCCACCTGCGGTTTCTCGGCCATCACATTGGCGGCGCTGTAGATGAACAAGGGCCGGGCTAAGGGGTACTCGCCGCTCTCGGCGGTTTCTTCGGTCGGTTCGATGCCGTTGACGCTGACGGCTTTGAGCGCACCCTGGTTGGCGTTGTAGTAGGCATAACCAAAGTAGCCGATGGCATAGGGACTGCCTTCGACGCCTTGGGCCAGGACATTATCATCCTCGGAGAGTTGCAGATTGGCCGCGTTCAGAATGGCTTCCTCACCCTTGCCCTCGTCGGTGGCTTCATCCTTGACAAAGTAGGGGTCCATGACCGCTTCGAGGAAGTAGTCATAAGTGCCGCTGTCGGTGCCGGGGCTGAAACGCAGGATGTCTTCGGCCGGCCAGTCGGGGCGGACATCAGACCACTTCTGAGCAGTGGAGAACAACAAGGCCAACTCTTCCAGGGTGACATCGGTCAGGAAGTCGTTCTCGGCGCTGACCACAACAGCCAGGGCGTCGGTGCCAACGCGGAACTCGATGGGGGTGCGACCAATGCTTTCACACGCAGCGACTTCTTCCTCTTTGATGGCGCGGGAGGCATTGGAGATGTCGGTTTCACCGGCCACACAGAAGCGCTCAAAACCAGCGCCGGTGCCGATGCTGTCAACGGTGATGTTGCCGGCATAGCCCTCATCCTGGAAGCGTTCGGCCATGCGCTCGGTCAGGGGGAAGACCGTCGAGCTGCCGGCCGTGATGATGTCGCCGGTCACTTCCAGCGGGTTCACTTCCGGCAATTCCACTCCGCTGCCCTCGGCCATCGCGGCTTCCTCAACCGGCGCTTCCGTCGCTTCTGCGGCTGGCTCCTCGGCCATCTCAGTTGGTTCAGTCATGACCTCTTCGGCTGGCTCAGCGACAACTTCTTCGGTCGCAGGAGCCTCGGCGGCTGGTTCTTCAACCGGCGCTTCGGTCGCCGGCGCCGCCGATTCTTCTTTCGGGGCCTCGGTTGGTACGGCTGCGCCACACTGCGCGGCCATTAAACTGATGATGAGCAGTAAGCTCAACAGGATAAAAGTGGTTTTTGATTTGAATGGTATCATTTAAAACTCTCCTCACCTTTCTATAATAAAAAGCCTAAAATTTTTGCGCTCTACTTCCCTTTTTTAGAGCAGGGCAGGGAAGTGAACCGCTTATGGTTGCCCATAACTCATGACCAAGTTATGGTGCTACAACCCTGTTAAATCCCAGTTAAAGTAACTTTAAAGAAACGTAAAAATATTGTTAAAAATTTTTAACGGTTATTCTCCTCTTCATAAAGAGAGCGGGAGGAAGGCGTGACACCCTCTTCCCGGCGCTCTAAGCGGCAGCCAAAACACACTTTAAAATGTGCCTGACCTACAGTCTGCTGACATTGATTTTATGGGTGGCTAAAAAGGTGAGCAGTTCGGCTGAGGGCTCAACCATTGTTGTTGTTTGAGCACATGGAGTCTTTGCTCCAAACGAGCAATCTTTAGATTAAGGGTTCCAATAGGTTCTGGCATCGTTGAATTTTCTTTAATGTTTTTCATCGATAACAGTTTAGCCTATTATTGTAAAAAATCTTTTAAGCTAATTTTAAAAAATCTTAAGAAAAGGATTGAGTTTTACTAAGAGTAAAGGGAGGAACAAACATTTTTCTCCTGAACCTTAAGCAATACCAACCGGCTGCCGGATCGATACCGATGCCATTCACCGGTCAAGTCGGGCCTCGCGGCGATAATTTATTTCAATATTTATGGAAATATTTAGCCAAAATAAAAACCGGTATTCTAAGCAACTTTACCGACCAGACGCGAGTAAAGAGACTCCAGCTGGTCGGTAGTGAAAATCAGTCACGGCTCTCAAATCATTCCAACTATGAGGTTGAGGCCGATAATGCCTCCAACAGCCAACCTTTGATTTCGTCTCGGGTCGGGATGCGCCCGGCGCTGACCAGCTTTTCATTAATGACCAGGCCGGGGGTGTACATAATCGGGTATTTCATAATATCCTGGGTTTCGGTGACTTTAAGAATGGTCGCCTCAAATTCTTCCGGCTGGTCTGCTGCTACTGCCTCCAGCGCTTCGGATGTTTTTTGGGCCAGTATCTGGCAATTTTTGCACCCAGGGCCTAAAACTTTGATAGTTAGCATAATATCCTCCGAGTAAAAGATAAGAGATTGGAGATGAGAAATGGATTCACTCTCCAATCTCCTGAATATTTATGGGCACTGAATGACCCCCTGCGACCACAAACAGTTGCCGCAGGTAGGAAATTCGTTGCCAAAGCAGTCCTCTCTGTTTTCATAAGCCAGTTCGCAGCCGCCGCAGAAGGTGCAGGGCGCAAATTCGTACCCTTGCACTTTGTGGCGGTAACTCTGATGATCCGGCGCTTCCCACAACTCACGCAGCGACTTGTCGGCTATGTTGCCGATGATGTACTGGTGTGAGAAATAGTGGCGTGTACCCCAATAGCTGATGTGGCTGTGCAGTAGAGGCAAACACGGGCTGGCTCCGCCATCCCAGCCAATAGCCATCGTCCCGTTTTCAATAAAGGGGCAGGTGTCGTTGGTTGACCCCAGGTTGCTGCCGGCGATTTTGATGTTCCAGCCCTTATTCAAGGCCTGGCTTAGCACCTGGCCGAGCACCCCATCCGGGTTCAGCTTGGGTAAACTCATGTACCGGCCCCACGGCGACGGCTGAAACGACATATTGTTCAAAACTTTATCATACAGCCGCTCCTGGCACATTTCCTGGGTGTAAGGCAAAACATTGCTCACCGAAAGGCGAGTAGCCCGCAACTGCTGGCCAATCCGCATCACCTCCGGCAAATCGTGGATATTGCGCTGCATGGCCACAAAAGCAATGCCTATTTCCGGCAGGGGACGGTGGCCTTTGGGTCTGGCCCGGCTGAACTGTTTCAGATTAGCCAACACTTTGGGCAGCGACGCGCCCAGCCGCACATCGGCGTAGCTCTCCGGGGTGGCTCCATCCAGCGAGACCCACAGCACATCCAGCCCGGCCTCAATCAGTTGGTGCGAAAGACGCTCGGTGAGGAGCGTGCCGTTGGTGATCAGTTCCACCTGCGATCCCAGGGCCTTGGCTTGGGCAATCATCTCCGGCAGTTGGGGATGCATCAAAGGTTCGCCGATGCCGCCGAAAAAGACCAGCGGCGGCGGCGAAAACTCCGGCAGGCCGGCTATAATCCGTTCAAAGGTCGCCTCGGCCATCACCTCATCCGGCGCGTTCCAAACACTGCGCATACAGGTGATGCAATCCAAGTTACAGCGTCCCGACGGCTCAAGATAAAGTTTTGCCAGATGGGTCACGGGGCGATGTAAACGCACACCCGCTTCTTCCCGCTCAAACAACACCTTCGCGCCGGGTTTTAAGCCATATTGAGCGGCTACTTCGGCAGGGATGACCAGCCGCCCATTTTCATCTACCTCTCCCCAGATAACCGGTTTGGCGCTAATCGTCATGGCAGTACCTCAATCTTTGGTTCAATTGTCAGTTTTGACTTGACCGAGTTGGCCACCAGGCTATACTTCTGGGCCGACTCCAGCGCCCGGCTAACCTGTTTTAAGACCCGCTCCGGCTCGCCGCCGTTGGCCTTAACCACAATCTTGGGCCGAAAGAGTAGATCGGTAAAAATTTCAGTCCGATCCAACTCGACCAGTTTTTTGCCTTCGGCATAACAATCGTAGCTCTGCAAGTCAAGCTTGAACCGTTCAGCCGCCCAGATGAACATCATCATCACGCAGGTGTTGGCCGCGGCGACAAAGGCATCTTCGGGCGTCAGGACTCCGGCGTGGCCGTGCGCATCGGGGGGGGCGGAGAAATCCATCTCCGGGCCGTTGCCCATCTTGAGATGGCCCCAATGCTCCCCTTTCCAGGTGACGGTGGTGTGATAAGTGGCCGTGCGCAACATTTAAGCCTCCTGCTTCTGGCAATAATGGCTATATTCCCGCAGCAAGGCTGCCTCGTAAGCAGGCGCAACCTCATCAGCAATCGAATTATACAAACGGGTCGTTTGTAAAAGTTCAGCCGCAACACCGTTCGTGTCGGGTCGTTTGCCCTGCTGATAAAACTGCTCAAAAATAGCCGGCACGGCGATGAGCGTCTCCCGCCGGTCTGCCACCGACAGCATCAAGACCGGGATGCCTGAACCGCAGGAACATTTGGCTTCGACCGCTTCTTCAGGTTGACCTGTTTCTTCGACGGCAGTTCCACTCCGGCGGCTCCATTTGACGCCCAGCAGATTGTCCACTAGGGGAGCAACAGCCTCGGCGACAGTATCCACCGCTTGCCGCCCGGTTTCATTCAAACGGCGCGACGTACCTAAATTGACCTCCGCCCCCACCAACTCTGTCACCACCACACCGGCTGCCGGTTTGCTGCTGTACTGTTCGGTGGCGCGGGCGGCACAACGTTTGTCGCAGCCATCAATGGCAATCGTCGGATAGAAGCGGGCAAAGGCCCGGTCGCCTTCCCCGCCGGCCAGGAACAGGGGCAGGCAGATAGTCACGGTCTCCGCCGGACGCAACTGCTCCAGCACCTTTAGCGCCGCCAGCCGGGTGACCGTTCCCGCCGCCATTTCTTCACCGCTGCAAGCAACAATCCCAACTTTCTTTTTCGGCAGATCAGGCATCGTTTGCCTCCTTCCCACCGACAATTTTATCGGTTGCCTCGGCCAGTTCCTCGGCCATTTTGCGAGCCAACTTCTGACCTTCTTCATTCAACTCGGCAATCCCTTTGGGTTTCAAGTGGCGGTGGCGGCGAAAGGTATCGAGCACATTAGCCTCGTAAGCCACTTGCCCGCCGCTCTCGGTCACCATTTTGCTGGCGCAGGCCAGCTTGCAGCCATCAACAGTGATAGCCGGGGCCGCCTGCACTTGCGCCTGTGTCTCCGCATCGCCCAGAACCAGCAGCGATAGGGCGATTACTTCGGCGCAGTTAGGACGCAGTTCTTCGGCCAACTCGTAGGCCGCCTCGCGTCCAACCGTGCCATAGGTTTTGCCAATGCCGCTGCACGGTACCACAACCACGTGTTTCTCGCTCATCGGTTTTTGGCCTCCTGTTCGGCTTCGGCGGTCATCCGGGCAAAGTAAGCCTGGGCGTCGAGGAGATTAAGCTTATCCTCTTCCCAGACGTTGGGTTCAACCAACACCAGCCAACCTGCCTCATACGGCGCTTCATTAATCAGTTCCGGCTCATCTTCCAGGCGGGGATTGATCGCTTTAATCACGCCGCTGATTGGGGAGGGGATACTCAGGTTGGTTTTCATTGTCTCAATGGCGGCTAATTCGTCGCCGGGAGTTAAGGTTGTGCCTTCGGCTTGGAGTTCGGCAAAGGCCACATCCCCCGATGTTTGCTGCAAGTAGTCGCTCAAACCAACCCGCACCCCTTCCATTTCGGGCTTCAGCCAGAGGTGGTCGGCGGTATAGAGCCGGTCCGCAGCGACCTTAAAGGTAAATTTATCAATGGTAATTTCCAGAAATTCGGACATCGTTGTCGTTTCCTCCGTTTATCCTTTCAATTTACAAGACAGCTTTAAGCGGCGGCGTCTCAAGCGCTTGCTGCTGCCCTTCCGGCCCACATAAGCAAAGACGTTCTTGAATCCGAGCCGGATTAAGCAGTTCATTTAACCAGGTTTGCCAGCGGTGGGCGGCTTCTCGATCAACCGTGTAATAAATCCAACGGGCATCCAGGGCATCGTGGCGACTGCGGACCAAGCCGGCTTGCCGCAGCACCCGTAGATGGTGCGACAGCAGATTAGGCGGCAGGCCTAACCGTTCATTCAGTTCACCGTTACACGAGTCGCCTTCCATCAAGATGTTGAAGATGCGCAGGCGATTAGGGTCGGCCAGGGCCTTCAACACCGTTGTAGCTTCGGGCAAGATTTGGTCGTCCATCAAGGGCGGCTTAATCATTGCTTTTTCTCCTACTCAAAGTTAGCAGTTTTATTTCAATACTGGCTGAAATAAAGTATATATCTTTCTCTCAAGAGCGGATAGTGATGTTTGTCACAAAGTTAAGTGATACATGTCACTTATTTCAATCCTCATCGAAACATTCCTTTGCCAAACCGTCAGGTCTTTTTTACCAGCAATAAATTTCTTCATTAATAATGTTCATTGAGATTGGTCAGGAGATGCTTGTAATCGGCTACGTGCCGGATAAATCGAGCGGGGGTCAGCCCTAATAGCTTGGACTAGATGATCGAGAAAGGCATTTCCAAATGTTAAAATGAATGATAGTATTTATGATAAGTGTCATTCTTTAAAGTGATAAATGTCACTATCGAAGGGGTATGAATTGCTCTAAAATTTTTGTTGATTAAGTTGGCCCACATCCTCAGCACAACAAAGCACCCTGTACCTCGTCCTACAGCCATTCGGCGCCGGCTAACTGGCGAAGTTGTCATTTTTCACCATATTTCATATCAATGGAGAGCGATTATGGAGTTACTTTTAGCCCGATGGCAGTTTGCCATCACTTCAACCTATCACTTTTTCTTTGTGCCTCTCACTTTGGGTCTGTCGTTGCTGGTAGCGATTATGGAGACGCTCTATGTTGTTACCGGCAAAGATGTTTACAAACGGATGACCAAGTTTTGGGGCAAACTGTTCCTGATTAACTTTGCTATGGGGGTCGTTACCGGCATTGTCATGGAGTTCCAATTCGGCATGAACTGGTCCGAATACTCCCGCTTTGTAGGTGATATCTTTGGCGCGCCACTGGCGATTGAAGCCCTGCTGGCCTTTTTTCTGGAATCAACCTTTATTGGCTTGTGGATTTTTGGCTGGGATAAGCTGTCGCCTCGGCTACACCTGGCAACGATCTGGCTGGTGGCGCTGGGGTCCAATATTTCGGCGCTCTGGATCTTAATTGCCAACTCTTTTATGCAGCAGCCGGTGGGGTATACCCTGCGTAACGGCCGGGCGGAGATGACCGACTTTTTTGCCTTGATAACCAATCCTCACGTCGGCGTGCAATTTCCGCATGTGATTACCTCGGCTATGGCGACCGCTGCGTTCTTTGTCATCGGCATCAGCGCCTATCACCTTTTGCGCGGCAATCAACTGGACGCCTTCCGGCGTTCCTTCCAGATGGGCATAATTTATGCCATCATTGCCACCGTTTTAGTTATGCTGGTCGGTCATAACCAGGCTCAATATATGTTCAAAGTCCAGCCGATGAAAATGGCCGCGGCCGAGGCGCTGTGGGAGAGTGAAAATCCCGGCGCGATGTCGCTTTTCACCGTGGGCAACGAGGCAGAACGGCGCGATGTTTTTGCCATCCGAGTCCCCGGCCTGTTGAGCTTCCTGGCTTATAACCGTTTTGAGGGCGAAGTGCCCGGCATCAAAAACCTGCAAGCCCAATATGAGCAAACCTACGGCCCCGGCGATTATGTTCCCCCGGTAGCAGTCAGCTATTGGACCTTCCGCCTGATGATTGGGGCTGGCATCGTCATGCTGCTGCTCGCTTTGTACGGCCTGTATCTGCTGCTAACCAATAAATATGAACGGCAGCCGCTCTACCTGAGACTGCTCCCCTGGGCTATCATCTTGCCTTACCTGGGCAACAGCAGCGGCTGGCTCTTTACCGAAATTGCCCGCCAGCCCTGGATTGTCTTTGGCCTGCAAAAAACCGCCGACGCCGTTTCGCCCAATGTGACGATAAGTATGGTCCTGACCTCGCTGATCCTCTTTACCGTTGTTTACGGAGTCTTGATGGCGGCTGACGTTTATCTCCTGATCAAATTTGCCCGCCTGGGACCCGGCGAAGCCAGCCAGACCGGTCCGGCTGAAACCTCACCCACAGTACCGGCCAGTGCTTTTATAAAGTAAGAAGGGAAAACTCATTATGGACCTTAATACACTCTGGTTTATTTTAATCACGATCCTCTTTATCGGTTTTTTTATCCTGGAAGGGTTTGACTTCGGGGTAGGGATTTTGCTGCCCTTCCTGGGTCGGGACGACCGGGAGCGCCGCCTGATCATCAACTCAATTGGCCCGGTGTGGGATGCCAACGAAGTCTGGATTATCACCGCCGGCGGGGCCATTTTTGCCGCTTTCCCCAATTGGTACGCGACGATGTTCAGCGGTTTTTACCTGGCCCTGGTGCTGCTGCTGGTGGCCCTGATCGGGCGCGGCGTCGCCTTCGAGTTCCGCAGCAAGGATAAACATCCTCGCTGGCGGGCCATTTGGGATTGGACCCTTTGTATTGGCAGCGCTGTGCCGGCGCTCTTGTGGGGTGTGGCCGTTGGCAACCTGCTGCGCGGGGTGCCCATTGACGCCGAGATGAACTTTGTGGGCGGTTTCTTTGACCTACTCAACCCCTACACTTTGCTGGGTGGGTTAGCCTCATTGTCAATGTTTATTTTGCACGGCGCGATCTTTTTGAATCTGAAGACCAGCGCCGATGTGGCCAAGCGTGCCCTGGCTGCGACCAAAAAGGTTGGCCCGGTAGCCACCATCGTCGTTTTCCTGTTTGTGATTGCCGGTTATTTTATGACCGATGCCTTCACCCGGCTGGGCATCAACCCCGGCATTGTTCCCCTGGCAGCGGGAGCGGCTTTACTCGCGGCGGGCTGGTTCATTCACCACGAGCGGATAGGCTGGGCTTTTGGCATGACCGCCCTGACCATTGCCCTCTCAACCATCACCATTTTCATGTCCCTTTACCCGCGGGTCATCGTATCCAGCCTAAACCCCGATTGGAGCCTGACGATCTACAACGCCTCCTCCAGCCCTTATACCTTGCAGGTGATGACCATCGTCGCCCTGATTTTTGTACCCATCGTGCTGGCTTATCAGGGCTGGACTTACTGGGTTTTCCGGCAGCGCTTGGGAGGCAAGTCACAGCTTGAATATTAATGAAGGTTAACCAACGCCTGCTCCGCTACACCCAGCCGGTCCGCCTCCATCTGACCCTAGTTATTGGGTTGGGCCTGTTGAGTGGGGGTCTCCTGGTAGGGCAGGCATATCTCCTCAGCCGGGTTATCAGCCAGGTCTTTTTGCAAGGGCAGGGGTTGTTGGAAGTACAGCCCTTGCTCCTCCTTTTGGTGCTGCTGGCGCTGCTGCGGGCAGGCCTTGCCTGGGGTAGCGAGGTAGCCGCGCAGCGAGTCGCCGGACGAGTCAAGCTTGAACTGCGTGATCAATTCACCCGCCATCTTTTGGCTCTCGGTCCAAGTTATACCCATGGCGAGCACAGCGGCGAGTTAGCCACCACCGCTGTGGAGGGCATTGAAGCGATGGAGACTTACTTTGGTCAATACCTGCCCCAACTCGCGTTGGCAGCCCTGGTCCCGTTGACCATACTACTTTTTGTTTTCCCTCTCGACGCGCTCAGCGGGCTGGTCTTACTGCTCACCGCTCCCCTCATCCCGGTTTTTATGATGTTGATTGGCCGTCAGGCTGAGACGATGACCCAGCGGCAGTGGACCAGCTTGAGCCGGATGAGCGCCCACTTTCTGGATGTTTTGCAGGGTTTGCCAACCCTTAAAATGCTGAATCGTAGCCGCGACCAGCTTGATATCATTGGCCGTATCAGCGAGCGCTTCAGCCAGACTACCCTGGCTGTCCTGCGGGTAGCTTTTCTGTCGGCGTTGGTGCTGGAACTGGTAGCGACGCTTAGCACGGCCGTAGTGGCGGTGGAAGTGGGTTTGCGTCTGCTATATGGCCGTCTGATCTTTGAACAGGCTTTCTTTGTTTTGATTCTGGCCCCCGAATTTTACGCCCCACTCCGTTCTTTGAGCGCTCGTTTCCATACCGCTATGTCCGGCGCAACTGCCGCCTGCCGTATCTTTGAAGTTTTAGATACTCCAGCCCCTCTGCCCTCGCGCTCCTCTACTTGCCTCACTCTCGACGCTCCGCCGGCGATTTGTTTCAACCAGGTCCATTACGCTTACAAGGACGGGCAACGTCCGGCGCTCAACAGCCTGTCATTTCACCTCGCGCCCGGCCAAAAAGTGGCTCTGATCGGACCGAACGGCGCGGGGAAGAGTACTGTAGCGCACTTGTTACTCCGTTTTTTGGAACCTGACCGGGGCAACATTACCGTAAACGGCCAATCTTTGGCCGAATTAGACCCGGCCATGTGGCGCAGCCAAGTAGCCTGGGTTTCCCAAAATCCCTATCTGTTCCACGCTTCCGTGGCTGATAATATCCGCCTGGTCCGGCCCGAGGCCAGTCTCGAGCAAGTTGAATGGGCCGCCCGCCAGGCTTGTGCCCATGAGTTCATCGAAGCCCTACCACAGGGATATGAGACATTGATTGGTGAACGGGGGGCGCGATTGAGCGGTGGCCAGGCCCAACGATTGGCCCTAGCCCGTGCCTTTTTGCAAGACGCGCCCTGCCTCATTCTCGATGAGGCCACCGCTCACCTCGATTCAGTTCACGAAGCGTGTGTGCAGGAAGCCCTGACCCGCCTCTTGACCGGCCGCACTGCTTTGATTATTGCCCATCGCCTCAACACGATTAACCACGTAGACCATATTTTGGTCATGGTTGACGGCCAAATTGTCGAGAGCGGCGACGATGCACGTTTGCGGCAGGGCGACGGGGTATACCAGCAAATGATGGAAGCCTTCACTGCTATATGAAACATTCCCTCTGGCGGCTGCTCAAATTGATCGCTCCTTTTGCGCCTTGGATGGCTCTTGCTGTGCTGCTGGGTCTGGCTACAGTTGGCAGCAGCATCGCATTGATGGCAACCTCGGCCTACATTATTTCCAAAGCGGCCTTGCATCCGTCCGTAGCCGAACTGCAACTGGCTATCGTTGGGGTACGCTTCTTTGGTCTCAGTCGAGGGTTGGGCCGCTATTTAGAGCGTTATGTCTCCCACCATGTTACCTTCAAATTGTTAGCCCGGCTGCGGGTCTGGTTTTATGAGCAGGTGGAGCCGCTGGCTCCGGCCCGCCTCATGTCCTATCGCAGCGGCGATTTGCTCAGCCGGATCGTCAGCGATATCGATACCCTAGAACATTTTTATATCCAGGTGATTGCCCCGCCGCTGGTGGCCCTCTTTACCGCGCTGCTGCTTGGTTTACTGCTGGCCGCCTACAATTGGCGATTGGCTGTGACCGGCCTGTTCTTTTTGGGACTGGTCGGGCTGGGTTTGCCCTGGCTTACCCACCGCCTGACCGGGGATCTAGGGACGCGGCTGGTGACAACACGGGCAGAGTTGAGGGTCGTTTTGATAGATACCCTGCAAGGACTGGCTGACGTGCTGGCCTGTGGCCGGGAACACAGCCAATTGGCCCAGGTGAGCCGCTTGAGCCACAGTCTGACGCTTATCCAAGCACGCCTGGCCCGGCTCGCCGGGCTGCACACCGCCCTGTCCGGCCTCCTGGCTAACTTGTCTACTGTTGCCATTCTGGTTGTGGCGATTCCACTCGTACATACGGGTCAGATGGATGGCGTGTATTTGGGATTATTAGTACTGGCGACATTAGCCAGTTTTGAAGCCGTTACCCCTCTGTCAACGGCATTTCAAAATTTGGAGAGCAGCCTGGCGGCGGCCAAACGCTTGTTTGAGTTGATTGATGTTGTGCCAATCGTCGAGGGTAATGTCACCCAAAATAGACTGTTGACCGTTGACCACCGACCGCTGACGGGAAAAAATAACCTTCCTTTAGAAGATTCTGACGTTCATCCTCAAAAATTTAGCCTAGTGGTAGATAACCTTCATTTCCGCTACCACCCCACCGAGCCGCTGGTGTTGAACGGCCTTAGCTTCAATCTGCCGGCTGGAGGGCGTCTGGCCCTTATGGGGCCAAGCGGCGCGGGGAAATCAACCCTGGTGCATCTGTTGTTACGTTTTTGGGAGTATCAAACGGGCCGGGTGGAACTGGGTGGGCGCGACTTAAAGAGCTACACCCCGGAAGAGGTACGCGGGTTAATTAGCGTTGTCTCGCAGCAGACCCACCTGTTTAATACGACGGTGCGAGAGAATTTGCTGATGGCCCGGCCCACCGCTACCTTTGAGGAGATTGTACAGGCGGCTCGTCAAGCCCGCATTCATGATTTTATCGAATCATTACCGCAGGGTTATGATACCTGGTTGGGCGAGCAGGGGATGCGCCTCAGCGGGGGCGAACGTCAACGTCTGGCTATAGCTCGCGCCATCCTCAAAAATGCTCCTCTGCTCATTCTGGATGAGGCCACTGCTCACCTCGATGCCCTGGTCGAACGCGAGGTGAGGCAGGCGCTTAGGCCGCTGTTGGCAGGCCGAACCACCTTGATCATTACTCATCGTCCAACTGACTTGGTGCTGGCCGACGAAATGTTAGTATTGGAAGCAGGGCAAATTGTGAAATGCGTCAGTCTAACCTGATTACGTTCACCTTTTTGGGCAATTTGCCGAGTGAACAAATATATCCTAATTTTTTCGTTTCTGGCAAGGCCAAAACCGCATTTAGCCCGGCTTCGACCTGATGAGGTAAGGCAAATAAAAACGCACCGGATTAACCGGTGCGTTTTTTCTGATAAGGCGAGTCGAAGTAAAAGGCAGGTAAAGCAGCAAATCGAAATTGATGTTCGGATAATAATACTATAGCAGCTTTTCGGATTTTCGTCTGTAAACTCTACGTAAAGATTTATTTAACCACCTCGAATGGAAATTCAAGCTCACATCGGGGCCAGGGAGCATAGGAGGATAATATGGTCGAGCAGTTCTCCCAAGCCAGTCTGATCCATTATTTTTCAAAAGTTGACGATCCACGGATTGAGTATCTGGTTGAACACAAGCTGATCGATATTATCACAATAGCGGTGTGTGCGGTCATTGCCGGAGCGGATAACTGGGTCGAGGTGGAACAATTTGAACACGAGAAACAGGACTGGTTTGGACAATTTTTAGCGTTGGCCTACGGCATTCCGAGCCACGATACCTTTGATTGGGTCTTTGCCCGGATTAAGCCTGAGCAGTTTCAACAATCTTTTCTGGATTAGATGCAGGCGGTCGAAGTTGTGACCAAAGGCTAGGTGGTGCCGATTGATGGCAAAAATTACGACGGTCGCACGATAAAAGCAACGGACAGGCTACCACCCATATTTGTTACGATTGATGCGATGGGCTGCCAGAAAGAAATTGCCGCTCAGATTGTGGCGCAAGAGGCTGATTATGTCCTGGCCCTCAAAGGCAACCAAAGCGGGCTATTTGAAGCGGTGCAAGAACTCTTTGATTATGCGGGCTGAAATCAACTTTGTTGATTGTGATCATTATCAAACTGTCGAGAAAAATCACGGTCGAATAGAAATTCGGAACCGTTGGACCACCTCTCATCCCGACTACTTTCCGTTTTTGCGGCATAGCTCCGATTGGGCCAACCTACACACCCTGGTCATGGTCAGAGCCGAGCGACGCCTACCTGACAAAACTTCGGTCAAATACCGTTACTACCTTTCGAGTTTAACCAGCGGGGCCAAACAGCACTTGGCCGCTGTTCGCGGTCATTGGCGCATTGAAAATGAACTCCATTGGGTTTTGGATGTGGCCTTTGATGAAGACCAATGCCGCATCCGTCGAGATCACGGTTCGCACAACTTTGCGGTCTTACGCCACATCGCCTTGAACTTGCTCAAACAGGAAAAGACGGCCAGTTGTGGCATCAAAGCCAAACGCAAAAAGGCTGATTGGAGTGAGCATTATCTCCTTAAAGTTCTTTTCGGTTGAGTATGCGATTGCCCTATTACCCACCAAAGCAGTTACCCACCATGTTAACACCTTTTGAACGTGGTTTGATTGCTCACTTGATTGCCGACTGGTTGTTCCAAAATGACTTGATGGCTAATAACAAGACCAATCTGAGACACCCGGCGGCCTGGACGCATGCAGCAATTCAAGCTGCCACTTTAACGGTTGCGCTTGGTTGGCAGACTGGATTGATCCTGGGATTGATCCATCTTTTGGTAGATACTCGCTACCCCCTGCGCTGTTGGCAGCGAGTTTTTAGACAAACAGTTAATGGACCGGCCACCTTGCATATATCTATTTGGGGTGATCATGTTATCCACATCATCACTATTGTTCTGTGGATTGCCTTCCTGGAATACGCCTTCTGAACCCCAGGAGCAGATATGGCTGCGCTTTGGCAAGTCGGCCTGCAACACATAGCAGGTGTCAGGTCTCTGTACCTCCTTTGATTCATGACCTCTCTTTTTACCCGGCGTCTTTTTTATTAGCCGAAATCATAGTTGGTAATTTTAGCTCATTTTTTGCTCAGACTCAGCTCTGTGCTACAATAGATTATTACCCCATTGTTTCGCAAACTTTTAGAATCCACAGGGTCGAGAGAAATATG
This sequence comes from Anaerolineae bacterium, assembly GCA_023151115.1. Next base: position 34,164 of record JAKLJP010000049.1, read on the forward strand.
CCATCCAAACGAGAAATTATTGCCACACCGCACGCTCCGGCGGCGATTGGCCCCTATTCCCAAGCCGTGCAGATTGGCGATTTGATTTACACCGCCGGGCAAATCCCGTTGGTCCCGGAAACGGGCAAATTGGTCGAAGGCGGGATAGAAGAACAAACGCAGCAGGTGATGCAAAACCTGTCACGGATTTTAGAGGCGGGCGGTAGCAGCCTGGCCCACGTGGTTAAGACGACCATTTTTGTAACCGACCTGGGTGATTTTGCCGCGTTGAATAAGGTTTACGGCAGCTTTTTTGCCGGCGCCCCGCCCGCCCGAAGTACCGTTCAGGTGGCGGCGCTGCCTTTAGGGGCTAAAGTAGAAATCGAAGCTGTAGCCATCAGAGCCAGTTGACAGAAACCCTTCTTCAGGATAACAGCCTGGAGGAGGGTTTCTCAAATTTTGATCGCCCCTCATCAGACCGTTTGATTTTTGGATAGAGTCAAAGTATAATGTGATTATGCTTGAAGCCTGCAAAAATAAGACGCATGCTGTGCGGCCAAGAGCAATATCCAATGGGGAGAGAGCATTTTGATTAGCTCAGATGATGACAAAATGATGACAATGGCAGAGCTGCTAGCCCAGCAAGAAAATTTGGTCCGGGTGGTCAAGCCGGGCGAAATTGTCAAAGGGGTTGTAGCGCGCAAACGATCAACCGAGATTTTGGTTGATGTTGGCGCGAAATCTGAAGGAATGGTTGATCCCAAAGATTTAGCTAACCTCAGTCCGGAAGAACTGGACCAGATTAAAGTTGGCGATACGATTCCTGTCTATGTCGTCAGCATCGAAAATGATCAAGAGGAAGTCCATATCATCCTTTCGCTCAGCCAGGCCAGAGTGGAAAAGGATTGGGAGGAAGCCGAGCGTATTTTTGCCGCCAAAGAAACCATCGAGAGTACCGTTATTGGCAACAATAAAGGCGGCCTGATTGTAAATTTTGGCCAAGTACGCGGGTTTGTGCCCGGTTCGCAGTTAGTCAACGCCCAGTTTGGCGGCCCCAACAAGCCCGAACGCTGGAACCAGTTGATGGGCGAAAAGCTGCAACTCAAGATTATCGAGGTGGACCGTGAGCGCAACCGCCTGATTTTGTCGGAACGCGCTGCCGCCGAAGAAGCCCGCAAGAACAAAGCCAACATCATGGTAGATTTGACCGAGGGCGATGTTCGCACCGGGCGGGTAACCAGCTTGGCCGACTTCGGCGCGTTTGTAGATATCGGCGGCGTTGACGGGCTGATCCACCTGTCAGAGTTAGCCTGGACTCGCATTTCGCATCCCCGCGAAGTTTTAAAAGTCGGCGATGAAGTCAAAGTTTATATCCTCAGCGTTGATCTCGATCAGCAGCGGGTGGCCTTAAGCCTCAAACGTCTCCAGCCGGAACCGTGGAGCCAGGTTTTTGATTACTACGAGATCAACCAGATTGTGGACGCCGTTGTCACCAAGCTGACCAATTTTGGCGCTTTTGCCCGCATTGATGATCGGATTGAAGGGCTGATCCACATCTCTGAACTTTCGGACAAAAACATCACCCACCCCCGGGAGGTTGTGTCTGAAGGTCAAGCCATCAAGGTGCGTATCATCCATATTGACCCCGATAGACGGCGGATGGGCCTGAGTATGAAGCAGGTCGAAGACAAAGAAAACTGGGCTGCTTATAAAGAGAGCAGCGCCGGCGACACCAGCGAACCCGGTTCCGAAGAAGACAAAGAAACGATCGAAGCATAAAATCGGGAAAATGGGTATTTTCCCGATTTGTGTCTCGCTCGCTTTCGTCATATTAAACTATTGTTACAAAGCTTTATGCAGGACTAATTAAGGAATTAATTACATGGCTGACAAATTTGATCGTTTTACCAAGCGCGCGCGCCGGGTTTTGACTCTGGCTCAGGAAGAAGCGCAACGCCTCAACCACAACTACATCGGCACCGAGCATCTTCTGTTGGGACTGGTAAGAGAAGAAAACGGCGTGGCCGTTAGGGTTCTGCGCGATTTAGGCGTGGACCCGAAACAAGTCCGGGAGCGGGTAGAACGGACCGTTGGCCGCGGCCAGCGGGCAATGTATGGTAAGTTAAGTTTGACCCCCCGCACCAAACGAGTCATCGAACTGGCGGTGGATGAAGCCCGCCGGCTGGGTCATCATTACATCGGCACCGAGCACCTGCTTCTGGGTCTGGTGCGAGCCGGTGAGGGCGTGGCCGTAGATGTGCTGAAAGGACTGGGCGTGGGCCTGGATAAGGTTCGCTCTCAAACAGCACGGGTGATGATGGAAAGTTCGGCTCAATCCGCCACCTCAAGCCCAGCCCGCGAATCAAAAGGTACGCCCCTGGTGGACCAGCTTGGTACCGACCTGACGGCTCAGGCTGAAGCCGGTAAATTAGATCCGGTAGTGGGCCGCAAGAACGAAATCGAACGCGTTATTCAAATTCTTTCTCGCCGCACCAAAAATAACCCGGCGCTCATCGGCGAGCCGGGCGTGGGCAAAACCGCCATCGTCGAGGGGTTGGCCCAACGAATTGTCAACAATCAAGCCCCCGATACTCTGCTGGGCAAACGGGTGGTGATGTTGGATGTCGGCTCGTTGGTAGCCGGAACGATGTATCGCGGCCAGTTTGAAGAGCGCCTGAAACGAGTCATTGAAGAAATCAAAGAATCCGGCGCGATTCTCTTTATTGATGAGCTGCACATGCTGGTTGGGGCCGGCTCTGCCGGTAGTTCCGTTGACGCGGCTAATATTCTCAAACCGGCCCTGGCCCGCGGCGAATTGCAGTGTATCGGCGCGACCACACTGGATGAATATCGCAAAAATATCGAGGGCGACGCCGCCCTGGAACGCCGTTTCCAATCGGTCATGGTGGATGAACCCAGCATCGAAGAAACGATTGAGATTCTCAAAGGCATCCGCAGCCGCTACGAAGCGCACCATAACCTGGAAATTACCGACGAAGCTCTCACCGCCGCCGCCCATCTGGCCGCCCGCTATGTGCCGGATCGCTTTATGCCGGATAAAGCCATTGACTTGATTGACGAAGCTTCGGCCCGCGTGCGGCTGTACAAAGTCCCGTTCGCCTCCGAGCTGACCGATAAAGTCGTGGAGATGCGCGACCTACCCTCGGAGCGAGAACCCTCCTTTTCTTCGTCACGCTATGAAGATATGGCTCGCTTGCGCGGCGGGGAGGATTTGACCGACGCACTAGATGATTTGGACCTGGATTTTGAGGAGCCGGCGCTGGAAAAGCCCAAAGTTATGGAAGAGGATATTGCCGAGGTCGTCTCCATGTGGACCGGAATTCCGGTTCGCCGATTGGCGACGGAAGAGAAAGAGCGGCTGCTCCAGATGGAAGCCGCGCTGCACAAGCGTGTCGTGGGGCAGCATGAAGCCATCGAGGCGATTTCAAAGGCGGTGCGCCGGGCGCGAGCTGGGTTAAAAGACCCCAAACGGCCCATCGGCACTTTTATCTTCTTGGGGCCGACGGGCGTGGGCAAAACCGAATTGGCTAAAGCCCTGGCCGAGTTTATGTTCGGCAGCGAAGATGCTTTGATTAAACTTGACATGAGCGAGTTTATGGAACGGCACAACGTGGCCCGCCTGGTTGGTTCACCGCCCGGTTATGTGGGCTACGAGGAAGGCGGCCAACTGACCGAAGCCGTCCGCCGCCGCCCGTACAGCGTGATTTTGTTTGATGAGATTGAAAAAGCGCACCCGGAAGCCTTCAACACCCTGCTGCAAATCATGGAAGACGGCCATCTGAGTGACGCCAAAGGCAAAAAAGTTAATTTCCGCAATACCATTCTCATTCTGACCTCTAATGTGGGTGCAGACCTGATCAAACGCGAAACCAGTCTGGGCTTTGGGGTTAAAAAGGATGAGAAAATCGGCGAAAATGATGCCTATCAGAAGATGCGTAAAAAGGTTGTCAGCGAGATGGAGCGCATGTTCCGGCCCGAATTTCGTAACCGGCTGGACGGCACCATTATCTTCCGGGCGTTGAGCCGGGAAGAAATCACCCAAATTGTGGACTTGCTGATCAACCTGGTCCAGGAACGCTTGAAGGAGCAAGAACTGACCCTCAAAGTGACCGATGCGGTCAAGCACCTGATTGCCGAAGAAGGGTATGATCCCGACTTTGGGGCGCGTCCGCTGCGCCGGGTCATTCAGGCCAAGATTGAAGATGCGTTGTCTGAGGGTATTCTGGCCGGTGATTTTGCCCTGGGCGACACTGTCCAGGCGGAAGTTGAGGAGGGCAAAATTGTCTTCAAGGTTTTGCATGCGGGTAATCAGGAGCCGGCTGAAAAGCTTTCGGCCCCGGTGGTTTAAGACGTGACTGCCGCTAAAAAATAATAAAAATGGAACAGGCTCTACGTTAGGTAGAGCCTGTTTTTTATGAGACAGGTCAATGTGAGCTATAGCTCATCGGAGATTTCTCCCCGCTGTGTGGGTCGAAATGACAGGACTGAGCAGTTACTTTTAACCGTAGCTTTCTTGGGGATGCTTTTTCACCTGGCTGTAGATGGTGTCAATCAAGTGACTGGAGCTAAAAGGTTTGGTCAAGTAGGCACTGGCGCCCATTGCCGTGGCCCTGGCGGCTTCTTCTTCCTGGCCCAAAGCTGTCACTACAATAATGGGGATATCCCGCGTTTGCGGGTCTTCTTTAGCAGCCGCCAAAAACTCATGCCCATCCATCAGCGGCATAGAAATATCACAGGTTACCACATCAGGCTTTTTCTCTTTGAGAAGACGTAGACCTTGCAAGCCGTCGGGGGCTTCCAGGGTAATAAAGCCCGCCTGTTCAAGCATTCTGGCAACCAAGCGACGAATGTGGACAGCATCATCAATGATTAAAACGGTTACTGGCACGGATAGAAACCACTTTAGGGTAAATTTTGTCGGGCTGCTTCTGGAGTAGGGTAGATGGGAAAAACCCGATCAAGCATTGTTAGCCGAAGCACTACCTGCACTTTTTCTTGAACACCACTAAGAGCGAGGTTTCCCCCCTTTTCACGCACCAATCGCAGCCCTGAAACTAGTGAGGATAGCCCTGAACTATCCATAAATGGCACCTCTTGCATATCAATCACAATTTTGAGATGGCCTTCCGCAATGAGGTCGTTTAAGTCGGCCTTAACGGCAGGACAAGTATAGGCATCGAGTCGGCCCTCAAGACGAACCACCGTCCAATTTGGGGGCAGGGCTTGGTGCATAATCTCCATGTCAGGCTTGCCTTTCGGTTTTAATTGAGGCTGTTCAGAGCGTCATCCACACTATCATGTATCTCAAACACACGATCAAACATGGTCAGTTCAAACAGCAATCGCGCCTGTGACTGGGGAGAGGCCAGCTTTAAGTTGGCGGCCTCACCGCCCAGGGTTTTTAACCCCGATACCAGCGCCGCCAGACCAGAACTATCAATAAAGGGAACCTCTTGCAGATCAACCACCACCGTGGTCACCCCCTGATCAACCAGATTTCTAAAGGCTTGCTTGGCTTCCTCAGCAGAACGAGCGTTTAACGCTCCATTCAGAGAGACAATGCTCATGGTCGGGGATACGGATTTGTACGAAATTTCCATAAAATCTACTCCTGATGCATTTGCATGATAAAGTGAGTATTTAGCTTACTTATTTGAAGCTTAGACGCTTCGGGTGGAGATTTTTAATCTCTAAATCTTCAATCTCCTGACAAATATAAAGTTATTTCTGGACAGCTACTTCATCCCTATTGTAATCGCTAAAGAAATAGAACGCAATTTACACAGGGTATGTCAAGTACTTTGGATATATTTTTCCAGATGCCAATGGTTGCCCCGCTCCGGATGTCGATCATAAGTGACCACGTCCATAATTTGCCGGACAATACGCAAGCCGTATCCCCCCTCAATCAGTTGATGAGGATTGATGATGGGTTCAGGAATAGTGACCGGATCAAAGCTGGCCCCAGTATCATAAAAGTCCAGATACACAGCTTGCTGCAACAAGGTAATCCGGCCGGTGATCTCGCCTTTTTGGTTAGCATAGGCATGCTGGATAATATTGGTGCAAATTTCAGAAATAGCCAGTTCTATCAGATAGATGAAATCGTTGGCCGCCGAACCCGAAGGCAACGTTGGCAACTGGCGGCAGGTATGGGTAATTTCTTGAGAAATTTCGGTCAGGTATCTGGTATCGGCAGGATACTTAAAATCTACGGTTCTAATAACGGCTCCGGCAGTTTTTGGAATAATGGTCGCCAATTGGGGCAGCATTTTGACCACCAACAGCGTAGCGTCGTCCCGGCTCAACGAGTCCTGCCGAAACTGAGCAATTGCCGTTTGAATCTGCTGCTGTAACGTCTCAGGGGACTCCTGAGCATTGATTTCAACTAATTGAATGAGCCGGTCCAGACCAAAAAACTCGCCATCTGGGGCTTGGGCTTCGGTGATGCCGTCGGTATAGAAGAGGAGGGTATCGCCAGGTTTTAAGGCTATGGACCGGGTCGACTCGCCCCGGTAAAATATGCCAATGGGGGGTGAAGTGGCTTTTAATTGGTCAATGGTTTGCGTTTCGGCCCGCCAGAGAAGGGCCGGGGTGTGACCGGCGCTGGCATAACTAAGCGTACCGGCAAAGGGGTCAATCGTGGCCACAAAAGCCGTCACAAAAGAGTCGGCCCGGCCTAGATCATGATACAAAACATTGTTGGCTTGATGGATAATGGTATGAGGCAGGTCGCCCCGAATGGCCTCGACCCGCAGTATGGTCCGGGTAACAGAGGTAAGCATGGCTGCCGGAATACCTTTACCGGCCACATCGCCAATGATGACCGTAAGCTGCCGGTCACCAACGGTGATAAAATCATAAAAATCGCCTCCTACCTCCGAAGCCGGAATAGATACCACCGCCATTGTTAAGCCACTCAACTGGGGCAACTGCGTGGGCAGCAAGCTCTCCTGGATTTCGGCGGCAATTTCCAGTTCGCGGCTCAAACGTTCTTCGACAATCAAACGTTGGTGGACCAGAAAATTCTTAATAATGGAAGCTACTTGCTGGGCCAGGGCAGCCAGTAATTTGGCGTCGCCGGCGGTAAAATTTTTATTGGTCTTATTGATCAAGCCCAGCGCGGCCTGACAATCTTCATCGGTAATTAACAGAGGGGTAACTAAAAGTGTTTCCACCGGGGCTGGCGCTTCGGGCCAAATCTGGCGGCAGGCCGTCATATCATTACAAAGCACCAAATGGTTAGCCCAGATCAAATTCTCCAGGAGGGATTCTCGACAAAGCTGAGGCTCGATCCGGTGAGTTCCGCCGGTGACACAATCAAACGCATCGGACCGCCGTAACAGAATAAAACTGTCCTCGGTGTTAACTACCTGTTGGATTTCCTGAAGAATGGATTTGAGCGCCGCCAGCAGGTCGGAGGTAAAAGCCAGATTTTGAGTGACCCGGTAAATCAACTCCAGTTGGTTCCAGGCCCCAATCAACTCATCGGTCATACCTTGGAGCGCTTCTGCCTCTACAAAACGAGCCACCAGGGTTTTAGCGCCCCAGCTTAACAGAGGAAGGTCTTTTTCGGCGGCATTCAGGGCCAGCAGATAGCCAAAAGCCTGCTGTCCATCGAAAAGAGGCACAGCCAGCAACTTTTGGTTAACATAGGTAACAAAAGTGGGTTTATCGGGCGAGAGCTGAGGAAAAATCTCAGGCCAGGCGATCTGGTGCATCCCGTTGGTGTGGGTCAACAGTTCCCCGGCCTGGGAAAGCGCAAAAAGATTGCTGCCGGAAATCTGGCGCCACTGCTGCACAAACTCATGCAATAAATTAAGTCCGGTTGCGTTCAATTTTGGCATCAAACTGATCTACCCTGTTCAGATTGTCCACATAATCCAATTATACCACAATTTAGAACGTGTGTCGCAGGCAAATTTATTTATTTAGCCAACCCTATGCTATAATAGGCCCTTGTTGCTTAACAGCGAAATCAGTAAACTATTATTGCTCACTGATTACTATTTCAGAGGAGTGTTCACGAGCCAGAGCACGCCACCGATGATGAAAATGGAGGCCAAAGCTTGCTTTGCTTTTTTGGCAAACCAAGGTTTGCACTCCGGTCTATTTTCGAAGGAGAAGTTATGCCCTCCCCGGCAGACCCCACTTTATTTCAAGCAGGCCCTTTTGTTGTGCGCTGGTACGGGTTATTAATTGTAGCCGGCGCGCTGGCGGCGGCCTATATTGCCTCGATAGAAGCCCGCCGCAAAAAAGAAGACCCGGATCATGCCTGGAATGTGCTGATTTGGTGTTTAATTCTGGGCATTATTGGCGCCCGGTTATATCACGTTCTCTCGTCTCCCGCCGGCGGCAGCCGGGGGTTCAGCTATTACTTTATTGAACAGCCCTTTACCACGATTACCCTCTTTGGGGTAGCCATCCCTTTTCCCACCGCTTTGATGATCTGGCAGGGGGGCATTGGCATTTATGGTGCGCTGTTAGGCGGCATTTTGGCGGTCTTTATCTATGCCCGCCGCCACCACCTGAACTTTTGGCGCTGGCTTGATAATATTGCACCGGGGATGTTATTAGCCCAGGCCATTGGCCGCTGGGGCAACTTTTTCAACCAGGAACTTTATGGCCCACCCACCGATTTACCCTGGGCCATTACCATCACCAACGCCAACCAGCGCATCCCGCCTTACAATGATTTGACCGCTTATCCCCTGGAAACAACCACCTTCCATCCGGTCTTCCTGTACGAGTCGCTTTGGAATTTGGTAGGGTTTGGCCTGCTCATGTGGATCGCCCGCAAATACGCTCATAAACTATTGGATGGCGACCTGCTCTCGTTGTATTTGATCTGGTACTCCACCGGGCGGATTCTCATCGAATTTTTACGCCCCGACGCCTGGACGCTTGGCGCTGTGCCTACAGCCCAAATTGTGGGTGCGGTCCTGATCCTGATTGGTCTGGGCCTGATGATCTACCGCCGCCGCAACCCGGCCCTGGCGACCAACCCCTTCACCCATCCTACCCCCCAACCCAAACGCCGCCGCCCGGCCCGCCCCTAAGGATATTCCTCTTCAATGGTTAAAAAACAAACTCCTCATATAGTTTTACTGGTTTTAGATACACACCGGCGTGACCGGCTGACTACCTACGGCTACACCCGGCCCACTTCGCCCAACATTGACGCCTTTGCCCAACAGGCCACCGTATTTGAAAACGGCATCAGCCCGGCCCAATGGACCATCCCGGCCCACACCTCTATTTTTACCGGCGAGTACCCCACCACCCACCAAACCCTTCAGGCTCACTCGACCCTTGACCACAGCTTTGATACGCTGGCCCACCTGTTACACCTCAACGGCTATCACACCGTTGGCTTTTGCAACAACCCCCTGGTCGGTATTTTGAACAATGGTTTAAAGCGGGGCTTCGATACCTTCTACAATTACAGCGGCGCGGTGCCCTCGGTGCCGCGCTCATCCAACCGGTTGCCCTGGCCGCTGGACGGCCTATGGGAGTGGTACACTCAACTTCTGCGCAAGGCTTCCTACCCGGTGCAAAATGTTTTTGCCCACTCAGAGTTTTGGTTCCGCCTGTTCATGCACCCGGCCTTTGTTTCGATGTGGACCTGGCTGGCTAATTTTAAGGGCGATACGGCCAAAACCGTGCGGGATGTCCACGAATGTCTGAGCCGGGCGCAGACCAGTCCCACCGCCAAACCTCACTTTCTGTTCGTCAACTTAATGCAGACTCACACCCCCTATACCCTGCCCGAAAGTTATATTAACCAGTTTGCGCCCTACTTTAAAGAAGATCGTGCCGTCCGTGACTTTGTGCGTAACTACAACTCGCAGGCGTTTCGCTGGTTATTACCCCTGGAAGAACGTTTCAAGCCGATGGAGGCCAGAGTCCTCAGCGATCTGTACGATGCCGAGGTAGCTTATCAGGATCACCTGCTGGGCCAGTTGTTGGAGTTTTTGAGCCGCCAGGAGAATATCCTGACCATCATTGTGGCCGACCACGGTGAGGGCCTGGGCGAACACAACTTTATGGGCCACTCTTTTGTCACCTATCAAGAACTGGTGCATGTGCCCCTCATCGTTAAATTTCCCGGCCCCAGGGCCGCCGGCCAGCGGATTGGCAAAACCGTATCAACCCGGCGCATCTTTCATACCATCCTTGACGCCGCCAAAGTTCATCCAACCGAGTCAACCTATCGCCCCGCCGGTGAAATAAAAGGGTTGAGCCTGGCGCGTACCGTACAAGGCTACGAGCCTGAACAGGAAACCGTTTTGGTCGAAGCCTATCCGCCGAATACCTTCCTGGGCATGATGGAAACCCACGTGCCCCGCATGATCGAAAGTTTTCACTGCCGGCTCAATCGCTGGGCCATCTACGATGCCGAAGATCGTTACAAACTGGTGCGAATTGCCGGAATTAAAGATGAACTGTATGATTTGCAGGCAGACCCACAAGAGGAAACTGATCTTGCGGCCACGCAGCCGGAGCGAGTCGCTCAACTTGTTAGCAAATTAGAAAACAGCATCGCCAAAGCCGTTGCTCGCCGCCCGGCAAACTGGACGACTGCTCCGGCGCTTAACTTTGACGATGACGAAAATTTAAGAAAACAACTGCGGGCGTTAGGCTATATTGAGTAAAAAGTGGAAGGTTGATTTTTTTACTATTCTCCAACCTTCCATTCTTCCAATCTTTCTTGAGGTAAATTTATGCTTGATCCTATTCTCTACACCTTCGATTTTGGTTCGTTTCAAATTCCCATCCGCTGGTACGGCCTGCTGGTGGTGGCCGGGGCGCTGGCTGGAGCCTGGTACGCGGCCTGGTATTTCAAGCGCAAGGGCGAAGACCCCAACCTGGTCTGGGACGCGCTGATTTGGCTGCTTATTTCCGGCATCGTCGGGGCCAGAATTTGGTACGTGGTTTCCGACATCATCGGCGGGGGGCAGCGCTACCTGACGGATCCCCTGTCCGTTGTTTACATCAACCAGGGCGGCTTGAACATTCTGGGCGGGGTCATGCTGGCCGCCCTGGTAGGCTGGTATTACGCCAAACGCAACAAAATTGACTTTTGGCTGCTGGCCGACGCCATTGGCCCCGGCGCGCTGCTGGGCCAGGCCATTGGCCGCCTGGGCAATTACATCAACCAGGAACTCTACGGCCCGCCGACCACGCTGCCCTGGGGTATTCCCATCGAAGCCGCCCACCGCATTGCTCCCTGGAACGATATGACCCAGTACCCCTTTGAAACCACCCGCTTCCACCCGACCTTTGCCTACGAAATGATCTGGAATCTGCTGTTTGTCGGGCTGCTCACCTGGCTCATTGTCCGCTATGGCGACCGGCTGAAAACCGGGGTGATTGCCGCCAGCGCCCTCGTCATCGCCGGGGTGGGCCGCACCTGGATCGAGCTGTTCCGACCCGACCAGCCCCGCTTTTTTGGCACAGCCATCAGCACCTCGATGGTTGTCTCGATCATTTTTGCCCTGATTGGCGTGTTTATTCTGCTGGTCAAATTGGGAAAAATCAACGTGCCCTTTATGAAAGCCGGCTCTGTGGACTACGCCCGCAAGCCGGTGCGCCGCCCCCCGCGAGAGCGTATGCGCCGCCAGGAGCGGTGAAACGAGGAAGCGAAGAGGCGAAGAGGCGAGGAGGCGAAACCTTTGACGTGTCATCGCCTCCTCGCCTCACTGTGCATCGCCTCATTCTTCAGGAGGATCAACTTATGCTCACCATCACCCTGGAATACTGCCGGGTTTGAAACTACACTCCGCGGGCCGTGAGCCTGTGGCATGAATTGCTGGATGATAAGGAGCTTGAAGCTCAAATTGAGTCGCTGACCCTCATCCCCACCAGCGGCGGCAAGTTTGAAGTGACTGTCAATGGGGAATTGATTTTTTCCAAAAAAGGGTTGGGGCGGCATGCCGAGCCGGGAGAAATTTACGGGCTGGTGAAGGAGAAAATGGATTAAGCTTGGTTCAAGTCGTCCATTCTAATTAAGACGGGCGACTTTCTACTTGTCCCAACCACTTAACCCACGGAAATGCGCTCTGTACTGCGTTAACTAACCGCTCATCGGCTGTCCAAAAATCACAGGCCAGATACTCAGCCAGAGCCAGGTAATGGGTATCATACGTAGCGGGTCGCCCCAAGCTATCGGCCCAATCAAAAGCCCGCCGGTGAAAATTGGCGGGTTCAAGGTATTGAATATCAAAAGAGAGAGCCATGTCAAGGGCCTGCCGGCTCTCCGTTACCGTGCGCAGACCGCGGACGATGTGCTTGCGTAAGACGGAAGTTACTTCATAACGCAGCAATGGCGGCGCAGCAATGTTACGCCCTTCGTGAAGCCACACTCGCCATAAGGCCCGCGCCTCTGGGCTGTAAGCTTCTTCAACAACCAATTTGATAACCAGACTGGCGTCAACGCACACCCAGGAGTTCGCCATCCCGCTCTTCTCTCAATTCAAGGATAATTTCGCTGGAATCGGGCAAGAGCTGATCATTATGGCGTTGAGCCGTCTCTTTAGCCAATCGCTCTGCCTGATCGAGCAGGGCTAACTGTTGCTGCTTCCGTTTTTCAAACTCCTGAACGGCAACCAACCGCTCATACTCAGCAGCGGGCAAAATAACCACCGTAGCCACACCCTTGCTTTCCACCAGAGCAGGCTCGTGGCGTTGCAGCACCCGCTGCACGACCCGTCCCCAAGAATTCTTGACCTCCGTCGCCGAAACACGCCACAGGTTGTTCATTTTACCCTCCAATTAGCTAACTAATTAGCTATATTATAGATCGCTGTCTGGGTCAAGTCAATTCTTACTCTAAAGCTCTTTCCAACAAGGCAAAAAACGTATACGGATCAACCACCGTATAATTGGGATGCAGCACCTCTCCATTTTCCCCCAAAATCTGCCCCGTCTTATCCTGCGCCTGTAGCCTATCCCGCACCCCCCACAAAAATGTGGCCGATTGAAACGAAGAGCGAAAGGCCAAAAACGGCGGGCGGCCCTGCTCTAAAACCACGCGCCGGTAGGCTTGATGAACCGCTTCGGCGGCCACGTCGGGCGTGCCGGCCAGGGCTTCGGTAGCAACAGCGGAGAGCGGTGTGCCGAGCTGCAAACGCGGCCAGGGTTCGTCAATTTCGTAATCGGGGGTCAGAATACCGGCCGGGGCTAAAAAGGTAAAGGCATCCAGGCGAAGCTGCGACATGGCCGCGCCGTTGCCGTTGAGCAAAAAGCCCTGGGTATCATAACCGTATTTGCGGTAAAAGTCGTGGCTGCGCCCCAGCCAGCGGAGCAGGCCCACTTCCGAGAGAGCATCGGGATTGAGATAGCCCGCGCCGCTATTGGCGGCTACAAAAAAATCCTGCTCGCTTCGAGTGGCATACAAATAGCTGATAATGCCGGGAATATCTTCGACCAGGGCCGGGTTAAGTCCCCAGGCCAGCGGAATTTCCCCCCGGCGCTTGTCTTGCCAGGGCGAGGCGGCGTAATTCGCCAGCAAAATTTGAACCGGGTGAGCCAGGTCGTAATCGCCCATATAAAAAAGCACAAACGTCCGGTCGGGCGACACCCTGCCGGCGGAGGTTAAATACCCTTTTTTGATCAGGTCGGTAGTTGTGGGTGGAACGAGCGGCGTGCGCAGCGTGGGGCGCGGGCCAAATTTGTGAACTGATACATTGGCCATCGCCAGGCCAAAGACATCGCCGCCGCCGCCTTGCAGATAGGCTCCATGTTGCGAGAACAGCCAGGTACTCTCCCACTCCCCTTTGATCGGCGTGTGCCGGGTTGAACCCAGGCCCGGCTCAGCCGCATATTTTTCGTACCAGGGGATAAAGCCCCAAACTTTGATCAACCGCCCGCCCGCCTGAGCCTCCGCCGCCTCGACAATAGCTTTGAGGGTGGCCGCATCTGCGCCGATGGGTTGGGCGGGGTCATCGTTGGGAGCTTCGTCGGCCCAGGGCGACAAGTCGAAGGCAAAGCCGGCCTGCTGGACCACATAATCCCGTTCCAGCGCGTAGACCCCGCCGCGCGTCATTTTGTTTTGGGCATAGCGCGTCGCCGGCCAGCCATCCTCAAAATAGGCCAAAAAAAGGGGATTGGCGCGGCCCGTATCCAAATATTTTTCTTTGGCCCACAAATAGGCATCGGTTTTGGGTGAGCCAGAAGAGGGGGTGGCGCTGTTGGGCAGGGTGGCTGCGCCGAGTTTGAACAATCCCACCAGCGATTGTCGAACGGACAAACGCGCCGTAATTTCGGCTTCGATTTCGCTGCCGGCCCGCAGCACGGCCAGATTTTCCACCCCGGCGATGGTTGTCGCTACGTTGAGCGTGGCCGGAACCGCCGGGTCCCACAGGACAACCCCCTCCACTTGGTCGTCAAAGGTTGCCAGCACCTCGGTCAGGCTGTTCAACTTGACGATTTTTGTTTGGGCCAGCCAGCCATAGGGTTGACCGGCCTCTTGATATTTTTCTAGCCAGAAGCTGTCCACCCCCGGCGTCTCCAGACGTTGATAATCGTGCTCCAGGTAGAGTTGTGGCCGGTCTCGATTGACCAGACCTTGCAAGGTGGCTAAAAAAATGAGGGTATCGTAATCACGCAGTAAATCCGGGTAGGATTTGCCGGGTGGCGGCGTGTCCAGCTCGCATGGACTTGGTTCGCCGGTTGAGGCGATGCAGGTTTCGTAATGGTTAAGATGCAGGTCACTGACATCAAAGAGATAGAGCCGGTCAGGGGAACTTTGAGCCGGAGTAGGAGCGAGAGTACAAGATAGAAGAACAAACAGGGCAAGCGGCAGAACACTAATTTTCCTTAGCGCACGATAGGAGGGTGGCATAACTGCGACCATGACTAAGTAAAATTAGTAGTTATTTGGATTTTCTACAGGAAGACCTTCAGCTACAGCGGCTGTGTTAAGCTGATTGTCAGCGCAAACAAAGGTGATAGGTGGCAAAGAGAGAGCAGCGCGTACAGACTGTAAAGCAACCGCACCAGCGAGTTGAACAGCGTCATAGCCACGTAGGCCATGTTTCTCTGCCAATATCATCGCCGAGTCAATTAACTGTTCAGTTACTTCAACCACCTGATAATAGTTACGAAAATCGGCTTTGAATTGAATTGCCGCCGCCTGACCATCCGTCAGAGCGATGTCGCCATTCCGCACCCGGCGAAATAAAGCGGCAATGAGTTCTGCCCCACTAATACGTACCACATAAAAGGCGTGTCCCTGACTTACCTGGCACAAGTTGTTTACCCAAGTTGTTCCAGTTTCAACTACATACCGTTTAATAAGGGCGCTGCTGTCAAAATAGTAATGACCCACTAGCGCCGATCCTTAATAATTGTTTCAGAAACAGGTACACCACTTACACGAACAGGCACAAACTCAGAACCGGGCAATAATTGAGAGCGGACTTCTTTAATTAATCCCAATTCCAAAAGTTGCTGCCAGTAAAGTTGTTCTTGTTCAGGAATCAAGACTTCGACCGGAGTATTTGGCAATAGGGATACAGGTTCAAGCAATACAATTTTTGTGCCGTCATAAATACCTTTTACTTTTACCATACAGACCTCATTATTAGATTTAAGCTAATTCTATTACACACCACGCACCAGGTTTTCACTCCGGCATATGGCTGATAAAATAATACATCACTACACCCCAAACAGCGAAAATCACAATCGCCAGAATAGCGGTAATTGGGGCGCTCGCCAGCATCACCCACGAAGCCCAGACCAAGGGCCCACCAGCCCCCAACGCCACGATTGTGGTCGGAATAGCCCGGATGAGAAACCAGTTCGTCGGCGAGATTTCGCCCATACGAGGCATCTGACCGATAAAATAGGAGATGACCGCCCCCCAGCCGCCGAAAAAGAGCACAGCTACGGTCGCCGTAACCCAAGGATTTTGCACAAAAGTATGGGCCGCCCAGATACCGGCTGCCCCGGCCCCCAGAATCAGCAGCGTTGACGGCACCACCCAGACCAAAAACCAGGTGGTCAACGAGCCTTCTGTCACCTTGCCACTGCCCAAACAGGTCTGGCACAGTTTCTTTTGCACCTTAAACTCACCGGTGCCCACCTCGCCATGCTTGTTGCAGCGTTTGCACTCCGCGCCGTTAGGTAATACCTTGCTGCCGCCGCAATCGGGACAGCGAGTCATGATCTCTCGCCTGATTTCGCGCTGGCCGGTGCCCTGGCAATCTCGACAAATTGGCATACTTGGCTTCTCCACTAAAATAATTGCTTAAGTTTAGCATAAAACCCCCGGTGGGTAAAGCGATTCAAGGCTAAATCACCGGCTCAGATGAAGTTTGGTTATTCACTCCAAATTCGGTACAATCAATTGGGATGGTTCAATTACGGGCTGAAATAGGTTGACACTTTTGGCACCTTAAAAAATAAATTACCCTGGCTAGGTAGCTGGCGTGGGTCGGAACAATTGGTCTAATACCTCCGCCAGAGAAAGAGCATCCGGCACACCGGCTAACTCCAGGGGACTAGAGCCGCTGCGCTTGCCCCGTTCAAACTCGTGGTGGTTCCAGAAGAGTTGGAGCAACGGTAGTAACCATTGAGGCCTGCCCCGGTGAATTTGTAAGTGGGGGCGCAGCCAACTGTGCAAGGACTCGGCCAAGCTGGAGGAGCGGTGGAAGAGTCCCAGGGTCTCCCAGACGAGCGGCACGATAGAGCGTAGGCTGGCGGGGAGGTCAGTCTCGAGGTTCAAGTTCAAGGTGTGGCGTTGCTGCCAGGCCCACAGGACAAAGGCTTGGGTGTCAGCCGCCAAGTTCTTGAGCACAGGGGTCAGGTGTTGCTCCAGCCACTCCAACGGAGCCAACAGTTCAGGTAACTTCTGCTGTAGATCGTCGGCGAAGGCGATAATGTCTGTATGGCCCAATTCCTTGAGCAGGGCGATAGCCGTTTCCAGGGTGGCTTTGGTTTTGGCGACAGCGACAAGCTGATGGGTGGGGGTGAGGGGTTCCAAAGCCTGACGCACTTCAGCCAGCAGCCACGACCAGGTGTCGAAGGTGGC
>JAKLJP010000004.1 GCA_023151115.1 Anaerolineae bacterium
CGGAATGATATGACTTCTGTGGAGGTATCTACTCGCCTTGATTTCGTCACGAACTAAGGCAAAGCTGTACTAAGGTTTAACCTGGAACCCAAATCCGTTCGGCCAGACCTTCCTCGCCGATGCGAAGGGCATAGTGACGCAACTGTTGGGTCATGCCTGCTTCACTGCCAAACAGGGTTTCCAGTTGTGAACGATAGGCCCGGATGCTGTTTAATTTGGCCTGCAAATTTTCCTCAGATAGAAACCGCAGGTGCGGCTGCAAACGAGCCGCTTGTTGAGCCGCCAGGGTAGGGGCCAGCGCATATTGGCTCCACCCGGCGGCGGCAAAGCGCGAGGCGGGGTCGGCGTAAGGATAATCCTCATAAAAGGCTATTGACCAGCCCTGCCGGCGCAGTTCCCAGGCAGCGGTATGGACCAATTGGTGGTCAACGTGGTGGCCCACACTTAAGGGGGCGTAGACGGTTGTTTCGGCTTCTTCATAGGGGATCAATTCCAGCAAGGCCGCCACAAGCTGAGGGATAAGCGGTTCATCATCAGGGTGAATCGTGCCAAATAATTCATCATCACTATTGTAGAACCACCGCCCCCGGTCGGGATATCCCCGATAAATGCAATCATTGAAGTTGAGCCGGAGATAATCGGCCCCCAACACCGCCAGCGAGTCCCGGTCTTCGGCCTGGCGCACGGCAACCACATCGGCGGGATTGCCCCAGGCCCGGTGCATAGTTTCGGCATAGGTTGAGAGCGGCTCACCTGATGAGGGTGGGGCGGCAAAAATCGTGACCACCAGCACCGCCTGACCTTTTTCGGTTTGCTGATGAATAGCTCCCCCACACGACAGCGAAGCATCATCGTAGTGAGGGGAGAGGTAGATGTGCGGATAGAACTTTATTGTCATAAATAATCTAAAACAACGTGGTGCGTGGTGCACAATACTTTAACCACGCACCAGCTTTATAAGTCATCCGCGCTTACCACCGAGAATATCAAAATAATGGATCACCGTTTCGATGCCCCGGTAAAAATTGGGCAGATGAAATTTTTCGTTGGGGGCGTGAAGCCGGTCGTCGGGCAGGCCAAAGCCCATCAGCACCACCGGGGTCTGGAGCAAGTGGCTGAAGAGGCCAACAACAGGAATAGTCCCCCCTTCGCGCAGGTAAAAGGGTCGCCGGCCAAAGCCCTGTTCATAAGCCTCAGCAGCGGCTTCGACGGCTGAGGAAGAGATGTCTACTACCGCACTGTCGCTGCAATTCAACTTTTCCACCGAAACTTCCATCGTTGGGGGAGCGAGGCGGTGGATGTGGTCAATAAATAGCTGGGCGATATGCTCGGCGCTCTGGTTGGGAACCAGGCGCATGCTTACTTTGGCGCTGGCTACCGCCGGAATAACTGTTTTTTGTCCCGCGCCGATGAAGCCGCCTTTGATACCGTGAATGTCCAGGGTGGGCCGCACGCTTTTGCGTTCAACAGTGGTGTAACCGGCTTCGCCCCACAGAGCCGGTGCGCCGGTCTCGGCCAAAACCGACTCGTCGGTAATCAGGCCATTATTCAAGGCAGTTCGTTCAGCGGGCGAAAGTTCCTGCACATCATCATAAAAACCGGGGATGGTGATGCGGCCCTGGTCGTCTTTGAGCGAGGCCAGCAGCCGGACCATTGCGTTGAGCGGATTTTCGACCACGCCGCCATAAGCGCCGGAGTGCAGGTCGTGCTGCGAGCCGCGCAGGGTTACTTCCATATAGGCCAGGCCGCGCACGCCGGTAATTATCAGGGGGGTGTGCGGGTTAAGAATGTGGGTATCGGAGATAAGGGCCACATCGGCTTTGAGCAGATCGAGGTGGGTTTGAATGAAGTCGGCAATGTTGGGGCTGCCGATCTCTTCTTCACCTTCGAACATAAATTTGACGTTGACCGGGAGCCGTCCGGCAGTGTTGAGGTAAGCCTCCACCGCAGCAATGTGAATATAAAGCTGGCCTTTGTCGTCGGTGGTACCCCGGCCAAACAGATCATCCCCTTTGACGGTGGGTTCAAAAGGAGGGGTCAGCCACTCGGCGAGGGGGTCAACCGGCTGGACATCATAATGGCCATAAATCAGAACCGTCGGCGCAGCTGAATCGGCCTGGAGCCAGTCCCCATAAACGATGGGATGGCCGGGGGTGGGCAGAATTTTTACATTTTGCAGGCCGATACTGCCCAATTTGTCGGCCAGCCATTGGGCGGCCCGCTGCATATCGCCCTGACTTTCGGGTAAGGTGCTGATGCTGGGGATACGGAGCAGCGCCTGTAAATCGGTTAAGGCTTCGCTCCGGTGGTTTTGAGCATAGATTAAGGCGTCGAGACGCATGGAAACAGGGTCCTTTCAGGGGTAAAGTGGGCAAAATTATAGCATTGCCAATCGCAAATCTCCAATCTTAAGCAAAGAATTTGGACAATCTTTTACTTTGGAGTATACTTGCCGTTTGTGTGCTTGACCTTAAAAGGTAATGGCTTATGGTGAAGCTGTGTTTCACCCAAAACCATTACGTTTTACGTTTCAGGTATTTGTATTTTATCTTTGAAGTAATGGGAGTAACACTGATGAAAGTTTTATTAATTCAGGACGTTGACAATTTGGGCTATGCCGGCGACGTGAAAAAGGTAGCCGACGGCTTTGGACGCAATTATTTAATTCCGCGCAGTATGGCGGTGTTGGCAACACCGGGGGCATTGAAACAAGCGGAGACTATTCGCAAGGCGGCCGAGAAGCGCCGCGCCCACGAAATGGCCGACGCCCAGGCCATGGCCAATCAACTGGCCGGGCTGGAGCTTTTTTATGAGCGCCGTGCCGGTGAAACCGGCAAGCTGTACGGCTCGGTTACTTCGACCGATATTGCCGACGGCATTAAGGCCAAAACGGGTTTGGAAATTGACAAGCGCAAGGTTGCCCTGCCTGAACCCATCCGGCAATTGGGCGAGCAGGAAGTTACCATCAAGTTGATGATTGATGTGGCGACAACTATCAAAGTGCATGTCCTGCCCGAAGGCGGTATTTTGGAACGCGAGCGCCTGAGCAAAGCCGAAGAGGAGCGGCTGCTGGCCGAAGTGGAGAAGTCGCAAGCTGAAGCGGAGCAGCCAGCGGAAGCGGCTGAAGCCGAAGCGTAAGTAAAAACCAACCCTTGTCAAAAACCCGCCTCCCTGGTGCGGGTTTTTTGATTCCTCGCTTCCCCAATTCGAATACGCCAGACCCAAAGGGAGTTTTCGCCACGAATTACACAAATTTTCACCAAAAATTTTCGAGTTAATTCGTGAAATTCGTGGCAAAGTTCCCGCTCAAGAGGCAAAGCTTCAACTGCTAAGGCATTATACATCTGCCTGCGCCAACCAATCCGGCAGCGCCGCGATC
Organism: Anaerolineae bacterium; assembly: GCA_023151115.1. The sequence goes on from JAKLJP010000004.1 coordinate 3,380, forward strand.
AAATTCTTCAAAATCTTAGTTGTCCCCTCGACAAAAACGTGAATATTACCATCGTAGGCTTCGCCGCCGCTGCCGCCAATCAAATCGCTGACTCCGCGCAGGATGAGGCAAGGCGTTTGCTGGCGAGCCGCTACCCAGGCGATGGCCGCGGACTCCCAATCTCCGGCCACCGCGCCAAATTCGGCTTTTAGCCGGGGAATGTCTGCCGTCAGCACATCCCGGTCAGCAGAAACCAGCAGGGTTCGCCGGACCGGGTGGGGATAATCCTCCTTCAGCCAGGAAAGATCGAGCCGGGTGGTATAGTGGGCCAGATGCTCGTCGCGATCACCCATCAACTCGATGATGTCGTAAACCAGTGTCCGCTCCACCAGGATAATGGTTCCCTTTTCAATTTCGCCTTCAAAACCGCCGCATGTACCCAGGTTGACCAACAGCCGGGGCGACCAACGGTCAAGCACATACTGGGTCGAAGCGGCCGCCGCAATTTTGCCCCAGCCGCCGTGAAAGAACAGCACCGGTTCAATTATCGAGCCTACTTTCAGGACAATCTCAAACCACTGTCCCAGCGGCGAAGAATTTAACTCAAGTGGAGGCAGCAGCATTTTCAGAATTTTCCACTCAATATTAGCTGAAATAATAACTACAAATTTACGGTGAACCATAAATATACCCAAAGTTATATCCTTCTTTACCACTCAAATTAGAATTACCCTGCTGAAGGGTGTGTATAATATATCTGCCTCTCATGAAGACCAATAATGATAAAAGCGAGAACAAAATGAAAAACCCCTTAATCAAAAACAAAGATTTGAAATGGCAGCTAACCTTTGGCGTGTTAAGTCTCATCCTGGGCGCTCTGGCTACGCGGTTAGCCGCTTATCTCACCGATAAAATTTGGGGCCGATCTGAAAGTATGCTTTAATAAGGCATATTTATGACTCAAACAATTCCTCCATTTCTACCTGGTTGGAGTACTCGCCGGATTATTTTGGCAACGCTAACAGTTCTGGCGGTTGCTTCTGTTTTTTGGCTACTTTATCACTACCGGCTGGCCGTCTTCATTTTATTTGTAGCTGTTACTATCGGCATCGCCATGCAGCCGGTAGTAGCCTGGTTGCAGCGCCGCGGATTATCCCCCGTTCTGGGCGCTATTTTAGTGTACGTAGTTTTATTCGGCCTGCTGATGGGTTTCGGGTTTCTGGTTGTGCCATTGTTGATTGAGCAGGTAACAACCATTGCCGCTTCGCTGCCCGATTATTACCAGAGTTTACGGGAGCTGATGATAAGCTCGCGCAGCCGGCTCATCTGGCGCTTAGGGCAGCAGCTACCTTCGCAACCACCCTCCCTCTCTTTTTCCGCCCACCTCCCAACAAGCCAGCCGGCCGTTTCTCTCACCGAAGAAGAGGAAACACTGGCAGCGGTCATTCAGGTAATGAGTTATGGCAATTGGATTGGCTGGAGTACCTTTGTTACGTTGGCAACGCTGCTGTTGGGGTTTCATTGGATTATCGAAGGCCAGCGCGCTGTTCGGGCCATCCTCTTATTAATGCCCATGGGCTGGCGAGACGAAGCGCGTGATATTTTTGCCGAAATCGAGATTAAAGTCGGCGCTTACGTTCGCGGCCAAACGCTGCTGTGTGTCATTATCGGCACTCTATCGCTGATTGCTTACCTGCTGATTGGGCTGCCTTATGCCCTGGTACTGGCCCTGATTGCCGGTTTGATGGAAGCTGTGCCCTGGATTGGACCTACCCTGGGGGCCGTTCCGGCTTTTCTGCTGGCCCTTTCCCTAGACCCCATGCTGGCGGTTTGGGTTGTGGTGGCCACGCTTATTATTCAACAGCTAGAAAACAATGTCTTGGTGCCGCGCATCATGGACGAGTCTGTTGGGGTTAACCCCATTGTCACGCTGTTATCCATTGCTGCTTTTGGCTCATTGCTGGGGGTCGTGGGTGCAATTCTGGCGATTCCGATGGCGGCTATTATCCAAATTTTCCTCGATCGCTTTCTGATTGGACCGGCTGCCGTCGAACAAGAAACGCCGGCAGGACGGGACTCGTTCAGCCTGCTGCGTTACGAAGCCCAAGCACTAATTCAAGATATGCGGCAGCACATCCGCAACAAAGAGTTAATACCCGATGAAGAAAGCGATCAGGTTGAAGAGAAACTGGAAGCCATTGCTGCCGACCTGGATAGTGTGTTAGCTCAATTTGCTCCTTCTGAGACAGACCTATGAAACGGCTGGCCTGGTTTGCGACGGTCATTTTGGGGACCACGACCGTTGTGGTGCTGCTGTGGCAGTTCAGGGTTGAGTTTATCCAGTTTTTGCTGTCGTTGGCTATGGCCGCCGCCGTTCGCCCGCTGATCAATTCCCTGAACCGGCGCTACAAGCTGTCACCCGGCGTCGCTTCAACCCTGATCTACGCGGTTGGTCTGGTGATAATAGGCGTCCTATTCTACACTATTAGTGGGCTGCTACTCACCGAACTCCAACGAGCCGCCAACAATTTTGCCTTAACCTATGAGGTTATCAAAGCAGAGTGGCCGCAAGGCACTACCTTTCAGCAAGCGGTCGCCAAACGGCTGCCCCCACCCCTGGAATTTTACAATACGCTGGCCGGTGAGCAAGGCGCCGTACTTTTTCAAACATTGTTCGGTGTTACCTCAGGCTTTTTTACCCTCATCGGCCAAATATTTATAATTCTGGTTTTGAGCATTTACTGGAGTATAGATCGCGCCCGCTTCGAGCGGCTGTGGCTTTCGCTGCTGCCGGCAGAACAGCGCATTGGAGCGCGGGATGTCTGGCGAAATATTGAGGATGGCGTGGGCGCTTACATCCGCAGCGAATTGGTTCAAGGTCTCCTGGCCGGAGTGCTGCTGGCGTTTGGTTATTGGAGCCTGGGCCTTAGCTATCCTATCACCTTAGCCTTGATCGGCGTTCTTTTTGGTTCAATTCCATTGGTCGGAGCGCCATTAGCGGCGATGCTGCCCCTTTTAATCGGCCTGCCCGGTAATCCATCGCTTGCCATTGCCGCGGCTATTTGCACCGGAGCTATCTTTCTTATTCTGGAATTAGTGGTCGAACCCCACTTTTTTGACCGCCAGCGTTACAGTTCGCTGCTAATGGTATTAGGCATGGTGGTCCTGGCCAACGATTTTGGACTGTTGGGCTTGATTTTAGCGCCGCTTCTGGTCATTGTCATTCAAATCTTGTCCAACCATTTAATGCGCCAGTCAGTTCCTACAGCCGCTCCCAAGCCGCTCCTACAAGTAACCGATTTACAAACAAGATTAGCAGAAGTACAAACTATGATCAGCGAGCTTGATGAACCTCTGTCTGTTGAAACTGCCAATATGTTAAAACGGCTGAACAATCTATTGGAGAAGGCGGGTAATACGCTGCCGGACGACTTCCCAACGGAGCCAGCCGGCAGCAGAATTACCCCGCTTACAGTAATATCCGGGCCAGCTTCCGTGGAGAACAAATAATTGGTCGCTTATAATTGCGCCAGCGCCTCTATCACCGCTGCGTGCAGCCGCCCATTGCTGACAATAACGCCGCGATTCTGGTGCATTTTACGGTCGGTGGCAAAGTCCAGCGGGCGGCCGTACATGTCTGTCACCCGCCCCCCGGCTTCTTCGACAATCAAGGCGCCGGCGGCATGGTCCCAAATATTTTCGCGATAATCCGGCGCTTTAGGTGAAGGTAGACGCAGATACAGCGCGGCATCACCCCGGGCGACTATGCCATATTTGGCCTGGCTGTCCATCCGCAGCGAGGGCTGAGTAATGCCGGTCGCCTGGGCCACCGCCTGCTGCCGGGCCTGGTCGCCGTGCGCTGCTTCGAAGCTTTCGGCAAAACGCATCCCTGCTTTATTTGTCTCGCTGGTCACATGGATTGGAACAAACACGTCGCTGTGCAAGGGGGCTATGGCCGCCCCCTGGCCGCGCACAGCCACAAAAACAACTCCAACAGAGCTGTCTGGCCGGTCCAAATTTAAAGGTAAGACCGGACAGGCCAGCGCGCCTACTTTAACCTCACCATCTTCAACAAGCGCCAGAGCGACGGCGTATTGATCATTGCGCAAAAAACCCTTGGTGCCATCAATCGGGTCGAGCGTCCAGAAACGCCGGGTGACAGCGCCGTTGCCAGCATCAATCCAGCCGCAAATCGTCTGGGGTGTAGCATCGGGTTGAAAGCGGCGGACATACTCGCTCACCTGAGCTAATTTAGCCTCATGCTCCGGCTTTTGCAGGTCAGTTGAGTCTTCCTCGCCCACAATCGTATCTTGAGGAAAAGCAGCCAGAAGATGCTGACACACCAGTGCCTGCGCCCCAAAGTCGGCAATAGTAACCGGACTTTTGTCATCCTTCTGGAGCGAGTCTGCGTCCACTATATCAGCCCGGACAGCCATACACAGGCCGGCTGCCCTGGTTACGGCTTCAATGGCAACGTGTTTTTCCAGGGTGTAGGTCATTGAAGATACTCCTTGTTATAAGTTTTGGGTAGACGTGACTACTCAGCCATGTCATTTCGAGCGACATTAGCAGCGAGACGCAAAGCGTCCTAATCCGTAGGTTGCAGACAAGGGTCTCAGAGATTTCTCGGCTTTCAGCCTCGAAATGACATGCAGGGTGAGCAGTTTTGGGTAGACAGGTATAAAATTGTACAATTTTTGGGGATTAACGCCAGTTTTAACGGCCCGGCTCAATTTTTCTGGCGTAGGGGGAGCACCACGTGAAAGTGGCTGCCGGGCATCGTTTCTTCATTGTGGCCCCGGCTCTCAACCCAGATTTCGCCGTGGTGAGCTTTGATGATACCACGGGCAATGGCCAGCCCCAGCCCCGGCCCGGCGCCCTTGAAAACAGTTTTGCCGGTGGAATGAAGGGCTAATTCGCCGGTTTGATAAAATTTAGTAAAGATTAACTCTTGCGCCGCCGGATCAATACCGATGCCGGTATCGCTGACGACAATCTCAATTGCCTCTGTGTCGCCGTTCAGGCAGCGGCCGGTGATGGTGATTTTGCCGCCGTCGGGGGTGTATTTAATGGCGTTGGCAATCAGATGATGAAAGACTTTTTGCAAAGCATCAGGATCGGCCATAATTGATGGCAGGTTGCTCATATCCGCCATGGTCAGGGTTTGCTTGCGCTCCGTCAATGGCTCGGTAAAGGTTTGAGCAGTCAATTCGATGACCGAAGGCAGGTACAACGGCTCTGGGTAAAGTTCCAACACCCGGCTGTCAATTTTGGTAATATCAAGCATACTGGTGACAATTTCCTGTAGCCGGATTGCTCCTGTGTGTATGCCCTTGACCAATTCCAGTCGGTGAGGATTTTCGGCGATGACAACATCGTTGAGCAGCATTTTGCTGTAACCGCGCAGCACGGTCAAAGGGGTACGCAACTCATGTGCGGCGATACTGATAAAATCGGATTTGGTGCGATCTAGCTGCTCCAACTGATCGTATGCTTCCTGAACGGCAATGGTGCGCTCCCGGACCATTTGTTCGAGTTCTTGTGTAAAACGGACAATTTTATCATACAAGCGAGCATTTTCCAGCACAAAAGCCGCTTGACCGGCAAAGGTGACAGCCGATTTAACCTCATCATCTCTGAAAGCATTGGGATTTTCGCGGGTCAGAGACAACACACCAATCACCTGGTCAAAGCGGGTCAGCGGCACTCCCAGCCAGGCCCGGGCCGGGGGTAAATTTTCCACGTGCTGCCAATCGGGCCGCTGTAAAACATCGGGGATAACCAGCGGTTGGCGGGTTTGGTAAATTTGCTGAAAAACATCATCCTCTTTGATGGAGATGCGCAATTGCAACGGATTGACGGCCTCGGGAAAGCCGCGAGCGGCGACAATTTCTAACTCGCCTTTGTTTTGCAGCATCACTGCGGTGCGGTGGGAAGGCACAGTTCGAGAGAGATGTTCCAGGATCAAATTCAATACTTCAGCCAGCTCCAGCGTGCGCGAAAGGGCCTGGTTGGCTTCGTACAGATTTTCAGCCACCTGGCGGCGGGTCTTTTCGCGCTCATAGAGCGAAGCATTTTGAATCGCTATGGCTACCTGGTCGGCCAGGGCTTGAAAAACAGGCAAATCATCCAGGCGAAAGGCAGCCAACTGGTCGCTTTCGATGTCCAGCACCCCCAACACGGTCTTGCCCATTACCAGCGGCAACGCCAGTTCAGAGCGGGTGGCCGGCAGGACATCCAGGCGAAGGTAGCGGTTATCCTGGCTTACATCGTCAACCCGAACCAGGCGGCGATTTTTTACCACCCAGCCGATAATGCCCTCACCCGTCTGCAATCGAAACTCGCTCTGGTGCAAAAAGCGGCCGGCCTCGCCGGTGCCGGCCCGGGCAATAGCATATTCGCCGCTTTCATCTAGCAGAAAAACGCCGACAAAATAATAGCCGTAACGCTCTTTAATCAGTTCCACCACATAATTAAGCAACTGGTCCAGGTCGAGAATGGCGGTAACGTGATGCCCAACGGCAATACTGGTTTCAAGCTGGCGGTAGCGGTGGTGGAGTTCTTCCGTCCGCTCCTGAACCCGCTGCTCCAAATTGGCGTAGAGATGGGCCAGTTGCGCTGCCGTGTTGTTGAAAACCTGGCTCAAGTGGCTCAACTCATCACTGCCGCCGACAGTAATGGTATGGTTGAAATCACCGTGGGCCAGGGCGCGAGCGCCCCTATTCAGGTGAGCTAACGGCTGAGCAATACTGCGCGTCACCACAAAGCCCAGAATAGCCGCCGCCAGCAAGGTCAACAGGCTAACAATGAGGATGGTGGTCAGGGCTTGCTGCTGCATCGTTCTCATTCTGTCCAGGGCATTTTGCTGCTCCAAAGCCACTTCGGTGTTGATTTCCTCAACCAGGGCTTGCGTGGTTCGGCTGACCTGCTGCAACTCATTCGCCAGGCGAGCCTGTACCAACTCTCGGTTACCGGCGTGGGCCAGATTGACCAGGGCATCCACCTGGGCCGGAACCGAAACTTTAATACTTTCCAATTGTTCAATTTGCCGGGAATGGCGGGGGGGCGGCCCCAGAGCGACGATAGCTTCGTCTACGGTTTTAACAAAATCCTCGCGCACGGTCAGGGCTGCTTCGGCAAAAGGGGGCGTCGCGCCGCGAGTCAGAGCCAGCCGCTGCAATTCATCCTTGAGGCTCAAAACGTGATCGTGAACCTGCAAGACGGCCAAAGCCTGGGTATCAGCCCGGTGAAGGCGCTGGGCCTGCTCTTGCAGGGTATTCAACTGCCACAGCCCCACCGCCGTTGCCATAAACATCAAGAGCAGCATAAGGCCAAAGGAGAAAGCCAATCGCGGGCCGATTTTTAGTCGCTGCATATCACCTTGTTTGCCCTCATACTTGACTGTCCGTCGGGCTGGTTGTTAAGGGGTCTAACGGTAAACGTAGTATACCACAGTTTTGGCCATAACTCTCTGAGTATTTTGGTACTACAGGCTGTGGGGCAAATCTAACCTTCTTTTAACTTGTTGGCATCTCATTTTAAAGCCCAGAGGCCATTGGCAAAATTAACCAATGGCCTCAGCTCAAATTAAACCTTTATACTTGGTTAAGGAAACTTTTTTATATTACTCACGCTGGTTGACTGACTAATTTAACCTTGTGGCTCAAATTAACCGCCGAGGGCACAGAGTCCGCGGAGAGATTTATAAAAAGCTCTGCGTTTTCGGCGCCCTCTGTGGTGAAATATTAAATCTGTCAGTCAATCAGGGTGATAAAAGGTCAAACATCATCTTTAAGAATTAGAGGGAGGAGTTATTCTCAAAATACGCCTTCAACGCCTCCGTCCATGGCCTCAACTCGATACCCAACTCTGCGCCGCGAATATTGGCCAATGGCGTGAAGGGTGGCACCGTCGAAGGGCGGGGATAATCGGCCAGGGCAATCGGCTCGATGGGGATGTGGCCGCGCCCACTTTGGCGAAGGATTTCCTGGGCAAACTCGAAGCGGGAGCAGTAGCCGGCGTTGGTGAAATGATAAATGCCGTAACCCCGTGTTTTGATGAGTTGAGCAATGGCCTGGGCCAGGTCGGGGGCATAGGTGGGGTTGCCTACCTCGTCGGCGACGACGCGCAAGGGTTTACCGGCATCAGCCGCGGCGATGATTTTGGAGAGAAAATTGTTGCCGCCTGGTGAAAAGACCCAGGCGGTGCGGACAATATACAACCCGGTTTTAAGGTAGCGAGCTGCCATTTGCTCGCCGGTGCGTTTGGAACTGGCATAGGGATTGATTGGATTGGGCCGGTCATCCTCGCGGTAAGGCCGGTCGCTGCGGCCATCAAAAACCTCATTGGTAGAAACGTAAACCATCTCCGCGTTGCAGCGCAGGCAGGCGTGGGCCACGTTCTGCGTGCCAAAGGCATTCACTTTGAAAGCCGTATCAGGGTCGGTGGCGCAGCCATCCACATTTGTCATGGCGGCGCAGTGGATGACCAACTCAGGGCTGAGGGCCGATAGCTGCTGCACGATGGCATGATCGGCCACATCAAAGCGGGGGGTAGAGAGCACATTGAAACCTTGCTCGCTCAAAACCTGTTGCAGCGCCCGGCCCACCTGGCCGTTTACGCCGGTGATGATGATACGCATAAGTTACTCCTTGAGGCGTGAGCCATGATAAATATAACGTAGTGCGTGGTGCGTGAGTGAAGCGTGAGGCGAGGAGGCGAAATTCTCTTCGCCTCCTCGCCTCCTCGCCTCACCCCGTCATCGCTTCACAAATGCAGTCCCGGCAAAGCATCCGATTTGGCGCGCGCCCGGCTTTCGTCCAGGCGGCGGCGAATCAGGTTGACAAAAAGATTTAGAGTCATAATCGGCCAGGGTAATACCAGGGCCAGAATAGCGGCAATCATCACCTCTAGCAGGCCGGTGATTTGCCAGAAAGCGGGCAGGATGGCCGGCAAATGCCAGGTGGCGGTCAAGCCATTTTGCCAAAAAGCCCAAAAAAGGGGCAGGGCAAAGGCAAAAGTGACCAACAGACCAAAGCCATAGCTGGTGCTTAGCAAGGTCAGCCAGTCCTCTTCGCGGGTCAACATGAGAAAAATCAACATCAACCCGCCACCGGCCAGCAGGCTCACTGCGGTGCGGCGAGCAATATCAAACGGCCACTCCGTAAAATCCCTCAGCCCGCTGACCGAATAGGTATGGCCTTGAAGCTGATAGAGAATGTGATACAAACCAATCGTCAACCCTGCCGCGACCAGAATCGAGCCGGCGTGTACGCCGCGCCGCTGCCAGATAAAGCTGAACCAGACCAACAAAACAACCAGGGCAATTGGCAGTCGCCACCATTGGCCGGTTGCAACGCGATAATACCGGGCCTCCAGCAGATAAGCATCGGCTTCTTGTTGGGTCAGCAGGGCTAACTGAAACGCGCCGCTTAGGTTATTAGTGATGAAGGCGGTTTGGGCGCGCGCCAAATCGGTCAAGATGGCCTGGGGCACAGGTGTGGGCGTGCCCTCGATTTGGCTGACGTAGGCTTCGGCCAGGGCCAGCCGCTGCTGGGCCAGCGAGAGTTGTGCCTGCGCCTGCGCCCGTTCCTCCAGGCGCAGGAGTTCAAACAGGATGCGTCCCTGACTGGCGGTGGGTGCGGCTAAGCCCAACAGGGTGGCAAGGGTAGGTGCAATATCGGTTTGATGAATATCACTGTAGTTGCCAGGGGTAATTCCCTGACCGATCATAACCAGCGGCTGCCAGATCACCTCGACTTCATCACCGCCGTGGCCGCCGTCGGGAATGTGGCCGTGATCGGCTACAACGACTAACACCGAGCGGTTGAGGTCAAGCGCCTGGCTGATTTGGCCCAGGTAGGCGTCAACTTGCAAGGCGGCCTGGCGATACGCGCCGCCCTCCGCCCCGCCGAGACTCTGCCCGGCCAGGTCCACCTGGGTAAAATGCACCAGGGTTAAGGCAATGTCATCATTTTCTAGCAACGGTAGCGCGGCTTCGAGGATAGCGGCGTCGGCTTCGGGGCCGGGCGAGTCGGCAAAAAAGGTATGATCGAGCTGATTGCGGGGAATCAACCGCCGCCAGGGGGCAGGGCCGACCAGGGCTGTGGGCAGTTGGGCCGCGTGAGCGCGGGCAAAGAGGGTATCAACCTCCAGCGGATGCAGTTGCTCCACCGGCAGGTCTACCGGCGGCGCGTCGTTGGTTTCGGGCGGAGCGCCGGTAATCAGCGTGGCCCAGGCCGTTTGCGAATAGGTGGGTGGGGTACTCTCGACGGCCATCGTTGCGCCCGCTTGTTTGAGCTGCTCCAGGGCCGGCAACTCGAGCAATAAGGAGTCATCGTAGCCCAGGCCGCTGATAAGGACCATGACCACTTTGGTCTGCTTTGGGACGGCAACCGGCTGGGGCGCTAACGCCGCATGGCGCAGCGGTGAGCGATAATTTTGAACCGAGGTAAAAAAAGTTTTACCCCACCAGGCCGCGCCCAGAATAATGGCGGCCAAAGCCAGCAAACTTAAACCAATTGAAACATACTTCTTCCGTGTCATCGAGGCGGATTATACCAGCTTTTGGTGAAAAGTGATAACAGCCGGGGGCGCGCGGAAGTGGCTTACCCCATTTCAGACTCAACTCTGCGATTTTGTGGATTCTCTAAAAAAAGTGTAACATATCGCTTTGGCGCAGTCGCCAGGCCGGTTTTTGTAAAAAATGGGAACTTTTACAAAGCCGCCCGTTTTTATTTTTCCCCGATTGCGCAATGGGAAGAAGGAGATGTATTTTGGTTGGGGGAACTTTTCCCTGCAACCCAAGGATGATGGGAACATTTATGAACAATATTGAAGAGTTAGAACATCGCTATCAACGCCTTTTTAGCGACTTTCAGGCCGGCAAGATAGATGAAGCAGCCTTCATTGTCGAAGTAGACAAGCTGCAATTTCAAGACAACCGGGGTCGCTTCTGGATGATGGGCGCGCAGAGTGGCGCGTGGCACTATTACGATGGTCAAACCTGGCATCAGGCTGACCCGCGTGACGCCGACAATCTGCCCTTTGTGGATGAGCAAGGCCGCTACTGGCAACGCGGTGCAAAGAGCGGCGATTGGTATTACTATAACTCCGAGACCAAAGAATGGGTCAAACCCGGTCCAGGCGATGAATCCCGGCCAACACCGGTAGTAGGCCGAGGCGAGAGCCGTCAAAAACGCGCCAGCACTGCTGCTGCCCCCACCTATCAATCCCACCTCTATCCTCAAGCCACCGACAGCGGCCCCCAATTTGATGGCGAGCTGTTCCAGGATGATGAAGGTCGCTACTGGGCCATTGGGGCTAAGACTGGCCAGTGGTATTTTTACGATCATGCGGGCTGGCATCCGGCCCACGAATTTCAGCCAGGCGGCGCTCACTATCAACAAACTCCGCCCTACCAGCCTTCTTATTATAATCAGCCGCCTCAAGCACCCCAGCAGCCCTGGGGGTCGCCTGCTTACGGATCAGCCCCTTATCAACCTCAGGGACCGCAGGCTTATGCTTATCCACCCCAACAGCCGGCCTACCCGCAGCCTACACCTGTCTATACCCAAGAAACCCAGCCGCCCGTGGGGCAATCGACCCACGCCTACGCTACTCCACCTCAAGCTGCTCCCTCCCCTAGTGGAGGCGACAGCGCCCAGGCCAAAATGCCTTCACCGCCGGGAGGTGACTCCTCATCCGGCTCCTGGTTTTATTTTGATGGCAAGCAGTGGCTAAAGTATTCGTCGGGGGAACCGGCCGAAGCGCCGCCGCCCGCTCCCAAGTTGGTGATAGATCAAGAGTCCAAGCCGGCGGCTAAACCCAAAGCCGCTAAAGCGAAAGCTGAACCAAAGGGTGAAGCCGTTGTAGCCGAGTTTATTGAAGATGATGAGTCGCCGGTTGAAGTGGTTGACGTTGAAGTAATTACCGTCATTGAAGCTGAGCCTGAGGAGGAAACTCCGTCTGCCCCCAAACCGGCCAAAGCCAAAGAAACTGCGCCAGCCCCGCCTTTGGCCGACGTTGACGATATTAAACCCCGGCGGCCGCGCCAGTCTTCGGACCCGCTGCGAACCAGACCCGCTCCAGGCGAACCCCAGCAGCCCCTAGATCGCATCCCCACCGATCCCGGCCGTCCGGTTGCACCCCGGCGAAAAGAAGCGCCTCACGAGCCAACCATTATCATCCCCACCGGCGCGGCAGCTTCGGCCATTTCATCGCCACCGCCAGCAGCCCGATCCAGCCGGCCTGTGCCGGTTCAACAACCGCAGCCTCGCCGTGCCCGCGAAAATACGGTTCCGATGGAACCTGCGCCGACCCCCAGCGCCCCGGCGGTGAATCGGCAGGCGGTAACCCAGCCGTTACCGGCCGTCAGCCGCATGCCTCGGGCTGAAACAGGGCCGATGCGAGCGCCCGCACCAGCTAAAGAGCCAACTCAGCCAAACGTTGCTGTTCCGGCAGCGAACGCCGCTGCTGCTCAACCTGTGTCAACCAGCCAGCCTAAACCGGCAGGCCACACTTTAGGCGACGTTTTACGCTCCTTCCCCAGCACCATCTGGACGTTTGCCGGTGGTTTAATTGTGCTGATTATTTTTGCCGCCGTGATTATCGGCGCGTATGTGCTGCTTAACGGCGGGGACGGGGATGTTGTTGGTGGTGTAGCAGCCATTCAAAGCCCCACGCCTACCCTTGACGCCGGGCCGCCGGATGCTACGCCGACCCTGGGGCCAACGCCCACCACTTCGCCGGGGCCGGTTACAACCCCCACCCCCACCGAGATGACTGCCTTTAAGAGTCCGGCTTTGGGCTTTACCTTACAATACCCTGAAGGCTGGCAAAACGAAGAGGAGGAGTTCCGGGCGATCTTCTCACCTTCCACCGATGGGCTTGACCCAGCTAACTTAAAAGATGTGGCGCTCTGGATTGGCGTGCCGGAGGATAACAAAACGGCGATTGCCGACTTGTTAGCCGAAGCCCTGGCCGGCTTTCCGGCTGAAGCGGAAACGCTGAATGAGGGCACTATCAGCATTGCTTCTCAAACCTGGACTTCAACCCAAATCAGGTATGAAGATGAAAACCTGGGTGGGCAGGGCATTGCCACCATTGCTGTGACCAGCAAAGATGGGGCCGGTTACTATCTGGTGGCGGCGGCCCCGGCTGAAAAGTGGAACTCGACCCAACCCGTATTCCAGGAAATGATCAACAGTTTCCGTTTTGCCAACAAAGAAGCCCTCTTGGCCGAAGCCTCGTCTGAGGAAACACCGGCGGCAACAAGAAGCGCAGCCGGCGCCACCGCAGAACCCGACGCCGAAGAAGGAACTCCTGGCGCCGCTGCTGCCACAACCGCTCCCAAAGCTACAGCCACACCCAAGCCAAGCCCCACGCCTAAAGCCACGGCGACACCACTGGTTTATGCCATTCAGTCAGGCGATACGCTGTTAGAGATTGCCCTCAAATTTGGCGTTGACGTGGATGAACTGGCCGCTAAAAATGACATTACCGATCCTGGTAAATTAAGCCTGGGGCAAGAGCTGATTATTCCCTTTACAGCAGAACAGTTAGCTGCCTACAACGCCGACGGCAGTGTACCGGCCGCCAGCGACTCTGCTGCCGCCGCTGGAGAGGAGTCCGTCAGCGCTTCTGCGGCGATTACCGGCACAACGGCTACCACCGGAACGTCGAGCGCAGCCACAGCCCCTGCTCAAGCCGCCAAACCGGCCAGTACCAACGCTGCCGCGATCAGTGGACGTATTGTCTACGCTGGCTTCAATCCCGGCACCAACAACTTTGACCTGTGGCTGGCCGATGTCGCTACCGGCGAGCAGACCGGCATTGCCAGTGGGGCCAGCCAACCCGCTTTTAACAAGGATGGTAGTCTGCTGGCTTATCGCTCCTGGGAATTGGATAGCCGGGGCATCTTCTTTAGAGATTTTATCGGCGGTCGGGGGGGACAGGTAACTCGTTATGTAGAAGACGGCCTGCCAACGTGGTCGCCCGACGGTTTCTCATTCGCCTTTGCTACCCGGCGTGAGGGTGATCGTGTTCCGCGTATCTATCGCGGCGATCAAATGGGCCAGGGCGATTTTTCCATTGGCTTCCAGGGCGAATATCCGGCGGCGCTGCCCGATGGCCGCCTGGTTGTCAGAGGATGTTTGCCTTCTGGTGATTGTGGGATGTTTCTGGTCGGGGCTAACGGCGGCGGCGAAACCAAAATCAGTAGTGAACGGAGTGATACCGCTCCGGCGCCTTCGCCGGATGGCAGCAAGATTGCCTTTATGTCATCAGGCCGAGGCGCGACCAACTGGGAAATCTGGGTTATGGACACCAATGGCTCCAATCCACGCCGCTTGACCGAAAACGGCAATAACGATGGCCTGCCAACCTGGTCGCCCGATGGTAAAAGTATTGCCTATGTTTCGGATGCCGGCGGGTCCTGGTCTATCTGGGTGATGAATGCCGATGGCAGTAACCAGAGAAAGCTGTTTGCCATGAAAGGCACGCCCGACGGTTACGTTCTGCATGATAAAGATAATTCTCGCGGTTGGTTAGAAGAGCGCATTTCCTGGGCGCCTTAAGCCTTACCTCCTTTTATTCCCCTCTCGTTCCCAAACCGAGTTTGGAAACGAGAGGGGATCACTTAACAATAAGGGCAGGTGATAAACCTGCCCTTATTGTTTGGCTAAGTTTCGTCCCAATTGTCTTATTGACGCATCCCTGGGGGGATGTTATAATGCTGGCATCCTTTGTTAAATTTGCAGGTAAATTATGGCTGATTTAGTCGGCAAGACTGTGGGTAAATATCGTATTGTTGCCCGACTGGGACGGGGGGGCATGGCCGAAGTTTACAAAGCCTACCAGCCTGGCCTGGATCGTTATGTCGGCATTAAGGTATTACACGCCCACCTGGTAGACGATAAGGATTTTATTGGCCGGTTTGAACGCGAAGCTCTGGCCGTCGGTAAATTACGCCATCCTAACATTGTGCAGGCACTTGATTTTGACCGTGAAGGCGATATGTACTTCATGGCTATGGAGTTTATTGACGGGCCGACCCTCAAGGATGAACTGAAGGCACGCCGCGCTGAAAACAAACCCTTTTCATTAAAAGAAATCTCCCGCATTTTTTCCGCCCTCTGTAGCGCCATAGATTACGCCCACTCGCGCAATATGGTTCATCGCGATCTAAAGCCAGCCAACGTGATGATTAACCAGGAAGGTCAGGTGGTGCTGACCGATTTTGGTATCGCCCGGATTATGGGTGCAACACAATACACTCAAACCGGTGCACTGTCGGGCACACCTGCTTATATGTCGCCGGAACAAGGGCAGGGCGAACGGGGGGATGAACGGAGCGACATCTACTCTTTAGGCGTCATGCTTTACGAGATGGTCACGGGTGTGGTACCCTATGATGGTGATACCCCCTTTGCCGTTATAATGAAGCATATCAGCGAACCACTGCCCCTACCGACCCGCATAAACCCCAATATTCCAGAGAGCATCGAGCGGGTTATTCTCAAAGCCATGAGTAAAAGCCCGGAAGATCGGTATCAAACCGCGGGTGAAATGGCCAGAGCCTTGCGGGATGCCATTGGCGTAGCACCGGGTGAAGAATCTTTGCCGCTGACTGTAGTGGCCCCCAAGCCCGACATTCACCAAATTGATC
The DNA here is from genome assembly GCA_023151115.1 of Anaerolineae bacterium. The sequence continues at coordinate 19,026 of JAKLJP010000004.1, forward strand.
ACGCCACCGGTTTTGTCACAGCGGCTGAAAAAGCGGCGACTATGGCCTCCACTGACGGGGGCGGCGCAACCGTTGTAACGTCCAATACCTCCACCGGCACTCTGGTTGCGCCAGCCAAAGGGGGACTGCCGCTGCCGCTCATTATCGGCGGCGTGGTGGCTTTGCTGGTTATTCTGGCAGCCATCGCCTTTTTTGCTTTTGGTTCCGGGAACGGTTCTGGCCGCGCTACCGAAACAGCTATTGCCCTGTTTAACGCCACCCAAACCGCGGTCGCTGAGGCCGGCGCAACCCAAACAGCTGTAGCGGTGGCGCAGGCAACGCAAATGGCCGAAGCGAATGCTCAAGCCACCACTGCCGCTGAAAGCGCCGCCCCCACCCAAACAGCCGCCGCTGCTACCACTCAAGCCGAGATTGCGGCCAAGCAAACCGCCGATTTTCAAGCCGGCGTCGCCGGGGCCGTATCGGCTATCAGCGCCACAGGCACCGCCATTGCCGCCGAAATAGCCGCTGCTAATGACACCGCTACGGCTGAAGCGGTCGCTCTTTTCACCCCGACCCCGGAGGCCACCCCAACCCCGACACCCGAACCCCCTACCAATACGCCCCTGCCGCCACCTACTCCTACGCTCGGCCCGCCCCCCGACACCCCCACCCCCCTACCACCCCCCGACACCCCCACTCCGGAAAGACCGCCGATTTCCGGCAAACTGGCCTTTCCGGTGGATAATGGCACCGGCCGGTACGATGTGTTTATCTACTCCATCCCTGATGGCAGCCAACTGGGCAAAATTGACGGCGCTCGCCAGCCCAACTTCCGGCTGGATGGGGTTAAGCTGCTGGTCAACGGGCAAGGCAGCCCTATTAGTGAGAATGTCCTGTTAGCCAACCCCAATGGCAGCGTTGATGGGCCGGTCAGTGGGGCGCCGCAAGACTCGTATCCTTTTTTCAAACCTGATGGCTCGACCCTGACCTACAGCAACCCGGAATTAGCCGTAGGCAGCGACGGGAATCGTCATGATTATTTATTTGTGCAGTGCAGTCTTAAGCCACCTTCGCAAGAGAGCGATAAGTGTGTGGAGATGAGCCAATGGAATCTGATTGTGCCAGCCGGCCAAATTGGCGAGGTCCAGGGACGCAAACCGGTTTGGACGGCGGGTGATCGGCTGGTTTACAGTGGCTGCAATACCTGGGCCGGCGGTGGGTCTTGCGGTATCTTTGGCGTTGGTTCGTGGGCAACCAAACGCACCAGTGGGGGCGAAACTCCGGTTAAGCTGCTGGATGGGGCCAGCGCCGCACCCACAGATACTAAAAACGGCCTGGTGGCTTTCCATTCCCGCGAAACTGGCACCTGGGAAGCTTTTGTGATGGCTGAGAATGGAGCGGGCGTGGTTAATATTTCCAATGGCCCTAATTCCAGCGATGGGCTGCCAACTATATCGCCCGATGGTCAATGGGTGGCCTTTGCCTCTGACCGGGAAGGAACTTGGGCTGTTTTTGTGGCTCCTATCAACGGAGGTCCGGCGCAAAAACTGTTCGACTTCCCCAAACCCAATCCCTGGGGCGTTGGCGGAGGACGCGATTGGACCGAAGAACGAATGTCGTGGGGTAAATAAGACGATTTGTCCCACCAAATAGAAAAAGCCGCCTTGTTCAACGAGATGGGCGGCTTTTTTAGTTTGTCACCATTTTTAATCAAAAATAGAAGCAATCAAATCAGCAGCCTGGCGCATAGAAAGTGTCACCAAACCCAACTTCGCATCGGCCGGGATTAAAACAGCCAGAACCGTATGCTCCCCCGCATTTACCACCACAGTGGTGCGATTTTCGCCCTCAAGCAAAATCCGGTTAAGCTTACCCTGCTCCAGGCGATTGCTAAACTCCTCAGCCATATCTATGAGATCAGAAGCTACCAAAGCCACCGAATCGTCGTCGGCATGGGGAATACCGGAGGCCACATTCAAACCGTCGTCGCTGACTACTAAGGCGCTGAGAATATCAGGGTTGCGAGAAATCAACCCGTCCAGAACTTCCTTCAACAACTGATTATTGTCTTTTGGTTTTGACTCGTTTAACCCGGCCATCAGTTAGCGCTGCCTTCCAAAATACTGCTAATTTTTCCGGCGCTTTGTTGCAGAGCGTAAAGTACCAGACCCATTTTAGCCTCTCGACCGACCATCACCGCGACGGAGGCCCGGCGGTTGGCGGGAACGACCAGCATGCCGCCGTCGTTTCCCTCTACCAGTAAACGGATCATCTCACCCTGAGCCAGTCGGGAAAGGGTTCGTTCGCCCAGAGCAATCAGGGTGGCGGCCATGGCGGCTACTTGCGGGCTACTGGTAGGTCCCTCTTCGTCCATCTCGTTTTCCTGCGGGGTGTAGGCCGCTACTACAAAACCTTCAATGCTAACAATAACAGCTCCCTGGATGCCTTCCAGTTTGGAACATAACTCTTTGAGCGCTTCTTCGAGGAGATCAGTTTTGTAGACTTGAACCATTATTTTCCCGTTTCTTGTTCAATAGTATGCCGGAGCGCCGCCAGACGCGACTCTACTTCGGCCAGGGATTCATGCCCGGTGTAGCGACGAACTAGCTTTAGTGTACAGTTCAATTCACTTTTCAAAGCTATTAATCTTGCTTCCTGCATGCTTTGAAATTTCTGGTAATCTTTAATGGGCAGCACTATCGCCAGAGTTTTATTCTTATGGTTGATCGTAAACGAACGATCTTCTGCAACCATTTTGGAAATCTCGTCAATTATGGTCTGCTTATCCTTCCCATCCATGATCAGCTTCTTTCTTAATCTACTAAGCTTTGTAGACCTCTATGCTCAACAGTAATACCCTGGTTGGCGTTTCAGCTTCACCCTGCGCAGGTCAAATGAATTTTATAAGGGGAATGGAAATTTTAAGGAGGCTCGACCCATTATCATGATTATATCTCACAAGAGGATTGAGAGCAATAGGAGGCTACGACTAATGTTTGAAAAAAGCGGCGTATCCAGATTATAGATACACCGCTTTTTTGAACTCCGGGCCACTCTTGAATTTAAGGGACCCAGACAAAGGTCCTGATTTGGCTTTGCTGGCTAACCGGCAAATCAATTTTGTTTTTAGAGAAGGCAGCCGTATTGGCTTTTCTAACCGTTACATACCAGCGAAAACGATCGCCGCCGGCGCGGCCAACGCCAATATCTGGCGAAATTTGAATTCGGGTTTCAGTGGTGGCTGTGCCCCAATAAACAAATTCGCTGCCAAAAATATATTGAATGGTTACATCGTAATATTCATCTTCAGCCAATTTGGCGACGGGTTCCCACTCTAAAAAAACTTTGGTCAGCTTGCCAGCAAAAAAAGCGTCATCTTCGGGGCCAATCAACTCCGGTTCATCATACTTTATCGCTACAAGTTCGGGGGTGGCGGTGGGAGTAGTCGGACCGGGCGTATCTTCCGGCGTTTCAACCGGCTCGACGGTAGGTTCAACAGTTTGAGCCTGCTGGTTAAAAGAAAGCAGCAGTTCGGCCCGGCGTGTTTGGGCTTCGCTGGGGTCGGCCACATTCAGGGCCAGGGCTGCCTCGTAATCACTTAGAGCGCCCACTATCTCGGCCGCCTCGCGCCGGGCGTCGCCCCGCTCAAGGTAGGCCGCATAAAGTAAATTTTTGGCATCCTGCTCGGCGTAATCCGGCTCAACCGCCACAATGGGCGTCAAAATCCGGATCAGCGTTTCGGCCTCACTTTTTGGCGTAGCCAAAGCTTGAAGATAAGCGTTGGCCCGCTCAGCCTGGTCACGTAGATCACTACGCCGGGGGCATGCTTCGGCCCCGGCTTCAAAATCGGCCAGGGCCAGGTTGACCTCCGCCTCTTTGTTTTCCAGGTTAAGATTGGTTAGCGTTTCCAACCCTCTGCCGGCGTAGGCATCACACAAGAGTAAAGCGACCTGGGCTTTTTGATAATCCGCATCCAGGGAGCTGATCTCGGTTAGAAGTTCAATCGCTTGAGACCAATCTGCCCCGTCTATCGCTGTTTGGGCCTCAGCCAATTGGATCGAGAGAGTATCAGCCATAGAAGTTGGCGTGGGAGCTAAGGTCGGGGTAAAAGTAGGGGCAAGCGTAGCCGTAGGGCTGGGGGTGGGGCTGGGGGTAGGGGTCGCTATCAGGTCTCGTTTGAGGCTGGCGGCATCGGCATAATCGGGATCTTCCTTTAAAATTTGGTCAAGCAGAGCAATAGCCTGCTGTTGATTGCCCCCAGAAATTGCCACTTGTGCCTCTTCGTAAAGAGCTTTTAATTGATCCCGGCTTAATTCAGCCTCTTCAGCCGCCGAAGGAAGCCTATTCCCCAATTCAACCAGCACCAAAACAAAGATAATCACTAAACCGGCGGCGAGCAACCCCCACCGCCAGAGGAGATTATGTTTAAGGGTATGAGTTACGGCGTTGCCCCAACTGGGATTATTATGACGTTCCGCCTCCGCTAAAAGCTGATCAACTCGTTGGTAGCCCGGAGCCAGACGTTTAACATCCTGAAAGGCTTCGATAGCGCTGCCCCAACGGCGCGCCTCAAAAAAGGCAATACCCTCATTATAACGGGTGATGACAAGCTGCCGGCCATTTTCTATTTCAAGCGACTGGCGGGCTTCAACCAGTAATTTACCTGTATCTTCAAAATTCGGCTCAATTTCGATAATGCCGGTCAGATTATTAATCGCCTCTTCCCATTGACTGTTCTTCATAGCCCGCCGGGCGGCGTTGTAAAGGGAGATGAGAAACGCTTCTTGTTCGGCCTCGGCCAGTTTTTGGCGAGCCTCGGGGTGGCTCGGGTCGAGGTTTAAGGTTTGACTCAAAAGATCGGCGGCTCTGGCCCATTCCGCTGCTTTCATAGCCTCAAGCGCCCGCTGGTAAAGGCTCTGGGCCAAATCGGCCGGATCAAAAGGCCGGACAGGCTGGGTATCAAGATTGTGATCGGGAATTGGTTTGCCGGCCAAAACTGCCGCAATCGCCTGGCGCACCATGCTGGGGGATTGGAAACGATCTCTGGGGCGTTTGGCCACCATCCGCCTGAGCAATTCGTGGACATTGGGCGGAATATCTCCCTCGGGCAGTTCAATCGGCGGCGGTTCATTGGCAATATGCTGGCTGATAATAGACCAGGGGCTACGGGCGTCAAAGGGGATGCTGCCGCTTAACAACTCGTACAGCACAATCCCGGCGGAGTAAATGTCGGACCGAATATCTACTTCTTCGCCCATCGCCTGCTCGGGCGACACATAATAGGGCGAACCGATAAAGCCCGATTGGGTCAGCGAGGGCAAAGTAGGGATGCGGGCAATCCCAAAATCAAGCACTTTGAGCAGCCCATCATCGTTGAGCATCATATTTTGGGGCTTGATATCGCGGTGAACCACCCCGTGCCGGTGGGCATGTTCCAATGCGGTGGCGAGTTGGTCAACAACTTCCAGGGCGTGTTTCCAGGGAAAGGGGCCTTTGTTATTGAGCGTTGTCCGCAAATCCTGGCCTTCGATGTATTCCATGACCAGGTAGTAAACATCGCGGTCAGCGCCATAATCCAAAACCCGCACAATGTGGGGGTCGGTGAGGCTGCTGGCCAGCTTGGCTTCACGGTTAAACCGCTGAATGTAAGCTAAATCTTCGCCAAATTGGGGATATAAAATTTTAACGGCGACAAGCTGATTGTCCTTGTTATCTTCGGCCAAGTAAACCCAAGCCATACCGCCGTTGCCAATTTCGCGGAGAACTCGATAACGATTGCCCAGGATTTTGCCGATCAAGGTGCGCTCCTGTACTGCATGGTAGGATAATCTTTCATCAGGTAAACGGGTGTCCAGGTTAAGAAAAGGGGCACGCATGCTGATTATACCTTACATAGAATAGATAGCCAAGCCCAAAAATAGCAAATTTCGCTTGCTTTCTTTAGCCAATAGTCCCACATTTAAATTGTTAAATGAGGCTCCTTATAATGTAACACAGGCAGATTTGAATCTGGTTTGAATTCAAGGCCGGCATGGAGAGGTTATACTTGACGACATTTACCTCCAAGCCAGGCGGAATAGGCATCTGTTTCTAGCCCAAATTATTCTGTTGACGAAGGCTGTTAAGGGAAATGCATATCATTGATTATGAAATGTTCCGCAAATTCTATCGGTCTATAAAACGAAAGGGATGTTGAATGACAAACTCAATCATCTTGTTGGCCGAAGACCATCCCGCTTGGAACAAGTTACTGTGTTCCGGCTTGAGTGATACATCCAACCTGATTGTCCAAGACAATGTTAGCTCAAAAGCGGAGGTTATAGCTGCCATTGAAAAGTGTTGCCCATCCTTGTTGGTTTTGGATGTGAGACTAGGGGATGGCTGTAGCCTCGCTTTGTGCCAATATTGCCAGCAATTGGAAAAGCCGGTTTCCACCTTGATTTTAACTGCCTACGACGAGGATGCTTATATGGCGCGGGCGCTGGCTGGCGGAGCCATAGGCTATCTGCTTAAAACCGAGGCAGATTTGGAAGAAATTATAACAACCATCCAACACGCGATGCAGGGTGAGCGATTGTGGACGGATTACCAGTTGTTACGGATTCAGCATTGGCAGCAAATGGCCGGTGATAAATGGGCTATTTTAACGGAACGTGAGCGAGAGGTTGTAACCGCATTGATTGATTTTAAATGCGACGCCGAGATTGCCGAAACACTGCAAATCAGCCTAAAAACGGCTGGAAATCATGTCACCAGTATTCTGGAAAAATTGGATATGCCTAACCGACGGGAGGTGGCCCGTTGGGCTGTTAAGTATAAGCTGGTAGAGGTTGGTTAATCGAGGCAGTTTTCAGAAAATAGGGAGAAATCCCTCATGACAGGCCGGTAAAAGTATGGTAGAGTAAGCTGTGGTTGCAACCAATAAGATGACAGGAGGCAAAATCCCATCTTTTCTTAAGATTAGTTACGCTAAGTGATGTATACGCTAAAAATATTTAAATCAAGCTAAAATGGCTAGAAGAAGACAATTCTTAGGGAAACTAAACTATGAACAAAAGAACATTATTGATTATCTTAACAATGGGTTTGGCCATGGGCAACCTACTCTTCTATACAAATTCATTGACGGTACAATCTCAAGGTGAGATCAATAATTACCATGTGCTGGTAGAACAAATCCCTATTGCAGCTTCCGATAAGATAATCGGGAATGTGGTATAATCTCATGTATGAGAAAACCACTATTTGTCCGTTCTTTAATAGAAACTGAGCGTGACCAGTTAGAAGCTGGCTTGCGCTCGAATGATGCGTTTGTGCTCCGCCGCTGCCAGATTGTGCTGGCCAGTGCCCGCGGTCAACGTGTGCCGGCCATTGCTGAGCTGGTGGGCTGTGATGACGAAACGGTGCGCGATGTCATCCGGGCTTTCAATGAGCGGGGGGTGGGGGTCTTACAGCGGGGTTCGACTCGTCCCCACCGCACCCAGGCGGCCTTCGGTTCGGCCCAGACGAACCGGTTACGCGAGATCTTGCACCAAAGTCCGCGCAACTTTGGCAAGCCGACCAGTGTCTGGACCCTGGAATTGGCGGCGGAAGTCAGTTTTGAACAGGGCTTGACCGCCAGCCGGGTCAGCGATGAAACCATCCGGGCGACCTTGGCTCGGCAGCAGGTCAGTTGGCAGCGGGCCAAGCACTGGCTTGTCAGTCCTGATCCGGGGTATGCGCGAAAAAAAACGCTCGTGATCGACTGATCCGCTGGGCCAAGCAGTTCGATTGGGTCTTGGGCTTTGAAGATGAAACCTGGTGGAGCCGCTTGGCTCAGCCCAACCTGCACGCTTGGGCCGCCGCCGAGCAACCGCTCCGCCTGGTCGAGTTGGCCCGAGCCAAAGATGACCCTGAACGCAAAGCCCTGGCTTGCTATGGCTTGTTGGTGCGTTGGGACATGGCTGAAACTGAACCCCAGGAGCAGATGTGGCTGCGCTTTGTAGACGGTCGGCCCGTCAGCGCCATCACTACCCAGTTTTTGGACTGGTGCTGCACCAAGGTGGCCGCTTTGGGCAAACCCGTGCTGGCCTTGGTCTGGGATAATGCCTCCTGGCATATCAGTCAAGCGGTGCGCTCCTGGATCCGGGTGCATAACCGGCAGGTCAAGGCCACCGGACAAGGCGTGCGTATCCTGGTCTGTCCTTTGCCCATCAAAAGTCCCTGGTTGAACCCGATTGAACCCAAGTGGTTGCATGGCAAGCGTCGGGTCGTTGAACCAGAGCGTATCTTGTCGGCCCAGGAGTTGGCCGACCGGGTCTGTGCCACCTTCAATTGTGCTCATGAACAACATCTATCTATTCCCGAAAAAGTCCCTTGATTTTGCAATATCAATGACCCAAACCCAGAACAAGCTGGGCAAGATGGTCGGGGCCAAAGTTGGCAGGCGGCTTTTACTTCACCAAGTTTAAATAAGCAACTTTTTTTGCAGATAACTGATGGAGTTGTTGTTAATGCTTTTGAAGATGGCATCCATGAACCTGCCATTGCCACTATAGCTGGAAAGCCGACTATAGATAGTCCTGTCGCTCTCGAACAAGCGCGGACAGCTATACCTGATTTTGAACCTGGGACTGGGAAAGGTAGAGGGTATCACTTCATCCTACAAACTGATGAGGGTGGCAAACCGATTTTAAGTGTGGTTGGTGCTTCCAAACAAACCCCCGCTGTGGCCGTACTTGATCCAGAGACAGGCCAAGTTTCTAAGACTCAACGTTACACCCTGGCCCAACTTGGGGGGATTCTATATTCCACGGATGCGGGCAGCACTTGGCAAGCCAGTAATCTGACCGCCCGAATGGTTAATGCTGTTGCTAAAGACTTAACCAAGCCTGGTATTGCTTACGCAGTCGCTCCCCAAGAGAAAACTTTACTTCTTTACAGAACTGAGGATGGTGGGCAAAACTGGACAGCAAAAGGGGAACTTCCATCTGAGGCTGGCAATTGGGCTTATAACTTAGCAGTAGCCAGTAACCTAAATGGTAACACTTATCTGCTTGTGGGCACTGCCTCGGGCCTATGGTCTTCCACAGACGAGGGAAACCAATGGATTCAAGCTACCAGTCTACCTTCTGGCCCACTACAATGGTTGGCAGTCATACAAGATGACAAAATTGTCAAAATCTTTTCAAGTGTTACTGCTGGACCTAATGTTGGCTTATATTCAAGCACAGATTTAGCCTCCTGGACCAAAGAGGCCGAGGGCATTTTTCGACTATCAGAATCATTTGACTACAAAGCTGTAGCCGCAACTGATGAAAACCAAGATCAGGCTTTATTGATCGGAGGTGAGAACCGTTCAACACTAAAAGTTCCATTTGGAACTCTACGTTTGGCTGGAGATTTCGCCGGAACTGGCTCGCTCGTCTTAGATGGCACAGAGGATGGTCGGAAGTTAACAGGAGATAAAAACTCTGATAACCCTACTTGGGAGAAGACATTGCCAGAAAGTTTAGCCAGTTTGGCTGCGTCGCCTGATTTACCAAACAGTCCGGTGTTCTTGGCTGGTGGCTTCAGAACAGGTCTCTTTCGAAGTAGTGATGGTGGTAACAATTGGGAGAACGTTCTTCCAGATCCATCTAGTAAAGTAGCTGGCTCAAACGAGTTGTATTCAATTTTGTTTCTATCAAATGAACAAGTTATTGCTATTAATGGAGGTGAATTCTCATGGGGCGGTTTCTAAGTCAGTACTCAGATAAGAGCCGATTTATAGTGATTTGTCTACTATTGGCAAGTATTGTTTACATTTCTCTATCAGCCAGTGTTGTTTATGCTACAAACCATAATGCAAAGATGACAGGATATGCCTTTGCCTATAATTTAGGAAGCGCAAGTGGAGCAAATTTAGTACAAGGCCATTTTGGTAATCATGCCCCAAATCTTTGTCCATCTGACCCTGCTGCTTTTTGGGCCTGGAATACCAACATTACGATGGTTAGTCCTTCTTCAGTTTCAATGAAAAATTCTAGTAATACCTCATATAATAGGTCTTCGTTCACCCTTAAAGACAATGGTGATCCGAGTTGCTCAAAGGGTAATTATTGGGCCGATATATACTTTGGCTCTTTTAAAAACCCGCTATCCGGTTGTAGTTGTAATGGTTTTACGAGTTGCGCGGCTGGTACGAATGGTGTGAATAATTGCACTCAGGCGGTCAACTGGGGGAGTAGCACACGGACTTATAGTGGACCGTAATGGAACTTACGTACAGAAAATTATAGACAAATGAAAATTTCTTTGTAAATTGTTTCAGATACGCTAACACAAATAGTCATATCTCACCAAGCACAGAGATGTGGCTGTTTGTTTTCCCAGGAGGATAACTATGTATCAACTCTTATTAATCTTTTGTCTTTGCGTTTATTTGGCTGGGTGTACTACCTCTACCTCGCCGACTGGCGATATATCCACGCGACTTCCACCAGCGTTAGCCACGACAGAGCCAGCCTTGGCAGAAGATTTGTCTGTTGCCTCACCTGTCTCCACTCAAGTAGCGCCCTTTCTGACAGATGAGGCACAAGTAAGCCAGACCCCAACTACTTATGTGGAAAGTAATCCAACCTTAGAATCTAAAGCCCTAACCCTTTATGAAGCCTGGGATGTAGCTCACGACTACGCTAAAACATGGAGTGAAGAGGCAATTTTGCTGGAACTGAGTAGTACGGATGTGGCTGACCCTAATCCCGACCAAGCAGGGCAGGATGGCCGACGACGAAGCTGGTTAGCTGTTTTTACCTCACCGAATTTAAATAAGGAGCTTAAATTCTACATAACAGATGGTGTTGTCAGCAACCCTATCGAAGATGGGGCCTACGACCCAGCCGTACCTATCATTGCTGAAAAGCCGGTTATAGATAGCCCCGAGGCTCTTAAACGGGTGTTAGCGACTAACCCTGATTTTGCGCCTGGCGTTGGAAAAGGAAAAGGATATCACTTTATCCTACAAACCGGCGCTGATAGCAAACCCGTCTTAACAGTAGTGGGTTCAGAGATAATCAACCTCGATGCGAAAACGGGCCAATGAACATAACCTCCTTCGACGCCTTCTTCCCCTTCCTACTGATAAGCCTCCTGACCGCGTGCAACTCCGCCACTCCCACACCATCCCCTCTTATAGCTTCTTCAGCTATTCCTTCCACCTCAACCCCAGCCACTACCCCTGTCGAAACTTCCATCACATCCACCATACAAGCAGACAAGTCAGTTGGTGAAATATCTTTAGGGTATTTGGCCTTTATTCGTAGCGGGGATCTCTGGATAAAAACAGTTCCAAATGGCAGTGACATGCAATTGACCCAGGATGGTCAGAATTATTATCCAAGTTGGTCTTATCTGGCGGATTTTTTGTTAGTTTGGAAAGGAGAACAGGAAAGTATTCAATTTAATAATTCAACCCAACCCTGGATCATCCGGCGTGATGGCACAGAAAGTTTCCCTGCGACAGAAAATGCTGTAAGTGTAGCTGTCTGGTCGCCTGTTTCCAATACTCTGGCTTATGGTACGGACCAAGGGATATGGGTTTTAGACGTAAATACAAAAAAGTCAGATCAATTGATAGCCTTCTCCTCTGATGAACGCCTCAATGAATATCCAGTGGGCCTGGTTTGGTCCTCTGACGGGCAATGGTTATATTTTACTCGCCAACAAGTTGAACCGGAGTACGACTACCAGGGATTATGGAGGGTTAATCTTAGCAATAAAAATAGTTCAGAAGTCTTTTCCTTCCCTAATCCGCAGGAAAATCAAGTCAGACTCGCCAGCATTTCCCCAGATGGAACTCAAGTTGTTTTCTGGCGTGGAGAATATAATTCTGAGTCAATAGCCGCAGACGGCTTATCCCTAGAAGGTATTACTATAATTACACAAACTCGACAAACGCTGCTTGATTCAATGCTAAATTACCCGGAATTTCTGACGTGGAGTCCCAATGGACACCGGTTATTGGTTGTTAGTGGTAACAACCGCTACACTTGGACGAACAAGCAACTGGTGTTGATTGACGAGCAGGGCCAGTCTATAAATCTATCCAATCCAAATCAAGCCGACATATTGCCAACTTGGTCTCCTGACGCTCAGAAAATAGCTTATGTGAGTGCGCCTGATGAAGCGAAAGAAGATAATATGGGTGATGAGGCGCTAACCAAACGGCGCATCTGGACGATGTTTTCCGACGGAAGCAACAAACAGCAATTTACAAATGATCCTACTTATCGTGATGAGCGCCCGTTGTGGTCTTCTGATGGCCAGCGCATCTTGTTTGTTCGGATGAAACAAGATCAAGCGGAAATATGGATTATGCAAGCAGATGGAAGCAAACAACAAAAAGTAGTTAGCGACTTACTCATCGGTGCTGATGGGCGAGTAAACGAATTCTTTGGTCGGATTGATTGGCGTAAATGGTTTGATTGGTGGAGATGAAGTTTTTCTCAATTTAGAAGATATTTTAACGCCAGCGCAACTCCGGCTGAGTAGCCAACCGGGCCAGCCGCCATTTCCAGCCGGCCGGATAGCCCAGCATTTTGGCGACATCACCCGTGATTCTGATCAGCGGAATCCAGCCCACCGCCTGGAGTTTTTGAACGGTTGAAAGTCTCCGCCAGAGAGAGGGCAGACGGCGGTAGGGCGGGTAAAACATACCCCACCCACCCAAAAGAGCGCCAACCAAGCCCCACCAGGGCGATACCAGGGCCATCAACACCAGCAGAAGCGGCAGCGCCCCCAGATAGGTGAAATAACGAATGGCATGCCGTTTGCGCCACAAATCCGCTTTGCCGTCGCCGCGCGCATATTGGTAATACTGTTTAAAGAAGGCCCGCAACGTGCTGCGCGGTCGAAAATAAACCACTGCCCTGGGAGCAAAAGCGAACGGTCCCACCTCATCCCGCAGCCGCAAATCAAAAATCAAATCTTCGCAGTAATCCAGCCACTCCGGGTAGCGCCCTGCCGCCTGCCAGCTTGATTTCAAAAAGGCAATCGAGCGGCTGCTGGGCAAAAAGGTGGCCGGGTTGATGTCGGCCAAGACCGGTAAAACGGTGGCCCCCATCGCCACCTCAAAGGCAGTTTGTGGGTCGGGCACAAAAAAACCAGACACGACGGCTGTCTGCGGGTTGGCCTGAAAAGGTTTGAGCAGTTCCTCCAGCCAGCACGGGTCCAATCGCACCCCGGCATCGGTGCTGGCGATGATGGGGCCGGCGGCGGCCTCGATAGCCAGGTTGCGCCCCCGGCTGATATTAGCCCCCGGCGCCACCATTACCCGCAGCGGCAAATGCCGCCTGGCCGCAAACGCTTGCAAAATAGCCACAGTCTCATCGGTGGAGCCGCCATCAACAAAGATAATTTCGTCGGCCGGGCGGGTTTGCCCGGCCAGGGAGTCGAGCAGCTTTTGGATGGCCGGCCCTTCGTTAAGGACCGTACAAATGACGGAAATATTAGCCACAGTGTTATTTAGGGTGCTTCAGATTATGTCTACACAAAATGTTGTGGTATAATGATTATGGTAAGTTAGAGAGGTTCTTCAGCGCAGTGGAGGTGGCTAACCAATGAAGGCTCGCTATTGGAGTTTAGCCATAATCTTAATTTTAGTCAATTATTTGATTTTTGCCACGCTCTTTGACCGGCTGGTTTCCTCAGATTTTGGCCCTCAGCGGGCCACGCGCACGCCTGCGCCCACCTTTACCCCGGCCCCGGCTCAAGCTCCCGCCATCATTATTCCCACCCCTACCCCCACGCCGCTCATCCCCACCCCCACAGCCACCCGCGTTTTAGATCCCAATAACGCCAGCGCCGCTCCCTCGGAAACTGTTCCGCAGGATGAAGCAGCCGCCCAGGCCGAGATTGAGCCGCAACTGGTCGCACCCGGCACGGTCAATATTCGCTCCGGACCGGGTACAAACTATCCGGTGATTGGCTCGCTGGATGCGAACGCGCCGGTCAAAATTACAGGCCGTAATCAGGATGCGTCGTGGTGGCAAATCGAGTTGAGCGGCTCGACCGGTTGGGTGGCCAGTAGTGTCGTCAGCGCCAGTAATGCGGAGAGCGTGGCCGCCGTCGCAGGGCCTCCGCCGCCCGCCGCTCCAGCCGCTGCGGCCGCGCAGCCGGCCGCGGCGGCTCCGGCACCCGCGCCGGAAAAACCCAAGTACCAATTCGAGCCGACCGGCTGGTATGATGACGGCAACGCCGGCCTGACCCGCTTTCTGGGCGACATCAAAGATATCAATGGCAACCCGGTCAATGGCGTTTTTGTGCAGGCCAAGTGCGGCAACTTTTCGGCCATCTCCTTTCCCTCCGGCCCGGTGGGCTGGGGCCCTTACCGCGATGGCAGAGACTGGCCGGCCGGTTTTTATGACCTGACCGTTGATACCAAACCCGTCCCCTGCATCTGGACGCTGACCGTCGTGGATACCGATGACCGGCAGACGGTTAAAGCAGTGTTGTCGGAGTCTATTCCCGTCGAAATTACTGCCGAAAAATCCATTGTCACCGCCAACTGGCGGAAAAACTGGTAAAAGTGGAAGATAGTAGATGGTAGATATAGGTGTCCAGAAAAATTCTTTCCCAAAAATCAAGGTAGCAGGGTAGTAAAGTAGCAATTTGTTACTTGCTACCCTGCTACTTGCTACCTGTTTCAGTGGCGAAAACTTTTCTGGCGAACTATACTTTCTTGTCTATCTTCTATCCTCCATCCTCTATCTTCTATCCTCCATCCACTATCCTCTTATCTTTACTCTACTCGAAAAGGCTTGGTCAGCGCCACAACGCGCTGGGCTGATGTTTTCTGGGCGGTCAGGGTTAGCGCCAGGCGGTAAATTCCCGGCGAAAGATCCCCCAAAAAAAAGTTGTATTGGGCGCGAATAATCTCTCCTTCACGCCAATCTTGAATGGGATAGGTTGTCCCTGCCGGCGGGCGCGTCACAAAAACAGGCGTGGCCTCCCCGCTGTTTGTAACCACTTGAATAAAAAGCTGATCTTCCAGCCAGCGCACCGGCTCGCGCGCCTGCCAGTAGGCAACCAGTTGCACTGGGTCGCCGGGGTGGAACGGTGTATCGGGCGCAGAACGAAAACCCACCTTGTACAAATCGTAGCCCAGCAGGGTGACTTCTAGCATCGGCGTATTTAATGGAACATGCATCCTGAAAGCTTCGGGCGGGAGGGGTGGCTGGGGGCGGATGACCTCCACCTGGCCCAATTCGACAAAATCCTGTCCCTCGGCCACCGGCAGGCGCTGGCCTGTCTGGCTGTCATACAGTCCCACAATCAGCCGGTGGAGGCCGGGCGGCGTGCCCGGTTCGATAAAGATGCCGTGCGCGTCGGCCACAGACTGATTGGCCGGCCAGGCCGAGGTTGGAGTCAGCGGTGCGGCATCGCGCTGGCCAACCAGATGATCGGCCTGATCCAGCACTTGCACAAAAACCGTGTAGTTTTCATCGGCTCGCAGTGGCGCGTCGGTTTGCCAGGAGAGCGCCACTTGCAAGATGTCGCCCGGCGCAATCTGTGATGCAGACAGCGTGTACCCCTTCAAACAGATGTGTGGCCCAAGCTGGTAGTTGAGCGGCTTCAAAGATAAATCGCTAGTTTCCAGCGGGCTGGCATAACTCACCAGGCGGACGTTGCCATACCACTGATCGGTGGCTTTGAACAGGTGGGTATTGAGCCACGACTCAATTAGCCCGTGCGGGTCAGCTTGTTGGGTGGCCCAATAGACCGCGTAGATTTTTTGGGCCGTAGCCGCAATGGTTTGAAGCTCGGCCAGGGTAGCCGCCTCGTCGAGGGGACGGCGGCGCGGCAGCGGATAAACCGGCGCTTCAGGGACAGAGGTCTTCGAGAAGTAATAGTTAAAAACATCCTGCTGTCCTTCGGCATTTAAAATGACGGCATCGTCCGGCCCGCCGACCGCTTTAATAAAATTGGCAATCCCCCGATAATTGTCACGGGCGTAAGTGGGGTTGGCAAAATAGTGATAAAGTGATAAAGCTGAGGCGCTGGCGAGGACGGCCAAGAGAAGACCACCAACCAGGTATTTTAACGTGATGCGTGATGCGTGATGCGTGATGGTTTCTATCGCGCAGGCCAGTAGTAAAGCCAGCGTCGGGGCAGCCACGAGCAGAAATTTGAGAAAGGCGGGGCTGAAAATGATGAGGGTCAAAAGTACAGGCAGGAGAAACCAGAGCCAAAGCAGCGTGAGGCGTGAGGCGTGAGGCGTGAGGCGTGAGGCGTAAAGTATTGTCAAAAGTAGGATTACGGCCAGCCCGATGACGAGTATTAATCCCCAATCGAAGGGCCAGGAGAGGCCAAACAAAAGTGTGGTTGAAATTGTTTCCAGGATTGCCACCAGTGACGTGCTTTGCTTTTCAGAAGGCCAGGTGGTAATTTGTCGCCAGGCAATCGGCAGCCAGGGTAGGTAGAGGAGGATGGGGATGGTTTGGAGAATTAGCCAATTGTGAAGTGTGAAGTGTGAAGTGTGATACGTGATACGTGATGCGTGATGGGTAACATCCTTCCGGCCAGATTGCCAGAACCAGAGTAAGTTCGCCAAGTTGACCGCCAGTAGGACAAGGGGGTAAGCATAGTGAGTATAAAGGCCAGCAGTCACAACTAACACATAAATCCAGGCGGCCGGCGATTTGAGCCAGAAGAACCGGCGGTCGGCGGTCGGCGGTCGGCGGTCATCCTCCCACAGGAGTGAGGCCGCCAGCACCGTCAAACTGCTCAGCAAGGTGAGCAGCATGTACATGCGGGCTTCTTGCGAGTAATAAATTTGCAGTGGCGAAACGGCAGCGATAAACGCGGCCAGCAGACCCACGCGAGGACTGAACCAGCGCGTACCCAAAATCCCAATCACATAAACCAGAGCCACTCCCAGCACCGCCGACAGCGAGCGCAGCCCGATTTCGCTGGTCCCAAAGATAAAGGTCCAGCTTTTGAGCAGCCAGTAGTAAAACGGGGGATGAATATCGAAGGCGGTGCGCCGGGCAATTTCGCTAATGCTGTGGCGAACCAGAGCGGCGCTGTTGCCCTCGTCGGCCCAGAGGGATTGGCCGGATAGATTGTAAAAACGAAGGGCGGCAGCCAGCAGCAAAATCAGGGGGGCTGTCAGAGAACGAGCCGGTTGGCCGGTTTGGGTGGCTTGAGCGGAAGCTGACAATTTTTAACCTATGCGGCAATTATAGGCTTTTTCCGGCATGCGTCAATAACTTTGTTAGAATCACCGGGCTGCGTTTGACCAATTTGAGCCAAACGCCTAAACTATTATGCAAAAATAGGGTAACGACTCAGCCCATGTTGCAATGCGGGGATTGCTTCGCTCCGCTCGCAATGACATCTGGGTAGTTATAAAATTGGACTCTGAGAGTTGATATGACCGAACCGTTACGAATTGTGCCCCTGGGCGGCGTGGGCGAAGTTGGCCGCAACATGACTTTGATTGAGTACGGCGATGATGCCATTGCCATTGATTGTGGGTTAATGTTCCCCGAAAATGATATGTTGGGCATTGACCTGGTCATCCCCGATGTAACCTATCTACTCGATAACCCCGATCTGCTTAAGGGTATTTTTTTAACGCACGGTCATGAAGATCATATTGGCGCGCTGCCTTACATTTTACCCCAGGTATCCGCCCCGCTTTATGCCACCCAACTGACCCGCGGCTTGATTGAAATCAAGTTAAAAGAGGCCAAACTATTAGCCAAAACCGAAATTATTACCATTACCACCAACAGCGTCATCGAAATTGGCCCTTTTACCATCGAGCCGTTCCACGTTTGCCACTCCATCCCCGATGCGGTGGGGTATGCTATTTATACCCCTAACGGGCTGGTCGTCCATACCGGCGAGTACAAATTTGACCAAAACCCCGCCGATGGTCGGCTGCCCGATTTTGACCGGCTGCGCCGCTACGGCGATGAAGGGGTTCTGGTGCTCCTCTCCGACAGCACCAATGCCGAAAGACCCGGCCACACCCCCTCGGAACAGATTGTAAGCGAAACGTTCGACCAGATTTTTGGCCAGGCTAAAGGGCGGGTGATTGTTTCAACGTTTGCTTCCAACATCTCACGGGTGCAGCAGGTGATTAATACGGCTATGCGCCACAACCGCAAGCTGGCCGTGGTAGGCCGCAGCATGGTGGATAATGTCAAAATGGCCCTGGCCTTGGGATACCTGCGCGCACCCGAAGATATGATGGTTCATGTAGACGACCTGGAAGATTATCCCGATTCCCAGATTGCGATTGTCTGCACCGGCACCCAGGGTGAGCCGACCAGCGCCCTGGTGCGCATGGCTAACCAGGAGCATCGCCAGGTGAGTTTGAAAAAGGGTGATACGGTCATTCTCTCGGCCACCGCTATCCCCGGCAACGAGGAGTTGGTCCATCGCACCCTCAACAATCTCTTCCGGTTGGGGGTTGATGTGATCTACCAAAGTTTGATGCCGGTTCACGTCTCCGGCCACGCCTCGCAAGAAGAACAAAAGATGATGCTGGAACTGGTCCGTCCCACCTATTTTATCCCGATCCAGGGCGAATACCGCATGCTGGTGCTGCACGGACGGCTGGGCGAAACGGTGGGTATTCCGCCGGAAAATATTTTTGTGATTGAAAACGGGCAGGTGATCGAGTTTGAAGAGGACATCGCCTATCTGGCCGAACGTGTTCCCAGCGGGCAGGTTTTGGTTGATGGATTGGGTGTGGGCGATGTGGGCAGCGTAGTCCTGCGGGATCGCCATCTGCTCTCACGCGATGGCTTTGTGGTGGTGGTCATGGCCCTTGATGAGAAAACCGGCCAATTGGTTGACGGTCCCGACATCGTCTCGCGTGGTTTTGTTTACGTCCGCGACTCCGAAGAATTGATTGAGGAAGCCAAAGAGCGGGTCATCGAACTGCTGGAAAGCGGCAAAGTTCACCGCGACACCGCTGCTACCGCCATCCGCGACAGTCTGAGCGAATTTCTCTACCAACGCACCCGCCGCGCCCCCATGATTTTCCCGATGGTTTTGGAAGTGTAAAGCCGGAAGATAGAAGATGGTAGATGGTAGATGGTAGATGGTAGATAGTTTCTTGTCTATCTTCTATCCTCTATCTTCCATCCTCTATCTTCCATCCTCTATCCTCAATCTTCTATCCTCAATCTTCTATCCTCTATCCTCACTCCTCCCCTGCCCCCCTGCTCCCCTGCCCCCCTGCTGTCCTCCCTCGCCCGCAGCCACAGCACCCCACCGGGCAAACTGCCCACGTAAACCACCGCCTGTTTGACCAACGACAGGGCAAATGCCAGGGGTTCGGGCACACCCACCAGACCGTAAAAATAGACGTACAGCACTGAACCGGTCCCCAGGCCGCCGATACTGATTGGCGCAATCAAAGCAACAGCGATAATGGGATTCAAAAGAAAAATATAAATGGGGGCAATCTGGCCGTGCAGCCCGGCCACAATCGCCAAATCTACCAGCCCGGTCAACAGCACCGTCACCACGCCGACGGCAAAGGCCCCCAGCAAAGCCCCGTACTGATAACGGTAAGCCCCAAACGCCTCAGAGATTCTTTGATACAGGGGCGCGAGTGGGTTTAAAATTTTGAGAGCAAACATCCGGCCCAGCAGCAGTCGCAGCCGGTGGCTGAGCATAACCGCCAGACCGCCGGTAATCACGGCCAGACCGGCAATCGCCACCGTTTCCACCTGGGCCAGGTTAGCCACCAGTCTGCCCCCACCCAGCGACTCTGCCGGCACAAGATTGACCGCCAGCAGCGCCGCCACCATCGCTGTGAACATAAAGGCCATCAGCCCGATGATCCGGTCCACAATCACCGACACCGCCGCCTCCGCGCTGCGAGCGGTATAACGGGCCAGGCCAAAGCCGCGCATCACATCGCCGCCAACGTTGGCCGGCAGAAAATTGTTAAAAAAGAAGCCGACAAAAGTGTAATTGGTCAGCGCGCCCAGCGGTACAGGGATGCCCTGCGCCCGCAGCAGAATATACCATTTGACCGCGTTGGTAAAAACGGCCAGCATAAACAGCGCCAGCGCCAGCAGCAGGTAGCCGTAGTTGGCCGTGCTTAAGGTGGTCAGCAGCACGTCCCGGTCGGCCGGGTTAGATAAAAACCGATAAAAGAGATAAACCATCAACCCCAAGCTGATGACAACCTTGAGGGCGGTCATAAGTTTTGCTTTCAAACAAATATCCTTATGGGCATATTTCTATGGGAGTCCAAAGCTTGCTTTGGAAAGGTCAAAGCAAGCTTTGGACTCCATCTCTACCACTTCCCGCGACCAGAGCCAAGAGGCAGAGAATCGAACCTATTATGCGGCAAAAGGAGAGCAGGCGCAAAAAAAGCGCAAACGGGAGAGGTCTGCGCTTTTAGTTAATGTTTAAATCGGGTACGTCTATATCAAAGGTAAGGGCTGGGCTGAGAAATTGGTCGTTGGCAATAAACTACGCCGGGCCGATGGCCGAAGTGCGAAGAGTTGAGCTATCTAACGACTTCATTAGGGTGCACAGCGGTAATAGCAGCATACCGGCGAAAATCGTCACCATTGAAGGTCAACAATTGGGAGATGGCATAACTTTGCATCACCGCCACCAAGCGGGCGTCATGTACCTTTTTGCCCTGTACTCCATTCTGGCTAACCAATTGAAGCCAGTTAACAAACACCTCAGGCCGATCATCGAGCAGGGGAAATTGCGCTCGTAATTGTTGAATTTCTGTTTCAGCCAGAACAGGGGGCCATCCCATGCCATTGGCGTCTACTGGACGGGTAGCCACAGCCCAAAATTCAATCAAAATTTGAGGGGTGATAAATAGATTGTCACCCCTGGCCAGGATTGAAGCAACTGCTTCAACAGCTTGCCGATGGCTTGAAGCTTCAGGTTGAACTATCCGCAGGAGAATGTTAGTGTCCAGTAAATAATCACTCATCAGTCGTAAATGGTCTCGCGGGATAGAGCCTCATCAGGGAGGGGGGGGGCTATGGGGCGCTGGGTTTCAGCAACCCATTGCCGAAATCTGGCGGCCCGCTGCGCGGGTGTAGCTGTGGCCCAAAAAGAATCACTTTTCTGAGGACGCAGAATTAAGGTTTCGCCGTCAACTTCCAGGTAATAGCGTCTGTACAGCTTATCTTGGGGGAGCAATTCTGATGGAATTTGTAAATCGCCATGTTGGCTAATTTCCAAAATATGACTCATTATCAGCCTCCTGACGCATTGGATAACATTCCAGGAAGGATTATACCAAATTTTGCCCAGGATTAAAATCTGCGGTCGGGTGAGTTTGGTCAAACGCGCAAGCATCTATCTCTGATTTTCCACGTGCTCAGCAAAATAGTTGCCCCAATGTGGCTGTCGCCCGTCAACATCAGTGAAGCCGTACTCCACCGCCAGATTCCAGGAACTGAAGACCTGTCCGGCTTTACTGGACACATTAGGATCAGCCGCCAGCGCCGCCACCGCTCGCCCCACATAAAAAGGAGTTTCAGAAGCGATGAAGTGCGGGTCTTTTTTGGCTCCCTCCTGCCAATTGGTCTCAGTGACTCCAAAATGGTCCAACATTGCTTCGGAGCGCAAAAAACCGGGGGTCAGCGCCAAGGCTGTAACTCCGTGCGGGCGCAGTTCCTCGGCCATGCCATAAGCCAGCCGAATGACCGACGCCTTGGCCAGATCATAGAAAAGATTGCCTCGATAGCCCGGCGTATCGCCATCGGTGATTTCGATAATCAAGCCCTGCCCCCGCTCGACCAAAAGCGGCGCGCCGTAGCGGCTGGTGATGAGGTGGGTATAAACCCCGCGCTGTTGCATTAGCAGCCCCGGCTCAATCGAGAGTTCCCAGAACGGTTTGCCCCACTCGGTCAGGGCATCGCCGCCCCAAATATCGTTGACCAGCAGATCGAGCCGGCCTTGCTCCATCTTGACCCGCTCAAACAAGGTTTTAACCTGCACTTCGTCGGTGTGATCCACCTGCACCGGAATACCGACGCCGCCCCAGGCCGTGACCATTTCGGCAGTCTCTTCGATGGTTTCGGGTCGATGCTCCAGGGCAAAGGGTGAGTCCGCGTCATTCTGCCGCCGGGACAGGTTAGCCCGTGTACTCCGTCCTGTGCAATAAACCGTCGCCCCCGCCTCGCCGAGCATACAGGCAATCCCTCGCCCTGCCCCCCGCGTGGCCCCGGCAACCAGCGCAATTTTGTTCTTTAAAGGCTGCATGATTTACCTCCAAATACCAGATTTTGTTACAGCTTAATTATTGTAGACAGGGTTTATTGACATCCTTTGTCATGTTTATAATCGTACATGATTACAAAATTTTTGACAGGCTTTAATATCATCTCTATACTATGCCGGTCTACAGCAAATTTTTTGGTTGTGTTGCTCAGAGTTCTCCATTGATAAATCGTTGTGATTCAGCCTCATTTCCGTCCTGATATCGAAGGTCTGCGAGCCATAGCTATTCTGTTGGCGGTGGGCTACCACGCGGATGTACCGGGTTTTAGCGGTGGCTATATTGGGGTTGATATATTTTTTGTATTGTCCGGCTATCTCATCACCCGGCTGCTTTTACACGAGGTGGAGGAAACCGGTTCTTTGAACCTGGGCCGATTTTATGCCCGCCGTGCTCGCCGCTTGCTGCCCGCTCTGGCTGCAATGTTGTTTGTGACTATCATGGTGGGAGCCATTATCTACGCCCCTTTCGAGCAGCGTAGTCTGGCCAGTACGGCTTTAGCTACGGCGACCTACTGGAGCAACATTCACTTTGCCAATTTAGCTACTGATTACCTCAGCCCAGCCTCGGAAACAAACCCCTTCCTCCATACCTGGTCACTGAGCGTAGAAGAACAATTTTACCTGGTCTGGCCGCTTTTTATCATGGTTTTGCTAGGTGTAGTCCGCAGGCGGCAGTCTGTACCCCATCGCCGCCGTCTCTTGGTAGGGATAGCTCTGATAACAGGTGTTTCCTTTATTCTATCAATCTACCTCACTGCCAGCCGCCAACCCTGGGCATTTTTCTTATTGCCGGCCCGGGCCTGGGAGTTTGCCGCCGGGGCCCTGGCCGTCTTGTTACCCCAGGGCAGTGGGCTATCTGGCTCGCCCAAAAGTCTGGCCCGATTTCTGTCTCGCTCCTTTAATTTTAGCCTTGTGGATAAGGCGACATCCTTGTTCGGCTGGTTAGGGTTGGGAGGACTACTTGTGGCCAATATTCTTTTTGATAGGTCTACTCACTTCCCCGGTGTGGCAGCACTTCTGCCGGTGCTGGCAACGGTGCTTCTTCTGCGGGCGGGCGCAAGTACAGTGAAGACCGGGACAACGAAACTGCTCAGCCTGCGCCCTTTACAGGAGATTGGCCGGCTTTCGTACTCATGGTATCTATGGCACTGGCCTGTGCTCGTCTTTGCAACGGCTAATAATAGCAGGCTCTCTCTGCCTGCCAAACTTGGCTTGCTGGGAGTATCCCTGGTAATAGCCGAGGCTTCTTACCGCTTCATTGAGAATCCCATCCGTTACCACCCCCGGCTTGTCCGTCGTTCAGCTTATTCTTTAGTTATGGCTGCTTTCATCACCGTCTTGGGGGTGGGACTATCATACGGGTGGCGGCAAATGTCGGTGCGGTGGGCTGAGTTGCCGGAGCAAGCCCGTTTTACCCAGGTTATAGACGAGATACCGGTAATTTATACCTCGGGCTGTCATGCCGATTTCTTTGAGGTAGGTCCAAATATTGATAAATGTACTTCTGGCCCGGTTAATGCTTCACGTATTTTAGTTCTCTTTGGCGACAGCCATGCTGCTCAGTGGTATCCTGCGCTTGAGCAAATGGCCTCTGAGCAGGGCTGGCAGTTGATTTCTCTGACAAAATCAGCGTGC
Organism: Anaerolineae bacterium; assembly: GCA_023151115.1. The sequence continues at coordinate 42,888 of JAKLJP010000004.1, forward strand.
CCGGCTATTGACGGACCAAAGTTCAACCGGACGCTGGGACGAGACTACGAGGAGTGCGTTATATGGCAAAAAGGTGCGCTGCTTAAGATTCGGGAACTTAGGCCTGATCTTATCATTGTGTCCTCTTCCATCACCCAAATTCTTAGTCACAAGGAGTGGCAGGTGGGTATGGAGCACATACTAAATTTACTCAGTGAAACGAGTCGTTCGGTGGTTCTGCTGAGAGACACGCCCTACCCCGGCTTTGATGTGCCAAGATGCCTGGCTCGTCACAAATGGGGCATTAACATCGTGCCGGTCCCTGCCTGTGAGATCAAACGACAAAACAGGGCCTCGCTTGAGCTATACAACTTTCAGCAGCAAATGGCTGCCCGTTATCACAATGTATTTGTAATTGATATGGGGCCATATATCTGCCCCCAAATGCCATGTCAAGTAGAACGTGATGAGTTAATTATGTACCGCGACACCCATCATCTATCAGTCTCCTTTGTAAAAAGCCTGGCCGAGCCTCTGGCTATGCAGCTCAACAGCACCATAGCCAACAAATAGATGATAGCCTCGGTTGGTATGATAATGATACAGCTCTTTGGGTATTTCCTATTCGAGCAGATTAGACGTTCATCGCAGCAGATCTAACTGCACTTTGATCGCCTGCTCGACTTTGCGGATATCTTCGGGGAAACAAACCTGAGGCTAGTTAAAATCCTGGGCATACTTTTCATAAAAGGTATTGGTCAAAATCAAATCGGGGTCGTACTGTTTCTTGGCGGCAAAAAAAGCCCTTATTTCGGGGTAAGAGCGCTCGAGCTGCGCGCCGGTGTAGTGCAACTGGTAAGGCAAAAAGAAGCGGCCGTCCAGTTCGGTGGTTAAATCAATCAGGTCGCCGGTGACGCGACGCATCTGTTCGTTGCCGGCGGCGTCGGTGGACTGGTTAATATAGAGCACAATCGAAAACATATCGGCGGGGGCGTAATTCAAAGCGATGTCTTCCTGGTGAACTACCCGCACCGAGGCGTTGAGCACGTTGGCCTGGCGATCGAGCAATATCTGGCGCATGCGGTCAATAAAGGCGATAAAGTTGCGGCGGGGAATAAAATATTCGTGCAGAATATCGGTTTCCCCGGATAGATCATTACGCAGGTATTTGACCGAGTCGTGCATGGGGTTATTGCGGGAAACCAGGCAGGCTTCGCCATCTTTCATGGCCTGGTTGCGGCTGATGGTGCAGGCTTCGAGCAGCGGTTCGATATTCTTTTCGGCCCACCATTTCAGGCTCATAAACATGGGGCCTTGTTTGGATAAATTGAGCACCAGCCGGCGCAGTTTAACGTTGCTCACTTCGGTCAGCGGCGGAATTTCAGCCTCAACCTCAGGAATGGTTTTGTAGGTGTAGAGGATCATCTCTTGCAAAAATGAGGCGGCGTCGGTGGACAGGTGGCCGTAAAATAAGCCGTAATCTTTGTTAGCAGCTATGTCCTGCTCAAAAACCTCTGGAAAATCCTGATAGTGGATGATGCGCCGTTCCGGCTCGTAAATCACGTTATCGGCCACTTCCAATTCCACGTCGAGGATAACCCCAAAAAGGCCGTAGCCACCCACAACCAGATGAAACAATTCAGGGTTTTCGATGCGGCTGACCCGCTGGATCGAACCGTCGGCCAGCATGACCCGCATAGAGCGGATCGTCCGGCCCAACGCGCCCACCTGATGATCCATGCCGTGCGCGTTAACCGAGATCGAACCGCCGACGGTGAAGATGTCGGTGGACTGCATGGCTTTGACGGCAAAACGGGGATGCAAAAAGTTTTGAATATCGTGCCACGACGCGCCGCTTTGCACCGTCAACAGCTTATTCTCCTCATCCAGCGACATGTGGTTGAAGTGGGTCATATCCAGCACCAACGCATTTTGATAAAAAGCATGGCCGCCCATGCTGTGTTTGACCCCGGCAAGGGACACCTTCAAGCTGTTTTCTCTGGCAAAAAGCAAGGCGTTTTTGATGTCCTCAATCGTTTTAACCTGAACCAGGCCGTAAATATAGGTCTTGTTTAAACAACTGGCGTCATTGATCGTCCCACCCTTTTGGCTCCACGGCAGGGCGATGCTTGGCGTTTTGAGGTCAATGGCCGTTGGTTTGGCCGGGTCGCCGGCCAGCGTGGGGAAAAGCGGCGGGCAGTCCTTCTCGCCGCTGGGATCCGCTGAGTAAACATAAATCTTGCGGGCCACCACTGAAACGGTGAAGATGAGGATGAAAGCAATCAACACAAGGGGTTTTGTGAGCAGTTTTTTCATGAATTAACCTGGGTTTGGAATGATACCAAAAATCGCACCCTTCGATACGCTCGATGCTACTCAGGATGCGATTTTTAAAACTCCGAATTGAAATGGCTTAATAATCGTAGAGATGCTCAAGCTGCGCCCCGCTGCTTTCCAGCCCGGCCAAAACGGTGTGCAGAGAAGTCACGGGGACTTTGACGGCGATACGCTTCAACGCCGGTTGGGACAGAATGTCCAGGGCAAAGAGAAACTGGCCTGTTTCCAAGCGGTATTCCCACTCGCGGGGGACAATCGCCGTCAGCAAAATTTCGTCGTTGCCGGCAATTTCCACAAAACGGACGCCTTGCCGGACCAGGCGGGGCACAATTTGGGTAAAGGCTTCATAACGAGGGATGGCGACGATAGCCGCCTCGGGGCTGATAGTCTTGACCAAGCGCAGTTGCGGCTCGTTCTGCCAAACCTCATCAGAGACGCCTTCAACCCAGGCCTGGATTTCCAAATTCTCCGGGGCGTAGGCGGTTTGCGTACCTTGCTTGATCAACCAGGCATATCCTGCTTTCCCGCCGTATTCCAGGCTGAAGGCGAGTTTACGTTCCCATTTGCGAAGGAGATTGGGGCCGGTCGAGCTTGTTTCGCGCCACAGCCCACTCAGTTTTTCATCAAAAGGAAATTCATACCAGGGGATGGTGTGGATGAAATCGGCATAGGCTTGGGCTACTTCACGGGCGTAGGCGTCCTCTTCGGTCAGTTCCGTCGAACTCAACCACTCGGTCAGCCGCCCGACCGTATTTTCATAAAGACCTTTGAGAATATTTTCAACCGTAAAGCTGGCGCCGATGACCGCCAGGGTGAGGTGGTAGCCGGAGTTGAAGGGGTACTGTTCGCGGGTGATGGCGCAAACATCGTAGTAGCTGCGCCAGTACTGTCCGATCGCGCCAAAATAGGGAAATTGGCTCGGTGGGTTTTCGGTCACAAAGGCCGCGTATTCGTCGGCGCTGTAGACAATGTACCACTCCGGCAGGGTCAGGTAGGTTTGATCTTCGGGACGGAGGTAATCGATCAAGCCGGCCTTGATTTGCCTGGCTTCGGCGGAGACTGCCCTTTGGGCCGGTTGACCTTCGGCCCACGGCCGGCACTCGGCCACCACATTCACCAGCGGGACCAGGATGATGCACAGAAAAACCAGCAGGACCAGCCCGGCAATTCGGCCGAGTCGTTTCATCTTAGCTCTGGGTGGCCAGCTTGCGGCTCAACCAAAAGCCAATCACTACGGCCATGCCGCCGATTAAAATGTGGGGCAAATTGGCCGCGAATTTGGTCAACCAATCCATCGGCCAGGGACCATAAATAAAAATTCCGCCATCCAGGTAGCCTTGCCCCAACAAAAAGCCGACCACCCCATCGAGGCCGTAGAGGATGCCAAATATCTTGAAATATAAGGCCGCCGCCCGCACCGAGGTCCCCGCTGCCAGCGCCGCCCAAATCCCAGAGCCGAGGTGGAGAATATCGTCAATCGGATCAATTCTAAACAGGCCAAAGAGTTGGCCGTCGGCGTTAGTAAAGCCGGGGATATAGCCCAGTGAGACCACAAAAATAAACATGGCTGCGTAAATCCAGGCGTAGAGTTGGATCAGGTTCATTTCTTTGAAGAGGTAGTTGACGGTTTTCATAGGTTCCTTTGCCAAGAAAATAGTAGATAGTAGAAACCGAACTTCTCGTAGAAGCTCCTCGAAGCTGGAGATCCTTGACAGCCACGTCGGACATAGCCGCTCCGGCTGTGTTACCCCGCCTGTGCGAGGATGTGCCCCGCATTCCCGTCTGCGATGGTGGCGCCTTGCTCGGCCAGCAGGGCGCGCAGTAGTGATCTGTGGCAGAGAGCCTCATCCTCGCAGTAGCAGCCCACGGAGAAGTTCGTCTGCAAGGAAAGCGCAGCCAGCAAGACGATCAGTCGCTGTGACTCTGGGCGTCGCATCTGGGCCAGATAGCGCCGCCTGTAAGCCGCCCACCGCCGTGGCGTCAGGGGTTCTGCCAGCGCCCACGCGCGTAACTCTTCGCTTGGCGCCAGCTCCGGCAGCCACACATCGAAGTAATCCCGCCGCCCCCAGTCCTCCTTGCGCACCCCCCGCGGTGGGCGACGAACCGTTCCCAGCCGCAGCCCTTCGTCCGGGACTCGAGGCGTCCCAAGACGAACCACATGAATTGCCATGCTTTTGGTGTACTCCTGTCTGCCACCAACTACAAGCCGCCCAATGCCTTGAGCTAAGCTGCTACCGAGCCAGCAAAGTATGACTCAATAGGCGGACATAATGCACGAAGCTAAAGCAAATTTTCGGCATAACTCCCCTTTTGGGGTGGCTATACCGAATTTTAGCGGTAAAATAACTTTCATTAAGCCGTTATACTGAAACTTCAGGTGCTAATTGACTGACAAATTTAATCTTTCATTCCAAAATACCGGAGAAGATGCAAAAATTGATAAAACGATGGTAAGCAAGAGCAAGATTTTGGGAATGAAAGGATAAAAAATCCTTCAATTCTGTTAATCCTGCTCTGAAATTTGACCGTAATGTTAAATCTGCCAGTCAATCAGCTTCGGGTGATCTAATCCCATTATAAAGCTAAATTTCGGCAAGTCAATATGACCTCAGAAATCCCCCTAAAAAACTCCCTGATCACACCTTCTGGAAGCCGGTTATGATATATTCGGACTGTTCAAGAACTTCTGGGGTATAAAGATGTCAAAAACATCATGATCCCACGTCCTCAATCGTGGTGGGTTGGCTGTGTGCAACCCGGTGGGTGTCTAATTAGCCGGCCCCTTACTTTCTACGTTATACTTTGCACGGATACAAACTGCGTTTTTCTACACTGGCAAAAAGCTCAGTTTGTGCCTGCGGGCAGTATAATATGAAATACCGGTAAAACTACCCAAACAAAAACATGGACAGGTCAAGTGACCTGTCCATGTTTAACATTTTTACAGTCTTACGCTTCGGTAAATTCGCCTTCGACGACGTTCTCATCGCTGGACTTGCCGGAACCGTTGCTGCCGTGGCCGTTGGTGTAGCTGCCACCCGGCTGCTGCTGCTGGTAGGCGGCCTGGCCCAGCTTCATCATCGCCTGCTGCAAGGCTTCGCTGGCGCTGACGATGCGACCTTTGTCGTCGCCTTCCAGAGCTTTCTTCACGTCGGCCACCTTACTTTCGACCTCGGCCTTGATAACGGCGTCGGCCTTATCGCCCAGCTCGCGCAGCGACTTTTCAGCCTGGTAGACCAGGTTATCGGCCAGGTTGCGGGCCTCGATCAGGGCCTTGCGCTCGCGGTCAGCCTCGGCGTTCTTCTCGGCTTCCTGCACCATCCGCTCGATGTCGTTCTTGTTCAGGTTGGTGCTGGCGGTAATGGTGATGCGTTGCTCCTTGCCGGTAGCCTTGTCTTTGGCGCTCACGTTCAAAATACCGTTGGCGTCAATATCAAAAGTGACTTCTATCTGCGGCACGCCGCGCGGCGCAGGCGGGATGCCTTCCAGCCGGAAGCGGCCCAGGGTCATGTTATCGGCCGCCATCGGGCGCTCGCCCTGCAAGATGTGGATGTCCACCGCAGTCTGGTTGTCGTCGGCAGTGCTGAAGATCTCACTCTTCTTGGTCGGGATGGTGGTGTTGCGCTCAATCAGCTTGGTCATCACCCCGCCCAGGGTTTCGACGCCCAGGCTCAGCGGGGTTACGTCGAGCAGCAGCACATCCTTCACATCGCCGGCCAACACGCCGCCCTGAATAGCCGCGCCGACAGCTACCACTTCATCCGGGTTGACGCCTTTGTGCGGCTCTTTGCCACCGGTCAGCTTCTTGACCAGTTCTTGAACCATCGGCATGCGGGTCGCCCCACCCACCAACACAACTTCGTCAATCTGGCTCGGCGATAACCCTGCATCTTTGAGCGCCAGATCGAACGGCCCTTTGAGTCGCTTTACCAGGTCGTCGGTAATCTGCTCAAATTTGCTGCGGGTGAATTTCATTTGTAGGTGCTTGGGGCCGCTGGCATCGGCGGTAATAAAGGGCAGGTTGATTTCGGTTTCCATCACCGAGGACAGCTCGATCTTGGCCTTTTCGGCGGCCTCTTTGAGGCGCTGCAGAGCCTGCTTATCCTTGCTCAGGTCAATGCCCTGCTCTTTCTTAAACTCAGCCACAATCCAGTCTACAATGCGCTGGTCCCAGTCGTCGCCGCCCAGGTGGGTGTCGCCGTTGGTCGCCTTCACTTCAATCACGCCATCGCCCACTTCTAGCACGCTCACGTCAAATGTCCCACCGCCCAGGTCGAAGACCAGGATAGTTTCGTTGTTTTTCTTATCCAGGCCATAGGCCAGGGCTGCCGCGGTCGGCTCGTTGATGATGCGGCGTACATTGAGGCCGGCAATCTTACCGGCGTCTTTAGTTGCCTGGCGCTGGCTGTCGTTAAAGTAAGCCGGCACGGTAATCACCGCGTCGGTCACACTCTCACCCAGGTAGGCTTCGGCGTCGGTCTTGAGCTTTTGCAGCACCATCGCCGAGATTTCTTGGGGGGTGTAGCTTTTGTTCATCACCGGGATGCGCACGCGGGCGTCACCGCTCGGCCCCTTCTCGACGTGATACGAGAGCATCTTGCGCTCGATTTCGGTATCTTCATAATTGCGGCCAATCAAACGCTTGACCGAGTAAACGGTGTTGTCAGAGTTGGTCACGGCCTGCCGCTTGGCCGTCTGCCCTACCAGGCGTTCCTGGTTCTTGTTAAAGGCCACCACGCTGGGTGTAGTCCGGCCGCCTTCGGCATTGGGGATCACAACGGGGTCGCCGCCTTCCATCACCGCCACCACGCTGTTGGTTGTACCCAGGTCAATTCCAATAATCTTACCCATAATAATCGTCCTCCTTAAGTGCCTATTAGCACGAATTTCCTCTAAACTTATGCGGCTATCATACGCGATAATTGTTAGAATTTTGCTAGATTCGTGCTAGAATGATATTAGAAGGACCGCCGACCGCCGTGATTTTGGCGGCTTGCCGTCCACGGTCAGCAATCAAAATGAAAAAGGAGTCGTCACGAGCCACCGTAGACCCCCAACAATTAAAATATCTTGCGGCGGTCTGCGGTCAGCCGTCGGCGGTCAAACAAAAAAGGAGAAAATCTCATGAGACTCAAAGGTAAACGCATTGCTTTCTTTGTTGAAGAAGGATTTGAAGATTTGGAATTTTGGGTGACGGTCATGCGCCTGCGTGAAGAAGGGGCGGTCGTGACCATCATCGGTACGGCGGCGGATAAAACGGTGCGCGGCAAAAACGCGCTGACTGCCACCAGCGAAGTTGCGGCCAATACCGTCAGCGCCAATGATTTTGATGCCGTAGTTGTCCCCGGCGGCTGGGCCCCCGACAAGCTGCGCCGCTACCCGGCGGTGACCGGGTTGGTCAAGCAGGCTTATGAGCAGGGTAAAATTGTCGGCCTGATTTGCCACGCCGGGCTGGTCGGCATCTCCGCTGGAATTGTCAAAGGCCACCGCGCCACCGGCAGCCTGGGCATCAAGGATGATTTGGTCAATGCCGGGGCCACCTGGGTAGACGAGGCCGCTTTCCGCGACGGCAACATTGTCTGGGGCCGGGTGGTGGAGGATATTCCGGCCTTTTGCCGGGAGCTGGTCAAGGCGATTGCGGGAGAGTGAGAGGAAATGGAAGAATGGAGGATTGGAAGATTGGAAGGCTGGAAATTAACCAACAACTTTCCAGCCTTCCAACCTTCCTTATTTTCTGTAACGTTCCATCAGTCTCTTGAATTGCTCCTGCGCCATTTCTGATTGGGCATACACCCGCCAGAAAACGTGCCCGGCGGCGTTGGCAAAGTTGAGCGAGGCGGTTTGGCCGTCGCGTTTGTGATTTGATTTGGCTAATAACAGGATGCGCCGAGTGTTGGCAATGCGGATATGCAGGTTATAGGCCGGGTCAATCGAGTTGAGCCAGTCATTGGTACGGTAGAGGGTTGCGGCCGAAAACTTTAGCTCGCACACGGCATCGCGGTTGCGGATTAGGGACATTACCTCGCCCCAACTCCTTATATTTTCCAGCACTACCTCCAAATCAGTGAGGGGGATTTCCACAGCCGCATCGGACATAGCGATCATAATCTCCACCTCCGGCGCGGCAATTTTGGCCTGCAAGTCCATTGCCGAGAGGCGGGGGTTTTGAGCAATTATCTGTCTGATTGTTGCCAGATTAATTTTTTTGTTGTTTGGCTTCATAAGGTTATATTTTACCACAATTCAATTGCTGGACTCCTGCACCTTTATTTGAAAGGTATGGAAACTGGTAGTATACTAAATCAGGTGTTGCATCCCCTTTTCATAAAAAACAACAAAGTCGGAACGTCCTCAACCGGCTGACCGGGACTCGTCTTATTCCCGTTTCACCCTTGCCCTGCCCATTACCTTTTGGTAATCCAGTCCTTACTTCTTCAACACTTAAGCAGTTTCAAAAAAATAATTGTAACTACTACACTTGGGCGGAAGTAAGTTTATAGTTTGTAGTGGCGACTTCAGTCGCTTAACCTGCCCAAAACGACTAAAGTCGTCACTACGATCTGTAGGGTCATTTACGCCGCGTTGTACTACTACCTCTCATGTCATCCTTCGACAAGCTCAGGACAGGCTTCGAGGCTGAAAGCCGAGAAATCTTTGAGGCCGTTGGTCTGCAAACCACGGATTAGAAGATTTCTCGCTCCCTGCATAGCGTGTCGCTCGAAATGACATGGCTGGGTGGCTAAAAATAATCATCCAATCTGGTGAAACGTGATGCGTGATACGTGATGATTCTACGCAAAAAAAATCCTCACGCATCACGTTTCACGCATCACGCCAAATTAATTTATTTAGAAAAGGAGAAATGGCTATGGAGTGGAATTTGGCAAAAGGCGTCACCATTGGCATCGGCGGGGCGGCCGGCGATGGGCTGGACAAAACTGGCGATACGCTGGCGCGCACAGCCGCGCGCCTGGGGTTGTATGTGTACGCCTTCAACAGTTATCAATCTATCATCCGCGGGGGGCACATCTGGCTGCAAATCCGCTTGAGCGAGCAAAAGGCGCACAACCACGGCGACCGCCCCCATGCGCTTTTGGCCCTGAATGACGACAGCCTTGAGCGCCACGCTCGCGCCGTAGAGCCGGGGGGAGTGATCTTTTTCAACAGCGACAAGGTCAATTGCGATCCCTCGCTGCTGCGCGAGGGGGTACAATGCCTGGGCTTGCCCATCTCCGAACTGCTCAAACCCTTTGGGCGCTTGCCCGCAGTGATGCAAAACTCGGTCATGCTGGGGGCCTTGCTCCATTGGCTCAACCTGGATTTTCAAGTGACCCAAGAGGTATTGATTGATACCTTTCGCCACAAAGGCCAACAGGTGATTGACCAAAACGTAGGCGTGGCGCAGGCCGGCTATGATTATGCCCGGCAAAACTTTGAACCTTCTGCCCTGGCCTGGCGCTTTAGCCATATTCGCCGGCCTTTTGTTACGGGGAATGAAGCGGTGGGGATGGGCGCGGTGGCCGCCGGGATGAAATTTTATGCGGCTTACCCCATGTCCCCGGCTTCGAGCCTGCTGCACTGGCTGGTGGCTCGCAGCGAAAAGCTGGGGGTGGCGATCAAACAGGCGGAGGACGAACTGGCGGTGGTCAACATGGCTATTGGGGCCGGCCTGGCCGGGGCGCGGGCGATGTGCGGCACATCGGGCGGGGGCTTTGCCCTGATGACGGAGGCGGTGGGCATGGCCGGTATCATGGAAACGCCGGTGGTCATCCTCAACGTGCAGCGCGGCGGCCCCTCAACCGGCCTGCCGACTCGCACCGAACAAGGCGATCTGAACCAGGCTTTTGGCGCGTCGCAGGGGGATTTTCCGCGTATTATTATGGCCGCGGCGACCGTCACCGATGCCTTTTACACGGCCGCTGAAGCCCATAACCTGGCCGAGGAGTTTCAGGTTCCGGTGATTATCCTGTCTGATCTGATGTTGGGCGAACACCCCGAAACCATCGAACCGGACGCCTTGCGGGCCGATGTGCCCATCAACCGGGGCAAATTGCTGGCTGAAGCGCCGCCGGGGTACAAACGCTTTGCCCTGACCCTCGATCATATCTCACCCCGGATTTTGCCCGGCACGCCGGAGGGGATGTTTGTGGCCGCCAGCGACGACCACGACGAGGAGGGCGTGCTCATCAGCGATGAATTTACCAACGAAGCCGTGCGCCGCAAGATGCAAGAAAAACGTATGGCCAAGCTGGAGGCCATCCTTCAAAGATTGACGCCGCCCCAATTGGAGGGTCCTACAGAAGCCGAAGTGACGCTGGTCGGCTGGGGGTCAACCTGGGGCGCAATCCACGAAGCGGTGGAACAGTTGGCCGAGGTCGGGATCACCGCCAATCATTTGCACATCAAATACCTATTCCCCTTCCAGACCGAGGCGGTGACGGCTATCCTTGCCAAAAGCCGGCGGGTTATCGTCGTTGAAATTAATGGCAGTGGCCAGTTTGCCCGCCACCTGAGAGCCGAGACAGGTCTCACCGCCGATGCGACCATCCTGAAATATGTCGGCGAGCCTTTTACCCCTGGCTACATCACCCGCGCTGTACAAGACATCCTGACCGGTCGTCCGCGCTCCCTGGAGGTGAGCCAGGACGAAGCCCGCGAGCTGGCTTATCACTTTATCCGGGTTAAGCTGGCTAATGAAGCTCGCCCGGTCGCTTTCGAGCAGGCATCGCTGCCCGGCTACGAAGAGCCGGTCTGGCGCGTGACTCTGGCCGGGCGCAAGGAGGGTGAGCCGCGGGGTGTGCTGCTCATCGGAGTCCAAACCGGCGCAACCTATGCCTGGCAAACGCACGCTCCTGAAACTGCGCTGGAATCGGCGGTGATAGCTTAATGAAGAAGCGAGGACGCGAAGAATCGCCTCGTCTCCTCGCCTCACGCGTCATCGCATCTTTATTTTCTTAGTACAGGATTGCATAAATTCGTCACGATTTAATGTATCCGTTTCCTGAGATGTCATTTCGAGCGCCAGCGAGAAATCTTCTTGCTCGCTATAACATTTTCGGCGGTGATAACGAAGATTCCTCCCTCCGGTCGGAATGATATGACTTCTGTGGAGGTATCTACTCGCCTTGATTTCGTCACGAACTAAGGCAAAGCTGTACTTAGGAGTCGTCACGAGCCTGACGGCACACCACCAATAATGAAAATGGAGTGCAAGGCTTGCCTTGCTGACAGCAAACCAAGGTTTGCACTCCTATTTACGAAGGAGGTTAAATCGCATGGAAACTATACTAAATAGAGAAACATTAACCTTAGAACTTTATGAAGGGCGAGTTGAGCCGGATTGGTGCCCCGGCTGCGGCGACTTTGGGGTGCTCAATGCGCTAAAGAAAGCGGCGCTGCAACTGGAGCTGCTGCCGCACGAGTTGATGGTGGTTTCCGGCATTGGTTGTTCATCGAACCTACCGGGATACATTCACAGCTATGGGGTCCACAGCCTGCATGGGCGCGCCCTGCCCGTCGCCACCGGCATCAAGCTGGCTAACCACGACTTGCATGTGGTCATCACCGGCGGCGATGGCGATGGTTACGGCATCGGCATGGGCCACTTTATCCATGCTATGCGGCGCAATCTGGACCTGACCTACATTGTGATGGATAACCAGATCTACGGCTTGACCACTGGCCAGGCTTCGCCGACCACCATGCGAGAGGCGCGCACCAAAACCACACCCTGGGGCAACGCCGAACTGCCCATCAACCCGCTCTCCCTGGCCATTGTCTCAGGAGCCACGTATGTGGCGCGAGGCTTTTCGGGGAATACCCGTCAACTCACTGAGCTTTTCGCCGGGGCCATTGCCCATAAGGGTTTTGCTTTGGTAGATGTCTTCAGTCCGTGTGTCACCTACAACAAAGTGAACACCTACCCCTGGTTCAAAGAGCGGGTTTACGACCTGGCCGAAGAAGGTTATGATCCAAGTGACGCTGAAGCCGCCTTGCGTAAAGCCTTTGAGTGGGGCGAGCGCATCCCGCTGGGCCTGCTCTACCGCAGCGAACAGCCCCTCTACGAAGACAGTGACCCGGTGCTCAAACGCGGCCCCCTGGTGAAACAGTCGCTGGGCCTCAGCCAAGCCCTGCTCGACGAATTGCTGGCCGAGACGATGTGATAATCAGGCAATTAGGTAACCTCTCACCCTCATGTCATTTCGAGGCTGAAAGCCGAGACGCGAAGCGTCCTCGTCCGTGGTTTGCAAACCACGGACGAGGAGATTTCTCGCTCCCTGCGTAGCGTGTCGCTCGAAATGACACGACTGAGTAGTTAGGATTGGAAGGTTGGCAGATGAGCTATTTTTTGGGTGAACCAACCGCCGGGGGCAGCGTCTCGTACATCACCCCGGCGACGACTACGCCCGAGAGAAAGGTTAGCCCGCCGATCGCAGCGATAGCAACCGGCATGCCCAGCGCATCAGCCAACAGGCCCGCCGTAAGCGCCCCAACCGCATAGCCGCCATCACGCCAAAGGCGATAGACTCCCACTGCGGAGGCCCGCCATTCGGGATGGGCTACGTCGGAGATAGCGGCCAGGAGAGTGGGATAGACCAGGGCAGTCCCTAACCCCAATAGGATGGCTCCACTCAGCCAAACCCCAAAACCCTGTCCCACGACAAAGACTCCAATCCCGACTGCCTGAATCCACATTCCGGCAGCGATGAGCCATTTGCGCCCCCAGCGGTCGCTGAGTGCGCCGGTCAACAATTGACTCAGACCCCACACCCCCGGATAGGTGGCCGCAATCAGCCCCACTTGTTCCAGTGGCAATCCGGCCCCGGCCAGAAAGATAGGGATTAGTCCCCAGACCATACCATCATTCAAATTGTTAACTAACCCGGCCTGGCTCACGGCAAACAACGCCCGGTCTCTCCAACTGGTCAATAACAGAATTTGGGAAAAGGACAGATGAGTTCCCTCAGTTCCTACGAGTTCCTTCAGTTCCCTGGTATGCTGAGGAGCTGAGGGAACTTTTATTAGGGCAGCTTCATGCCGGACGTGAGCGTGTGTCTCACGGATAAAGAAGATGGAAAGGACCAATCCTAGCAGAGCAAAAGCAACACCCGGATAAAAGGGGACAGGTCGTAAACCATAGGCGGCGGCCAGGTAGCCCGTTGTCAGAGCAGAGAGAGATACGGCCAGATAGCCGGCAAATTCATTGAGGCCCATGGCCAGCCCACGCTGCTTGGGGCCAACCAGATCAATCTTCATAATCACTGTGGTAGACCAGCACAAGCCTTGATTGAGGCCCAGCAGCACGTTGGCAAAGACCACCCAACTCCAACTGGACGCAAAAATGATCAGAAAGGGTACGGGCAGTCCGGCCAGCCAGCCGGCAATTAAGATGCGCTTGCGCCCCACCCGGTCGGAAAACCGCCCGGCGAACAGATTGGCCAGGGCCTTGACCACCCCAAAGCTAATCAGGAAAGAGAGCGTCACCGACCTGGCAACCAGGCCAAAGTCGGCTTCCGCGATCAGTGGCAGGACGGTGCGCTCCAGGCCGACCATTGCTCCCACAAAGGCATTGACAATGACCAGCAAGGTGAACTGTTCCCAATTGGCCCGCAGGCCCAGGCGGACAGAGGTAAAGGTGGTTGAAGTCATCATGCTTCCCGCTCAAGCCACCGCGCAGCGATTGGCCCCGGCTTCCAGGTCGGTTGGGTCGCCCTCGAACATTGCTCCGCTCTCATTTAAGGTCACAATCCGGTGATGATTCGGCGGAGTTGGCGGGATGCGCGCCAGCAAAGACTTGACAAAAGCAGCTTCAGGGATAGACAACAGTTCAATCCGCTGCTGCACCTCGGTCAATGGTGCAGTGATCGGCTGACCATCAAAGGCAATCGGTTCGCTGGTGTGGCCGGGCAAAATAAGGGTTTCGTGGGAAAGGGTCAGCAGTCGTTGGAGGGAGCGATAAAGCAAGGAGGCTCGCTGTCGCGCCTCGGCAGGAGAGGCTTCCAGGTCGGGCCGGCCCACCCCGGCCAGAAAGAGGGTGTCGCCGGTGAAGAGGACTCGGCCATCCAGAAGGTAGCAGGTACTTTCCAGCGTATGACCGGGCGTATGCAGCGCCACCAATCGGGCCAGTCCAATAGTGAGTACATCGCCGTCACGAAGGGGGCTAAATGAAAAGATAACCCGCTTCTGGTCGGGCAGATACAGCGTTGCACCGCTTTGTTCGGCCAGCCTGCGGGCGCGGGACAGGTGGTCGGCGTGGATATGGGTCTCCAAAACGGCGGTAATACGCCAGCCGTAACGCCGGACCAGGTCCAGATAAATCTCCGGTTCGAGGGCCGCATCAATCACAGCGGCGCTGCCCTGAGAACCGATCAGATAGGATAGGCAGCCCTTGCCGGTGCGGCGCACTTGAATGATTTGAGCCTGACTTCCCGGCACAGGTATTTCGGCGCTGTTCCAGGCCAGGCTCCAGGCTTTCATGCCTCCCGCCAGAGAGAACGCCTCAAAGCCACGAGTGCGAAGCTGCTCGGCGGCAATGAGGCTGGTCACGCCCGCGCCGCAGATGGTCACAACCGGCCGGTCAGCAGGCAGATTCACTCCGGCCAATGCGTTGGGATCGTTGGCTTTCAGGGCGTCGTAGGCCGGCACGTGCAGGCTGCCCGGAATGGCCCATTCGGCCCGATCTTCGGCTCGGCGGATGTCGAGCATCGTCACCGGCTGTTGCTGTTCCAATAAGTCACGCAAAGTCTTGATGTCAATAGTGGTCTGTGTCATAGATTCTCCCTTGCTAATACTTAGAAAAATAGCTGGCCAATGGGAGTGCCCATGACCAGCCATATTCATGAAGTACCCTCTTCGATTAAAAGCTAACCACCCGATCTGCGGCTACGGTCAACTCCGCCCCGACTTTTGGGTTAATAAAGCGAGCATTTTTGCCCTGCAAATCCACATCTGTGACCCCACGGGCCGCGCTGCAGCCCCCTCAGACATGGATGGAAACGCCCTGGGCGACGGCTTTGGTGATCAGATCTTTCAAAGGTGGCCAGCCCACCCCATGCACTGCTTCGGCTACAGCGTCCTTCATCAAATAGGTTGCCTCACCCATCAACGCGATCTGAGCTTGATGCCCCGCTTCCACCGCCCCCAAGGCCCCCAAAAAGGGCAAGGTGGCCCGGGTCGGGTCGTCGGACCCAGAGGTTCCGAAATAAAGAATGGTCGCCATAATGTTACGTTGCCCCCTTGCTTTGAATATTGATTGAATACAGAATTATTCAATTGTCGCCTTGTATTGTCAGGCTGGAACCTGGCAATTCAGGGCAGCCAGCGCCCTGGCCCATTCAGCGTCATCCCGCGGTCTGCGAGCACGGAAATTGATCCCCAGCGTGCCAAACTCGGCAGCGCTGGAGGATTGGGGCGTGCCGCTAAACACATCGGCTCGCCAGGAGATCTCGAAATCCACAAAACCGGCCATCACGACGGCCATCTCTAACTCTGCTTCCAGCAGAGCACCGGCAATTCAGCCGGTCCACAACGAGATATCGCTTTTCGCATCCTCCGGCACGGCGGTTTGCACCAGAATATCCCCGATTTGCAGACGACCGGTCGGCTTAAGCACGCGAGCCATTTCGCCCAGCGCAGCCGCTTTGTCCGGCATCAAGTTGAGAACACCATTGGAGATGATAACATCCGCCCAGCCGTCCGGCACTGGCAGGGCTTCGGCATATCCCTGGCGGAACTCAATATTGGTCAGGCCAGCCTCAACCGCTGCGCGGCGAGCCTTGTCGAGCATGGCCGGAGTCATATCCACTCCAATCACTTGACCAGTAGGCCCAACCATTTTCGCCGCGATGAGGCTGTCAATCCCCGCCCCACAACCTACATCTACAACCCGTTCTCCTGGACGGATTTGATGTAGGCTGAAGGGGTTGCCGGTGCCGGCGAAAGACTCGATAGAGGTTTCCGGGATGCCGGTTAACCATTCATCAGCATAGCCTAACAGACCGGCTAAGTAACGGCCGGTGTGGAAGTGGAAACCCTGTTTCGGCTTCAAGGCTACTGCCGTGTATTCTTCGCTGATGGCGGCCCGCAGTTCGGCCAGGTTCAAACCTACATCTTCGATGATTACGTTGTCCATAATATTTCCCCCTTAATTCAACCAACTTTTGACAAAATTGAGTGTAGCTCTCGTTTGTCCCAGAACGGCTAATTGAAAATCCACATCATCGGCTCTGCCTCCTTTTCTTTCCCTGAAATCGCTATACCGCCAGGCTATACCCCGCTTCTTGCCACTCGGCCACACCCTCCTCCAAGCGAGCCACCTGCCAGCCCCGTTCGAGCAACAAAGCTAAGGCATCGTCGGCGTAAACACAGTAGGGGCCGCGGCAGTAAGCGACAATCGTTTTATCAGGCGGCAGTTCGTTCAAGCGGCGTTCCAGTTCATCAACAGGGATAGAAACTGCTTCGGGCAAGTGTCCTGCTTCATACTCTTCCGTAGGTCTTACATCGAGCAAGATTACTTCACCACTGCGCAGCCGGAGAAGCAATTCGTCAGAGGAAATCCCCTCAAATTCGTGACGGCGCTGACGGTAAGCATCGAGGGCGCGTTCCACCTCGGCCAACTGCTGCTCGGCTACGGCGCGCAGTTGCAGCCAGAGGCGGGCCACCGCCGGATCGGCCAGCCGATAACGAATATACAAGCCCTCCCGCTCATCCAGCACCAACTTGGCCCGTTTGAGCCGCTGGAGATGCTGCGAGGTGTTGGCAATGCTCATGTGCGCTTCCTGAGCCAGTTCCTCCACCGTGCGGGGGGCTTGTACCAGTAGATCGAGTAATTCTAGCCGGTGGGGATTGGCCATAGCGTCGGCAATCTGGGTAAAAAGTTCATAGAGTTGTTCTTTGTGGCGTCGTTTTTCAGCCATAGAGTTCAGCATTGGAGAAACCTGCCCGAATATATTAAATTATTCAATAGATTACTTGAATAATAACGCAGAAATTATTTTTGTCAAGCCTAAAGAGAAGATTTTTGCCTCTTGACATTCCACTAACTGGAAAGTGTATAATGATGACCACACTAACAGAGATAATACTTCATGTGAATGAGCAGGAATAATGATTTATGTTTATCCGTGAATTAGCCAAACAAACCGGCGTTTCGCCCAAAACGATACGCTATTATGAGTCTATTGGCCTGATTCCGCCCCCACAGCGAGCCGAGAACAATTATCGAGAGTACACTTTTGCCGACGCCGAGCGACTGCGCTTCATCGTCGCCGCCCGTAGTTTGGGCTTCAGCCTCAACGATATTGCCGAGTTTGTCGCTGCCCGCAGCGATGGCTTGCTGCCCTGCCGGCGCGTGCTCGACTCGCTGGATCAACACCTGGCCGAAATTGACCGGCGCATTGCCGATTTGCTGGCCCTGCGCGAGACGCTCGATCACATTCGGCGAGAAGGGGAAGCGCTGCCTGCCCAGGTTCGAGATGAGCAGTGTGTCTGCTATCTACTCACCGACGACCGTCAAAACGGTCAGGTTACTATCCAACGAGAGGAGAAATTAAATGTCTGAAAGCTGCTGCCGCACCACCCCTGAGGGAAATAGTTATTGTGTTGTATCCGCACCGGAAGAGGAGACAACCTGTGGTTGCTCCTCGCAGTCAACTAGAGTCGTGCCGGTTGCTTCTGCGTCAGCCCCGGCTCCTACAGGAATTTGGCAAAAGATTCGGGCCGGGGTGATGTTTGGTCTGGCCTGTATTACCAGCCCATGCTGCACGCCGCTTATTGTGCCGCTGGGGTTAGGGCTGATCGCGGGAACGCCTCTCGCGGCCTGGTTGACTCAGTATATCGGTTGGGTCTATGGCGGGCTAACGCTGGTATCCATCCTTAGCCTGGTTTTGGGGTGGCGATGGGCGGCAAGGAAAGAATTAACTCCAAAGCCTCAAGGAAACGATAATGTTTTGGCAGAAAACACGCACCGCTCTCATGTTCGGGTTAGCCTTGAGCACTAGTACAACGCGGCGTAAATGACCCTACAGATCGTAGTGACGACTTTAGTCGTTTTGGGCGGGTTAAGCGACTGAAGTCGCCACTACAAACTGCAAACTTACTTCCGCCCAAGTGTACTAGCCCCGCCGTTACACCGATCCTCGTACCCCGTTGTTTTGATTCAGCTTTATTAGCCGGAACCCCTGCCGCACTTTGGGTAACGCATAATGCAGGATGGGTTTATGGCGGGTTGACCCTTGTATCTCTGGTCAGTTTAATCTTTGGTTTATATTTTTTAAGGAGACAAAACAAATGTTGGCAATAACCAAGAATCTAGAGAATGAAATTGCCTGCGACTTGAGCGCAATTCCAGTAGAACAGAGAAAACAACACGGAGCTACAGCAGAACAGCTATTTGCCGCTATTCAGGAAACGCGCGAACTACCCAATGGTTATGCCTTCCGCTTGCCGGAAGAACCGGAGATGTTGCTCAGGGCCGCAGAGTTTATCAATCTTGAACGGCTGTGCTGCCCCTTTTTCAACTTTGTGCTTGAGGTAGAGCCAAATGGCGGCCCCCTCTGGTTAAAGTTAACCGGACATGAGGGGGTCAAAACGTTTTTGCAGAATCAGTTTGTTAAACCCAATCTCGACCCCACATAACCACTGCTACCCCCACCAAGGCGATACCCGCGCCGATCAAATCAAAACGGTCGGGCCGCCAGCCATCTACCCAATAACCCCAGCCAATAGACAAAATAATAAAGATGCCGCCGTAAGCCGCGTAAACGCGGCCAAAGGCGGGTTCTGTTTGCATTGTGGGGAGAACGCCGTACAAAAATAATACAGCCCCGCCTATCAGCCCCCATTGCAACCCCCAGCCGGTGCGCAACCATTGCCACACCAGCCAGCCCCCGCCAATTTCGGCCAGCCCGGCCAGCACAAACAATAAAACAGTACGCAAAATATCCAAGTTTTAGCTCCATAATTTTTACAAATTCGATACATCCAATCCAACCTTACCTGCGTCAATGAAGGTGTAAGGGAACAGGCAGGCGCAGTTCAGGCGGCAGGACCCTGACGGAAGCTCGTTTTGTTCCCTGCAACAAACACATAACACTTAATTTAGAGATGCAGGAGGTTACGAGATGTACAGCAAACTCATCTATCTATTCACAATATTAGCTATTCTTCTCAGTTTAGGCACAACGGCCCCGGCGGCCTATGCCGACCATGAAAACACCGTGTCGGGATTGCGGATGATCCTGGCCGCGCAGTTGGGCGAACACGTCCTGCTCGCCTCCAGCGCTACCGGCGCGGCTCTGGCCGGACGCCAGCCCCAGTTTGAAGGCGCAGCCGCCGCGCTCGACGCCAACTTGGTGGACGTTTCCAAGACCATCGGCCTGGTGTACGGCCCCGAAGCCGAAGCCGCCTTTTTGGATTTGTGGCGCAAGCACATCAATTTGGTGGTTGATTATACCACCGCCCTGGCCGCCAAAGATCAAGGCAAGGCCGATCAAGCCGTCAATGCTCTGCTGGCCTATACCGGGGAATTTGGCACATTCCTCAACAACGCCAATCCCAATCTGTCCAAAGAAGTTGTCGCCGAACTGGTTGAGATGCACATTCTGACCTTGAAAGATGTGATTGACGCCCAGGCCGCCGGCGACCAAACGATGGTCTACAGCAAGCTGCGCGAAGCTTACAACCACATGGGCATGATTGCCAACCCGGTCGCCGCGGCCATCTCCCAGCAGTTCCCTGATCGGTTTGGTGGGGTAACGGCAGCCATGCCCGCAGCCAGCACCCCGGCTATGGCTCCGGCGGCTCTGCCGCAAACGGGCGGCCAACTCTCCGTGCTTGAGCCAATCTACCTGGTAACATTCCTGGCTGTGATTGCCATTTTTGTGGGAGTCTGGCTGAAGGGCCGCCATAGCCGCTCAGCCTGAGTGAGAGGCAGCCACCCCTGGCCCTAAAAAGATAAACGTCCTGCATCAAACAAGCGCCGCCCCCACCCAAACCTTTATCCTTTCGGAGAGAGACAGGAGGGGGCGGTGTTTATATTATTGCTTCTCTTCCAACCACACTTCCAACGTCCGCCCGACCCGCTCCAGGCTGGTCGGGGCAACTTTGTCGGCGGTATCGGCGGTGGTGTGCCAGTAGGGATAGTCAAAATCAATGATGTCAATGGCGGGGATGCCGCGCTCTAAAAAGGGGATATGGTCGTCAATAATGGTGTGGCGGAGTTCGGGGATGATGTGGACGCCATAGCCTAACTCACCGGCGACAGCCCAAATTTCTTCACGCAGGGCTGGGGTAGAGTTTTGCTCCAGGTAAATATTCTGGTCGGCGTCGCCAATCATATCTACCACGATCACTCCTTCAGGGGCGACGGTCAAATTTTCGGCCATCTGGCGCGCGCCCACGGAAAAGGGCCACCCATCGAGCCGGCCGCGATCCTCGGCGTCAAAAAAGGCCAGCCAGACTTCATGCTGCAACTTGCCGGCTTCCAGGGTGCGGGCCAGTTCCAGCAGCACGGCCACTCCGCTGGCCCCGTCATTGGCCCCTTCGATCCATTCGCCGCGTTTGGCCGGGTCGGGGTCCTGGTCGGCAGCCGGGCGGGTATCGTAATGCGCGCCCAGGATGATGATCGGCCCGCTGCCCAGCCGGCCGACAACATTGCGCCCTTTGACGCCTTTGAACAGAAACTCCTCAGTTTCTACCTGCCAGCCCATTTTTTCCAGTTCGGCGATGATGTAATCCCCGGTGGCCCAGCCGGCCTCGCTGCCGGTCGGGCGAGGGCCGATGGCGGTCTGGGCCAGGAGTTGTTGATAAGCCAGGTCGCCGTTAAAGGTTAAGGCTGAGGCTGAGGCTGGGGGGGAAATGGTTATTGAGGGTAAGGTTGGTGGGGGTGAGGTAGGGGTGGGCAAGGGAGAAGTGGCTACAGTCGTCGGGGTGGGAGCTGCTATAGTTGCTGAAGGGGGAGGTGTGGGAACCAGGGCGACCGGAAGCGTTGCGGTTGGGCTTGGAACCGCCGGTGTATTCAGAGTGGAGTTGGCCGGTTGGGAGGTAAAAAGCGAAAGACCGCCAAAGAGCAGTAAGCCAACACCGGCTATAATTAAAATAGGGGGAACCCAGCCGGGTAAACGAGAGGTGCTCATTCAATGATTCCTAAAAAATAATCCACAGATTACACAGATTTTTAATTTTTATCTGCGAAATCTGTGTAATCTGCGGATTTTGATTATTAGCAAGCCGTAGGGAACGCGTCTCTTATTCTTCGGGTGTCTCGCCATTTGGCTCGTTGGCGGAGGAGTGGTGCGGCTGCGGCGGCTCGCTGCTGCGCTCATTTTTGCCTTTGGGTTTCGAGTCACCGTGGATTACCTGAACTTCTTCGGCTTTGACCTCAACATAGGTATCGCTGCCTTCCAGTTCTAACAGCACCGACTGTTTGATAATGTTCAACCCGCGGATGATCGCCAGCCCACCCTGCGCCGTTTTGACCTGGCTGCCAACTTTGGGCAGCTCTTTTTTCATTTCAGCGTACATCTCATCTTCATAGGCCAGGCAGCACAACAAACGCCCGCATAACCCTGATATTTCGGCGGGGGCCAAGGGCAAGCCCTGTAGTTTAGCCATACGAATAGAAACCGGATGGAAATCGGTCAGCCAGCTAGAGCAGCACAACCGCCGCCCACAGCGGCCATAGCCATCCAAAATCTTGGTTTCATCGCGCGCGCCAACCTGCTTCATCTCAATGCGCGTCCGCAGCGAGCGGGCCAGTTCTTTGACCAGGTCCCGGAAATCTACCCGCTGCTCCGAGACAAAAGAAAAGAGCAGCCGGCTGCCGTCGAAGCTGTATTCCGCGTCCAACACCTTGATCGGAATGTTGATTTCAGCGACCAGTTGGTTGCACTTTTCCAGGGCCGCCGGTTCCTGGGCTTTAAATTGTTCAGCCTGGAGCAAATCTACCGGGGTGGCCGGGCGGATGACTCGTTTGAGCTTACTCTTGATTTCGCTTTTGGGTACTTCGCGGGGGGCCATGGCCACCGTGCCCAACTCGATACCGCGCGAAGTTTCAACAATGACCCGATCTTCCAACTTCAAGTGCTCAAAAGGGGCCGGGTCAAAATAATAGACTTTAGTGACAGGTTTAAATCTAACACCAACAACAAGGGGCATTGTTATTCCTCTATATCATAAAACGTGAAGTGGAAGCAATGATGAGGCGAGGAGGCGTGAGGCGAAGATTGAAGATAGTAGATGGTAGATAGAGGATAGAGATAGATATATCACCCTCTATCTTCTATCCTCTGCTTTTCGCGTCCTCGCCTCTTCGCCTCACACCTCACGCAGCTTTGGTAATTTTAACAACAAAACTTCCAAACTCAACCTGGGGTTGACATTCCGCTCCAGGTTAATCAGCGCCGTGCGCAGCCGGGCGACCATCTGGCTGGCTTCGGCCAGACTGCTGTGACCGGCCAACTGCTGTAACTGCTCTTGCCAATTCAGATTCATTATTTTAGTTTGAGCCGCGCCACTTTGCAACAAGAGCAGGTCACGCCAGATGGTTAGCCACAGGGTCAACACTTCTCTGAGCATGGCCCCATCGCGGCTGAGTTGGTGGGCATAAGCCAATCGCTCGGCCCGGCCGGCCTGCAGCAGCGAAATCAACTCTTGCAAATGCTGCTCGCGCCGGTTTAATAACTCGGTATCATTCAAGGCTTTCACCGCCCAGCCGAGGCGGCCAGCCGCTA
Source organism: Anaerolineae bacterium (assembly GCA_023151115.1). Next base: position 65,933 of record JAKLJP010000004.1, read on the forward strand.
ATTGGGCCAGCAGTTCGGCCTGTTCCGGCTTGGCCTGCCAATGTTCTCGCAGCGCTTTAACGACCCGCTCGTGAGGAAGGGGGCGTAGGGCCAATAGCTGGCAGCGCGAAACAATGGTTGGCAGCAGCGCTCCCGGGTCGGTGGCGGTCAGCACTAAAATGGCCTGGGAGGCCGGCTCTTCCAGGGTTTTGAGCAAAGCATTAGCCGCGCTGAGGGTGGCCCGTTCAAAGTTAGCCAGCACGACGACCCGGTAACGGCCTTCATTGGGCGATAACGACAGTTCGCGCTGCAAATTGCGAATATCGTCAATTTTGAGGGCCTGATCGTCGCTGTCAAAAATGCGCACATCGGGGTGGTTGCCGCTGACAATTTTACGACAGGAGGAGCACTGGCCGCAGGGAGGGGATATCTGCTGGCAGTTGAGCTGCTGCGCCCAAAAACGGGCGACGGTGCTTTTGCCCACGTTGGGCGGGCCGGTCAGCAGCAACGCCTGGGGCGCCCGCCCGGCGGCCTGCTGCCGATTCAATAAATCCAGCGCCCACTCATGCCCCACCACATAAACTTTAGCGTCAGCTTGAACGCCCATCTATTCTCTGCGCCCTAACTTTGCGCCGGTCGAGGCAAATGAATGGTAAAGGTTGTCCCTTGATCCGGCTCGCTCTCCACCTCAATCTGGCCGCTGTGCCGGCCAATGACGGCATAGGTGATAGAGAGGTCAAGACCGTAGGTGTGATGATTACTCTCGTAAAAGGGGTCAAAAATATGGCGCATATCTTCGGGAGCAATGCCCTGGCCGGTATCACTGACAATGAGTTGAACCTGGGGACCAACAGTGCGGCTAATGATGCGCAACGCTCCACCTTGCGGCATCGCTTCGCAAGCCCGGCGAATCAAATAGAAGAGAGCCTGTTCCATCTGCTGCGGGTCAGCCATAACGTGGGGTAAATGGGGGTCAAATCCCCGCATAAATTTAACATTGGGATTCAAGTTATTTTCCTGGCTGTATTTCGACCAGGCCCGCTCGACCACGTCATTAAGATTGGTTTGTTTGGGCCGGTAATTGCGCTGGCCCGAAAAATCAAGTAGGTTTTGAATGATTTCCTGGCAGCGCAGCGCCTCTTGTTCAGCCCTGGTTACAAGTCGAAGCTGTTCTTTGGGGTCCAGATTTTGCTGGCTAACCTCACGCAAATTCTCCAAAATGGAATTAATCGGCACATTGATCTCTTTAGCTACCCCGGCCGCCATATACCCCAGCGCAGCCGCTTTCTCTGCCCGGAGCAACTGCTGGTTGACCTGCTGGAGCTGTGAGGTCTGCGATTTGACCGCCTTCTCCAGTTCTCGGCTTGACTGTTCGGCCTGGTTTGCCGTAGAGGAAAGCCGGGCGTACAGGCGGGCATTTTCAATAGCAATACTGGCGTAATCGGCCAGGGCCATCAGTAAATTGAGATGGCGCTCGCCAAAAGCCTGAACTTTCCGCTGGTTATTTACGGCCAAAACGCCGATAACCCGGTCGGTCACTTTAAGCGGCACGTTTAGCAAGGCCTTGACAAAATAGCCAGTAGCTACTTTGAAGGAGTCATCCTGGTTCATCCCGCCAATCATCACCGGCCGGCCGGTACGAACTACCTGACCGGCGATGCTGTCTTGAATCTTCAGCCGGGAGGTTTTGGCGTGCTTCTCGCCCAGGTTGCGCGCCGCCCGCAGATACAACTCCCCGGAGGCTTCATCCACCAGCATAATCGAGCCTTCCTCAGCCCCGGTCAGGTAGACTGCCGCCTCGACAATCCGGTTGAGGATGGGTTCCAAAGTTTGCAGCGATGTGACCGAACGGCCAATGCCGTATAAAAAACGTAGTTCCTGCACCCGGTTTTCGAGCTGCTGGTTGACCCGCAGCACGGTTTGGGTCAGGTGGTCGCGCTCGTGCCGTAGCCGCGACTCGGTCAGGGCGCGGTCAATCGCCCCCAACATTTCGTCAATGGCGAAGGGTTTAATAATGTAATCCCGCGCGCCCAACCGGAAGGCCCGCACCGCCGTCCCCTCTGAACCGTGAAACGTCATCAGTATGGCCGGCGTGTCCAGGCCCTTTTCACGCAGACTTTCCAGCAGTTCCAGCCCGCCCATGCGCGGCATGACCAGATCGGAGATAATCAAATCAATTTTCTGGCTCAGGATAATTTCCAGGGCGTCCGCTCCATTGCGGGCCTCGATCATCTTGTAACCGTTTGGCTCCAGCACATACTCGCGCAAAAATTTAAGGCTGTCTTCGCGGTCGTCAACCGCTAATACCGTTTCGCCCGCCACGCTCGTTCTCCTGAGAAGAGAGTAGCCAGTCAAGGGCATTAAGTTAAGCCAGAAAACCGCATTCTGAGTAACGCAGAACAAAGTGGAGCGCGTATCGAAAGGTGCAAGTTGGCAATGGCTTCCTGACAGTGCAGCACCCTTCGATACGGGTCGCTTCGCTTCCCTACTCAGGCTGCTGCATAACTCAATGACATTGACGAACCACTGATTACTATTTTTGTCCTCGGTAATTACCTCTTATGATAGAGGCAGAACGATTTTTTGTAAAGTAGAAAGAAGTCCTTGCAACAAGAAAGGGCGCACCGTAGTGCGCCCCAGCTCCCAAAATTTCAAAAAGTGCAAGGATTGATCAGCTACGACCACCCGTACCGACCTTAAAAACGGCCCGCCAGGGTTCGTAATGGCTAAAAATTTCATCCTGGTGAATCACTTTGTCGCCCTCTTTCACTGTGCGGGTCACCCGCACATCCAAGCCGTCCACCGCCCAATCTACCTGCTTGGTCATCCCAACCGGCAGCGTCGGGTCTTTCTCATAAATGGGCGGGCCATGCTTGACCGGTTTACTCAATTCCGGTTCCGACACGGTCACCTCCCGATTGGTTTTGGTGCTGTAAAAATAGAAGGTGACGGTTCCTGCTTCCAGATCGCTGGCCGTTTGGATGAGCAAATGATAAGGGGTATCATTGCGAAATTTGAAATCAACATCCGGGGTAAATACGGTCGCATCCAAACCCGGCCCCGAATTGGTTTCGTACCAGCCGACCCGGTAGCCGTGCGCCCAGCGCTCGACAATTTCATAGCCGCCCAAAAAGGCGGCCCGAAAGGCCGTGGTGCTGACCTGGCAAACCCCGCCGCCCAGGCCCACGCTGGTGCGATTGCCCTGGATAATCAGCGACTCGTTAAAACCGGCCTCTTTGGTAACCGGCCCCAGATGTTCGTTAAACGAGAAGATGCCATCGGGTGGGACAATGACGTTATTGAATTGCGAGGCAGCCAGAGCGATATTTTGCATGCGTGATTCACTCGAACCTTTAAAATAAGTGGTCGCCTCGTAAACCAGTTCCTTGATACCCAGACTATCCAGATTTTTGCTGGAAATCAACGGCTGCTTGACCGTCACCGGCAGTTCCACCAGGTGAGTCTGCCGGTTTTTGAGGGCCATAATCTGTTCAAACGTGGCCTCGACATCCAACGAGCGGCCCTCCTGGCTTTCTTGCAGCACGATTAACTGGTTAGTTTCAGGGTCGAATTGGAGGCGGGCGTCAACCGGCTCTCGTTCCAAGGCCTGGGCCATTTGCTCGAGGTAAGGGGCAAACTTTTCCCGGTTGGGGGTGATTACATACTCGGTTTTACCGGCCTCATTAACTTTTTGGTTCAGGTCCATCAGGCCGACCAGCGCCTCAGGCTCCAGCCGCCACTCGGTCACGCCGGTTTCGCCGTTAAAACGAAAAATGAGGGGACGCCCCAACAGGTTTTCGGCCTGCTGCCGCGAGGCCTCCACATCGGTCACAGCCGGCAGAATTTGCTGAACCACCGGATTGACCACCTGGCCGTTGTTTTCAAACAGAGCCGCCTCGATCAGCGGTTGGGTGGCCTCGACATTCATGCGCCGTCCACGTTGGGCCTTGATGACCTCAATCCGGGCGTCGGGATGGATCACCAATTGGGCATCCTGGGGCATTTGATTGATCTTGTCGGCCAATGCTTGCAGCATTTGATTGGTCGGGCCGGTATCGTAAAGGATCACCGGCTCGATATGGCGGGCGGTGCGCAGCAGGCTCAAGTGGGTCAACATATCGGCAAAAAGATTACCATTGCGCCCGACAGCATAGGCCGCGTTGGCCGTAGTCGCTGCATCTACGCGCATGCCCAATTCCTGGCCGCTGTAGGTCCAGGTCTCCAGACCATATTGAATCGTTACCTGGCGGGTCATATACTCCGCGGCGCGCTGGCTGACAATAGTCATCACCTGGGGCTGGGTCATCCCGCCCACATCAATCCCGGCTACCCACACCCCCGGATAAACCCGGTTGAGGTAGACCACCTGGTAGGCCAGGGTTAAAAAAACCAGAATCACCAACAGGCCGCCGCTGGTCAAGACAAACAGCGCCGGCAGCCACAAGCTTATCGGAGAGGGTTTTAAGGGTTTGATAATAGGCTGGGTAATCTGGCTCATAACCTTATTCCAAACAAAGACTGCCAAGGTTTAGAGCCTATCCGAAAACCTCAGTAGCGGCGGCTCCCACGCCGCCGTTAGCCGGGCGTGGGAGCCCGGCCCGCTAGTTTTCGGATAGGTTCTTACACTTTAATAATCATACCAGGGGAAACGGCGGCTGTAAACAAAAACGGCCCACACTTTCCCTATACTATACCGACGATTAGAAACAGTGTCAACTTACCTTATGTAATGCTAAAAAGTATGATATAATGAGATTGAAAGGAGATCTGACCATGTTCCAATACAAAGCTAAAGTAGAACGCATTGTTGACGGCGACACCCTGTGGGTAGATGTTGACCTGGGTTTCTTTTTGCGCCAGAAAATGCACCTGCGGCTGTGGCGCGTCAATACCCCGGAAATCCGGGGGGTTGAGCGACCGGAAGGTCTCCGGGCCAAGCAGTTCGTAACTGAGGCTCTCCCACCGGGCAGTACAGTTGTCATCAAAACCTATAAAATAGAAAAGTATGGCCGTTTTCTGGCCGACGTTTATTACTTGCCCGGCAGCGACGATAACGACCAGATTCTAGCCCACGGCATCCACCTCAACCAGGAACTTCTGGATAAGGGCCTGGCGACACTGGCGGAAGATTACTAATGAATATAGATTTCGGCTGGGAAATTCCCAGCGGACGGCGCCGCCCACCCGGCCCTGAGGTTGCCTATATCGCCCAGGTTCGCCGCATCCTCGACCGCCTGAGCGGTCACTTTCATTCGGCCTGGCTGCCCGACCATTTCATGGACGGCCAGGCAGATATGCCGGAGGCCATGACCACTCTCAGTTACCTGGCCGGTCTCTACCCGGCGCTGCATTTTGGGCCGGTGGTGCTGGGACAGAATTATCGCAACCCGGCCCTGCTGGCCAAAATGGCCGCCACCCTGCAAGGCTTGAGCGGCGGACGCTTTATTTTGGGGCTGGGGGCCGGCTGGAAGGAGGAGGAGTACCGCGCCTATGGCTACGACTTCCCTCCACTGCCGGTTCGTATGGCTCAACTGGCCGAAGTGATCCAGATTTGCCGGGCCATGTGGGACCCGGCCCAACCCGAAGCCACCTTTCTCGGCCAGCACTACCGGATTGAAAAAGCCATTTGCCAGCCCAAACCCGTCCCACCTCCTCCGGTAATGATCGGCGGCGGCGGCGAAAAGCTGATGCTGCGGCTAATTGCCCAACACGCCGATTGGTGGAACCTGGTCGGCGTTACTCCTGCCACCTATGCCCACAAAATTAAGGTGCTTGCCCAACACTGTGCCGGCATTGGCCGCGACCCGGCCAGCATCCGCAAAACCTGGGCCGGGGTGATCAGCCTGGCCTCCACCCGCCGCCAGGCCGAAGCGGCTATGCAGGGGTATCCCATCTGGCCAGAAGACACCCCCATCCTGGGCACGCCGGACGAAGTGGTGGCCCAATTGCAGCATTATACGTCGCTAGGCGTAGATTGCTTCATTTTTGGCTTCGCCGACGAGCCGGGACTGGCCGGGATAAATTTGTTTATTGACGAGGTAATGCCACACTTTAAAACGTAAAACGTAAAGCGTAATGATTTTTGGCTCATGTATAGAACAAGTGCAATTTAGCGGAGGCGGCTCCCACGCCGCCGAGGGCCGGGCGTGGGAGCCCGGCCTGCTTTGCACTAGTACTTAACATGAGCCTGATTTTTTTACAAACCTCACTTGAAACCATTACGTTTTACGCATTACCGATTTAAGGGGAGTACCTGCCCCCATGAGAGGATCAGACTCGATGACCAAACGCTATCCCGTCAAACCGCCGGCAGCTATTGGCGAGGCTTATGAAGAACATTGCCGTCACTGCGGCGGCAGCGGCCAGGAGCCGGGGCTGGGTGATCTGACCTGCCGCGAGTGCTTCGGGCGAGGCCGGAATCGCTGGCGCATCGAGGAATGTGAAACCTGCAACGGTAAAGGCAGCAAACATTTTGGGCTGGTCAAATGCAAAACCTGCCGGGGGCGCGGCTGGACGCGCCGAGATGTGGGTTAAAATGGTTTGGCAAAATTAAATTGACAAATATTGACATTTGTCAGTTGATAGTATATACTCTTCCTATCTGGTGGATAGGTTATATATTCTTTTCTTACCGATAGGAGGCTAATGTTTATGATGACGCGTAAACTTGGTTCGACTGGCCCGCAAGTGTCTGCGCTGGGCCTGGGCTGCATGGGCATGTCCGATCTGTACGGCCCCACCGAGGAGGCCGAGAGCATCGCCACCATCCACGCTGCGTTGGAGGCCGGCATTAATCTGTTCGACAGCGGCGACTTTTACGGCATGGGCCACAACGAGCTGCTGCTGCGCGACGCCCTGCGCGGCCACGTCCGTGAAAAGGCGATAATTAGCATTAAATTTGGCGTGCTGCGCGGCCCCGACCGCAGTTGGGGCGGTATTGATGGTCGCCCCGCCGCTGTCAAAAATTTTCTCGCCTATACCTTGCGCCGGCTGGGCACGGATTATGTGGACATCTATCGCCTGGCGCGGGTTGACCCGGCGGCGCCCATTGAGGAGACAACCGGCGCAATTGCCGATATGATCCAGGCGGGCTACGTCCGGCATATCGGTCTCTCCGAAGCGGGGGCAGATACCATCCGCCGCGCGGCGGCAGTACACCCCATCGCCGATCTACAGATTGAGTATTCGTTGATCTCACGCGGCATCGAGGCTGAGATTCTGCCCACCTGCCGCGAACTTGGCATTGGTATAACAGCTTATGGGGTTTTATCGCGTGGCCTGATTAGCGGTCATTGGTCAAAGGAGCGAGCAATGATGCCGGGTGATTTCCGCAATTTCAGTCCGCGTTTCAGCGGCGAAAATCTTGAGCATAATCTTTCCCTGGTCGAAGCGCTGCGGGCTGTTGCCGAGGCCAAAGGCGCAACCGTAGCCCAGGTGGCAATTGCCTGGGTGCTGTCTCGCGGGCAGGACATTGTGCCCCTAGTTGGGGCGCGCCGGCGCGACCGGCTGGCTGAGGCGTTGGGAGCACTTAGTCTCAATCTGACCGGCGACGACCTGGCCCAGATCGAGCGGGCGGTGCCGCCCGGTGCGGCGGCGGGCGACCGCTACCCCACGGCCCAGATGGCCCACCTCGACAGCGAGCGCCGGGGAGTGGCTGTGGCATGAATGAATCGGCGCTGACCCCCCAGCAAATCCTTGAGGCAGCGGAGGAAGTTCTGCGCCGCTTTGGCCCGGCCAAAGCCACGGTCGTTGATGTCGCCCGTGCGCTGGGGGTCAGCCATGGCAGTGTCTACCGCCACTTTTCAAGCAAGGCGGCGCTGCGTGATGCCGTAACGGAGCGGTGGCTGGCCGAAGTGTCGGCCCCCTTAGCGGCGGTAGCGGCTGAAACCGGCCCCGCTCCGGAGCGCTTACGGCGCTGGCTTGACCTTTTGATTATGTCCAAACGGAAGCGAGCCTTCGACGACCCGGAGATGTTCGCCACCTATCTGGAAATTGCCGCCGACGCCCGAGATGTCGTCAAAGCGCACGTCAACGAACTCACCGGGCAGCTTGCCCGGATCATTGCCGATGGCGTGGCGCAGGGCGAGTTTACAGCGGTAGACCCCATCACCGCCGGGCGGGCGGTTTTCGACGCGACGAGCCGCTTCCACAAACCAACCCACGCCGCGGAGTGGTCTGATCCAGGCATTGACGCCGCGTTTGAAGGCGTCTGGTCGCTTATTCTGGGTGGACTGGGCGCGTCCAAAATCACTGATTAGGGGAAAATGCCCCGTTGGGCCAACGCCTCGGCGACCCGCGAGACGGCCAGCATAAACGCGCCCTGGCGCAAAGATACCTTATTCGCCTCGCTGAAATCACAGACCTGATCAAAGGCATTGTACAAAAAGCGGCGCAGATTTTTCTGCACTTCATCCAAGCCCCACTGAAACGCCTGCAAGCCCTGCACCCACTCAAAATAGCTCACCGTCACCCCGCCGGCATTGGCCAGAATATCGGGCGATACGATCACCCCGCGCTGGTGCAGAATATTGTCCGCCACGGCGCTGGTCGGGCCATTGGCCCCCTCGACAATGTACCTGGCCCGAATCTGGTCAGCGTTGCGGTCGGTAATTTGGTCTTCGAGGGCAGCAGGAATCAACACGTCACAAGGGAGTAATAATAATTCCTCATTGCTGACGGTCTCCACGCCCGGTGGAGCATAACCGGCCAGGGTGCGGGTCGGCGAGGTGCGGGTGTAGGCCAGCATGGCTTCCACGTCCAAACCCTGTGGATTGTAATAGCCGCCGGACACATCGCTGATACCGACCACCTTGCAGCCATCCTGGGCCAGATAATGCGCCGTCCAATAACCCACCTTGCCAAAACCCTGCACAACCACCGTGGCCCCCTCGACGGGTGTGCCGTAGCGTCTCATCGTATTTTCGGCAATAATAGCGACACCCAGCCCGGTGGCGTCGGAACGACCGGCGCTGCCACCCAAAATCAACGGTTTGCCGGTCACAATTTCCTGGCTGGCCTCGCCGCGCAACATGCTGTAGGTATCGCTCATCCAGGCCATGGTTCGCTCATCGGTATTGACATCCGGGGCGGGGATATCTTTTTTGGGGCCGATAATGGGCATGATGGCATAGGTGTAGCGCCGGGTCAGGCGGCGCAGTTCATTTTCCGAGAGGGTGTTGGGGCTAACGCAGATGCCGCCTTTGGCCCCGCCGTAGGGCAGGTTAAGTACGGCGCATTTCCAGGTCATCAATTGGGCCAGCGCCGTCACTTCTTCCAGGGACACATCGGCGTGAAAGCGCACTCCGCCTTTGCATGGGCCGGGCACGCTGGTATGCTGGACGCGATAGCCGGTGTAGACGGCTGTTTCGCCGTCGTCCAATTCAATCGGCAAGGAAACGGTCAGCGACCGCTCGCAACTGCGTAAGACACGATGTAAGCTAGGGTTAAGGTTGAGCCGTTCAGCCGCATCATCGAGGTGGTGCAGCGCCGAATTTAACATATGCTGACCGGGTGTTTCTTGAACCACCGGCTGCGCAGAGATCACAGGGGATGCCACAGTCATAGGGGATGCCTCACTTTCAAACTTCATTGTTTTTAGGTTAAAGGTAAGGTGAGTATACCACGAGCCAGAGGCTTTTGCGAAAACGGTAGACGGTAGACAGGGAATATGGGAGACTGGAAGGTTGGTCAGAATTTTCCAGCCTTCCAGTCTTCCAACCTTCCTCGACCCTACTAAAATGATTAGCAAATGTAAGCAGATGCCCTATTTAGGGATTATTTACCCTCCACCCCCTGGATATAGAGTTTTCGTATAAAAGTCGCCTTGAACTCCTTCTTGCCAACATTTTTATTTGTGCTATAATTAGTATTATGAAAAGTTGTTATGGTAAGTTTACCGGGTAGAACGGGGGTATTTATGGCAACTTCTCTGGAATTGGCAATTACAGCCATCCGCTCGGGCCGCAAAGAAGAAGGGCGGCAGTTGCTCAATTTGCTCATTCAGCAGAATCCCAACAACGAGCAGGCCTGGCTGTGGATGAGCGGCGTGGTCAACACCGACGAGCAGCGCGCTCGCTGCCTGTACCACGTGCTGGCTATCAACCCTGACAACGAACTGGCCCGGCGTGGCCTGCAAATTCTGGGCATTGTGGTGTCCGACTCACGGCCGGTCAAAGTGCCCCGCGACTCCCAACCTATTCCGGTGCAGCGACCCGAAGCCGAAGCAGCCACTCCCTGGCCGGTTCCCCAGGCTGCGCCAACGCTCGGCCCAGCCGACACCCAACCACTGCCGCAGCCTGCTGAACCACAAGCTGAACCGGCTCCGGCCGCTCCCGCCCCACCGCCCGCAGAGCGGCGGCCTTTCCGCCTGGACCCCAAAACTATTACTCAGGAATTGCCCTTTGTGCCTCTGCGCGAGCCGTTTGCCGAACCCGCCCGCCGCTCGCCTTCGGCTTTTATCCCGCGTGTGGAAGCCGACCAGCCAGCGACTGCTGAGACGCCGCCTAACGGCTCGCCTGCTCCTGTAACAGAAACAACGGCGGTTCAATCTAATCCTGAGATGTCGCTCATTCCGCTGAAACAGCCTGATGTCCCGCTGCCGGACTTTCCCGATGTCCCGCCAGCCCCGCCCCCTCCGGCGACTGCTGCACCCGCATCGGTTAGCGATACGGGGCCGCTATCCAATTCGACGCCGGCCCAACCTTCAGCCCAGGCGTTTGGTCCTGGCGGGCCAATCAATGAGACCCGGCCTTCCCAGCCGATTTGGGTCACTCATTCCAATGTGACTATGAGCATGCCCACGCCGCAAAATCCGCAGCCTTACCCCAGCCCCAACCTTAACTCGAATGTGACCATGGGCATGCCAACCCATTATTTGCCACCCCAAAACCCGATGCAGCAGAGTGTCCCGCCGATACATTCCAACGCGACAATGGGTATGCCTATGCCGCCGCAAAACGGGCAGTTCCCCCATCAACCCGAAATGATGCCGGTCATGCAACCCAACGGCGTAATAGGGATGATGCCCTATCAGCCTGCGCCGTTCCCGCCACCCTATCCCCAAAATCAAGTTTACCACTCCAGTGCTACCATGGCCATGCCGACCATGACCGAAGCCGAAGCCAGAGCGCGTTTCATGGCCGGCCAACCACTGCCCGTTCCTCCTGATCCCTATGCCGCTTTGCGGATGGCCGCTGCGCCGGCTCCTCAGCCGGCCCCCGCTTCAAAAAAGAGCAGCAAAAAGGCGGCCAAAAATGAGGACGAGGAAGATGAAGAAGTCAACCTGCTGGCCGTCATTGTTTTTGGTTCTCTGTCTGTCACTGCGCTGGGGGGTATGGGGATGTTGATTTTATTGTGGTTTACCAGTGTATGACGCGGTGACACAAGAGGCGAGGACGCGAAAAGCAGAGGATAGAGGATGGAGGATAGAAGATAGAGGGTGATATATCTATCTTCTATCCTCTATCTACTATCTTCAAGCTTCGCCTCACGAATCATCGCCTCATGCTGCTCTAACGGCTCGCCACACCCGCCTGACCCGCCAGGCGAAATCCTCGCGGCGTAACTGCAACTCAAAGCGCGTCCCTCCGACTGCCTCAACCAGCACATGCCGGCCATCCGCCTCATCCCACTGCCGCCCGACAGCAGTCACTTTGTATTTGTGGCCCTGCCAGGCGACCCGCTGCGGGTTCAGAATGCCTTCGTCGTTTATCTCCACGGTTACGCTGGCCGGTTCATCAAAAAATTCTTCGTGGTTCATCAGTTCCCTTTTTATTGGCTAATTCAGGATCAGTAGATGCAATTTTCAAGGAGTGAGGCACGCCCACGTGCCGGACACCGCCGCACGTGGGCGTCCTGGCCCCTCAAACTTGGACCCACTGATACTCACCTATGCTTCAATGGATAACCGACTCAAAACAAAAAGCCCGCTTCCGGGAAAAAAGCGGGCTTGAATAGTAAATTCAGAGTTATGCGACATGCACCGGACGCGAAGAATGGCGCGGCCTGCCTCGGTGGGAATGATTTGTACCATCAAGGTTTTGCCGCCACAACAGCGCCAGAACTATGGAACCGGCCAGCAGCGCCGCCACAACGACCACCCCCAACACCAGGGTCAAATTAAGTTCGGGCCACAACAACCCCAGGCTCCAGATCAACAAACCCAAAGCGATAACTTTTAGAACCTTCATTATTCCACCTCCAGCGGAGCAAAGCGCTGCGCTGTAACATCACGCTGCAAAGGCGCATCGTGCAGCGGAGCGTACTCAACCGTTTCATCAGTAGTAACCGGCCGGGCCACATCAGCCCGAACCGTCTGTAATTCACTGACCACCAAGGCCGTTAAAGTTACGGCCAAACAGAAGATCAACGTTACCAAAGCACCTTTGAGCATCAATTTTAGCTGTTCCATTTTCCTAACCTCGCCTTCATCAAATCTAGGTATAGTATAACCTATCTCGGTCAAATTGTAATCAGCCTCCCGGCTGATTGAAGTTACGCCAAACGGGTAGCTTAAAGTTAGTCCGCTTACGCGCTTTGCTTACCTGGCCTACGACATTTGATGTACTCTTATTTCAAGCTTGCTTCCAGAATACCAGGAAATTGTTCAAGTTTAATGAAAAAGTTGTTTAGAAATTATTCAGATAAGTATCCCCAAAATATTGTTCTGGTGGTAATTGTATCACCCAAGCACCGGGAGTGTTTGTCACTCAAGCGTCAATTTGCCAGCGTCCAGGCGACTCATAGCTGATCTCCGGTCAAAAGTTTGTGGAGATGACACTAAAGCTATCCTGTGGTATCATTCATGGGTAAACCCTTATAGACAAAGAGGTTGCTCTCGGATGGAAAAACAAAAATCTCCAACCTGGTCACAAGTAAAAAAACAACTGGCCCATCTGGAAGCCAAGGAGCTTCTGGAGATTATTGGCGATTTATATAAACTCAACCAGGATAACAAAGTCTTCCTCAGTTCCCAGTTTGGTCAGGGCACGACTGAAACCCTGGTCGAGCCGTATCGCCGTGGCCGATTTGATGATCTACTATGTTGAGCAAGGGGTCATTTGCACTAACAATTATGGTGATATTGATGAAAACTTCTACGGCAGCCTGGAATCAATGTATGAGGATGCGGTTGTCTTGCTGTCGCGGCTCAATAGCTATGAGTTGATTGAGCAGTTTCGGCCCCGTTTAAGAAAAATTGTCAGAGATACAAGTGGTATCGGGTGGGGTTTTCATGACCAACTCTCAGATATTTACTACAATCAGTTTCCGCCGGAGTAGTTCTATTGTCTAACAGGCAGTGGAGCATTGAGATAAAACGCTGGTTGGCTCGTATTTTTCTGGTTTTGCTGAGTGTTATGGCCATAATTAATTATCTGGCCTGGACTATCTATGCTTACCCTTCTACCGCCGCGCCTGTCCAGGCCGACGCAGCGATTGTTTTGGGCGCGGCCGCCTGGGGCGAACAACCTTCGCCGGTTTTTAGGGAGCGGATTAATCACGCCATTACGCTCTATGAACGGGGCATGGTTCGCAAACTGATTTTTACCGGCGCCCAGGCCGATGCCTCTGAACCCGCCGAAGCGCGGGTAGCACAGCAGTATGCTCTGGAACGAGACATTCCCGCCGAAGATATTTTAATTGAAACCCGTTCTCACTCGACCCAGGAGAATCTTTACTACGCCGGGCAGGTGGCCCAGGCTCATCATCTCTCCCGGCTGCTGATCGTCAGCGATCCGCTGCATTTGAAAAGAGCCGTGTTGATTGCCCAGGATTTGGGCATGGACGCTTATCCCGCACCCACGCCCACCACTCGCTATCGCAGTTTAGGCAGCCAGGCCAGGTTTTTGGCCCGCGAAACTTATTACTATGCCGTGTACCTGCTCTATGACCGCCCTTTTGGAAACTTCTGGCCGGCGGCGGCCTCGCCCTGACAACCGCTCGCTACCGCAAGGGGGAACGCATGCGTATTACTTATACTTATCTGTCTAACCCTCCCCACCAATTTGAAACCGAGAGCGATTCGGTAATTGTGGGCCGGACCTGGCGCGATCAATTGGTTGACCTGGATTTAACGCCTGACACCACCGTTTCGCGCCGTCATGCCCGCCTGAGTCAGGCCAAAGGGGGCACACTCTGGCTAGAAGATTTGGGCAGCACCGGTGGCACCTGGCTTAACGGTCAGCGGATTACTACCAAAACTCGGCTGGCTCCCGGTGACAAAGTGACGGTGGGCCAGACCACTTTTGAAGTGGTGGCCGAGACGACCCCGCTGATTGCCGCCGAACACATCCCCGAAGGTGTTCTCACCAGCAGCGTCAGCGCCATTGACTCACCTTCGGCCCTGATTTTGGCGGCGGCCTCCCAGGAAATCATCAAGCGCCGCCTGACCGCTTTTTATGAACTGGGCGCGGCCCTGGGCACAGCCGACACCGTAGAATCGCTCTCGCAGACGGTGGTCCGGCACCTGCGCCAGGCCATCCCACGGGCCAGGCGTGCCGCGCTGCTCTTGCAGGATGAGCATGGGCTGACGCCCACAGCCTATGTACCTGAAGGTGCTAAGCCGTCCATTAGCTTAAATCTGGCCCGGCGAGCTATTGAAAAACAGCAAGCCTTTACCTGGCGGCTGCCCACTCTGGAAGAAACAGGCAGACCTTTTGACAGCGTTATTCTGCACAACACCCAGTGCGCCATGTATGCTCCTCTGATCTGGAAAGAAGAGGTGCTGGGCATTGTCTTTGTGGATAATACCGACATTGGCGGTAACTTTGACGACGAGGACCTGCGCTTGCTTATGGCTATGGCCAGCCAGGCTGCTATGTTTGTCAAAAATAATGTTTTGCAGCAAGACCTGCGCCGCCAGGAAGTAGTTCGCTCTAACTTGCTGCGCCAGTTCTCGCCCCAGGTTGCCGAGCGGCTGGAGCGCCTGCTCAGCGAGTCAGGAGATTGGCAACTGGGCGGCAAGCGGGCTGAGCCGGTCACAATCTTGGTTTCTGACGTGCGCGGCTTCACCAGCCTGACCACCGGCATGGATCCAGGCGATGTGGTGAAGCTGCTCAACGAGTTGTTCAGCGTCTGTATTCCGATCATTTTCAAATATAATGGGGCGGTAGACAAATATGTGGGTGACGCCATCCTGGCCGTTTTTGGCAGCCCCGAACCCGATCAACGCCAGTGGGAACACGCCGTGCAGGCGGCGCTGGAGATGCAGCAGGCCATTAACGCCCAACAGGATCGCTGGCAGAGCCGCAACTTGCCGGTCTGCCAGGTGGGAATTGGTATCCACACCGGGGCAGTTTTACACGGCTTTATCGGCGTGGCCGAACGGATGGAATACACGGTGATTGGCGAAACGGTCAACCTTGCCGTCCGTTACTGCGATGGCGCCGAACGGGGTGAGGTGGTCATCAGCCCGGCGGTGTATCAACAGGTCTCCGATTTGGTCGAGGCCATGCCCCGGACCCTCCGCACCAAGCACCCGGAAACCGAGCCGGATATGCCGGCCTATGTGGTGCAGGCGTTAAAAATCAAACCAACTGCGCCTCTGCCTATGCAAGAGTAAATCTTTTGCCGGATCCCAAGAAAATAGACCAGGGGCGGGAGACCGGAGACACGCCCAGTGGACAAATACCCGGTCCTCGGTCTCTGGTCTCCGGTCATCTCTGGCAAAGGATTTTCATTGTCTGGGTGTATCACCATCGCAAATTCGTGAGCACTTATTGATATGAAAGCTGTTGGCGTAGATATGATTGAAACAGAACGGGTGGCCCAAAGTGTGGCCCGCTTTGGCGACCGCTTCCTACAGCGAGTTTACACCGAGCGCGAGCTGGCTTACTGTCGAGGCCAAATCAACTCGCTGGCGGCACGCTGGGCGGCTAAAGAAGCTACGGCCAAGGCCCTGGGGACCGGCATTGGTGAGGTGGGCTGGCGTGAAATTGAAGTAGTCAGCGAGGCCAACCGGCGCCCGATCCTCCAACTACACGGCGCGGCGGCCGCTCTGGCTGCTCAGTTGGGGTTGACGGACTTTGCCGTCAGCCTGTCGCACACCAAAGAGTATGCTATTGCTTTTGTGGTGGGAGAGTAAACCCCTTCAATGTCATTCACCTCGCCTTCGTAGTTGTCAAACTGTTGGGGCAACTGCTGAAACGCCTGGATATGAGCTTGCCCGTAACTCCTCACCAGGCAGCGCCTTCGATAGGTTGCTCCACTTTGTTCCACAGCTATTCAGGACGTTACTCATCACATCCTGAGTAGGCCGAAACGGCGTGGAGGCCGTATCGAAGGGTGCGGTGAGGAGTTATGATTGCCCAATGCTGCCGACAACGTTAACTTGTATTTTTTCCGTCATGGGTTTTTAGTGAAGACAGCGAGAACAAGTCGTCAATGTGGACAAGCTGGCCGGTGCTGATAGACTGATTGGCGGCAATGCCGACCAGGACGGAGGCGGCCCCATCAAGGTGGGAGGCCGCCCGCTGGAAGGGGTCAGGCGGTGGGGTGGGGGAAAAGATTTGCTCCAGCATCACCGGGTCGGCTCCGCCGTGGCCGCCGCTCCCCACCGATACGTCAACCTCGTAGCCGGGCTTGAACATTGGAAAGACCCGGATACGGGCCTGTTTGAATGCGCCCTTGCTGGCCTGGGCCTCGGCAGCCTGGCCGTCACCCAAAAGATGGGTAATATTCTCCTCGATGTCCATTTCAAGGCGGCCTTTGCTGCCGGTGATGGCCACTCGCAGCCCTTCCCAGGGCGAGTAGGCCACCAGGCAGTAAGAGAGCAGCGCCCCGTTTTGGTAACGGGCGGTCACGGTCAGCGTGTCCTCAATCGTGATTGGCTCGCCAAAGACGTTGCGGTCGCGCAGGTAGCCGGTTTCGGCTTCGGCCTCCAGGTAGAGCGCCCGCAGCGCCTCTTTTGAGTCCAGGTGGAGGGCAAAGGGGTCGTTTTGGGCTTCCGGGACGCCGGTGTAGCGCCGGTAAGGGTAGTGTTCGCCCCGCTCCGCCGCATTTTGCCGCCCGTAAAATTGCAGCGCGCCCAGGGCAAAAACATCGCGGGGGTAGGAGTCAATCCACCAGTTAACCAGATCGAAGTGATGGGTAGCCTTGTGGACCAGCAGCCCGCCGCTGTTCTCTTTTTCGCGGTGCCAGCGCCGAAAGTAGTCGGCCCCGTGGCTGGTATCAAGAATCCAGGAAAAATCCACCAAAAAAGGCCGGCCAATCACACCCTGCATGATTAACTCGCGGAACTGGGTGTAGGCCGGGGCATAGCGATAGTTAAACGTGACCCGCAAGGAACGGCCGGTTCGCTCAATGGCCGCAAAAATGGCCTGCAGTTTGGGCAGGTCGGTGGTCATGGGTTTTTCGGTAATCACATCACAGCCCATTTCCATGGCCCGAATGATGTAGAGGTGGTGGGTGCTGTCCATCGTGGCGACAATGACCGTATCGGGCCGGGTTTCGGCAATCATCTGCTCGAACTGCTCGGCGTGATAGGTCGGGCGGGCCGGCTCAAACCGGCGGTTGTACCAGTCCATGCGGATCTGGCTGAGGTCACACAAAGCCACCAGTTCAGCTACCTCGCGGTAGGTGGTGGTTATGGCTTCGATAAACATGCCGGCGCGTGCGCCTGTGCCCACCAGGGCATATCGTTTGCGTTGACTCATAAGTTTGTGCCTGTTGGGAGATGAGAGATTATCCTTTTAAGCCGCTGGTGCTGATCCCTTCAACCAGGTAGCGCTGGAAGAGGACAAAGATAACAAATACCGGCACCAGTGACAGCGCCGACATAGCAAAGACAGCGCCCCAATCGGTGGCGGCCGAGGGGTCGGAAAAGGAGCGCAACGCTACGGAGACGGTAAACAGCTTGATGTCATTCAGGTAGATCAGCGGCGTGAGAAAATCTTCCCAGGTCCAGTAGAAGGAGAAAATGGCCGAAGTAATCAGGGCCGGCTGAATCAATGGCAGGATAATTCTGAAAAAGATGCCGATTTTGCTGCATCCGTCAATTTCGGCGGCTTCATCCAATTCGATGGGAATGCCGCGGATGAACTGCATAATCAGAAAGATAAAAAAGGGAATACCGAAAAAGCGGGGTAATAATAAAGGGTAAAAGGTATTGACCCATTCCAGCCAGTTAAAGACGATATATTGGGGGATAATTTGCACCTGAACCGGCAACATGAGGGTCAACATCATGCAGGTAAACCAGAAAGAACGCCCGGCAAAACGAATGCGGGCAAAGCCATAGGCCACCAAAGCCGAAGAGAGCACAGCGGTTACGGTGCCGATACCGGCATAAAAAAAGGAGTTGGCAAAAAAGGTACCAAAAGTGACGCCGCCAAAGCCGGCCCAGCCGTTAGGGTAATTCTCAAAAGCCAGCCTGTCGGGAATGAGTGAGGTCACATTGGTCCAAATTTCATCCGAGGCTTTCAAAGAACTGGCAAACAGCCACAAAATTGGATAGATCATCAGAAAGCCCAGCAGTCCGACGCCGGCATGATAGATGATGTCTCTGACCAATTTTTTGCGGGTTCGTTTGCTGGAAGGTACCGGCTTAAAAGCGGCAGCAGTGACGCTCATCTATTCTTCTCCCTTTGATTCGTAAAAAACCCACTGCGACGAGGATTTAAAGATTAAGCCCGTAAAGAAGGCAATAATCAACAGCAGCACCCAGGCCATGGCCGAGCTGTAACCCATCTCCAAATTATTAAAAGCGCGAATATACAGATAAAGGGCATAAAATAGGGTGGTGTCCAGGGGCGCGCCGGTGCCGCCGCTCAGAATAAAAGCCTGGGTAAAGGCCATAAAGCCGCTGATGACTTGCATGACCAGGTTAAAGAAGATAATCGGCGTTAGCAAGGGCAGAGTAATTTTGAGAAACTTATCCCAGGCCCCAGCCCCATCAATTGAGGCAGCCTCGTAATATTCGCTGGGGATTTGCTTGAGGCCGGCCAGAAAAATCAACATAGGCGAGCCAAACTGCCAGGCGGCCAGCAGAATTAAGGTCCAAATCGCGGTGCGGGGATTGCCCAGCCAGTTCAAATTGGGCGCGCCCAGAAAGGCCAGGACATAGTTGATGACCCCATCGCTGCTAAAAATTTCGCGCCACATCACGGCTACAGCAATGCTGCCGCCGACAATCGAAGGGGCATAATAAACGGCCCGGTAAAGACTGACCCCTTTACGTTTTGTATTCAACAGCATGGCTACCGCCAGGGCAAAAGCCAGGCGGAACGGGACGGCAATAAAAACATAATAAAACGTGGCCCGCACCGAGCGCCAATAACGAGTATCTTCGGTAAACATGCGCTCAAAATTGGCCAGGCCCACCCACTGCGGCGCAGAAAGAATGTCGTAATCGGTAAAGGCCAGGACCAGAGAGGCCACCATCGGCATCAGGACAAAGGCGAAAAAACCAATCAGCCAGGGGGAAATAAACAAATATCCGGCCCAGTTGTGCTGCCTTAGCCCGCTTTTCTGTTTGAGAGACAGAGCTGTTCTGAGCCGCTGCCTCAGCGACGCTCTGGCCGGAAAAGTCCGTTCGACTGTACCTGTCTGCATAATTTTCCTTTGTTCGTCTTGCGTGTTGCGTCTTACGTAAGCTAAATGGAACACGCAAGACGCAACACGCTTCGACTTCTTAAGTCAGGTTTTATTCTTGCTGAGCCAAAAGCTCGCCGCCCAATTTTCTCAACGTGGCGGCTCCTTCTTCGGGAGTAATCAAGCCAAACAGAACGGGGTCAATCACTTCCGGCCAATAGATATTATCAATCAGGTCGGCGTGAGCCGCCGGGTCGGCCGGGCGAATGGGGCTGCTGTCGGCTTCAACGCGAGCCAGAAATTCAAACATAGCGGTTTGGGGTTTGCCCAGGAGCGGCTTCAAGCCCTCTTGTATCTTGGGCGAAATAGGCACGCCGCGTTCAGCCATCAAAATCTTGTTGGCTTCAAGATTGTTGGTAAAGTAGTTGATAAATTTGGCCGCTTCTTCGGGATGCTTGGCGTGTTTGGTGATGGAGAAGAACATGGACGGTTTGAGGTAGTTTGAAGGCTGTCCGCCTTCTGGCCGGGGCAGGTGAGCCAGGTAGAAATTGCGGTTTTCACCGGCGGCAGATTGAATAGCCACAATCTGATTGCTCCAGTAAGAAGCAATGGCCGATTCCTGGGTTACAATGGGGTCATTTTCCGGGCCAACGCCGGTAAAGCGGGCCACCACTTCTTCACGGCTGGGAATAGCGCCGGCTTCTTGCAAGCGCAGCATCATATGCAGGAAGTCAGCATAGATTTGGTCATCGGTATAACCAATCTGAGTACCATCGTTAGAGTAAGACCATTCGCCATGGCCCAGGTAGAGCGATTTCCAGATTTGCTCATTGTCTAGCCCTGGCCCCATGCCCCAGATGCCTGTTTTTTCATGCAGCGTCATAACTGTCTGCTCAAATTCCTGCCAGGTCCAATCCTGGCGAGGTAATTCCAGGCCAGCTTTGGCAAAGGCATCCGTATCCAGGATGAACGTCTGAGAGTTATTGCCCAGGTTCAGGCCGTATAAAGCGCCGCCAATTCTCCCGCCGTTGATACTGCCCTCGGGCACATCAGACAGATCAATGGTGCCGGCTTCGACAAAGCTGTCCAGGGGCATCAACCAATCGTTGGCTACCCACTCTTCGATGCGGGCATAATCCTGCTGCATAATATCCGGCAGGTTGCCGCCAGCGGCTTGAGGCGCCAGCTTGGTCCAATAATCATTAAAACTGGCAAATTCATAGGTGATGTCTACGTTGGGGTTTTCGGCCTCATACATTTCAATCACTTTGATGGTATCGTCGTGGCGTTTTTGCGACCCCCACCAGGCGATGCGCAGCTCAATCTTTTCGCCTTCGGCGGGCGCGGCAGCGGCAGCCGGGGCGGAAAACTCCTGGCCCAGCATGGCCTGAGCATCCTCGGCGCTGGGGATGCACAATTTCCAGCCCGGTTCAATCGCATCAGGGTTATCAATTTTGGCAAAATCACCGCCCTGAGCGTTGGTGGCCTCCACAATGGCCGGGTAGGCCAGAATATTGGCATAATATTTGTCGGCAATGGTGGATAGAAAATCGGAAGCCTGCACGACCACTTCATTTTCGCAGGCAATCTCCTGGGCCAGCGTGGGTGAGGGGGCCAGCGTCAACAACAGCGCCAGCAATAGCAATAATGAGACTATCTTCTTCATCGAAAATCCTCCTCTGATATATTGAATAGTAAGAATTAAAGCGGCCTCGGTGGCAACTTCTCGGCTCAATAATAATAAATTTCAGGCCGCAATGCCAGCGATTTGTGCCAGCGCAGTGTCAATTTAGTGCCAAGTTTTTTCCAGGTATGCTATAATTGACCTGGGTTCGATATTTTCCAAAAATCACCCTTCGATACGGGCTAACGCCCGCTTCGCGTCAGGATGATTTTCGGCTCTTTATCGCACCCTGAGTAGCTCTGAGCGAAGCGAAGGGCGTATCGAAGGGTGCGATTTAGAAAATTCCGAACTCGGGTTAATTGGTAGACGGCGGTCGTAAGGGTACTAATGCCAACCGAGTCAGAATTTCTGCAACAAGTCAAAGATGTCTTGAGTCATCTGTATGATTATCCTTACCTGGAGAGTCACCCCCTGGCCCGGCGTTACTGGCCCGAAGCGGGCCAGCCCGGCCCCAACCGGGCGCAGCGGCTGAGCCGGCTGCTGCTGGAACAGATTGAAGCCCTGCATCCGCCCGGTTCAGTGGCCAAAGGCGCTTCGCGGGCCGAATATTACTTTCTGCTGGTCTATCGCTATGTTGAAGAATGGCCCCTGCCCGACATTTTGCAGGAGTTGGGTTACAGCCGGCGGCAGTTCTTTCGCCAGCAGCAAAAGGCCATCGAGATGCTGGCCGGCTTGCTGCGAGAAAAATTACCGCCTGCGCCGGCGCTTCAGCTTGATAACGGGCTGGCCGGCGAACTGGAGCGTTTCCGCACCCGCCAGCGCGCCATAGACCTGCGGGAGGTGGCGCAGGGGGTGCTGGACATGGTCGGCCCCCTGGCTGAACAATATAGCGTCACTTTAACCAGCGACCTGCCCGCCGAGTTGCCGGTCATTTATGGCAGCCGAACTTTGTTGCGCCAGGTCTTGCTGAATATCTTGAGCCAACTCATCACCCAGCCGAGCTGCCGGCAGACTTGTCTGCAATTTGCGGCTAACCGGCAACGGATTGGGGTAGAAGTAACCGCCAACTTTGATCCGGCTTCACCCGAACCTGGGCCAAAACCGGAAATGGAGCCGGTGCGCCATCTGGTCGAGTCAATGAACGGACAGTGGCAAACCTTTGAATGGAACGCGGACGATTGTAGTTGCCGGTTTGATCTGCCCATTGGCGCGGAAAAAGTGCTGCTCATTGTTGATGATAATGAGGCTGTGTCCCAGGCTTTTCGACGCTATCTGGCCGAATACCGGTATCAGGTTATCGGCGCTACCAATGGCCCGGATGCGCTGCGCCTGGCCCGCGAGATGAGTCCGGCCCTGATTACCCTGGATGTGATGATTCCCAATCAGGATGGCTGGGAGATTCTGCATGCCCTCAAACGCGACCCGGCCACCCAGCAGATTCCGGTGGTCATTTGCTCGGTGCTGGAAGACCCGCGCCTGGCGCGCTCATTGGGCGCAGCTACTTACCTGCGCAAACCCGTCGGGCAAGCCGACCTGCTGGCTGCCTTGACCCAGGTGTTGGGCCAGGTGTAAGCCTCCACTTACAGAAGTCCCATCGAGCAAACTACGCACATAGCTTAAAACCTCCTCATTGGTAAAGCCGATTGGGTGAGAGATAAATAAGCTCTTGCCACCCAAGCTGCGCTCCTCTTCCGGCGTTGAGATGTAAGCAGTGATGACTGCTATCGGGATAGCACAAAGCGCCGGGTCTTGTTTTATTTGAGCCAGCAGGGTGTGACCACTCATCTCCGGCATGCTCAAATCCATCAGCACCAGGTCGGGTGGATGTTGCTGCATCATCTCCAGACCCACCCGGCCATTATTGGCCCGGCTGATCTGATAGTCAGCTCCCTCTGCTTCCAGCAGCCGGGTTAGCAAATGGCTCATGCGCGGGTCGTCATCTATCAGCAAAATGCGGCGGGGATGCGGGTCGAGCCGGTTGAGCAGGGCGGTCAACGCCTCACGGGTGATGGGTTTGACCAGGTACTCGATTACATTGAGGGCCTGCCGCCACTGCTGCGGGCCAATAAACGGGCAGAAGATCATGGGGATGGCCAGCCTGTCAGTTTTTTCTTTCCAGGCCCGCAGTTGCTGCCAGGTCTGTTCTGGCTGCATCAGATTAAAAATCACTGCTTGTGGGTGAGTTTCAGCCAGCAAGCCGGGCAGGTCTGAATTGTCAGCAACAGCCAAAACCTGGTACGTTTCCAGCGCATCCTCAACCAGCCGTTTTATCGCCGGGTCGGAATCTAAAAGTAAAACGGACCGCCCCCGCCCGGTTGGGGTTCTGACCGGCAGCCGGTGTCTTTCCTCTCGGCCCGATGTAATAAAGGTACTTTCTTTTAACGGCAGGATAAAGTGAAAGCGGCTGCCCTGCCCCGGTATCCCGGCGCTTTCAGCCCAAATCCGGCCGCCGTGCATTTCCACAAACCGCTGGCTGATAACCAGCCCCAGGCCGCTGCCCTCCAGGTGTTGGAGCGAAACAGAATCATCAAGCTGTTCAAATTCTTTAAAAACGGTCTGCAATTTGTCGGCGGGAATACCCTTGCCGGTATCGGCGACGGTAATTTTGATGTGCTTATTTTCAAGCACAGCCTGCACGGTGATACTGCCCTGTTCGGTAAAGCGACGGGCGTTGTTCAAAAGGTTTAAAAGAACTTGGCGCACCCGGGTCCGGTCTATGGTTAGCAGGGGCAGATTTTTGGGCAGGTCAGCCTTAAGTTCAACCGGCTTATCTCGCAGCAAAGGGCGGATAATGCCCAACGCTTCGGCAACCAGTTCCGGGAGCTTGGTCGGTTCGGGGTGGATTTTCATCTGGCTGGCTTCAATTTTAGACAGGTTTAGCACATCCTCGGTCAGTTGCAGCAGGTGCTTGCAGCTACGGTAGATTTCGCGAATGTCGCCCCGATAGGCCGGCGGCAGGGGCACATTATTGTAACTACCCGGCGAGAGGTACATCATTTCGCTAAAGGCCATAATCACATTCAAGGGGGTGCGCAGTTCGTGGCTGATGTTGGTGGCAAATTGCTGTTTGGCCTGGCGGGCTTCTTCGGCGGCTTCTCT
Source organism: Anaerolineae bacterium (assembly GCA_023151115.1). The sequence goes on from JAKLJP010000004.1 coordinate 90,162, forward strand.
GGCCCGGGCCAGATCATAATTCAGGCGTTCCAGTTGTTGGTACGACACGTCCAGCGCTTTCAAGGCGCGGGCCAATTCCCCCTGACGGTCCAGCAGCTCTTCTTCGTGGGACTGAGCCGCCTTGGCCCGATCCCAGGCCCAATAGAGGGTCAGATACAGGTTACGCACCGTCAGGGACGACATAATCCCCACCAGCACAATAACCAGCACCGACGAGAATAACTCGTTGGAAAAGGGGGAGTGCCCCCAGTGCAGCCAGCCAATGCCAATCACGGCGCTGCTGCACAAGATCGTTACGCCGACGACGGTTTTAAGGTTAAAAAGAAGTCCGGTTAAACTGACGACCACGGCCAGCAGATAAGGCGCAGCGGGGTCGCCCCGCCACATTTGGTTGAGACTGGCCGCGGCAATCCCCAAAATCAGGGCCGCCGAGGCCAGCGAGGCGTTATATTTGCGGGTGAAAAAGGCAGCGGCCAAACCTACGGCCAATAAAAGCGGGCCTAAGCCGGCCCCACCAACGCGGTTGATGGGGTGGAACAAGATGACATACCACAGGTACAGTACGCCCATCACACAAAACAGCACCGGCTGGAGCGACTCGGACCGGAGATAGGTCAGATCATCCGGCGTGCCAAATTCTTGCCTCATGCGCATTTCTCCCTCGCCACCTGGGTGATGGCTATAGTATAGACGCGCTGAGAAGTGTGGTCAATCTATGTAGCTACTCACCGCATCCTGAGTAGGCCGAAGGCCGTATCGAAGGATGCGGTGAGTAGCACCCTGAGGAGCTCTGAGTTCGTCCTGAGCTTGTCGAAGGGCGAAGCGAGACGCGTATCGAGGGGTGCTATTTGGTGAGTAGTTACCAATCTATAATTAGTAACTTATTTTCTTTGAAATGCCTTCGTTCGTCACTGAGGCGGTGTGTTACCTCAGCCGGAGGTCAAGCCCTCGCAGGGTTTGGGCATTGATCGCCACAACGATGGTGCTCAACGACATCAGCACGGCTCCCACCCAGGCCGGCAGGACAAAGCCCAACCCGGCCAGCACCCCCGCCGCCAATGGCAGGGCAATGGCATTGTAGCCCACCGCCCAACCCAGGTTCTCGACCATCTTGCGATAACTGGCCCGGCTCAATTGGATGATCCGCCCGATGTCACGCGGGTCGTTGCGAACCAGCACAATCCCCGCCGACGCCCGCGCTACGTCCGTGCCTGCGCCAATGGCGATGCCCACATCGGCCTGGGCCAGGGCCGGCGCGTCGTTGACCCCATCGCCGACCATAGCCACCTTCTGGCCGTGCTGTTGTAGGGCTTTGACCTTCTCGGCCTTGTGTTCGGGCAGCACCTGGGCAAAATAGGTCTCGATGCCCAACTCCCCGGCCACCCAGCGGGCGACCGCTTCGGAGTCGCCGGTCAGCATCGCTACCTGGATGTCCTGCTGCTTGAGGGCAGCGATAGCCTCGCGGCTCTCCGGGCGGATAACATCGGCCAGGGCGAAGGCCGCCAACGTCTGACCGCCCTCGACCAGGTAGACCACCGTCTGACCCCGCTCGCCCCACAGATGGGCCTGGTGAGCCAGATTTTCAGACACGCTCACTTCTTCCTGTTCCAGCAGGCGCGGCCCACCGACCTGCAAAGTTCGTCCATTCACGTTAGCCTGGACGCCGCGTCCCGGCAACGCCTGGAAACCGCTGACCGCTGGAATCTGAACACCTCGCTCTTGAGCCGCTTCAACCAGGGCGCGGGCGATGATATGTTCACTGTCCCCTTCCACCGCGGCAACCAGGGCCAGCGCTTCGGCTTCTTCAACTCCGTCAGCGGTAGCAATCGCCACCAAGCCCTGCTCGCCTTTGGTCAGGGTGCCAGTCTTGTCAAAAACAATCATCTTCAGATTACGAGCTTGTTCCAGGGCCAGCCGGTCGCGGACCAGAATGCCGTTGCGGGCCGAAAGCGTGGTCGAGATGGCGATGACCAGCGGGATGGCCAGCCCCAGGGCGTGGGGACAGGCCACCACCAGCACCGTCACCACCCGTTCCAGAGTGTAGTTATCAAATCCGCGTGCCAAAACCCACCCAATTAGGGTTACAACCGCCACCCCCAGAGCCACAAAGGTCAGCCAGTAGGCGGCCCGGTCGGCCAAATCCTGGGCACGACTGCGGCTGCTCTGGGCCTCGGCTACCAGGCGCATAATTCCGGCCAGCATCGTTTGCTCCCCAGTGCGGGTAAGCCGCACCCGCAAGGAGCCGCTGCCGTTGACCGTCCCGGCGATGACCTCAGCCCCCGGCTGTTTGTGAACCGGGCGCGACTCCCCGGTAATCATACTTTCGTTGACCTGGCTATCGCCTTCTTCCACCTGCCCATCGGCCGGAACCTGCGCCCCTGGCCGGACCAGCACCAAGTCGTTCAGCCGCAAAGCGCTGACCGCCACTGGCTCAGTCCGGCCTTCGACGATGCGTTCCGCTGTGTCAGGTAAGAGTTTAGCCAGTTCATTCAGGGCGTTCTGGGCGCTGCCGATGGCCCGCATTTCCATCCAGTGGCCCAGCAGCATAATGACGACCAAAGTAGCCATCTCCCAGTAAAAAGACATCCCTTCGACCAAGCCCAAATCAATGGCGATGCTGTAGCCATAGGCCGTGCTGATAGCCATCGCCACCAGGGTCATCATCCCCGGCTGGCGGCTGCGTAGTTCATCCGCCGCCCCTTTTAGAAAGACCCAACCGCCCCACCAGAAGATCACACTCGACAGAAGCGGCGCGATCCAGGCTGAGCCAGGGAAGACCGGCGGATGAAAACCCAGCAAATGCTGGATCATTTCACTGTAAATGAGTACCGGGATGGTCAACAAGAGGGTGAGCCAGAAACGGTCCCGGAACATTCCTTCGCTGTGGCCGGCGTGTTTATCGTGACCCTCGTGCCCACCGTGTCCCGTGTGGGTTGAGGCCGAGGGCTGGTGATGCTCCTCGTGCTGGGCGTGTCCGGTGTGAGCTTGAGCCCGAGCGTGATCCCCGTGAGACTCGTGATGCTTCCGATGATCCCCGTGATTGTGCAAATGTTCTTGATGTGTTGTCATTGTTTCCCCCTTAAGCATGATAAGAGATTCTATAGTCTGGTTTCAATATATCAAAAATCTTACCTTGAAAAGGTAGTTGCCTCAGAATAATCTCACTTTCATCTGGCCCGGTCACTCTACTGCTTACTTTCATCCATGGTGATGCCGTATAGGTGCATGTTCGTCTTCGACCAGGAAGTTAAGCATCATCCCCCCTTCAACATGCTCGGCGATGTGGCAATGGGCCATCCAGAGGCCGGGGTTGCTCGTCTCCAGGAGGATGTCCACCGTCTCGCCCTTACGCACCAGCACTGTATCCTTCCAGGCCAGGTTCTCGTTCCGTATCCCGTCCCGGCTGAGGACCAGGAATCGCTGGCCGTGGAAATGGACCGGATGCTGCATAGGATGGTCTGTGTGCGGATCATTCACGATCCGGATCTTCACCCGCTCCCCGACCTTGAACGACCAGTCAATGTCGTGGTTCGCCTTCCCGGTCTCTGAATCCACCAGCTTCCAATGCATACTCCGGGGCGAGGACATGCGGTTATGCAAGATCATGCCGTCTTCCCACTCGATGCCGCTCGCGTGGTGGTCGCCCATATCGCCGTGGCCGCCCATCTCACCGATGAGAGCCAGGGCCTTGTCGGGTGGGCGGTCGAAATCGGATTCAATTCTAGCCCGCTCCATGGCCAACTCGGCACTGCGGCGCAGAGTGAAGAAGGCCGCGGCATATGACGGCTCGGCCGGCGGCTCACTCACTTCAATCGTGCCGAGGGGGTAGGTCTTGTCTGGGGTGCGGTGTTCGAGGGGAAATTGACCGGCCTGCTCGAAGAGCACGTCGAGGATGACCCGCTCCGAGGGGGAGAGCAGGACCGCTTCGACAAATTCCTCATGCTCGACCCGGCCATTGTCACTTCCGACGAGCTTCATACGTGTCCCAGGGAGGGCGAAGTTGAAGGTCCGCACATTGGCCGTGTTGGTCAGGTAGAGCCGGACCACCTCTCCTTGCTGCGCTACCAACTGGTAGTCCGTCTGGCCATTGACCAGCATGACGTTGCCGAAGCGGCCCATGGACGTCCGATTCGACTCGGACTGACTGAAAGCGGCGACCTGGCCGAGGATCATCAGGATGTCATCTAAAACCAAGGTCAGTTCCCGGTTCACCGGCGCCCAGTAGTCCGGGTCACTGGGGACGACGAGGATATTCCCGTACAGTCCATGCTCCTGGGTGTAGTCCTCCCGAACGTGAGGATGATACCAGTGCAGGCCCGGGTCGGGAAAGCGTAGTTGGTAGGTGAAGCTGCCCTCAGCGGGGATGGGCGGCTGCATGCCGTGGTGAACGCCCTGGGGCATGCCGTCAAAGCGATTGTCCAAGCGCAGCCCGTGCCAGTGGATGGTGGTCTCCAGGTCCATCTGGTTGATGAAGTTCACCGTCACCTCGGAACCCTCGGTCACTCTCAGCGTGGGGCCGGGGATCGAGTTGTTGTAGGCCAGCATCTTGACCGTCTTATCACCCAGGCGTAGGCGGACCGGGCTGGCATACAGGTCGAAGACTTCGCCGGGCCGCAGTTCAACGACCTCGGTGGTTGTGGCTTCGGATAGCCCCGTACTCTCCCTGTCGAAAGGATCACGGACAGGCATGGCCAATTCGCCAATTAGACGCTGGAAGCGGCTGGAAATTGATTCCCTCATGGATACCTCCTTGTGGTTTTTAGACAGCATTTACAAACTTAGAGAACTTTGGATTCTAACAAAAGAACCGTTGTAAGATTGTATAAGTAGGGTATATTGATTATCCTGACCGTGTCATCTGGCTCAATGAAGTTATCTCACAACTGCTCTTATATTGCGTCGGCATTGAATAAAAAATCTTGGAGCCTAGAAGAAAACGGTTAGGCACCCTTTTGCTTCTCATGCGAGCTTTCTCCTTCAGCGTTGCCTGTCGTTGCTTTGGCTACAGCGACCTCAGACTCGGAGAACCGAGCGAACCAAACGACGAGCAGAATTGTTGCTCCAACTACAAGATGAATCCAGAAGGCGGCCAGTTGTTGCGAGAGGTAGGAGTATTGTTCCAGGATAAGACGGGTGTCGGTCAGGGGCGAAGTAGCTGCCATTCGCAGCAGATCAGTGCGGAGTGCTTCTGCAAAGGTGTATGAGCCGTAAAGGCCCAGGAAGTTCATTGAGGCAGCAATCAAGTAGGCAACGCTGACCAGTACCTTTCTTGAACGGGTGAGGGTCTTGTTGACGGACACGAGCCAGCCAATGACAGCAATGACCACCACGACATAAAAGTTCCAGTAGAAATCTATCCTTTCGCGCGCGGCGAACAATAGGTCTGCGACCTCCTTGATGGTTATATCTGCTCCAGTTTCCATTGCACCTATTTTTGAGACCTCCTTGCTCGAAGCTTCGCGACCAGTAAGGGTTAGCGTGGGTTGGCAGGTGGCGTTACTGGTTTTGGGTAGCCAACTCGGGGCGAGTGATGTGCCCCCGGCTACTGTTGCGCCACATCAAAACTGCGATGATGAACGCCCACACCGCCAGGAGAACGATAGCCACCAACCTGGGGATCGAATCAAAGAAGCCAACATAGGGCACCATCACCCCGTGGACAATCCAGGCGACTCCCGAACCCGCAGCTAGCCACCCGAGCCAGCGAGGGTAGCTGGTCCCCAGCGACATCGCCAGTGCATAAAGCAGCAGGGTAAGTCCCAGGAGGATGTTTGAGTAACTCTGAAGCGCATATTCAGTCCACCTTACGGCTTGGGCAGCCGCAAAGGCGGCGATCTGCTGGTCAGCGGGAGCACCGGCCCAAACATCCACAGCCCACTTGAGCGCCACGCCGTCAACGGCTTGGAGCATCGTGAAAGCGGTCGCTGTTACCACCGCCGCCACCAGGCCAAAGCGCGCCAAACCTGTACTCACTTCCCGCTTTTTGGTGATCGAGTAGTAAAGGGAGACCAAACCACCGATTAACAGTAAAGCAGCGATCCACTGGGCGAAATGGACGACAACCCAGCTATCGCTTTGGGCGTACTCCATAAAGACAGCCGGATTGTCCATCGGGTCTTCCTGGTGAGGGTGAAATATAGCCGTTGCCACCACGAATAGGATGACGCCAAGAGGCAGCGCCACTGCTCCGATGCGGACTGTGATCGCCTCCATTTCTACCTGTGCATCCATCGCGGACTCGTCAAACCTTGTCATGTCTACCTCCTAAAATAGATGATAATACAGCCAGAGAGCATTTACGCCATGGCCTGCAAACTATCGAAAGAAACATCATTGCTTTCTGATGAGATTTACAGTACAATGATGTCATCCCCGGTTTTCAACTTCGATCCCATGAAATCACAGTTCAGCCTGGATTTGGTAACGCTGAGTAGGACACTGAGCGTGACAAAAATCGAGACAGCCAAAATTATAAAAGGGGGGCTGATGTGGAGACTCCGATTTCATTTGGAGGGTGGCTCAAGGAGCAGCGTAAAAAACTGGGTCTGACTCAAGCTGACCTGGGCAATTGTGCCGGCTGCACGGCGGCGACCATTCGTAAAATTGAAGCGGAGGAACGGCGGCCTTCACGCCAGGTGGCTGAACTGTTAGCAAAGTGCCTGCACGTTCCGGCAGAACAGCACGCTCTCTTCTTGCAAGTAGCTCGTGGGGAGCGCCGGGTTGACCGACTGGCTCAAAACGTTAAAATGTTGGATGTTCCCACGTTCAATTTTACCTCTCCTGCTGCCTCATTAACCTTCCAACCTTTCAACCTGCCAACGCCTCTCACGCCACTTCTGGGCCGAGACCATGAACTGCTGGCTATTGCCCGGCTGTTGGATGACCCGCAGTGCCGCCTATTGACCCTGGTCGGGCCGGGCGGTATCGGCAAGACCCGGCTCTCCTTACAGGTGGCGGCCCAGCAGCAAAAGGCATTAGCGCATGGGGTCGCCTTTGTATCTCTGGCTCCTCTCACGGGTCGAGAACAAATTATCACGGCTATTGCTGATACTTTGGGGATTGTCCTCTATGTGGCCACGGATCGGGCCGAACAATTAGTCCATTACTTGCGCGAAAAGAGACTCCTCCTGATCCTCGACAATTTCGAACACATGTTGGGAGATGAAGCCAGTGTCGCTCTGGTTGGCGATTTGATAGGCGGCGCACCGATGCTCAAATTGCTGGTTACGTCGCGCGAGCCGCTGCACCTGCGGGCAGAGTGGGTGTTTGAGGTGCAAGGTTTACCCATCCCCGAAAGCGAGCAGCCCGGCGAATTGGAAGCGAGCAGTGCGGTGAAGTTGTTTCTACAGCGGGCGCAGCAGGCGCGGGTGGGGTTCAGCCTGACCCCCGCAGACCGCCCCGCTGTTTTGCGTATCTGCCAGTTGGTTGAGGGGCTGCCGCTGGGGATTGAACTGGCGGCTGCCTGGGTGCTAACTCTATCCTGTCAGGAAATCGCGCGTGAGCTTGAGAACAGCCTGGCCGATCCTTTGCGCGGCATGGATTTCCTGGTCACCGCCACCCGCGACATCCCGGAGCGGCATCGCTCCATCAATGCCGTCTTCGACCATTCCTGGAAATTACTCTCAGTGGAGGAACAGCGTGTGCTGCGGCAGTTATCCGTTTTTCAGGGTGGCTTTGGGCGCGAAGCGGCAGCCTACGTGGCCGGCGCTTCTCTTCCTCTCCTGTCAGCCCTTGTCTCAAAATCGCTACTGCGCCGGTCGGACGCCGCGGCAGGCCGCTACGATTGGCACGAACTGGTGCGGCAGTCTACGTTGGCCCGGTTGCAGATGGACCCGCAGGAGTACAGCGAGAGCCGGGATCGTCACTGCCACTACTACACGGCCCTGCTGGAACGCCGGGGGCCTGCTTTGAAAGGCGCGAACCGCAGTATGGTGGTGGCGGAGTTGCTTGCCGACATCGCTAACTTGCGCCTGGCCTGGAACTGGGCCGCTACCAGGCAGCAGTCCCCTGCCCTCAGCCGGGCCGCCGATACCCTCTTCTGGCTTTACGAGTCGCGGAGTAACTGCCGGGAGGGTGTGCCGCTCTTTGGTCAGGCGGTACAAAGTTTGCAGGCAAAGGATGGATCGCCCACCGGATTGGCGGCAAATATTGATCCCGCGAGCCGTCTCGCGCTGGGACAAACGCTGAATTACCAGGGGTTTTTCTGTTTTCGCCAGGGCCAGCATCCCCAGGGTCGCGAGCTGCTGCAGCACAGTCTGGCCCTGCTTCGTCCCCTGGCCGGGAGCGGCGGTGACCTCCCGGCCCGCGTGGCTCTCTCCGATACGGCTGCTTTCCTGGGAACGGTGATGTCGGTAATGGGGGATTATCCGGAGGGATACAGTCTTCTGCATGAGGGTCTGTCGCTCAAACGTGCTCTTGGCGACCCCTGGGGGACGACTTTCTGTTTGCGCCAACTGGGGCTGGCCGCTTACTCGCTGGGTGAGTACGACGAGGCGCATCGCCTGCTGGCTGAGAGCCTGGCGCTCAGCCGGGAAATGGGTAACACTTGGGCCATTGCCTCCTCACTCAACGCGCTCAGCATGGTGGCTTATGCTCAGGGGTCGCATCACGAAGCCCGGCAGTTGCTTCAGGAGGGGTTAGCCCTGGGCCAGGGGTTGGAGGATCGCTATACGGTTGCCGTCAGCCTCAATGGTCTGGGCTTGATAAGCCAAGCTCTGGGCGACGGACAGGAGGCGCAGCGATTCTTTCAGGAAAGTATCGCCCTTTGGCGAGAAATCGGCGATCAAGGTGATTTGGCCGCGAGCCTGAACAATCTGGGCGAGACTCTGCTGGTATTGGAGAATCTGCCCGAATCCCGGCGCTGTTTTCTCGAAGCTCTGACAGTAGCCCAGGAGACTCAGGTGATGCCTGTGGCGCTCGATGCTTTGATCGGCCTGGCCGCCTGGCACATACAGACAGGAGCGGCTGAAACAGCGCTGGAGTTAGTAACCCACGTTCTCCAGCATCCGGTCGGGACTCAAACGGCCAAAGCGCGAGCCGAACGGCTACTGGAGACGTTTGAAGCCAATCTATCTCCAGGGCAAAAGGCAATTCGAACCCAAACTCCGGCCAAGAGTTTTGAGACGGTGATTAAAGAACTTCTCCAGTCGTAGGGTCAGGTCGGCTCAAATCATCTTCCCGGTATAAAAACAATTCGATAAGATAATAACCATCCTCCGAGTGAGTCTGTTCCGGGTTCTCCGTTTTGTGAAAGAGAAAGAAGCCCCACCCTCGCGGCAATGGCTGCCCGGATACTAACGAAGCCGAGTCAGGCGCTTGGGGGCCAGAAATTAACCTTTGGCCCTGGATAGTTTCTTGCCCTGAGATAGTCGGCTCTGAAATCAAGACGCGAATATGGATCGGTCGCTTAGAGGAATGATGGTCAGATTCAAGGGTATGCAGGACGGCCTCGGCGATAGCGGTTTTAAGGCGATTCCTGTTAGCCCATGATAAACCCAACCCCTTCAGCATCTCAAGGGCTTGTTCTCCGGCGAGACGATCACTGCCGGGCTGGTTAGGCAGGCTAAGCTCGGCCAGAGTTTTCCAGGTAGGGTCAGATGTGGTGTGAGTTGAGTTGATAAAGTCGGGCGGCATACAGCGATCTCCTGGTTTGGTTATCATACGCTCGTATTAAACCATACCGGAGGCTCATTTTGGTATCGCTGGCCGCCACTCGATCGTTACAAAAAGTGAGACAATCGAAGATCAATATTCTAACAATTATTTGAACGGTACATTGTTGTCAATATGCAGATGTTTATCGGACGAAATATGTTTGACACAGATATAGCCATCCCCGTTTTGGTCTGTATCTGTGCCAATATGCCTCTCGTGATGTAGATCGTGAGGGTGAGCGTGATGGGGTGGATTCTCAAAAGGCTTAGAACATCCCCTGATAGGCTCACCATGATCAGCTAAAGCAGCCAGGCCCGTATTGAGGCATATCAGCACTACTAACATTAATATACCGAACAACCTTTTCATTACATCACCCCCTTGTGTTAATAAAATTTAGATAGATTTACGTCCGACGAGACGTAAGGTTTATTATACCGAAAACCACATCAGTTACAATTTGCGGATTTTATAAACCACCGATTAGAAGGCCGGTAGGACAAATATCCCTGGCCCAATTATCAATGAGTTTGATGTTGATGGTGATCGGACGGTGATTGCTCCAGCGGAGTGCTGTACCCTCGCAGGGCATCGTATTGAGTAAGTTGTTCTGCCGAGAGGAGAGGAGTGATTTGCAGGTGAGCTTGCAGATGGACCGCTCTCAGTTGACCGTAGAGTTGTCCTAACGCTTCCGTTTGCTCCTTTATGTCGTCCTCAGAAATGGTCCGGTTGGCAAAATCGGCGCTGAACTGGGCTTCGCGCTGAAGAATTTCCTGGCCCACTTGTTTTGCTTCTGCCTGCATCTGGACAAAGGCGGCTTCGATCTGTTCAGTTTGTGCGGTGGTTAAGTTAAGGTCCTGCTTTAAGTCGAGTACATGGCGCGGCCCTGGATAGCTGTTCAGTTCGGCCATTCGAGCGTAGCCTGCCCCGCGTCCGTTGAGCAAGTCGTCAACTTCCTGCGGACTCAAGCCGTGAATTGAACTATCCAGTTGCGCTATATAGGGTGAGCGCTCCGTTTGAGTTTGGCTGCTCCACAGTATCCCCAGAACAACGCCCACAATAACTGCTAGAATTGTCACACCGCTATAGATAAAATGTCGTTTCTGCATTATCCCCCCAATTTTGTATCAGGCCTGCACCCGGTAATTGCGCATCATGCCCATATCCTCGTGTTCCAGATTGTGGCAATGATAAAGAAACAGGCCGAGGTAATCCTCAAATTTTATGAGCAGTTTCACCCTCTCGCCGGGCATGACCAGGACGGTATCCTTCCAGCCCTCGTCCACGTAACCTTCGCTGACACTCTCCCAGCCTGCGGTATATTGTGGGTCTACCTGGCGCTCCAAAACACGGAACTGGACCCCGTGTATATGCATCGGATGGGCCATAAAATCGGCCATCATGCCGCCTTGTCCTGGTTCGTTCACCAACTCCCAGACTTCGCTGGTGTTCAACTGCACCGTTTCTGCGGAAGTGACGCCCTCCATTTCAAAAGTGCGTCCGTTCAAAGTCCAGGTCATATTGCTCATAAACAAGCGAAAGAGGCGGGGTTTATCGTTATTCACCGCCTGTTCGACCGCCGGTGGCTCAATTATTGTCAGCCGTTCCGGCAATCCGAGAGTTTCCACCTCCTGGCGCTCGACGCGGACTGTGAATACCGGGAAGGGTTCACCGTTAGGCAGGGCACTGGTCATCATGCCGCCCATCATCCCGTGACCCATTCCCCCCATCATGCCCGCTTCTACCCCTGAAAAGGCCAGGCTGCGCATTTGCAGCTCTGTCCCCACCTGGTAATCGCGAAAATCGGCCCACAGTTCAACCCGCTCTCCCGGCGCCAGGGTGACATACTCACGCTGTATCGGTTCTGCCAGCAAGCCGCCGTCGCTGCCGATGACCGTCAGCGGTGTGCCATCCTGCCAGGCCAGTTTGTAGATACGGGAATTGGAGCCGTTGAGCAGCCGCAGCCGGTAAGCGCGGGTGGCGACCGGCAGGCTAAAGTTGGGCTGCCCGTTAACCAAGATATCCTGCCCCAAAAAGCCCATCATCTGGTCCATCATGCCACCGGCCAGATAGACAAACTGGTTGTCCATATCAAAGACCCGATCTTGCAGCACCAGCGGCAGATCGTAAGCGTCGGCAGGTAAACCGGCAGCGGCTTCTTCTTCGTCGGTGACCAAAAACAACCCGGCCAAGCCTTGATTGACCTGGAAGCCGGTTTGGCCGTGGGGATGGGGATGGAACCAGTAGGTGCCGGCCCGGTTGCGCACTTCAAACTCGTAGACATAGGTTTGGTCCGGCTTGATGGCATGACGGGGATGCCCATCGGCGGTGTCGGGCACACGCAGGCCATGCCAGTGAATAATGCTCTCCGCCGGTAGGCTGTTGGTAAAGTGGATACGGAATTTCTGCCCCTGGCGGGCGCGGATGATCGGCCCCAGGTACGAGCCGGGCAGGGGTTGCAAGGCTGCCGGGTCGCCCTTCAAGACCTCACCTTGATACATCCAGACCTGAGTAGGTTGGCCGGGCAGGGTCTTTACCTCGGTCTGAACAGCTCGCAAGGCCAACTCAACATCGGGGTTGAAACTGGCCAATCCAGGTGTTGCAGTAGAGGCAGCCAATGCGATGGAAGGAGCAGCGGCTGGGGCGCAGGCGCTTAACCAGGTTGCTGCGCCGCCGGTCAAAGCGGTGAGAGCGCCAAAGCCAGCCAATCGTAAAAAATTGCGGCGATTAAACGGTTTAAGATGACTCATTGATGACCTCTATTGTTATTTCGATTAATGCAGCATCTTGATCCGAGCGAGCAGCTTCGCTTGGAGTTGAGGGGCGTCCAGACAGTAGGATCTCTTAGCCTTCAAAGCCTGAGCTATTTTTGTAATATAGCAGGGTTGTTTAAAGTTTTGGCTAAGTTTCTTTAAAGATTCTGTAAAGAGATTACAATATCAAAGAACAAAAATAGGGATAAACTCTGCATAGAGCAAGGAGATTTGATGATGTCAACCAAGCGATTAATGATGTTTATACTGCTAACCATGCTGGTGCTGCTGATAGCAGCTTGCGGCACGGCGAATACCTCTACTGCTTCCCCCGCCGCTGCGGGAGATATTTTTAATCTGCCCAAGAATGCCGACGGTTATACTGATATTTCGATTGACCAACTAAAGCCAGCGCTGGACAACAAGAATTTCACCCTGGTCAATGTCCATATTCCTTATGAGGGTGAACTACCCCAAACCGACGCCTTTATCCCCTACAACGAGATTGAAGCCAACCTTAGCCAACTTCCTGCCGACAAAAATGCGAAGATCGTGCTTTACTGTCGCAGCGGTCGAATGAGCGATGAAGCGGCCCAAACCCTGGCCAAGTTGGGTTACACTCACATCGTCGAGGTTGATGGCGGTATGCAGGCCTGGCAATCTGCCGGGAATGAGTTAATTACCAAGTAGATAAGAAACAAAATAGATGTTACCGGCTTCCGCGGAGGCAGATGCAGACGGATGAATAATAACTTGGGGGAGGTTATTCGCCTTTTTCTCCGTTTGGGCTTCACCGCCTTTGGCGGCCCTGCTGCCCACATTGCCATGATGCACGACGAAGTCGTAGTGCGGCGGCGCTGGCTGGAGGAACAACATTTTTTGGACCTGGTGGGGGCCACAAACCTGATCCCCGGCCCCAACTCGACCGAGATGGCGATCCATATCGGCTATGACCGGGCCGGTTGGCGGGGGTTGATAGCCGCCGGGGTCTGCTTTATTCTGCCGGCTGCGGTCATGGTGGGCCTCCTGGCCTGGGCTTATGTGGAATATGGCCGGACGCCCCAGGGCGAAGCGCTGCTGTATGGGATTAAGCCGGTCATCATTGCCATCGTGTTGCAAGCCTTGTTCCGCCTGGGTCGCACGGCGGTTAAAGGGCCTCTTTTGGCCATAATCGGGGTGGCGGCGCTGCTGTTGTATCTCTTTGGCGTTAACGAACTGCTCCTGCTCTTTGGCGGGGGACTGGCGCTCGTCGCCATCCGGGCTATTCGACAAGCGCCACAATGGAGTGGAGTCTTCCTCCCCTTGCTGGGGGTCAGCGGGCTAGTCAGGCTGGTTGAGCCAGCGCCGGTTCGGCTGGACCAACTCTTTTTCATTTTCCTGAAGATCGGGGCGGTCCTGTACGGCAGTGGCTACGTGTTGCTGGCCTTCTTGCGTAATGACTTCGTGCTGCGCTTGCGCTGGCTGACCGACCAACAGTTATTGGACGCCGTAGCGATTGGTCAATTTACGCCTGGACCGGTCTTCACCACGGCGACCTTTATCGGTTATGTGCTGGCCGGCGTCCCTGGGGCTATCCTGGCCACGGTCGGGATATTTCTGCCCTCCTTTTGTTTTGTGGCGCTGCTCAATCGAATTGTGCCGTATCTGCGCCGCTCAGTCTGGACGGCTGTCCCGCTGGACGGGATTAACGTCGCCGCTCTGGGCTTGATGGCCGGAGTGACCTGGCAGCTTGGGCAAGAAGCGATTGTGGATGGGGTGGCGTTGCTGTTGGCGGTCGGGGCGATATTCCTGCTGTTCCGTTTCAAGCTCAACTCGGCCTGGCTGGTGCTGGCGGGGGGTGTTGTCGGATTAATCGGACTTTATGCCGGGTAGTTCCCGCTCAAAATGAGAGCTGCCGGCTAACAGTGGAAATCGTGGTTTTCACGCTGAACCCTTTGACCTGCCAGGTAGCGGCGCAGGGAGTAAAGCCGCTGCCGGACTTCTCGCTTGAGCAGCATGTTCATAATTGGCTCCAGCAGGGGGGCCAGGAAGCGGGGGCGGGTGCGGAAAAAGTAAATGTAGGTGGTGCGCGAGCGACCTTCGCCGATGGCCTCATGCCGGATGGTAGCCGCAAAATGCTCAAAAAAGGGTGGCTGATTGGTCAGCTTGACGGCGGCGACTCGCCCCGGCTCGAACCGGACGTACTCGGTCTCCAGAGCCAGGAACAGGCTCCGCCAGGTCCCGACACAGACCGAACGGACGCCGGCTGCGGCGGCGCTCGCCCCACCCAGCAGCCGCGCTTCCCGCAGCATCGTGTCCCATTCCAGGCGGCAGTCGTAATTGTGAATGATCTCGAAGACGGCATCGCCGGGGGCATCAATCTCGACGGACAGAGTTTCCCTCGGCACGGGGCTCTCCATTCCACTGGTTCGGCGTCATTTCTTGTTGCTCCGCGTTGGTTTTGATACCCTTTAACAGATACCGTTGAAACAGAGCCAGGACCAGCCTCACCGGGATACGCAGAAACAGCCCGGCTAGACCCTCAAGCTCGTATTGGCTGGTCAGAGTTAGGCGTACTCCCCCTGTCCCCTGCGTTATCCGATAGCTTCCTGCTTTCAGCCGAAAAGGTCCATCAGACAGGTCAAGGAGGTAGCCCACCCGAAAACCAGGATCGGCTCGGAAGGTAAAGCTGTACCGCTCATAGGGCTGCCACTCGGTAATCTCTTGCCAGAAGCGGAGACCGTTGGCGAAGAAGGCCGTTCTCGCGCCACCTGCGCCCGGCTCAACCACCTCCGCCCGGAGCGGCTTGGGAATGTCCAAAAGGGACAAGTAGGCCGGATGCCGAAACGAGGCAATATCCACCTCGGTGATGTGCTGCCAGACGGATTGAGGCGCGGCCTTGATGAGGATCGAATGTTCAATCGTGAGGTGTTTTTTTGACCGTTCTGGTATCAGTCTTAGCCGGGGAATCCAGCGGGGTACCTGGGTTTTGTAAACTCGATAGGGCTGCCCAAACCGTTTTTCCAGTCCAGGCTCTTCGGAAAACACAAAGTACACATGGTTGATCGCCACAAAAAGCCCCGCCCAACCTCCCAGAACCCAGGAACCCCAGAACACAGCTTGGCCGATGAGCAGGAGGGCCACCCCACTAATCATCGGATTGCGAACAAAGCGATAAGGTCCCGCAGCGACCAAATTGCAAGTAGGTTCCCACGGGGCCAGCGTCCCCCGGCCGACTTTGGCAAACAGGCTGACGCACCAGATGAAAAGTCCCAGGCCGGTGATGATAAAGATAGCGCCAACCCAACGGCCCAACCCCATAGCGAGTGACCCATCGTTCCAGCGTGTGTCGGCAGCTTCAAAAGCGGTCAGGAGCCAATAGGGTGCTGCGACCGCAGCCATACCGGGTAAGAGCAAGATCGCCACTAAATGACGCAGGGTGGTTATCATGCTTCATTCATCCTGACTGTATTTTTCGCTGACAGGTGTATCTATCAAATGCTGTTGCCACTGTATGGGTCATCCTTTTTGTTTAGTTTGACCCACTAAATTATACCCGGCTACACTCGCTTTATCGAATTTTGCATGCAGTCAAATTTCATTCGGTGATCTTTTTAACATACTTGATCAGTTCGGAATCGAATCCATGTTTCTCATACAGTCGTTGGGCGCGCCTGTTGCCGGCAAAAACATAGAGGGTCAGGAGATTATAACCTTTAGCGCGACTCCAGGCTTCGGCGGTTTCAAGCAAGAGGCCGCCCACGCCTTGACCTTCAAATGCCTGGTCTACCGCCAGATCAGAAATATAGCCGTACTTCTCGCCACTGAAATAATCGGTTTGAGTTTGCAGATGAATAAAGCCGGCGCGGCGACCCGTCTCGTCTTCGGCAATGAGCAAGGCCGAGTCAGGTTCGGGTTGGGCCATCGCTTGTAGCAGCAGGTTGTGATTGGTATAATTAATCTCATCCGCCGACCGCCACGGAGGCAAATCAAATTCGGTAAAGCGGGTGATCAACGAGGTAATGAACTCGCTGTCAGAGGGTCTAAAGCTTCTGACCTGAATTGCCATTGCTAACTCCTGTTCCAGCCTCTCTGAAAATAATCCACAGATTACACAGATTTCGCAGATAAAAAACTAAAAATCTGTGTAATCTGCGAAATCTGCGGATTTTCAATCCTGATGGCGTAGGGCTATTCTATCACGTTTATTAAAAACAGAAAGGTTTATTATGCCTATCACCTATCTCACCGGCCCTGCCGGAACCGGCAAAACAACCCGCGCTGTGGCCCATCTGCGCCGCCTGCTGGCCGACCATGTTCCCGGTCACAATATTTTGGTGCTGACGCCGCAGGCAACGTTGGCCGGCCCCTACCGGGATCTACTGCGTGATCCAGAGTTGCCCGGCGCGGCAGCCGTAGATATTTTAACCCTCAGCGGTTTGACGCTGCGGACTATTGATTTGTTCTGGCCGCTGGTCGCCGCCCCGGCTGGATTTGGTCGTCCCCGCAGCCGGCCTATTTTTCTGACCATCGAAACGGCCCAGTACTACTTACGCCAGGTCATCGAGCCGCTGCTGCGCCAAGGCTACTTTGACCCCAACGTAGTGCCCATCACCATCTCGCTGCCCCGGCTGATGAGCCAGATTTTGGATAATCTTAACAAAGCGGCTCTCATCGGCCTGCCCCACACCGAGGTGGGGACGCGCCTGGCCGCGTCCCTGGCCATCGAACCTAGCAGCCGGGCGGCCCTGGAACATACCCAGGTCTGCGTCAACGAATTTCGGGCTTTCTGCCTGGCCCGCAACCTGCTCGACTTCTCGCTGCGGATTGACACCTTCCAGCGCCATCTCTGGCCGGTCGAGGGCATCCGCCGCTATCTCACCGAGCGCTACCATCACTTGATTGTGGACAACATCGAAGAGGACAATCCTTTTGCCCACACCCTTTTGCGCGAATGGCTGCCCCAAACCGAGTCGGCCCTACTCATCAACGACGAAGACGCCGGCTATCGTATTTTTCTGGGGGCAAACTGGCGCACCGCCCAAAGTTTAGCCAACCTGGCCGATGAAACCATGCGCCTGACCGACTCCCACGTCGCCCCGCCCGATATGCTGGCCCTGGGGGAGCAGTTAGGCCAAATTCTACAACCGCCGACCGCCGACCGCCGACCACCGACCACCGACCGCAAAAATCGTAAATCGAAAATCGTAAATCGTAAATCTCCCGATCCCCGCCGTGTCATCACCTTCCAGCAGGAGCGATTCTATCCACAGATGATCGAGTGGGTCATTGACCGGATTGCCGGCTTGTTGGCCGAAGGCATCTCGCCGGAGCAAATTGTGGTGCTGGCCCCGTTTGTCAGCGACGCGCTCCGTTTTTCCTTTACCCAGCGCATGGCCCAGCACGGGCTGCCGGCGCGGTCTCACCGGCCCTCGCGCCCCCTCAGCGAAGAACCGGCTGCCAAAACCGTTCTCACCCTGGCTCGACTGGCCTTCCCTGAAATGGGCCTGCTGCCCGAACCCTTCGACGTGGCCCATGCCTTGAACCAAGCCATCGCCGATTTGGACCTGATCCGGGCCAATCTGCTCACCCAAGTGGTCTATCGTCGTATAGGGACCGGGAACCGGGGACCAGGGACCACCAATCTCCAATCTCCAATCTCCAATCTCCCCTTATCTTCATTCGACCAAATCGAAGGCGACGTGCGCGAGCGGATTTCCTATCAGGCCGGCCAGCGTTTTGACCGGTTGCGTGGCTGGCTGCAAACAGTGCGTGACTCTGGCGACCCGCCGGTGCTGGATCACTTTCTCAGCCGCCTTTTTGGCGAGCTTTTGTCACAGCCGGGCTTTGGCTTTCACCATCAACCCGAAGCCGGGCACATCGTCGCCAATTTAATTGACTCAGCCCGCCAGTTCCGCCGCGTCGTCGAACTTGTCCCCAGCACTCCTGCCTTCCAACCTTCCAACCTTCCAACCTCCCACCTTCCAACCCCCATTGATCTCAACCGGGCTTATTTGGAGACAATTGAGCAGGGCATCATGGCCGCCCAATATTTACGCAGTTGGGAAGCGGCTTCCGGCGACCTGTCGGGAACTTCATCAGATAATGCGGCCAACTCAGACACGTCCGGTGCAGTATTAATCACTCCGGCGACCACCTTTTTGGTCAGCAACCGCCCGGTAGATTACCAATTCTGGCTCGACGCCGGCAGCAGCGGTTGGTGGGAGCGCATTGCCCAACCCTTGACCCATCCTTACGTTCTCACCGCCGATTGGGAAGCGGGCCGCCCCTGGACCGACGCCGACGAGGTAGCCGGCCAGCGCGACCGGCTTTACCGGCTGGTGCTGGGCTTGACCCGCCGCTGCCGCAAGCACATCTTCATCGTCAACTCCGAAGTCGGCGAGCAGGGGTACGAGCAGCGCGGCCAATTATTGGTTGCTCTCCAACAGATGCTGCGCCAGATGCAAACCGTAGAGCGCAAATAGGAAAATTGGCCTAAGACTCAAACCAGATTCAAACTTTTGCATGGTATCCTTAACATTGTTAATATATAGGCGTCTAGAAAAATTCTTTCTCACGATCAAGGTAGCAAGTAGCACACTTATGACTTGCTACAGGCTACTTCACCCCTTCGGGTGCGCCGAAGGGCGTGCTACCTGTTTTAGCGGCGAAAACTTTTTTGGAGCACTATATTACCTAAATTTCACCTTTCAAACCAGATCGCACCCAACATGGATCTTTCCGCAATCTCACTCGACAGCCGAATTCATTTACACCCTTTATCCAGACAGCTTGAAAATGGCGTGGCCATCATTGGCTGGGGCGACGAGTTTTTAGAGCTACCCCCCGAAGGACTACAGTTTATCGCCTGGTTGGACCAGGGCTTAAGCCTGGCCGAAGCCCGGCAGCAGTTTGAGACTCACTTCAACCCCTTCCCCGAAACAGAACTTTGGGAGGTCATACAAGCCTTCCTGGCCTGTAATTTTATTGCCGCCGTTGACGGCCAGGCTGTTTCAGGGCAGCACGCCCCGGTTGAGTCTCAACTGGCCTGGCTGCCGCAACGCTGGGCCAGACGCCTCTTTTCTACGCCGGTGCTGCTCGGTTGGCTGGCGGTAGCGCCCCCGGCTATCATGCTGTGGATCGCAACGCCGGCGCTGTGGCCGCGCCTGAATGACTATTTTTGGTTAGATAACTACAACTTTATCATTATTTTGGTGGGGCTGCTGTTATGGCTGGTAGATATGCCGCTGCACGAATTAGCCCATCTGCTGGCTTGTCGGGCCAAAGGCATTGACGCCTCGATTACCTGGACCCAACGCCTGGGGTTTATCCCCATGAGCCAAACGATTATGCACAATATCTGGGCTGTACCCCGTTCGGCCCGCCTGCTGCCGATTGCAGCAGGGATGATGCTGGATTTATTGCGGATAAGCGGATTGGTCTATCTGCTCTATTTTCAGCAGGTGGGATGGCTGCTTTGGCCGGAGTTGGTCGTCAAGTTTCTAAAATTCTACCTGCTCACCTCCACCCTATCGCTGGTGGCCCAATTCTGGCTCTTTTCCAAAATGGACGGCTACTTTTTGCTTTCCGCTTTGTTGGGTCAGCGGAATTTGCAGGCCGACACCTATCACTGGCTCAAATCAAAGCTGCGCCGCATTCCCCGGTTCGACCCGCCGGCGGGGGGGATGAAATTTATCTATCTGTATGCCCTGATTACGCTGGTGGGGGGCGGCTTGTTTTTGGGGCAGTTTTTGTTGGTTCAACTGCCCATCAAGCTGCGTTTGTTATGGGAAGCGCTGTTGAATGTGAGCAGCGGTGCTTCGACCAGGCCGTTGGAGTTTGGGGACGGCCTGGCCGTCCTGACCAGTCAAGCCCTTGATTTGGGTTTGCTGGTATACGCCTACTGGCGAGAAAATCTGCTCGGTGGGCATCACTCGTGATGTTTTTCAAGGCCCAGCCAGTGAGGTGGCTGACCTTGTGAACAAATTTATCCAGAAAGGAGCAGGCCCCATGAAAGTCCGCAAAATCGAAAAGGTCAAACCGACCGGCGCTCGACGTTCAAGTTGAAGGATGGCTTCTCACCGCTCACGCGGCTGAGATATTGAGTTGACGGTTGTTCTATTTTCTGTAAAAACAAGCGCAGCAAAGTTCTTGCTGCGCTTGTTTCTTGGGAGAAGGCTAATAGATGCCTGGCGAGCCGGTGGTTTTCCCTGCTCCTCAAGAAGGAGACGCGATGAGGTTGCCCCAATCAGTGAGGTGACTGGTGCGCACCGGGTCTTTAGAGGAGTGAGATGACCTGAAAGTCCGCAAAGTTGGCCGAACCACCGGCTCGTGAGACACCTATTGGTTGCCCACTAATAAGCTTGAATTATATTTTTCGGCTACAAAAAGCTTATAGGTTTCCACTATAGTACGATTGATCGCTACCTGTTCCAGGAAAGACTGGCGTAAGAGCGGCTCAACAATTTTCTCAGCCCGGCTTGTAACTAAATTGTAAGCGGCGTATAGTGCTGTTTCTGCCCATTCAGTCCGGCCCACCGCAGCCATAACTTGATAAATGATGAAATAATCTTGTTGGGGAAACTCCGGTCCTTCACCCCCACACTCTTCCAAAATAGCCTGGGATTGGGTTGCATAATCGAGAGCTTGAGCCAAATCGTCTTTAGCCAGATATGCCGCCGCCAATATGGCCAGATTATCCGGAGTAGCAAAACGCATTTTTAATTCCTGCCGCAAATGGAGCGATAATTCGGCCTGAGTAATCGCTTGTTGGAAATTATCCTGCTGCAAATTGATGGCGCTTAAGTAGTTGAGATAGATAGACACGAGATATTGGTCATTTTGTGCTTGAGCTAGAGCTAACCCTGTAATGAGTAGTGTTTCGGCTGTTTTTAACTCATTTTTATCGCGCGCCACCAGGCCCAAATTGGCGATGATGTAGGCTTGCCCGGCTTCATCGCCAATCTCCTGTGCCAGAGCAAGGGCTTCTTGTAAACAAGTTTCGGCCCGAAATAAATCGCCCAGTTCCTGATAAAGAATCCCCATATCATTCCAGACATTAATTTCTTCCCAACGATTGCCGGTGGCCTGTAAAATATTCAGGGCTTCGGTCAAATATTTTTGAGCCTGATCGCTGTCACCCATCTCGTGGGCCAGTTGAGCCAGATTGTGCCAGCTCTTCCCTTCGCCGGCCCGATCGCCAATGGCTTGCCGGATTTCTAAGGTCTGCTGATGGTAATTTAAAGCCTCGGCCAGGCGGCGTTGATAGAAAGCTATCGCCCCCAAATCATTATTAGCCTCAGCCTCACCCCACCGGTTGCCGCTTTGACGGCTCAAGGCCAGGGCGCGTTCGTGATAATCTTGGGCCTGATCAAAATGTCCTTGCTGCCGATAAACAGCCCCTAAGCCGTTATAAACCTGAATGAGCGCCCACAGTTCTCCTTCAGCAGCAATTTGCTTCGACTCAAATAGGGCCAGGGCTTGTTGGTACTGGGCTTTAGCCTGTTCATAATTGCCCTGCCGGCGGGCAATTAACCCCAACTCCGCCAGACAGCGGGCCTCGCCGGCCAGATTCTCCTTGTCCCGGCTGTCGGCCAGGGCCAGTTCGATGCTGGCCTGGCCTCGGGCATAATCGCCGGTGGCTTCGTAATATTGGCCCCACAGATAGCCTAGCTCAAACGTGGGCGCTTCCAGGTTGACCGAAAATGCTTCGAGGCTGGCTTTTTCTGCCTCGCGCTGGCCCAGGATGTGCAGGATTTCGATCTGGCCTTTGCGCCACGGCCAGCGCTCGGACATGCTGATCGCCTGCGTGTAGTAAGCCAGGGCGGTTTCATTGGCGTATTCGCGCTGGGCCTTGCCGGCCGCTTGTTCCAGGTAAAACAGCATTTTCTCAGGCGTATCACTCCGGCTAAAATGGTAGGCCAGCCGCTCCACCGCATGGGGCTGCCGGCGTTCTAAAACTTCGGCCACGGCCCGATGGAGGCTGCGTTCTTGCTGCGCCAGCAAAGTGGCGTAAGTTACCTCGTGGGTAATGCTGTGCTTGAAGAGATAAGCCCGCTGCCGCAGGGATGGGTCCGATTGGATAAAGTCGAGGGCTTGAAGCCGGTCCACCTGGGCTAACAACGTGGCCGGGTCGGGGCGGTCCGGGTGGGCCTCGGCTAACAGGTCGAATTCAAACAAGCGCCCAATGACGCTGGCTACTTTCAGGGTTATCTTGAGCGGCTCCGGCAGCCGGTCGAGCCGGGCCAACACAATGCTGTGGATCGAGTCGGGCAAATCTAACCGGGCGGCGACGAGCGGCGCGTGTTCCAGCAAGCTCCACTGCCCCTGCCGTTTGACCAGACAGTTGGCCCCCTGGAGGGCCGCAAAAATAGCGTCGGACAGCCACCAGAGGCCATCCTCCCGGCGGCACAGGCCGCCTGACTCGCGCAGCGCATCCACCAGTTCCCGTGTAAACAACGGATTGCCCTGCGCTTGAAGCTGGATCAGTTCCAGGGCCAGGGCCGACACCTTGCCCTGGAGGCGCTGGCTGGCTAACTCGGCCGCTTCTGGGGGGGAAAGTTCGTCCAGCTTCAAGGTATGGGTCTGGGGCAGCCGCCTTAATTCCTGCCACAACTGCTCCTGTTCCACCCCTGCCAGCGGCAGAGTCTGGACCAGAACAAACAATATTGGCGTTTTGGCCTGAACTCGGTTCAACGACAGCAGCAGCGCCCGCGACGCCTCATCCAACCAGTGGGCATCTTCGATCAGGATCAGGAGCGGTTGCTCGGCAGCCCAGCTTTGCAGCAGCGCTGCGGCCAGATCAAACAATGCACCTTGCCGCAAATGAGGTTCAAAAGCCGCTGTGGTCGGATTGTCGGCGATGGGCAATGCCAGCAGATCACCCAACAAGGGCAGGCGAATCAGCCAGTCCGGGTTCAGCGTAGGGATGACTGCTTCGAGTTGAGCCACCTGCCGGGCTAAGCGGTCGCTCTGGCTCAACTGGAGCGATCGTTCGTCAACCAGATTAAACAGGCTGCGAAAGATTTGCTGCCAGGGATAGTAAAGAGTGCTTTGCTGGGTACTCTGGCAGGCGCCAATGATGACCCGCGCGCCGGTTTGCAGGGCCTGTTCGGCAAACTCGGCGATGAGGTGGCTTTTGCCAATCCCGGTGACGCCTTCGATCCAGATAAGCTGCTTTTGGCCCGCCAATGTGTGGGCCAGAATTTGTTGCAGTTGGCGTAGCTGCTCAACCCGGCCCACCAGTGGCTCGCGGAAGGTGGTAAACAGTTTTTGCGGCGAAGGCAGGCGGGGTGACAACGCTTGTGAAACGGTGATCGGCTCCGCCTTGCCTTTGAAATGGACCGGCCCCACATATTTGAAGTAATAGCTGGCCGCAGCCGCTTCGACGATACTCTGGCTGACCAAAATTTCGCCTGGGCCGGCCTGACTCATCAAGCGGGCCGCTATATTGACCCCATCTCCCAACACGCCGTAAGTGCGGCGGGTGGCGCTGCCGTAAGCGCCTACCCGCACCCGTCCCTGGTTGAGGCCCAACTGCACCTGGCTGATAAAGTCGAATCGCTCGGGGGCAGTTTGTAGTTCCAGCGCGGCGGCGACGGCTCGCTCGGCGTCGTCGTCGTGGGCGGCGGGCGCGCCAAAGATGGCATAGAGATGGCTGCCCTTGTCGCCGCTGAGCAACTGCATTACGTAGCTATCATAACGCACCAAAACATGTTGCACCCAACGAATAAAAGCGTCGAGCTTCTGGCCAGCCGAGGCGTCGTAGTCGTAGTTCATGCCGTCAAACTTCAAAAATAGGGCCACTGCCGGGCGAATTTCGGCTAAAAATTCGCTGCGTCCCCGCTGCAAGCTTTGGTAGACGGGCGGCAGCAACCAGGGCCGAATTTGCTCCTCGGCCAGCCCTTGATCCGTATTCAAGAGGTCCAGCGGCCAGGGGTGAGGTTCGACGGGCCGGGTTAAGTGGCTGACTATTCCAAAGCTGGTCAGGGTGGCTGTCGAGCGTTTCTGGGAGTGCGCTTTTCCCCGCCAGCCGCTTAGCCTGATCTGGTCGCCCAGTTGGGCCACCAACTCTTGGCTCAACAAAAATTCTCCCTGTTGAGCTAAATGTTGGGCCAGGGCCATCTGCTCCAGCGTTGCCCCGGCAATGACATCGAGGTATTGAATGGCCGGGTCGCCCACCAAAAATCGCCGCACCGAGCCGCCCGCCGCCCCCACCTTCAGCGACAGGGAAACAGTGCTGCCATCGGGGATTTCCAACGCAGCAAATTGGCGCATCGCCTGTTGCATGGCCAGCCCACACGCTACCGCTCGAAAGGATGAAGTATGAAGGATGAAGGCGGAAAATATTTCATCGTTCATCCTTCCGCCTTCATCCTTTTCAGAGAACCAACAGGTAATGGCGTCGCCGCTGAAGTTGATGATGCTGCCCTGGTAAATCTGTACTTCACGGATCAAGGCATCGTAAACCTGGTTTAGCCAGCGGGTCAATTCGTCGCTGCCCCGCCGGGGACCGAGGGCGCGCAGCAGGGCGTCGGTCAGCCGGGTAAAGCCGGAAATGTCGGCAAACAGGGCCGTTCCCTGCATGCGGTCAGGTAGAGCTTGACCCTGGGCCAGGGCCAGACGGCGATCTATAGGGATGTAAGCACCGAGCGATTCCATGGTTCTGGTTTTAGTTTGGCTAAATGGGAAATTCAAATGGCTCAATCAAGAGGTTTGAGAGCGGTACAAATGTTCTGTTCTGTTAAAGAGCTACTTGTATTTGCTGTGATTTTATACTATCATGACTCGCAATTGGGTTTCAATGCGCCAGCGCATACTTTTGGGCTAGGGGTAGCTGGGGGTCATGAAAAATAAGCCGGATGATCAAATTTTAGATCTATTTCTTGAACAAATGCGCCATCGCCTGGGCGATCATTTCAAGCAGGTGATTCTTTTCGGTTCACTCGCCAGGGGAGATTTTGAGGCTGAGTCCGACTACGATTGCCTGGCCATTGTGGATGAGGTTTCGCCGGTGATACATTGGATGTGAGATTTGAAGAGGTTTCCTCTTGTCCTAACAAAACACAAGATCAGAAGATGTCGGAAGGATTTGAGCGACTCTTAAACGAATTGGCTCATGTTAAGTACTAGTGCAAAGCAGGCCGGGCTCCCACGCCCGGCCCTCGGCGGCGTGGGAGCCGCCTCTGCTAAATTGCACTTGTTCTATACATGAGCCAACGAATTTAAAGCTGAAATCGAAGAAGAGTAATTGTCTGAGAAAAAGTTACACCCGATCGAAATCTTCCCGATCAATCTCCAACTCGCGTAGGATCTTGGCTAAGAGTGATTTGCCAATATCCTTAGTGGCATGATGAGGAACAGGGGCTGAGCGACCCGTCTGAGGATTAAACCAAATTTCGTGGCTACCCGATGCTTGCCGTTTGAACTCACAGCCTAAACGTTGCAGTTTTTTGACTAATTCACCATATTTCATATGGCGACAGGCAAGTTGGCTTGATAAGGTATGGCTTCTACTTTAAGCGTTTCCGGCAGCGATTGGCCTGTTTCTTGCATCGTTTCCAGTAGTGCGCGGATTACAGCCGGGGCATCGGCCAAAATTTCGTCAATTGTATCACCGGCTACGATCAAATTAGGCAAATCAGGGCTGGTAGCCATATATTTGTAATCGCCGTCGGCTAATGGCTCAATAGTTAATCTGAGATTATAGACCATTTCCATGTTCATCCCTCATTGTTTATAGATTACTTTAAATTATAAGAGTCTGTAGTTAAACCACAAATGACAATAAAAAAGCCAATAACTGATGACTGATAACACTTTCTTTCCCCGCCCTTCGCAACAAAAAATCCTCGATACCATCCTCAGCGCCGTTGGGCCGGTGCGGATGGGGGTGTCGGCAGTGCCGGGGAGCGGCAAAACCCATATTCTCTCCTACCTGGCCTCGGAGCTGGTCCAGCGTGTCGGCGATGAGCAGGAGGTACTGATTGTGACCCTGGTCAACGCGGCGGTGGATAACTTCCGCCGCCGGGTGGATGGCTTTGTGCGGGCTAAGGGTCTGCTGCCCGGCTTTAATTACCGGGTTTGCACCCTGCATTCGCTGGCCCATGAGATTGTCCAGCAGCGCCCTTCGCTGGTCGGCTTGAGCCAGGATTACGATATTGTGGACGAGCGCACCGCCGAACTGCTGCTGCGCGAGGTGGTCGAAGGCTGGCTGGCGGCCAATGCTTCCCGGCTTGAGGACTACCTGGCCCCCGGCCTGGAAATCCAACCCTTACTACGCCAGCATTTACCCGAACAGGTCCTGGCAATTGCCCAGAACTTTATCAAGCGGGCCAAAGATAACCGCCTGGCTCCCTACGAACTGGAGGATAGCCTGAGCCGTTACCCGGAGCGGCTGCCCCTGGCCCAACTGGGATTGGATATCTACCGCGAGTACCAAAACCGGCTGGCCCGTACCGGCGTGGATTTTGATGACCTGATTCGCCTGGCCGCCCAGGCCATCGAGCTGGACCCCGATTTTCTGGCCCGGCTGCGCCAGCGTTGGCCCTATATTTTAGAAGACGAAGCCCAGGACAGCAGTCTACTGCAACAGGAAATCCTGGAAAACCTGACCGGCCCCGGCGGTACGTGGGTCCGCGTCGGCGACCCCAACCAGGCCATCTACGAAACCTTCACCACCGCCGACCCGGAACACCTGCGCGGCTTTTTGCGCCGCGATGATGTGATTTCGCTGCCTATGCCGGAATCGGGCCGTTCTTCAGCCAGCATTATTGAGTTAGCCAATCACCTGATTGATTGGACCATGACCGAGCATCCTCGCCCGGAAGTGCAGGATGCCCTCAGCCTGCCCCACATCGAGCCGACGCCGGAAGGCGACCCGCAGCCTAACCCACCCGACCGGTCCGACCAGATTCACTTTCGCCCTGAAAAGTTTAAACCGGCCCAGGAAATCCAGGCGATTGTGCGCTCGGTCAAGGGCTGGCTCAAGCAAAACCCCACCCAAACCGTGGCCATTCTCGACGCGCGCAACAAGCGCGGGGTAGATATTGCCAACGCCCTGCGCCGGGCCGATGTGCCCTACGTCGAGCTGCTCAACAGCACCGCCGCCACCCGCAGCACTGCCGGGGTGCTGGGCAATGTGCTCAAATACCTGGCCCGCCCCGAAGATGCCCGCCAGTTGGCCACCGTCTTCCACGTCTGGAAGCGGCACGAGTGGGATTTGGAAGATTTGCAGCCCATCTTCCAGCACGTCGAAACGACCCTGCAAAACCTGGCCCACCTGGAAGATTATTTGTGGCCCCGTCCCGGCCGCAACTGGTTGGAAAATCAGGCCGAGATCATTCTGCCCGTAGAAGGCGGCCAGCGAATGAGCGAATCTGCCGCAGAGCGTGGCGGAGAAGATGAATTTTCGCCGCCGCATTTCATCCTCTCCTTACTCACCGATTTCCGGAACTTTGTCCGCCGCTGGCAGGGGGCCGCCATCCTGCCGATTGACCAACTGATTTTGCTCCTGGCCCAGGATTTGTTCGACAGCCCGGCCGACCTGGCCCTGGCCCACAAATTTGCCGTCGTGCTGCGCCGCATCGCCGCCGAACACCCTGATTACCGTCTGCCCCAATTTGTCGAGGAACTGGCCGAGATTGCCCGCAACCAGCGCCGCTTTTTAGGCTTTGACGAGGATATGGGCGGTTTTGAGCCGCCGCCGGGCAAGGTTACGGTAGCCACCATGCACCGGGCCAAAGGCCTGGAATGGGACCGGGTGTATTTGATGGGTCTCAACAACTACAGCTTCCCCTCCGGTCAACCGCAAGATACCTACTTTTCTGAAAAGTGGTTTGTGCGCGACTCACTCAACCTGGAAGCCGAAGGACTGGCCCAACTGGAAGCCCTCATCAACCCCGACGAAAGCTATGTCGAAGGCACAGCCACCGAAGCCGCCCGGCTCGATCTGGTCAAAGAACGTCTGCGCCTCTTCTTTGTCGGCCTGACCCGCGCCCGCCAGGAATTGATTGTCACCTGGAACACCGGCCAGCAGTACGCCGGCAAATTGGATAATCAGCCTGCGATTCCTTTTGTGGCTTTGCAAACGTGGAGGCAGGGAGTAGGGAGTAAGGAGTAGGGGGCAAAGAGATATGGGAAGTATTTCGAGTTTCCAACAATTGGAAGTATGGCAAGAAGCCCACAAATTGGTGTTGATGGTCTATCGAATCACCAAAGAGTTTCCTAACGAGGAAAAATTTGGCCTGGTAACACAGATGCGACGAGCGGCTGTATCAATTCCAGCCAATATTGCCGAAGGTTTCAAACGGCGGGGTATCCAGGATAAAATTCGTTTTTACATACCTCGGAAGGATCATTGGAAGAACTGAAATACTTCTTTATCTTATCAAAAGATTTAGAGTATGTCCTCTCAAATGATGACTTGATGGCTCAAGCAGAAAAAGTAGGTCGTTTGCTTTATGGACTCATCGTCAGCACAGAAAATTGTCAATAAACCCCTACTTCCTACTTCTTACTCCCTACTCCCTACCTTCCAATTTAGCCAATCCAGCCTCCAAGATTTTGAGACCTGCCCCCGCCGGTTCAAACTGCGCTACCTGGATCGGCTGCGCTGGCCTGCCGTCGAGTCGGAGCCGGTGCGAGAGGCAGAGCGGCTGGCCCAATTGGGCACGGATTTTCATCGCCTGGTGCAGCAGCACGTGGCCGGCCTGTCCGAAGAGATTTTGAATCAACACCTGGCTGAAAGCGACCCCTCGCTGCGAATTTGGTGGCAAAGTTATCTCCAGTATCGCCCCACCCTGGCCGCCGGAACCCGTCTCTATCCCGAAACTGTGCTGTCTGTCCCGCTGCGCGGTTATCGGCTGCTGGCCCGCTTCGACCTGCTGGCGGTCCAGCCGGATGGCCGCTTTCTGATTATTGACTGGAAAACCTCGCTCCATAAACCTGAGCGAGATAATTTAGCTCGGCGGATGCAAACCCACGTCTATCCTTACGTGCTGGCTATGGGGGGCGCAGCCTTCAACAACGGCCAGCCGCTTGACCCGGCGGCCATCGAGATGATTTACTGGTATCCCACCAGTCCAGACCAGCCGGAACACTTTACCTACAGCGCCCAACTCCGCCAGCAGGATGAAGAATTTCTCAGCAATCTGATCGAGCAGATCAAACACGCTGTCCAAACGGCTACTTTTCCGCTGGTCGAAGACAAAAAGGCCTGTACCTACTGCGTCTACCGTTCCTACTGTGATCGCGGCCAAACAGGCGGCCCCCTGGCAGAATTGGCCGATGAGACAGTGACCGAACTGGACCTGTCCTCGCTCGATTGGGATCAAATTGCGGAGATACAGTTTTAAAATGTTCCGGGATTTAAGCCAGCTAAAACGTCTTGCGTCTTGCGTAAGTAAACGGAAGACGCAACACGCAAGACGGAATTAAGCCGATGAACGAAACCTTATTTCAAACCCTTCTTGCTGAACTTACACCCAAGGCCTTGGCTTATCTGGCGCGAGATTTGGAGGAAAGCCAGGCGGAATGGCAGTCCTACCCAGAAGACGCGCCGCCCACAGCTACGCAGCAGGCGCTTCAACAAACGCTGGCTGTCGTCAAAGCCGCCGGCGCAGCGCGGGCTGAGGCCGAGGGCCTCGATTTTGCCCAGTTGATTGAGCAGGCCAGGGAAGAACAATCTGCCGAAGAGGATTGGATGGCCCAGCGCAACCAACAAGTCCGCCAGAATTGGCTAAGCGATCTGGAGTGAAGCAACTAAATTGTGAATTGTGAATGAAAATTACTTTCTCTTAAACCGTTCACAATTCACTGTTCACAATTCGCAATTATTATGACTCACTGGCTTCTCCCCACCCAACCTCATATTCCCTCCGCGCTGCTCGACTTTATCGGCGACCCCTTGCTGGCGCAACTGTTAGCTCAGCGGGGCATCACAACGGTAGAGCAGGCCCACGCTTTTCTCGATCCTGAGATTTACCAGCCCGCCCCGCCCGAAGTTCTGCCCGACCTGGAGCAAGCCGTCGCCCGTTTGAACCGAGCCATCGAGCGCCAGGAGTTGATTTGTGTCTGGGGTGATTTTGATGTGGATGGGCAGACCGCCACCGCCCTCCTGGTTTCCACCCTGCAAAGTTTGGGGGCAAAGGTCCGCTCTTACATTCCCAACCGGCTGACCGAATCGCACGGGATGAAACTGCCGGCTCTGCGGCGGCTCATCGCCCAGGGAGTCCAGGTGATTTTGACCTGCGACACCGGCATTGCCGAGCACGAAGCTATAACTGCCGCCCAGTCCGCCGGGGTGGAGGTCATTGTAACCGACCACCACGACCTGGCCGAAACGCTGCCACCCGCGCTGGCGGTGGTCAACCCCAAACGCCTGCCGTCGCAGCATCCCCTGCGCGAACTGCCGGGAGTAGGCGTGGCCTACAAGCTGGCCGAAGGACTCTATCAATCCCGCCAGCGGGCTGTCGAGGGCGAAACCCTGCTGGATTTGGTCGCCCTGGGCATTGTGGCCGACGTGGCCCAGCAGGTCGGTGATACCCGCTATTTGCTGCAAAAGGGGCTGCTGGCCCTGCGCCAGACGACCCGATTGGGGCTGCAAACTCTGATCGAAAGCGCCCGCCTCACCCCGGAGGGGTTGACCGAAGAACACATCGGCTTCTGGCTGGCTCCCCGCCTCAACGCCCTGGGCCGCTTGGGCGACGCTAACCTGGCCGTCGAGTTGTTGACCACCGCCGACCTGACCCGCGCCCGCATTATCGCTCTGCAATTGGAAGCCCTGAACGACCGGCGTAAAATGCTGACCGACCGGGTGGTGGTCCAAGCCCTCAGCCAGTTGGCAGATACCCCTTCGCTGGCCGACTACAACGCCATTGTCCTGGCCGCCGCCGGCTGGCATCCCGGCGTGCTGGGCCTGGCCGCCGGCCGGCTGATTGACCAGTTTGGCAAGCCCACGATTCTGTTGGCCTTGTCGCCCGACGAACCGTTGGCCCGTGGCTCGGCCCGCTCCGTGCCCGGCTGCGATATTCATCAGGCCCTCAAAAGCCAGGCCCATCTACTGACTAGCTTTGGCGGGCATCCCCAGGCCGCCGGGCTGGCTTTAGCCGCCGAAAATATTCTCGCCCTTCGCCGGGGTTTATCGGCGGCGCTGGCCGGCTGCCAGACCACTGCGCCTCAGACGATGACCCTGGATGCTGTCGTCGAGTGGTCGCAAGTGTCGCCGGAACTGCTGGCCTCGATTAACCGGCTGGCCCCCTTTGGGGCAGGCAATCCGCGGGTGCAGTTGGGCTGTACCGGCCTGACGCTGGTTGACGAAGCCATCTTTGGCAAAACCGGGGCGCACAAACGGCTGGCTGCACGAGACGCCGCCGGCCTGGTCCGGGAAATCATCTGGTGGGGCGGGGCCACCCAACCTTCGCCCCAGGGCACATTTGACCTGGCCTTCACCCTCAGCCCCGACGATTTCAAGGGCAGCGGTATTCAGATCGAGTGGCTGGCCGCCCGCGAGTGGACCCCCGCCCCCGTTGTTCCCAAAACCGAGTTCATTGATTGGCGGCAGACTGACAATCTCCAATCCAAAATCCAAAATCTAAAATCCAAAATCATCTGGTCTGAGGGTCTCCCCCTCCCCCCTTTTTCCCCCCTCCCCCGCCACCATCTTTCCCCCGCCGAAACCCTGGTCGTCTGGACTGCCCCGCCGGGCCAGGATATTTACCAGCAGGCGCTGACGCAGGTCAAGCCTCGCCAGATTTTTTTGGTCGGGCAGCCCTCGCCGTTGGATACCTTGCCTGCATTTATGCAACAGTTGTTAGGGCTGGTCAAATATGCCTTAACCCACAAAGAGGGTGAAGTCAACCTGGAAGAACTGGCCGCCGCGCTCGGCCACCGCCCGGCGACGGCCCGGCTGGGGCTGGATTGGTTAGTGGCGCAGGGGAAGTTATCCATCTACGCCGACGAAGGCGAAATCGTGGTGCTTCGCCCGGCGCAGCGCCCGCCCGCCTCTGAAGAGTCCCTGGTGAAAAAGCTGCTGCAAACCGCCCTGGCCGAAACGGCGGCTTACCGAAGGTTTTTTAAGGAAGCGAGCTTGTCGGCCTTGCAGCAGGGGATAGGGTGATGGCAGGAGGTTCAATTGTTACACGCTTGTCGGGAGGGTAAATTTATTGTAAAATGTAAGGGAGGAATGGAACCATGCCAAAAGTTGTAACCTCGACTGAATTGCAGAAGAATTCTGATATTATCATTGATTGGGCCAAATCGGAGCGTGAAACGGTTATTGTAGAAACTTCTGGCCAACCGTTGGTAGCTATTCTTCCCTTTGATGAATATCAAGAATATCTTGAGTATAAAAAGATGCAGCACGCTCGCACCGATAGGTTTAAGCGGCTGCGACAATTGGCCGAACAGAACGCTACCTATGGGTTGAGTGAGGCAGAAGCTTCAGCGTTGGTTGAAGCAGCGCGTGAGGAAGTTTACCAAAACAATCAGGACAAATCTGCTGAGTCTTAAGCGCGTATGCTTAGAGCGGTCATTGATACCAATTTGTTGGTCAGCTATACGCTCACAAAAGGAGAAACCCTCTCTCGCCTGATTGATTACTGGGAGAGAGGGTCTTTTATTTATCTGACTTCTCCGCCTATTATCAGAGAACTGAAAGAAGTTCTCCAACGGCCTCGTCTGCGGGCCAAGATGGTGGCCGATCCTCACTCTTTGATAGAGGTTATCGAAGCCGATACCGAGCAAACGCCTGGACAATTAATTTTAGAGCAAGTTTGCCGTGACCCAAAAGATGCCATGTTTATTGCCTGCGCGGTTGAAGGGCAAGCCGATTACATTGTCAGTTGGGATAAAGACTTGCTCGATTTAGGCGAGTATCAGGGTATTAAAATCGTTCGCGCTGAAGCATTTATTGCTGTTTTGGATACTTTGGCGGAAGGGGACTTGGAGGAATGAGCGAACTCTACAACCTGTCCAACATCCGCGAATTGCTGACAAACGGCTTTTCCGACGCCGAACTCCGCGCTCTCTGTTTCGACCTGCCCGGCTTTCGGCCTGTCTACGATCAACTGGCCCAAAATACCGGCACAGCCGAGATTGTGGCTAAATTACTGGAACACGCCGAAAAGACGTTGCAGCTTGATACGCTGTTGGCTTTGGCGAAAGAGCGAAATCCTGCTCGATATGAGAAGCATCAACCGTATTATACTGATAATCCCATTCCTGCCTTGCAACGACAAGTAGCTAGTTTGGCCCAAAGGCTTGCTCTGCTGACTTCCCCTGTTTCCCTGACTCGTGAACAACAATATCAGGTTGCCTTACATTGGGCTGAACTGGGGCGTCAAGATAGTTTGGCTCACTTTGATTTGAACAAGAGGGATTTGCGGGTGGTTGACTTGAGTGGCGCTGATCTCCGTGCAGCCAACTTATCAAAAGCTGACTTAAGTATGGCCAATCTGAGCAATGCTGACCTGCGTATGGCTAACTTAGTAGAGGCTAATTTGACTGAGATCAATCTGCATAGAGCTAAATTGAGTCAAGCGGATTTGAGAGGGGGGGAATCTATTCAGAGGTTATGTGAAATATGCCGATTTAAGAAAAGCCAATCTAAGCAATCTAAACGGTAGGACGAATTTAATGGAAGCTAATTTGGAAGGTGCCAACTTGAGCGAAGCTAACTTACAATATGCTAATCTAAGCAAATCTGATCTGAGAATGGCCTTTCTACCTGGAGCTAACCTATGTTATGCTAATCTGAGGGAGGCTAACCTTTATAAAGCTAATTTAAAACAAGCTGATCTAAGAGGTTATAAAAAGAGAGAAGTAACAAAAGAGCAGGCGGTGAGCACCGTTACAATTATGGCAAGATCGGCTGGTTGGTTGAAGGATTATAGTGAAGATGAAAATAAATACACTGACTTAAGAACAGCCAATTTAGAGGGCATTGACCTAAATGGAGCTAAATATAACAATGGGACGATATGGCCTGAAGATTTTGATCCTTCTAAGGCCGGAGCAATTTATGAGGACTGAACAATCTTAAGTGGACACTACTCAGAAAGAGAGGCATAGGTATGGCAAGTGTAGAGACAAAACTCGATTTACTTAAAGAAGTAGTAGCAGATGAAGGCAATTTGAATCTGGTTCTGGACAAGCTGTTGAATGTTATTTCTGAACAGCATCACTCTCTGTTGAAAAGGTATCAGGCAGACCTGCAAAATTTTGAAGTCCGCTACGGGATACCATCGGCTGAATTTTATCAAAAGTTTGAACGGGGTGAACTGGGCGATGCGATGGATTTCTTTGAATGGGCCGGGTTATTTGAACTTCAGCAGAATTTGCTTGAGAAGATACAACTTCTGGAAGCCATCTAAATGACAGATGCAGCAGAGTATATTGCCTACATCAAGTCTCTCCTTATCTCTAACCCACAGATTGTTAGCGTAAAAATTGTGCGTGAAGAGACGCAGGATAAGCTTGGTCTGTACCGTTACCGCCTATCCCTGGCTGATGGTGGGTTGCTGGAAATGTTTGAACGCTTTGAGGTCGTTTCAGATGAAGTAAACGTAACCAAATACAGCTTCCAATGGCAAGATGCTGCGGGCACACTGCGAAAACGATGGGACAATGCTGCTCACCACGCAGAAGTGCCAACTCATCCACATCACTTTCATGATGGCTCTGAAGAGAAAGTTTTGCCCCACGAGCCAATAACTGCAAAAGACATTCTGAAGATAATAAGCGGCTGATCCCATGCTTCTCACTGTCACCTCCAACGCTACCATTGATCGTACCCTATACATCCCCCACCTGACCATTGGCGAAGTCCACCGGGCGACCTCGGTTCACCTGGCCGCGGGTGGCAAGGGTTTGAATGTGACCCGCGCGGCGCGGATATTGAACTGCCCGGTGCTGGCGACCGGGCCGCTGGCCGGGCACGCCGGCCGCCTGATGGCCGACCTGGCCGTGGCCGAAGGTATCCGGACCGACTGGTACTGGCTGCCGTCGGGCGAGACGCGCACCTGCACCCTGGTCAACCACGATAAGGGCGACACGACGGTGCTCAACGAACCCGGCGAGCCGTTAACAGCAGCGGATTGGGCCGGCTTTGCCGCGCACGTGGAAAAATTGGCGGGAGATGCTCAGGCCGTAGCGTTTTCGGGCAGCCTGCCGCCGGGCGTCGAACCGGCGGCGCTCAGCGTCTTGGCTCGCTCGCTGGTCACC
Organism: Anaerolineae bacterium; assembly: GCA_023151115.1. The sequence continues at coordinate 125,768 of JAKLJP010000004.1, forward strand.
GCCGAGCGGCCGGTTTACCTGGATACCAGCGTGGCGGCGCTCCGGGCGGCGCTGGCGCAGCCAAGCGGCTTGTGTTTGAAGGTCAATCGGGCTGAATTAGCCGAAGCCTGGGGGGAGACTGAAACCGATTTCGCTACTGATAAAATTATAGCTGTGGGTCAAAAGCTGCTGGAAAGAGGCGCGGCGCTGGTGATGGTCACTTTGGGCGGAGCAGGGGCGCTGGCCATAACCCCTGCGGGAGTGTGGCAGGCCGGTGTGCCGCCGGTCGAGGTGGTCAGCACGGTGGGCAGCGGCGACTCATTTCTGGCCGGGCTGGCCGTGGCCCGGCTGCGAGGACATAGCATCGAGGAGGCCCTGGCCTACGGCATAGCCTGTGGCGCGGCCAACGCCACCACTCGCCTGCCGGCACGCTTTGAGCGGGAGATGATTGAGGCATTGGTCAAACAGATTGAGATAAAACGTAAAACGTAATGCGTGATGCGTGAGGATTTCACAATCAGGTATTACATTTTACGCTTTACGTTTTAGGTTTCCCGCCTCACTTGGCCTCGCCTCACGTGTCTTCGCCTCCCCCTCCACCACCCTCTTCAAATTCTCCAATGAGCCGGCAATCATCTCTTCAAAAACCCCGTTGCCGGTCAGTCGGATCAAAATGGCGTTGAGCGACCAGCCGCCGATGAGCTTCCAATCTACCGTCCAGACCACGCGGGTGCCGGCGTTGCTTGGCTCCAATTCAAACATATTGGTCTGGGCCATTTGCAAGGAGGCATTTTCCATCTGCTGCAATTCATAGGTGAGTTTGTAGGGCGGCTCCCATAGGGTAATCTTTTGAGTGGCGGTCTGTCCATCGGCAGACACGCCGACCCACAGTGTGCCCGGCCCCTCGCGCTGCTCGCTGCCGTAACGTCCTTCGACCGGATAAGGGTAGCGCCCTTCGGTAAAGGCCCACTCCGGCATGCGGGTCACATCGGTTAAAACCGCCCAGACCTGCTCCGGCGTTGCTTTTATTTCCTCGGAATAACTGACTCTGTTCGCCAATTAATGCTCCTATTTCTATTTGACCATCGTTGTGAACAATGACACGCTCGCAGATTGATTGTATGATATTTTTGCGCTCGTGTAAAATCTTAACCTGACTCTCAACCGGCAGGTATTTGAGCTTTCTTTGAGAAATATCCAATTCTGGGGCACTGGGTTCACTAAATGGGATTAGAAAGGGTTAAGTATAACCCGGCCTAATGTACTGAATTCTAAAGATTTCTTCCCAGGAAAGGGGGTGGTCGACTATACCAAGCGCCACTGCCGGGACTTGTTTGGTCGTAAAATGAGGCCGGATGAAATTGTGTAGCACCCAGTAGGCATCTAAACACTCATCGCCCTCAACCATCTGTTGGATGAACTGGTGACATAAGGCATACAATAATAACGTCTCTTTCAAATCGCCTAAGCGACTGATCCAGCGTTTCAAGCTGTTCTTGCTCACCTGGAAGGTGCGACAAGCGGCGTTCAGCCCCAGGCCATCGTTGATGGCTTCCAGAATGAGGGCCATCCGGCTGATCGGGGTCTTTAACCTGGCCAGGGGCGTGTTCTTGGTTTCAGAAAAATAGCTGTCACATTCCCAGCAGTAATAAATCTCGCGGGTTTCACCGTTTTTGAGGATATAACCCGTATGCCGTTTGAAATTTTGAGAGTTACATTCAGGACAATGCCGTTGACTGAAGGACATCTGACCTCCTGCTTTTTGAGTCGATCGTCCTTCAGCTTAGCCTGATCGGAATAGGGCTATCGCTGATGTGGCGCGACCGGGCTAAAAAGGCCGAATCCGCTGCATCCTGGGTTGGCGGCCCGCCGCCTTTCAAGCTAGAGCCGGGCCAACGGCCCAAAGTTCGCACGCCCATATCGGCGGGCAGCGGCGGCTGCTTCCTGATTTTGGGATTGAAATCAGGCGAATAAGCTGGCAAGAATTCCAGATGCAACCAGGAGGTTTGCTCTGCCAGCCACTCGGTGAGCCATTTGGCCTTGTGAAATCTCGCGTTATTGCAGATGAGGATCAACTTGTCAGTGGGCATTTCGTGTTTGAGATGACATAAGAACCGGCGAAAGCGACAGGCATTGACCTTGAAAGAGGTCAAGAGACCATAGAAAAGGCCACTGCCCAGTTCCAGGACGCCGATCAGGTTCACCCGGCCGTGCCGGCCATAGTTTTTAATCTCCGTCTTTTGGCCTTTCGGCCCCCAGGTGTAAGCCAAGGTGCCTTCGGTTTGAAAGCCGACCTCATCCTGAAAGAAAATGCGCCAACCGGCTTGGAGGTAATCGGCATACAGAGCGGGTAAAGTCTCTTGGATCCACTGACACCGGGCTTCATTATCGCGTTTGACTAACAGATGGACGGCTTTGTGATAACTCAAGCCCAAGTGTCTCAACAGTTGCGGCAGATATTTAACCGAATAGCAGACCTTAAAAATGGTCAACAGCAGCCAGTAGACGTGGCGAACCGTCCAAACCCGTTGATTTTGCTGGCCAATCATTTGTTTCAGTTCTTCGCTTTGGCGACTTGATAGTTTGGCACTGATTTTTGAGTCGGTCAAGCTTGAGTTGTGTTGCAGTTTTGGTCTTTTTCATGGGAGGCTCCTTGTCAGCACAGAGTTTTTCTTACACCCTTGCATTATAGCCTCTGTGATCACGATCAAGGAAAAAACTTTTCTGGAGAACTATACATAAAAAATCTGCCTATCTCCGACCCCAATAATCTGGCTCTAAGCGGTCAGATAAAGGACCATGTGCAGTTCATTACGACCGGGCGTAACCAAGGCTCTGACTTCATCCATCAGGCTCTTAACCAGGAACAAGCCCCAGCCCCGATGATCCGCCCGCTCCGGGCGAGCCAGGTTCAGATTAGGCAGGGGCTGTTGTCCCTGGTCAATTATCTTTAAGGTTAGGGTTGTGCTTTCAATCAGGACGATGACCTCCACGTTAAGCTGCACATTTAACTGATTTCCGTGCTCCATAGCGTTGATGACCGCTTCGCTGAGTGCCGTCTTGAGGTCGTCAATACGTTCCTGGGAAAAGCCCATGTGGCGGGCCAACGTAGCAATGACCGAGGCAGCCACTTTTTCATAGCCTAACTCGCTGGGTAAGAGAATTTCAATCGTTTGGTGCTTGCTCATGTAAATTTTTCTATTATGGGTTACAAGGCGGAAGTAACTTTTCTATGGTCGTAAACAGTTCCATCGTTTCAAAGCCTTTGAGTAAGGCGGCATCCGCTCCCACCACTCTGGCCGCTCGTTGCTGCTCAATCGAATTCACAAATAAGAGACAGCGGGTTTGGGGCTGTTTTCGCTGTATTTCCTGCAACAAAACCCAGGCCTGGTTATCCGGCAAATCCACGTCCAGCAGCACTAGCGCCGGCTGGTACTGGCTTAGCATTTGCAGCGCCAAGAAAGTATGGCTGGCTATGCCCGCTACCTTGAGCCGGGGTATGATCTGGAGTAAAGCCTGTAAACTGTTGCGTATCCGGCCTGGTTTAGCCACAATTAAAATCAAGACATCACCTTCAGCCTGATATTCTTGAGGGGGCATGCTTGTTATCTGCACCTTAACCTCGTCGGCAAAGACTTTTAACACCCCTCTAGCATATCACTGCTCTGGGCGGGAAACATCAAGCGAAAATTATAATTTTTGAATATAACAAAAGGCCGCTTTTAAATAGGGTGATCATCGGCCACCAGCACCCGAATCGGTTTTATTTGATTTATAGTTGCATTTCCACTCATGTGCTTAAGATATCTCCAAAGTGATTCTGATTGTTGTGCCTTCTCCCGGTTTTGAGCGGAGGGTCAACGTCCCGCCTAAGTTCTCCACGCGCTCTCTCATACTAGTCAAGCCCAGACCCCCCCTGGCTATCCAGAGCATCTGGCTCAAAACCTGACCCATTATCGGTTACTTCCACTTCAATTTGTCTACCGGCGGTCTCAAGCCGCACGCTCACAGCAGTGGCAGCGGCATGTTTGAGGGCATTGTTCAAGGCTTTCTGGATGATGTGGTAAAGCGCCTCTTCGATCGCCGGGGGCAGGTCAAGCGTGATCTGCCCTTGCAACTGCGCTTGCACGCCAGCGCGTCTTTCGACCGCCTCCAGGCGCTGCTGCACCGCGCCCAGCAAACCCTCTTGGCTCAACGCCAGTGGTCGCAGTTCGTAAACCATTAAACGCATTTCCTTGAGCGCCTGTTGGGCAATAAATTCCAATTCGTTCAAGCTGTCACCCACATCGGCCATGTCGCCCTCCTGGTAAGCATCTCGCCCGGCGGCGGCAAAGAGGTTCATACTATACAACAACTGCGTCACCGAATCGTGCAAATCGCGAGCCAAGCGCGCCCGTTCGGCCATCACCGCCGACTGCTCGGCCAGTTGGCGCAGCCGGGCGCTCTCGACCACCACCTCCACCTGGTCGGCAATGGTGGTCAGCAGCGCCACTTCTTCCACAGTAAATTGAGGCTGCTCCCTGGCCCTGACCACGCTTAAAACACCTAACAGCCGTCCTCTCGCCCGGATCACAACGCCAGCATAAGTCTGAAAGCTCTGCCGTGCTGCTTTCGTCGAGCGCGGATCCGTGGCTATATCGGGCACAATGACGGGATCACCGGACTGGATGATCCAGCCTGGCAGCCCTGTACCCACAGGCAGCGTCTCGAGCTGAACCGCCAGGTCCGGGGGTAAGTTCTGTTGGACGACCAGATGCAAGCTGTCCCCGGTCTCATTTTTTTCCCGCCCGGAGGGAAGCTTCCCTTCATATCATAGACGGCTTCTTTCTCTGGGCAGGTTACAGACTAAGGATAACTGCTAAAGGTGAACAGGAACGTAACCAAAGGTAAACAACTGGTAAACAAAATTGTTTACCAAATATTCACCTATGTTTACCGGATTAGTTACCTGATGAGGGTATGATAATTTGAGGTTAGAGCTGAGTGCAGCTAAGAACAAACTTTCATTCTAATTTCGGAGGCTATCAATGTCTAAAATACTCATTCTTGGAGCAACAGGCTCCCTCGGCACGCATGTTACGCAACAAGCAGTTTCGGCCAACCACGAAGTTTCAGCCTTGGTGCGAACCCCCTCAAAGCTACCGGCGGAACTTCGAGAGCAGGTCGTAGTGTGTCAGGCTGATCTGGCAAAAACGTCTGTATCTGTTCTGACCACCCTCTTCCGAAATCACGATGTCGTTATTAATACCGCCGGCCTGGTGACGGAAGGGCAAATCTTTGTTGACCTTATGGATCGCATCGTGACCGGTCTGGAATCCCTACCTGACCAGGATCGGCCTGTCTGCTGGTTTATGGCGGGTGCAGCCTTACTCGACCTTGATGACGGGGGGCGAAGGGGTGTTGACCTCCCCCGTGTCGCCTCGACTTATTGGCCGCACCGCGCCAATTTCGACCGCATCCGCCAAACCGCCCTGGACTGGCGAATCCTGTGTCCGGGGCCAATGGTTGAGCAGCAGCCTTTGGGCCTGGCTCAGATGCGGGTATCGCTTGACCAATTGCCCGTACAACTCCCTTCATTTACCAGGTCTCTGCCTGGCGCCTTGGTATTGCCTTTCTTCGTCTCCCATGTCCCAGAGATGATTGTCTCCTATGCCGATGCCGCTGCGCTCATGCTGGCCAACCTCACGCCCGCTGGTGAGATGTCCCACCACCGGGTCGGATTGGCGTTACCCGTTGGGATGCGGGGCAAGAAAAAACAGTGGGCAGCCCAACCGAACGCGGCCTAAGTCTCACCCTCCTCAAATCAAGTTATCCCGTATCTGCACCGCAATTTCCCCAAAACCCAGGAGATCAACGGTGATCTCCAGCCGATGGGGGCCAGGAGAGAGTGGAAACTGCCTGACCACCACCGTCAGACGCTGGTGCGAAGGAATTTCGAGCGGCGCTTCGGGGGTGATGGTTGAGGCCAGGCGCGTGACCCCTCCCCCAACCAACTCAACCTGGGTCAATTCCAGGGCCACACCATCCACCCGCACTTCTCCCAGGCGCTGGATACTGGCCGGCATAGCCGGATTGCGCAGGCCAAAGCTAAAACCGTTATCGGTGTGATGCAGTGACCCAGGCTGATAAACCTTGTTGACCAACCAGCCGGGCACGCGTCGCGGCGGGCGCTGCTGCCGCCGCTCCATACCCACGCGAAAATCGAGCCGATTCTGATCCAGTCTTGCGCCGCCTTGCCACACTTCCGTCCAGAAGGTATAGTCGCCAGGGCGGGCTAAGGGAATTTCGACAACTTTCAGCCGCTGTGCCCCTTCGTCGGCGGAGGGGAGGGCAACTGAGACAGAATGCCTTTGAAACCGGCGGCGGAGCCAGCGGTGCAACCATCCCTCTGTCCGCCGTTCAAGCCCCCAATGAACCCATACAAGCCCATCGCGGCGGTAATCGTCGTTGACCAGGTACAGGCCAACCTTCAAAACACTTCCCTCCGGGTAAACGAGATGAAACGTGCGCTCGACCTGGAAACCGGGCGCGAGGTCAAGGGCCAACCGCACCGGCCGTGAGGCTGAAGCCAAAGCCTCATAACCGGCTTTGGGCAGGCGGGCGTAATCCAAAACGGACCAGGTGATGCCAGGCCAGCCGTCGGTCAAGAGAAAGTGGATATAGCCCCCCACCGGGGCGAATTTCTGCCGCCGCCACTGGTCAATGACGTAACGGATGTAAAAGGCTTGATAAGCCTGGCTCTCGGCCACATACTCGGCCAGGGAGCCATACTGGGCGGGCAGCCCCACCCCCGGACTGGCCCAAAAGAGAGACTGGTAGCCGGCATGCGCCCAGCTCTGATCATCCGCCTCGACCGGCCAGTGCGTATTGACGGTGGCCCAGACAGGCGAGTCAAGATTGGGCAGGGCTTGCGCCCCAAATTCGGTGGGGAAGGTGGGCTGTAAGGCGCGGTTGTCATACCAGGCGCCGGTATACCAGCCGTGATACAGGTGTTGATCAAATTCGCCTGAAGCGGGAATGACCGGCCGGGTCGGGTCGAGCCGGCGGACCAAGGCCGCGGTCGCCTGATCCAGGCTGTGATTGGTGGCCGTTTGATGCACCTCGCTGCCCAAAAAACTGCCATCGGGCGTCCAGGGCGGCTCGTTGTGCATGGACCACAGGATGATGCTGGGGTGGGAACCCAGCAGTTCAACCATATCCTGAGCTTGCTGCAGCACGTTATTTTGAAAAACGGCGTCTTTGTCGGCGGGCAGTTTGAAACCGTAGGTCCAGATGAGGGGAAAATCGCCCATCACCATAAGGCCCTGCTCATCGCACAGGCGATAAAAATCTAAAGGGGCAATGTGAGCGTGGACTCGCAGCAGATCGAGGTTGGCCCCGCGCGCCAGTTCAAGGTCGCGCCGCAGCCCGTCAAGCGTTACCCGATCCAGAAAGAAATCGGAGATGTAGTTGCTCCCTTTGGGGAAGATACGCCGCCCGTTGAGCCACCACTCCCAGCGCTGTGGCTCGATCACGGCCCGAATCTCACGCAGGCCAAAAACCTGTTCTGCTTGCATCGGCGCCGCGTCGCCCAGACTGACTTGAGCACGATAGAGCCACGGCTCACCATGGCTCCAGGGCAGCCATAAACGCGGCTGTGAGACAGTCAGCCTGAACTCGAACTGGCGGCGCTCACCGGCCCGGAGCGTGACCGGCCAGCAGCCAACCTCTCTGGCTCCGGTGTTATCACAAAAATTATGCGGTTCGACTACCACTTGCAGCGGAATATTTTGAACTTCAGCCGTTAGATTACGGAGACTCACCACGAACCGCAATTCACCCGCCTGAGCCTGCGTCCAGGCCGGTTCAAAAACCTGCGGCAAGACATTCAGCGACTCGATCAGTACCGGGCCGGTTGTGTATAAACCCACCGGCTGCCATAAACCCAGAGGAACCGTCCATTCATAGGGGGCCGGCAGTTCCGGGTACAAAGCCGAGGGGTAGGGTTTGCAGTCCCAATCGGCAAAAATGCCGGCGATAGCCGTTTTGCGTTTGAAAGAAGTTGCCTCTACCGGAAAAACACAGCAGACAGCCAGCAGATTTTCGCCCGGTTGGAGCCGGTCGGTAATATCAAAGCCAAACGGCTGAAAATACCCCTTATGCTCGCCCAGCAGGCAGCCATTGAGCCAGACCCGGCTGTGATAAAAAGCGCCGCCCAGGCGTAGGATGATGCGCCGGTCAGGCGGGGCTGGTTTGGCCTGGAAACGGTGGCGATACCACAGCGTATCGTGTTCGATGGTGGCGTGGCGCAGGTGGGGCAGCCGCACCGTCTCCCAGAGCGCATCATCAAAAGCGGGGTCGGCAAAGCCTGCTGCAAACCCTTGCCCGGCCTGAGCGTAAGCAATGCGCCAGTCGCCATCGAGTTGCTGTAAGGGAGTGGTGAGGCCGGCAAAGAGCGAAAGAGCCGCTGTCCCCGGCTCGCCGGAAAAGTCAATCGTCACTCTTGCTCTCCTTCGTTCTTGTTGGTTTTGCCGTTGATCATCTTGGCAAGCTGGGAGCGCAGCCAGTTGGCATCGAGGAGGTTGATGCTTTCCTGATCGGGCCGGGTTTGGAAGGCGGCCAGAAGCTCCCGGAAAGGCGGCTCAGCCGGGCGGATCAATTTAAGCCGCCGCAGCAGAAAGCGATGCAGGGCTTCCAAATCCGGCGGGTCGAGCGGCAGTCGAACCCGCTCTCCCAGGGACTCGGTATTATCCCAGGCGAGCAGCCGTTCGAGTTGCTCCCGCCCCGCCGCGCTGAGCTGTTGCAGCGGGTTTTCCATCTTGCCCAGTTGTTGGCGCAACTGAGCGATATCCATAATCACCCATTGGGGTTTGGCCCCGGTTTCTCGTCGCCCATGCGCCCCGAATTGGTATTCAAAAGGCGTTGAATAGACCGGCTTTCCGGCCAGCGCATACATTTCAGTCCACAGATATTTGAGTGACAGCTTAATCAAGCCTTCCTCTTCAATCCGGCGCATGGAGACCGGAATGCGCACCGAACTCAACACCGCAAATTTGCCAAATTTGGCCGCCCGTTGGACGTAATCGTGATCCTCGGCCATTTTGGCCGCCTCGTCAAACCCGCCGATGGCCTCGTGGATCTGTCGCCGCGCCCAAATACAAAAACCCGGCGCGTGGGGCACAAAAGCCTGGACCACTTGCAGGAAGAGATTGGCCGCTTCGGTCATAGTTTGCGTGGCCAGATCATCGCTCAACGGTTCCATCAGACAGGTAGCCACACCGTAGTCAGCCCTGCTAATTTCTGTCAGCGCGTCGGCAATAAAGTTGGGCGGGGGCATCACATCGGCATCCAGAAAAAGAAAGAGGTCGCCCCTGGCTACCGCCGCGCCGGCGTTGCGTCCCACACTGGGCATGCCGCCTTGAATCACCCGGACTCCGCGAGCCTGGGCCACCGCCCGCGTCTCATCTTTGGAACCGGCATCGGCCACAATAATTTCATCCGGCGGCCGGGTCTGACTTTGTAACGCGTCAAGCAATCCTGGCAGCACTGTCGCCTCATTGAGCGTGGGAATAATCACGCTCAGAACGATTTTCGTCATATTATAATGATCCTTTCTATTTTATTCATGGTTGCGGAGATATTCTACTTCGGCTGCGGCGCAGGTAGCCACGTTTTGCCACATATCTGGTAACGCCTGGTCGAATAGCGCCTCGAAGTTTTCGAGACCTACCACGTTAATTGCCGTACAGGCAGCCTCCAGGCCCAGGGTGTGCGCTTTGATGAACAATAAGGTTTCCCGTGGTGTCCTGGGTTCCAGATTTTGCAGGGCGGGGTGTTGTAAAAGTTGTCTCATTATTTTATCCTCCTGAGAGTGTCTATGATTCCCGGTTATGAACCTGGCTCTGCCGGGTGATTGGCTTACCCAGCCCGGTTGCGGCCCAGGCCGCCAGCACAATCACCACAGCCCCAACAATGAGGTCGTTCCACAGGGCCACCGTCATTGTCGAATAGCCTAAGACGAAGGGCGACACGACCAGCCACACCCCCACTGCCGCGGTGATCCCATCCAGGTTTTTATCGGTGCTGGCGTTCTCGATCAGGTCATCCAGCCCCGCCAGGAGGATTAATGTCACCCCGGCCAGGAGCGCGTTCCCCACTGCGGCCGGTGTGGTCAGGTAACCCAGGATCGGCGGCGCCAGCACTTCCCACAGACCGACTAAGGCCACCACCCCATTTAAAGATTTTGCTGTTTTCATTATTTATCTCCTTGAGCCATGAAATAATTATATCGCTCCAGAAAAGTTTTCGCCGCTAAAACAGGTAACAAAGTAGCATGTAGCAGGTCATAAATATGCTACTTTGCTACTTGCTACCTTGATCGTTGAGAAAGAGCTTTTCTGGACACCCATAAGATTGAACTTTCAACTTATCTTACCCTCAGCAGGTAACTAATCCGGTAAACGCAGGTGAATATCAGGTAAACAAAAATGTTTACCATTTGTTTACCTTTGTTTACGTCCCTGTTCACCTTCAGTGGTTATACTTGTTTATAATCTGACCGATGAGAAAGAAGTGCCTATGAATTGAAGTTATTCTGACCGAACAAAACTTTTATTTCAAGATCCTATTTTCAAGAATGGGACGTAACCTAATCACTTTGTATTCAAATAGAAAGGAAATAAGCTATGTTAACTTTACTTACACGTAATTGGGGGCTGTTCGCGCTGCGCGGCCTGTTCGCCATCCTCTTCGGGGTGGTGGCGCTCGTTTGGCCCCAAGCGACCCTCATGGCCCTGGTGCTGCTGTTCGGCGCCTATGCCCTGGTGGACGGCATCTTTGCGGTGGCCTTTGGCATCGCTTCGTATGGACACAACCAACGTTGGTGGGCGGTGCTGCTGGAAGGGCTGGCGGGGATCATCATCGGTTTGCTGACCTTCTTTTGGCCCGATACCACGGCGTTCGTTTTGCTGTATTTTATTGCCGCGTGGGCGCTGGTCACAGGTGTCCTGGAAATCGTGGCGGCCATCCAGTTTCGGCGAGTCATCCACAATGAATGGATGATGGTCCTCAGTGGTCTTCTCTCGGTCGTCTTCGGCGTGCTGCTGGTCGTTTTTCCGAGCGCCGGGGCCGTGAGCCTGGTGTGGCTGATCGGCGCTTATGCCATCGTCTTTGGTATCCTGCTCATCAGCTTCGCCTTCCACCTGCGCAGTCTCCAGCCTGAAACCGGGACGACCGGCGCATCTGCCAACTAAGGGAAACACCATCGGCGGTGTTTGGGGCAGAGGTTCGAGGCACGCTCGACCTCTGGCTGTGCCCACCCTGAGCAACCACGATCAAACAACGGTGCGGAGACCGCTTCTCCGCCAGGGCACATCCTAACTAATAAACAACCATTACAAAAAAAGGAGATTTACAATGGATAAGATACTGGTCGTCATCTTCGACGACGAAAACAAAGCTTACGAGGGTTCAAGAACCCTCCAGAATTTGCATAATGAAGGCAGTATCACCCTCTATGCCAAGGCGGTGATCGCCAAAGACGCCAACGGACAAGTGAGCGTCAAACAGACAGACGATGAAGGCCCTGTCGGAACGGGCGTCGGCCTGCTCACCGGGAGCTTGATTGGCCTGCTGGGTGGGCCGGTGGGGGTTGCGCTGGGCGCTTATGCCGGGATGTTCGGCGGAATGATCTACGACCTGGCCAACCTGGGAGTCGGCGAGGATTTCCTGTATGAGGTCGGGCAATATCTACTGCCGGGCAAGGCGGCCGTCGTAGCCGAAGTCTATGAAGCGTGGGTGCTGCCGGTAGATAACCGCATGCAGGCTGTCGGCGGCGTCGTTTTCCGCCGGACACGCGGGGAAATCGTGGACGCCCAGATTGAGCGGGATGTTGCGGCGCTCAATGCCGAAATCGCCGAGTTGGAAGCCGAATTGAACCAGGCGACCGGGGAGGCCAAGGCCAAGCTCCAGGCGAAGATTGACGCGGCCGAGGCCAAACTGCAAGCCATGCGGGATAGCATCCAGGCCAAGATCGAGACCAGCCAGCAAGAGACCGAGGCCAAGATCAAGGCGCTGCAAGAGCAGGCGGCCAAGGCGGAAGGCGAGCGGAAGGCCAAAATCGAGGCGCGCATCGCCGAGTTGAAGGCCGACCAGAAGCGGCGCAGCGAATTGCTGCACCAGGCCTGGGAACTGACCAAAGAGGCCATGAAAGTCTAAGCCTCTGCCAGACCAACTTCGACCCAACTTAAAAGAGATGAACCTTGAAGCAGGTGGAGGGTTTTTTCCTCCACCTGTTCAGCTTGGCAACCTGCGCCGAAGTGAAGTATATTTAACGGAGGGGATCTCATGTCCAACGACACTTTCCTCAAACGGCTGCTGATGGTAATAACAGTCCTTGTTTTGCTCTTGAGCCTGTGGTATCTGCGCTCGATCTGGCTCCTAGGTTTTGCGGCCGTAGTCATTGCGGTAGGTATCAGTATCCCGGCGCATTGGTTGCAACAGCATGGGCTGCGGCGCAACCTGTCCACTCTTTTATCCGCTACCGCTATACTGTTGTTGGCCTTCTTCTTAATCCTATGGATTGTTCCGACGATTATTACCGAGGCAGGGACGGTGCTGGCCGAACTGCCCCGGATGTGGCAAGAGATTGGCCAGGACTATGAAACCTGGCGTAGCGGCAGCAACCTACTCACCCGTCTGCTGCCTCCTTTCAGCATCATCAGCCTCAACCAAACTGGTGACGCCGCCTTCAGCGACACCCTGCGCCGGCTGTTCACCACAGGCTTTTCTTTCACGCCCATTTTGGAGGGCATGGGCGTCTTTGCCAGCCTGCTGGCCAATGTGGCCCTGGTGATTGGCTCATGTATAGAACAAGTGCAATTTAGCGGAGGCGGCTCCCACGCCGCCGAGGGCCGGGCGTGGGAGCCCGGCCTGCTTTGCACTAGTACTTAACATGAGCCTGGTGATTTTTATCGCCATCTTTTTTCTCAGCGATCCGCTCAGCTATGTGCAGATCAGCCTCTATCTGACGCCGGCCGCCTACCATACCCGGCTGTTGGACCTCTGGAGCAACCTGTATCGCAGTCTGACCCACTGGATCAAGACCCAGTTTCTATCGGTCAGCATTACGATCAGCCTGGTCTGGCTCGTTTTAGGCCTCTTTTTAGGCGTACCCTACGCCCTGATTATCGCCGTGTTTTCCGGTGTGGCCACCTTTATTCCCACCCTGGGGGCCTTTCTGCCCTTGATCCCGATTTTCATTTTTACCATGGCCACCGACCCGTCGCTCATGCTGTGGGCTATCCCCGCTTATCTGATCATCCAATTGCTGGAGAGTAACGTGATCACCCCCATGCTCATCCGGGAGGAACTCCAACTCCCTTCCGGGGGCGTATTGTTGTTTCAATTGGTTGGGGCGGCGCTCTTTGGTGCGCTCGGCTTGTTATTGGCGGTGCCCTTCTTGCTGGTGCTGGTCGTCCTGGTTCGTGAAATTTACAGCTATGACATCCTGGGGTTGCGCACTGAAAACGTAGAAATTGCCGTAGATGCGGCGGGCCACATGCATTTGGGCCAAAGTAGAGGGCAAGAAACTGAGCCGGAGCCACCAGAGCGTGCTCAACTGCGGCCACAGCAGCCTGAAAAGACCACTCAAGAGGCCTTGCCCCCTGAGCCGATCACCTCAAGTATGAGTACCGGTCTTATAAGGAGAAAATGATGCAAGCATCATCTCACGTTACGCATGGGCTGGCGCCTGTGCCCAGCCCACGGGGTGATTATTTCCTGCTGGCGCTGCGCTGGCTCATCTTTGGGGGCGTGTCTGTTATCACCCTAAGTTCTGGCCGAAGCGCCTACGAAGGCGTGGTTGACGCCGGGACGATCGTTAGCCCCTGGCTGGCGACCCTCCTCATTGCTGCCTACTACCTTCCCGTTTCCGTGTTTGTGTGGCGGCATCGGCCGCTGGTAACCGGGCGGATGGGCGGATTGCTGTTGGCCGATGCGGTTCTGGCGACGATCATCACCGCCCTGACCGGCGGCGGCGGTAGTTTATTCTCCCTTCTCTTTGTGATCCCCATTGTTGAAGCTGGGCTGGCTTATCGCTGGCGGGTGGCCCTGGCCCTGATCGCCACGATCGGTCTGTGTTCGCTGCTGGCCTCCCTGCCGCTGTCCGGCGGGAATGCCGGTGCGGCTGCGGTGACGGCGGTCAAGTTCTTATTCAGTTTACTGCTGGGCCTGCTGGTGACGGTGTTCAGCGAACAGATGCGCCAGGAGTATACAGTTCGGCAAGCGGCCTTGCTGGCAACGGTACGGATGGCAGTCCTGAATGAAATCTCCCTGCGCCTAGGCGAGAGCCAGTTGGAGCCGGAGCGCATTTTAACCACCACCCTGGAAAGTACGCACGTCTTGCCGGATATCACTTTTAGCCTGGTGGTGCTGTCTGACCCCGAAGGCCATGACTGGTATGTGGCGGCTTCCACCACCGAGCGGCATCCGGTGGGCCAGCGAGCGCCAAAAATAGATGAGGCGGGCTTTACGCCTTACTTCGGGCCAGCCGGATCGGGCACGGCGCGGCTCCAACCAGCACTTTATCTGGCCGGAGGGGAAGCCACTCGGCCCCTGCCCGAATTTGTGGCGGACGATGAGATTACTCAACTGATTGGCGTGCCTTTGATCCTGCCGACCGGGGCGGTGATGGGCGCCATCGCCTTGGGCCGGCAGACCGACCGTCCCTTGAGCGATGATGAGCAGCTTTTCCTGCGCTCCCTGGCCCTGGAAGCCGGGCTGGCCCTGCGCAATGCCCAGCTCTATGCCCGCGAGCAGGAACAGGTGGAGCGCCTGCGCCGCTTCGAGGCGCTGCGGGCCACCTTCTTTTCGGCCACCGCCCACGAACTCAAAACTCCGCTGACCGTGCTCAAAACCCTGGCCCCAACCCTGACCCCCCTGCTCCATCTGCCCAGCCAGACTCAAACCGAGATTAGCCAAACCTTTACCCAAAACCTGGAACGCCTGGAACTGCTAGTGACGGATATGTTGGAAAGCGTCCGTTTGGAGGCCGGGACAGTAACCCTGCACCCCCGTTCGCTTGACCTGACCAGCCGCACCCGGCGCATCCTGGAACGTTTGACCCCCTACTGGAACGCAAACAGCAAAAATTTGAGTTCCAGGCCCCGGCCCATCTGCCGCCAGTCTGGGCTGATGGCAAACGGCTCGAACAAATCCTGTCCAACCTGATTGACAATGCCACCAAATTCGCCCCGCCGGCCAGTGCCATTGAGGTCAGTTTGAGCCAGCCCTGCCCGTCTGACGGGCAGGGCCTGGTGCAGATTACTGTGGCCGATGCCGGCCCCGGCGTGCCGCTTCAGGAGCGGGGGCTGATCTTTGACCGGCTCTACAGCACGGCCGATAAGGCCCTGGCCGGGGTGGGGTTGGGCCTGTTTATTTGCCGGGAGTTGGTCCGGCTGCATGGCGGCCGCATCTGGGTGGAAGATCGGCCCGGCGGCGGCAGCCGCTTTTGTTTTACTTTACCCCTGACTTCAGAGGAGATAATTGATGAAGAAAGCCAGCCACAAAATTCTAATCATTGACGACGAGCCGGATGTGACCCGGGCGGTAACTTTAACCATTACCGTCCAGGAACCACAGTGGCAGGTCATCAGCGCCCATCAGGGCGAGACCGGCCTGGAATTGGTGGATACCGCAGCGCCGGACCTGGTGCTGCTCGACCTGTCCATGCCGGGGATGCACGGCTTTGAGGTGCTAGAGCAAATCCGCCTCTTCAGCGACGTGCCGGTGATCATCCTGACCGTTCAGGATGACGAGTTGGACAAGGTGCGCGGCCTGGAACTGGGCGCGGATGATTATATCGTCAAACCCTTTGGCCACCTGGAGCTGCTGGCCCGCATCCGCTCGGTGTTACGCCGGGTGGAAGGCAGCCCCGGCCCGGTGGAACGTCCCTTTGTCAATGGCGAGCTGCGGCTCGATTTCAACCGGCGGCGGGTGACGGTGGGCGAGAAGGATATCCGGCTGACCAGCACCGAATTTCGGCTGTTGGAGGTGTTGGCCCGCCAGGCCGGGCGGGTGATGAGCAGCGAGGTGCTGCTGAGCCGGGTGTGGGGTCGTGATGCCAGCGATGATGTGGATTATTTGAAAGCCTTCATCTATCGCCTGCGTCAAAAAATCGAACCTGATCCAACTCAACCCCGTTATCTGCATACCGAGCGCGGCGTTGGTTACTGGCTGGATGATAGCAAGGCTCAATCCTCGTAAGTCGCCGTCAAAACAGAAGCTTGAGTTTGAGGGGATGAGATGGTTCTAACGGCGCGTCGTCTACATCGTTAGCTTGCCTCATAAATCCAAATTTCTTTCACAATGATCCAATCAGAAAACACATATCCTCTTCTGGTCCTCTGTGCGAGAGCGCAAGGCACCCAACCCAATACCATCAACTGAGACAGCAAGCAGCCAACCTGACCGATTGGAGCAACCTCCCCACCCAGACCGAAAGACACAACCTGACCCCGCTGCTCTATACCCACCTGCAAGCCGCCAATATCTCCGTGCCTGTTGCCATTCACCAGCAATTGCAAGCTCGTGCTATACAACATAGCCACGCTAACCGAGTGCACGGCTGCGTCCTGGCCGAAATTCTCACCACGTTTCAGGCTGCCGGGATTGAAACCCTGGTCTTAAAAGGTGCGGCCCTGGCGCACCTGGTTTACCCTCAGCCCGGCCTACGCCCCATGCGCGATATGGACTTGCTGGTGAGCCAATCACAGGCGCGACTGGCCCAGGCCTTGTTAGCTGAATTAGGGTTTAAGGCTCCCCCACCCGATGACCCCCTACCTGCCAAACATCTCCTAGCTGCCAAACGCTGGGTCGAGGGCCTGCAAGTCACCGTCGAACTCCATCACAACCTGTACGCCAACGGCTCACCCGCCACCGCGTTGGAGGCCTTGCGCCCGGCGGCGCTTCCATTGACCATTGCCGGGATGACAGCCCAGACCTTGAGTTATGAAGCGATGCTGGACCATATCTACCAACACCTGCGGACCAATCTCCTGCTTGACTCCCTCCGCCTGATTTGGCTGGCCGACCTGGTCAGCCTGGCCGAGCGTTTTGCTGCCGAAATTGACTGGCCGCGAGTCAACCCCCACGCCCGCAACGCATTAGCGTTGTGCCACTGGTTGACCCCGCTCTCCAAGGAACTACTCAAGACCGCCGCCCTCAACCCTGGCCGCCCGCCGAGCGGTATCGGCCAGGAATTTCAAGGCTGGCCCCGTTTCTCGCTGGCCGCCCAGCGACCCAAAGGCCATACAGCCATCCTGCGCGACAGCTTTTTCCCCGCCGAGGGATGGCTGCGCTTTTACTACGGCCTGCCTCCTGCCCCTTCGACCAAGCTCCGGATAAACCCTTCGACAAAGCTCAGAATAGGCCCAGCCTTTTGGTGGAGTCGGTGGGTGCGCCATCCGCTACACATTTTGGGCTGGGTGAGACGGTATTTTGTGGACCGGACCAAGCACAATAACCACCCAAAGGGCCGAGGCTGACCCACAGGGTGCTTCGCTTAAGCCATCGGCCTGAGAGAGCGAAGCCCTGGCGGGCTGAAACTTAGCTCGGAGAGCTTTGCCCTCGCTTGCGTGTGTGACGGCTTTAGCCTCACGCTCCTCCGGTTCAAAATTGAGTTTGCCAACAGAATTAAATTTGGCATTTAGCCCCTTTTGTTTTAGCATGGGCTAAGTTCTTAACCTATCTCACGGGGGAGAGATATGCCACATGCCCCACCTTACCTTCCGTGCGCCTGCCTGAATGAACCTGACCGGCTAAAGCGGGCCGTCCAAAACGCATCTCCTCATAAAACCTTAGACCCGAAGGGTTTGGGGCGAATGTATTTCGCCCGGCCTGCGGGTCTTTTTGTTTTAAACCAAGAGGCAGTTGGAACCTCCAAGTTAGCCTTGTCTACGGGCGCTCGTCCGGCGATGAAGTCGCCGGACTGAAAACTGCGCCCGATCAATCGGGCTAAAGCCGGGTTCACCCGGCGCTGCCGCAGGTGTAGCCCTGGCATTCATGCCGGGGCGGGTCAGGTCGGCGCGATAGTTTCCAAATGCTCTCAACATAAGTAAACGCAAAGAGGAGGAACCCAATGCCGCACCCTCAAAAAATCAAAACCGTCCACATCGAAAAACTGGACAATGAACTGTGCATTTACGACTGGCAGCGTTTGGAGGTGCATAACCTTAACCCCACCGCTGCCAAAGTGTGGGAGCTGTGCGACGGCCAGACCAGCCCGGCCCAAATAGCCGAAAAGCTCCAGGGCGAATTGAATACGCCCCACGCCGAAGAACTGGTCTGGCTGACCTTGCAGCGGCTGGAAAAGGCACACTTGCTGCAAGATAAAGTGGCCAAACCTGCCGGACACAACATTATAACCCGGCGAGAACTGCTCAAAGGGTTGGGGGTGGCCGCCGCCCTGCTGCCGTGATCCATTCCATTGTTGCGCCGGGGCCGGTGGAGGCGCCGGCGCCGGTGGAGGCGCAGTCGCCCATAGAGCCAGAACCACCGGAACCACCGACCCGCTCGCAAACCTTCAACCTCACCGGCGCGGAGCAGCAGTTTATTGTGCCAGCGGGGGTGACTTCCGTGACCATTGAGGCGCTTGGCGCAGAAGGCGGGGGAGGTTTCCCTGCCCTTGCTCTCATCGGCGGTCGAGGAGGTTGCAGTGTAGCCACGATTGCTGTCACACCGGGCGAGGCCTTGTTTGTCTACGTTGGCGGACGTGGAGGTGATGATGACGATTCTACTAATCCTGATACCCCCGGCGTGGGTGGTTTCAACGGCGGGGGTGGGGGTGGCGTTGGCTTTATAGTTGGTGGTAGCGGCGGGGGTTACTTTGGCGGTGGCGGCGGCGGTTCGTCGTTTGCTATTCCTACGGCTACCAATGTCACGCACCAGCAGGGGGTGCAAAGTGGCAATGGGCAGGTGATTATTAGTTGGTAGGTGACCCGCTGAAACGCTGAAAGGCGCTGAAATCGCTGAGAAGAGCCTTTTGATGGTGGCGATGATGTCATCGTCGCCTATAGCCTATACTAACGGCTTGACTTTGCTCTGGTATCGTGTTACCTTACCCATAATAAGGCCTTACCGTAAGGTCCGATAGAGAACAATCAAAAAAGGTAACCTGATGAAAGAAAGAATTGTAGTTGATCCAAACCTTCATTTTGGCAAACCCTGTGTGGCCGGCACCAGAATTACAGTGCAAAGCGTGCTTGAGTTGGTTAAAGAAGGTGTATCCTTTTCCGAAATTATTGAAGGCTACTACCCCGATTTGGACATTGAAGATATTCAGGCTTGTCTCCAGTACGCCATTGATGTGGTTGCTGTCGAAGATATTCATATCACGGCTATAGCGGCATGAAGTTTCTGCTTGACCAAGATGTTTATGCCGGGACATTACGGTATCTACAACGTCTCGGTCACGATGCTATCCCCGTGGCTCAAATAGGCTTGGCGCAAGCGGCTGATAGTGACTTGCTCCAAAAAGCCCAGGAACTTGAGCGGATATTTGTCACCCGAGATAGAGATTTTGGTGGGCTTGTTTTTGTCAGCGGATGGGGTGTAGGGGTTATTTATCTGCGGATGCTACCCTCAACCCAACAAGCGGTTCAACGGGAACTTGAGCAAGTCCTGGCCTCATATTCGGAGGAGACGCTCAGAGGGGCTTTCGTGGTGGTTGAACCGGGCAGGCATCGGTTCAGAAAAATCCCAAAGAGAAAATAAGAGATTTGGTATGTTGAGCCGACCCACCCTACCCCACATCACCGTCTGACAGGCCAAGCTATACCGCTTACGGCCTGCGTTTCGGCCTGCGGAGTAACAACCCAACGGCATTGGAACAGACCGCTCCACATCTTCCCCTGGGCTGGCAGCCTGCTCCCAACGGTGATACCGGCACGGTAGACATATTATATTCCCTGCGCTTTGCCCCACCTAGTCAACGCAAAGGGCAACGCCATTACCACCTATTATATTGCGGCTCGACCCTCATCGCCCGCACCTTAGAGTTGCCCCCGCTATTGACTGCCTTTGAAAAACACGCCGAACTGCTGACCGCCTTTCGCGCCCAAGATTGCCTCTTCGTTCACGCCGGTGTGGTCGGCTGGCAGGGGCGGGCTATCCTCATTCCGGGCCGGAGCTTCACCGGCAAAACCACGCTGGTCAAAGCCTTGGTCGAGGCCGGGGCGGTGTATTACTCGGACGAATTTGCCGTGCTGGACAGAGAAGGCCGAGTCCACCCCTATCCCGTGCCGCTCTCTCTTCGCAGCCACAACGGGCAGGCGGGCCGCAAAACGCCGGTGGGGTGGGTCATCGTCACCCAGTATCAGCCGGAAGCCACGTGGCGGCCTCGCCGGTTGACGCCGGGCCAGGCCTTATTAACCTTGATGGACAACACCGTCGCCGCCCAGCGGGACCCGGCCCACTCGATGCCGATTTTGAAGCAGGCCGTCAGCAGCGTTATCGTCCTCAAAAGCAAACGCGGCGAGGCCGGAGAAGTCGTCTCAACCCTGCTTGCCCCGTTCAACCACGCCCGCTGATTGACCCTTTAGGGTCCGGCCCTCAGTTTTCCCCGTTCAATTCTGTGGCACACCAAGTTAGGAACAAAGAGGCTTCAAGAGAAAGTCACCTTAGCCTGGGGCAAGCTAACAAATCGTTGGTGTGTCCTGCAAAGTCATCGTCTGCTCGCCGGTGAAAGTCCGGTCGTGGTAAGGGTCAGGCCGCCACGTAGCAGGCAACCAGTGCTATGGGGTGACTGATGGTGCTGAAGCGTTGTAACTCCTTGAGAAAAGGAAGCAAACTCATAGCCCGTAACATAACGTGAATCGTGCAGCGTCGAAATGTTAGCCCGCAAGGGAAAAAGAGGGAGCGGAGCTTGTCAACGAAAGTGAAGGCCAGGGAAGCGGCGAAGAACCTGAACGAGCAGCCGCGAAGAACCCTCCGGCGTAGGGAGAGCGGGATGTAAGAACAGGAGACGATGGAACAGGAAATAAACGTCCCACCCCTTTACAAAAGGGCGGGACGTTTGTCGAGCAATAATTTAAGGGTGAACGCGATTGGGCTAGCTATTCCTCGGCATAACTCACTCGACCCATACCTTTACCTCGCTGTGGGGCTAGAGAAAGAAAACGGGCTGGAAAATCCCCGGATTGGGTGTCTGCCTGTATCTTTGGGAGCATGATAGTCCGATTGTGGGGAATGGTCAACTGAACCTGCCCGGTTCATTAAGGCAAGACATAACTGCTCAATCATGTCATCCATTCGACAAGCTCAGGACAGGTTTCGACCGCAGGGAGAAATCCCAGATACCTTACTTTTACGGCTTGTGTCCTGAGGATTTCTCAACCTTCGGTCTCGAAATGACATGAGCCTAGTAACAGCAAAATAGGCAAACGGAACATTTGTTTGAGAGCTTGGCGACGCCACAATATCTAGGGTATATAGTCTCCAATCTTCCTAGATGTAGTAGCTTAAGGTTGAACTCGCCTCTGGTTCAATTTGAGAAACTGAAACGTGTGTGGTATAATATAGTGTCATATTTTAGAAGAAGTGAGGCGCTAGATCCCCATGGCTACACCAGGCTCGCACCAATATACCGCTGAAAGTATTACCGTTCTCGAAGGGCTGGAAGCTGTTCGCCGTAGGCCCGGCATGTATGTGGGCGGCACCGACATCAAAGCTTTGCATCACCTGGTTTACGAGGTGGTGGATAACTCGATTGACGAGGCGCTGGCCGGTTTTTGCACCCATATTCAGGTGATTATTCACCCCGATAACAGCGTGTCGGTGATTGATAACGGGCGTGGCATCCCGGTGGCCGAGCACCCCCAAAAGAAAATTTCATCGCTGCAATTGGTGTTGACCACCCTGCACGCCGGCGGTAAGTTTGACCGCGACAGCTACAAGGTCTCCGGCGGGCTGCACGGCGTTGGCGTGTCGGCGGTGAATGCCCTGAGCGAGTGGTTGGTGGCCGAAGTGACCCGCGAGGGCGCAGTTTGGCAGCAGCGCTATGAGCGCGGCGTACCGCAGGGGCCGGTCAAGCAGGTGGCAACTCTGCCCCCGGAGCGCGCCAACGAAAGCGGCACCAAAATTACCTTTCGCTTTGACCGGGAGATTTTCAAAGAGGTGGACGGCTACCAGTGGAACACCCTGCTGGTCCGCTTCCGCGAGATGGCTTTTGTGACCAAAGGTATCCACATCTACTTTAAGGATGAGCGCGAAGGCCAGGAGCGCGACTACAGCTTCTATTTTGAGGGCGGCGTGACCTCCTTTGTGCGCTATCTCAACCGTAACCGCGAGGCCCTGCACGAGCCGGTCTATGTGGAAAAAGAGGTGGATCACATTGGGGTAGAGGTTTCAATTCAATACACCGACGCCTACACCGAGAGCGTCTACGCCTTTGCCAACACGATCCTGACCCCCGACGGCGGCACGCACCTGACCGGTCTGCGCGGCGCGTTGACCCGGACCATCAACGATTACGCCCGCAAAAACAGCCTGCTCAAAGACAACGACAGCAACTTTTCGGGCGAGGACACCCGCGAGGGCCTGACCGCTATTGTCTCGATCAAACACCCCGACCCCCAATTCGAGAGCCAGACCAAAGTCAAACTGATGAACGCCGAGGTCAAAACGCTGGTCGAATCGGTGGTGGGCGAGCGCTTCTCGGCCTTTTTGGAAGAGAACCCGCGCCAGGCCCGGGCCATTGTCGAAAAGTGTCTCACCTCGTCCCGTGCCCGCGATGCGGCTAAAAAAGCGCGCGATTTGGTGCTGCGCAAGAGCGCCCTGGAAAGCAGCACCCTGCCCGGCAAATTGGCCGACTGCTCCAACCGCGACTCCGAAAGTTCCGAGCTGTACATTGTCGAGGGCGACAGCGCCGGGGGCAGCGCCAAGCAAGGGCGTGACCGCCGCTTCCAGGCCATTTTGCCCCTGCGCGGTAAAATTCTCAATACCGAGCGCGCCCGGCTGGACAAAATTTTGGGCAACAACGAGGTCAAAGCCCTGATTACCGCCCTGGGCACCGGCGTGGGCGCAGATTTTAACCTGGAAGGGCTGCGCTATGGCCGGGTCATTATCATGACCGACGCCGACGTGGACGGGGCGCACATCCGCACCTTGCTGTTAACCTTCTTTTTCCGCTATATGACCGAGTTGATCGAGCAGGGCCATCTCTTTATTGCCCAGCCGCCGCTGTACCAGATCAAGCACAAAAAAGAGACGGTCTACGTTTACAGCGATGACGAGAAAGACGCCTATCTCAAAAAGCTCAACGGCGACACCGGCTCGGTCAATTTGCAGCGCTACAAGGGCCTGGGCGAGATGAACCCGCAGCAGTTGTGGGAGACCACCATGAACCCCGAAGTCCGTACCATCCTGCAAGTCACCGTCGAAGACGCGGCGGCGGCGGATAAAACCTTTGACATGCTGATGGGCAGTGCTGTGCCCCCGCGCAAGAAGTTTATCCAGACCCATGCCAAACAGGTACGGAATTTGGATGTGTAAAGCTTGCCAAAACAAAAGAGGCTAACCGACAAGGTTAGCCTCTTTTGTTTTGAGCCGGTAACGGTCCTCGTAACGATTTTGAGACAGCGAGTGGCTAGACTCAGATGACCTAATTCTCTAGGTTAACATTCATCCGCAACTTTTCAAAGGATACCTTGATGAAATATTTTATCTGGTTCTTCTGCTTACTCCTCCTTCTGACCAGTTGGCCGGCTAATTTGGCCGCCGCCCAAAGCGACTCACCGCCTGTCTGGCAAATTTACACCAACGGCAACGAAATTATCAGCCTGGCCCTTTCTCCTCAGGCGGTCTGGGCCGGGACCACCGGCGGCCTGGTCCGCTGGGACCGGGCCGGCAGCGGCTATCTCAAATATACGACGGTGGACGGCCTGGCCGGCAACGAGGTCCGCGCCGTTGCGGTTGACTCGACGGGTCTGGTTTGGGCGGGAACCGCGTATGGGTTAAGTCGCTTTGATGGCGAAACCTGGGCTACCTACACCCGTGAGGACGGTCTGCCCGATAATCAGGTTTACGTCCTGGCCCTCGACCGCGGGGGCCGGCTGTGGGTAGGCACCGGCGGTGGGGTCAGCATCTTTGACGGCCAGACCTGGACCACCTATACTCGTGACGATGGCCTGCTGGATAACCGGGTCCAAGCCATTGCCTTTGATTCTTCTGGCGCGGCTTGGCTGGGCACGCCCTATGGGCTAAGCAGTTTTGATGGGCAAAGCTGGACCTCCCATCAGCCTGAAGGGTACAGTTACAGCAACGTGGCCGATATTGCCATTGATCCCGATGGCTCAGTTTGGGTCGTCTTTAACTGGTCAAACTGGCCCCACTGCGGCGGCGGCGTTAGCATCTTTAATGGGCAGGAGTGGCTCAGGCATCAATCGGGCTGCGGCTACCAGACGGTGGCCCTTGAGTCCAATGGGGTTTGGCTAGGCGGCGAGGGCGGCCTCGATTATTTTGACGGCCAGCAGTGGCAGTCTATCGCCCTGGATGTGACCGGCCTGGAAGATGATTCGGCTCTGGACGATGTACTGGCCCTGGTTCCCGGCCCGGTGGGGCAGCTATGGGTCGGTACCCGGCGCGGGCTGCACCGGCTCAACGGCCAGCAGTGGACAGCCTATCTCACTGGCGACGGCCTGCCCCATAATAACATCTCTGCTGTAACCATAGGCCCCGCTGGCGAAGCCTGGGTCGGGGCTGGTCCGGCCAACCTGTCGCGCCTGGAAAACGGGCAGTGGACCGCCTTCACCGCCGCCGACGGTCCCGCCATTGCCAATTATATTTCGGCTATCATCCCTGACTCAGCCGGGCAAATGTGGATAGGCAGCGACCTGGGTGGGTTGAGCCGTTATGACGGCCAGCAATGGCAAACTTATACCAGCGAAACCGGCTTTCTCGATAACAACGTTCTGGCCATGGCTGCCGCTCCATCCGGGGGCTTATGGGTCGGGACCAACGACGGCGCAGCCTACTTTGACGGCCAGCAGTGGCAAACCTACACCACTGCCAACGGCCTGTTGGATAACACCATCTTCGCAGCGGTGGTAGACCGGCAGGGGCGGGCCTGGCTGGGTACGCCGCGCGGCCTGAGCGTGTTTGATGGCTCCACCTGGACCGCCTACACTACGTCTGAGGGTTTGGCCGATAATTACATCAACGCCTTGGTGGTGGATCAGGCCGGTCAGGTCTGGGCCGGCAGCGGGAGTCCACCTCTGTATGGCGCTGGAGGTAGCCATGGCTTGAGCATGTTTGATGGCGCTGTCTGGCACACTTACAGTCAGGCCAACGGTCTGGCCCAGAGCCGGGTTAATGCCCTAGCTGTAGAGGCGACAGGTCGGGTGTGGATTGGTACTGATGACGGGGTCAGTGTGTTTGATGGAACCGGCTTTACCACCTATACCGTCGCCGACGGCCTGGCCGATAATCGGGTGACGGCCATCGGTTTTGACCCGGCTGGGCGGGTCTGGCTGGGCACGGAGCATGGCCTGAGTATTTTGGGCCAGCCGCTGGCAGTTGCCCCGGATAGTTTGGACAATAGTGGGTCGGGTGTCTTTACCACCTATACCCCTGCCGAGGGTCTGGCCGATGATATGATATATGACCTGGCTATTGACTCTACTGGGCAGGTTTGGGCCGGAACGATGCGCGGCCTGAGCGTATTTGATGGCACAGCCTGGCGCAGCTATACCACCGCCGATGGCCTGGCCGGCAACGAAGTTCACGCCATTGACTTTGACCCGGCCGGCGGCGTGTGGCTGGCTACCAGCGGTGGGTTGAGCCACTTCGATGGACAGCAGTGGGCCAGTTACACTGAAGCCGACGGCCTGGTAGATGATATGGTCAAGGACGTGGCCGTTGACCAGGCTGGCCGGGTCTGGGCGGCCACCTTAACCTTTGGGGTCAGCATGTTTGACGGCCAGACCTGGACTACTTATACCGTCGAGAATGGCTTGAGCAGTAACGACACCCGCTCGATTGCTGTGGATGCCAGCGGCGCGGTTTGGGTAGGAACCTGGCGCGGCCAACTGGATCGCTTTAATGGTCAGCAGTGGCAGCACTTTAGCCGGGCCGATGGCCCGGTGGATACGGGCGCGCTCGACATCGCGGTTGACTCGGCCGGGCCGGTCTGGTTTGCCACCCAGTCTGGGTTGAGTCGTTTTGACGGTCAGCAGTGGACTTCCTACACCCAGACCGAGGGGCTGCCGGGAAATACCATCTATGCTGTCGCTCTTGACCCCACCGGCCGCACCTGGGCAGGGGTGATGGACCACGGCCTGGCCCACTTGAAAGATGACCATACCTGGCACACCTACACCGTCGCTGACGGCTTGGTAGACGCCGGCATCTGGGCCATTGCCGTTGGCCCAGATGGCTCTATCTGGGCCGGTACCACGCACGGTATCAGCCGCTTGCAGCCGTAGCTGATTGATTGGATAGTGGCTTGTGATGAGGATTACTGCCTATGCCGATGTAAAATGTTAGGCAAAAACGGGCTGTTTTATTACGCCCTTTGCTTTCCAGCCGCATTGACAACATCTTAACCTGATTTATAATCCTAAATGGAAAAACGCGAATCGGGAGATATACTAAACGCACGCTAAAATTTCCGTAGGACGGCATCCCCATGCGTCAGCTACGGAAATTTTGAAATGCGTTGGGTATAACTCGAAAACAGGGGTGTGTTCAGAAGCCTGAGCACGCCACCGATAACGAATTGAGGCGAGGAAGCGAAATATTCTTCGCCTCCTCGCCTCACGCCTCATCGCGTCTTTATTTACGAGGAGAAACTGATGAAACGGTTAATGATGGTTGTTATGCTGCTGGTTTCTGTGCTGCTGGTTGGCTCGCCCGCGCTGGCTTTTCAGAATGAAGCGAATGAACTGGCAGGGAGGGTGTGGATGTGGCAGCAAACCCAGGACAGCAGCGGCCAGGTTATCACCCCGCCAGACCCCACCCGTTATACCCTTGAGTTTCTGGCTGACGGCACGGTAGCGGTGCAGGCCGACTGCAACCAGGGCAGCGGCAGTTACACGGTCAGCGCGAACACGATAGATATTGGTCAATTGATTACTACTTTGGCCGCCTGTCCCGCTGGCGCGCAAGACACGGAATTTCTACGCCAGTTGGACGAGGTTGTTTCCTATCTGTTCCAAAATGGAAATTTATATCTGGTGTTGCCGGTTGACTCCGGCTCCATGGAGTTTGTCCCGGCTGGGCAAGCGGGTGCAGCCGGTCAAGCGGCCAATGGCGAAGCTTACATCGTACAAGCCGAGGATTGGCTGAGCAAAATCGCCGAGAAGCAGTACGGCGACCCGCTGGCTTACCCGGCCATTATCGAGGCCACCAACGCCAAAGCCGCCGAGGACAGCAGCTTTGCCCTCATCAGCGACCCCAACGTGCTGGAAGCCGGCCAGAAGTTGTGGCTGCCGGCCTCGAAATTTGTGGGCAGTTATGGGGCCAGCCTGCCGGCTGCTTCCAGTCCGGGGCGTGAAATCACGCTGAAACTCAAGCTGGATAACAACGCCGAACTGAGCACCGATTACCTGAACGGTGAACTCCCAATTATTGAAACAGGTTCCTGGCAAGACAACCGCGACAACACGGCGACGCTCAGCTTGAGCGGCCGGGCCGATGGGGTAGTGTATGAAGCGCCGACGGTGGTCACTTTTCAACTTGCCGGCATGACCTTGACCGCCGTGGAGTATGACGAAACCCTGTTCGGCTCCGAGGGGCTAACCCTGACCCGGCAGGAGAGCGCCTCGCCCCAAAGTCAGGCTGCGGTAGGGATTTATAAATCGCTGCTGCCTGCCGCTTCCAGCCCCGGTATTGACAGCACCCTCTACCTCAATATTGACAACACGGTGCGCCTGGTGGAAGATTATCTCAACGGCGAGCCGGCCATCGTCGAAGTGGGCCGTTGGCAGAGTGTGGGCAGCCAGATAGAAGTCAGCCTCAGTGGGCAGGAAGGTGGGACAGTCTACGATGCGCCTAATATTGTCACCTTTACGTTGGCTGGCGACATTTTAGCTACCATCCCGGACGAAGATTTTTACGGCTCAGCCGGGCGGAGATATATCCGCTTTGAGGCCCTGGCCACAGGTCAGCAGACGATACCTTATGACTCGGCTCAAGCTGCCCAGTCCATGAGCCAGGATTTGACCGGGATTTACAAAGGTTTTTCCCCGGCCGCCTCCTGCTGCGGCCTGGATTGGACCCTGTTTTTGAACCCAGACAACAAGGTTAGCCTCAAGAGTGATTATCTCAACGGTGAAGCGCCGATTGTCGAAGCCGGGACATGGGCCGTAGTGGATAACACGCTAAGTGTGACCCTCAGTGATGCCGAGTCTCCCTATACTTTCCAGGTGGCCGACGGCGTGCTGATTTCCAACGACTTCTCTATTTTTGGTGAAGCGCCGCTGCGGCTGTATCGTTTTGATGTAGCGGCGGCGCGCAGTGCCGATAAATCCTTTGTCACCGGCACAGTTAGCTACTTGCAGCGAATTGCCTTACCCCCGCAAGCCGGCATTACTATACAATTGGTAGATGTATCAAGGGCGGATGCCCCCGCCGAAGTCATCTCGGAGCAAGTTATTGTGGCCAACGGGCAGCAGGTTCCTTTTGCCTTTGCCCTGCCCTATAACCCCGCCGCGATTGACCCCAGCCATACTTATGCCGTCCAGGCCCGCATCGAGGCTGAGGGAAAATTGCTTTTCATCACCACCAGCGCCTATAATGTGATCACGCAGGGCAATCCAACCAATCTTGAGATTGTTTTGGAGAGTGTTGCTAATTAGGGTAGCAGGGTAGCAAGGTTGCAGGGTCGCAGGGCTTCCCTGTCTACTGTCTAATATTTTCAGGAGAAGTAGCGATGGGATTTATTAGCTGGATTATCTTTGGGGCGCTGGCCGGTTGGGTGGCTAGCCTGATTACCGGCCGCAATCAACAGATGGGCTGCCTGGCCAATATTATTGTGGGCGTCGTGGGGGCCTTTATCGGCGGGTTGCTGGTTGAACTGTTTTCTGGGCGGGATTTTGGCTTCGGCTGGAATTGGACCAGTTTCGGCGTGGCGGTTTTGGGCGCGGTGCTGCTGTTGGCCATCACCGGCTTTTGGCAGGGCCGGAGACGTTGAGAAATGAGAATTAAACTGGGGAGATTAGAGATTGGAGATTCAGATTAAGAATCTCCAATCTCTAATCTCCTGAGTTGCCTGTCAGCTTAACCACCGTCCGATAAGCAGCCCGGCGGAAAATAACAGTCCGTAAACCAATTCCAGGCGGGCGGTTCCGGCCAAGGCTTGGTTGAGAATGCGGCCTTGGCTGTGCCAGACCAGATGCAGCAGCGGGCCAACCAGCAGTAGCGACAGCCAGGCCAGTAGCACCCACATAGTAGATGCGCCCGTCAACCACATCAGCAGCGGGCAGAGATAGGCCGCTGCCAGCAGCAGACTGTATTCAAGCTGCGCTCCCCGCGCTCCCAGACGCACGGCCAGCGTTTTTTTACCGGCTGCCCGGTCGGTTTCAATATCGCGCAGGTTGTTGACCACCAGAATGGCCGTCGCCAGCAGTCCGATAGGTACAGCAGCCCACCAGGCCGCCAGACTGACCGTTCCCGCCTGGACATAATAGGTGCCACAAACCGCCGCCAGGCCAAAAAAGAGAAAGACAAACAAATCGCCCAGGCCGTTGTACCCCAGCGGAAAAGGACCGCCGGTGTAGGCAATCCCGGCGGTGATGGACAGCAGGCCAATCAGAACAATCGGCCAGCCGCCGACGACTATCAGGTACAGACCAATCAAGGCGGCCAGGCCAAAGGTCAAGCCCATCGCCCTCAAAACCTGCTCCGGCGTTAGCAGCCCGGCCTGAGTGACCCGCAGCGGGCCAAGCCGCGTCCCTGTATCAGCCCCTTTTTTGTAATCAAAAACATCGTTGGCCAGGTTGGTCCCAATCTGAATGAGCAGCGCCGCGAGCAGGGCTGCTAACGCCGGCCCTGGCTTAAAAACCCCCTCGCTCAGGGCCAGGGCCGCACCAACGATAACCGGAACAGCCGCCGCAGGCAGCGTTTTGGGACGGGCGGCCAGCAGCCAGATTTGTAAAGGGGAAAATTGAGGGGAGGCAAACTGAGGTTTTACCGGGTCCAACTAATTCGTTCCTCGGTCCAGCCACGGCTGGCGTTGGTATCGCGGCCCACAAAACCGTCAGGCGAGCCTTCCATTTCAAAAAGCAGTCTTTGACTCCCGCCGGTAGGACTCATCACCCAGATGCCCCACTCGCCGCCGCGCCGGCTGACAAAAGCCAGGGCTTTGCCATCGGGCGACCAGGCGGGCAGGCCATCCTCGGCCGGGTCGTCGGTGAGGCGCTGCAAATCGGAACCGTTGGCGCTGACCAGGTAAATATCCCAGTTTCCTTCTTGCTGCGACATAAAAGCAATCTTCTGGCCGTCAGGTGAAGGCGCGGGAGCCGTGTCACGTTCAGAAGTGGTTAATACCTGCAAATCAGTCGCAGAAGTGGTAGCGCTGCGCAGACCGGGCGCGGTGCGGCCCCAGCCTCTGAAGACAAGCCGGCCATCAAGCCCGATGGTGGGGTACTCGCCTTCACTGATGACTATCCCTTCGGTTCGGTCCTGAGTGCTGCCCACCCGAATTAAACGGGATTTGCGATCACCCTCACGGCGCGAAAGCAGCACAATTTCCCGGCCATCGGCGCTCCATGTGGGCAGTTGGTCTTCTACAAAATTGGCCACAATGATTGGATTCGCACCGGAAACATCCATCGTCATCAGGCCCCACGAGTCGAGCCGCCAGGAGTGAAAAGCAATCCGCGTGCCATCGGGGCTAAAAGCCGGCTGGCTGGCCCCTTTACGGTAAAGACGAGTGCCTGAGCCATCAGCCTGGCCAAAATAAATATCAAAATCTGTGCCATTATAAACGGGATAGGCAATGGTCCCCACCAGCGAAGCCTCCAGCACGCTCTGAACAGGCGCAGTTGGTTTGTTTGTAGGAACCGGGCTGGCTGTGGCTGTGGCTTCAGGTGTTGGCGTGTCGGTTTCTACCGGCGCAGTTTCTACCGTTGGCGTGGCTTCCACCACCGGGGTAGGGGTATCGGTGGGAGCATCACCGAGCGCCTGGACAAACAACTCGGTCGGGGTCGGGGTTGGCTGTTCCACCGTGCTCAGCGCAGGTTGGGCAATGGCTGGAGTATTGCCCCCCAAGCCAAAGAGCAAATAAGAGACGCCGGCCAAAATGAGCAGCACCACCATTAACCCCACCAGGCCAAACACCCAGGCCGATATGGGGGCAGGTGTTTTGCGGGCCGCCGGTTTGGCCGGGGGCACTGCGGGGGTGCTTTTGGCCGGACTACGCAGCGCCAGCCGCATCTCCTCGGCGGATTGGAAGCGCTGGCCGGGATAAATTTCCATCGCCTGCAAAACAACCCGCTCGGTGTTTTCTGACAGCAGCGGGTTGAGCTGGCGGGGTGGGGTCAACTGCTCCAGGTTGAGCACCCGCTTGTGGACGTCGGGCGGGTAGAGATTGGTCAAAAGATGGTACATGGATGCGCCCAGGGCATAAATGTCGGAGCGGGCGTCGGTATGATCGTCGCTGCTGGCAAACTGCTCCAGGGGGGCATAGGCCGGGGTGCCGATCCCGCGTAGTTCGGCTTTAGTTTTGGGATTAGTGGGATCGAGGAGTTTTACCAGACCAAAATCTACCAGTTTGACCTTATTGTTGAGCGGATTGACCCGAATATTGGCCGGTTTGATGTCGCGGTGAATGATCGGCTGAGGGCTTTGGCTGTGCAGATAGGCCAGCGCATCCAGCACTTGATCGGCCCAGAATAAGACCAACTCTTCGCTCATGGGCTGCCTGGCCCGCTGCAAGGCGCTGTCCAGGTCTTCACCTTCGACGTAATCCATGACCAAATACTGGCGCTCATTTTCAATAAAATAGTCCGACACTTTGGGCAAGCCGGGATGGTCAAGCTGCCCCAAAACATTGGCCTCGGCTAAAAACTGCTCGCGCGTCTGGGCTTGAAATTCCGGGCTGGCGTTGGCATCAGGCCGGTTTTCTTTGATGGCGCAGCGCCGGCCCACCAGACGTTTATCCTCTGCCAGGTAAACGGCGCCCATCGCGCCGCAGCCCAAAACGCTAATCACCTGATAACGGCTGCCCAGGGTGGTGCGATACCCCAGCAGACCTTGCAGCGTAGCCGGGCAGTTGCTGCACTTGGGCGCATCATCGGGATTATCAAAACTGCAATTGGGGCACATTTGAGACATAAGGTTACTTACCTATATGGCAATTGATTCTTGCTCCCGCAGAGTGGCCATTCCCGGCACGCTTTTCCCAAAAATATCGCAGTATACTTTGACCGTATTTTTGGCAATGGCTGCCTGGGTAAAATGGTCTTTGACTCGCTGGCGACCTTTTTGGCGTAGTGTTTCGCGCAAAGGTACATCGTCAATAAGTTGTTGAAGCTGGCTTTGTAATTCGTCTACATTGCCTTCGGCAAAAGTCAGCCCGGCTTCACCGATTACCTCCGGGATGGCTCCCGACCGCGCCCCGACTGTGATTACATCACAGGCCATGGCTTCAATCAACACCCGGCCAAACTGCTCTTTCCAGTTAGGGCGGGTGAGCGAGGGCAGCACCAGCACATCCAAGCCGCTGAAGTAGTGGGGCAGATGGGTTGAAGGCAGCTTTTGGTCAAAGGTAACGCGGGGCGCGATGCCCAGCCATTGGGTCATTTTTTCCAACCGTTCCCGGTCGGGGCCACTGCCCAAAATTTGCAGAGTCCAGGGTCCGGTGAGACGGCTGGCGGCATGGAGCAAAATTTCCAGCCCTTTCTCTTCAACCAGCCGCCCGACATAGCCAATAGCCAGCGCCGGCTGAGTGGGTGGGCGGGTCGTCCGTTGTTTGAAAATGCTGATCCGACCCTGACGGGTGGGGCGCTGGCGGCGGTAATAAATGTTTGGGTCAACTCCAAATTGGGGAATGAGATGAATCGGACCCCGATAACCCTTACGCTGCCATACCTGGGCCGACTCGCTGTTGCCGGCCAGTAAGGCATCGGCATTATTGAGCACGTAGCGTTCCATCCAGTTAAAAGGAGGCGGGTAGCGCCGTTGCAAGTTTTGCCAGCTAAAAACCACCGTCCCGGCCCTCACCGAGCGAGCCAGCCGCATCGCCAGAAACGTAGCTAAATTATACGGCTCTTCATCAATGTGAAAAATATCGGGCCGCACCTGGCGCACAATCTTGCCCAGCTTGGGGTAAAAGTGCAGATGGTAGTTGCCGTTAAAAGCAATATCGGTTACTACCAGATTGTAGCCCTTGGTGTAAACCTTTTCCAGGCGAGTTGGATCGCGGGGGTCTTCCCAGGAAGGAGGGACCACCACCGTCAAATCAACCCCGTCAATGGCCGCTATCTCTTCGAGTTTTTTTTGATAAGCGCCTACAATACAGGCCTTGGAGAGCATGAGAACTTTCATCAGATGTAAATTCGGTTGCGTAAACGAGAAATTCAATTGAAACGTGAAGCGAGAAACATACCCTTAAGGCAGTTCCAAGATTTAAATCATCCAATTATTCTCCCGGCTTGATGCGTGATACGTGATGCATAAGAAATCTTGCCTGGAAACCGTCACGCATTACGTATCACGGACTTTGGATAATTATTTTCTTGGAGTTGCCTAAATCCGCTGTGTTCGACGTTTCACGCCTCAACTTGAGCATGGGGTAGGTTATTATCTGCTATTGATTGTAGCACAAGTTACCCTATTTCTTCAAACTTTAAGGTCACTGCCGAGTTTTTTACCTAAATGCCGCCTCTCGATACGCCTGTAACGTCTCCTGGGCCGTCTGCGCCCAGCTAAATTTCTCTACCTGGGCAAAGCCGCGCTCGATCATGGCATCCCGCGACTCTTCCTCGGTGCAAAGGCGAATAATCGGCGCGGCCATGTGCTTGGTGTCGCTGGGGTCAAGCTGAAAGGCGGCGGGGCCGGCCAGTTCCGGGATCGAGGCGGCGTTGGTGGTCACAACCGGCACACCGCAGGCCATCGCTTCCAGCACCGGCAGGCCAAAGCCCTCGTAGCGGGAAGGGTAGACAAACACCGTTGCGGCGGCGTAGAGCAGCGGCTTGTCCTCTTCGGCAATCCAGCCAGGGGTAATGATAAATTCTTCCAGGCCCAACTCGCGGGCGATGCGGCGGGGGTCGGGAAAGAAAGCGGTATCCGTTTCGGGCAGGCGGCCGGCCAGCACCAGCGGGTATTGGTCGCCCAGGGTGGCGCTGACCCAGGTGTAGGCATGCAGCAAGGCGCTGACATTTTTGCGGACGTCATAGCCGCCCAGGTAGAGGACAAAATTCTCCGGCAGATGGTACTTTTGTTTGATCTTAACAAGCTGCTGCCAGGTTTTGGCGGGTTGAAAGTGAGGCGCAGGCGCCAGGTAAACGGTACGGACCCGCTCGGCGGGCAAACGGAGCTTCGCCAGGATATCCTGCCTACTGGTCTCAGAATCGGCCAGGATGAGTTGGGCCTGCCCGGCCGCTGCCGCCGCCAGCGAGGTATACAGCCGCACCAAAAAGCCACCCCGGTATTCGGGCAGCACCATGGGGATAACATCGTGAATGGTGACGACCGTAGGCACGGTAGGAGCCAGGGGCGAACCAAAGTAGGGGATGTGGGCCAGGTCCACCTTCAACTTGCGGCAGGCGCGGGGAAAGGTGATCTGCTCAAACCACACTTTAGCCAGGTTCGATGAGGGACGGCCAAACGGGGGAGCGAGCACGAGGAACTTTAGCCGGGGGTGCAAGGCGGCCGCCGGGTCGGGGTCAAAGGGTTTGGGGGCAATGAGGGTGACGTCCAGGCCGGGATCGGCCTCCAGCAGCGCCGGCAGCAAATAACGCAGATATTGGCCGCTGCCCACCGAGGGATTGTCCCAAAACCAGGCGTTGATGGCAATCTTCATCGTAGTTCAAACAAGTCCTGCGGCGGATTGGACAGCAGTTCAAAACTGCGGGCGCGGAGTGTGGCGTGCTGCCGGCCCCAAACAAAATTGAGGCGAACCGGCAGGCCACTGGCTTCGTCGCGCCAGACAGTCAGGCTGTCGCCTTCGGTAAAGGTCAAGGTTATTTTTTGGGCCGGCTTTCGTCCCACCTGAGTCGCTTCCTGGGTGGCGCTGGATGGGGTTGTCGCCAGCAGCCGGGCAATAATCTCAAAAGCATCCGTCGCCGGGGAAAGCCGTGCTTCGACCGGCTGGGGGACTGCCGGCGAGTCAAAGCGTTGATAGCGCCAGGCCGTTGTGCCATCAAAAATCAGGGCTTGGCCCATTAAATCAGGCGCGACCGCTTCCAAAATTTCCAGGCGGTAGCGCGGCCCGGCCCGCCATGTGGCTACCGTCAGAGGACCTCCCACCGGCGCGGCCGGCCAGTCAATTTCCCAGACGATGTGTTGGTCAGCCTGCCAGGCAGCCAGCAGCGCGGCCTGCGCTGCCTCGACTTCTATCGGTTGGGGAGCAGTACAGGCGCTCAGGCTGGCTGTCACTATAATGAGAAAAGAGACGCATTTGGGAACAAAAAAAGAAGACCAACAGCTTGCAAAATTCATATCTTAAATTATATCTACAGCCTTATTTATAGGCCAATAGTCACTTGTAAGCCAATTTGGGATGTGGTATAATCCAGCCAATTCGGTGTCAGCCTTAAGCTGGCATTGAAAAAATGATAATGGCTCATGTTAAGTACTAGTGCAAAGCAGGCCGGGCTCCCACGCCCGGCCCCCGGCAGCGTGGGAGCCGCCTCTGCTACATTGCACTTGTTCTATACATGAGCCAATGATAATAATATCTGAGAGCCTATGGGCAGGAGGATGGGCATGATTGAGGTCAAGATAGATAGTATTCGGGTCAGCTTGATGTCCCAGCACCGGGTGGTGGTTTTGAAAGATGTAGATACAGACCGCTACCTGCCCATTTGGATTGGCCCTTTTGAGGCCGATGCCATTACTATCCAATTACAGGGCGTCCAGGTAGCGCGTCCGCTCACGCACGATTTATTAAAAAGTATTATTGACGAAATGGGCGCGACCATTTCGCACGTGATGGTCAGCGAGTTGAAAAACGACACCTTTTTTGCCCGCATTGTCATGGATGTCAATGGGCAAAGCATGGAAATTGACGCCCGCCCCAGCGATGCCATCGCCTTGGCTGTGCGAGCCAATGCGCCTCTGTTTGTGGCCGAAGAAGTGATGTCGGCTGCTTCGATTGTGCCGGAGACAAGCTTGGAAGAGGCCAACCTGGAGGCCGAGAGCGAACCGATGTCGGAAGAAGAAGAAGAAAAGCTGGCCGTTTTCCGCGACTTTATTGACGAACTCGATTTAGACGACCTGGGTAAGAATTAAGCGACTCACTTGAATCCAGAGCGCAACCGGCGGGGTAGGTGAACTCTCTCGCCGAAAAACTGATTACCTCGCCATAACTGTTTTTAGTCATTGTCTGTAAAATTTATTGTTGTTTCTGGCTTGCGGGCGCGGAAGGTCGTTGCAAACCACTGTTTGACGAATCCCCGCGCTCGTGTTATTATCGTAGATTAGAACTTTTGTTCTAGGAATTAAGGAATGATTGACGTTTTGCCGGGCACCGTGCCCGACCGATTACAACCGCATAACGTTGAAGCCGAAGAAGCCGTATTGGGTGCGCTGCTGATTGATACCGACGCGATTATCCGCATTGCGACCTTTTTGCAGCCGGTTGATTTTTACGTGGAGCGCCACAGTTGGATCTTCGAGGCCATTCGTGACCTGCACGAGCGGCGCGAACCGGCCGATCTGGTCACCCTGACCGACGAGTTGGAACGCCGCGGGCAACTGGTGGAAATTGGCGGGGCAGCCTATCTGACCAGCCTGATGAACGCCACGCCGACCTCGATCCACGTCGAGTTTTACGCCCGGATTGTCGAGCGCACGGCGGTTTTACGCCGGCTGATTGACGCCGCCGGACAAATTGCCCGGCTGGCCTACGAGGGCAGCGAAGACGCCGATGAAGTTGTAGACCGGGCCGAGGAGATTATTTTTGGCGTCGCCGCCCGGCGGGTGGACCGGGATTTGCGCCCCATCCGCCAGATTCTTGACCAGTATCACGACCGGGTGGAATATTTGTGGAACCATCGCGGCGAAATTATCGGCATCCCTACCGGCCTGGCCGATTTGGATAAGCTGCTGGGCGGTTTGCAGCGCTCCGATGTGATTATTCTGGCCGGGCGGCCCGGCATGGGCAAAACGTCGCTGGCCCTGAGCATGGCCCTCCACGCTGCCCGACGCTGGCAAAAACGTATTGCCCTGTTCAGTTTGGAAATGAGCGACGAGCAGTTAGTCCAGCGCCTTATTTCCGCCGAAACCGGCATTGACAGCCAGCGCCTTCGTCTGGGCGACATCAAAGACAACGAGTGGCCCACCTTTATGCAGGCCACCACCCTGCTGTCGAACACCTTTATTTTTATTGACGACACCCCGGCCATCTCGGCCCTGGAGCTGCGCACCAAAGCCCGCCGCCTCCATGCCGAACACGGCCTGGATATGATTATTATTGATTATTTGCAGCTCATGCGCGGCGATTCGCGCAGCGAGAACCGGCAGCAGGAAATCAGCTACATTTCCCGCTCGATCAAGGCCCTGGCCCGCGAGCTGAATGTGCCCATCCTGGCTCTTAGCCAGTTGTCACGCCAGGTCGAATCGCGGCACGATAAGCGCCCGATGTTGTCGGATTTGAGAGAATCTGGCTCGATCGAGCAAGACGCCGACGTGGTCATGTTTGTCTACCGCGACGATGTGTATAACCCCGACACCGAATTTCCCAACATTGCCGAGATCATCGTCAGCAAACACCGTTCCGGCCCCACCGGCATCTTCTCGGTTTACTTCAAAAAACACCTGGCTCAATTTGTGGATTTGGAAGTTAGAAGACAGGCGATGGAGTATTAATTGTGAATGGTGAATAGCCAATTGTGAATGGTTAACGATTCGGACCTCATTCACAATTCACAATTCACAATTCACAATTCACAATTATGGAAAAATTTAACGGTTTTCCCGCAGGCGAATTACGGTTTACCTCTGTGCCGGACTTGTTTTTTGCCCGGCTATTACCCCAAATTGACAGTCTGGCCGAGTTGAAGGTCACGCTGCATTTTTTGTGGGTGCATTACCGCCAGGCCCGGCAGGTGATTGCCAAGAATGAATTACTGGCCGACGAAACGCTGGTCCACAGTCTGGCTTTGATTGACGAGGACGTGGAAAATGCGCTGACCCAGGGGCTGAACCGGGCGGTCGAGCGGGGCGCCTTGTTATACGCCCAGGTTGAGGACGATGCAGGCCGGCACGACCTCTACTTTCTCAACAGCGAGCGGGGCCGGCAGGCGCACGCTAAAGTTGAAGCCGGCGAAATGGGCGTGGTTGCCGTTAGCGGGGCGGAAATTGTGCCGCCGGCCAAACGGCCCAACATTTTTGATTTGTACGAGGCCAATATCGGTCTGCTTTCGCCGATCATTGTGGACGAATTGAAAGACGCCGAGGCTACTTATCCGCAGGTTTGGATTGAGGATGCCTTCAAAATTGCCGTGGAAAATAACGTCCGCAAATGGAGCTACATTCGGGCGGTTTTGGAGCGCATGGCCACAGCCGGGCGCGATGACGGCAAAGGTAAAAAAGATGAAGGCGTCAAGCCCTGGTATACCGATGAAGAGTTTAAACAGTTGATCCAACATTAAAATGGCGAATGGCGAATGAAGCTTCTTATTCGCTCATTCGCCATTCGCTTATTCGCCTATTCACTCCATGGACAAATTAGACGAAATTCTCAACCGCAATACGAACTACTGGCCTGATGAACGTCCCGCTGGCGGTAATCCTGAGATTTTGCTGCCCAGCGACGAGGAGTGGCTGTGTCCTATTTGCGGCGGCACCGGCTATTTGCGCCAAGATGTGCCGGTCGGCCACCCCAACTTTGGCAAGTTGGTCCCCTGCCAATGCCGCTTGCAAGAGCAGGAAAACAAGCGGCTGAACCAGCTCCGCCTCATCAGCAACATGGATAAGATGGCCCGCTACACCTTTGATAAATTTGTCCCCGAAGGCTACGGGCTGACTGACGAGCGGCGGCGTAACCTGCGCATGGCCTATGATATGGCCTACAATTTTGCCAACCAGCCCGAAGGCTGGCTGATTTTGTTGGGCGGCTACGGCTGCGGTAAATCGCACCTGGCGGCGGCCATTGGCAATCATGTCATCAGCCAGGGCAAGCCGGCGCTGTTTGTAGTCGTGCCCGATTTGCTCGATCACCTGCGGGCCGCTTATGGACCTAACAGCACTACCTCTTACGACCAGCGATTTGAGGAGATTCGGACCGCCTCGCTACTAATTCTGGACGACCTCGGCGCGCACAGTTCGACCCCCTGGGCGCAGGAAAAGCTGTTCCAATTGTTCAACTATCGCTACAATGCCCAACTGCCCACCGTCGTCACCTCCAACCACGAGTTGGAAGAGATTGACATTCGTATCCGCTCGCGCATGGTGGACCCCGACTTGTCGCAAATCATCAAAATCCTGGCCCCCGACTTTCGCCAGATTGGGGTGGCCCAAGGCAGCTCGGAATTGTCCAGCCTGTCGCTGCACGCCGACCAGACCTTTGAGAGTTTTAGTTTGCGCGAAGGTGAATTGGACCCGGCCAAAGCCGAAAATCTCAAGCGGGCCTTTGAACGCGCCCGCAACTACGCTGCCCATCCCCAGGATTGGATTGTTTTTACCGGCACGTATGGCTGCGGCAAAACCCACCTGTCGGCCTCCATCGCCAACGAAGTAGCCAAGCGGGGCGAGCCAGCCTTGTTTGTGGTGGTGCCCGACCTGCTCGACCATCTCCGCGCCGCCTTCAACCCCAACAGTCTGACTCCCTACGATAAGCGCTTCGACGAAGTGCGGCGAGCCTCGCTGCTGGTGCTGGACGACCTGGGCACCGAAAGCGCCACACCCTGGGCCGAGGAAAAGTTGTACCAGCTTTTCAACCACCGCTACAACGGCCGCCTGCCGACCATTATCACCATGGCCAAAGACATTGACCTCAAACCGCGTCTCAAATCGCTCTTTTTGGACGTAGGCCGCTGCACCACTTTTGAAATTATGGCCCCTAGCTATCGCGGCCTGCCCGCTCGTGGCGTGGCCAATAAGGCCAGAGTTCCGGTCAGAAGGGTGCGCTAAACAATTATGTCATTTCGAGGCTGAAAGCCGAGAAATCTTCGCGATGGTTATATGCACACATGGGTTTCTAAGATTTCTCGCTCCCTGCGTAGCGTGTCGCTCGAAATAACATGATCCTGTTGGCGAACCTTATATGAGTTTACGGCTCAATCTACCCTGGCTTAATCCCGTAACCCGCCCGGAGTTTCAACTCCGGGCTACACGACAACGCCCCCTTTAGGGGGCTTGGAATTAGCCGGATTGATCCGGCGTTGTTTTTTGCCCGGAAATGAATTTCCGGGCGGGCGATGGAGGGCCGGGTCACAGTCGAGGGTAAAGTTAGCAATTATTTACATAACATTCGCCAACAGCGTCACGACATGATTGAGTAGGTACGATAAATGTTCTCCCTACGGTCGAAATGACATGAAAATCACCGACGCCCAGCTCAAACAAATCTACGCCCACGCCAAAGAAACTTACCCTTATGAATGTTGCGGTTTTTTGTTGGGCAGCTTTGACAATGGCGGACTGGTGCGTGAGGTCCGCCGGGCTGCGAACCAGAACACCGAGCGCACCGACCGTTTTATCATCAGCGCCGAAGAGTTCGGCCAGGTCCAGCTTGCGGTTGATGAGGTTGGGCTGGACATCATCGGCATCTATCACTCCCACCCCGATTGGCCCGCCATCCCCTCCCAAACCGATATGGACAGCGCCTTTGAAGATGTCTACTACCTGATTGCCTCCGTTCACGAAGGCAGGCCGTTCAATACTCAAATCTGGCGGCTGTTCGATGACAATCCCCGCCGTTTCGAGTGGGTGGCGCTGGAAATTGTGGACGAGAAGGTACTTTAGCTATAAGTTGAGAAGTAGGGCCACACAGATCTTGATACCTCTTGAAAAATAAATCTATTTACGATAAGATAATATTATGCACATCATTTCCCGGAAAGTTTTAAGGGAATTTGCGCTGCGGCATCCTGATAGCAAAACCGCTCTGGACACCTGGTTTCGTATCCTCAACACCAATCATTTTGAGAGTTTCAACGCCTTGCGTCAAATTTTCGCCAGCGCCGATAAAGTTGGGAATTTGATTGTGTTCAACATTGGCGGTAATAAGTATCGCCTCATTGCCTCCGTTCACTTTAATCGGCAAAAAGTATATATCCGGCATATTCTGACTCACAACGAATACGACCGGGGGAGTTGGAAATCATGAGTCATCTTGCTACCCATAAATTAGCTCAAGCTTGGGATACTCTGCAAGCGTTGGCGCCTATTTCGGCTATTCACAACGAACAGCAGTATTCTCAGGCTTTAGAAACTTTAGATGAGTTATTGGATATTGTGGGTGATGATGAAACCCACCCGCTTTATGAACTATTGGATACTTTAAGTGTGTTGATCCAGACCTATGAGGAAAATCATTACCCCGTTGACGAGGTAACTGGCCCTGATGTGTTAAGATTTCTCCTGGATGAACACCAATTGACCCCTTCCCATTTACCCGAATTGGGTGATCCAAAAACCGTATCAGAATTGCTAGCCGGCAAACGGGAACTGAATGTGTCCCAAATCCGTGCTCTATCCAAACGATTTAAACTCTCACCCGCTACTTTTTTTTAAGATGACCAATCCAAACTTCTCTCGTTACCTCCGCCAAACGATTTTCCCCGGCATTGGCGTCGAGGGACAGCAAAAATTATTGGCCGCCCGCGTGGTCGTTATCGGCTGCGGGGCGACCGGCACGGTGATTGCCAACCATTTGGCCCGCGCCGGGGTGGGCCATCTGACCATTGTGGACCGGGATTTCATTGAGCTGAACAATTTGCAGCGGCAGCTCCTTTTCGACGAGCAGGATTTGGCCGAGAACCTGCCCAAAGCCGCCGCCGCCGAGCGCAAGCTGCGGGCAATCAACTCCGAGATCGAGGTGCGGGGCATTGTCAGTGATGTTAATGCCGAAAACATTGAAAGTCTCATTGCCGGGGCGACGGTGGTGTTGGACGGCACCGACAACTTTGAAACCCGCTACATCCTCAACGATGCCTGCATCAAGCACAACATTCCCTGGATTTACACCGGCGCCGTCGCCACCTATGGTATGAGCCAGACGATTATCCCTGGCCAGACCGCCTGCCTGCGCTGCCTCTTCAACGATGTGCCGCCGCCCGGCGCGACGGCCACCTGTGACACCGCTGGGGTAGTCGGCCCGGTGGTCAGCGCGGTGGCCAGCGTCAGCGCCACCGAAGCGATTAAGCTGATTGTGGGGCAGGGTGAGTTGAATCGGGGCATCATCCACTTCGATGTGTGGTACAATACCTTCGAGCAGTTCGAGGGTGGCGGTCCTCGGCCCAATTGCCCGGCCTGCCAGCAGCGCAACTTTGAATTTCTCAACCAGGAGAAAGGCGGGCAGGTAGTCAACCTGTGTGGGCGCAACGCGGTCCAACTTCGTGTATCGGGCGCGAAAAAGCTGCCGTTGGCCGAACTGGCCGAGCGGCTGGCCCATGTGAGCGAGATCACCGCCCACAACGATTATTTGCTGCGTTTCACCGTTGACGGTTATGATATCACCCTCTTCGCCGATACGCGGGCTATCATCAAAGGCACCGAAGACGAGAGCGTGGCGAGAGGGCTGTACGCCAAGTATGTTGGAAGCTGAAGACGCGAGGCTACGTGAGGCGAGGAGGCGACAGTTCTTCGCCTCCTCGCCTCCTCGCGTCATCGCTTCTATCAGCCAGGAGTAATTACACACGATGGACCTCGGCCTCAAAGACAAGGTTGCTCTGGTAACGGCTTCTTCCAAAGGGTTGGGGCGGGCCTGCGCCCTGGCGCTGGCGCGGGAGGGGGCCAAGGTAGCTATCTGCGCCCGCGACGGCAAAGCGTTGAAGGCGGCCGCCGACGAAATTGTGATGACGACGGGCAGCGAAGTCCTGGCCGTCCCGGCCGATATGGCCAATTCCCGCGATATTCAGCAGGTGGTCAAAGAGACGGTCAAACATTTTGGCAAACTACAGATTCTAGTGACCAATGCCGGCGGCCCGCCGGCCGGCAACTTTGCCGATTTTGAGGATAGGCAGTGGCAGGAAGCCTTGAACCTGACCTTGATGAGCGCCGTCCGGCTGATTCGGGCGGCGCTGCCCTATATGCAGCAGGAGGGCTGGGGGCGGATTATCAACATCACCAGCATGTCGGTTAAAGAGCCGTTGGATAACCTGATTTTGTCTAATGCCATTCGCCCGGCGGTGCATGGACTGGCCAAAACATTGTCGCAACAAATTGCGCCCTATGGCATCACCGTCAACAATGTCATGCCCGGCACCATTCGGACGGATCGGGTGGAACAGTTGGCCCAGGCTCGCTCGGAGAAAAATGAGCAAACCGTCGCTGAAGCCATCATCGAGATGGGCAAAGCGGCTGCTCTGGGCCGCATCGGCGAGCCGGAGGAGTTTGGGGCCGTGGTCGCTTTTCTGGCTTCGGAGCGAGCCAGCTACATCACCGGGGTCTCGCTGCCGGTGGACGGGGGGCGGATTAAAGCGACGTTTTGAGACATATTCCTAAAGCGTAAAACGTAAAGCGTAATGGTTAACGGCAAAATTGGTTTTGTTCCCAAAATCCTTATGTTTTATATGATAGCACAACGCCTATAAACAAATAGGGGGCTATTTATGGGCTTACT
Source organism: Anaerolineae bacterium (assembly GCA_023151115.1). The sequence continues at coordinate 169,671 of JAKLJP010000004.1, forward strand.
TAAGAAAATCTTTGGCAGCAAAGGAGAGGAAAAAAAGATGGCGCCTTCAACACCGGCAGCGCCGGAACCGGAATATATTCAAATCAGAGAAGTTTCGCCACAAGACCTCAAAGCCAGGCTTGACAACGGCGATGACGTGGTTGTGGTAGATATGCGCCAGTCGTGGGAGTATCAGCACGGCCATATACCGGGCGCAACCCATATGTTTGTCAACGAGATTCCGGCCCGGATCAACGAGCTGCCCAAAGACAAAGACATTGTCTTTCAGTGCTGGCACGGCAATACCAGCCTGCAAGCCTCGGCCTATTTGATCGAAAATGGCTGGTCTGCCGAGCGGGTCGCCAGCCTGGAAGGCGGCATCGCCGGCTGGGTGCAGGTGAACGGGCAGGGGTCGTTGGTGACAGAATAGAGTCAAAGGCGACCGAGGACCGGGATTTCTGGTCGCCGGTCCTCGGTCTGCCGTCTCCGGTCATTTATTGATACGCCAGACTCTCCCGCACGCTGATGCGAGTGGCCCCGCGAGCGGGAAACCAACTAGCGATGATGGACAGAACGACGATAATCGCCAGCCAGTAAATTGCGCCGGTGGGGGTGTAGCGATAGACGATCTCTGTTTGCAGCGCCGCGCCCATGGCCTGGGTCATAGCATAGCCCGCCGGAAGACTGAGCGGCAAAGCGATGAGCCAGCTCAGCAGCCCCAAAATCAACCCTTCCCCAATAAACAGCCGCGAAATTTTGCCCGACGACGCGCCAATGGCCCGCATGACCCCGATTTCACGCCGCCGCTCCAGCACGCTCAGCGACAACACCCCACTCAAACCGATGCTGCCGACGATGGCAATAATCACGGCCATGGCCGCCAGCAGGCTGATGATAATCCCAAAGCGGAAAAGAATCCCCTCGATGATGTCGGAAGCAGTATCGTCAAAGAAGATGCTTTGGGCGTTCACCTCAATCTTACGTTGGTCGAAGAACTGGCGCAACTCCTGGGCTACCTCTAATTCACCCCCGGCGTCGTTGCGCTCGGTTTGTACCCACAGGGTGCTGGCCCGGCCCACTTCGCCGATGGCCCGCAGCATCGGCTCACGCGAGACATGGGCCGAATTGCTGATAACCGGGTCGAACAGCAAGCCGACTACCTGCCAATCCGACTCACCTTTCAAACCGTGATCGAGGGTGATCCAGTCACCCAGGCCCACGCCGACATCCTCGGCCAGCTTTTGGTTGAGCACGACGGTATTGGTATCGTCCGGTTGCAGCCAGCGTCCCGCCCGCAACTGCGGGCCGTAGAGCGTGGTCGGCAGGGGCACGCCAAACACCGTGCTGGTTTTGTCGTCGTCGGATTCGGCCTGGCTCGCCGGGCGGATTTTGGCGCTGGTAAAACCCCACATCTCGACGGCTTTGACCCCCGGCCGGGCCAGAGTCATCTTCTCGATCATCTGGATTCGTTCCGGCTCCTCAAATTGCAGATTGACGTTAAAGTTGAGAATCTGGAACAGCAGGTCGGTAAAGGTATAGGTGGTCGAGTCGCGCACACTCATAACCATCATAAAGATGACGCCGCTGCCGACCAGGGTAATCTGGGTCAGCACCACCCGCCATTTGTTGCGGAAGGTGTTGCTGAGGGTCAACAGGACCAGCCGCGAGACGTATTTCATGCGGGCCACCAGCCGGTCGAGCAGGCCCACCGCCCCGCCCAGGCCGTAGGTGCTGATAGCTTCGCGTACGGTGATGCGCGACCCATTGGCAACCGGGATCAGCGAGGCCACCAACGGAGCCAGCAGGGCAATTGCCACCTGGACGAGGATGGCGCGGGGCGAAACCTGGAAGGGGCCAGGGTCAATGTTGAAGAAGGTCAACATAAAGACGTTGATCCCGTAAGCGCCCAACGCCCCCAGCGGAACCGCGACCGCCAGGGCCAAAAAGCCGTAGATAAATACGGTCAGCAGATAGATGCCCAGGATTTGGCGGGTGCTGGCCCCGATGGCTTTCATAATGCCAATCTGGTTGACCTGCTGGGCAATCACGGCGTTGATGGTGTTATAAACCAGGAACAGGCCCAAAATGAGGATCAGACCGCCCATAATCCCCAAAACCAGGAACAAGCCATCCAGAAAATCCTGCAAAAAGTGTTTGGTGGGATCGGCGGTGCGGGCGTTTTGTTCGGAGCCGACGGCTGCTCCGGTTGATTCGATATCCTGTTTTTCCAATTGGCGCTGCAATTTGTTGGCAATCTCGGTTACGGCGACCGGCTCGTATTCGGCGGCGGCGGCCATAAATTGATTAAAATCGCGCTCGCCGGTCAGGTCGCCATAAAAATCGCGGCTGGCATAAAATTGGGCGCTGCCGCCCATGCTGGCCGGAAAGACGACCCGGTTGGAGAGAATGCCGTCAACCTTGACCACCCGTTCCTTGTCGTTAACCCGGATGTAGATTTGCCCGCCCAGGGGGATATTGAAAGCGGTGTCATTGCCCTTTTCCATGGCAAAAGTTTTGTCGCCGGGCCAGTCGCCGCTGATGAGGGTCAGCTTGTTAAATTTTTGCTCCTCGTAATCATCGCGGGCCATCAGGCCGGCCGCCTGCCAGGGTTCGTCGGGGTTGAGCCGCCACTCGATGTTGGTGGTCAGCAGCCCTTCGACCTCTTCCACCCCGGCGACGCTTTTCAGCGCGGTCAAGGTGTCGTCGTCAATTTCGGGGTCCACCGCCATCCAGATCATAGCCGGCGAACTGGCCCGCCAATCCCTCGACATCACCTGGCGCATCAAGTCGCTGCCGCCCAGGGTCGCCCCAATAGCAAACGCGCCCATGGCAATAATCAACACGACCTGCAAGGTGCGGCCTTTGTTGTTCCACAAATCACTCCAAATTTTATGTCGAATAACGCCCATAATGTTTATCCCAAACGGTAGAAGGTAGTAAGTAGTAGGGAGTAGGGGAGGCTCTTGCTACTTCCTGTTTCCAGGGTAGTTTACCCCAAAATAGAGGGAATGGCATCAGACAAAAGGGGGATTTGCCCTCGGTCTGAGGGTGGATAGGAGGCCAAAGGAATGAGAATAATAACTATAAACACGAAATCGTGTAATTGCCATAAGGCTATAAAAGTGTTATATTTAGAGTGACGAGGTTGACTAAAACTATGATAAACGCTACATTTGTACTCAAAATCCCCAGAAGGCAAAATGACACGTTGAGTGCAGATTTCAAAGGGCGAGGCAATACTTTGGCAGAGTTGTTTGATCATCGAGTTGCTCAAACTGCTGTTGATGTTCACAACCTGGAAATAAAAAGTTGCCGGGATTTAGAAAATCCTACGGCGGTATTAGAGCGTCTAAAGCAACAGGATTGGGCCTTTACTGAGGCTGATACTACCTACTTGTCCCATAACCTCCATCCCTATCCGGCCAAATTTATTCCCCAAATTCCACGCTATTTAATTAAGATGCTCTCTCTGAGGGGAGAGACCGTTTGGGACCCCTTTGGGGGCAGTGGCACTACGGCCCTGGAAGCCCTGTTGCTAGGTCGCCAGGCGATCAGCTCTGATATAAACCCTATCGCTACATTAATTGGCAAAGCCAAAACAATAACGTTGACCCCGGAAGAAGAAATTGCTATTAACAGCCTTACCGCGGAACTTGAATTGCAGGCTTTGAATAGTTTAACCATTATTGATACGCTGACCAAACTTCAGCGTGAATTTAACTCGTTTATCCCGGACATTCCAAATTGCGAAAAGTGGTTCCACCCTACGGCCATATCAGAGTTAGGTTACATCCGCTGGCGTATCAAAGACATAGAAAACGCTAACTGCAAAATATTGGCTGAGGCTGCTTTTTCAAAAATAATTATCAAAGCTTCATTTCAAGATGGTGAAACCAGGTATGCCAGCAAGCCGCGAGAGGTTGAGCCGGGTTCTATTCTGCGCATGTGGGCTAATGAATTAAACTTGGCTTTGGGTAAAGTAAGGCATCTGTCCACATTGCTAAGATTTCGCGCTGCCCAATTTCAAACGGCTGATTTACGCACCAGTGATGTTGTTCCGGCCAACTCTATTGATCTCATTGTTACTTCTCCGCCGTACCCAAATGCTACGGATTATCACTTGTATCATCGCTTTCGACTGTTCTGGCTGGGCTACGATCCCCGTTTTATGGCAAAAGGTGAAATTGGCTCCCATTTGCGACACCAAAAAGAGGGAACCGGCATTGAAGTCTATTTAGACGAAATGCAGATATGTTTACAAAAAATGTATCGAGGGCTGCGCCCAGGGCGTTATGCCGTCATTGTGCTGGGGGATGCGCTCTTTGAAGGAACTGCCTATCAAACTGCTGAACTCATGGCCCGAATAGCTCAGGAAATCGGGTTTGAAGTTGTTGGTTTGGTAAAAAGAGAAGTTCATGCCATAAAACGGTCATTTATATCTCCGGCGCGGCGCTTGCGAGAAGAGGATTTACTTGTATTAAGAAAACCCTGCCACTCAATTATGTTTAATTTACTCAAGCCACCTTATAAATTGTGGCCTTATGAAGATGTCATCAGACGTTTGGAGCTTAAAAATGTGATAGGAATAGAGCCGGAAGAGACGGTTATGGAGAACCCGATCCTCTCTATTAATCCCTTGAAAGTTGACCGATTACGGAGGCTTACCTTTACTCATGGCTATTGGGCGGCGGAATATAGTCGTGAGTCAACCTGGCAGGCGATTTTAGAAAATGGGGATGCTTTTACTTCGCAGTCAAAACGAAAAGACCCCAAATACGCTACGCATGGCCTACACCCCTACAAGGGCAAATTCTATCCCCAACTGGCTAAAAGTTTATTTAATCTGGCCGGATTAGAACCCAAACAAAAAATTTTAGACCCCTTTTGTGGGAGCGGCACCGTTCTACTGGAAGGTTATCTGAATGGGTTGGAGGCCAAAGGTTTTGACATAAACCCCCTGGCCGTAAAAATTGCCAGAGCTAAAACTAATATTTTGACCCTGGATTTACATCTTGTGGACAGACTACTGGCCCAATTTATTCGCCAACTTGAGCAGATTAATCTTGATGAAAGTAACAAAGAAGTATTTAATGAAACGTGTTTGAATGAACTTGAGTCCTGGTTTCCTGAGCTGGTTCTGAGAAAATTGGGTTGGATTTTCCGAGCGATAGGTGAAATTCCAGAACCTATCCTTCAAGAATTTTTAGAAATTTGCTTGAGCAGTATCGTCCGGGAAATCTCGCAGCAAGAACCTAAAGATTTACGAATTAGACGGCGCAAAAATTCGATAGACGATGCGCCGGTTAAAGATTTGTATGCCAAGAAATTGAGCGAGCAGCGAGAACGCCTGAGGCACTTCGCGCAGCGCACCAATCAGGCTCCGGTCGAATTTGGTCAAGCCGAAGCATTTTTGGCCGATTGCCGGGATTTTGGAACTTTCAGCCAGGCTCGCCTTGAGCGACAAGCCATTGATGCCGTTGTGACCAGCCCCCCTTATGCAACGGCGCTGCCTTATATTGATACCGACAGATTAAGCATCCTGCTATTATTCGGGTTAAAGTCGAGGGAAAGGAATGCCCTTGAGTACAGTTTAATCGGCTCACGCGAAATTTTACCCAAAGATAAAACCCAGATAGATCTAAAAATTGAGGCGGCTGATTTTGATATTATTCGCTCGCCCATTGCCCGGAAAACAATTACTGAGATTTATGAGTTAAACAAAAATGCTGAGGTAGGTTTCCGGCGTAAGAATCAAGCCGCTTTGCTCTATAGATACTATCATGATATGACTGCTGTTTTAACCAATCTCAGCCAAGTTGTTGTTCCAAACGGCTCATTATTTTTTGTGATTGGGGATAATAAAACTCAAGCGGGGGAGCAGGAGATTGCCATAAAAAGTGGACAATTTATCCAGGAGTGTGGCTGCGAGTTAGGCTGGGAATTGGTTGACCTTATTCCAATTACCGTAACTCAAGAGAATAGACTGCATAATAAGAATAGTATTACCGACAATGACATCATCTGGTTTAGAAAACGGTAAATTAAAGCCAGCCAAATTTCCTCGGAGTTGCCTTACCTCCTGAGGGCATTGTTTGATTGCAGACAGCCAGGTAGGAATTGTACTGCTCGCTGCCAGGTACGTAAATCTCGATGTCATAGTCGTGTGGTTGATCAGTTTCCGCTTGCTTCATAACCATAATTGAATCATCAGGTGAAGCTCTTATAACATCTTGAGGGACAGTAATCCGTACTTCTGATCTTCGCTCGTAAAAGACAGTGTTAAGACCATATCCAACATGAGTGATAATTGGTTCCCCTGATGAGTTGAATACAGTTATATTAACGATTGGATCCGGGATTCTTTGAGGATAGGCTTTGTTTGAACCTTTTTTGGGTGTTGTCCATCCTGTAAACGGCCAACCAAAAAATTCAGGATTTTTGTCAACCGCTCTTTTGCTCAGAAATACTTCGCCATTATGATGGGGGATTATTTGTATCACAAGCGCCTGGACAGCAATTGGGCTTATTTTTAGAGGGATTATTTTCTCAGGCGGAGTAACAGCTTTTTTTCTTTTAGGTTTATGTAAATTTTCTTTGGGGATAGGGCTTGGTGGAGTAATCTTTAGTTTGGGGAATGACGGTTGGGGTTTCCTGGCAGTTTGTTTGCCCTCGCCAACAACAGCTTTTCGAGCTTCGATTTCACTGGGGGCCAGGCCACTGTCAATAAATAGCCTCCACAATTTTACCATTACCAATCCAATTTTGAATATCTTGTTTGAGTCTTAATAACGGCCCTACTTTAGCAAAAGCCACAATAATCCTAAATCTGTCTAAATCGGCCCGATTAAGGTTCGTTCGTAATTCGTCTAGTAGTCTGGCTTTACCGCTAGGTTGATCTGTGGGCTTTTGGATAGAAATCTTAGCCATATCTCTGGTAATTCCTTTTATACGGCCTGATCCGAGAATTTCATATTTTACATAATGTTATCCCGGAAAAGATATTTCTGCAAGCTTAACCACTGCGCTTTTGTCTCGAAGCTTGGTTTGGGGATGCAATCAACTGTGATCGGCTATACATACGCCAGGCTGTCCCGCACGCTGATCTGGGTGGCGCTGCGAGCCGGGAGGATGGAGGCCAGGGTGGAGATGACCAGCACAATGGCCAGCCAGACCAGCACGGCGGCGTAGTTGTATTGGTAATCCAGGTTGGCGTCGAACATGGCCTGGCCGAGGGCGTTGGAGAGAGGCTGGGCCAGGAAGAAGGACAGGGGTACGGCCAGCGCCCAACTGAACAACCCTTGCAGTACCCCCTCCATCATGAACATGCCCATGATGGTCCGCGAGCGCGCCCCAATGGCCCGCATCACCCCGATTTCACGGGTGCGCTCGACCACGCTGATTGAAAGCGACCCCATCAGGCCGATGCCGCCAACCAGGGCGACAATAATCGCCAGCATCATCAGCATATTGGTGGTCACATCAAACTGGCTGATGGCATCAATGCGGTCCTGGGGCGTGGTGCCGGCGTCGAAGACGTTGATTTCCATGTTGCGGTCTTCGTACAAATCTTTGAGTTGGGTGTACATCGCGCCAACGGTTTCCGCGTCACGGCTGGTGGTGCGGACCAGCAGCCGGGTGCCTTCGTTGTACTGCTTGGTAGCAGCAGCAACCGCCTCCAGTGGGGCGTAAATGGGGGTGGCGTCGAAACCGCCGTTAAAAATAACCTGGAAGATGCCGATGACCTGCCATTGCGCGTCGCCCAGTTCAAACAGGTTCAGGGTCACGGTATCGCCGACCTTGATGTTGTTGTCGTCGGCAGTGTCTTTGCTAATGACCAGCACCCGCTCGTCGCCCGGCTCGATCCAGCGTCCGGCAATAATCATCGGCTTGTAATAATGGCTGCCCGCCGGAATGCCAATCACCTGCGCCCCGACCCCGGCTTCTTTGAGACGCTGGCCTTCTTTCAAGATGGCGGCAGGGGCGGTGTACCAGAGTTCGGCCTCGGCCACGCCGGAAATGGGGCGAAGCATGCTCATCACCCGCTTTTCGGCCTGCGGGTCTTCAAAGCCGAGGCGAATATCAAAGCCGCGCCGGTTGAGATCGGTATCGAGGGTATAGCTGATCGAGGCCGACAGGCTCATGACCATCAAAAACATGGTCCCCGCGCCAACCAGCACCACCTGGGTCAGGATAAGCCGCCCTTTGCGCCGGAACATATTCCCCAGGGCAATGGCATAGGGCGAGGATAAGAGGCGCGCCCCCAGCCGCTCGATGGTGCGATCCAGCCAACTGAAGCCGAAATCGCCGCCCAGGCCGTAGCTGGCAATGGCTTCGCGCACGGTTATGGCCGAGCCGGTCAGCACCGGCCACAGGGCGGCCAGGGCGGGGATCAGGGTGGCGGCGATGGCCTGGAAGGTTACGGCCCGCAGCGACACCTGGAACACGTCATAATCAATATTGAACAGGTTCAAAAACCACCGGCTGATGCCAAACGCGGCCATCGCCCCCGGCGGCAGCGAGATGAGAAAGGCCAGCAGACCATAAATCAAGACTGTCGCCAGGTAAATTTTGAGAATAATTCCCGTGCCGCCGCCGATGGCTTTGATCATGCCAATCTGGTTGATTTGCTGGGTGATGAGGGCGGTCATGGTGTTGGTTACTAAAATCACGCTCATAAACAGCGAGATGACGGCCAGGATTTGCAAGACCAGGTTGATGCCCTCGATAAAAAAGCGGCCCCAGTGCTCGTTGGGGTCTTGATAGGAGGTAAAGCCGACGCCGACACCCTCTTTGCCCAGCCGGTCTTTGATTTCGGAGGCGCGGTCACGGGCAAACTCGGCGCTGTAAGGGGTCACGCGCACAAACAGCCCGTTAAATTCCCCCTCCGGGATGTTAAAACGCTCCATGCCCTGGGCGTCGGTGAAGAAGACGGCGTCGCCGCCGAAAGCGGGCGGCTCGACAAAGTTATGCCGGATTTTGCCGCTGATGGGGAAGGCGCGGTCGGTTTTATCCAGTTCGAAGATGACCTTGTCGCCAATTTCCACGTCGAGGAATTGGCTGGAGAGGCGCTCGATAGCAAATTCGTCCTTCTTAGGCCACGCGCCTTCTTTCAGTTGGAGGGTGTCGTAGGTTTGATCTGCGTAATCATCGCGCATAATCAGCCGGGCGGCTTGCCACTCATCCTGCGGGTGGAGTTTGTAGCGCACGGCGACCTCGTTCAAAACCTCGATGTCCTCCACCCCGGCGATGTCTTCCAGCCGCTCGGCGGTATCGCGGTCAATCCGCTCGTTGAGGGCCATAAAGACGTGCGAGGGCGTCACCGCCTGATGAGCGCGGTCCATGCCCGACAGTAGTTGATCCACCATGCCAAAAATGGCCCCAATGGCAAACACGCCAATAGCGATACTCAACACGGCCAGGGCCGTGCGGACTTTATTGTTCCACAGATCAAACCAGACTTTGTTCCAGATTACGCTCATAGCGATTTCCGATTTATGATTTACGATTTACGATTATTTTAGCATGTCATTTCGACCGAAGGGAGAAATCCCTACAGAGTCACATTTTAGAGAATATTCGAGGGATTCCTCGTCACTGCGTTCCTCGAAATGACATGGCTTAGGTCATCTCATTTTCGTTTTGGTCCATATCAGTTGTTTTCACAAAGCACCCGATTACAAGTATAATACTCTTACAGTTTGGGCAGGAATTAGCGAGTGAGTTGTGTCTGGAGGTAACAATGACTTCATTACTGATAAAAAGTAAGGTTTTGCAAGAGATAGAGCTTATCTCCGAAGATAAACTGGCTGATTTATATAATTTTATCCACTATTTCAGATTAGGGTTGGAAAGAGCAGAGGTCACAGGACCAAATCCTATCTTGGCTTTTGCCGGTTCTTGGAAAGATATGCCGGATGAACTATTCACTGATTTCACGGCAGAAATAACTCAACGTCGTCGCCAAGCTTTCACCGGGAGAAGAAATGAAGGCAGCCCTGATTGACACAAACATTTTGTCTTTATTTTTTAGAGGACATCTTCAAGTTGTGGGTAAATTTGAAGCCTACCTGAAAGAGTATGAAACCATCAACTTGAGTATTATCACTTACTACGAAATTGTAAGCGGTCTGAAACACCGTGATGCCCATAAACAATTAGACCTATTTCTCAGTTTTGTTGGTCAGAATACGGTTCTCCCTCTTACTCAAGAGGTGGCTGACATCGCTGCTGAGATATATGCCGATGCGCGAAAGAACGGGCAACCCATTGACGATATTGATTTATACTAAGCGCACGCTAAAATTTCCGTAGGACGGCATCCCTATGCCGTCCGCTGACGCATGGGGATGCGTCAGCTACGGAAATTTTGAAATGCGTTGGGTATACTGATAGCGGCTACGGCCATAGCCAACGGTTTAATCCTGGTCACTCACAATCGAAAGCATTTTGAGCGCATCACCCAGTTAGAAGTTGAGAACTGGGCGGAAAATAACGATGAATAAATTTATTGGTATGACCACCCTCTTTTGCGCCTTCTACTCACTTATCCGTAAGCCAGACTATCCCTCACACTAATCTGCGTGGCGTTGCGGGCGGGCAAAATCGAAGCCAAGGTCGAGATAATCAGGATGATGCCCAGCCAGACCAGTACGGCGGTGTAGTTGTACTGGTAATCCAGGTTGGCGTCGAACATGGCCTGGCCCAAAACCCGGGCCAGCGAAGCGGCGGCGGCGATGGAAATCGGCACGGCCGCCAGCCAGCTAAAGAGACCTTGCAACACGCCTTCCATCATAAACATGCCCAAAATGGTGCGTGAGCGCGCCCCGATGGCCCGCATCACCCCGATTTCGCGGGTGCGCTCGACCACGCTGATCGAGAGCGACCCCATCAGCCCAATCCCGCCGACGACGGCGACAATGATCGCCAGGAAGAGCAGCATGGTCGTGGTGATGCTGAATTGGCTGTCGGCGGAGGTCCGTTCCTCGTTGCCGGTTTGGGTAAAGAGGACATCCATGTTGCGGGCGGTGTAGCGATCAACCAATTCATCGCGTACCCGATCGGTCAGGTTGGCCTCACTGCTGCTGGTCAGCACCCGCAGTGAGCCGCCCTCGTTGTGTTTTTTGGTGGCGCTGAAGACCGCTTCTTGCGGCGCGTAAAGGGTATCGCTGCTGAAGTTGCCGCCAAAAATAACCCGGTACATGCCAATCACCTGCCAGTCATCTTTGCCCAAATCGCCCAAATCGAGGGTGATAGCGTCGCCCAGGGTGATGCCGTTCTCTTCCGCCGTTTCCTGGTTCATCACTACCACCCGGTCATCCCCCGGCCGCAGCCAGCGCCCGGCCACCACTAAGGGGCGGTAAAAATCGCTGTCAGCCGGCATGCCGACCAATTCCGCGCCCAGGCCGGCTTCTTTGGTCCGTTGGCCCTCCTTGAGAATCGAGGCCGATTTGCTGAACCAGACCTCGGCTTTCTCCACGCCCTCCACCGCTTCGGCCATTTGCACCATGCGGTCAATCCGGTAATTCTCGTCAAAAATGATGAACAGGTTGAAGTTGCGCCGCCCAAATTCGTTATCCAGGGTCAGGTTGATCGAGGCGGCCAGGCTCATGACCACCAGGAACATGGCCCCGGCGGTAATCAGTACCAGTTGAGTCAACATCAGGCGGCCCTTGCGCCGGAACATATTGCCTACGGCAATCACGTAAGGCGCCGAGAGAAACTTCTGCCCTACCTGCTCGATGGTCCGGTCCAGCCAGTTCGAGCCGAAGTCGCCGCCCAGGCCGTAGCTGGCAATGGCCTCACGCACGGTGATGGTCGCCCCGCTCAGAATCGGCCAGAGGGCCACAATCAGCGGCGCGGCCACGGCCGCCAGAAATTGATAAATGACCGCCCGCGTCGAGATTTGAAACACCTCGTAATCAATGTTAAACAGGTTCAGCCACCACTGGGTAATCCCGAAGGCCAGGTAAGCGCCCAGCGGTAGGGCGATGAGCAGGGCCAGCACCCCATACACAAACACCCCGGCCAGATAGACCTTCATAATATCGCCGGTTTTGCCGCCGATGGCCTTGATAATGCCAATCTGGTTGGTCTGCTGGGTAATCAGCGCGGTCAGGGTGTTCAGCACCAGCACCACGCTGGAAAAAACCGAAATCACAGCCAGCACTTGCAGCACCAGGTTAAGGCCCTCGACAAAGAAGCGGCCCCAATGCTCTGCCGGGTCTTGATAAAATGTGACCGCCACCCCCACGCCTTCTTTGCCCAGCCGGTCCTTGATCTCCGAGGCCACCTCTTTGGCTAACTCCAGGCTGTACGGTTTGACCCGCACCTTGAGATTGCCAAACTCGCCTTCGGGAATCTCAAACCGTTCCATGCCCTGGGCGTTGACAAAAAAGACGGCATCCCCGCCGAATTGGGGCGGCGGCACAAAGGGATGGCGAATTTTGCTGGTAATGGGCAGAGCGCGGTCCATGCCGTCGAGTTCAAAGATGACCTTATCGCCGAGGTCAATGCCGAAGTATTGGCTCGACAGCCGCTCGATGCCCACCTCGTCGTCGCGGTGAGGCCACTCGCCCTCTTTGAGCTGCAAGATGTCGTACTTCTGCTCGTCGTAGTCGTCGCGCATGACCATTTGGCCGCGTTTCCACTCGTCGGCGGGGTTAAGTTTGTAACGTACCGTGACCTCATTGGTCACTTCCACTTCTTCGACGCCGGCAATATTTTCCAGGCGAATGGCCGTATCGCGGTCAATTCGGTCAATCAAATACATTTGAATGTGCGAAGGGGTCACAGCCTGGTGAGCCTTATCCATTCCGGAGAGCAGTTGATCCACCATGCCAAAGATAGCCCCAATCGCAAAAACACCGGCAGCGATACTCAACACTGCCAGTGCCGTTCTTACCTTATTGTGCCACAGGTCAAACCAGACCTTGAACCAAATGACGCTCATAATGATTTACGATTTTTGATTTACGATTTACGATTTATTGTCTTGCGTGTTCTCTATTAAGACGGAATACGCAAGACGTAACATTTTATACCCCCCTTGACACTTGATACCTTGACACCTGACACTTGATACGTATCAATACCCCGTCCACGTTGCCCCGCCGACAAACTCATCGCGGGTGATTTTGCCGTTGGTAATTTCGACCACGCGCGGCACGCGCTTGGCCAGTTCTTTGTCGTGCGTGACCATGATCATGGTTTTACCCTGCTCGACCAGTTTGCTGAACAGCTCAAATACGTCGGTGGCGGTGCGGGTGTCGAGGTTGCCGGTTGGCTCATCGCCGACCAGCAGGGGCGGGTCGTTAGCCAGGGCGCGGGCGATAGCGGCCCGTTGCTGCTGCCCACCGGAAACCATGCTCGGCAGCTTCTCGGCCTGATCGGCCAAACCGACCGTTTCTAGCAGGTGCATGGCCCGCTCGCGGCGCTCTTTGGGGCTGTATTTGTTGGCAAAGTCCATCGGCAGGATGACGTTTTGCAGCAGGCTCAGAGCCGGCAGCATCTGGAAGAACTGGAAGATGATGCCAACATGCTCGCCTCGCCACGAGGCCAGCTTGTTCTCGCTCATCTTGTGGACTTCGCGCCCGGTGACAATTACCTCACCGGCGGAAGGCCGATCAATGCCGGTAATCATGTTCAGCAAGGTAGATTTGCCGTTGCCCGACGGCCCCACAATCGAGACAAATTCGCCGGGTTTCACATCAAACGAAATCCCTTTCAGGATGGTCACTTCACCGTCGCCAACCTTGAAGTTTTTAAACACATCTTTAACTTCGATAATTTTGTCGTGGCCGTTGTGGCCGTTGCCGTTTGTTTTACTCATTCGTTAATCCTCCAAAAAAGGAGTAAGGAGTAGGAAGTAGGGGAGAAGCTGAAGATAGTAGATGGTAGATAGATTATCTTCTATCCTCTATCTTCCATCCTCCATCCTCTATCTTCCATCTTCTATTTCTCCTGCGCTGCCCAAATCAGGTTGACTTTGGGCCGATAGTTGTCCAGGTCATACATTTCTTTTATGTCTACCGCATTAACACCCTGGGTGACGATTTGCAGGTCTACATCGGTCAGGTTGTAGCGTTGTTGGTAGGCGGTCATCCGGCCAAATTTGCCTTGAACCAACAAGCGGGTGGCCAGGATGGCAAAATTGGTCGCGCCCAGCAAATCCTGGCCGTCGGGCGAGCCGGTGCGGAGCAAATAGGTCAGGGGCTGCATAAAAACTTCTTCGCCCATGAGATGTTGCAGCAGTTCCGCCGCCACCATACCGCTCCCGGCCAGACTGCTGCCGGTTTCGACCACTTCATCCAGAATAAAATCTTCACTGGCTTTTATCTCTTTGGCCTTGTCGGCGGTGAGCTGTTTCAATACCTCCGACTTGCTGCGCGGCGAAAGATGCGGCGTATATTGCAACAACTTTTCCGGCACAATCCGCGAGCCGTCGCTAACCGTCACGACGGCGTAATTGCCCGGCGTGACGCTTTTATCCCGCATCACCAGGTAAGCCAGCCGTTCTGGATCATACGGCACTTCGGGGATGATGGCCCGGTCGGCTCCGGCCAGAAATGCCGTCATCAAGGAACTCAGGCCGGAGTTTGCCCCAAAGGTCTCGACCACCACCACCTGCTCCCGCGAGCCGGCCAGGGCACGCAGCTCGTGAATAAATGCGACCCCACGCGCCAGCCCGGTGCTGAAGCCAATGGTGTAATCCGTGCCGTGAATGTTGTTATGCACCGTTTTGGGGATGGCGATAATCGGCGTCCCTTCCCGGCTCAATTGAGCGGCGCAGCGCAGCATATCGTCATCGCCCAGAACAATCAGGGCGTGAAAGCCGAGGCGCTGCACCACTTCTTTAATGTGTCCGGTCAAATCCTGCTTGTCGGCCTCTCCCTGCCGCAAAAACTCAGGGACTAGACGGCGGGGAGTCTGAGACGGATCAACCCGCGAGGCGTGCAAAAAAGAGCCGGGGGTGCGGTCAATCGGGCGGACCATATTCTTGCTCAGTTCAATAAAGTTGTCGCCATAGGTGGTTGGATCGTGATAATTGTAACGGATCAATCCTTCCCACCCCTTGCGGACCCCAATCGGCTCAAACCCCGCGTCAATGGTGCGGTAGACCAGACTCTTGAGGCACATATTCAATCCCGGTACATCCCCCCCACCGACCAAAATTGCCACTCGCTTGCTCATCTAAAAACTCCTCAGAAACGTGGTACGTCTTGCGTGTTGCGTAGGGCGTGAAGCTAACGGAAGACGCAACACGCAAGACGTGAAATCGTAAATCCAAAACCTAAAATCACTTCCCCCACGAAATCATCCGCTCGTCCACCCCGGCATAGTTGAAGGTCAGGCCATCGAGTGCGCCGTTGGGGAACATAGGCCGTTGGTTGGAGCCATCGGCGTTCATAATCCACAATTCCCACTTGCCGGTGCGATCCGTCATAAAGGCAATTTGCGAGCCATCGGGCGACCAGGCCGGGGCGGCGTTATTCCAATGGGGATTCTCCCCCGGCACAATACGTTCCTTGCCGTCCACAAATTCAGTCTTGAGTTCTGATTGCTCGGCAATCACGGTGAGCGGCGTGCTGGTCAAACGCTGCCGGTCGCTGCCATCGAGGTTCATCGTGTAGACTTCCCAATTACCATCCTGCCAGAACGAAACCGCCACCTTGCTGCCATCCGGCGAGAGCACCGGGGCGCGGTCACGGATTTCAGCCGATACCGTGCGAGAGGCATTGCCCGGTACGTCGAGCAGGCCGATGCCGCTGCCGCCAAAGGTGTAGATCACTTCGTTAGGGTTGACGGGGCTGGCGGTTGGGCTGTAGGCGTATTTCCCGGCGGCCAGGTCGGTTAGTTGCCCATCGGCCAGCTTGATCTGTTTCAAATTCCAGTGGGCGTCGGCGGGTATTCGATATTCCAGCACCCCGTTCTCAATTTCAACATCGCGAGCGCCTTGTGGCACTTCAACCCCGTCCTCATTGCGGGTGGCGTCGGCCAGGTTGATGCGTTTTTCTTCCTCTTCCAATCGGCCGCCGTTTTGCCAGCTAAAAATAATGCTCGCTCCGTCCGCCGTCCAGGTGGGCGACTTCATTTGCCGCCAGCCCTTGGTCCAAACTTGCTCGCCGGCGCCGTCGAGGTTGATGGTGTACAGGGCGTATTCGGGTTCCCAGCGGGTGAAGGCAATCTTGGTCCCATCCGGCGATAGTTGTGGGTCAATGCCGTTGGTGATGTACTTCAAGCCCGTGCCGTCGGCATTGATACTGTAGATGCCGCCGCCGCTTTGAGTTTGGAAGACCAGCTTGCCGCTGCCGTTGCCGGCCACCGGCTGGACATTGGCGGTAGTGGCGGCGGTGATGCCGGCGCTGGTAGTTTGGGCGCTGCCGCTCTCGGTAGAAGGCAGGAGTAAATCAATCCCTTCGACCTGCCATAGACCATTATACTGGCCGACGTAAACGTTGATTTGGCGGTCGTCCGGCTGCAGCAGGGCTTGAACCTGATACGTCTTTTCCGTGGCCCAGTTTGCCGCCGTAATTTCAAAATCGGTCACAGCGGGGTTCTGCAACCCGCTCAGGATGTTGCTGTTTTTGACATCATCCGTCAGGTAAAAGTTCATCGCGTTAGCCAGTTCAGGCCGGGTCAGGGTGGTCAAAAAGCTTTTGGCGGCAGCCCGGGCCAGGTTGGTATTCAGATCATCCACAACTTTAGGCGTGTTTTCCTGGGCCTGCGCTCCCCCGGTCCCATTCAGGCTAACCAGGGCGACCACCGCTATTAAAACGTAAAACGTAAAACGTAAAACGTAAGACGCAAGACGTGTCATTTTACTTACCTACCTTTACCATTCCTACAGTTCCGGCCCAATTTCGATGTCCACAAAGGTGGTCATGCCCCAGCGCAGTTTGGACGTGTCGCCGTCGGTGATGTCAATCAGAACGGTGTAGGTCACATCGCCGGCTTTGGTTTCAGATTTGGGCGTGATGCGGACAACTTTGCCGGTAAACTCTTCGCCGGGCAGAGCGTCAACGCTGATGCTGACATTCGCTCCCGGGCGAACATTGACCACATCAATTTCGGTCAGGTCGTCGGTTTCAATTTGCCAGCGGGAGCTGTCGCCCAGAGAGATGGCGGGAACCCCGGCCTGGACAATTTCGCCCTCTTCGATATTCAGGCTGCCAATCGTGCCGCTTAGTGGCGCAATCAATTCGGTTTTGGCCAGTTCCGCCTGGGCCGAGGTGACTCCCGTTTTGGCGCTCTCAACCCCGGCTTCGGCAATCTTAACGCCGGCCTCGGCCACAGCAATGTCCTCATCCGTCGCACCGGCCTTTAACTCCTCCAGCGCAGCCTGGGCGCTGGCCACATCGGCCTGGGTCTGGGCGATCTGTTCAGGAGTAGCGCCGGCTTGGGCTTCGGCCAGAGCCGCCTGAGCTTTGGCTACGCCGGCGCGGGCTACGGCAATGGCTTCTTCCGTCGCGCCGTTAACTAATTTATTGTATTCGGCTTTGGCTGCTTCGTAGGCCAGAGTCGCTTTTTGCAGCGCTACGCCATACGGTTCGGCCACTTTGGGGTCGCCGTAAACAAACTTGTCGTAATCGGCCTGGGCCAGGCGAACTTCGGCTTCGGCTTGTAGCATCTTGGCCGAGGCAGCCTCGATATCTTCATCCCGGCTGCCGGCCAGAACTTCATTCAGGCTGGCCTGGGCGGCCCATACCTCAGCCTTGGCCACATTGATGGCTTCTTCAGTTGGCCCGGCAATTTGCTCGGCCAGAGCCGCCTGAGCTTTGGCCAGGGCTGCTTCTGCCTGGGCAATTTGTTCAGGGGTCGCCGGGGCCTGGGTCTTGGCCAAGTCAGCTTGGGCTTTGGCTAAATTGGCTTCAGCTTCAAACAAGGCTGCTTCGGCGGAAGCCAAATTGGCTTGATAGGTTGTCTGGTCGAGTTGGGCCAGCACGTCGCCTTTAGCTACGGTATCGCCTTCTTCAACCTTGATGTCGGCCACCCGCCCCCCGACCTCAAAAGAGAGCTCGGCGTCGGCTACCGGCACCACAAAGGCTTCCGCAGAAACAACCGCCGGGCCTTCGGCGGCTTGAGCTTCGGCGACCGGCTCAGCGGTGGGCGTTTCGCTGCCGCCACAAGCGGCAGTGATACCCACCATCAAAGTCAAAGCAAGAGTTGTGGCAATAAGTTTGAGATTCATGAGTTGCTCCTTCACAGTTTGCATGCATCGGCTAAATGTTACCATGCTTGTTCTAATAATTTCCGTACTGTTTCCCGGTGACTCTACGAGTTATCCGGTAAAAAGTTTTTATTTCTCAACCCCTCGCCAAAGACACGCAGGGCGCGGCGATACAGCTGGGTAGGGTTTTCCTGTTGAAATTTTGTTAAATGGCTTTGCTCTAGCACCGCCAAACCGTGGACCAACGCCCACAGACTAAAAGCCATATCTTCCAGGTCAAAATCTTCGCTGACGCTAAACTCGCCGGTTTCGATGACCGCCTGCACCGCCTGTAGTAACAGATGGTAAGGCGAGTCGCCGTTCAACGCTTCCTCGGCCAGGTGGGATTGTTCGTGGCTGAGTGAGGCAAAGATTAAGCGGAAATGTTCGGGATGCTCGCGGGCAAAATCCAGGTAAGCTAAACCCATTTCCAGCAGCCGCTCAGCCGGCGGCAAATTGGCCGGAGCACGGTTGAGATAATTGCTCAACAGCCCCAACCCTTCGACGCACACGGCGGTGATGATTTCTTCTTTGCTGTTAAAGTATTCATACAATCCGGATGGGCTGTAATCAATCCGGCGGGCCAGCTCGCGTAGAGATAGTCCATTCAGGCCCTTTTCGGCAATAATTTCTCTGGCCGCTTGCAGGATAGTTTCTTTAGTTTTGTAATAGCGCCGCTGGCGGGGTGAAAGCTCTGACATCTTCTGAATAATGTATAAAAACTGAACAATGTACGGAAATTATTGTATCAAACGAGGGATTGTTTGTCAATCGGTTTTTTGTTAAGAATTTGTAAAATGTTCCAAACTCTTACACTGCTCGTTTACCGCACATATTGCTATTTTTTGAACCTATGCTTGAATTATAACCGCGAGTGGGGTGTAGCGTCATCCATCAAAAGTTGTATTGTCGAGGCGACGAAAGTTGGATTTCCGCGGCGTTATGGAAGGAGTATAGCAAAATTGAACAGTGTTCGGTAGTGCTGCCAGTCACCTGCTCAGGTGCGGGAAGTCATACGTTTGAAGTGACGGGGGTCACAGGAGTGCAAAAACTTAGCTTTTGCACTCCTCAAAGTTAGCTTCTCAACCGGCCAACGCCGCCTGCATGCGCTCCAAAGCCTGGGTGAGGATAGAGCGGGGACAGCCAAAATTGAGCCGGACAAAACCTTCGCCACCCGGTCCAAAGTGAGCGCCGTCGTTGAGGGCGACGCGGGCCTGCTTCAAAAAGAATTGGAAAGGGTTGCCCTCAATCCCTGCCTCCCGGCAGTCGAACCAGGCTAGATAGGTGGCTTCGGGAACGGTCGTCGCCAGGCCGGGCAGATATTCCTGAACGTAGTTGACCACAAAATCGCGGTTGGCCGTGAGATAAGTGCGCAGCTGGTCCAGCCACTCGCCGCCATCGCGATAGGCAGCCAGGGCGGCGGTTAAGCCCATGACATTCACGGCCAGGGCCATACCGGCGGAGACCATGTTCAGGCGGCGGCGCAGGTCGGGATTAGAGACAATGGCAAAACTGCATTTCAGCCCGGCCAGGTTAAAGGTTTTGCTGGGAGCCATCAGGGTGATGGTGCGGTCGGCAATTTCCGGGGCCAGGCTGGCCAGGGGCGTATGCTGGGTGCTGCCCAGCAATAGGTCGCAATGAATCTCATCGGAGCAGATAACCAGGTTGTGGCGGAGACAGATTTCGGCCATGCGGGTCAATTCGGCGGGGGTGTAGCAGTAGCCAACGGGATTGTGCGGATTGCACAGGAGAAATAGGCGGGTTCGGGGGGTGATTGCTGCCTCAAAGGCATCATAATCCAGCTCATAAACCAGCCGCCGGCCCTCGCGGCGGGCGACCAGTTCGGTTCCATCCAGGATGCGCCCGTGGTTCAAAGGCGCTTTGAGAAAGGGAGGGTAAACCGGTGTCTGGACCAGCACGCCCGTCCCCGGCGAGCCGATAGCCCGGCTGACCACGTTGAGGCCGGTCACCAGGCCAGGCAGAAAGACAATCTGCTCCGGGCTGACGGTCCACTGATAGAGCCGCTGCATCCGTTCGCAAATAACATCTAATAGTTTTGGCGAAGGCCGGCTGTAACCAAAAATGCCGTGCGCCACCCGCTCGTGCAGCGCCCGAATCACCGGCTCTGGCACGGCAAAATCCATATCGGCCACCCACAAAGGCAGCACCTCGTCGCCGTAGTCGTTCCATTTGTAGCTCTCGCCGCCCCGGCGCTCGATGTATTGGTCGAAATTGTAATTCATGAATATTGACTCCTGAGAGATGGGTAGACGGTAGACGGGGATACATTGTAATTGTCAAAGAATAAGCTCCCTTAGTTCCTACGAGTTCCCTTAGTTCCCTGGGAACTCGTAGGAACGCAAAACGGGAAGTTAATTTTGATACCTGCTACTTGCTACCTGTCAATGGGCCTTATAATAGCAGAGCCAGCCATGGCGAGCAAGTGTTTTGCCGTTGGCGATTCGTTCCCCATCAGAAATTGCGGTAAGATATAGGCTGGTGACTCGGTTTCCCTTTTCATCACGAATGGCACGAATAAACGGATTTCACTAATATTTTTCTGAATTTTATAAATAATTTGTGTCATTCGTCCAGTTGTGTTATTCGTGATTAAGAAGTGTCTGGTAGTAAAAGATTCAGTTCAAATATAACATCGCTCTAAATCGGACTTACTGGTTATTATTTTCAGGAGGGTTGAATGTTCGAGACGTTACCTCAAGCTGCAACCGCGATGAGCCAGTGGACCTGGCCGCAAATCGAGCCGTATTTCCGTGACCTGAACGCCCGACTGCTCGACCCGGCCACCGTAACCGCCTTTCTGGCGGATTGGACCCGCTTGAGTGAGCGCCTGGATGAAATCCATCAACGCCTCTTTATTGCCACTACCCTCAATACCGCCGACCACGAAGCCGAGCAGCAGTTTAACACCTTTCTAGATGAAGTTTATCCGGCGGTGCAAGAGGCCGAGCAGCAGCTTAAGGAAAAGCTGCTGGCCAGCGGGTTAGAACCGGCCGGGTTTGAGCTGCCCTTGCGGCGCATGCGGGCTGAGGCGGCCCTGTTTCGCCCGGAAAATCTGCCGCTTTTGACCGAAGAACAAAAGCTGGCCACGCAGTACGATAAAATTATCGGCGCGCAGACGGTGGAATGGGCCGGCGAGGAATTGACCCTGGCCCAATTGCAGCCGGTTTATCAAAACCCGGATCGAACTGTGCGCGAGCGGGCCTGGCGGCTGGCCGCCCAGCGCCGGCTGGCCGACCGCCCGGCGATTAATGAATTATGGCAAAAGTTTCTAAAATTACGCCAGCAAATGGCCGCCAATGCGGGCTTGAGTGATTTTCGGACCTTTCGCTGGCAAATGCTGCACCGTTTCGACTATAGCCCGGCGGACTGTTTTCAATTTCACCAGGCCATCGAGGCCGAAGTGGTTCCCGTTGCCAGCCGCATCTACGAAAAGCGCCGCCAGCGCTTGGGGATTGACGCCCTGCGCCCCTGGGATTTGGAGGTTGACCCGCTGGGCCGGCCGCCTTTGCGCCCGTATCGGGCCGCCGCCGACCTGGCGGTGAAGGGCGCGGCGCTTTTTCAGCAGCTTGATCCGCACCTGGGGGCTTATTTTGAAACCATGCGCGGCGAGAACCTGCTCGACCTGGAAAATCGCAAAAACAAAGCACCCGGCGGCTACTGCGACGCGCTGGCGGCGGTCAAACGCCCCTTTATTTTTATGAACGCCGTCGGCCTGCACGACGATGTCCAAACCCTGCTGCACGAAGCCGGGCACGCCTTCCACGTTTTTGAAAGCAGCGCCCTGCCCTATTATCAACAGCTTCAGGTAGGCGAGGAATTTGGCGAGGTAGCCTCCATGGCCATGGAATATCTGGGTGGGCCTTATCTGGCCGCGCCCGGTAGCTTTTACACTCAAGCGGAGGCCGCCCGCGCCCGCATCGAACACCTGGAGGGGGCGATTTTGTTCTGGCCGTATATGGCGGTGGTGGATGCTTTTCAGCATTGGGTCTATGAAAACCCGGCGCTCAGCGCCGACCCGGCCCGCTGCGATGCTTACTGGGCGGCTTTGTGGCAGCGTTTTATGCCCGGCGTGGATTGGAGCGGCCTGGAAGAGGAAATGATGACCGGCTGGCAGCGCAAGCCGCACATCCACCAGAGTCCATTTTATTATGTGGAATACGGCCTGGCCCAGTTGGGCGCAGTGCAGGTCTGGCGCAACTCGCTGGCCGACCCGGCCGGGGCAGTGGACAGCTATCGCCGGGCGTTGGCTCTGGGCGGCGCCGCTTCGCTGCCCCAACTTTACGCCACCGCCGGGGCCAAATTTGCCTTCGATGGGCCGACCCTGCGGGCAGCGGTTGAGCTGATGGTGGAGACGATTGAGCGGTTGGAAGGGGAGTGAGAGGCGACGTGTTGCGTGTTGCGTCTTGCGTGGGGTAAAATCGGGGGAACAGAGGCCTGGCTTATTCCTTCACTCGGCAAACATTTCTGCTAAAGTCGCCAGCACCTGTTTCTGTGTCCCCTGCTCTAGCTCGCCCAACCACTTCGCTAATCGTTTCTTGTCCACCGTTCTGAGCTGATCCAAGACGACCTGCCCCTTTTTACCCTCAAACTCACAGCTAACTCGGGTGGGGTAGGCGTTACCTTTGGTCGTCATTGGGGCCACAATCACCGTAGCAATGTGCCGATTCATTTCATCGGGTGAAACGATGACACAAGGACGAGTTTTCTTGATTTCACTGCCAACGGTTAGATCAAGATTGACCAAATAGATCTCAAAGCGTTTGACTACCATTCCCACTCCCGCTCGTCCCAGTCGGTTAGGCTCGCGGTTTCATCAAGCAACTGGTCATCACCTGCTTGAGCCATTTTTTGGAAATGTTCTTCCCAATTTTGTCTGGGAGTGTGGGGCAAGCGGACAATCAATTGGTCAGGCTGGATTTCCAACTCAACTTCTTCGACAAACCCCAGTTGTTCCAGAACAGGTTTAGGGATACGAATACCCTGAGAATTGCCGATTTTTACAATACGCGTTTTGACGGTTGAATGTACCATGACCCACCTCACTTTGTAACTATATTGTAATTACAAGATGGGGTTAAGTCAAAAAGCTTGACAGGTCTGGTTTAAATAGCTCCCTCAAATAGTTAGCAGTGCGCGTTTGGTTTATCAACGAGCGCCCAACGCCCGTGTTGACCGGGCGCGAACGACGCCGAAGGTAACGATGCGATTTCCGCTTCGCGCGCTCCGGTCGAACACGTTGTTAGGCCTCATAGTCACAGGACACTCATACGATCAAGTTGTCATTGTACCAAGTCTCGTCGAAGCGAAGCAGCGCGGGCTCGGGTTTGAGTTGAAGCGTTGTTTCCTTTGGGGTAAGCACCACGTTTGGTGGAGTCGCGAGTTGCCTCGAGTAAAAATGCAGAGTGAGAATGAGTAGGGCACCAAGCGCGTTCAATGCATTCTTCAACGTTGCTTCTTGAAAGTGTGTATCGCGTTGATGTTTGACATTGTTGTAGCTCCGCCACCACCCAGGGTTGTTTGCCCCTGCCCATTTGGACCAGGGCGTGAAGCGAAGACCGAATCGGGGAACGAACACCTTAGTTCGTGGTAGACCGGGAATGGCTGGCAATAGTGTTGCCTTGTAGTCATTAATGTTGTTACATCGTGCCCCCGGAGCAATTTGCTCACAGAGCAGTTTTGCAACAACATCTACCTCCGATGTCGCTGCGAAGAGAAGGTGGGCCAACTCAATCGAGAAGGTCTTGAAGTTGGGCTTCGTGAATTCGACGTACCGGGCCACAATCTCCAAGTCGCGTTCAAGCGCAAGAAAATAGTTCCAGTGAATTTTGCTCTGCGTTACAGCGATTGTCATATTAGCTTGTCCTCATGAGGCCTAACTATGAATCGGTCGCCAGGTTACACCCGAATTTTCTTGGGGACGCGGCGGCCCGAATCTCTTCGGTCTCGCCCTGGTGGGCCGAAATCCTTATTTTGTCCGGCAGGCTGCTCATCACTTAACCCCATTATAACCGAAATGACGCCCACTGAACAGGGAATGAGGGGAAAATTAAGCTCATCGTTCAACAAAGTAAGGCTTTTCGCAGCCTAACTTTGGATAGGTGACAATTGGGACTATTTCTGATAATATTCTGATAATACGTGATGCGTGAGGGTTTTGCCTGGAGTTATCACGCATCACGCATCACGCATCAGACCATAAGCCTAAAACAAGAGAGGATGGGGGTATGGAACCACGAGTGTGGCACCAACATTACGATCCTAACGTGCCGGTTTCGATTGAGTATCCGCGCCAGCCGGTGGATCAATTTTTGCGCCAGAGCGCCCAGCAGCATCCCGAGCGCACGGCGTTGATTTTTGGGGGCATGGCTCCCTGGCTGGGCGAGCAGCATCGCCGGCTGAGTTACCACGAACTGAATGCGCTGGCGGATCGCTTTGCTGCCGGTTTGCAGCAGCAGGGCCTGCAAAAAGGCGACCGGGTGGTGTTATACATGCCCAACTGCCCGCAGTATGTCATTGCCTATTACGGCACGCTCCGAGCCGGCGGCATTGTCGTGCCCAGCAACCCCCTCTATGTGGCCCGCGAAATCGAGCACCAGATGAAAGATGCCGGGGCCATCTTTGCCGTCGTCTTGAGCCTGCTCTACAAAAATGTCAAGCAGGTCCGCGCCCATACCGCGCTCAAGCAGGTCATTGTGACCAATATCAAAGAGTATTTCCCCGGCCTGCTCAAAACCCTGTTCAGCCTGGCCAAAGAGAAGAAAGAAGGCCATCGGGTGGACATTTCCCAGGATGCCGGCACAGTCTGGTTTCAGGATTTTTTAGCCGCCGCGCCGACCAAGCCGCAACCGGTCGAAATTACGCCCGAAGACACCGCCGTGTTGATGTACACCGGCGGAACCACCGGCGTGCCCAAAGGGGCGCAGTTGACCCACAGCAACGTGGTGGCCAATGCTCTGCAATCGGCGGCCTGGTTGAGCGGGGCCGGCCAATCCGCCGGGCCGGAAATCATGCTGACTGCGCTGCCGTTGACCCACAGCTACTCGATGACCGTCTGCATGAACCTCTCGGTGTTTGGCGGCCACACTCAGATTATCATTCCCAACCCGCGCGATATAGTCCACGTGCTTAACGCTATCAACATTCACCGGCCCACTTACTTTCCGGGTGTGCCGGCGCTTTACACAACCCTCAGCAATCACCCCGATGTCAAAGCAGGCAAGTATGATTTAAAATCTATCAAAGCCTGCATCAGCGGCGCGGCCGGGTTGCCGGTCGAAGTGCAGGCCCAGTTCCAGCGCATCACCGGCGGCCGGCTGGTGGAAGGGTTTGGGCTGAGCGAAACTTCGCCGGTGGCCCTGGCGAATCCCCTGGGCAGCGGGGGACGAATTGGGACTATTGGCGTGCCTATTTCTGATACGGACGTAAAAATTATGGACCCAGAAACAGAAGAGGTCGAGCTAGGCCCGAACCAGCCGGGGGTCATCTGCATTCGCGGGCCGCAGGTGATGAAGGGCTATTGGAACATGCCCAAAGAGACTGCCGATTGTCTGCGCCAGCACGCCGACGGCCAAGTCTGGCTGCATACCGGCGACATTGCCCAGATGAGCGAAGATGGCTACTTCCGCATTGTGGATCGCAAAAAGGATATGATCCTGGCTTCGGGTGGCTTCAATGTTTATCCCCGCGACATCGAAGAGCGGCTGTACGAGCATCCCAAAGTGCTGGAAGCGGTCGCCATCGGCGTGCCGGTAGACAGCGACAACCAGCGGGCCAAGGTGTTTGTGGTGCTCAAACCCGGCCAAACCGTGACCGCCGAAGAAATCATTGCCTGGTGTAAAGAGGGCCTGGCCCCCTACAAAGTCCCCAAATTTGTCGAGTTCCGCACCGAACTGCCCAAGACGATGGTCGGCAAAATTTTGCGCCGCCAGTTGATGGAGGAAGAAGCCCAGCGTGAAAAAGCGCCGGTTGAGGGTTAAAATTACACCCCCTCCGTTTTTAAGCCTTGCAGCAGCAGCTCCAGCGTGGCGACCGCTTCCTCCAAAGCCTGGGTCGGGTTCTCGGCGTGGGTAATCCATAGGGCGGCTTCGTTCATTGCGCCGGATAAAAGATGGGCCAAGGCGTCGAGCGGCTGGGGCTTGATCAGCCCGGCGTTGGTCAAATCGGTCAGGCCGGCTTTGAGCGACATCAAGCCATAGGTGGTATCTACCCGCCGCCACAAATCCCAGCCCAGCACCGCCGGGGCGTCAATAAAAACAATCCGTTGAATCTGGGGATCGAGACAGGTTTCCAGAAAAGCCCGGCAGCCGGCCAAAAAAGCATCCCAACCTTCCGGCCCAGCTTCAGCCGCCTGTTCGATACGCTGGCTGATCTCCCCCTGCACTGCTTCAAAAACGGCGAAAAACAGATCACTTTTGCCGGAAAAGTGATGGTACAATGCGCCTCGGGTTACCTGGGCTGCCTGCACAATTTCCTCCGTTGAAACATCATGATAACCTCTCTCGCTGAATAGGCGGCGCGCTACGGCGGTAAGAGTTTGCACCGTAGCTTCCCCTTGAACCACTTTGGCGCTCTTTTTTTCCAAATTCATCGTTTTCACCTTGACATACATACTGTTTGTATGTATAATTGGATTCACCTACGTACATACAGTCTGTATGTATATTATACAACTTTAGCAAATATAGAAAAGAGGGCAATGATGAATCTATCAAGTTTTTACCCGGTGATTGGAACGGTCAAATTACAGGAGTCGCGGGATTTTTATTTAACCTACTTCCCCTTTACCCTGACTTTTGAGGCAGATTGGTATATCAGCCTGATCACCACCCAAAACCCGCCGTTTCAACTGGCCCTGCTGGACTATCGCCACCCCAGCGTGCCGGAAGGGTTTCGCCGGCCAGGGCAGGGCATCCTCCTCAATTTTGAGGTGGATGATGTGGATGCGGTGTATGAACGGCTTAAAGCGGCGGGCCTGCCCATCCATCTTGAACTAAAATCCGAGGCCTGGGGACAGCGTCACTTCATCACGGCTGACCCCAACGGCATCCTGATTGATGTGATCAAATTGATCCCGCCTTCCGCCGAGTACGCCGAGCAGTACAGCCCAGAGGCGCTGGAAGAATTAGTGCGAGATTAGAGCTTACAAAATCCGGTGAAAAATTAGCGGGTTGAAGCCAACTGAGTATAATTCGCTAACTTCGACAAATCTATTATACGGCAAAGGGGGGCCGCATGGATTGGATAACCGACCCGCAAATTTGGATTGCCTTTGTAACCTTGACGAGCCTGGAAATCGTCCTGGGAATTGACAATATCATCTTTATCTCGATTTTGGCCAGCAAACTGCCCCACGATCAGCAGAACAAAGCGCGCCAGGTGGGGTTGGGCCTGGCCATGCTGACCCGGATTGCGCTGCTCTTTTCGCTGTCGTGGATCATTGGCCTGACCGCTCCCATCTTCAGCGTTATTGGCCAGGAAGTTTCGGGACGAGACCTGATTTTGCTGCTGGGCGGCCTCTTTCTGCTGGGCAAGGCGACCTATGAGATCCACGAACGGTTGGAAGGAGAAGCGGGACACGCCTCGGCTAAGGTGGCGGCTTCCTTTACCAGTGTCATTATCCAAATTTTGCTGCTGGATATTGTCTTTTCGCTCGACTCGGTCATCACCGCCGTCGGCATGGTGGACGAGTTGTGGGTGATGATTGCCGCTGTCGTCGTGGCGGTGGTGATTATGCTGTGGGCCGCCGGCCCGGTCAGCGACTTTGTCAACCGTCACCCGACGGTCAAAATGCTGGCCCTGAGTTTTCTCTTGCTGATTGGCTTTTCGTTGGTGGTCGAAGGGCTGCACCAACACATTCCCAAAGGCTATATCTATTTTGCCATGGGTTTCTCGGTCTTTGTGGAACTGCTCAATCTGCGGCTGCGCCAAAAAAGCGATCCGGTCAAACTCCACGAGCCTTACGTGGCCCCGGCCAACAAGTAATCAGACGAGAAACGGAGTCCAAAGCTTGCTTTGGCCTTTCCAAGCCAAGGTTTGGACTCCAATTTTTTCCTCGTTTCCAAACTCAGTTTGGAAACGAGGAAACTTCCAAAAACCTACTCCGCACTCAAATCGTGCTGCTCGGCGCGGGGCAGGTCAATGGTCATGACCCCATCCTCGCCCCCGGTATCAACCACTACCTCGCGGGCTACGGCATGTTTGCGGCTGATGGGGCCTTCGACAAAGGTGCGAGCCAGCTTGAAGCCCACCACCGTCCCCTCGTCGTTGACCAAAATATCGCCGATAATGCCCACCCGCGTGCCGCCCGGTGTGTCTACATCGCGGCCCGCTAAATCCTGTCGCCGCACCCAGGTGTCCAATTCGGACACCTGGGCCTCCTCAAGCACCACCTCCGAGTCAGCCACCAGCACGGCATCAACCCCAAAGAGCGTCACCCGGTCGCGGTTGATGAGCATATTCTTGCGGCTAAAAATGCCCTCGCTGCCCAGGTAGAGGCCAACTACCCGCTCCAGGTTGCTGTCCAGATAAAGGTCTTTGACTTTGCCTAACAGTCGGCCATCGGTGAGACTGTAAATAGGTTTTTCGGTTAAATCTTTACCCGCACGCATAGTTCTTCTCCTTTTGAAAATGGGATAGTCAGCAACCAGTCATCAGTAGTCAGTAGTCAGACTGATGACTGAACACTAACTCATCTTATGTATACCCTTCTGCTTTCAATTCATGCAAGGTTTTGTTGCGGCGATTCAAATCGTCCAGTTTGTGCGGCGCGGCCAGGACGACAATTTCATCCCCCACCCGCAGGCGCGTGGTTTGGGCCGGTGGAATATTGACCTGTTCGCCGCGGGCGTGTAAGAGTACGCTTAATCCCTCTTCCTCCTGGAGTTCGGCCACCGGCACATCATACAGGGCCGATAGGGTCACTTGCAGCCGGACAATGGCCTGCTCGATACCCTCGATGGCGACGGTACGGACATTCATGCGGTTGAGCGCCGCCGAAACAAAATCGGGCGCGGCCAGGGCCGAGGTGCTAAAAACGGCGTCAATCTCAAAAGTCTGGCGCAACTGTTCGCCCAGCCGGTCATCAAAAATACGCATCACCACCCGCAGGGCCGGTTTAAGGGCGCGGGCGGCCAGGGCGATTTGCAAATTGACCATATCATCTTCCGTGCAGACCACCAGCGCCGCCGCCTGTTGAATGCCGGCTTCAATCAGGGTGGAATTCCAGCGCAGGTCGCCGTATTTGAGCGGCACGTTCAATTCGTGCAGACGCTCCCCCAGGCGTGAGGGTTCAAAATCCAACCCCATAACCGGCCGGTTCAGGCCCACTAAATTGGTCACCACCCGATAGCCGGTGTGCCCCAGCCCGCAGACCAGAATCGGCCCTTCGCTGCCAGGGGGCGGGGTGTTGTGGCTCAGGCCAAACTCGATCAGCGGGGTCAGCCGGTCAATCGTGGTAAAAATAAACAAATTGTCGCCGGCTTGCAGGAGGGTGGCCGGGTCAGGTTCAATGGTTAAGGTGCGCCCGGAGTTGTAACAAACTACGGTTATATCCTGGGCTTCGGTTACTTGGCCAATGGTGTGCCCCAGCATCGGCGAGTGCATGCCGATGGGCACCCGGGTTAAAACATAACTGCGCTCCCCCAGGGTAAATGTTTCGATAATTTCGCCCCCGATAGCGGCATAGGTGAACGAAAGCGCCGCCACCGCCGACCGGCTGATAATGGCATCCACCTTGAAGCTGGTTTTGATGTCGTTGACAATTTCATCCTCAAAGAGGCGCAGAACGATGCGCGCCCGCCGGTTGAGTTCTCGCGCCCGGAAGGCGATGCCCAGGTTGACAAAATCTTTGTTGGTGCAGACCAGCACCGTTTTGGCCCGCTCAATGCCGGCTTTTTTAAGCGTCTCCTCGTTTTCGGCGTCACCCAGAATAACGGGCAAATCGGCGGCCAACAACTCATCCACCAGCGGCGAAGGCGTTTCTTCGATGCCGGCCAGCGGCTGCCGGTAGGCCAGCAGTTGTCCCGCTACGCGGTAGCCCACCCGGCCCAGCCCGCAGATGATAATATGGTTCTTGACGGTGGCCTCAATCACCGCTTCTTGCCACTCCTGGCCTCGCTCGCCCCGGACAAAGGCAATGCGGATAAAGCGGATGACTTTCAGCCCCAGGTAGGTAAAAAGCACCAGGCCTACCGGCGGCACAACGATGGCAAAAATGTCCAGCTCGCTGCCGGGCGGCATGTCGGCATAGGTAAGCTGAAAAAAGGTCATATTGACAACGGCATACACCGCCTTGATATAGGTCAGGTACTCGTAATCCTCCCCGCCCGGCCTAACCTGGTTATAGCGCAGTTGAAAGATGTAGGCCGTACCGAGAATCGTCAATAGTAAGCCAATCGCCGTGAACCAGGGAAAGCGGTGGGCAAATACCGCCGTATCTCGCTTAAAGCGGAGCCATTGGCGCGAGTTGAAGAAACCTTTTTTCTGGGCCATGGTCAATGGAGATTAGAGATTAACTACCTCCAATACCCAAAGGACACGACGTCTCCAATCTCTTTTCGGCGTTCCTAAAGTAACGGCTCGTCCTCAGCCGGAGGCGCTACGGGTTGCAGTTGAGCCGCAATACGCAGCTTGTTTTCTAAATTGGTAATCAGTTTTTTGGTTTCCCGAATGCTTTGAAAGTCGCGGGCCAGTTGGTGAGATTGCAGGGCCGCCCGATACCGCTCCAGGCGTTCGGAGATGGCTTCGATGAGTTCGGGCAAACGACCGGCGGCACAGGCCGTTTCGGCCAGGTCTCGAAATTCAGCCGAGGTGGTGGTATGGAAGGGTTTCCTTTCCTGCATCTGCCATTTCCTCAACCCTGCGCCAGGGGAACTGATTTCATTGTAGTCGTCTTCGATGAATTGGCAAGAAGACCCTAAAGGTCTTTAAGACCCTTAGGGTCTGAGACATATACCCAACGCATTTCAAAATTTCCGTAGCTGACGCATCCCCATACCTCAACGGACGGCATAGGGATGCCGTCCCACGCAAATTTTAGCGTGCGCTTAGTATAAAAAAAGCCGCCTGTAACCAGACGGCTTGAAAGGGTGAGTGAGGATTAACGCCATTCCCACAAAACTTCTCCGCTCAAGATCTCGCGAACCTGGTTGGCAAATCGCACCGGGCGAACCGGTTTGCCGATAAAACTATCAAATCCAGCTTCTTTGACCCGCCGGATATCATCGTACATCACGCTGGCGGTCAAGGCGACTACTTTACTTTGCGCCAGTTGGGGATGGCTGCGAATCCGTTTGATGATATCATAGCCGGTTTCGCCGGGCATGTAGATGTCAACCAAAAACAGGTCTACCTGAGGCAGGCTTTCGGCCAGGGCAATGGCGCTGTTGCCGGAACTACAGCAGTGAACCGAAGTTGCGCCTTCCATTTTGAGCAGGTCAAGGGTGGCTAAATAAGAATTAGGATCATCCTCAACCACAATAATGGTTGCGTTTTCCAGGCTGGTTTTCATGAGGTTGTTACCTTACTTTCTACAAAATTTTGGCTCAACACCGGTGGAATTTCAGGCAGCGGGAGCCCAGCCGGGGCAACAGGCAGGGTAAAATGGAAAGCCGCGCCGTGCCCCGGTCTACTTTCAACCCATAATTTCCCGCCGTGTAACTCGACAAACTTTTTACTGATGGGCAGACCCAGCCCGGTGCCCACTTTTCTCAAGGCAAAGGCTTCCTCGGTTTGCTGAAACTCCTCAAAAATCCGCTCAAAATCCTCGGGGCGGATACCAATGCCGGTATCAATGACGCTCACTTTGACAAAACCATCGTCGCTTTGAGCCGCACGGAGGGTAATGCTGCCCCGATCGGTATACTTGGCGGCGTTGCCCAGCAGATTGAGCAGCACCTGCCGCAAACGGGTTTCATCGCCAATGATACACGGCAGCGCCGGAGGAATTTCCTGGCGCAGTTCAATCGGCTTATCCGTGACCAGCCCGGAAATAGTCGTCATGACGCTCTGGCTCACCGCCGCCAGGTCAACCTGCTCTTTAAATAACTCCATCTGGCCGGCTTCAATTTTAGCCAGGTCCAACAAGTCGTTGACAATTTGTAATAACAATTCGCCAGAGTTGTGAATGCGGTTGAGATAGTCGGCCTGCTCCGGGGTAACGGCGCCGTGATGACTTTTAGAGAGGATGTAGGAAAAATTGATGATCGCATTCAAAGGGGTGCGTAGTTCATGACTGAGGTTGGTGATAAAGCGCGTTTTGAGCCGGTTGGCTTCGACGGCGGCGGCTTCGGCGGCTTTGAGCCGGAGGTTGGTGGTTTCCAGGAGTTGGTAGGCTTTTTTTAATTCCTGCTGGCTTTCAAAAAGTTCCTGCGTCCGCTGGTGGGCGCGTTCCTGGCTGTTCAGCGCCCAGCCCATGGCCGTTGTCAGATGGTCGGAACTGACCCAACTAACCACAGCCATGCCGCAGGTCATCAATAACGGCGCAATCAAAGGGCGAGCCGTTTGCCAGGAAAACCCGTAAAAATAAAACGCAGCCAGTAGCGTTACGACTACGGCAAAGATGGCGGTCTGCGCGGCTGCCTGGGGACTGATCAACAAACCGGCCATGGCCACAATCAGCAGCAGCAAATAGACGTGCAGTGTACTGAAATCGCCCTGGGGCCACAGCATAAAAGAGAGGACTATCAGGACCAGTCCCCCTACAAATACATAGGTGGCCCAGCGAAAATGGTCATCGTGGTATAATTTATAGCTGAGGAGACAAACAACAGCGGTCATGGTGGAGGGCAGCCACCAGAAGCGGTAATCTCCCTGGTTGGCCGGGGCAGCAAAAGATTGGGCCAGCAGCATAACATAGAACAAAATCAAGGCCAACGTTGCCACCAAAAAAATGACAACGGTAAAGGTATCTTTTTGGAGTTCCTGTAAATCGGCGTCGCGCATCTGTCATCAGGGGAGTTAACATTAACTACAAACCGATTGTACAGGCTACGCCGGGGTGAAGTCAATTGCCCATTTATCCTAAACCAGTAGTCAGAAAAAAATCTCTGACTTCTCAATTACTCCCTGGGCAGGGGGTGAGTATTGGCAAAAATCCAGGCGGCGGTGTGCAGCAGGGAAACGGCGATAAGGAAGAGGCTGGCCTGGGCGAGTTTCATCCGATCCGCTACGGCCCGGACGAGCAGCAGGCTGGCCAGCAGGGTATAGACAAAAGCCGACGGCGCGAACAAATCCCAATCCTTGCGCCCGCCGTAATCGGGGTTCCACAGCCAGGTCAGCAGGACATACATAGCGGCCATCACGGTCAAGAAGTAGCCAAAATCACGCTCGCCGGGCCGCTCGAACAGGGGCAGGCCGAAGCGGAAGCGGGCGGTCAAAATCAGGACGAGCAGGGGCAAACCAACCGGGGAAATGAGCAAATGGACGTTGAGCCAGTCCAGCAGGTGCGCCGCCGAAAACATGGTGTAGGGTTGATACTTTTGCCATTCCGGGTCAATTTCAAACAGGGGCACAAACCAGACCCCATCGCCGCCGCCGGGCCGATCCTGGCCCAACAGCGCGGCCAGGCCATGACCGCCGCTTTCCATCAGGGCCAACACGCTCGCCCCAATCAACAGCGGCGGGAGTAGGATTTGCCAGATCGCCCCGACCGGTGAGACACGGCCTCGCCGCCAGTACAGCCAGCTTAACAGCCATATCCCCGGCCACAAAAAAACTGTCGAAGGATGAAAAGCATTGGTCAGCGACAGGGCCAGCACCGGCCAAATCAGGGCAATCTCTCCGGCTAACGCCCGCCAGCCCAAAAAGAGCGTCGCCAGCAGCCCCAACGAGATAACGGTGTAATTTTCAACATAGCCAAAAAACAACTGCATCGAGCCTGTGGTCAGGACCAGCCCGGCTATGACTGCGCTTTCCAGAGGGCTGCGGCCCAGGCGGGCGGCAAAAGTGAGTAATAAATAAACAAAAATTACGCCGCAGATAATACTGGTCGTCGCGTAAACGGTCTCCACCGGCCAGCCGAGCAGCGGTTCAGCCACAAACTGCCACAGCCGCTGGTGCAAAAAGACGGTGAACGGGGCCTGCCAATTGTAAATGACCCGCAGGTCCAAATCGGGCGTGGAGAGAGCTTTGGTCAGTAGATAGGAGTCGCCCCAGCGCAGATGGCGCAGCCGGGCCAGCCAGAAAAGCAGCCCGGAGAGGAGGGAGATGAGGGCAAACGAGACGTGAGGCGTGAGGCGTGAGGCGTGAGGCGTGAAACATAAATCGTAAATCGTAAATCGTAATCCTGCCAGGACCATTTGATTGATGGCCGGGATAATCAATGCGCCGGCCAGCAAAGCCAGCGTCCAGCCGAGCCAGGATGGTAAAAAGGTATAGGGCCACAGGCTCCAGAAGGTCGCTTCGGGTAGGTGGGGGGCGGCCAGGTGCAGGGTGAGGAGGGTCAGGCCCGCTAAGTGAATAGCGGAAACAAGCCAGGTTTGAGCTTGAGGTTGGAGATTGAAGGCTTGCGAATTGGGCATAAGTGATTTCACTCAAAGCCGGCTTTTATGTATGACGCATTACGCGCCACATTTAAACTATTTGCTCTGTTACCGTTATTTCGGTGTGGATGCGGCGCTCGGCTAACGCTTTGAAGAAACGCCCCGGATCAATGCTGGTTTCCGGCGGACAAACTCCTTTGGCCGCCACCTCCCCGGCCGCCAGCCAGCGAGCGACCACCGCCGGCGGCACGCCGACCACCAGCGTCCCGCCGCTGACGCCGAAATCGGGATGAGGCCAGGCCGTCGTATCTACTCGAATGGTCAGTGGCCGGCCATTTTTGCTTCCCTCGACCACCGTCGCAATATCCTTAAAGCCGGGATTCTCGCCGCGTTGGGTAGCCTCGCTGCGGAGCAGAACTTCGCTCAATACATCGCGGGGACGCACTTCGGCCTCAACCAACTCCCCACCCGGTAGTTTGGCTTTGACCCTGACCGGAGTCTTGTCGCCCAGGCCCAGTTGGGTCAACCCCTGCAAGCGGCGGAAGGCTTTTTCACTGTAACCAAAAAAATTGATTTTGAAGAAACACTCCTGCACCCCTTTGTGGGCATAACTGAGCGGCAGCGTGGCCGCCTCGGAGTGGAGGGTCAGGTGGGCCAGGCGGTGGCCGATGGGGGCGCGAAAATCAAAGGCTTCCTCCTCCGACAGCGGCTCCATCTCCACAAATTGCCCGTCGCGGAAAACGACCGGCTTTTCGGTCATCTCGTCCAGGATGGTCGCCAGGGAGTAGGGCCAGGCCAGACTGTCCCTGGAGTCGGTCGTCGCCCCGTTGTAAATTTTGATCGAGCGGATGGCGTCGAAGCGGTCGGCCACCAGGGCCGGCTGGACATTGGCAATGCCGGGGCAGGAGCCGAGGCCGAGGATGGCAGTCAGCCCTTTGGTTTGAAAATCCTCGTTCAGTTCCAACTGCTTGCGGGTGGTGTGGAACAGCCCGCCCAAATCCAGGTAATGGCAGCCCGCCTCCAGGCAGGCCCGCATCACGTCAAGGTTGAAGTAATACTGGACGCTGTTGATCACGCAGTCCGCTCCGCGCAGCAGCTTGACCAGCGCCGCCTGGTCGGTCACGTCAATGGCCGCCGTCTTAAAACGGCTGTCGCCGGGTGCGGCCTTATCCACCGTTGCCTGCGCCCCGGCCTCGTTCAAATCGGCCACCACAATTTCGGCCACGTCGTCAGTCAGAGCCAAATCGCGGGCAATCACTTTGCCAATGATCCCGGCCCCGCCGAGAAGGATGATTTTTGTCATAGGTCTGCCTCCTGGGGTGAATGGAGATTAGAGATTGGAGATTAAAAATCCAAAATTGTAAATCCAATCGTAAATCGCTTCTATCTTATTCATATTTGAGGTTATGAACAAATTGCCCTTTCTGGGCCAGTGGGATACAAACAAATTTCAAACGAGGGGATGTTATAATGAGAAGCTTTTTTATTTCGGGCTAATTGTGCTATTTTTCTCAATCGGGAAACATGACCTATCCAAACTATGACATTTGGCACTTGTGAGGGTTGAGGTTGAACCCTATCATGGAAAAGATTTTCGCCCCTTTTGGCTATTAAAATAGCGAGAATTTTGGCAGTGTTCAGGCGCGGGTTATAATAATCACCCATGCCTCCTGAAACATGTTCGAATAACGTGAAATGTGAAAATTTTTTACTGGTAATAACCGGAGACCGAGGACCGGCAACCAGGCCTCTGCCGTAGGGCCTGACCTGTTCCCGGTCTTATTTACAAGGAGGATACTCTATGGCAAACCAAGAGCAGCCCGTTTCGGGCAAGGGGCGGCTGTTAAGTGAATTTACAGCCCCCTCTTATGAAGCCTGGCGACAGGCTGCCGAACAAACCCTCAAGGGCGTGCCTTTTGAGAAGAAGTTAATCGGCAAAACTTATGAAGGAATTGATTTGCAGCCCATGTACCGGCAAGAAGATGTCGCCGGTCTGGCTCACGTCAAGTCCTGGCCTGGCGTTTATCCCTTTGTGCGAGGCAGCCGCGCCGCCGGTTACGTTGCCGAGCCATGGCTCATCGCCCAGGAACTTCCCTACAGCACCCCCGAAGAGTTCAACCAGGCCGCCCGGCACGATCTGGAACGCGGCCAGACAGCCCTGACCCTCATCCTGGATACGGCGACCCTGCTGGGCCACGACCCCGACGAGGCCGGCGCGGGCGAGGTGGGGCAGGGGGGCGTCTCCATTGCCACCGTGGATGACCTGGCCAGAGCTTTGGCCGGGATTGATTTGGAACAGACGCCGCTGTATATACAGGCTATCTCGGCGGCGCTGCCGACCACGGCAATGCTGATGGCCCTGGTGCGGCGGCAGAAAAAAGCGGTTGAAAAACTGCGCGGCGGCATCGAGATGGACCCGTTGGGCGTCCTGGCCCAATCGGGCAGTTATCCCCGCTCGCTGGCCGGCGGCTATGACCGCATGGCCCAACTCATCACCTGGGCCAGAGCCAATGCCCCTCACCTGCGCATGGTTACGGTTCACAGCCAGCCCTATCACAATAGTGGCGCGCATGCCGTGCAGGAATTGGCTTTTGTGCTGGCGACAGCGGTTGAATATGTGCGCGAGATGCTGGCCCGCAACCTAGTTATTGATGACGTTGCTCCTCGCATTCGCTTCTCCTTCTCGGTCGGGGCCAACTATTTTATGGAAGTCGCCAAGCTGCGGGCGGTCCGGCTGCTCTGGGCCAAGGCAGTCGCAGCTTTTGGCGGTAATGCCGACTCCCAGAAGATGACCCTGCACGTCCGCACCTCGGCCTACAACAAAACCGTTTACGATCCCTATGTCAACATGCTCCGCGCCACCACCGAGGCTTTTGCCGGCGTGGCCGGCGGCTGCGACAGTTTGCATGTCGGTTGTTTTGACGAAGCCATGGGCTTGCCCGACGAATTTTCCCGGCGCATTGCCCGCAACACCCAAATCATCTTGCAGCAGGAAAGCCACCTGACCCGGGTGATTGACCCGGCGGGCGGGGCCTGGTATGTCGAAAAGCTGACCGACGAAGTGGCCCGCCAAGCCTGGGTCTTGTTCCAGGAAGTCGAGAAACAGGGCGGTATGGGCGCGGCGTTGGCTGCCGGTTTTCCGCAGGAGCAGATTGCTCAAACCGCCGAACTACGCCAGACAAACCTGGCTTTTCGCCGGGATATTTTGGTCGGGACCAATCAATACCCCAATCTCAACGAAACCCCTCTCGCCACCCGCACCTCTGACTATGAAACCTTGCGCAAAAAACGCGCTGCTCACATTGGCGAATATCGCACCGCCCTAGACAACGAGGCCAGTACGGTGGTCTTGGAAAAATTGGCCAATATGCTCAACGCCGGCCCAAACCAGGTGATTGAAATGGCCATTGAGGCGGCTTTGGCCGGGGCCACCCTGGGCGAAATCGCCCGGACGCTGCGCCAGGGCGATGAGACGCCCATGACGATTACGCCCCTGCGCAGTCATCGCCTGGCCGAAAGATTTGAGGCGCTGCGCCGGGCCGCCGAAAGATTTCAGGCGAAAACCGGCAGCCGGCCCAAAGTTTTTTTGGCCAATATGGGGCCAATTCCGCAGCACAAGGCCCGCGCCGACTTTTCGACCGGATTTTTCCAGGTGGGCGGCTTTGAGGTTATCGGCAACGACGGTTTTGGCGCGGTTGACCAGGCCGCCCAGGCTGCCCTTGCTTCCGGCGCGCCCATTGTCGTCATCTGCTCCACCGACGAGAGCTACCCCGAACTCGTCCCTCCGCTGACCCAACAAATCAAGGCGGCCAAACCCGACACGCTGGTAATTCTGGCCGGTTATCCTGCCGACCAGATCGAGGCGCACCGGGCGGCCGGGGTGGATGATTTTATCCATGTCCGGGCCAATATGGTCGAAATGTTGTCGAACTTGCAGCAAAAGCTGGGCGTAGGAGGCTGATGATGAGCAAAAATCCTGATTTTACCCAATTGGATTTCGACGCCGCTTATCCCGCGGTGGATGAAAAAAGCTGGCGCGAGCAGTTTGAAAAAGAAACCGGCCTGCCGGTCGAAGAGTTTATCTGGAAAACGATGGAGCAGATTGACGTCAAGCCGCTCTACACCGGGGCCGACACCCAAAATCTGGAGCATCTGGGCTACGTGGCCGGGCTGCCGCCGTTTTTGCGCGGCCCCTACCCGACCATGTATGTTACCCGGCCCTGGACGGTGCGCCAGTACGCCGGCTTCTCCACAGCGGAGGAAAGCAACGCTTTTTATCGCCGCAACCTGGCCGCCGGGCAGAAAGGGCTGTCCATTGCTTTTGACCTGGCCACGCACCGAGGCTACGACTCGGACCACCCCCGCGTGGTGGGCGATGTGGGTAAAGCGGGGGTGGCGATTGACTCCATTTTGGATATGAAAATCCTGTTCGATGGGATTCCCCTGGACCAGATGTCGGTTTCGATGACCATGAACGGGGCGGTTTTGCCGGTTCTGGCGTTTTACATCGTCGCCGCCGAAGAACAGGGGGTCAAACACGAGCAGTTGACCGGCACCATCCAGAACGACATTCTCAAAGAATATATGGTGCGGAATACCTACATCTACCCGCCCGAACCGTCCATGCGGATTATCGGCGATATTTTTGCCTTTACCGCCCAAAATATGCCCAAGTTCAACAGCATCAGCATCTCCGGCTACCACATGCAAGAAGCCGGGGCCACCGCCGACCTAGAACTGGCCTACACCCTGGCCGATGGCCTGGAATATGTTCGCACCGGCCTCAAAGCGGGCATGGACATTGATACCTTTGCCCCGCGCCTGTCCTTCTTTTGGGCTATCGGCATGAACTACTTTATGGAAGTCGCCAAAATGCGGGCCGCCCGCCTGCTGTGGGCCAAGCTCATCAAGCAGTTCAACCCCAAAAAGGACAGCTCGATGTCGCTGCGGACCCACTCCCAAACGTCGGGCTGGAGCCTGACCGAGCAGGACCCGTTCAATAATGTAGTCCGCACCTGCATGGAAGCGATGGCCGCCGCGTTGGGCCACACCCAATCTTTGCACACCAATTCGCTGGACGAGGCTATTGCCCTGCCGACCGACTTCTCGGCCCGGATTGCCCGCAACACCCAGCTTTACCTGCAAGACGAAACCGGCATTTGCCGGGTGGTTGACCCCTGGGGCGGCTCCTTCTACGTCGAGGCTCTCACCGACGCGCTGATGCACCGCGCCTGGGGCCATATCCAGGAAGTCGAGTCGCTGGGCGGCATGGCCAAGGCCATCGAGACCGGCCTACCCAAGATGCGTATCGAAGAGGCGGCAGCCCGGCGGCAGGCGCACATTGACTCCGGCAAGGAAACGATTGTCGGCGTCAATCGCTATCGCCTGGATAAAGAAGAACCGATTGAAATTTTGGAAGTGGATAATACCGCCGTGCGCCAGGCGCAACTTGAGCGGCTGGCCCGGCTGCGGGCGGAGCGGGATGAAGCCAGGGTTGAGGCGGCGCTGAACGCGCTGACTGACGCTGCCGAAAACGGCCATGGCAACCTGCTGGCCCTGTCCATTGAGGCGGCCCGAGCCAGGGCCAGCCTGGGCGAGATTTCCAGCGCTTTGGAAAAGGTCTTTGGCCGGCACAAGGCCGTCATCCGCTCGATTACCGGCATCTACAGCAGCGAGTTTGGCGAAGAGGAAGAAATTGCCGTGGTCAGGCGCATGGCCGATGAGTTTGAGCAGTTGGAAGGCCGCCGCCCGCGCATCCTTGTAGCCAAGATGGGCCAGGATGGCCACGACCGGGGGGCCAAGGTCATCGCCACCGCCTTTGCCGATATGGGCTTTGACGTGGATATCGGCCCGCTCTTCCAGACGCCCCAGGAAACGGCCCGCCAGGCGGTTGAAAATGATGTGCATGTGGTCGGCTTTAGCTCGCTGGCCGCCGGGCACAAAACGCTGCTGCCGCAACTGGTCAATGAATTGAAAAAACTGGGCCGCGAGGATATTATGGTGGTGGTGGGCGGGGTCATTCCCGCTCAGGATTATGAATATCTGCGCGCAAATGGGGCTTCGGCCATCTTTGGGCCGGGCACGATTATCCCCATTGCCGCGCAAAAAGTGGTTGAGGAATTAAAGCGTCGCGTTGCGCCCGCGCAAATCCATGCCTGAAGAAAGCCAGAAACCGGAATGGGTCCCGCCGCAAGCGGGTCAGGAATTTGCCAGCCGGGTCATGAAAGGCATTGAAGCCAGCCATGACGGCCTGGTGCGAGGAACGGGTCTGGGTGGGGGTCAAATCCAGCCAGACCCGCCCCTGATTCGCCGCCGCCAGCTTGGCCTTGACGACTACGTGCAGGGCGTATTGGCCGGCGACCGGACCATTCTGGGGCGGGCCATCACCCTGGTTGAAAGCAATGCCCCGGCCCACATGGAACTGGCCCAGGAAGTGTTGAAGCAGTTGTTGCCGCACACGGGCCATTCCATTCGGGTGGGCATAACCGGCGTGCCGGGCGTGGGCAAAAGCACCTTTATCGAAGCCCTGGGTACGTATTTGTGCGAGCAGGGGCATCGCCTGGCGGTGCTGGCCGTTGACCCCAGCAGCAGCGTCAGCCGGGGCAGCATTTTGGGCGACAAAACCCGTATGGAGCGCCTGTCCCGCGAACCCAATGCTTTTATCCGGCCTTCGCCGTCGGGGGGGACGCTGGGCGGCGTGACCCGCAAAAGCCGGGAAACGATGCTGGTCTGCGAAGCCGCCGGTTTTGATGTCATCCTGGTTGAAACGGTCGGCGTGGGCCAGAGCGAAACAACGGTTCGCTCGATGGTGGATTTTTTTCTGCTGCTGATGTTGGCCGGCGCAGGCGACGAACTGCAAGGTATCAAAAGAGGCATCATCGAACTGGCCGATGCGCTGGTGGTCAACAAGGCCGACGGCGAAAACAAAGTCCGCGCCCAAGCTGCCAGAGCCGAATATGCCCGCGCTTTGCGCTTTCTCTCCTCGGCCACCGAAGGCTGGCACGTGCAGGCTTTTACCTGTTCCGCCTTGACCGGCGAAGGGATTGCCGAAATCTGGGCGGTGATTGAAGCGTTTCGTGAGACCACTGCTGCTTCCGGGGTGTTTGCCGCCCGCCGCCAGGCCCAAACTCTGGATTGGATGCAGGCCATGATTGAAGAACACCTCAAAACACTTTTCTTCAATCATGCCGGCGTCAAGAGTATTCGCCCGCAAATCGAACAGGCGGTGCTGGCCGGGAGCATGCCCGCGACCGTAGCCGTGCAAATGCTGCTGGAAAAGTTTGAGGGGGATAAGAGGAGTGAAAACAGTAACCAGTGAACAGTAATTAGTGAATAGTAATCAGTGAACAGTTG
Organism: Anaerolineae bacterium; assembly: GCA_023151115.1. Next base: position 211,707 of record JAKLJP010000004.1, read on the forward strand.
GGACAATTGACAACTGATTACTGGCTACTGACCACTGATGACTGATTACTTTCCGAGGAGGAACAATGAGCACCAAATTAAACCATATCGCCATCGTCGTGGAAGATATAGACAAAGCCATTGCGGTCTATCGAGATGCGATTGGCCTGCCGCTGACGGCGGTCAATGAGGAACCGGCCGAGGCCGTCAAAGTGGCTTATTTTCCCACCGCCACCGGCGAAGTGGAGTTGATCCAGCCCACCACGGCTGACTCCGGGGTAGCCAAGTATTTGGCTAAAAAAGGGGAAGGGATGCATCATGTCTGTCTGGAAGTAGATAATATCGAAGAGACGACCCAAACGCTGGTCGCCAAGGGTATGGAAGTGCTGGGCGAAATCCGCACCAATAAACGCGGCGACCGCTATATCTTTATCCATCCTAAATCGGCGCACGGGGTTTTGATTGAGCTTTACGAACCGGCGGGACGTGGGGCGTGAAACGTGGTGCGTAGTGCGTGGTGCGTGTATTTACGTACCGGACGAAAAAGTGAGTAGATACCTCCGAGACTGTTATGTCATTCCGACCGGAGGGAGGAATCTTCGTTACCACAGTCTAAAGTGCTATAGTGAGCAAGAAGATTTCTCGCTAGCGCTCGAAATGACATGCCAGGAACTTGACACGTTAAATCCTGACAATTTACCTAATTCTGTAACAAGGAAAACCCAGAGCAGACGATTGTATAATTTTTTTAGCTTTCTCAAACGCCTGGGCCGCTTCTGGCATAAACCGGCTGATGTGCCCAGGCATTGCATCTTCGACCGCCGCTACGGCTGCGCCGTTCCCTACCCCATCCCCACCGAAAGCCTGGGCACCAGCTTCGATTTGCAGGCCATGGCTAATAACTGCGGCTACATGGGCGGCGAGGGTCACTGGTGGCATATCCATCATTCTGCGCCCGCGTTTCACGGGGGCATGGCCCAAAGCTGTCCCCACAGTTATCAACCGGGCAAAGCCAAGCAGGCCAAACCCTGCAAATGCGAAAAAATGGACATCTGGCAGGAGAAAATTAAGCAGCATGCTCAGCGTGGATGAGCGCCAGTTTGAGTTAGGTTACACCCCCATCGCCTGCGGCTTGATGCTGGCTACCGCTGGCTGCGTGCTCAGTTCGCTGCTGGCAGCGCTTTGGTGGTTTTTTTTGCGGGGGTAACAGAGCTGAAAACTATAAAACCTCTGTGCCTCTACATTTTGGCGCGAGTTGTTTGAGTATAATTTGTTGTTCGGCTGCTTGTAGTTGGTGGCAGACAGGAGTACACCAAAAGCATGGCAATTCGTGTGGTTCGTCTCGGGACGCCTCGATCCCCCGACGAAGGGCTACGGCTGGGAACGGTTCGCCGCCCACCGCGGGGGGTGCGCAAGGAGGACTGGGGTCGGCGGGATTACTTCGATGTGTGGCTGCCGGAACTGGCGCCGAGCGAGGACTTACGCGCCTGGGCGCTGGCCGAACCCCTGACCCCACGACGGTGGGTGACTTACAGGCGGCGCTACCTGGCCCAGATGCGACGCCCGCAGGCACAGCGCCTGATCACCTTGCTGGCTGCGCTTTCCTCGCAGACGAACTTCGCCGTGGGCTGCTACTGCGAAGATGAGTCCCACTGCCACAGATCCCTGCTGCGAACCCTGCTGGCCGAGCAGGGGGCCACGATCGCAGACGGGGATGCCGGGCACATCCTCGCACAGGCGGGGTAACACAGCCGGAGCAGCCGTGATCCGACGTGTCGCGCAGCCGAACGGCGATACTGGGATAGGATACTTTGGTCGAGGAACAGGTCAGGCAAAAGATACTTGGATGTTGGCATGGCAGTGTTATTAGAACAGAAGTTATCTTAAATAGTCGCTTGTTTTACCCACCCGCCTGCGCGCGAAGTGGAGGGCGTTAGCCTCCGCAAAAAATCTGGGCTCATGTATAGAACAAGTGCAATTTAGCAGAGGCGGCTCCCACGCCGCCGAGGGCCGGGCGTGGGAGCCCGGCCTGCTTTGCACTAGTACTTAACATGAGCCAAAATCTGTGAAATCTGTGTCATCTGTGGTTAATTTTCTCAAGGAGATTGAATGACACTCAAACCCGGCTGGACCGGCCGCTATTTTGAGGATTTTGAAGTCGGCGATATCTATCGCCACCCCTACGGCAAAACCATTTCCGAAGCCGAATAGATTTTAGGCCAATCAAAACGGCCACCCCTGACCAAAAAGATCAAAGCTGGCCGCACAGTTTACAGAAGCCCAAAGAGTCGGTAAAATATCTACAGTTCGCCAGACTGTTCCGGCAGTTCGGGGGCGGCGCATTTTCAATTGGTTGGCTCAACCATACACCGGCAGCAGAATCTTTGTCAAAAAGTGATAGAGGCGATGAAAGCGAGGCATTTATGCTCACCCTGCAAATTCAAGACCGTACTTTAGAAAAACAACTGACCGAACTTCTCCAGCAGAAATTTCACGGCAACTCCGAAGAAATGTTACAGGAGTTAGTCAAAAGTTACACGGCTCAACTAAATCGGCTAAAATATAGCGGTATTTTGAAATGGGAAAAGGACGGCTTGGCGTTCCAAAAGGAAATCCGCAGTGAATGGCAATAAAATCCTTTTGGATACCAACGCCTTTATTTACTTTTTTGAAGGCCAGAACAAAATTACTCATTTGGTGGTCAATACTCCAGAGATTTACTTTTCGGCTATTTCAGAAATCGAGTTGCTTTCCGCCAGTCACTTGACCCAAAGTGAAATGGACTCGATTAAAGCCTTTTTGTCCCTTTGCCACCGAGTAGAGTTAACCTCAGAAATAATTGACCAAACGATTATGATTCGGCGGCAATATCGTTTCAGGATACCCGATGCCGTTATTGCCGCCTCAGCCCTCCATTTGCAAATGCCTCTTATTTCAGCCGATACAGATTTTAAGAAAATTGCTGGTTTGACGTTGATTTCGGATATTTTAAAATGACCCTCAAACCCGGCTGGACCGGCCGCTATTTTGAAGATTTTGAAGTGGGCGATGTTTACCGCCATCCTTACGGCAAAACCATCAGCGAAGCCGAGAATATGTGGTTCAGCCACATCACCTTGAATCTGAACCCACTCCACTTCAACGCCGATTACGCGGCCACCACCGAGTTCGGTCGCCCGGTCGTAGATGGCATTTTAACCCTGGGGGTGGTAGTCGGCATGAGCGTGATTGACCTGAGCCAGAATGGCTTCAACCTGCAACTGGACGAAGTTATCCACCACGCGCCGGTTTTTCACGGCGATACCATTTACGCCCAATCCGAAGTGTTGGCCCTGCGCGAGTCGCGCTCGCGGCCCGGCTGGGGGATTGTGACGGTTGCTTCGGAGGGTTACAATCAGGCGGGGGTTAAGGTTATCAGTTTCAAGCGGACCATGATGATTAAGCAGCGCCATCAAGCGGAATGACCAGCCCAATTATCCTCTCGACCGGCTCGCTGTTTAATTTTGATCTTGATACGGCCATGGCCCTGGCGGCTGAAACCGGCTTCGACGGGGTTGAATTGATGGTGGATTGGCGGCGCGAGACTCATCACGTGCCGCACCTGGAAAAACTGATGGCCCGCCATAATCTGCCCATCCTGGCGGTCCACAACCCCTTTGCCAGCTTTCCCCCCGGCTGGAAGCACGATCCAGTTGGCCTGATCCAGCACAGCGTCCGCCTGGCCGAGTCATTGGGGGCGCAGACGGTGGTCGTTCATCCACCGGCGCGGTGGGTGCGCTTGCAGAGCGTGGTGCTGGCCCCGCAGCGGCATTGGAAATTGTCTATTCCCATTCCCGTGGCCGGTCCGGGCGCGCTGGGCCGCTGGCTGCAACAGGAATTACCCCATTTTCAAGCGCAAACAGCGGTAAAAATTGCCGTAGAGAATATGCCGCGCCGTTGGCTTGGCCCCTGGCAGTTGGAACCGTTTCATTTCAACAATGCCCGCCAGTTGAACCAGTTTCAACACCTCACCCTCGATACTACCCACGTCGGGACCTGGCGGGCGGATTTGCTAGAGTTTTACCGGCAGATCAAGCCCCAAGTGGCTCACATCCACCTATCCAACTTCAACGGCCACGAGCACCAATTATTATACAACGGCTCTTTACCCTTGGCGGCTTTTCTGGCTGAACTGACTAAAGATCAATTTGCCGGCCTCGTTTCTCTGGAACTCGGCCCGACCAGCCTGCAAGCTGAGGATGAGGTCAGGCTCAGGAAAAACCTGCGCGACAGTTTAGCTTTTTGTCAAAAGGCGTTGGCTCCCTTGGATTCTTACTGACCTTCGGCCAGCATGTCCAACACTTTGCCTACCTTGCCCTTAGCCTGCCAGTAGTCGAACTTGGTGGTGTCGAGGTGTTCGGTGATGCCGCCCAGGCGGCGAACCTCTTCCATCATATGGCCGGCGCCACCGGGGCCGTCGCCGCCTTTGCCATCCCATAAAGCAATAAAACGAATGCGGTCAATGCCATAAATCAGGGCGGCGTAGAGCGCCCAGCGATTATTGCGCTCGTAGGGATTATCGCCCAACGGTAGCGGCCCGAGCCGGTCAACCTGGTATTGGATCGAAACATTGGGGTGATTGCGAATAGTGTAGAAGCGAGTTACCCACTCATCCCCGGCAAAGCTGACCGACTCCTTGATAAAGTCGGCTTCGGTAAAGGGCAGTAAAACCTCAACGCGCATGTTTCGTTTTAAGCAGGCTTCAATAAAGAGGATGTCTCCGCCGCAAGCTGCCCCCGGAATAATTGCCATATCATTTGCATCCGCGTTCATCTTATTCAAAGCCTTTTCAATGCGCTCGCGGGCCTCTTTTTCCATCCCCGCCGGGAAGCGCGGCTCGTGGCGGTCAGCCCGATCAATCATGTGGCCGGAGAAGAGGAAGATATTGCGGTTCTTATCCTCCGCCGCATGATCTTCCGCCTCCAATTTTTTGATCTCTTCTTGCAGCAGGGTCAGACCGGCATTGACAAACTCTGGGCGAAAATTCAAAGATTTGAACAATTCCAATTGGGCCAGGGTGGATTTCAGGGCAAAACGATTTTGCCCGGCCAGGGTCAACGCCTTTTGGTAGGCCCTGGTAACAGCTTTAGGCTCTTCGGCTACACAGACGGCCAAATCGGCCAGGCCGATGAAAGCCCAGAAATTGCTGCTGTTCCGTTGGGCTTGACTTTCCAGAGTAAACTGAACCGCCCCTTTGAGTAAGGCTATTTGCTGCCGGGTTGCCTGCCATTCGGGGTCAATGTCGCTGTCGAAATGCTGCACCAGATTGTCCAGCAGCAGGGCCAGAGTCAGGGCGTTTCCGCCGGAATAAAAGTGATTTTGGTCTAAACTGTAGCCGGAAAGGTAGGTATCAATAGCTCTTTTCAACCAGTAGCCGGTCAAGAACGCTTTTTTCTGGCGCTCCTGTTCATCCTCGATATGCGTCCATTCATTTATCCACATCTCTTTGTAAATTCGGCCCAAGTAAGAGATGGCTTCGATATTGCCCGGTTCATCCTCGAGCAGGCGCTCCAATTTCACAATCGCTTCATCATAGCGGCCCAGCCGGGCCAGATGAAACGCCTCCTCGCGGCGAAACTCGGAATTTCTGGGGTTGATTTTTAACCCCGCTCGATATTGCTGCAAGGCCAATTCGTGGCGGCCCAGGCTGCGCAGCGCTTTGCCGGCCTCGGCAATGACATCTTCTTTAATCAGCGGGTTGCTCACTTCTTCGGTCAGCAGCAAAACATCGCCAATGCGCTTTTGCCGTTGAGCAATTTCAACCCGCTCTTCCCACGCTTTGTGTTCGCGCCAGTAGCCGGTGGCCAGGGGAGTGCGGAGCGACTTACGATTCGGCTCTTCCAAACCGTCGAGAAGATTAAAAATAGGACTGTGAATCCGGTCCTGGCTGGAGGCCCAGGTTTCGCGGGCAATTTTGGCAATGGCCTGGCGGTCTTTTTCCAGAAATTCGGGGTCGGGCCGGCCAATTTTGTCGGTGTGGTAGGGCACAGTGCGGACGTTAAAAATGTCAAACGGCATGTAGGAGCGCCCCGATTGGATATGAACCAGCCCGCGTTTGCGCATCGAGTGGCGTACGCCCAGTTCATAAAATACATTGGCATTGTCAATGCTCAAATCGGCAATGACCAGATCGGCCAGCAGCAGTTCCTGGAACATGTCGGTCAAAATATCGCCGCTGACGCTCTCTTCGTCGGCCCGGAACGGCTCAAAGCCGGCTTCGATGAGGGCCGGTTTGATCAAATCCTGGTATATGGCGTTGAAATCTATCCAGCGGCCATCCGAACTTTGCTTGCGGCCAAAGGGCATCACTACAAAGGCGTGGGGCAAGCCTTTGAGTTTTTTGGGGCTGATCTCTCCCCTTGAATCCGGCTGAGTAGCGGCCGGTTCTGTTGCCGCTTTGGGTAAATCGGCTGGAGCGGCGGTGGGTTGCTCCTCAGTTCCATTGGCTGTGCTTGTATCTTTGGGACCCGCCACCTTGACCAGATTATCAACCGCTGCCTCGGCCACCGAGATCACTTCTTCGGAGACGCCAATCTTGGGCAAAACTTTAGCCGCGACCACCATCGCTTTTTGAGCCTGCTCCAGCAGCGCTGCATCAATCACCGGCGAGGCAGGCATGTTCAGCGCCTTGCTCATCAGGTCGTCTTCTTTGCCTTTCAGTTCGGCCACAGCCCGGCGCATTTCGCTGATGTACTGGTTATGCTGGCTCCACAGGACTCTTTCGGTGGCCGTGACCATTTTGAAGAACTCGTCGCCGGTTTGTTGGGCCGGGGACAGGCTGAGCCAATGATCGCGGATAATCTTTAACTCAAGAATGAGCTGGCTGTAATTATTGATGGTTGAGTCGAGCCGGCGCAGTTCCAGCCAAGCGGTAAAGGCCGCCGCCAGCGAGGTGGTCAGGGCGACCCAAATGCTAAAAATGCCGCCCGGCCATGCCGCCAGCAGGGTGCCCAACCCGCCAAAGATAAAAATGGCCGCTTGCAGTTGGGTGCGCATCCTTTGCAGCTCGACAATTTTGTTGGAATGATAGTCGAGCTGGTTGTCCAGGCGGAAGCGGATGTAATCCTGGGCCAGCAGGTTTGAAAAGCCAGGGTCGCTGTCAAGGTTGTTGGGGGAATAGTAAGGTGGGACCGGGCCGGTATAGGGCTTCAAAACCAACTCACCGCCGACGCCCTCAAAAACCTGGCGTTGAATGGCTGCCACCCGTTCGGTGAGCCACTGCCCGCGATCGGCTTGCTGCTGCAAAACGGTGCGGAAAAAGTAAATCTCTTTGAGAATTTCCTCCGCGCCGGTGCGGAAAACCAGCCAGCGCTCGCCCTGTTGTAGCTTGTTGGCAAAGGCCAGAATCACCGAGCTAATAATAGGAACCAGGATCAGCCCCACTTTGAGCACCTGGCCCAGGCCCGTTTCAGAATTACCGTAAAGCTGGGTCAGAATAGCCAGGAGGGTAGCCGCCACCGACAAAATAATCACCGCCCGGCGCAGGTTCAGGTGATTTTTGGAGGCAGTCAGGGCGCTCTGGTCAAACTCGGCATAGCGCTGCCAGGCATTTTGTAAAGCAATGGCGTTTTCGTTAACGGGTTGTTGGCTCATGGCAAAATCCCTCCTCGAAAAAGGTAGACAGTAGACGGTAGACAGGGAAATCATCTGACTCTGCTACTTTGCTACCCTTGCTACCTTCTTTTCAGTTGGCGTAGACTTGCGATAACTTCCAGGCGAAGTGGTCAGAATTTTATTATCAGTTAACAATCCTGAAATGTCAATAACAAATTTAAGCTTGAGGATATTCTTTCAGGCTTGACAAGGGTTCTATGTTCGGATAGAGTCAGAGTATACAGGTGAGGGAGGCGATGACGTGAGGACGCGAAGTATTTCCTCGCCTCCTCGTCTCCCGTGTCATCGCATCTTTATATACAAGGAGAATAACCATGTCTTTACCTGAATTGCGGGCTAAAGTAAAAGCGGGTATCTGGCAGGCCATTGCCCAGAGTGGGGTCAACACGTCCAGCTTGCCCCAGGCGGATCTGGATCGCCTGGTTGGGGCTATCACCGAAGGGGTGTTGAAGGAGATGGACGATTTGCTCACCCAGGCCAGCGGCCAGCCGGCAGCCGTAGCCAAGGCCCCGGTTGACGACGGCGATGATGAAGTTGAAAAAGTGCTTTGGGAAGGCCGGCCCTACTTGTCGCTCAGCGTTCATTATAAAATCACCAATGAGCGGGTGCGCATCACCGAGGGCATGCTGGGTAAAGACCGCGAAGATATCGAATTGGTGCGGATTCAGGATATTGATATGACTCAAGGGGTGAGCGAGCGGATGCTGAACATTGGCGACATCCACATTCGCAGCCACGACCGCAGCAATCCCGTTGTTGTGCTCAACAATGTTTCCAACCCCAGCGAAGTCCACGAGATTTTGCGCCGGGCGGTGTTAAAGGCCCGCAAAAAGCATAATGTCAGCTTCCGGGAAGAAATGTAGGCCAGTAGCCAGAAAAAGATTTCTGATTACTGGCTACTGACTACTTCTTCTTTCCTCGCCACAAAAATCATCTTTTGGCTGTGGCTGTGGAACGGTTCAAGCTCATAGCTGCCGTAGATGGTTTCGACGGCAAAGCCGGCGGCGCGCAACAAGAGCTCCATTTCATAACGATAGACAAAACGCAGCGAAACAGCAAGCTGCGCCCGGCGCACCAGCCCTTCCGAGTTAATTTCATCCAAAATATAGGTTAAATGGCGTATTTGCCGGGCCAGGTCAATCTGGTGCCGCCAGTACCACTGCACCGTATGGCCGGTCAATTCGTCAATGAGTTCATCTTCAAAATAGAGTCGCCCATCGGCTTCAGCCAGCAGGGCGGGGTCGGGGTGAAAAATGTCAATGATAAGCTGTCCCCCGCGCCGCAGATGGCGGTGGATGGCGGCCAGGGTTGACAATTGCTCATCGGTTGAGGCGCAATGCATGAAGGTGTTGAGGGGGATAAAGGCCAGGGCAAAATCTTGGCGGGGCAGGTCAAACTCGCGCATATCGGCCCGGTGAAGGCTAACCTGCCGGGTCAGGCCGGCGGCTTTGATTTTGGCGCGGGCGGCCTCCAGCGCCACCGCCGATAAATCAAGGCCGGTCAGGACATGTCCGGCTTCGGCCAGGGGTAACAATAGGCGGCCTGTGCCACAGCCAATTTCCAGGATGGGACCGGCGGCGGCTTCGGTCAACGTTTGCCACATTGACCAATCCTCGTCCAGACTGCCGTAAAGCAAATCGTAATACTGGGCGATTAAATCCAGGCTCATTCTTCAGAGGGAGTGAGCAGGGGGAGGGCGAGATAAAAGGTGCTGCCTTGGCCGGGGATGCCTTCGCTTTCAACCGAGATCGAGCCGCCGTGGGCTTCGGCGGCGAGCTTACAAAAAGCCAGACCCAACCCCACGCCCGATGGCGCATTAGCCGAGTTATCTACTCGCGAAAACTTATTAAAGATACGGGTCTGGTTGGCTTTACTGATGCCGGGGCCATTGTCTTTGACGGCGAAGCAAAGCGTCTCCCCGTTTAAGGTGGTGGTCAGCGAAACCTGGCCCTCATAGGGCGTATATTTGATGGCATTATCAACCAAATTAATCAGTATCCGCCGGATCATACCCCGGTCAATCCAAACTTCGGGGATGTCGTCGGGCAGTGGGTTAAAAATAAGTTCCATTCCTTTGGTTTCGGCGTGTGGCGTAACCTGATCTTTGACTGCCTGAATTATCTCTTCCAAATCAACCACACTGCGCTGTAAATGGATTTCGCCTGTTTCCAAGCGCCCCACGTCTAACATGGAATCAACCAAATCTCGTACTTCCTGGCCGCTCCGCCGGGCCAGGGTTAAGAAATTGCCGAGGCGGGGGTTTTCGTCTATAGAAGTAATCAACATCGGCAGCAGTTCAATCATATTGATCAGGTTGCCAACCGGCCCACGCAAATCATGGACCAGCATGTTGATCAAATCCTGGCGCATCCGCTCGGCCTCTTTGCGGGTCGAAATATCGCGGCCTACCCACTGCACACAGGCTTTGCCGGCATAGCGCACCTGCCGGGCGTTTATTTCCAGCGAAACTTTATCACGATAGGCGTCGAGAATGTCTAATTCCAGAGATACTTCGCGCCAGGTGCGTAAACGGTTGGTTTTTTCGGTTAAACAATCCTTTAAATGACGATCAATAAAAGAGATGTCACTGCCGACGATGGCCTCTTTGGGGCGGCGCAGCATTTCACAGGTTTTACGGTTGGCGTCAAGAATTAGACCCTGATAATTGGTAATAACGATCATATCGGCACTGTCTTCAAATAGGTCGGTGTAGCTTTCCTCCATACTACGTAAAAGCGCAACGGCCTGGGCATTGGCCACCGCCGTCGCCGCTTGATCGGCAAAAGCCGCTACTTCAAGTACATTTTCTTCGGTATACTTATCCACCTCGTAGCTGTCAACCGTAAGCATGCCAATCACTTCGTCTTGGGCAATCAAAGGTGCGCCAATCCAACTGCGGACTTTTTGCGAGGAAGAACTTTTTTTCCAACCCGGTTCCAGATCAACATCGTTTATCAAGAGAGGTCTTTTTTGAACAACGGCCCGGTAATTTGGCTGGCCCTCCTCCAAAGAAACGGTAACATTGAGGGCGTCTTTCATATCCTCGAAACCCCGCGCGGCCCGGACTGACAGAACATTATCTTCAAGCAGCAGGATGGCGCTGCTGTTATAATCAATGACCAGGGCTAACTGTTCCAGAATAAGATAAAGTACTTCCTTGAGATCGAGGGTGGAGTTGATGGTGCGGGCAACAGAGGTCAGCGTGTCGGCCAGGCGGTGGCGACGCTGTTCGGCCTTGAAGAGGCGGGCATTAGCAATAGCAAAAGCAGCCTGATCGGCAATGATGCGCAGCATAGCCAGATCACTCTCGTCAAAATAGTTGGGCTGTGTAGCCGTAACCATAAGCACCCCGATAAATTGTTCGGGCAGTTGAATCGGCACACCGATGACGCTGCGCGTGTGAGTCAGTTCAGGATTACCATTCTTGTACCAGCGTTCATCGGTCTGAGTATCCTTGACCAGAACATCCTCGCGGTGCTTGATAATCCAGCCAACCAGTCCGTGTTCCATAATAGCTGCCAAACCGGGCCGGCTGCGCTGTTGAACCTCAAAGTTTTCCTGAATAAAAAATAAATTTTCAATCTTTCCGGCCTGATCGAGCAGGAAGAGGCTGGCATTGTAAGCCGAGACGGAGGCGACTGTAGCAGACAGTACCCGCTGCAACACCTGGTCAATCTCCAGCCGTGCGCCAAACTCGCGGGTGACCAGATATAAAAGATCGAGTCGTGACCGAACTCGAGGCGTATCAAACTGCATAAGTTTGCCCCAGATCAAAATTTATCATAACTACTCACTCCTTATGTCATTTCGAGGCTGAAAGCCGAGAAATCTGTGAGACGGTTGTCTGCAAAACCCTGAATTAGAAGATTTCTCGCTCCTAATGTCGCTCGAAATGACATGGCCGAGCAGTTACAATTTATCAACAAATAAAGCCAAATTCTACTTAAAGCTGTCAGACTTCATGAACATGGTCGGCGGTAAATTAAAGCCATGATTTTTTAAGATAGGTTCGCATTTGGGCCGCAAACCGGCCGGCTCATGCTGGCCGATGACTTTCCCCTCGTCTTCGCCTTTTTCAACAAATCGGAAAATATCGGTCAAAACCGGCGTATCCCCTTCGATGCCCTGTACTTCGGTGATATGGGTGATTTTACGCGAGCCATCCCGTAGCCGGCTGATTTGGACAATCAAATTGATCGCTTTGGCAATCTGAGTGCGGACCACCTGGAGGGGCAGATCAACCCCGGCCATCAGCACCAGTGTTTCCAGGCGAGAAATACAGTCGCGGGGGCTGTTGGAGTGAACGGTGGTCATACTACCATCGTGGCCGGTATTCATTGCTTGCAGCATATCCAGGGTTTCACCGCTGCGGCACTCACCCACCACAATCCGTTCCGGGCGCATGCGCAGGGCATTGACCACACAATCCCGCACGGTAACGACGGTGGGACTATCGGGGCTGGGCTTTTTGGTTTCCAGGCGAATCACATTTCGTTGTTTAAATTGCAGCTCGGCCGCATCTTCAATAGTAACAGTCCGCTCGCCTTCGGGGATAAAGCCGGACAGGCAGTTGATTAAGGTGGTTTTGCCGGAGCCGGTGCCGCCGGAGACAATAATATTGAGCCGGGAAATGACGCACGCCCGCAGAAACTCGGCCATGTGCGGCGTCAGCGAGCCAAAACTAATCAGGTTATCTATGGTCAGCTTATCTCGGGAGAATTTACGGATAGTAATGTTGGGGCCATCAATGGCGCAGGGCCGCAGCACCGCGTTAACCCGCGAGCCGTCGGGCAGGCGGGCGTCAATCAGAGGGTGATCGGCATCAGCGACACGACCCAGCGGCTTGACAATCCGTTTGATGACCCGTTCCACGTGGTCGTCATCCAAAAATTTGTGACCTGACTCGACCAGCCCTTTGCCTTTTAATTCGATAAAGATAATGTAAGGACCGTTAACCATGATTTCGCTGATACTGTCAGACCTGACAAAAGGTTCCAATGGGCCAAAACCAAAAATTTCGTCCAGAACATTATGGTAAAACTGCTCTTCGGTCACCTCGGCCGGGATTTTGATATTGGCCCGTTGTAGCGCCTGTTGGTAGCGCTCGCGGACGGTCTGTTCTCGTTCGGGGGTGCGGGGCAGCGGCAGGTCAAGGGGGACATCCGGGGCAATGGATTTGCGCAAATTGTCGGCCAGCCACAATTGCAGGCGCAGCCGCTCGGCTCGCCCGGCGCTGATAAAGCCGCGCTGCATAGGCGTACCGGGTGGAACGGGTTGTTCCAGGGGGATAACCAAATCATCGGCGGGGGAGGCCGGTTTGGCTTCGTCTCTCGGCTGAACTTCTTTGACTCGCTTCAGGCTGGATAATGAGGTTACGTTGCTCATGATAACTCCTTGCTGTAGGTCGAAGGGCTGAAACTGGGTGGTGGGATCGGTAGTTGTTAAATTGATAAAACTTGAACGGGTTAATTATATCACAAATCCGTCAAGGGGAAACAGTGGCTTAAGGTACTAATTAATGGTGAATTGTCCCAAAGGGATACCCTTGCGGTATGAATTGTCAATTATTAATTGTTAACTCAGCCACGCTTAATTTCTTTTTTCCAGCCAGGTTTCTACCAGCGGCTCGACATTCCGGCCCGAAACCTGTTCGATAAGGGCCAGCAAATCTTCGGGCTGGGCGATTTTGTACTTGTATTCGGCGTAGTAAGTCTGCATAATTTTGAAATAAGTTTCATCGCCTATTTCCTGCCGCAGCGCGTGAAAAAAGAGCGGCCCCTTGCCGTAGACAAAGGCGCCATACTCACCCTCAGAAAAGTTCGCTACCGGGCCGATAACCGCCCGGTCCTGGCCCTGATTTTTAGCCTGTTCATAAGGGCCAAAAAAGAGGGTGTCAATCACTTGCTGAGCGTTCTCGGCCCCCTCAACCGTTTCCCAGTAAAGTATGGTGCTGTAATTGGTCAGCGACTCGTCTAGCCAGGGTTCATCCACCTGGTCGTTGCCGACCAGCCCATACCACCACTGGTGAGCCACCTCGTGGGCTGTGGCGTGCTGAAAAAAGCCGCCCGGCTCGTCGTAGATAAATTGGGCCACGACCACCACCCCCGGATACTCCACCCCACCGGCGCTGGTCGGCGTGGCGACGACATCAAACTCGGCAAAGGGGTAAGGGCCAAAGCGTTGATTGAAGACCCGTAGCGAGTCGGCGGCATAACGGAGGGCCAGTTTGCCTCCTTCGGCCAAATCCGGCGGATAATAGCTGTTGACGGTTACATTGTCTACCGTCTCGCTGATCACCTCAAAATCGGCCCGCGCCGCCAGGTAAAAATCACGCATCGGCCCGGAAACCAGGGAAAGGGTCTTTGTCCCATTATCGTTAGCTGTACTGTCCAACAAGCCACCCGAAGCCACCACCACCATTTTCTCCGGCACGGTCAATTCGACCTGATAGAGCGACGTATCCAGGTAGGTCGCGTCGCCATAGGGCGGCGGAATTTCGATATTCCAGCCGGTTTCATCGTAAACAGCGATGGCCGGGTAAAAACCGGCCAGGGCCAGGGTGCCGTCGCTGGCCGAAAAGATGTTGTAGCCCTGCCCGGTTTCTTTAGGCACATCGGCCTGATACATCAGGATGATGTCGGTAACTGCACCGGGAGCCAGCGGTTGAGCCAGGGGAATACGCAAAGCCGAGTCGTTGGCGACTGTCTCCGGCTCGACAGCATGATTGTCAATGACCACCTGTTCCACCGTCATCTTGCCCCCATAGCCCGGCAGGTTGGGGTAAAGTCGAAAATAGATTTCGGATAGGGCCACCGTTTCGGTGTTGGTGTAGCGGACCCGCTCTCGCCCGTTTAGGCGGGGAGAGTTAGCCTTATCTGGCGGTAGCTCTAATTCAATCTCCAGGTAGTAGCGGCTGGCTCCCGCTGCGGCGACCGTTTCCACATCGGCGGCAAATTCGGGGAGCATGGCCTCCTGATAGGGCGACAAGTCGGACCAATCAACTTCCGGCGTGGCGATTGGCGGTGCGGCCACCACCGGCGTGACAGTTGCGGGTAAGGAGGTGGGCGTGGGCGGAGCAGGCAAGGGCGTGGCTAAAGAAGGGGGGCTGGTCGGCGGCAGGGGCGTCGGGGTGGGGGTGAGAGTGGGGGCAGAGGTCGCTGTGGGGATGGCCATGCTGGTCGCTAATCTACAAGCCAAGACAACCAAAAAAAGGGGCGCCACCAGCAAACTTCTGATCAGAGGATTCATTGGGTTTGGCATAATATCTCTTATTATAGCCAATCCAACCAAACCTCGGAAATGACTCCGCTAATCTTGTCTTATCTATGTTTGTAACTCGCCTGCGGACGCGCTAAAATGCGTCCTCATTGCTGCATATGAGAATGATCCGCTCAAACTGCTGTTTTGAGAGGCGGCTTGCCAGCGTAGCGCCAATAAAAGCGGTGATGACTGCCCCGGCAATCAGTGATCCAATGGCGGGAACATAAGGCGATAAGGGCGTAAATGAGAGGGTACGTCCACGAATGACAAGTGAAACAGCCAAAGTTACCAGGCTAATGGCTAAATTTAGCGCCACGGCGCGTTGGGCAGAGTATTTAAGCGGACCGGCCAGAACAGGCAGCCGAAATTCAGCCCCGCCGAGTCCAATTAATCCACCCAAAATCCCAATGGGAACAGCGATAGCAAAGGCCAGCATTGAGCGATTGTGCGGCGCAATCTTTGGACTGTATTCCAGTTGGGCTTCTTTTTTAGGAAGATTCATCTGTTCACCTTCTGATTCTACTACCTTAACCACGCCTCAGCTAGCGGATTCAAATTCTCCCCGGACACCCGCTGGGCTGTGACCAAAAACGTCTGTGGGGTGACAACTTTATAGCGGTTTTCCAGGTAGTAAGTTTGTAACACCTGACGGTACATGACTTCGCCCAACTGCTCGCGCAAGGCATTAAAAAAAAGGGCTGCTTTGGCATAGACCAGCAGTTCATAGCTGGCCGGGTCGAAGTCAGCCGCCGGGCGATCAACCACCCCATCGAGGCTGCCGGCGGCGCTGTCGAAGGGGATCAGCCAGCGGGCGGTCATCAGCCGTTGGGCCTCGTTTTCGCCAAAGACGCTGCGGTAATAGTCAAAGGCGCTGTACTCGGTCAAACCTTCGTCCAGCCAGGGATGCTGGTAAGGATTATTGCCAACGACTCCATACCACCATTGATGAGCCACTTCGTGGGCCACCAAAAAAGCCAGGCCGTCACGACTCGAAACAGCAGCGGCCTCACGTTGGTCTCCCTTGTATAAACCCTCACCGATTAAAACCAATCCGCTGTACTCCATGCCGCGAAAGTTGAGCGGCGCTTCAACCACGTCCAGTTCGGTGTAGGGGTAGAGGCCAAAAGTGTCGCTGTAGAGGCGCAGGGAAGCCGTAGCGTGCGCCAGCACCATCTTGGCAGCGGCTTCGTGGCCGGGCAAATAATACGAGGTTACGGTGGCGCCGGCGGCGCTTTCGCTGATGGCCTGGAACGGCCCGGCGATGACGGTCATATCGCGCAGCGGGCCACCCACAATTTGCCAGGTCCGGCTGCCGTTGGGATTGTCAATGACATTCAAAGTGACACCGCTGGCGACCACCACCAAATCTCGCGGCAGGGTCAGGTCTAGTTGGTAAAGCGCGGTTTCATTATAAAGCACATCGCTGTGGGTTGGAGGGATGTCGAGCGCCCACTCGCTGCCCTGGCGGACAGCTAAGGTAGGGTAAAAACCGGGCAGGGTCAAAATTGGGCCATCCCAACCAAAGAGTGTATAATTGGCCTCGTCCAGGCCGCGCTGGCCCCTCAATTGGGTGATAAAAGCCAAATCTATCGTGACAAAAGCCGGTTTAGCTGCGGGCAGCGGCAGGCGAATAGCGGCGCTGTCGGCCAGCAAGATAACATCGGCAGGAGAATTGTTGACCCGAACGGTCGTAACCCGGCTGGCTCCGCCATAATTTGGCAGGTTGGGATAAAGCCGAAAAACCACTTCCGCACCGGGCGCAGGCACAGTCACCTGGGCCAGGCCTTGCAGGGTTTGGCCGGTTTCGTCCAGCGTGGCGCTGATATGATAGCTGGGCAGGGGGCCGGCAGCTTCAACATCCCCTCGCGCCCAGGGTTGCAAAGCAGCGCGATAGTGAAAAAAGGGATCGCGGGTGGGAGTCGGGGTGATCAGGCCGGCTTCCATTAGAACGGTTTCGGGATCGAGAGAGCAGGCGGTGAGGAAACCAGTAGTCAGTAACCAGTAGCTGGTAGCCAGTAAACGCAAGATGCAAGACGCAAGACGGAAAGACGTGGCTGGATGGGTAGGACGGTTAAACATGCGCCGATTATACCATAAAGTTGGGCAAAATCAGGATACACGCTTGCCCAAAATCCTTTTGACAAGGTAAGGTCTTTGTGATAAACTTAACGAATGCCACGCTTCAAAAGTGCATAGCCTCAACGATGCTGCGGAAAGAGATCAACCTATGCCAATAGATTATTTGCCGGTTTTAATCTTTATTCTAGTCTGCACCTTTATTACTGCTGTTTCTTTAATTACTCCTCATTTTTTGGGGCCGCGCCGGCCCAACAAAGCCAAATCAGAGGTGGTCGAGTCAGGCAAATTAAACTATGGCGACGCCCGCCGCCGGGTGCCGATTTTGTATTATATGGTCGCCATGCTTTTTATCCTGTTTGACATCGAGGTGCTGTTTTTCTATCCGTGGGCGGTCTTGTTTTGGGATTTGAAATGGTATGGTCTGCTTCAGATAGGTATATTTGCCCTGCTGTTGGTTGAAAGTTTTATTTATGTCTGGAAGAAAGGAGCACTGGAATGGGAATAGCGGTAGGAAATCCTCCCTATCCAGGCGTGGGGAGCGCCGAAGCTGAGGGGAAAACCGGCAGTTTGGGCATTGCCGTCGCTCGTTTAGAAGATGCGGTCAATTGGGGCCGCGCCAATTCGATATGGCCGCTGTTGTTTGGGCTGGCCTGCTGCGCCATCGAGCAAATCGCCGCCGGCATGCCCCGCTTTGATATTGCCCGCTTTGGTTCGGAAGTGTTTCGGGCTTCGCCCCGCCAGGCGGATTTGTTGATTGTTTCCGGGCGGGTCTCCAACAAAATGGCCCCGGTCATCAAGCGTGTTTACGATCAGATGTCGTACCCCAAATGGGTCATCGCCATGGGCGATTGCGCCTCGTGCGGCGGCCCGTTTAACAATTACGCTATTATTCAGGGGGTGGATAAAATCTTGCCGGTTGATGTCTACGTGCCCGGCTGCCCGCCTCGCCCCGAAGCACTGTTCTACGCCTTGACCTTGCTGCAAAAGAAAATCAAGGCTGAAGAGAAGTTGGGCATTAGAGAGTAAAATCAAGGAACTGAGGGAACTTAATGGAACTAAAGGAACTCGAACAATCCCCTAGTTCCTTCAGTTCCATGAGTTCCCGTTTTTATGGACTTTGGCAATGACAGACACAACTGTTGAAAAATTAGAAGCAGCTTTTCCGTCCGGGGTCATAGGGCGCTCAGAGTTTCGGGATACGATGACAATTTATGTCAGTTCCGATCAATGGCACGATGCTGCCCGTTTTTTGCGCGACGACCCGGATTTGCAGTACAACCTACTGGTAGATGTTTACGGTACAGACCGGCTCAAACTGGGCCTGACGCCCCGTTTTGCCGCCAATTACGAGTTATACTCGATTCCCAGGAACAAATTTCTGCGGGTCGTTGTCGCCGCGCCTGACCGTCCTGCCGAGGGTAATGGCAACGGCAAACACGGCGACCTGCCGCTGCTGCCCAGCGTCACCGATATTTGGCCGGGCGCTGACTGGTTAGAGCGCGAAACTTACGATTTGATGGGCATCGAGTTCAGCGGGCATCCCTGGATGCACCGCATTTTAATGCCCGACAACTGGGTGGGCCATCCGCTGCGCAAGGATTATCCACTGGGCGGCGAGCCGGTTTATTTTGAGCACGACCGCAAAAATCCCCGTTTTGCGCACCTGGGCAAACAGATTATGGTTGGCCCATCGTATCTGTCTGATTTGCCAGAAGATATGGACACCGAAGAGCACATGGTGCTCAACCTGGGGCCGCACCACCCGGCCACTCATGGGGTGCTACGCCTGGCGGTCGAACTGGACGGCGAAGTTGTGCTCAAAGTCAGCCCGGAGTTGGGCTACCTCCATTCCGGCTTTGAAAAAACCGGCGAAAACAAGCGCTACGAGAAATTCATTCCTTACTGCGACCGCATGGATTACGCCGCGCCGATGAACAACAACCTGGCCTACGTACTGACCGTAGAAAAACTGCTCGACGTAGAAATTCCCGAATACGCCCAATTTGCTCGCGTTATCTGCTGCGAGTTGCAGCGTATTGCCAGCCACATGATCTGGCTGGGCACTCATGCGATGGACGTCAGCGGCACCGGTCATGCCTTGGTGATGTACTGCTTCCAGATGCGCGAGCGGATTTTGGATATTTTTGAGATGGTCTGCGGGGCGCGCATGACCACCAGCTACTTTAGCGTGGGTGGATTGCGCTGGCCTCTGCCCGGCGCTTTCAACGATGCGGTCAAAGCCTTTTTGACCGAATTTAAAGAGTATTTGAAAGATTACGAAGCCATGCTAACCGACAACCCGATCTGGTTGAGCCGGACCAAAGGCATTGGCTATCTGCGGGCCGAAGAAGCGATTGGGTTGAGCGTGACCGGGCCGCTGCTGCGCGCCGCCGGGGTGCCGCTGGATTTACGTAAACTGCGACCTTATTCGGGCTACGATCAATTTGATTTCGACGTACCCACCTCAACCGACGCCGACTGCTACGCCCGTTATGAAGTGCGTATCCGTGAATTAGGCCAGAGCTTGCGCATCATCGAGCAGGCCCTCCACAAGATTCAACCCGGCCCCTTCCGCACCGCTGATCGAAAAGTAGCCCTGCCGCCCCGCGAAGAGATTTCCAGCAGTATGGAATCGCTTATTCACCACTTCAAGCTGGTCACAGAGGGCTACCGCCCGCCCGAAGGACAGGTGTACTACGTGGCCGAAAATCCCAAAGGCTGGTTGGGTTTTGGCCTCATCAGCGATGGCGCCGCCATTCCTCACCGGCTGCGGGTGCGCGGGCCATCGTTTGTTAACCTGCAAGCCACCCACACCATGGCTAAAGGCGGCTATGTCTCCGATTTGATCGCCATTATCGGCTCGATTGACATCGTTTTGGGTGAGGTGGACAGGTAGCAGGGGGGCAAGGTAGCAGGTAGCAGGTAGTAAGGTTTCTTTTACGCACTACGCACCACGCACCACCTTTACAACCCAGTGTGGTTCAACAAAAATTACAAAGGCACGCCTATGTGGTCTGAAAAAGAACAACAAGAACTGGATGAAATTCTCAAAAAGTACCCGCCCGAGCGCAAAATGTCGGCGGTGCTGCCGGCGCTTTATCTGGCCCAACGAGAGAAAAACTGGCTCGACAACGACGACATCGCCGCTGTGGCCGAAGCATTGGATTTACCGATTACCCATGTTCATTCCATCATTGGCTTTTACACCCTTTTCCGCAAAGAGCCGACCGGCAAATATATGATCCAGGTTTGCACCGACCTGCCCTGCGCCCTGCGCGGGGCCGAAGATTTCTACCATCGCTTGTGCCAGCGCATGGGGGTTGGACCTCACGGCGGCACCACCGAGGATGGCCTATTCACCGTCGAGTCGGTGGTCTGCATTGCCGCCTGCGATAAAGCGCCTTGTTTGCAAATCAATTTGGATTATTACGAGAACTTAACCGACGAGCAAATTGACGAGGTGATTGACCGGCTGCGGGCCAGAGAAAAAGTCTCCCAATAAACCGGAAATTTCGCCACGAATTTTACAAATTGACACAAAAAAATTAGCGAAAATTCGTGTAATTCGTGGCAAAATGAGCTGGCCCCTGGCAAAAGGATAAACTATGGCTAATGTTTTAGATAAACATATTCTATTACGCCACCGCGACGTAGAAAATATCCGCGATATTGAGGTCTATACGGCCAACGGCGGCTACGAAGCCTTGAAAAAGGCCGTTAAAGATATGACCCCCGACGAGGTGATGAACGAGGTCAAGGCGTCGGGCTTGCGCGGACGCGGTGGGGCGGGTTTCCCGGCCGGGGTCAAGTGGAGTTTCATTCCCAAGAATATCTTCCCCAAATATATTGTGGTCAACGCCGACGAGAGCGAACCCGGCACCTTCAAAGACCGGGAAATCATGACCTTTAACCCGCACCAATTCATTGAAGGGGTGATTCTATGCGCCTATGCCGTCGGCGCGGAGACGGCTTATATTTATGGCCGGGGCGAATTTAAACCGGTTTTTAACGGCCCCGATGGCCTGCAAAAAGCGGTTGACGACGCCTATGCCAAAGGGTTTTTGGGTAAAAATATCCTGGGCAGTAACTTCTCGATAGATATTCATCTGCACTTGGGCGCAGGGGCGTACATCTGCGGCGAGGAAACGGCGCTGCTCAACAGCCTCGAAGGGTTGATGGGCCAGCCGCGCAGCCGGCCGCCGTTCCCGGCGGTCGAAGGGCTGTACGCCAAGCCGACCGTGATTAACAACGTCGAAACGCTGACCAACGTGCCGCCGATTATTGCCAACGGAGCCACCTGGTACCGCCAGTTTGGAACCGAGAAAAGCCCCGGCACCAAAATTTTCAGCCTGAGCGGGCGGGTCAACCGGCCCGGCAACTACGAACTGCCGCTGGGGACGCCTATTCGCTATCTGATCGAGGAGTGTGGCGGCGGGATTATTGACGGCAAAGCGGTCAAAGGGATTTTGCCGGCGGGCGCGTCATCGGCCATTATTGGGCCGGATAAAATAGATACGACCATGGATTACGAGGCCATGGCCGCCGCCGGAACGATGCTCGGCTCGGCTTCGTTTATCATTTTGGATGAAACGGTGGATGCCGTCTGGGCCGCCGAGAAAAACGTCAAATTTTTCAAACACGAAAGCTGCGGCAAATGCAGCCCCTGCCGCGAGGGGACGCACTGGCTGGTCAATGTCTATGCCAAACTGCGCGAGGGGCGCGGCACTAAAGAAGATATTCAACTGCTCAACTCGATTATCGAGCAGATGGAAGGCAACTGTTTTTGCCTGCTGGGTGAGTTTGTCATTCCCGGTGTGCGGACCAGCATGAAGTTGTTTGGGGCTGAGTATGAAGCCTTGGCCGTCAACGAGGTCAGCGAAAATGGGCAGCCACAGAAGAATTTGGTGCATCTGTATCTATAGAACAAACTGTTAGTTTGTCCGCTATAGAGACAAGCTAACAGCTTGTCCTACGGATTTAATGGGGAAAAATGGCAGATCAAGTTACTTTAACCATAGACGGCGTCGAAGTCAGCGTACCCAAAGGTACGCTCATTGTCGAGGCAGCCAAGCGCATCAGGAATGAAATTCCAGTGTTTTGTTACCATGCCAAGCTCGATCCGGTGGGTATGTGCCGCATGTGCCTGGTCGAAGTCGGCACCCCGGCGATTGACCCGGCGACCAAGCAGCCGCAGCTCGATGGAAACGGCCAGCCGGTCATTCGCTTTATGCCCAAGCCCACTACGGCCTGCACCACGCCGGTCTCCGAGGGTATGGTCGTCAAAGTCAATTCGGAGGCTGCTTTAGCCGACCGCAAAGCCGTGCTGGAATTTTTGCTGACCAGCCATCCGCTCGACTGCCCGGTGTGCGACAAAGGCGGCGAATGTCCGCTACAAGATTTGACCATTCGTCACGGGCCGGGCAAGAGCCGCTTTGATTACGAAGACAAGCAGCATTTCCCCAAAAAATATCCGCTGGGTGATTTGATTGTGCTCGACATGGAGCGTTGCGTTATCTGCGCCCGCTGTGTCCGCTTCCAATCCGAAGTTGCCTATGACCCGGTGCTGGCGATTGAGGAACGAGGCCGCCACGCCCACATTGTCACCTACTCCACCCCCGGCTTCGACAGCCACTACTCCGGCAATACCACCGACATCTGCCCGGTGGGGGCCTTGACCA
Source organism: Anaerolineae bacterium (assembly GCA_023151115.1). The sequence goes on from JAKLJP010000004.1 coordinate 234,356, forward strand.
CCCGCGATTTTCGTTTTGGAGCGCGGGCCTGGGAAATGACCAATATCCCCAGCGTTTGCAACCATTGTAGTGTTGGCTGCAACACTGTGTTGGGGACGCGCACCGGCGAAATCAAGCGGATTATGCCGCGCCAGAATGAAGCCGTCAACGAAATCTGGATTTGTGACAAGGGCCGCTTTGGCCATCATTTCAACGGCAGCCCCAACCGCCTGACCACCCCGCTGGTGCGCAAAGGTGGCGAGCTGGTCGAAGCCAGTTGGGGCGAGGCGTTGAGCCTGGTGGCCGAAAAATTTGGGGCGATCAAACAAGCCAGCGGTCCCAATGCGCTCGGTGGGTTGGCCGGGGCGCGCCTGTCTAATGAAGATTTATACCTGTTCCAGAAATTCTTCCGCCAGGTCATTGGGACCAACAATGTTGACCACCGCCTCGGCCTGAGCGCGGCACTGGAGGATGAAACCGCCTACACGGTTGGCGTCGGCCTGGGTACCGATTTGGGCCGCGCCGGCAAAGGCACGACCATTCTGGTGGTCGGCTGTGATTTGGACGAAGAAGCGCCCATTCTGTACCTGCGGGTTGCCGCCGCTTCGTGCAAAAGGGGCGCGCATGTGATTAACGCCGGGGGGCGGCGCACCAAGCTCGACGCCCAGGCCCAAACGTCGCTGCGCTATCGCTACGGCGCGGCGGCTCACCTGGCCTTGGGGCTGTTGGCTTCGGTGGTGCAGCAGGGACTTGTTGCCAGAGAATGGCTGGACAGCCACACCAGTGGTTTTGCCGATTTAGAAAAGGCGCTGCCAGATTATGCCCCGGATAAAGTTGAAAAACTGACCGGCCTGCCCGCTGCCGACATCACCGCAGCGGCCAAAGCTTTTGCCGAAGCCGAAAACGGGATTATTCTTTTTGGGCTTGAGGCCGGCAATGACCCGGCCCTGCGGGCGGCCTTGGAGGCGCTGGCCCTGGTCACAGGCCATGCCGGGAAAGCAAACAACGGGATTATTCCGGTGCTGCCCCACGCCAACAGCCGGGGCGCAGCCGATATGGGCCTGGTACCCCATCGTCTGCCGGGCTACGTGCCGGTCGAGGCGGGGCGGGTGGGTTTGTCGGCCCAGGAAATGCTGGTCGAAGGTTCGCCGGTGAAAGGGATGCTCATCGCCGGGTTGGACCCTGCTGCCGAAAGCGATGTCTACAAAGCGGCCCTGGATAAACTAGATTTTTTGGTGGTGCAGGAACTATTTCTGACCGAAACAGCCCAACTGGCCGATGTGGTCTTGCCCGCTCGCGGTACGGCTGAACGGGATGGCGCCTTTACCAATGCGGAACGCCGGGTGCAAGCTTTTGACGCCGGTGTGCCTGCACCCGGCGCGGCCTGGGCCGATTGGCTCATTTTGACCGCCATTGCCGGGCAAATGGGCGCAGATTGGCCCTATGCTTCGGCAGATGGGGTGATGGCCGAAATTACCCAAACAGTGCCGTTGTACACCGGGATGGAGTTTGAAAACCTGGTTGCGCCGGTGTCGCTGGCCCGCAAAACGTCGCACTATATTTATGAAGGCATGAGTTTTACCGCCGATGTGCGCGAAGGGGTGCAGTGGCCCTCGCTGGCGGAACGTGAATCGGCCACCATACCACTGCGCTTTATCGCTCCGGCGGCGCCGGCTTCTAAGGGGCAGGGGTTGACCCTGGTGGCGCCAAGGCGGTTGTACGATGCCGGGCGCTTGTTGGCCGAAGCCGAGTTGATGCAGCCGCACATTCCCCAGCCGCAGGTGTTGGTTTCTCGCACCGATGCCCAGGAGTTGGGCCTTGCTAACGGTGATGTCGTGAGTGTCTCACAAAATGGCACCTCGGTGACGCTGCCGGTGCAGATCAATCGCTTGGTCAGCGAAGGGATAGTGGTGGTGCCGCGCAACTTGGCGGGCCGGCCGGCGGAAAGATTAGTTGGGCCGGGCGGTTTGTTTAGTTCGGTAAAAGTGGAGAAGATCTGATGGCGCTAGATCCACAGGTTATTCAATATTTGGTCATTCTTATTGAGGGGTTTATCCTGGCTACGGTGCTGATGCTGGGTTTTGGCGGGTTGACGGTGGTTGAGCGCAAATTGGTGGCGCGGTTTACGCTGCGCTACGGCCCTAACCGGGTGGGGCCGTATGGCTCGCTGCAAATTTTGGCCGACATGCTCAAGATGTTCTTTAAGGAAGAGGTTATCCCCGGCCATGTGGACCGCCTGGTTTATTTGATGGCGCCGGCCATGTCGCTGATACCGGCTTTGATTGCGATTGCCGTGATACCCATTGCCAACGAGCCAATCCCCCTTTTTGAGGTGGACGGGACGACCATCACTTTGAATCCCTGGATTGCCGATATCAATGTCGGCATTCTGTATCTGCTGGCCGTTGGCAGCCTGGGCACTTATGGGGTGGTGTTGGGCGGTTGGTCGAGCAATAATAAATATTCGCTGTTGGGCGGCCTGCGTACCAGCGCCCAGATGCTCAGCTATGAACTGCCGATGGGTGTGGCCTTGCTGTCGGTGATCCTATTTGCCGGGACGCTGAATCTGAATGAGATGGTCAGAGCGCAGGCTTGTTTTTTTGGCGTGGGCTGCGGGTTGGGCTGGGGCTGGTTTATTTTTGTGCCTACGTTGACCCTTTCCTTTTTGATCTACTTTATCAGCGCCCTGGCCGAAGCTGGCCGCGCTCCCTTCGATCTGCCCGAAACGGAAAACGAGCTGATCGGCGGGTTTGCCACCGAGTATGGAGCCATGAAATTCGGCCTCTTTTTTGGGGCTGAGTATGTGCATGTGATTGTGATTAGCTGCATTGTCACTACCATTTTCCTGGGCGGCTGGCAGGGGCCGTTTGCCTTGCAAATCCCCATCCTGCAACCGATTTATTTCCTGATCAAGATGGTGGTGATGATTTTTATGTTCATCTGGATCAGAGCCAGTATTCCGCGGGTGCGTTTTGATAAAATGATGCGCTTTTGTTGGAAGTTTTTGCTGCCGCTGGGCATGGTTAATTTAGCAGTCACGGCATTGATTTTGGCGATTGTGAATTTTTAGTTAGCAGGCAGGTAGCTTTTTTGTAAAATGTTAATGGCTCAGACATGTCATTTCGACCCACTTCGCGGGGAGAAATCCCGAAGTTACATTTACCCAAAAATCTGTCGGGACAAGATTGATTTTGTTGATGAATGTCTTTTTTATTGCTGCTCGGAGGATTTCTCGGCCTATGGCCTCGAAATGACATATAGCAACAGGGGATTGTCCTTATGATTAAAGAAGTCAAAGAAGCGGTGGATGGTTCGGTGGAGTTGGCCAGGGCGATGGGGGTCACGCTGAAGTATTTTTTCAAAAAGCCGGTGACCAACCAGTTCCCCGATGAGCCGGTGGCCGTTTACCCTCGTTTTCGAGGGCGGCATGTCTTGAAGCGATATGAGAACGGCCTGGAGCGCTGTATCGGCTGCGCTTTGTGCGCGGCGGCCTGTCCGACCGATTGTATTTATGTCGAAGCAGCGGAAAACACCGACGAGGATCGCCGCTCGCCGGGCGAACGCTACGCCAAAACCTACGACATCAATATGCTGCGCTGCATTTTCTGCGGTTACTGCGCCGAAGCCTGCCCGACCGAAGCGATTGTGCTGGAGCACGATTTTGCCCTGGCCCAATACAATCGCTGGGATGCGATTTATACCAAAGAACGCTTGCTGGAACCCCACGATCCACCCCACGTCGTCCTCCGCAGTGACGAAGTGTTTGTCGAAACGCCGTCGTGGGGCGGGACCAAAAAGCGGTAGGGTGAGAGTGTCACTGCTCAGGCTCTTGTCATCCTTCGACAAGCTCAGGACAGGTTTCGAGACCGGAGGTCGAGAAATCTTCAGGGCGCAACATAAAAAAGTAAGTACCGAGGATTTCTCCTTGCGGTCGAAATGACATGGCTGAATAGGTTCATCTCATTCCCAAACTAAGTTTGGGAATGAGATGAACGAGACTTTTCAATAGTCGCTTTTCGCGTTTTTAATTTAATGCCACATCTGGATAACGAATATGTTTGGACAAACACTCTTTTTTATTCTGGCGGCGATAGCCATTGGGGCAGCGCTGGGGGTTATTTTTAATAAAAACCTGGTTCACAGCGCCCTGTGCCTGCTGCTTAACTTTGGCGTGCTGGCGGTTTTATTTGTGATGCTCAATGCCCAGTTTTTGGGGATTGTGCAGGTGTTGGTCTACGCCGGGGCCATTGTGGTGCTGTTTCTGTTTGTGGTGATGCTTCTGGGCGCAGAACTGGGGGAAAGAGTGACGACCTGGCTGACCCTGCGTAACATCATTTTTGTCGGTCTCAGCCTGGTGCTGCTGACCTTCGTCGGTACGGCGGTGTTTGAGAACTTTATTTACGGGGCCAAAGGCAACTTCACCCCCGAAGCGGTCCAACAGGTGGGCCAGGTGCAGTTGGTTGGGACAGTGCTGTTTACAGATTACGTTTTGTCCTTTCAGATGGTGGGAGTGTTACTATCGGTAGGGGTGATTGGGGTGATCTGGCTGGCGCAGCATCTGGAGAAAGGCAAAATGGGGAGGGAAAAAAGCCAATGATTGACCAGGTTCCGGTTTCTTATTATCTGCTGCTGGGCGCTATTTTGTTTGCCATTGGCGCGGGCGGAGTGCTGATTCGCCAAAATGTCATTGTCATCCTGATGTGCGTCGAGATGATGATGAACGCGGTCAATTTGACCTTTCTGGCCTTTTCTCGCTACCTGGACTCGGCCACCGGGCAAATTTTTGTGTTTATGATCATGGCCGTCGCTGCTGTTGAAGTGGCGATTGGTTTGGCGCTGCTGGTTGAGCTCAATCGCCACAAACCAGCCGTCAATGTGGATGAGATAAATTCGCTAAAAGGGTAGACAGTAGACAGTAGATGGCACCCCTTCGGGTGCGCCGAAGGGCGTAGACAGGGGAAACCTCTTCCCCTACTACCTACTACTTACTACCTACTACCTCTTCGAGGGTAGTCTATGATTAACCTAATCTGGCTTACTATTGCTCTGCCAATTGTGGGGGTTCTTTTCAACGGGCTGCTGGGGCGGCGAGCCGGCCACCGGGTGGTCAGCCTGGTTGGCCCGTTGATGGTGTTGGGCGCTTTCCTGGTGGGCGTCGGCGCATTTTTTGAGCTGTCGAGTCGAGGCGGCGAGGCGGTTACCGTGCCGCTGTGGACCTGGGCCACCATTGGCGACTTCAATGTTTCGATCAATTTGCTGGCCGATCCGCTGTCGCTGCTGATGGTATTAATTGTCACCGGCGTTGGCTTTCTGATCCATGTATACGCCACCGACTACATGATCCACCGAGACGATCACGGCCACGCCCACCCCGACCGCGATTTTGCCCGCTTCTTCACCTTCCTCAATCTCTTTATCGCCTCGATGCTGGTGCTGGTGCTGGGCGACAATTACCTGATGATGTATGTCGGTTGGGAGTTGGTCGGCCTGTGCTCCTACCTGCTGATTGGCTTCTGGTACGACCGGAAGGATGACCCGCAAGCGCCGATTGAATTGGGGCCAGGCGTTGAGCCGGTCAAATTGAGTCCACTGTTGTCGCCCGCTGCGTCGGGGATGAAAGCTTTTATTGTCAACCGGGTTGGCGATGTGGGCTTTGCCCTGGGCGTTTTTCTGATTTGGAGCACCTTTGGGACGCTTCAATTTTTGGGCGAAAGCGGCGTGTTTGCCCAAGCGCCGCAGGTAGCCGAAAGTGCGCCGCAAATCATCGCCTGGATTACGCTGCTGCTTTTCATCGGGGCGATGGGCAAGAGCGCCCAAATCCCGCTGTTTGTCTGGCTGCCCGACGCGATGGCCGGCCCGACTCCGGTTTCGGCCCTCATCCATGCCGCGACGATGGTCACAGCCGGGGTTTATATGATTGTCCGTAGCAATGCGCTGTACTCGCTGGCGCCGGATGTGTCCATGTTTGTGGCAATCATCGGCGCGGCCACGGCTCTGTTTGCGGCTACCATTGCCCTGGTTCAGGTTGACCTCAAGCGGGTGCTGGCCTACTCGACGGTAAGCCAGCTTGGTTATATGTTTATGGCCGTCGGCGTGGGCGCGTATACGAGCGGCATGTTCCACCTGACCACCCACGCTTTTTTCAAAGCCCTGCTCTTTTTGGCGGCCGGCTCGGTGATGCACGCCCTGCACGATGTGATTGACATCCGGCGCATGGGCGGCTTGAAAGACAAAATGAAGATCACCTGGTTGACCTTCTGGATTGGCGGCCTGGCCCTGGCCGGTTTTCCGTTGATGTCGGGCTTTTTCTCCAAAGACGAGATTCTGGCCAAAGCGTTTGAGGCTTCGCCGGTTTTGTGGGTCATCGGCATTGTCACCGCCGCTCTGACCGCTTTCTACACCTTCCGGGCCATCTTCATCGCTTTCCACGGCCAACCGCGCGACCATCACCTGTACGAGCACGCTCACGAGAGCCACGCCCCGATTACTTTTGCTTTGATTGTGTTGGCTATCCTGAGCATCATTGGCGGCTTGTTGGGGCTGCCCACGTTTATGGGCCTGCCCAACTGGCTGGAAGGCTGGCTGGAACCGATTTTCGCCGCTGCCGAACACGCCGGAGAGGCCGAACACCACCTGTCTCTGGCGACAGAATGGACGCTGTTCACCACTTCGGCTGTTGTATCGGTGTTGAGCATTGCCCTGGCCTATTTCTTTTACGTGCTGCGCCCGTCCATCCCCCAGAATTTGGCCCGCAGCACCCGGCCACTCTTTAGCCTCCTGGCCAATAAATATTATGTTGACGAAATTTACAACGCCATCATTGTCAAACCGGCCCTGCTGCTGGCCGAAGGTTTGGCCGTCGGCTGTGACAAGCTGTTGATTGACGGGGTGCTGGTAGACGGCCTGGCCAAAGGTATCGGCTGGGTGGGGAGCATGGCCAGCCACCTGCAAAGCGGCTACCTGCGCCACTACGCCCTGGCAACCTTTATCGGGGTGCTGGTGCTGGTCAGTTATTTCTTTTTACGCTAAAACCGGGAGTATGTTATGATTCTGTCCCTGTTGTTGATTATTCCCATGGTCGGGGCGATCCTGGCCACGCTGATCCCGCGCGAGCGCGAGGAGTTGAGCAAGTGGCTGGCCCTGGCCGTAGCCCTGCTCAACTTGTTGGTGTCGCTGTCGCTTTATGTTGGGTTTCAGGCGGCGTCCGGCTATCAGTTTGAAGAATTTGCGGCCTGGATTCCCTCGCTCAATATCAATTATCACGTTGGTATTGACGGCTTAAGCCTGTTTTTGGTGCTGCTGACCACCTTCCTGTCGGTGATTGCCATTTATAGCTCCTGGACTGCCATCACCAAACAGGTCAAAGAATATATGGCCTTGCTGCTGGTGCTGGAAACGGCTATGCTCGGCGTTTTTGTGTCGCTGGATTTGTTTCTGTTTTATCTCTTCTGGGAAGCCAGCCTGATCCCAATGGCGCTGTTGATTGGGCAATGGGGCGGCGAGCGGCGGGTCTATGCCTCGATCAAGTTCATTATTTATACGATGGCCGGCAGCGCCCTGATGTTGGTCGCAGCGTTGGTGCTGTATTTCTATGCCGAGCCAAATACCTCGGACCTGCCGACGCTGGTAGCCAACGCTAATGTGCCGGCCAACCTGCAAGTGTGGCTCTTTATCGCCTTTGCCCTGGCTTTTGCGGTGAAAACGCCGCTGTTCCCCCTGCATACCTGGCTGCCCGCCGCCCACGTTGAAGCGCCGACGGCCGGCTCGATTATTCTGGCCGGGGTGCTGTTAAAAATGGGCACGTATGGTTTTCTGCGTTTCGCCATTCCCCTGTTCCCCGCCGCTGTGCCTTTTTGGACGCCGCTGATGGTTGGTTTAGCGGTAATTGGAATTTTGTACGGGGCGTTAGTGGCATTGTGGCAGGATGATGTCAAGCGGCTGGTGGCCTATTCGTCGGTGGCGCACATGGGCTATATTGTTTTGGGGATTTTTAGCGGCGGCCAGCAGGGTTTGAGCGGGGCCGTGTTGCAGATGATTAATCATGGCTTGAGCACCGGCATGCTCTTCTTTATGGTCGGCGTGCTGTATGAGCAGCGCCACACCCGCCTGTTCAAAGAATACGGCGGCATCTGGATCAAAGTGCCGGTGTTTGGGGTATTTTTCTTGCTGGCGGTTTTTTCGTCGGTGGGGCTGCCGGGCTTGAACGGCTTTGTGGGCGAGTTTGTGATTCTGCTCGGCACGTTCCGAGTCAATTGGATTGCCGCTACCCTGGGTACAATTGGAATTGTGCTGGCGGCCTGGTATTTGCTGGTGGCGGTTCGTAAGGTCATGTTTGGCCCGTTCAATCCGGCCAATGAGCAGCTTAAAGATATGAATGGCCGCGAAATTGTCATTGCCCTGGCGCTGACCATCTTTTTCTTTGTCATTGGGCTGTATCCCAACTTGCTGTTCGACAAAATCAACCCGGCCACGGCTGAACTGGCGGATTTAATCAATTCAACCGTGCTTGTTGCCGGGCGGTAAAATAGAAGATAGAGGATAGAAGATAGTATCATAGACTATCTTCTATCCACCATCCTCTATGTTCAATCCTCCATCCTCCGTCTTTTAGGGAGAAAGTATGCCAATAGATTTTCCACTGCTGAACTTTGCTGCGTTAGCGCCGGTGCTGGCAGTTCTCGGTACGGCGGCGCTGGTGATGCTTTGTGACCTGTTTATCAGCGATAAGCGTTTTCTGGGCTATCTGAGTCTCTTGGGTTTGGGGATTGCCCTGGTCCCTTGTTTTGTGATGCTCTTGGCTGCCCCACCCGCGCCAGCCTTCCAAAATATGGCCGTGAGTGATGGCTATTCGCTGGTGCTCGATTTGATTTTTATCATCACAGCCGGGTTGTCGGTGTTGATTTCGCTGGGCTATCTTGACCACAAAGGCATGCAGCGCGGCGAATATTATGCCCTACTGTTGTTTGCCACCAGCGGTATGATGATGATGGGGGCGGCCACCGATTTGATTGTTGTTTTTATGGGGCTGGAAATCATGTCCATGGCCCTCTATATTTTGGCGGCGTTCAACCGGCGGCAAATGGCCTCCGGTGAGGCCGGGATGAAATATTTTGTGCTGGGTGCGTTTGCCTCGGCCTTTTTCCTGTACGGCGTGGCCCTGCTGTACGGCGCAACCGGCTCGACCAACCTTCAGGCCATTGGCGAGTGGTTTACCCCCGAGCGGGGCAATATGCGTGACCCGCTGGCGCTGGTCGGCCTGGGGATGATCCTGGTGGGCTTTGGTTTCAAAATTGCGGCGGTACCATTTCAATGGTGGACGCCAGATGTTTATCAGGGTGCGCCGACGTCGGTTACGGCTTTCATGTCGGTCGGAGCCAAAGCCGCCGGGTTTGCCGCGCTCATCCGGCTGCTGATGGTCTCCTTTAGCAACGCCTTTACCCTCGACTGGCAAATTGCGGTGGCTTTCCTGGCCGTCATTACCATGACCGGCGGCAATATCGCTGCATTGGCACAAAAAGATGTCAAGCGGACCCTGGCTTATTCCAGTATCGCTCATGCCGGGTACATTTTGGTGGGAGTAGCCGCAGGCAATATGGCCGGCGTCACCGGGATTCTCTTTTACCTCATGGCTTATGCCTTTATGAATATCGGCGCTTTTGCCATGGTTACGGTGCTGGAGCGGCGGGACGCCATTGGGACCAGTTTTACCGATTACGCCGGGCTGGGCGCGCGTAAACCTCTACTGGCCCTGGCCATGACCTTTTTTATGTTCTCCCTAACCGGGATCCCGCCCTTTATCGGCTTTTGGGGTAAATTATATGTCTTTGGGGCGGCAGTTCAGGCGGGGCTGAGTTGGCTGGCGGTTGTCGGGATGATCAACAGCGCTATTTCAGCTTTCTATTACCTGGCGGTTGTGGTGCAGATGTATATGCGCCCTGCCTCCGACGGCCAGGAATCAATCCCGCTTAATTTGAATGGGCCAATTACGTTTACCCTGGCTGTTGCCGCAGTTGTGACGATTGTTCTGGGCATCTGGCCCACTCCTCTGGTCAACTTGACTTCACTGGGGCTGTTTGGTTAATCTTAAAAGTTTTGTGCCCTGCCAAGAAATTGCGCAACCCCTCTGAACTGGTCAATCAACCAAAAAGCCTAAGCCGGCATGTGGCCTTCTGGCAAGATATGTGCTATTATAATCAGGGATAAGTTAAGCCGCAGGTGAAGACAAATCGTCATGCTATCCACAAAGTTGACCCGCCAGAACGATGTTTGGCTCCTAAAGTTGAAAGGTAATGTTGATGTTGTTACCGCTCACCTGATGTGGTCTACGGATAACAGTACCTCCTTGGTAAAAGAGATGGTTCAGGCCAAGGTTAAAAAGCTGACGATTGATTTAACCCACGTAGATTTTATCGATTCACACGGCTTACGAGTTTTATTAAACGCGCACAAAGAATTCTCCAACGAAAATATCCAGATCATTTTACAAAATCCCAACCCCCATCTCAAGCGTTTACTCCGTATTATGCAATTTGACCGCGTTTTTGTGATTGAAGCGAATAATTAAAACGATAGCTGGGTAAGGATGGGTTAGCTAACGATAAGGTTGTTTAATGACTGAGCAAGGCCCTAAGAAACTCAAGCGACTACATTTAAAGGATGATGAAAATAAACAACCCACTCGGATTCTCTATGTGGAAGATGCCGAGGTTATTCGGGATACTATTTCACGCTTGTTAGAAGTTTATGGTTATAAAGTAGCCTATGCCAGGAATGGTCAAGAAGGCGTCGAAATGGCCCTCAAATGGAAACCCGACCTGGTTTTAATGGATTTACGCATGCCGGTCATGGATGGCTACAAAGCCATTCAGGAGATACGCTTTAACCCCCAAACCCGGCAAATCCCCATTTTTGTGGTTTCGGCCTGGAGCAGTAAAAAAGAGCGAGACCAGGCTCGCCTGGCCGGGGCCGACGAATTTTTTGTCAAGCCGCCTGACCTCAACCGCCTGATCGAAGCGATTGACGTGGCCGTAGCCGCCTCGAAGAAAACAAAATAGAACACCAGATTAAAATTTAGACTTGACACAGAACACACGTTCGTGATATAATAGGCTCTAATAGCACAAATGGTCCGAACATATGACCGTTTATTAAGGAGATATACTATGAGCCTATCCGAACGACAAAGCAAAATCCTCAGTTTCTTAAAAACCTTCACCCTCGACAACGGCTACCCCCCCACTATTCGCGAAATTGGCGAAGCGGTAGGCATCTCTTCGACCTCGGTGGTTAATTACAACCTCGATGCGCTGCAGCGGGGCGGCTACATCTACCGAGATCGCACCGTTTCACGGGGCATTCGTCTGGTAGAGTCCTTGAATGAGCTGTCCTCCGGCGCGCTGGATCTGGTCCGGGTGCCGCTGTTAGGTCGTATCGCCGCCGGTGAACCGCTGCGGGTGTTCCCCGACAGTTTTGACAGCGAAACCGACGCCATCGAACTGACCCGTGATATGATCCCCGACGAAGAAGGTATCTACGCCCTGAAGGTCAAGGGGACTTCCATGATTGACGCCTTGATTAACGATGGCGATATTGTGGTCATGCGCCACACTCAAACGGCCAACAATGGCGATATGGTAGCGGCTTGGCTTAGCGACCGGGAAGAGACGACCCTCAAGCGCTTTTTCCACGAAGGTGACCGCATCCGTTTGCAGCCGGAAAACCAAACAATGGCCCCCATCTATGTGGATGCCGATAAGGTTGACATCAAAGGCCGGGTGGTAGCGGTTATTCGCCAGTTGAATTAGCCATGAAGTGTTCCAGCAGGTTTGGGGCCAGCCTGGCTCACACTGATTTTCTGTGTGAGCTGGATGCCATAACGGTTGTGCTGGAATAAACGTAAGTAAACCTGCACAGAAATAGTTGAACACGCTCCTTTTGAGAGCGTGTTTTTTTGTAACTTTTAAGGTCAATTGCTCTCTAAAAACTTGACATTAGAACAATTGTTCTGATATAATGAGACCCGCTGTGCCGAATAGTGATTCAATTTACCAAATAAATCGCGGGTAAAAGTAACCCCATGCCTAAATTTTTCCGGTCATCTTCTCTGGGTCGAATGAAGCTGAAGCCGGCCAAGCGGCGAAAAATGACCAAAAGGTATCATCTCCGCAATATTCAAAATCTCCTCACCCAGGGCTTTACCGAACCGGAACTACGCGACCTGTGCTTTTATGAACCCGAATTCAGACCCGTCCACGATCAACTGCCGCAAGGCGCCGGCAAGACCGAAATTGTGCGCTGTCTGCTGGAATATGCCGAACAAAAAGTGCTGCTCGATGCTCTCTTGAACCTGGCTAAAAAGCATAATCCGGGGCGGTATAAACAACATCAACCCTACGTTATTGTCTCCTCCGCCCGCTCACCCAAAAAGCCACCTTGACGAAAAAATCTTTTCATTTTTAAGCTATACCAAAAACAGAATGAGAACGTAACTTTCAAAAAAGGCTGGCAGGTAAAACACGCCAGATTTGGCTTTGACTCTAATTATGAAAAAGTTCTGCTTTCATTCTGATTTCAGTATAAATTCTCAAACTCAGACTTGACTTTAGAACACGTGTTCTGGTATAATGGATTTTAGTAGAACGCCCGTTCTGATACTTCTCCGCTTGAACTTAAAATGAAAGGAGCCAGATAACTTATGAGAATCAGTGACAAACAAAAACAGATGCTGGCGTTTATCGAAAACTTTGTTGGCAAAAATGGATACCCGCCCACGCACGAGGAGATTCGGGCCGGGCTAAAAATTAGCACCAAATCCTTGGTAAATTATCATCTGGAAGCGCTGCAAGGAGCATCTCTGTTAAGCCGTTCACCCAATACCCCGCGCGGCATCCGCTTGGCGAATGAACGGGAACCCTTTACCATTCCCTTGACCAACGGCCCTATGCTGCCGGACAACTCGGCGGACCTCGACGAACAGGATGTGGTTGAATTGACATGCGATATTGTTTCCAATACCCCTGATCTGTATGCCCTCAAAATACAGGGTGATTCAATGCTGGATGCGCTGGTCAACAACGGAGATATTGTGATTATTCAACGCCAAAATCAGGCCAAAAATGGCGAGTTCGTAGCAGTTCGGCTGCTGGAGCAAGATTGCACGACTCTCAAGTATTATTACCGGGAAAACGGCCATGTGCGCTTGCAACCCGTCAATCCTACCCTGGAACCGCTACTGGTCAAACCAACTGTGGTCCAGATTGAAGGCAAGGTCATGGCGATTATTCGCCAGGTAAGTTGATGTGAGTTTTTAGACATCACGTATCACCCGTCAAACCATATCCAAGTAATCTAAAAAAATATTACCGGAGTGTGTAGTAACCGCTTATACGTTAAAGTTGCTAGGTTGGATGAATGGCCAACTAATCTCAGGGTGGAATGCGGTCACAGTAGGAAAAAACCCACTGAAGTGAAATCGACTCAAGATTAGCCGAACCCACAGCTCAGGGTTAGTGTGATGAGGGGCGTCGGCGTGAGGGGCCATGCTGGAGCAACTTAACTACCCCGTACACTGGGAAAACCTTGACCAGGAGACGTATATGCGGCGCGTATTGGAGTATCAAGCCGATCAGATCGAGATGGTGTTAACCAGCCATCGCGTACCGGGCCGAGTCATGGGCGGTATTGTCACGCCGCGCTGGGTTAGCTACCAGATCATTCCTGAAATTACCACCAAAGTATCCCGGATTATGGCCCTGTCCGAGGAATTGGCGTTGCGGCTGGGGGCGCAAGGAGTCCGGGTTTCCCGGCACGGAGCGGCCATTCAGGTGGATGTGCCCCGCGAGGATGGGCAGGTGGTCCGGCTGCTGAATCTGTGCCGGCGGCTGAAAGACATCCCCAAACAAACTGCCATTCTGGGCCTTGATGAAACGGGCGTCCCATTGTTGCTGCGTTTGCCCTCGCCCGAAGTGGCGCACGTACTGGTTTCGGGTACCACCGGCTCCGGCAAAACGGCCCTGGTGCGGAGTATGGCTTTGTCGCTGGCCATGCACAATCGCCTGGGCGAAGTGCAGATGGTCTTTATTGACCCCAAAGGGAACGGCTTCGACCCTTTCACCGCGTTTGACAGATTGGGCGGCGGACTGCCCCACTTGTTACGCCCGGCGGTCCACGAAGTGCATCAAGCAATCTTCCTACTGGGCGAAATGGTTGAGGAAATGGTCCGGCGTGACCGTGAAAATATCTCGGAGCCGCGGGTAGTCATCTTTATTGACGAGGTGGCCGATCTTATGGAACAAGGCGGTAAAGCCATGGACCGGCTGATGACCCGGCTGACCCAACGCGGCCGCAGCGCCGGACTGCATATCATTGCCTGCACCCAAAAACCGCTGGCGGCCAGCATCGGCAGCCTGACCCGCAGCAACTTCCCGGTGCGACTGGTGGGCAGTGTAGCCAGCGCCGACGACGCTAAGATTGCCGCCGGTATTCCCGGCACTGGAGCGGAGAAATTGTTAGGTCGGGGCGACTTTTTGCTGGTAGCTAAGGGTCATGTCACCCGCTTTCAAGCGGCTTACGTTAACGAGCAAGAGATCAGGCAGATTGTGAGCCGGATGAACGCGGGCGGTCGTCACAGCCGCCGCTGGTTAACCGAAGCCGAAAGTGTCCAGGCGGCTACGGGCACCGACGGCCGAGCCGTGCAAGCTGTTCCACCCGCGCCCAAAAAACGCGGTCTGGGCCTGATGTTTGGGCACCAGCTAAGACTCATAAAGTGATTGCCCACAAATAAGTTTCAGTTGTAGAGATTGGAGATTTTTTAATCTCTAATCTCTAATCTCCTGACAGGTACAAAGTAGCTGTAGGGAGTTCGCAGCGCCAAATAGGAAAGGTGGACGACTGATGAAAAGATTTATCTATATTGCCGGGATTGTTTTTGTGGTCACACTGGCCGTGGTGATGGGCACTCGCATGAGTCCTGACGCCATTGCCGTGGTCATTGGCATCATTTGCGGGGTGCTCGCCTCCATCCCTACCAGCGCCTTATTGGTTTGGGTGATGCGCCAGCGCGACAAACAAATAGAAATGCAAATGGGCCAGATGCGCCCCTTCGGCGGGCAGTATCCCCCCGTTGTCGTCGTCAATGGGCAAGGGACAAATGGGTATGGCAGTCTTTATCCCACCGCCGCTTTGTCTGCCGGACCACCCCCGGTGGGAGGGCGTAGCTTCAAGGTGATCGGTCAGGAGAATACTGAATCGGTGGGCGATATCCTGCCTACATTTTGGGATGAAGTCAATCAATGATGAGAGGTGAGGAGGCGAGGCGACTTTTCGCCTCCTCACCTCACCCATCCTCGCATCTTTTTCGGAGGTAAAAATGAAAGAAGGATTACTTTGGTTCGACAATGATCCTCAACGCAAAATGGCTGATAAGATCAATCGGGCTGCCACCCGTTATCAGACCAGATTTGGCCGCCGCCCCACAACTTGCTACATCAGCAGTGCTGACTTCGACGGGCAGGTTGACGAGATTAATGGCATCCGCTTAAGACCTGTCACAGATGTGCGCCGCCATCACTTCTGGATCGGCGAGGAGCAGGATTCGCATAAAGCTAAAGCTGCTTGAGAATTGCTATGAGGAAGCCTTCTGAGTTAGGTAGAGAGTAACGATGAGCAAACGAACAGCGTTAATAGTGCTGGATGCTCAAGTAAACATGTTTGCCGAAGGTGGAGCGGTTTTTGGCGCCGAGGCTCTGCTACGAAAAATGAGCTATTTGATTGCCAAAGCACGAGCAGCTCGAGTGCCGGTTATTTACGTGCAAAATAGTGGACGCCTTAATGACCCTGACCTGCCCGGCACGCCCGGCTGGTACATTCACCCGGTTGTCAGCCCGATTGCCGGCGAGGTTATTATCCAGAAGCATACCCCTGATGCTTTTTTTGAAACGGGTCTGCGCTGGGAACTCGAATTGAGACAAATCAAGCAACTCATTATCATGGGCTTACAGACAGAAATGTGTGTTGATGCCACATGTCACCGGGCTTTTGCCTTGGGGTATGAATTGACTTTGGTTAAAGATGGACACAGTACTTTTGACACGCCTGAGCAAAGCGCCGCCGAAATTATTGCCCGTTACAATCGTGAGTGGGGGGCCTTTGCCAACTTGATTGAAGCAAAGCAGGTTCGCTTCAATTTTTCTCAGCCCTCTTGACTTTCGCCCGGCCCCAACGTACAATCGTTGAGGCTATGCTTGGACAGGTTAAAGTAGAAAACCTCAGCAAAACTTATCTCACCCGGCAGCGCCAGGGGTTGTTCAAGTCGCAGAAAAAATCGGTAGAGGCGCTTAAAAATATCTCGCTGGAAATTTATCCTGGCGAGATTTTTGGTTTGCTTGGCCCGAATGGCGCAGGCAAAACTACGCTAATTAAGTGTCTGACCACCTTGCTGCTGCCCTCTGGCGGCGCAGCCTGGATCAATGGCTACCGGCTGACCGAGCAGGACAATTTGATCCGGGCCAGCGTGGGCTGTATGTTGATGGGCGAGCGAGGTCTGTATTGGAAGTTGACCGGGCGCGAAAATCTGCTTTTTTTTGGAGCGCTGTATCATCTGGAGCGGGCAGAGAGCCGCCGCCGGACGGATGAGATTATCGAACGGCTGAACCTTGCCCCCCTTGCCGACCGCACCGTTGAAACTTACTCCTCCGGCCAAAAGATGAAGCTGGCCTTTGCCAAGGCCCTCATCAACGATGCCCCTCTTTTGATTTTGGACGAACCGACCAACACCCTCGATTTACCGTCAGCCCGTGAACTGCGGGCTGTGGTCCGGGAATTGAACCAGGCAGGTAAAACAATTATTTACACTACCCACATCATGGCCGAAGCCGAAACCCTATGTGAGCGAGTGGCCATCATTGATCGGGGAGAAGTGCTGGCGCTGGGCACGGTGGCCGAGTTGAAAGCCTCACTTGGCCGGGAGGAAGTTATCCATATTGAAGGGGTGATTTCAGCCGAGACCAGCCAGGTGGTGCAAACGCTGCCCGGTGTAAGTCAGGCGGTGCGGGCCACGGCGGACGGGCGAACCCAATTGACGGTGGTGGGCCAAAATCAACGCTTGCTGCTGCCCCGTTTGATTGAAACGCTGTCTGCTCACCAGGCTGTCATCCAGAAAATTGTCTCAGAGGAAGTGACCCTGGAAGATGTTTTTATTGCCCGCACCGGGCGTACCCTGGCCGACGATACCCGAGTGGAGTAAAGATAGAGGATAGAAAACAAAGGCTATCCTCTATCCTCTATCCTTACCCGCAGGCTGGCAGGAGTAAATGATAAGTCTCTCACTCCGCCGTAACATCTCCGCCGCGCTGGCCGAAACCTGGCTGCGACTGCTCAGCGTCAGTCGTTATCCCGGCGAGCTGTTCATCGAACTCATTGTCCCGACGGTTCTGGCTTCGATGCCTATCCTGTTGGGCCAAGCGGCTGCTGGCCCCGACGCTGCCGCTAATTTTGCGGCCAGGACCGGCACTACCAACTATGTGGCCTATTTATTGATTGGCTCCAACGTTTTTACTCTGGTCACGCGGGCATTTTGGGACATCGCTTATTGGCTGCGTTTTGAACAAGAGATTGGTACTTTGGAGGCTGTCTGTTTGACCCCCACCAGCCGGTTGACTTTGGCTAGCGGCGTGGCTATTTACAGTGCTATTCGGGGTTTGCTGACAAGCAGCCTGGCCTATGTGGTGGGCTGCCTGATTTTCTGGGTCAATCCGTTTCAAGGGGATGTGCTGTTGGCGCTGGCCTTTATTTGGGTGGGTTTGACTCCGTTGTATGGGTTGGCTTTTTTATTTGGAGCGCTGATCCTTAAAGTCAAAGAAACTAACGCGCTGATTGGGTTGATGCAGTGGCTGGTCAGTTTTTTGATGGGCATCTTCTTTCCGGTGGCAGTGCTGCCGCCGCTGGTCAGAGCAGTAGCTCTGGCCTTTCCCCCCACGTGGATGGTCAACGGGGTACGCTCGGCGCTGCTGGGAGTAGGCTTCTTTTTTGAAACGTGGTATCTGGATTTGGCAATGCTCGGTGTTTTTTTGCTTTTTGTCCCGTTGTTTACCAGAGAAGTTTTCCGGCGGGTAGAATACGGGCTACGACGCAATCAAGGCGTGGGCGAGTTTTGAGACGAGGGCGCGATGAGGCGAAGCGGCGAAGTTTGGGTTAGTCTCAAGGTCTGGCTGAATGCCTGGACAGCGATGTCGCTCAAAGAGCTGACTATTATGACCCGCTACCCGTTGGAGTTTGTAGCCAGTTTTGGCCAGGTTTTTCTGGTTATTACCATTATGACCCTGGCCAGCTCGATGTTCGTCCCGGCTGATATTCCGGCAAAGTATGTTAGTCTGGGTGGGGGCTTGGTGATGTATGGCTTTATTATCTTTATTTTTTTAAACGAAACCCTCTGGACGATTGGCTACAATATCCGCCGCGAGCAAAAACAGGGCACCCTGGAACAACTTTATCTGAGTCCGGCCTCCAAGTCGGCCAGCCTCGTCTCGCGGGTCACTGTCACCCTGGTCTGGACCGGGCTGCTTTCGCTGGCTTCGTTTTGGCTGGTCAGCGTCATCGCCGGACGAGTACCTGTCCACAATTTACCGCTGGGGTTGCTCATTTTGGTTTTAAGTCTGTCCGGCATGTTTGGCGTTGGTTTTGCCTTCGCCGCTCTAACCCTGCGAGTCCGCGAGACGGCTCAAACCATCGCCAACTTTTTACAAATCTCCTTTATTATCCTGTGCGCACCCTTCTTTCCCTTTTCGGTGCTGCCTACCGGCGTCCAGATAATCTCGCGGTTACTTCCCCTCTCCTACAGCGTGGACGCCCTACGTTCCACCCTGCTGAACTACCCTCCCGGCTTCCCCGAACTGGCTCCGATGGAGGTGGAACTGGTCATTGTCATCGTTTTTGGCCTGCTGATGCCATGGCTTGGTTTTTGGCTCTATCGCTGTGAAGAAGATCGCGCCCGGCGTAGCGGTAGTCTGTCGGAATACTAACCCAGTCGAAAAAAGAAGACCCTTCGAGTTTCCAAAATGAAGGGACCTGCTGTCTAAAGCGTAATCACCTTACTAGCCCGCCATTGAGCCTCGATAATGTCGGTCATCCCGCCGATGACCCCTACCTGTACCCGCTCCTCCAGGCCAAAATACTCCAGGCAGGTACGACAAATAACCAGATGCACCCCTTTAGCCTCAAGGGATTTGAGTTGCTCCAGGACGGGAGAGCCTTCGACTACTAACTTGACCCCGTCGGTGTAAAAGCAAATGGCCGCAGGCAGGGTCTCACTTTCGACCAGTAAGCGCAGATAAACGCCCATCAACTTTTGCTGCAATTCGATGGTGGCGCTGCCCATGCCATCTTGAGTAATCAGTAGCGCCACCGACTGATTGATTGTATTTTCTGTCATAGTTGGTCTTACCACTAAAATTACCTGGCTCCGGCAAAACGTGCCAAATCCTTGTTCGCGTAAGCTCCAATGGCTGCATTAGCCTGACGACGAGTCTCTAGCTTATCTACCACTTCGGCCAAACGACTGGCCGGAATGGTGCAGGTCATCTCATGGGGCGACATGCCGGTGCGGATGCGGCTCAACATACAGCCGGTGCTCATGGCAATTTTATTTTGTTCTTTGGCCATAGGAATAATGTGACATTGGGGCTTACCCACCACATCCATCCCACTAAAGGCATCGAGCATAACCATGCCTTGAAAAGCATTGAGCCGCAGCAGAACCACATCCGGGTCAACCGGGGTATCGGCCAGTGGGCCGTAGACCACGTAATCGTGCTTAGCTTGAACCACCGGCAGTTGCATCGCCTCTTCCGGTGTTACCCATTCCGCTTCCAAAATCCCTTGCACATCCTCATTTGCCATCACCTCTTCCAGCTTTTTCAAGCCGTGAGTCACACTGCCAACGCTGCAATTGTAGTGGTCAGCTGGCGTAGTGCTGAAAGTTTGATCGGTCGCTTTAATCCAAAAAACGCAACCGGCAGGGACTTTGCCGGTGCGGCCGTCGGCGCTGGGTTCCGGCATCTCCCCTTCCAGGCGAGGTGCGGCGGCCGGCGCTTCATTGGTAAAGGTAATGGCGATAGGAGTGTGTTGTAACCCCAACGCCCTTGTCAACTCATTGGCTAAAGTCCCCCAATTTTGTGCAGTCATAGACCATGTCTCCTGTATTATTTGATTTAACATCAGACGCCGCGCATTTTACCCGAAGCCAAAAGGACAATCAAATATATGTCCTCTTTATTATGTGAGTTCGCGATAATGGTAGTGATAGAGGGTTTCAAAGCCCAGCCGGGCATATAAAGCCAGGGCGGGAGCGTTATCGGCCATTACTTGCAGGTACACTTGATTGGCCTGGTGGGTCTGGCCCCAACAGGCCAGGGCGTGAATGAGAACGGTCGCGGCTCCCTGGCGGCGATATTCCGGCTGCGTGACCAGGCTGAACAAGCCCAGCCAGCCCCGCTCGACCACGCCCAGGCCAACGGCCACCGGCTGATGGCCCAAGTACACTGTAGCAAATCCGGCCCGCGGGCCGATTCGTTGCAGAATCCCCCGCCGAACTTCAGCCGTGTGGGGTTTGACATGCTCACCATAACAGAAGACCTCGAACCAGCTTGAGTCAAATGTGTCGCCAATGGTGACAGTGTAATTCGGGTTGGTTTTGGCGCGGGCCAGGACGGTTTCCAGCGGCGCAAGCTGGATGGCGGTGCGGGCATCGGGCCTGTAGCCGCGCCCGGCCAAAAACTCATCCAGGTGGGCCGGTTGAGCCGCCGGACAAATGTGGAAACGAGGTGGGCAGTTTCGACGGCGGTAGAACTCCTCGACGATAGTCAGTTTCTCTTCCAGCGAGAGATTTTCTCCGGCCTGGCTGGCATAGACCGAATTGGCCCGGCGGGTCACATTACCGTTAAAACGCAGCCGCCAGCCATCCACGTGTTGAACGACTTCCGCGGGCCAGGCGTTGGCGGTGAGTTCTTCGAGCAATTGAATGAGTTGCACTTGAGTCATTTTCATCCTTTTTGTGGGCTGGTTAAAAACCTGTAAAGTGAGCTTGACGTTTTTTCACCACAGACTGCGAAGCGAGCAGAGGCACAGAATTTTTATAAATTTTTCTCTGTGTCTCCGTGACTGACTTGAAAATGGAGTGCAAACCTTGGTTTGCTACGGGTAGAACAAGCTCTGCACTCCAATTTTCATCTTTCAGGTCGAATGCCATTCATTACAACTCTGTGATTAATTCCTTCAGTTCCCTTTAAGAGCCTATCCGAATAACCCTGTAGTGACGCATCCCTATGCGTCACCGGCTGGCATAGAGATGCCACCCTGCCGTTTTTGGGATAGGCCCTAAGTCCAATACATTTCAAATAAGGGCGTAGCATAGGGCCTCGCGCCCGCCCACAAGGGGCTAAACTACCTTATTTGAAAAGTATTGGCCCTAAGCCTGGAGTGTCTCATAGATTTTCTGGTAGCTATCGTAACGGGTCGTGGATACATTACCCACAGCGACAGCCGCTTTGACCGCGCAGTTGGGTTCGTGACGATGGGTACAATCGGCAAAGCGACAGCCGGACGCGAACACGGCCAGGTCGGGGTAGAAAAGGATTAGTTCATTTTTGGCCAGGCCACTCAGGCCAAACTCGCGGATGCCGGGGGTATCCACAACAAAACTATGCCCGCCAAAGGGCAGCATCGTGACCTGGGTGGTGGTGTGCCGGCCTTCGCCGCTGGACTCGCTGACCGCGCCGGTGCGGAGCTGCAAACCGGGCTGCGCTGCCGCCAGCAAGGAAGATTTACCCACCCCCGATAGCCCGGCCAGAGCGGTAATCCGGCCCTGCAATCTGTCACGCAAAGCTTCGATGCCGTAGCCGGTCAAGGCGCTGGTCAGGAGGACCGGGTAGCCCAGAGCTTGGTAGGGCTGCAAGGCTGCCTCGCAGGCAGCCACATCCTCGGCCAGGTCAATTTTGTTGACACAGATGAGCGGCTTCAGTTTGTTCCGTGCGGCGGCAATCAGGTAGCGATCAAGCAGTTCCGGCCAGAGCGGGGGATTGCGCCAGGCGGCCACAATAAGCAGTTGGTCGGCGTTGGCCACGATGACCTGCTGCAGGTGGCTGCGGAACACATCGGGCCGGGCCAGGACGCTGCGGCGGGGCAGTATCTTTTCTACGATGCCCCGTCCGGCGCCATCCTCGAAGACCAGTACCTCGTCGCCTACAGCAACTACGTTAGTGAAACCCGTTTTCTCGGCGCTGAGTGAGCCGCGCAGGCCGCACATCAGGGTACGTCCATCCAACGCTATCCGGCACAGGCTGCTGCTGACCTCGATGACGACGCCTCGCTGGCCGGTTTCAGGCGGCTGCGGCGAGCCGGTTCCGTTTGGCTCTGCTTCGGCTGCTTCGGTCAGGGCCATTACCTTGATCGCCCGGCGGCGCTCTCGTTCTCCGCGCGGCATGACCCGCTCGCTTTGTTCAAAATCGAGTTCATCGGGATCGGCCAAATCAGCGGGCTGCCAATCTTTGCGGCGCGTTGGTTTGGGTTGTCTATTACGTTTTAGCTGCTTTTTAACTTTTTGGATCTGGCGGCGTTCCGGTTCTTTTTCAAAACTCATTTTGATGGAACGCTGCCAGTGTTTGTCGTGAGATTTATCAGCCACGGTGGGATTCTCCATAAATTGCTTGTAACAAAAACGGCCTCAAGGACATCTCTGCCCTGAGGCCGTTAAAAATCAATTGACGCAGGTCACCCGGATGAGATAAACTTACCCCAAAGGCGACCGTTACGACAAAACAAAACGGCCACAGGCAGAACATGCGCCTGTGGCCGCCGAAGGTTCAACAAAAAAGCAAATTACCCGCCGGCAACAGGCGCACACATACGACGCAAAACAGCTTGAGCAGTATTCAGATGGAACATATACGTGCGCCTCCTTTATCTTGAGGGTTATTGCTTAACTGGTCAGAGTTTACTATAGATTGGGTAAGAAGTCAAGCCCAAATTTTAAGGAAAGACCCCAAGTTTTTTGGGTGCTGTAGTTTGCAAAATGATGCTAAACTATAGGCAAGGCTAAAAATTAGAACCCTTTGGCAAAGATACATCTAAAATGTGCTCTCCTTTTTGTCGGTGGGGTAATGGAAGTAACAATGAATAAACAATTGAAAGTATTAGTTATTGATGACAGCCCGCAATCGCGTGAATTTACCATAGAATATTTACTGAAGCCCAACAATTTTTTGGTGGAGGTGGCCGAAGACGGTCTGGCGGGCTTAAGCAAGGCCCTAAAATCCACGGCTGATTTGATTCTACTCGACTACGAAATGCCGAAATTGAATGGATTACAGGTATTGCGCCGGCTGCGGGCATGCGGCGTAAATACGCCGGTAATTTTAATGACCTCTCATGGCTCCGAACAATTAGCGGTGGAGGTTTTTTTGCTGGGAGTACAGAATTATTTAACCAAGCCCTTTACTATAGAAGGCGCGCTGCGGGCTATTGAAGATGCTTTGCGCGTCACTCGCCTGGAAAAAGAGAAACAAGAGTTGCTCAATCGGGTACTGCAAGCCAATCAGGAACTCAAACATCAATTGAATGTGCGGGATGTTATGTATCAAATTGGTAAATCAATTACCTTGATTCATCCCACTCAAACGCTGGAAAGAATAGTTGATGCCGCGCTGTTCTTAACCAATGCCGAGGAAGGCAGGCTGTTCTTAATCAATCCGCGCACAGGACAACTGCATGCACCCATTGAGCGAAAAAAAGCCAGTCCAGAGGGGGCTGAAAAGGGCGTCCGGCAAATTTCGGTGGCTCTGGAAATTGGCGAGCAAAAAGTGGGGACTCTAAGTGTAAAGATAGCAACGCAGGGCCTAAGAGATAGTGATTGGGCTGAGTATGAGCAAATGCTACATCTTTTGGCTGGATACGCCAATATTGCCCTCCAAAATTTGGGGTACATTAATCAGATTCAAGCCCAAAAAGAACAGGAAAAACAGTTGATTCGGAGTGTATTTGAGCGATATGTGGATGCTAACGTGGTTGAGGAATTATTGAGGCGGCCCAATCAAATTAAGTTGGGCGGTCGGTCTCAGCCGGTGACGGTGTTATTTGCAGATTTGAGGGGCTTCAGTACCTTTGCCAATAGAACCTCGCCTGAAAAAACAGTGGATACGATTAACATGTACGTAGAGGCTGCTGTCGAGGCTATCTTTAAAGAGCACGGCACTCTTGATAAATTCATCGGCGATGCCGTGATGGCCTTTTTCAATGCACCTTTACCTCAATCAGATCATGTCCTCCGGGCCATTCGGGCGGCGTTGGGGGTGAAGCAGGCTGTCGCAGCCATCCAAAGACAATTATTACCAGCGTATCAATTGAACTTTGGGATAGGGGTGTGTGTCGGTGAGGCAGTGGTTGGCAACATTGGCACATCTAAACTGATGAATTATACCGTGATGGGTGACAGTGTAAATAAGGCCAAGCGTTTACAAGAGCACGCCACAGGTGGACAAATATTAATAAGCCAAGAGACACTCGATGTCATTCAACCCTACGTTCAAGTCCGTCTGATTGGACGGCTTCATCTTAAGGGACAAGCTACTGAGGAACCTGTTTATGAAGTCTTGGGGCTAAAAGAGGAGGTAAGAATGAGTTATTTACGTCCGCCAATCCGAGTTTTGCCTTAGCCGCAATGACCAGCTAAATAAAAATGGTGTTTAGCTTATTCCTTCACCTCAATGAAAAAGCTCCGGTTATCAAATGCCGGAGCTTTTCGCTAGAGTAGCTCTAAAAGGTTGTTACCCCTCTTTCTTCAGCACAGGCAGGCCATTGGCTGTCTCGGCTACTTTATAGCCGCTGGGCACAGCGTCGAGTTGGCCCTCTTTTGCTTCTTTGGCAAAGAAATAGATGGTGCTTTTGCGCCCGTTTTTCAAGGTGGTTTCGCGGCTGTGCAAATAGTACACATTTCCGCGAGAGTTTTTGTAACTAAAAGCCATAATGTTGTCTCCTTCCTTAGCTATTTGATTAAGCCGGCATCGCTTAATCTGAATTAGTTTTTTTTGATCAATAATTGCTTGATCTTGTCTTTAATCGAGAACCGCCCTATTCTCTACAAATGTAGTATAGCATAAAATTTACATAATGTCTACAAGCCAAAGAAAACTTGTAGGGTGGGGAGGAATGGCGCCCTGGGGAGCGGGCGTGATTTGCAACTCGATATTGCCACCTTCGATGCGGGCGTAGAAGATACTGGTTTGCTGAGACTGCTCATCCTGGGCGATGATGATAGCCAGCAAAGTTTGTTTATCGCCTTCCCTTTTGCTAAAAAGGCAAAAGGCGCCGTCGCTGCCGGCATTAGCCTGATCGGCCACGCAGCCTTGCTGGCTGGCATCGCCGCCTTCCATCTGGACGGTTTGCCAGCCGTTGGTCTGCATCAGTTCTGCGGTGTAAAAACTCTTGACTTCAGCCGGGGTTTTGGAGGTGGTAAAGGCGATATAATTAACCCCGCTTTTAGCGATGGCCTGGATCATCAACTGAAAGACCAGCGGTATTTCCAGGTCGGCTTTGGTCGTCCCCTCCAGCGGCGGCACATCCGACCACAACTCGCTCACCGTGCCGGCCGACCCGCTGAGGCCCAGCCAGGAATTAAGCACCCCACAGCCCAGCGTGAACAGCATGAGGGTTGCCAGAAAAAGTACAAATCCTCTTTTCATGATACCTCCTGTGAAAATAATAAACAATAAACGGTAGACGGTAAACAGGGGTTATACGACTCTGCTACCTTACTACCTGCTACCTTTTTCATCATTGGTGGCGTGCCACAGATTCGTGAACACTCCTGTAAAAATAAAGATGCGATGACGAGTGAGGCGAAGATGTGAGAAGCTTATTCGCCTCTTCGTGTCCTCGCCTCATTTTCACTCAAGATAACATAGCCTCTCAGATACGATAGTCAAGTGATTGGAGCCGAAAATAGGTGTTGCAGAGTTCGTCGTGGGTATCGCGTTCCAAGTGTTGGGCCAACACTTCAATGGACAGACTGGCCCCCAAGTCGATGAGGCCCTGGACCAAAACCACCCCCAGCACCAGCAGGGTAATGGTCAACAACCGGCCTCGGTCGGGCGCGACCTGCAAAACCTCGTCAAAGGCCAACTCGGTTAGACGAGGAGGTGAGCGCAAACAAGCCGTTGCTGATAAGGGTCGCCAAGATAAAGCTGGACAGAAACAGTGGATAACGAGCCAGATGAGAGATAATCCAGCGGATTGGCCCGCGCTGATTATAGCGGTATTCGCCGGCAACGGTAAATTCGCGTTTGAGTACAAGCTACTCCTGAAGAAGGAACTGAGGGAATTGAGGGAACTTGAAGGAACTGGGGAGGTTTTATTCCGCCGTTCCAACGAGTTATTTTAGCCCCCTTATTTTGTCGAAAAAGGGCTACTACTGGGTCATATCATTTCGAGACCGAAGAGCCTGCCCTGAGCGAAGTCGAAGGGTCGAGAAATCCTCAGGGCACAACAGCAAAAGTAAGGTTGTAGAAGATTTCTCCCTGCGGTCGAAACCTGTCCCACCCCTTCGGGTGCGCCGAAGGGCGTGAGCTTGTCGAATGGATGACATGGCTGAGCAGTTACGTCAGGAATTATTGGCCGCAGGTTGGATTTTGCCGAAGGTGGTTTTGTCAAACCAGTTCTTGAACCAGTCACATAGGAGCTTTTTATCCGGGTCGGGCAAAAAGGCGGCTTCGGCGGCGTTGAGGGTCATCTGGCGCAGCTCGCGGAAGGGAACGCCGATACCGCGATTGGCCACTAAAAATTCATCGGTGAGGGTGGTATTGGAGATGGAGGGGTCATCGGTGTTGATGGTGACGGGGATGCCAAGCTGGTGAAAGGCAAACAGAGGGTGCTGAGAAAAGCGGGGAATGAGGCCGGTTTGCAGGTTGCTGGTGGGGCACATTTCCAGGGTGATGCGCTCGCTGCGCAGTAGTTCGATGATTTTATCATTGCGGCGGGCTTGGACTCCGTGGCCAATACGATCAGCCCCCAAATCCCGGATGGCCTCGACAATGTTGGTAGGCGGGCCGGCTTCGGCGGCGTGGACGGTAATGTGCAGCCCCTGGCTTTTGGCCCATTGAAACACTTTGCTGAATTTGGCAGCAGAATAGGTGATTTCATCACCGGCCAGGTCGAGGGCAACAATGCCCTGCTGTTGGCGCGAGACGGCGATTTCGGCCAGTTTGTGGGCGTACTGTGGTTCGTGCCGGCCAATCTGAACAATCAGGCGCACCTGGATGCCATGTTTGCGCTGGGCTTCATTTGTCGCTTCGATGACCCAATCGGTAACGTCTTCAAAACTGAAGCCCTGATTGTGGCCCAGGGCTACCGGATTGAAGCGCAGTTCCAGGTAACGCACATTGTCGGCGGCGGCGTCGGCAATGGCTTCGGAGGCTACCCGGAGAACCGCTTCGCGGCTGGAATAGAACTGGCGCAGCAGTTTGAACTTATTCAAAAAGCCCTGAAAGTCGTAAGCATCGCCATCAACCACCTGCACTAACGGGCGTAACTCGTCCAGACTCCAGGTGGGCAGGTCTACAGCGTGCTCCTGGGCAATTTCAGCCAGAGTTGACAGGCGCAAACTGCCTTCCAGATGGCGATGCAGATCAATTTTAGGCAAATTAAAGAGAACGGTTCTTAGGTCGCGTTGTTTTTCCACTAATCCAGCTTATAGAGCAATTTTGTTCCCAAACTTACGTGTAGCGTGGGGACAAGATTGCCGTAATCATATTGTTTCCACTGATCCAATTATTCCGGCTCGTGGCCGTTGTTTTGCGTAAGGGGCAGCCAAAAGAAAAAAGTGCTGCCTTGATTGAGTTGGCTTTCGACGGCCACCCGGCCTTGGTGGGCTTCGACAATTTGCTTGACAATAGCCAGACCCAGGCCCGAACCCTTGTACTGGCGCGAACCAACTGGACGTCCAGCCTGGTAAAACTTGTCAAAAATCCGGTCTAATGCCTCTGGAGGAATCCCGGCCCCGTAATCCTGCACCGAAAACTTTACCGTTTCGCCGTCCAACTCGGCGGCAATTCTGATCTCACTGTCGGGCCGGCTAAATTTAATAGCGTTGCCGATGAGGTTATCAAATACCTGGCCGACTCGATCAACATCTACTAACAGAGGAGGCAAATCGGGCGGGCTGACAGCCACCAATTGGATGTCAAATTTGGCGGCGCTGGCGGTAGCTCCCTCAATGGCCTGGGTGATGAGTTGATCGGGGCTGATTAAGTCAAAGCGCAGGTGGCCCGATTCGATTTTTTGCATCGAGACAATATCTTCAACCAGGCGAATGATCGCAAAAGTTTTTTGCGAGATCAACTCCAGTTTCTCTTTCATCACCGGCGACAAATCACCCAACTCACCTTCCAAAATCAACTCGATATAAGCGCGAATAAAGGTGAGTGGAGTGCGGAGTTCATGCGAAACATTTTGGACAAATTCCGATTTTAAGCGATTGGCCTCCTGAACTTCTTCCAGGGCAGCCTCCAGCTCGATAGCTCGCTGCTCTAGGTTAGCATAGAGGCGGATGTTTTCAATGGCTGTCGAAATTTGGGCGGCGGTAATGGTTAACAGACGGCCTTCCGCCGGCCCAAAAACGTTTGGTTCGTGATCGTCAATAGCCAGAGCGCCCAAAAGATGATCCTTGACAATTAAGGGCACAATCATGACTGAACGTATCGGTAAAGAGTCAGCCGTGAGATTATTGCTGGCGGACGACAGGTTTAGCCGGTCTGAACCGATTTCGTTCAGCAAATCAGGAACATGAATTGGCTGTAACTTTTCAGCCAGACCTTCGGCCAGTTTGGTCAAAACAGCGATAGCGGAGGAATTTTCTTTTCCCTCGTGCCAGCCGCTGCAAGCCTTTAAAATCAGGGTGTCGTGGTTGTCTACATTTTCTTGTAAAAAGAGGCTACAGCCGCTGCAATCCAGAGCGTGCCTCAAAATGGTCACGGTAGACCGGCTCACCTGGTCCAGGTCTATCACTTTGGTCATCTGGTCGGCAAAGGTGTAGAGGGTTGACACTTCGGCCAGGCGTTGGTTGGTTTCGTTGAACAGGCGGGCATTATAAATAGCTACAGCGGCCTGACTGGCAAAAGCCGAGAGCAAGGCTTCGTCTTCGGTGGTAAAAGCGCCGCCCCCAACTTTATTGGCAACCTCCAAGACCCCAATCGCCTCGTTTTTGACAATCAAAGGGATGGCGATTAAGTTGGTAATAAGCTGAGAGCGGGGTGAAAAGTGTACAAATCTATCATCTTGAGCAACATCATTGATGCGTAACGGCTGGCGATGTTTGAAAGTCCAGCCGACAGTTCCTTCACCATATTGATAAACCGGCACAGGTTCATGGGACACCGGACCGGTACTATAAGAAGCTGTTTCTCGAATGGGTTGGTTTTCGTTGCCGCCCAGATACACGCTGGTGTATTCGGCCTTAAGCAAAGCGCCGACACGCTGAACAATCGTATTCAAAATGTCCTGCAAATCCAGGGTGTTGATAATCCGGCTGGCTTCGAGCAGACCGGCCAGTTGCTCGATATGGCTCTGTGTTTCGCTAAACAAACGAGCGTTTTCAATGGCAATGGCTACTGATGAGGCAATAAATTCCAGGGTCACTTCGTCGTCACGGCTAAAAGGCCGACCGTCTTGCCGGTTGATGGCTTCCATCACGCCGAGGATCTTACCGTGAATCTGTACCGGCACGGCCAGCAAAGAACGAGTTTTGAAATCAATGGCGGCATCAATCTCGCTGAAGTGGCGCGAGTCCATCGCCACGTTGTCAACCCGGATGGTTTGCCCGGTTTCGACGACCGACCAGGCAATACCCTGACCGGGTTTGAGGGTGAATGAAGTAATATTTTCCGAGCCGGGGCCGACGGCTACGGCAAACCGTAGTTCGTCATTTTCCAGCAGCATTAGCGAGACGCCTTCAACCTGAAAGAGGGCATTTACCCGGCCCAGAATATTGGGCAGCATCACATTTAAATCGTGAGAGCCAGAGATAACCGCCCCAATTTGGTTAAAAGCGCCCAGCTCAGCCATGCGCCGGTCCCGTTCTTCAAACAGGCGGGCATTTTCGATTGCAACCGCTAATTGGTCGGCGATAGTTTGCAGCAAAAAGAGGTCGTCGCTGCTGTACTTGTTGGGCAGGTCGCTTTGCACATCCAAAACACCCAAAATCTGGCCGCCCAGCACCAGGGGCACGGCCAGCTCCGACTGTGTTTCAACCGGCAGGTAGCCCAGCGGTTCATACCCGCTTTGGGCTATATGATTGACCAGCATCGGTTCAACTGCCGCAGCTACCCGGCCAATGACAGTATCGTGATCAATGGCTAGACTGGAAAAGTTGGGTGAAAGCGCTTTGACATTAATATTAGACGCAGCTTTGAGGGTAATATGGGTTTCGGTGGTATCAATTAAGAATATAGAAGTGAACTTGTATTCAAAATCCTGGCTCAAGCTCTGAACCGCATAATTGAGGAGGGTATCCAGGTCTAAAATGGCAGCTATGCGCCGGCTCAACTGGGCTACAGTTTCAAGCTGTTTGTTTTTTTGACGGATATGACGAGTGCGTGGTTCTTCCAGGAACGTTTCGATGGCGCTGGGGAGTAAGCGCATAAAGCCGATATAGACGGCGGGGGGATCGGCCTCGGGCAAAGGATAAAACATAAGTTCGATGGGCTTGAGGTGATGCCCTGTTTGCAGCATGAGGGCCAGCGAAGGGATTGTTTGCAGATAACCGCTGCCTAACTGTATTAACAGAGGGCGTAGTTTGTCCTGATTGGCCAGATCAAAGAGATTCAGCAGTGGGGTATGTTCCAGCAGTGCGGGGACTAGCCCTGCCAGTTCGGCTAGTTCGGTACAAGGAGGCAGCAGGTTAAATTGGTCATCCAGAAGGAATTGTCGCCAGCCTGAGTAAGCAAAAAACTGAGTGCTATCTTTGGTAAAAACAGCCGGGGCCATTGCCATTTATCCGTTACGTTCCATTACCAACCAGCTCCAATAACGCCAGGTAATTACCAGGCCAATGGTCACGCCAATAGTAACTGGTACGTAATAAACGAGCAGCACAAACCAGGAGGAAAGGAGCCAGGTTTGGACATTGGCTGGCATTAAATCGGCGGCCATAACCAGGAGTTGGGCAATCCACCCGATGAGCAAAAGGACCAGGGCCACATAATAATAACGATATTGAGGCCGCATCTTTATCACCGAGCCAAATCTTTCGGAAAGTTTGGCCAGGATATAAAACAGAATCAGCACCGAGAGAGTTCCCAGTGTACCCAACAGCGCCCCCAGCGCAATCAAGAGCGACCCCCAATCATGAGCCTTAATAAAAAGAGGCCAAATCCTCCTACTACCAAACCGCCCAAAAAGCGCAGAATATCCCCCCATAAATCACCCACAATTGTCGGGGCCAGAAAAGCATAGCGAACAGCCGCCAGGGCAAAAAGCGCAATAGGGACAAAAAATGAGGGATAATAAGAGCGCCGGCCCGATTTCTTTTGATAGAAACGGCCAATGGCAAATAAAAAAAAGAGGAGGATACAAACCACTGCCCAGATGTAGATGGTTAAGATACTGCTCACAAGGTTCATACGTTTTTCTAATCCTGGTAGTTAGCTAGTCGCAGAACGAATGAGGCCCACCACGGGACCATTCCGAAACTCATCCTCACCGCTTGTAAAAGAACAAGTTTGCGAGATGGCGGGCAATTTGCGTTTTTAACGTTTAACAAAAGCTTCGACAAAAGAGTCGGCCATACGGCGTGGACTGCCGCTTAAAATACCTTCACGGCCCTCAAATTTAGATTGAACCTCAAGGCCATGCTCGGTAATTTCATACTGTCGAATATCTTTAGCGTGGTCACTGCCGCGCATTTTTAATACCAAGAGCGCCTTGCGAATAGTTGACTCAATTTCCACATAGCGCAACATCAAGTAAGAGTCAACTACAAAACTGATACTATTATTTT
This sequence comes from Anaerolineae bacterium, assembly GCA_023151115.1. The sequence goes on from JAKLJP010000004.1 coordinate 266,370, forward strand.
CTGGGGATTCGCCTAACAAGACCGGACTTTCACGGGTGAAGACACTGGTTAAGCCCAGCCGTTTGAGGGCGTTGATAAAACCAAATTCGAGATTACGTAGTTCAACGGGGTCTTGAGTGAGACGGGCAAAGTGGGTAACACTATCAACCACTACTCGTCCAGCCCCCGATTGATTGACATAACTTTCAATTATCCCGCCCACGCTCTCTACATCTAACCGGCTTACCTCGGGGCTGGTCATCACAACTTTTAGCAGCCCCTTTTTTTCCAAATCCACAAAATCCCAGCCAAAAGCAGCCGCATCGTGATAATATTGCTGAGGGAACTCCTCAAAAGTAATGATTAGCCCAGGCTCTTTGGCTTGAACAATACCGCTATAAATAAATTGCATGCCCAGTGTAGTTTTACCAGTACCCGGAGCGCCTTCTACTAAATTGGCAGTCCCTCTGACAAAACCACCCCCTAGCATTTCATCAAGACCGGTGATACCTGTTTTAACTCGATCCGTATCCATACCTAAGGCTCCCTTGTGTTGGAATATTTATTGAAGCTGGATAAAAGTAATACTTTTAGAAAGTTTGAGCACAATTTGGTCAGGTTAAGTGGTAATTTAATTAGCAAGTAGGGGGATGAGGATAAAAATAAATATCCCTTGGTTTAGATAACTACAAAAAGGGCGGCAATACGGTTAATGAGCCATTCAAATTGCTGCCGGGTTAACGCATGCCTCGAATAATGTGATAAACCGCTTTGACTCTAAAATGCCGATCTTCACACGCCAGAATAAACTGGTCTACCAAAGCGCGCATCTCCTCGTCGGTAGCAAGCGAATAAATAGCTGTGTTTTCTAATACTTTTTTACCCATAATACCGCTCTCGACCAGATCTTCTAACTCGGGTTTTACGGCATCGGCATTCCTACCGGCGTATTTGGCAATATTTTCAACCGTATCAGCCGTATGAGGATTTTCATAAAAGAATCTGACCAGGTCCCATTTGATGAAAGAATTCACCTTTGTCTTGACAAAATCAAGCAGCGTGGGATCCATATCATCCATAAGTCGGGCCGTAAAGTCGTCGCCGTTCGCAGTCAAAGCCTGATCCTCCTTCAATCGTCAGAAGATTGTAACAGTTCGCAGGTGATGGGATTAGAGCTGAAATGCTTCTCTGACTTGAGTTTTCATACCCCAAGGGAACAACCTTTAAGTTCTATGTTATCACTTTCGGGCAGAATTTGCAACAGGATCAAATAACTAATCTTGTAAATTTCACATTAACGCCGCCTGACCCTATCTGGTTTCTTTTTACTGCCGTAGCCAGCCGGTGCAGCCTCGGTTTTAACCGGCGTTTGAGCCAGCCCACCGCCATTGCCGCCCATCAAATCCGATTTCATATGGCAATGTTTGTACTTTTTACCGCTGCCGCAATGGCACAGATCATTGCGGCCCAGTGTTTTTTGCACCCGCACCGGCTCTGCAGCCTGCTTGGTTGCCCCCGGTGTGCCGGCCTGGACCTGGCTTTGGCCGGCTGCCACCGCATCGGGATGGATGGCCTGCATATTCCGCGGGCGAGGCGCCTCTTTGAGCACGGTGGTGGCCGGTGGATGGTGATAAATTCGCCGCACTACCTCTTCCTGCACCGCAGCCCGAAGCTGGCCGTACATCTCGAAGGCGTCTCGTTGAAAGGCGACCAGCGGGTCCTGCTGGCCGTAGGCCCGCAGCCCAATCCCTTGGCGCAGCTCGTCAAGCGCAGTCAGATGGCGCACCCACAGCATATCCATAATTTGCAGCATCAACATCCGCTCCCACTGCCGCAAATGTTCCGCACCGAGAGCCTGCTCCATCTCCTCGTACCGCTGTTCGGCCAGCTCCTGAATTTGCTCTTCAATTTCCTCGGCCGACAGGTTTTCCCAGGCATGGGAGGTGAGGGTAGCGGGCATGGGGACGATAACCCGCACCGCGCTGTGCAAAGCGGCCAAATCCCACTCGTCGGGGTCTTCGCTGCTGGTAAAATTATGCACCAGGCCGCTCAAATGGTCGGCAATCATATTTTGAATGCTCTCTTTGAGGCTGGTGCTGGCCAGGATGCGCCGCCGCTCGGCGTAGGTCACTTCGCGCTGTTGATTAATCACATCATCATATTTGAGCAGGTGCTTGCGGATGTCGAAATTATGACCTTCAACTTTGGTTTGGGCGTTCTCGATGGATTTGCTGACAATCCCGGCTTCAATCGGCACGTCCTCCTCCACCCCGAAGCGATCCATCAGGTTAGCCACATTCTGCCCGCCAAAACGGCGCATCAAATCATCTTGCAGCGACACATAAAAGCGGCTGGAACCGGGGTCGCCCTGCCGCCCCGCCCGACCGCGCAACTGGTTGTCAATCCGCCGGGCTTCGTGGCGCTCTGTGCCGATGACATGCAGGCCGCCCAACTCGATCACTTTTTGCTTATCCTTGCTGACAATCTCGCTCCATTTGCGCAGGGTTGACTCCCACAGCGCCGGGTCAATAGCGGTCAAATCGTGGCCCTGCTTGCGCAATTCGTCGCGGGCCAAGCCTTCGGGATTGCCGCCCAGCAAAATGTCCACCCCGCGCCCGGCCATATTGGTGGCAATCGTCACCGTGCCGGGCCGCCCGGCCTGGGTGATAATCGTGGCTTCGCGCTCGTGCTGCTTGGCATTGAGAACTTCGTGCTTGACTCCCTGCCGGTCGAGCAAATTGGATAGGTATTCCGAAGTCTCGATAGCAATGGTGCCGACCAGAATCGGCTGGCCGCTTTGCTGGCGCATCTTGATTTCGTCAACCAGCGCTTTGAACTTGGCCTGCGGGTTTTTGTAAACTACATCCGGGTAATCCACGCGCTTGTGGTAAAGCTCGCTGCCATCGGGGCTGCGATAAATCGTCACCTCGGCCCCATCTTCTTTGTGCGATTCCTTAATCAAGGTACCTTGTATCGCTCGGTATTCGATATTGGTCGGCAGCACTACCACATCGAGGTTATAAATGGCCCCAAACTCCTCGGCTTCGGTTTCCGCGGTCCCGGTCATGCCGGCCAGTTTGTTGTACATACGGAAGAAATTCTGGAAGGTGATGGTGGCCCAGGTAAAGCTCTCGTGGCGCACGTGGACGCCCTCTTTGGCCTCGATGGCCTGGTGCAGGCCCTCGCTGTAACGCCGCCCGTGCATCAAGCGCCCGGTGAACTCGTCCACAATGATAACCTCACCGTTCTGGACCACGTAATCCACATCCCGTTTGAAGAGCACATGGGCCCGCAGGGCATTGTCCAAATAAGGCGTCATGGAGGCGCTCTCACCTTCGTACAGGTTTTCGACCCCCAGCGCCCGCTCGATTTTCTCGATGCCGCGCTCGGTCAGATACACCACACGCGATTTTTCGTCCACCACATAATCGCCATCTGGGTTCTCCGCTTCAACGCTCTCATCGCTGCTGCGTTTGAGCGGGCGGACCAGTTGAGCAAAGCGTTGATACAATTCGCTGCTCTCCTCGGCCTGGCCGGAGATAATCAGCGGGGTGCGGGCTTCGTCAATGAGGATATTATCCACCTCGTCAATGATGGCATAGTGCAGTTCCCGTTGCGTGGTTCGGCTTAGGTCGGGTACCATATTATCGCGCAGATAATCGAAGCCGTACTCATTGTTTGTGCCATAAGTAATGTCGCAGGCGTAAGCCTCGCGGCGAGTGATAGGTTGTAAATATTGAAAACGGTCGTCGTTGTTGTGATAATCGGGATTGTATTTGAACGAGGCTTGATCTACCCCGCCGTTGCCCGCGCTTTGAATCACCGCCACGCTTAAGCCCAGCTTATGATAGACCGGCCCCATCCACTGGCAGTCGCGCTTGGCCAGGTAATCGTTCACGGTGATGACATGCACCCCGCGCCCCATTAAGGCGTTGAGCACCACCGGCATAGTGGCGACCAGCGTTTTGCCTTCGCCGGTGCGCATTTCAACCACTTTGCCTTCGTGCAAAATAGCCCCGCCGACCACCTGCACATCGTACTGGCGCAGCCCGATGGCCCGGCGGCTGGCTTCGCGCACGGCGGCAAAAACCTGGGCCTGAATTTCGCCCAGTAGTTCGGCTTCCAGTTTGAGCAGCCGCTTCTCGGCTTGCTCTAACTGTACTTGCAACCGCTGCCGTTCCTGCCGCGGTGCTTCGACAACTTCTTGCTGTAAGCGGGCAACTTCGGCGCGCATTTCCGCCGTATCCTCAGCCAACTGTTGGCGAAAGCCGGCTAGCAGTTGCCGCAGCTCCTCGTCGCTCCTGGCCTGCATTTCCGGCTCAAGCGCCTGGACTTCTTCGACCAGCGGCGTTAATTTTTTGATTTCTCGTTGATTGGGGTCGCCCAACACGGCTTTAAAAATATTCTTTAACATAATGGCCGTAAACTCCTGTTTGCCTCGAGTCAGGGAGGAAAACATAAAGCGTAAAACGTGATGTTTCTATTGCGACATTTATCGCCAAATCATCACGTTTTACGTATCAATTTCTGGTTAAAACGTGTATCAAAGTATTGTACCACAATTCACCACACTTCCCAAGAAAAAAAGAGCGCACTTTTCGGGCGCTCCTTACAAGGTTGTAGCTCAAAGTATGACTGTTTTTAATTTGTTATTTGCTTGTCTGTAAAGTTCAAAATATAGCTCACAAAGGTCTCAAAATCGTGCAGATTTTGTTGCAGAATATCGTAGAGTAGAGAGTCATCTACGTCCCAATAGACATGCACCACTCGATTACGAAAACTGACCATTTGGCGGAGGGTGGGCATGAAACTATCCGGTAATATCCAGACAACATTCGATAGAAACCTGAACAAATGCTTGGCGCTCTCAACTTTGGTGAAATCTTGAATAAACTCTTCCCTCGGATAATCAGCCAAAATAGAGAGTTTATTCTGGTAATTTCGCAGGTTATTCAGAATTGAGGCGAGTGTTTTTGGCTTGACCACGTGACAGCCCTTGTTGGCGGATATGATTGAGGAATATTTGTTCCATCCACATCGCAGTGGGGCGATAATCAAAATATTTTTTGCGCGTTAAGATTTCAAAGGCAATCCGCCGATCTTTGTCTCGACTGTAAAGCAGCACCCCTTCCTGAATGATCTGGCCCTGAACCATCACCGGAGCCTGATTGATGGAGCGCACATCCAGATTAGTGAGGTGGCAGGCATCTTCCAGGGCCGCCTGAATTTTCAATTCAAGGGTCAGACGATCATACGGTGATGGTACTTCTGTTAAAACCAACGCAATATCCACGTCACTGGTGGGTAAAGGCAGCTCCGTGCTACAGAGCCGTGCAGGTAGGCCATCTCTACAGGGTATTCCGCCAGCACTTCAGGTGCGCACTCTTTCAACCGGGTGATAATTTCGGCGGCCCGCCGCTGCCTCTCGATTTTGACTTTGGCTTTGTCTATCATAAGCAGAATCCTAAGCCGCTTTCAAAATTCTGACTTCTTGGTTGATTCGCTCGCCCAGTTCCGCTTCGGCAACTTCCAAGTCGTAGCGGGCCTGCAAGCGCAGCCACATAACCGCGCTGGTGCCAAAATAAGGGGCTTCATAAAATCTCCCCATAAAACCTCGCCAGGGTGAACCGGCGGCAGTATTTCCTCGTCAGTGATGGTCAACAATTTCTACCTCTACAGTAAAATAGCAGGTAACAATAATATCGTCAAACGATAAGAGGTGGGTCAGCGGTCTGTGGTTAGAGGCCGCCGGTCGTGATAGACTTTTTCAAGTTGAGGGATCAACGTATCCCAGCCGTAATTGGCCTGGGCAAAAAGGCGCCCGGCCGCACCCAACTTGACCCGGCGGGCGGGATTCGCCAACAAAGCGAGCACTTCCTGGGCAAACTGCTCCGGCTCATCGGCCAAGATCAATTCTCGCCCATGCATCACCGGAAAGCCTTCCGCGCCGACCGTCGTGGAGACAATAGGTAGCCCCATGATCATGGCTTCCAGCAGTTTTAAGCGGGTCCCACCACCGACCCGCAAGGGAGCTACATAGACGCTGGCCCCGGCCAGGTAGGGCCGCACATCGTCTACATAGCCGGTAATTGTTACGCCCGGCATGTCACGTAAAACCTCCAGCCGAGGGTGAGGCCGCTGCCCGATAATGGCAAATGTCGTATCGGGGCGTTGGGCCTGGATCAGGGGCAAAACCTGGCGGCCAAACCAGAGCACGGCGTCAATATTGGGTCGAAAATCCATTTTGCCGGTAAAGAGTAAATCGTAGCTGAAAACCTGGCCGACTTCATCGTAGGCGGTCAGGTCAACCCCATTGGGCACCACCGTAATCGGCACATTAGCAGCCACGTCACGCAGAGCCACTTTATCGGGGTGCGACATAGCGATAGTATGATCTACTCGACGCAGCAATTCGGCTTCGTAGCGCCGCAGCCGCTGCCACTGGACCCAACTGTAGGCAGCCGCCGGCCAACGGACCGGATTTTTCAGGTCGGCCAGGCAGGCTCGCTTCTGTAAAATCCACTCGGCGTTATGCGCATCGTAAATAATGAGGGGGCGCGGCTGAGCGGCTTCGAGGGTTGGTAGATAAGGGGCCATTTCGATGCCCTCAATTTCGACCACATCAAAGGGCTGCTGGCGCAGGATAGCGGCCAAGCGGTTGTTCAACTCCGGCGACCACAGGCGCAGGCTCATATCTGGACGGCTGGTAGTGAGCATCTGGCGAAGCCGCAAGGGGGTACTGCGTCGAGGGACCGGCGCGGTTTCGAGCCATTCGCACAGGTCAAGCAGGGGGCCGGGATCGTGTGGTGTCTGATCCGGCTCCAAAAAGGTCAACACACAAACCGAGTGACGCTTGGCCAGCTCTTTGACCAAATTAAAGTTCCGCAGCGTTGTGCCCTGGTGGGGCGGATAAGGCCGCTGAGGAGTCAATAACAAAATACGCATTGCAATTATAGAGGATAGAAGATAGTAGATAGAGGATGGAAGATAGTGCTTTTCTATCTTCCATCTACCATCCTCACCCTTTGCCGACTTTATGATACACTTCCAGAGTTTTTTGGGCAGCCTGTTCCCAGGAGAATTTTTTAGCGCGTTTGAGGCCCTTACAGATTAGATCTTCGCGCAGTTCTTTTTCAGTCAAGACCCGCCAAATGGCGACGGTTAGGCCCTCAATATCGTGGGGATTGATTAGCACTGCGGCATCGCCCACAACTTCGGGCAGAGAGGAGGTATTGGAGACAATCACGGGCGCACCGCAGGTCATGGCCTCAAGGGGGGTCAGGCCAAACCCTTCGTAAAACGAGGGGTGGACCAATAACTGGGTGGCGTTGTAGAGATAAACCAGGTCTTCGGAAGGAATCCGGCCCAGAAAGGCGACATGCTTTTCCAGATTTAGCTTGGCCACCGTCTCATAAACTTCTTCCCAGAGCCAGCCGTTTGAGCCGGCCAAAACCAGTGTTTCTTCCCGTTTGTAATCGTCACGCAGACGGCGATAGGCCTGCAGCAAGCCCGGTAAATTTTTGCGGGGTTCGATGGTACTAACAAAGAGGATAAAATCCTGGTCCAGCTTGTACTTCTCTTTGGCAATACGGCGCGCTTCGTCTTTGGGCAAGGGGCGGTAAATGGGATTGGCCGCTTCGTGGATGACGGTAATTTTCTTTTCTGGCACGCCCAGCATTTTGATGCTGTCGTGCTTGGTTACCTCTGATACGGCAATAATATGGTCCGTTTTGCGCCAGGCCTGGTCAATTTGGCCGTAATAGCGGGCGCTTTCTTTGGTCAGAAAATGGGGGTAGAGTAAAAAGGCCAGATCGTGAATGGTAATGACCGACTTGCAGTTTCGCCGGAAAGGAGGAATAAAATCGGGGCTGTGCAACAAATCCAGCCCCAATCGTGATATTTCAAAGCTCAAAGCCGCCTGCTCAAACCGGTTATGGCTGGGCGTCCATAACGACCGGCGCAGGAAGCCGTTGCTTTTGACGATAGAGCCTTTATCCTTACGGCTTTGCAGCAGCAAAAAGGTATCTTCGTGCGGTTTTAGATTGGCTAACGCTTCGGTCAACTGCAAGATGTATTGACCGATCCCGGCCCGGTTATAAAAAACTAACCGAGCATCTATGCCAATGCGCATACAACTAACTCACTTTCTAAAAAACAATGCTCCCCGTCCGGCGCGACCGGTACTTAAGGGAGCATCGTTGATCCGATTGTAACTAACGTAATATACCATCAATACCCCCCTACGTCAAAAGATGGAACAGAAAAAGCTAGACAGAAGCGACTGTCGCCCCTCTAGCTTCTGTAGAAAGCCAACCCATAAGGGCTTGACAGCAATCCGAAAGCACAGTAGACTATAAATGCTATGTTATGTTTAGCTGTAAACTGATGGCAGCCAGAAAAAAAGTCAAAGTCAAACCTATCCCTGTTTGGGAGCAAATAGCCGCGCAAGTGCAGCCGTATCGGCGTGAGTTGCTTGGCGCGGTGCTGGCGCTGTGGGCTGTACTGACGCTGCTCAGTCTGCTCTCATTCACCGGCGGCGCCTTTAATGAGTGGTGGGCCGGCTTGTTCAGGCAGGTTTTTGGCTGGGGCGCTATTCCGGCGGCGGTGGGCCTGGGGCTACTGGGCCTGCTGCTGATCTTTGGCCGCTTGAGTAACGAAGAATACACCCTACCCCTGGACATTATTATTGGGCTGGAAGTGCTGTTTGTCGTCGCCTTGACCGTTACCCACCTGATTGCCGCCAACGGTGAGGACGCCCTGCTCCTGGCTCGCGCCGGTCAAGGGGGTGGTTTTGTGGGTTGGGGCCTCAGCTATTTTTTGACGGATTTGATCGGCTTATCCCTGGCCCTGCCCTTCCTGTTCCTGGTTAGTATCGGCGCGGTGGTTCTCATTTTCCGCCTAAATTTCGCTGATCTGACCCGCTTGGGCGACTGGACGCAGGGCCGGCTGGATCACTCGCCTCAATCGCCGCGCAAGCCCGTCGCCACGCCGGCTCCTGAAGTTCATCCGCCCACCTCTCTGCCCCCTTCACGCACCAAAGCAACCCCTCCCGCCGAGAAACATCAAGCCGTGCCTGCGCCCGGCCCGGTGATTGAACCCGGCCCCGTCAGCATGCCTAAAACCCGGCATACCCTGCCCCCGCTCGACCTGCTGGCCCCGCCGGCCAAAGACCCGACCCACAGCGCCAATGCCCGCTACCAGGCTCAGATTATCGAAGAGACGCTGTTTGGTTTTGGCGTGCCGGTTGAGGTGGTCGAAATCAATCGCGGCCCGACGGTGACTCAATTTGGGCTAAAACTCGGTTCCACCGAGCGCAAGCTGCCCGATGGGACATTAACCCAGCAGCGGGTGCGAGTCAACAAAGTAGTCGCCCTGGCTAACGATTTGGCGTTGGCCCTGTCGGCGGCCCCTATTCGGATTGAAGCGCCGGTGCCGGGCCGCCCCCTGGTGGGGATTGAAGTGCCCAACAGCGATAAGACCATGGTCTCACTGCGGGCGGTGATAGACGACGACAGCTTCAAAAAAGGCAAGGGTGCGCTGCGGGTGGCCCTGGGCAAAGGCGTATCCGGTCAGGCCGTCTCGGCAGCACTGGCCGAAATGCCCCACTTGCTCATCGCCGGGGCTACCGGGTCGGGCAAATCGGTCTGCATCAACGCCATTATCACCACCCTGCTGTTCACCCACGCCCCGGAACAACTGCGCTTTTTGATGATTGACCCCAAAATGGTCGAATTGACCAGCTTCAACGGCATTCCCCACTTGCTTGCGCCGGTGGTGACTGATTTTGAGCAGGTGGTGGGGGCGCTGGCCTGGGTAACGCGCGAGATGGAACGCCGCTATAAATTGTTTGCCGCCAGCGGGGCGCGCAGCATCAGCAGCTACAATCACAAGGTTGGGGCCAAAGGCGAGCAGTTGCCCTATCTGGTAGTGGTGATTGACGAATTGGCCGATTTGATGATGATGGCCCCCGACGAAGTCGAACGCCATATTTGCCGGATTGCCCAGATGGCCCGCGCCACCGGAATTCATTTGGTAGTAGCAACACAGCGCCCTTCGGTGGATGTGGTGACGGGGTTGATCAAGGCCAACTTCCCCACTCGGATTGCCTTTGCCGTGACCAGCCAGATTGACTCGCGGGTAATTTTAGACACGCCCGGCGCGGAGCGGCTGTTAGGCCGGGGCGATATGCTCTACATGGCCCCCGACTCGGCCAAGCTGCTGCGCTTGCAAGGCTGTTTTGTGGCCGATGCAGAGATACGAAATCTGGTTAATTATTGGAAGAGCAGTGGGGTGAGCACGGAACAGCCGGAGATGACCACCGACCCTTCGACTGCGCTCAGGACAGGCAGCCGACCGCCGACCGCCGAAATTAGTCTGCCCGCTGGCGGGCAAAAAGAAGCGGGGGAAACGCCGTGGGCTAATATTGTGGCTGAGGCCGGTAAAGATGAGATGCTGGAAGAAGCAATCAAGCTGGTAACGGAGTCGGGCCGGGCTTCGACCAGTTTTTTGCAGCGGCGGCTGGGTATTGGCTATCCTCGGGCCTCACGGTTGATAGATCAACTCGAAGCGGAAGGGGTGATTGGCCCGGCGGAGGGCAGCAAACCCCGCGAGGTGCTCTGGCGGGAGAAGCGCGACGAAGCCGATTATGACGAGTTCGAGGCGGATGTGGCCGGGGTGGAGGTAAAAAATCCGCAGATAAATAAAAAATAACCGATTGTGCGTAATTAATCCATCGTACTTATAAACGTCTTGCGTCTTGCGTGTTCCGTTTACCTACGCAAGACAAGCTTTGCCCTATGACCTGGTTGCCTTGACCAGGTTTTTTGTTGAATTCAGCCAAAACTCTGGCAAGATTTTGGCCTTGATGGTATAATGCCGGTCAAATAATTCTCAAAACAAGAAACAGGACGGAAAGCGGAAAGAGTTAGGCGACAGTGACTTGAGCTGTCACTTTTCACGCCTCACGCTTCACGTATAACGAGGTGATAAGATGTCTGGACATAGCAAATGGAGTACCATCAAACGCAAAAAGGGCGCGGAAGACGCCAAGCGCGGTAAAATCTTTACCCGGCTGGCCCGCGATATTACCGTCGCTGCCCGCAGCAGCGGCGACCCCAACGCCAATCCCACCCTGCGGATGGCGATTGAAAAAGCCCGCGCTGCCAATATGCCTAAGGAAAACATCGAACGGGCCATCAAAAAAGGCACCGGCGAACTGGAAGGGGGCAATGAAGAGGAGATTCTGTACGAGGCTTACGCTCCGCACGGCATTCCGCTGCTCATCAAATGCCTCACCGATAACCGCAACCGCACCCTGGCCGACCTGCGCAAGGTTTTCAATCGGCACGGCGGCAACATGGCCGAAGCCGGCGCGGTCAGTTGGATGTTTGAAAACAAAGGCTATATTGCCATCGAGCGGACCAAACAGGACCCTGATGAGGTCTTTATGATTGCGGTAGACGCCGGGGCCGATGATGTTCAAATTAGCGATGAATTGTTCGAGATTTACACTCCGGCCGATGAACTGCACGCGGTCAGCAGCGCTCTTAGTAACAGCGGCTTGACGATTGCCGAGGCTGAACTGTCGTACATTCCCAAAAATGAAATCGAATTGGACCCGAAAGAGACGGTTCAGGTCATGAGCGTCATCGAAGCCCTGGAAGAGCAGGACGACGTTGAGCAGGTGTATTCGGGTCTGCATCTCAGCGATGAGGCCATGGCCGCCCTTGAGGCCGCATGATAAATGGAAGGCTGGAGGATTGGGAGAGTAAATATTTACCAACCTTCCAACCCTCCGATCCTCCAGTAAGGCAATCTCGGTGCGGGTTATAGGCGTTGACCCCGGCACGGCTATCACCGGCTGGGGCGTGGTTGAGGGCGATGGCAATCATTTACAGATGGTCGCCGGGGGGGTGATCACCACTCCGGCGGGGATGCCTCTTCCTGAGAGGCTGCAAACCATTTACCGGGAGTTAACTGCCGTCATTAGCCAGTGGCAGCCGGAAACAGCCGGGTTGGAAGAACTGTTTTTTAGCAAAAATGCCAAAACTGCCCTGGCCGTAGGTCATGGGCGCGGCGCAGCGATGTTAGCTCTGGCTAACGCCCATTTAGCTATCACCGAATACAAACCCTTGGAAGTCAAACAAGCCATTACCGGGCACGGCGGCGCGGACAAGCAGCAAATGCAGCAGATGGTCAAGCTGCTGCTGGGACTTGACGACATCCCCCGCCCCGACGATGCCGCCGACGCCCTGGCCGTAGCCATCTGCCATTTGCACTCGGTCCGATTACGGCAGTTAGGAGGATGAAGTAGGGAGTAAGGAGTAGGGAGTAGGGGATTATTTTACTCCCTACTCCCTACTCCTTACTCCCTACTCCCTACCATGATCGGTTCTCTACGCGGTGAAATCATTGACAAAGAAGAAGGGGCGCTGCTGATTGAAGTGGGCGGGGTGGGTTACTATGTGCAAAGCCCGGCCACATTGGTTGACCTGCTGGAGGTGGGCGTCAAAACCCAGCTTTTTATCCACACCTACGTCCGTGAGCAGGAACTAACCCTCTTCGGCTTCCCCGATAAAGATGAACTGGAGCTGTTTCGCACTCTGCTCAAGGTGCAGGGCATCGGCCCCAAAGTCGCCCTGGCGATTCTGTCCCACATCCCCGCCGAAACGCTGCGTCAGGCGATTGCCCGCGAAGAAGCGGCGCTGCTGGCCCGTGTGCCCGGCATCGGCCCCAAAAAAGCCAAGCAGATAGTCTTTGCCCTCAAGGATAAAGTCGGCTACGAGGATATTTTTGTCTCCGCCACCCCCATCACCGACAGCGACAGCGAAGTGATTGCCGCATTGACCTCCCTCGGCTACAGCGTCATCGAGGCCCAGGCTGCGCTGCAACAACTACCCAAAGAAGCCAGAGGAGAGAGCATCGAGGAGAAGGTTAGGCTGGCACTGAGCAGTCTGGCCCGATTCTAAAAGAGAATGCCTTGCTTCAAGTGTAGCTCCTCTTCAACGGTCTTTGCAGTAGATTTTGCATCACTCACCCCAGAAGAATCCTTTGCTATCATTTCAAGCTTGGCTTGCATTTCTTGTAATGCCCCAGTTACAACCCCGGCAGAAGCAACAGGACCTAGCGCAGAGATAAATTGACTGATGACGGTAATTCGCCGGTCATTTAAAGAGAGCTTCAGACCAATCTCGGCAAGACGAGACAGTTTTTGATAGGCTCGTTTAGTTGCATCATTCAAAGCAGCAGAAGAGTCTAAGGGAAGACGCCTATCTTGCTCTTTCTTCTTACAAACAAGCAGTATATCGAGTTGAATCGGCTCCTTTGCCTGAGATTTTGGCGCAGCCACCGACATTTCGGCTTTAACCGGATGAGCGTTAACAATTGAAAAGCCAGCGTCAAAAACAGCCTCCACTAAAGCCTGCCAGCCTTCTGCACGAGAATGATGATAGGTAAATACAAGAAGTCCCTCATCTTTCAGGATACGATGACACTCAACAAAAACAGCGCCTAGCTTGGCTGCAAATTTGTCTACATTAGCATCTTGCACCTCACGCAGGTGACGGGTCGTTAATGAATCATCAAGAAAGCCTCGCGGATAGAGTCTTTGCCAGGCGTAAAAGAAATCAGCCAGTTCAGAATAATGCACATTATCAAAAAATGGAGGGTCGGTAACGATAAAATCTACGGACTGAGCCGGCAAGTTAGTCTCCTCAGAACTGCCACACGAGAGATAAATACCTTTCGGCTTAAAATTACCCTCAACCGGCCACAATTCTTCCACATATCCAGTAAATGCGTTACTGGAGAAATGCGCTTTGCCGGAGCCATTGATTGTCACTTCAAAAGGAGCAGCCCGGTAATCTAAAGCTCGTAATAAACGAGCTTTGAATAAATTAGTAAACGAGCCAGAGCTTTTGGCAGTACCCCACACATTTGCCTCGATGGGTGTTCGTTCCGGTTTCAGAATATGATGGGCAAACATATGTCGAACTGCTCCGGTGCCTTCACCTTTATACGAGGCAAAGAGATTATTGAACTCCAGCACCCCGGAGAAAAGGATAAGAAAAGCGTCTCTAGTCGTTGGGTCTGGCAGGGCGGCGATAGCTTCTTGCAGCCATCCTAAGGCAAGAAGTTGTCTATCGTTGAAGAAATCGCGCCAGGTGCGGTAGTTGTAGCCGATAGCCTGACGAGTATTAAATCCATCGGCCAGAACCGTTTCGGGAAGATGAATAGCGCCTCGCTCTAATTCTTGATGCAACAAGTTGGAACATGCTTGATAAGCCTCAATGTCTTTAGGTGTGGCAGGAAGATAACATTTTTTGCCTTCCGGTGTCAGCAAAAGTTTGCCATAGAGCCGATGAACGGGTGGATGACCAAGAGAACGTACTCTCTCGGCAATAGAAAATGAATGGGAACAGGCAGGACACGTGGCCTTAGTTCCGGCAGCAGAACCCAGGTAAGGATTAAAATTTAACCCACACGAGCGGCAATTAACCTGTTTATTAGAGTTTAGGCACTGGGTCCATGAGATGGGACTTTACAAAATAATTGAATAAGGGTAAGTTGAAGGACTATCAACTCAAAAAGCA
>JAKLJP010000050.1 GCA_023151115.1 Anaerolineae bacterium
TTAAGCTTGTCATTGCTTTGTTAAAAGTCCACCTTATTTTTCTCGATTCGTGGTCTTGACAAATGGGCCAAGTATAATCTCAACAAATCAACGATCAATACGGGAGATCATTAGCATTAATCTGTTTAGGCTACGCGACTTATTCTGTAGGTGATTACACCCAGGCAAGAATTTTTTTAAAAAATGGATTGCTGATGGCTATGGAAATGGAATATCGCTTTGCAGCTGGCTTTGCTCTCCATCATCAAGGTATCTTGGCTTATCTTACTCAAGCATACGAGGAGGCAAAACTATCATTGCAGGAAAGCTTTAAGATTTTTGAGGAAACGGGCGAACGCCGGTTTGCAGCTTTGTCACTGGCCTATTTAGGCTATGTGACTTATGCATCGGGAGATTATCAAGCAGCCCGACCACAGTTATACTCTGCCTTGAAGTTGGCTTATGAAGCTCAGGCTAAGGCGATAAGCTTGGCCGCCTTGACTGGCATCGCCGCCCTTTTGACCCAAGAAGATCGGCCGGAACGCGCCCTGGAACTGCTAATCCTCGTTCTCTGTCATCCCGCCAGCGAGCAGGCAACCAAAGATCGAGCCGAACGTCTTCGCCGCGAATTGAAAGCCCAACTCCCCCCGGCAATCGCCAGGGCAGCGGAACAACGAGGGTGCGCCGAAAAACTAGAAAAAGTTGTGGCAGCGCTGTTAGGGACAATTTAACCACTTACTTCAAATCCTTTATCTTTACCGGCTGGCCTTTCTCGCTTTGGTTAAAAATGATAGATTGATTATACTTCCAGATTAATTAAGCCGGATACCAAGCTCATCTCGAATTGTAAAAGACAAAAATCCGTGTATCCGTGTCTAAAATCCGTGTCGGGCTAAGCCAACCTAGAGGAGAAAACCTATGCCCATCACCGAAGCTCAAATCCGCAGCGCGGCCTCGGCCGAGTCATTCAGCCGGGGTGAAGATTATTATCGCAGTGGGGCGGTGGTTGACCTGCAACAGCGGGGCGACACGCTGCTGGCTCAAGTTGAGGGCAGCGAGTATGACCCTTATGAAGTGACCATTGAGTTAGCCAATGGCGAACTGGTTGAGGCCGATTGTACCTGTCCTTATGACAGGGGCGGTTACTGTAAGCATATTGTGGCCGCGCTGCTGACCTATCTGCGTAAACCCGGCCAGGTGGCCCAACGCCCACCTGTGACCGACCTGCTGGCCGGTCTGAGCGACGAGGAGGTGCGGGTGCTGCTCACTCAGCTTTTGAGCGAGCAACCCCGTTTGGTGGATTGGGTTGAAACACAGGTGGCGCTCAAAAAGACGCTGACTGAAACGCCTGTGATGAGCCAACCGCAGCAGCGGCAGACGCCGATTGACCCAGCCCCCTTCCGTAAGCAGGCCCAATCCCTCTTTCGGGGTTACGATTATGGGGATTATTACGCCGGCAGCAGTATTGCTCACCAAATGTCGCAGTTGATGGATAAAGCCTCCCCGTTTTTGGACGCGGGCGATGGACGGAATGCGCTGCTCATTTTAGAGGCGATTACCGGCCCTTATGTAGATAACTGGTCGGAATTTGATGACTCCGACGGCGAAATGGCGAGTGTGTTTGATGAATTGGGATCATGCTTCACCGAGGCGATTTTGAGCACAGACCTGTCGGCGGACGAGCGCAAAGCCTGGATCAAAAAGCTAACTACCTGGCAAAAAGAAGTGGACGATTACGGCGTTGACACTGGGTTTGGTGCAGCCATCGCCGCTGCCGAGCAGGGCTGGGATTACCCGCCTTTGTTGAAGGTTCTGCGCGAAGGCCAGATTACCGAGAAAGGGGCCTGGGAGGACGAGTCGCCCTGGTACGCCGACGACCTGGCTTTGGCCCGTTTGAATGTATTGGAACGGCAGGGGCGCACCACCGAATACCTCCGCCTGGCCGAGGCCGAGGGCCAGACCGCTCTATATTTGACCATGCTGGTCAAACTGGGGCGCGGCCAGGAAGCGGTTGAATATGCCCAACAATACATGACTACCGCCGACGAAGCCTTGGCCTTGGCCCAGGCGCTGCGCGAGCACAACCAGCCGGGTGACGCCCTCAAAGTAGCCGAGCAGGGGTTGTCGCTGCACGGCGAGAGCCTGCCACTGGCCCGCTGGCTGCGTGACTTTGCGGCGCAAGTGTTTCAGCCGGAACTGGCGTTACAGGCTGCTAAAGTTGCCTTTGGTCGCTCTCCCTCGCTGGCCGAGTATCTGGCCGCTGAAGCGGTCGCCGGTTCAGCCTGGCCCGCTGTCAAAGGGGAACTGCTCAAACAACTGGCTGCGACCCATTATGCTCCTAACAAGATTGATATCTACCTGCACGAAGGGATGGTTGATGAGGCCGTCAAAGCGGTTGATAAATCATCCTATATTGGCTACGATGCCCTGGAACGGGTGGTGGACGCGGCCACAGCAAGCCACCCCGATTGGGTCATTCGCCAGTGCCGCAAGCAGGCTGAGGAGATCATGGACGGCGGCAAATCCCAATATTACCATCATGCTATTCGCTGGCTAGAAAAGGCTCGCCCGGCTTACCTGGCCGCCGGTCAAACTCAGGAATGGCGCTCGTATCTGGAGGGTCTGATCACCAAACATGCTCGCAAGTATTCGCTTCGTCCCCAACTTGAAGCTCTGAGGAAACGCTAAACGTTCAAACGTTTAAAGTTATAACGTAACATGGCCCCTTTCAACACTCACTTTTTAGTTGCCGAAAAAATTTGGCCCCATTTACCCGGCCCCTGGCAGCCCTACTACGGGCAGTTCTGTTTTGGCTGCGTTGCGCCCGATGTGGACAAGCTTTCTCCCGTCCTGACCCAGCGCGACACCCACTTTTTTGATCGTTTTGGCGATTATGAATTGATGGCTACCGACCGCAGCGCCGCTTTTTTGCGGCATCAAGCAGAATTTCTAATCCACCCTTTTGCCCAGCTTGCCCCCGCAGCTCAGGCCTTTGCTTTGGGCTATCTCTGCCACCTCTGCGTAGACGAGGTTTCCAAACACCTCTGGCGGCGCGAAGCCTGGCTGCCCTTCAAAGATATTGGGCCGGGGCCGACTTTTGCCGCGCTGGACGAATTTGCCCGTGAGCAAACAGACAATTACCCTGCTATTGTAACAGCCCTGGAGTCGCTGCAAATTATTGAGGTCATTCCGCTCATTCCTCTAGCCGATTTGGTTGCCTTTTGGCAAGGGGTTACCCAATTTGTTCAGGCTGCCGATGCGGAAGGCGAATACCTGGCTCTGGTGGACATGTTCGACCGGCCCACGCCGGAACAGCGCCAGGAAAAATTGGCCTCTTTTCGCGCCGGGGTTGATCTGGCTCGCCAGCGGCTTCACTATCTGCAATTGGATAGATTGATGAGCGCCAGCCTGACTCGCAGTTACAGCCGCTTGGCCGACTTAATTGAAGGCCGTGTGCCGGAGCCGAGTTACCCCATTTTGAAGTAGACCTCAAACAGGTTATCCCTACTTATCGCTTAACGACTCAGCCATGTCATTTCGAGCGACGGCAGTCGTGAGAAATCTTCTAATCCGCAGTTTACAGACAACAATCTCGGAGATTTCTCGGCTTTCAGCCTCGAAATGACATGAAGGATGAGTAGTTATTTATTTTTCCAAATGATTGGAAAATATAACGTCTGAACCTTAAAGTAAGCCCGGGCCGTCAGCCGCAGCGGGTCATTCAAATCGTCATCAATTGTCACCCGGTTTCTGATACTGCTGCTGGTATAACTGACCAGAGCGCGATAGGTTAGCGTGGCAGTTTGATTTTGGGCCAGGGGGGTGGTCCAGGTAAAGCTTTTGCCCTGGCTAACCAGCGTCCCCTGACTGGGCGGGTCAATTGCTACCATTTCTAAGACAGCCGGCAGCGTATTGGTGGTGGTTATGAGCGGGTCATCTACCACTCCATCATTTTTTAAGACAATGGTATAGGTCAAAATATCCCCTTCGACAAGGCCTGTAGCCGGGGTGACGGTAAAGGTGGAGCCGCTCAAATCGGGGAAGTTAACCTGCACCTGAGCCACCCGGTCAAAGCGCAGGTTATGATCCGGGTAGGCCAGCCAGCTTACTTGGTTAACTGTTGTGCCCAGCGGCAGCGAGTCAGCCAGGCTGGCGGTGTAAGTCAATGTTTTGGAGGTATTCCGGGCCAACGGCCCACTCCAAACCAACTCTCCTCCCACCAAGCTCATTTCCGATGAAGCTGTGCCGAAGGTCAATTCGGCGGGAAAGGTAGCGGTAAAAGCGACAGTAGACAAATCGCTCCAGCCATCGTTGGTCAGCAGGGCTGTGTAGATAATATCCGTGCCATCGGTTGTCGCGGACACGTTGGGCGTCACGGTCGAAGCGCCCAACCAACTGAGCCAGCCCACCGCGCGCTGGAGCAGCCGGGCACGGTCAGCCGCAGCCATCACTTCCGGGCCAAAGGCCATAAAGTTGGTGTGCCAGGCCCGGCCGCCGGAACCAACCCCCTGGTTGGTCAGACTGTTCGGTTGGCCTTCCGGCCCCACCCCGGCAATACGGGCCGTGGCTGTTGGG
This sequence comes from Anaerolineae bacterium, assembly GCA_023151115.1. The sequence continues at coordinate 4,555 of JAKLJP010000050.1, forward strand.
GTCAAGGCGTCGGTCCAATTGTCATAACCGAGAGGAAATTCCAGTGGATAGGGACCCAAGGCCGTGCCCACCGGACTTCCGGGCTGCCCCATGAAATAGGTGCTGCTGTAATCCTCAATATGAGCCAACACACCCAAATAGTTTTGGGCAAAGCTGCTGGGTGTGTGGTTAGGTAATCTGTAAATGTAATCTTGACCGCTTAACAACAGCCGCCCGCCGGCGTTGAGGTAGGCCGCCAGGCGATCCTCTTCTTCGGTTAACAGCGGTTGAAACCAATCATAGGCAGTGTACCAGATGGTCATGGGGTACATTCGCAAGGTTGCCAGGGACGGGCTGGGCGGCGCTGCTCCGGACCAGGATTTGGGCACTAACCAGTAGTCGTAAGGTATTTGGTTGGCTTCCAGCGCACTTTTGTATTCAGCCGCAAAGCTAAACCAGCGGTCGTCGTCAACCAATAGCACCGGCGCGGGGCTTTTGGTGGTGTGGGTAACAACGCCGCTAATGGTCGGGTTGCCGGCTGCTTGAACTGTCAGAGTGCGCGTATCAGAGACGTGCCAACTGTTGCTCACATTGACCTGCACTCCCATGGTAATGGTTTGCGATTGGCAAGAGGTCAGGGACAGGCTGGGGGGTGGGGCCGGGTTGACCGGCCAGTTATAGGGCGTGCCGCTGCTCAGGGAGAGGTTGAAAGTGGCCGGAGACGCGCCGGTGTTGCGAACCCGCACCGTATGAGTGGCTACTGCGCCAAAATTAGCGATAACCGTCTGCTCGGCGGGGGTTACCTCTACGCCGGCGGGGGTAGGCGGCTGGAGGAGCCAATCGAGGGTGCGGGCTAAAGTTTGGCTGCGATCGGCTCGGCTGTTGATCGCCTCAAAACCAAAAGGCAGAAAAGTAACTCGATAGGGGAGGCATAGGCCGGTATAAACTCCGGCCAGTTGGTTGTCATTCCTGTAAGTCAATAAATTCCGGGCAAAATCGCTGTTTAAGTTCTCGATTACGTCGGGATGAATCTGGTTGTCGGCGCCGTCGCCCCCGGCAATGGTCAGCGACAATCCGGCAAAGGGGCTGGTTATTACTCCTGTAGCCGAAAAAACATTGCTGTTTTCCTCAAGAAACTGCGCTTTGAGATAGCCGCGAAAATAGGGGGCGCTGCCAAAAATGGAACCGCCGCCGTCAAAAAAGGCAACGTCCTGCCCGCTGAGTAATAATTTGCCGCCCTGGCTCAAAAAACCGCGCAACGGCGCATCGGCTCCCACATAGCCCGGCGAGTCGAGCGGCGCAGACCAAATAACGACATCATAGGCAGTCAGGGTGCTGGTTACAGGCACATCATTAGGCGTGTCAAACGGCTTGGTGATGGACCAGGTATCATAAGGATACCGCAGATCGGTTAACGCTTGTTGGTAATAGCCAATTTCACTTTCCTGGTACCAGGGACCGCTGTCTACGAGTAAAATTTGGGGGGCCGGGTCCAACCAAAAATCCTGATGGGTAACGCCGCCGTCGTTGATAGTCAGGCCAACAGCCTGGGTGATGCGGTGCGCGGCGGCGACAACAGTGGCTGTGTAGATACCCACGCCTTCGGGCAGGTTTAAGCTGTAACTGCCATTAGCGCCGGAGGTAGTCTGGACGGGCGTTCCGGCAATGGTAATCGAAGCTGCCAGCGGCAGGCCGGTTCCGGTTTCACGGACAACTCCGGCCAGGGCGCCGGTCGGTTGGCGAGTCAGGTTGAAATCCTGAACGGTGGGTACACCCTGGACAACCGTAAGGCCAAATTCCGTAACGGGGTTATAACCAAAAGCTGAAGCAGTAACATCATAAATGCCGGGGGCTAATCCTTGCAGATAAGTTCCGCCGGTGGCCGTTGTCGCGTAAATTGTGGGACCTCCCCCGTGTGGGGTGATCTGGATCGTCGCTCCGCTGATGGGCAACCCCGCTTGAGTGACGGCCCCCTGAATCGTGCCAAATGACCCGGCGGCCATGACTGCATTGTAGGCATCAATGCGACCCCAGCCCGAATTGTTATTGGGAATAGGGTTGCCAAGCGCTACGGCAGTTGAGGTTAATAGGGTAGAAATAAGGCTCAGATTGCTGCTTAAGGCCGGCGAAGCTTGCAGCATTAAGGCGACTACGCCGGCCACGTGAGGGGTAGCCATGGAAGTCCCATTTAAATAACCATAGGCCCCGCCGGGGAGAGTGGAACGTATCTCTTTGCCCGGGGCGGTTATTTCCGGCTTGATTTTGCCCCAGGGCGACGGCCCTCGACTGGAAAAAAGGGCGACCTGGTCGTTGCTGTCCGTTGCTCCCACAGCTAAAGCTATATTCAAACTGCCCGGTGACCCCACCGTGTCCGGGTTGGGGCCGTTGTTGCCGGCGGCAAAAACGGGGTAAATGCCGGCGCTCAGCAAAGCTTGAATATCCGCTTGAAACTCGGTGTCGGCGCTGATATTACTGCTCCAGGAGTTATTAACCAGATCGGGGGCCAGGGCGGGGTTGCCATTGGGGGCTAGGATCCACTGGAAGGCGTTGTGCAGCCAGCTATTGAGCGCCCCGCCGCTGCTGTCAAAGGCTCTAACGGCAATCCATTTGGCGCCGGGCGCTACGCCAATACCGTTATCACCCACAATTGTGCCCATTGTATGGCTGCCGTGCCCACTGCTATCAACCGGATAAGTCGCACCCTCGCCTGTAGCATCGAACCAGTTGCCCAGATGTTGGGGCAATCTGCCGGGACCGGTATAGCCTCGATACTTTGTTTGCAGCGCCGGATGCGCCCAATCTACGCCCGTATCAATGTTGGCAACCACCACCCCCGCGCCAGTAATCCCCAGCGCTTGATGCACTAAATTTGCTCGAATTTTGGCAACACCCCACTCCGGGGAAGATTGAAGATAGGGGATAGCAGATAGAGGATAGTGAATAGTGAATAGTGGATAGTGGATAGAACTGTTTACTATTTTCCATCTTCCATCTTCCATCTTCCAGTTACTATCTTCTAGCTTTACCTCTTTATCCAGCCGGACAATTTGCACGTCGGGGCGGGCAGCCAGGCTTAAAATCAGGTCCAGTGAACCTTTAGCCGCCACAGCATTGATAATCCACAAGGGACGAACATCGGTGGCGGCGCTCACCCGCCCCTGGCCGGTCAAAGAAGAGACAGCCGGCGGACTGCTTAACATTTGCAGTACACCGGCCTGACTGCTGCGGGCGGTCTGTTGCAGCGCGTTAACGATAGCCGCGCGTCTGAGCAACGGATCGGCGGCATTTTGTGGCCCCAACGCCGAGGTTGTGGCGGCGAGGTTGGTGGTAGCGTTGAGGTAAACAATAAAGGGAACCGGGGCTGAACCGTTTTGCAGCAGCTTTTTGAGAAGCTGAGGTTCAATTTTGGTCAGCAGGGTTCGGTCCAGCCAAGGCGGGAGAGCCGGTTCAGCCGCAGGAGCAGTTGGCAGCGGGTCTGAGTCTTTGGGGGGCAGCGAGTCTGGCTCCTGAGCAGAAGTAGGCCAGGCCAGTAAAACGGCCATGCTAAAAAACAGGACGAGGGAAAATAGAAGAACGGGAATTAGTTTGCGCATGGGCTGGGTTCCTGTCTATAGGGTGAGAAAATCTCGATCAATTTTAACTGACGGGAAAATTTGAGCAGCTAACGATAGTTTAATCTACTCTATTTGGATTCAAAATCTGCGGGGTATATTTGGGTATGTTCAAATTTAGTTGGAGATGGAGTCCAAAGCTTGCTTTGGCTTTTCCAAACCAAGGTTTGGACTCCAATCCTTACAACTACCACCTTATTTGGCTCAGACCCCATTTATGTTGTTGCGGTAGGTAGGATCAACAGGGGTTGTCCCCGCAAGGCTGAGCGCATGGCCTGGCGGTCGTCCCAGGGATACTCAGTCTCGCCGAAGCACATGCTCTGCTCGTGGCCTTTGCCCAGGGCAATGACTATATCATCAGGGCCGGCCAACTGCGTCGCTCGATAAATAGCCCGGCCCCGGTCGGGGACCCGCTCAAAAGTCTGGCCTTCAATTGCGCCTTTAGCCAGCATGGCCTCGGCGGTGGCGGCGATGATAGCATCCAGGTTTTCGGTGCGCGGGTCTTCAGCGGTGATGAGGGTCAGGTCGGCCAGCTCGGCGGCAATCTGGCCCATCAGGACCCGTTTTTCGACATCGCGCAGCCCGGCGCAGCCAAAAACGGCAATCACTCTCCCCGGCGTCAGGGTGCGAGCGACGGTCAGCGAGCGGCGCAAAGCGTTGGGGGTGTGGGCAAAATCCACCACCGCCATAAACGGCTGGCCTTCATGGATGCGCTCCATCCGGCCCGGCACCCCGGCCAAAGCGGCGATGCCTTGCTGAACCTGGGCTGGGCTGAGGTGAAAGATCTCCAGGGCGGCGGCAGCGGCGGCCAGGCAGTTGCTTACATTGTAATCGCCTACCAGTGTGGTTTCGGCGGTAAGGGTGTGGCTGCGGCTGCGGAGGGTAAACTGGGTTTTGTCGGGCCGGTAAACAAGATCGTGGGCGGTCAGGCTGGCCTCTGGGTGGCCGCTCACGCTGTAGCCCAGCCAGGCGATATTGCGGGCAGCCAGCTTGGCTTTGAGGTAGTCAAAAGACCAGTCATCGCAGTTGAGGATAGCTGTTTTGGGCAGTCCCTTGGGCGCAGCCGTTGCTAATGATTCAAACAGCCCGGCTTTGGCGGCCCGGTAGGCGTCGAGCGAACCGTGCAAATCCAGATGCTCGTGGGTAATGTTGGTCACAATCGCCACATCGAAATCGCAGGCCGTCACCCGATGGTGGGCCATACCGTGCGAGGTGACTTCGAGCAGGCAGATTTCGGTTCCGGCTTCGACCATCTGCGCCAGGTAACGCTGCACATCGGGGGCATCGGGGGTGGTGGTGTGCAGCCCGGTGTCGAGGGTTTGCTCGCCGATGACGGCGTTGACCGTGCTAATCATGCCAACCTTGTGACCGGTGCAAAGCATGTGATACAGAAAGTTGGTGGTGGTGGTTTTGCCGTCGGTGCCGGTAATACCGACCATCTGCAAGTGGCGGGCCGGAAAACCGTGCCAGGCGGCGGAGAGATAGGCCAGTGCTTCCCGGCCATCAGGGACGGTGAGGCGGTGAGGCGGGGAGGCGAGGACGCGATGAGGCGATAATTCTTCCTCTCCTCGGCTCTTCGCCTCATCGCCTCCCTCTTCGCTGACGATGGCGGCTGCGCCTCTGGCTATGGCATCGGGGATGAAGCGGTGGCTGTCGAGGTTAACGCCACGATAGGCCACAAAGAGCGTGCCCGGCTCCACCTGGCGCGAGTCGGCGGTGATGCGGGTGATGTCGGGGTCGTCATTTCTGCTTTGAGTAAGTTCGTAAGCTGGCAGTGCAGCTAGGAGTTTAGAAAGTTTCATGGGGAACCTAGAACGCAGATAAACGCTGATGAACGCTGATTTGCGCAGAAAAATTTATAAAAAAATCAGCGAAAATCAGTTGAATCTGCGTCATCTGCGTTCAAATTTTGGCTGGTTATGAAAAGTGCAAACATAGTGAATTTATGTGAAGTTCGTTTTGTTTAAGCCTGGCTCAATTTCATCGGGCGACTTTCAGTGCGATCCGCCGCACTTCGGGGCAGCCAGAGGGTGAAGATGGAGCCTTTGCCCACCTCGCTGGTAACGGTAATTTGGCCGCCGTGGGCCTGGGCAATCCACTGGGCGATGGACAGGCCCAGGCCGGTCCCTTTTTGATTGTTGTCTTCAGCCCGGTAGAAGCGTTCAAAGATGTGGGGTAGGGCAGTCGGCGCAATGCCCCGGCCCGTGTCGGCGACAGTGATGCGGATCCACTCCGGCTCTCGAAACAGAGAGAGGGTGACATAGCCGCCGGGAGGGGTATGCTTGAGGGCATTGGTCACCAGATTGAGTAATAACTGCTTGAGCCGGTCGGCGTCGCCCTGGACCACCGCCTGGTCCTCGTGCCCCAATTGAATATTAACCCCATTGGCCGTGACCCGCGCCTGGCGATAGACATCGAGAATAATGGTGTCGAGTTCTACCGGCTGCATGCGCAGGCTCAAGCCGGCATCGGCCTGAGAAAGTAGCAGCAAATCGGCAACGATGCGCGACATGCGGTCGAGTTCGCCGTCCATAATCGAGAGCGCTTCATTTAGCTCATTAGGGTCGTTGGCCGCGCCCCGGCGCAGTAAATCTACGTTGCCGCGAATGACCGTCAGCGGGGTGCGCAGCTCGTGGGATACGTCGGCGCTGAGACGCACTTGGGCTTGAAAGAAGTTGTCCAGCCGCTCCAGCATGTCGTTGATGGTCACAATCAGCCGGTCAATTTCGTCATTGGTGTTTGAAACGGGCAGGCGCTGTTTCAAATCCTGGGCGCTGACAATCTGCGTAGCAGCCTGGTTGATTCTTTCAATGGGGCGGAGGGTAGTCCAGGCCAGAAATGCGCCGACCAGCCCGGCTAAGATTAACCCGGCCAGCGTGCCGCCAATCAGAAAAAAGAAGACCTGCTGGAGGGTGTCCTCTACTTCTTTGAGTGATTGGCCTACCTGAACGGCGCCTACTACGCGCGGCCCCAGTCGAATGGGGGCGCTGTAGATTCTGATAGGCGTTTTATCAATAGTAATGGTTTTGAAAAGGGAATAGCCGTCGCGGTTGGCCTGTAACATTTCTTCGTCGGCGGGAAAGCGCTGTTTGCCCAGGTTGTCGGTGGCCGTTACCAGGGTGCCATCCGCCTGGATAACCTGGATAAAAATGGCCGGCGAGGAAAAAACGTTAAGCTCAGGAACTTCAATCCCAACGACATTGCCGCTCTGGCGGATCACCGCCTGCGCCACGATGCCCGCGCCGACCTGTTGCGCGCGGTCTTGCAAGTTGCCGTTTATCTGGCTGTGCAGCGAGTATTTAAGCACCCAATAGAGCAAGATGCTGAAAGTAACCAGAATTGCTCCCAGCAGAAAGGTATACCAGAGGGTTAGACGAATTCGAATCGGCATGAAAAATTAAGAAATTAAGGGAGTAGGGAGTAAGGAGTAGGGAGTAGGGGGTAAGAAAGGAGTAGGGAGTAGGGAGTAAGAAATAAGTTGGGTGGCGGTGAGAGAAAAGGGTAAGGTCATAATACAAAAAATCCAAAATCTAAAATCGTTTAGCTTTCACGCAGGGCATAACCGACCCCACGAATGGTGTGCAGCAGGCGTGTTTCACCCTCGGCCTCTAACTTTGAGCGCAAGTAGCGGATGTAAACTTCGATAATGTTCGACTCGCCGCCAAAATCATAGCCCCAGATGCGATCATAAATCTGGTCGCGGGTAAGCACCTGGTTGGGATGGCGCATAAAGAGTTCCAGCAAGTCGTATTCTTTGGCGGTCAGCTCGACATTGCGCTGGCCACGATGGGCCATGCGCGTGGTCGGGCTGAGGGTCAAATCGGCAAAGGTGAGCGGAGCGTCGGACTCGATAGGAGCGCGGCGGCGGCGCAGGGCGCGGACTCGCGCTAAAAGTTCTTCAAAGGCAAAAGGTTTGACCATGTAATCGTCGGCCCCGGCTTCCAGCCCGGCCACTTTGTCGGGAATGGCGTCTTTGGCCGTGAGCATCAGAATCGGGACTTGAAGTTCCCCCTCACGAATACGCCGGCAAACGTTCAAACCGTCAATGCCGGGCAGCATGACATCCAAAATAACCAAATCTGGCAGCTCGCCGAAGGCCAATTCCAGCCCGGTTTCACCATCGGTGGCTTGAATCACATTATATCCTTCGCGCCGCAACCCCCGGCTGATAAAACCGGCAATCTGCGGTTCATCCTCAACCAACAAGATTTTGTCGTTCATGGAAGATTATTTCTCTACTTTTAGATGGACTTGGTTCGTACATAATATTATACCAGAGGACAGCGGGGAGTTCAACGTTTTTGAGTTACACATTAAATCTGCCCCACTTCTTCCAGTTGCCCCATTGTTACCGAGAATAGTTTGGAGCGCTGGCGAAACGTCTCCTCGTAATCGCTCCAATCGGTGGTGGTCAGGAGGGCCTGACCGGCTTGGTCCACAATATTGATGATATGCTGGCGGCGCTCGGCGTCGAGTTCGCTCATGACATCATCAAGCAGAAGTACTGGGGTTTCGCCGGTGCTTTGCTGCATCAAGGCTACTTCGGCCAGCTTGGTGCTCAGGGCGGCGGTGCGCTGCTGCCCACGCGAACCGTAGAGGGTCATATCAATGCCATCTACTAAAAAGTGCAAATCGTCGCGGTGGGGGCCAACCAGGGTTACGCCGCGTTGGATGTCTTCACGGCGGGACTGCTGCAAATAGGCCAGAAAGGTCTGGCGCACCTCTTTCACCGGCGGAGCGACCGTGCTGTAAGGGGCCAGGTCTTCCATAATCAGGGGCAGCTGGTAATCGGGTTTGGGGCGCTGGTACAGATCAAAGCTGGGGGCATAGTACAGACGCAGCCCTTCTTTGCCGCCACTGACTTCGCGGTGGCGCTGGCGGGCTACTGCGTCCAACTCCAGTATGGCGTTGTGGCGCTGTGTCACCAGAGTAGCCCCATCGTGAGCGATTTGCTCATCCCAGTAAAAGAGTTGATCGGCGCTGCCGTTGCGCTCGGCCAAATCTTTGAGCAGGGCGTTGCGGTTAGCCAGAACCTTATTGTAGCGGGTGAGGGCCTGACAATAATCCGGGTTGATCTGGCAGAGAGTGGTATCCAGGTAGCGGCGGCGAATGGCCGGCGCGCCGGTGACTAATTCAATATCTTCGGGCAGGAACATGACTGTCGTTAGTTTGCCGACGATGTCTAAAGCCCGCTTTTTGCTGCCATTGAGCCGAATATCTTTGCGAAAGCCATCATTTTCACGGACCAGGGTAATGGTCAGCCGAAAACTATCCAGCTTAGTTTTGACGGTGGCTTCAACGCGGGCAAATGGCAAAGGTTCTTGTTTAAGGGTTAGCCAATTGATAAGCTGCTGGTCGGTGCGGGCGTGGACGCTGCGGGTGGTGGACAGAAAAAAGATGGCTTCCAGCAGGCTGGTTTTGCCCTGGGCGTTATCGCCGCGCAGCAAAATGGGGCCGGGCGGCAATTCGACGGCTAGACGGCTGTAATTGCGGTAATTGGTTAGGGATAGATGGCTAATGTGCATGCTAAAGTTGGGTATAAGGTTGAAATGTAAAACGTGAAACATAATGGTTTTAAGACCATCAGGTTTCACGTTGTTAGAATTATAACATAAGAGGAGGGGGGAATGAAAAGCGGGGCGTGGATTCGGCCCAATTTGCCCAAAATTAGCAGAGCCTTCCATATTGGAAGGCTCTGTTATTTTGATTGAACCGTATTAGGTTGTGATGAAGTTAAAGCGCGGGTCGCTTTTTAATAAATTTTGTGGGCGGCGAGGTTCTACCCTGAACCTCTATGCACAACCCAACTTATTGTTTGTTAGTTTGACCCCGTCTGCTTTGAATCTAGTGTAACAGAGGGTAGTACTTTAGGGTAGTGACAAATGTCATTAGGTGGGATGATGAATGTCACCGATGTATTCTATTGATCTCTCGCAGTTTCGCCAGCCGCTGTTCGGCCTGGGTGCGGCTGATTTGCAGGGCATGTAGTCCTCCAAACCCCTCGATAATGAACGAGGCGGAAACTGTGCCATATAAGGCCGCTTGCGCCGGGTCGCCTGTTTCGAGGTAGCCGATGGCAAAACCGCCGCAGAAGGAATCACCCGCGCCCGTCAAATCGTCTACCTGGGCGGGGTAGGGTAGAATTTGATGGAAGGCATCACGCTCGCGGTCATAAAGGGCCGCGCCGTGATCGCCTTGTTTGATGACCACAATTTTGGGGCCGCGCCGGGCAATCTGGCGGCAGAAAACGTCAACCTCGTAAGCAGGCATCAGGCTTTCGGCTTCAGCTTCGCTGGGCATAAAGGCGTCAGCCCGGCTGAGGAGTTTGAGCAAATCCGGGTCATCAAAGTTGCCGTTGATGAGATAGGGTAAAATATCCACCGAGACAAAAATATCGGGCCGCTCTTGCAGGGCCTCAATCCAGGCCAGGGTTGTTTCCAGGCGCATCGGCGACAGGTGGATCGAAGCCACATTCCATAAAGGGGGCGCTAATTCTTGGGGCAAAGGTGAGTTGCGGAGATGAACGCGCCGGGCGGCGGCGCTATAAGCTGCGCCCTCCTCGGCTGTCAGCGGGGTGCTGCTAAAAGGGCTGGGCGTTAAGAGGACCACTTCGGTATTGCGAGAAAAGTAGCGCCGGTAGCCACTCAACTCGTAAATGGTCCAGGCGCGCAGCGTTTCTTCGTCTTTCTGGATCAAGCCGGAGGTATCAATGGCGCTCTGCTCGAGCCGAGCGGTGTATTCGGGCGGCCAATCGTAGCCGACAACGGCGGCAATGCCCACTTGATTTGACCAAATATTGGCTCCAACGGCGGCATAAAGGGCATTTCCACCGGGGTCAGCCATGCTGGTGCGGCCATCGGCATAGACGGTGTCGTTCAGGGCCAGCGAGCCAACGCAAAGATGTTTTGTTCCCAAGATGTCCTCCCCGGATTGCAGAATAACATAAGCCGGGCGCTCTGTCAATGGGGCAATATAACAAAAAGCCGCCCCGTTGTCCCTTTGACAGGTGGGCCGGCTTCTGGTCCAAATAGGCGAGAGAGTTAATCGAAGTCAAGCCAAATTATGATAAAGCTCCAGCGTTTGCCGGAACACTTCAATTCCGGTAGCATCTCTAAACGAAACCGGGTCAAGTAAAGCCCAGCCGGCTACAGCCAGCAAGCTGCAAATACAGAGCAGTAACAAACAACCACAACCATAGAGGAGATATTGAGTGGATTTATTGTTGCGAGCTGCCGGTGCGCCGGGCGGAGGGGCGTAAGCGGGCGCTGGTTGGGGCGGAGCCTGGTAATAGGTTGGTCCGATATCGGCTCCGGCTAGCTGAAAGACCAACGCTGTTTGCCCAATACTGATGCTATCGCCGGGATTAAGGGCCTGCGGCATGGTAATTTGCATCCCGTTAACAAAGGTGCCGTTGGTGCTGCCCATGTCTTCGATAACGTAACGGCCCCCTTGCCAGCTCACACGGGCATGGCGGCGTGACGATTCGGGGTCTTGGAGGACAATATCCAGCCCTTCTTCTCGCCCCAGGATAACCTGGCTGCCAGAGATGACAAAGCTCATCCCTGCCTGAGTGCCCTGCCGAACCACCAGGGTGGCAGTGGGCCGGCCCTGCCCCATCATCGTTGGTTCGTTGTCGTACATTGTCGTGCGGTCCTCCTGGTCGAAATAGTGAAAAATAGCAGCGGGCTTGTCCCTGCCTCAGGCGACCTAATGAACATTAGACAATTATTTCAGTAATTGTTGTAGGGGCACGGCCTTGCGCCTGCCCCTAGGGGGCGACCGCAAGGGTACGTACGCCCCTACATTACAGGATTATCTTCTTAAAATCCATAAGGTCGCGGCTACGATTACTTTAGGGTTTGACCTATATTAGCAAAGAAACCAGAAGATTGTCAATTTTTCCGGCAGTCACTTACTGCCATGTGACCCATTCAACATCCAAATCATCATCGCTGCCGTTGGGAAACCAAAGCTTGCCCAGCCGGCCCTGGTTGGTTCGATAGCAAATTGATCGTCCTTCGATAAGCTCATTACCTGAATCGGCGGGGTCGTCGCTGCCATCAATAAAATCATAGGCTCCAAAAGCAGCGTTCTCGCAATCACTTTTTGATAGATTGTTTAAATCGCTCAAATCTCGCATAGGGGCCAATTGCGCGCCATTTCTGGCTCTAAAGTATCGTTCGTCATCGTCAACATCCCACCTAAAGTCATTGCCGCCATCATCAACGTCAATCGCGTCACTATCTGATAACTCAGCCGAGCCGGCCGAGAAAATAGGATTGTTAACCTCGACCCGGATTTCTTCTCTGTATTCAGAACCATCCAACCGAATGACCCGAAAATCGTAAGTTTTTGATTCGTGAGGGCAATCTGTCATATTAGCCGAACCGCCTACGCCCTGGTCCTCAAAGTAAACCTCACGCACGCCACTGGTATTCCAGGTGACATTAACACACTCGCCCCCTTCAATATTAGTGGGTGAAACATCGAAGTCAATAAAGGTCGGTTGGCCGGTGGGGGTGGGGGTAAGAGTCGGTGGGACGGTGGGGGTAAGCGTAGGTGGGATGGTGGTAACGGTGGGGGTATGGGTTGGCGGCACTACCGTTGCGGTCGGCGTAGGCGTGCCGGTGGGGGTGGGCGGGGCCTGGGCAACCGCCACGTTGTCTACATTGGCGGTAGTAGAAAAGGCAGGGTCGGCGGCTACCCAGCCGATGCCGTCGGCTGCCGGGCTAAAGCGGATTTGCCACCATTGGCGGGTGTCATCGCGGCCAATAATTTCAACGGTCACTCCGGCGGGCAGAAGGCCCAACAGGTCATACTGAATCCCCGGCCCGGAGCGCACATTGAGATCAGTTTTGGTGGTCAGGGAAGGATTGGCCGGTACAGTGGGGCTTGGCGTCTCAGTCGGCACTGTTGGGGTGGGGGTCTCGTCTCCGGCGTTGTTAGCGCCCGCATTTACCGTCACAGTAGTGGGGACACTGACCTGTCCTTCTGAGTTAAAAGCTTTGACTTCGAGCGTATAGGTTCCCGGAGCGGGCGGCGTCCATTGAAAGGAAGCGGTAAGGGTAGCTTGGCCTTGCTCCACCGGACTGACGGCATCGGCGGTTTTGATGTTGCTCACCCATAGTTCCATCCGTTTGACGCCTGAGGGATCCGAAGCGGTCGCCTGGACCGTGACCGGCACGTTGACTTGCACCTGGCTGTTAGCCATAGGCGCGGTGATAACAACGGTGGGGATCCCGCCTACGGTTGAGCCGCGATCCTGGGTTAAAAAGTAAGCCGTGACTCCGGCAATAATGACGACCACCAAAATTAAGGCAATGATCCCACCGACCACCAGCATATTGAAGCCGGACGATTCGGCCGGGGGAGGGGCTGAGATAGGTCGGGGGGAGGGCGGGCTGCTCACGCGTGGCGGGACTGGCGGCGGCGAAGCAACCGGCGGCGGGTAGGTCCGCTTATCCATCGAAATTTGAGTTATGCCGATGGTGGTAGGGGCAGCAAACCCTTTGACCCCAAAAACGGATGAGCCGATGCTGATAATATCGGCCGGTTGTAAGACCTGCTGGCCTACCACCGGCTTGCCGTTGACCAACGTGCCGTTGGTGCTGCCCAGGTCTTCAATAATTATTTCATCGCCCTGGCGAATCAGGCGGGCGTGATTGCGAGACACCTGGGTGTCGTCTAAAACAATATCATTTTCCGTACCCCGGCCAAAGGACAGGGTATCCCCTGTAATCGGAAACCCTTTGCCCGCCAACGGCCCGGCATGCACGACCAGTTGCAGTTGACCGGGACCGGGACCATAAGCTGATGGATGACTCATAAAAAGAACTCCCCCGATTGATGTACGTGACTTATGATAATCCTATTTGATTGTAAACTCAAGTTATTCGTTTGTTTGTTGTATGGGATTGTATACTCGCCAGTCACCAAAACCTTCATTGTTTTCTGTCAAGTTGAGTTTGAAGGCAAAGTATGTTACATTAAGTCCACGTTAAAATAGTGGCAGTTGCAAGACTTAAATTTGTCAAAACGTGTTGCGTGTTGCGTCTTGCGTAAAATGAACGGAACACGCAAGACGCAACACGAATATTGAATAATTATTTTCTTGGGATTGCCAATCAAACCCTGCGGGAGGTGTACCATGCGTAAATCTCAAATCGGGCTGGTAGCGATTGTTTCGACGCTTTTAACCTTACTGATTATCGGCGGGTCGCTATTGATTTTTGGTCAAGTTTCAGCCGCGCCGGATGAAACAACTCTGGCTCAAACCAACGCCTCTCTGGACTATATAAGTATCTCGGCCCTGGCTTTTGGGCCGGTGAGCCAGTTTGCGGTTTATTACAAAGATTTTAACCAGCAGCTTTTAACGCTGGGCAATCAACCACGCAATTTTACCGGCGACAGCAATCGTTTTATCGCTCCCCTCAGCCTGGCCAATCAAACAGTGTTGAGCGGTCTGACCGTGTATGGTCAGGATTTTGATGCTCAGGGTGAAATCCGGCTGCGCCTCAAACGCTGTGATCACAACCAGCCGCGCTGCATTATCCTGGCTGAAACTGCCAGCATCGTAGAGTATGACGATGGACTCTTTGAAAATGTTTCACGCTTTAATGAACTGGTGGACCATGCCTTTTACGATTATTTTCTAGAGCTTGAGCTAACCGCCCTGGGCAACAGTGGGCTGCGCTCGGTGCGCCTGGAAACAACCAGCGCCGAAACCGGATCGCCCCCCCCGGCCAATGTCCAGAAGTGGTCGCTTTCCGGTGAAACCACCAGTTTCCGCTTGCCCAATCAAACCACCACCCAGGCCCGTATTTGCACCGACGACTTTGGACATCTGGATAACCCCACCCATTACCCGATTCTGGTGGTTGACGGCCAGGTGATTAACCTGGCTTCGAATACCTGCATCGTGGTCTGGGGTTACAGCATTGAACTACGGCGTGACTACAACACCGGCCCGTCGTCGGGGACGTATCAATTTTTAAGATAGTAGGTTTCACCTAATCAAAAAGAGCAACGTTTGACCCAGCGGCGTTGCTCTTTTGATTCTACAGTTGGCTTGAAACTTATCGAAAAATTCGCTTTCAAACCTGTCAGGTCTGAGAGGTTTCTTACTTAAAGAATATCCAGAATACAACCAGCAGCAACACCAACGACACGCCGATTACAATGGGCACATCCTGGCAGGCAAATGGTAAGGTAATGCCCCCAATCTGGTTCAGAGTGCAGCTTGGGGTCTCTGACACTTTCGGCGTAAATTCGGCCCCGTCAGAAGCTACAGCGCAAATGACAAACGCTTCATTGCTTTTGGAGGGTGTAGCCGCCTCGCCATTTTTACGGGCTTCCAGGTAATAATTAACGCCGTATTCCACATTGGGGTTAAGCGTGGTGTCAGCCGGACAAAAGATAGAAGTTAAATGCTCGGCGATGCTGATTGGTTCCTGGGCCTGGGCGGCTGCGCCGGCCTGCGCCCCTAAGATTTCTCTGGGCAATTGGTCACAGCGGGCGGATGAACGACAAACTACCGCGGCCCCATCCGCATCAGTGCCTACCAATCCCGGTGAGGCCCGCCGAACTAACGTCCATTCACCCTGGCTTTGCCCACAAGTCCAGTTCCAGCCGGGGATTAAACAATTCGACACCCCCCGCCGGCGCTGGTAAAGATCGGCATTAAAGAAGATTTCGTTGACTTCTTTATCATAATGCTGCCATTGGGCCTGGACTGTGCCCGGCGTTACGGCTGCCGAAAAAGAGGCATTTTGGTCAGCCGGGGTAACCGGAGCGCCAGCGGCCAGCAAGATATCCAGCTCAAACTCACTGCCGGCGCGGGGGACTACATCAACGTAGACGGTCGCCGGAATAGAACAAGAACCGTTATCAGCGTACAAGGTCAGGGTGTGCCGGCCCAGCCGGTTGGGTAAGAAACGGGCCCGGTCGCTGGTAGTATCGGGCGACTCGGAAGAGGTCCGGCCGGTGGGGTCTTCAAAGACGATGTCAATATTGGACGCGTTAATCACCTGATAATCCAGAATGACATACTCTCCCACTTCCGCTCTGACATTGATGGGATTGGTCGGCCGGTAAACATCACCTACGCCTAGAATTTCGAACCGGTTGATAACCGGGGAACCGTAGATACCGGGGCCACAATCGCGGACCACTTCCATGGTGACGCCCATGATTGGGCCAAAAAAGACGCCGTGCGGATTACGCATGCGCCAGAAGCTCTGGTGAATCCCCGGCGTAACCGGCGCAACCAGGGCGACTTCGAGGACAGCAGTCTGGTTGGGTTTGCCTTCGGGCACAATCAGGCGGCCTCGGTCCACAATGGTATTGCGCCGGGCCGGGTCGGTGGGAAAAGTGTACTCAAACGCTACGCCGCCGGAACCCATCGTCCGGCCGCCATAAAAGGCCAATTCATACCCCGTTCCCCAAGTACAGGTTCCCACGTTTTGTAAGCGCCAGGCCCGGAAAACGGTCGTCCCCCCCACCACTTTAGGGGCCAGATCGTCATCTTCGGTAATGACAATCCGCCGGCTGGTATCCGCAGCATACGGCCCCAGGTATTCCGCCGCATCACACACCGGCGGGCTGACATTTAACAGGGGCGACTGCACCGGGCCGGGAGGGACGCCGGGAGCCGGCGGGGGCGGGGGATAGCGTGGAATAGGTGTGGCGGTTGGGTTGGGGGTTGAAGTGGCAAGCACTGTCATAGTAATTGGTCCGCCGGACTGCTCGTCAGCCGTTCCACCAGGGGCAACCTGTAGTTGGGTGGTCGGAATGACGGTCGGCTGCAACTGAGCGCTTAATGAGACCGGAGTGGGGGGAGGAGGGGTCAGCGAAACAATCGTATCAGAGATAACTACATAATTTCTAACTTGTTCAGCCAACAGCGAGTTATTTGCATTAAAAGCTTTTATTCTGATAGTGTGGGTGTTAACCTCGGTGGGCCGCCATTCCTGGAGCAGCCCGCCGGCTTGGGGAATATCAGAGCGCATAAGCTGTTCAGTCTCGGCGCTCGGTTTTTTAACCCACAACTCCACCCGCGAGACTTCGCTGCTGTATTGACCGCTTTGAATATAGACCGGCCCGCCCAGCAGAACTTTGGTGCTCTCTGCCGGCGATAGGATCGCCGGAGGCGTTGGCACGGCCACTTCTTCATTACCACAGGCAGCCAGGAGCAAAGCCAGGGACGCCAGAATAAAAATTCGGGCTAAAACTGTTATGTGCTGAAAGAAATATTTAACCACTTCATCTCTCCTTAATGACCGCACCTTCCTGCCCTTACCCTACGAAGGAGGTTAGGATGGGGGTACCTGCACATCAAAACCAATCGCATTTGAGGAGTAGGATTTACCCTGTAGATTGTAGCCCACAACTTTTATGATATAATGCCCCACTTGTTTGGGGGTAAATGTTTGGGAGGCGGTAAAACTTTTCTGCTGAAAAGCGGCGGCGTCAGAGCGAACCAATACTTCCTGGTTGTCTGGCAGCGTCACATACAGGTCAACGTGAGATACCCCGGCGCTGGCATCGGTGCGAGAGCGAACCTCAATGGATTTGTTCAGGGGGAGCGGCCCATCGGGGGCGCGCACCAGCAGCTCGGTTTGAATTTCTGGTAAAGGCTGAGCTTCGGTTTCAGCCGAGCGACAGGCTGTTACCAACCCCAGGCTCAGCAACAGGGTTGCCACAAAGCCTAATCGCCATCCGGTAGATTTTTTGACCCTCATATTTGACAGCTCCATGAGTGACGGTGACTTTCTCTAATTATACAATATGTAAACTCAATATGTAAAGTTAATTATAACATAACGTGAAGAATTTGGGTAGTTAAACCTGTTCTTTTTGAGTGTTGTTCCAGTTCAACAGACACAAAAGAAGTAGTGAACAGTAATCAGTAGTCAGTAGTCAGATAACTGATTACTGGTCACTGATAACTGATTACTATTTCTCCTGAGTCGGCAAAGCGCTGGTTGAGTGTGGGAATTTTGTGGCCCGTTTTTAGCCATTTTTAATCTAAATATGCTATGATGAGGCGTCACCAATTGTAAACGATGAAGGTTCTTGACGTGGCGGCGTATAATAGCGTACAAGAGAAGAGAACTCTTGAGCAAAATCCAACTGAAAACGCGCTCATTCAACGCTGGCAGCGCGGCGAAACTGCCGCCTTTGACGAGTTGTACACCCGGCATGCCCCGGCTATCTACCGCCTGGGTTGGGCCATGTTACAGCAGACGCAATCGGCAGAGGATGTGGTTCAGGAAACGTTTTTGCGCGCTCACAAAGCGCGGCATCGTTTTGATCCCAGCCGGGCCAGCTTTGGCACCTGGCTTTATCAAATTGCGCTAAACTACTGCCGCAGCCATTTGCGCCGTAAACGTTTGTTGACCATTCCCTGGCTGCGTCAGAACGAGGAGACGCCTGACCTGCCCGACTTCCGGCCCGGTCCGGAAAGCACGGCTCTGCGCGGCGAATACCGGCACATCCTGTGGGAAGCGGTGCAAAATTTGAGTGCGCCGTTACGAGAGGTGATTACCTTGCACTATTATTTAGAACTGCCTGCCGTAGAAATTGCGGCGATGCTTGACTGCCCGGAAGGAACCATCTATTCCCGCCTGCATAATGCCCGCCGCCGCCTGGCGGAAGCATTGGCGGAAAAGGGCTTGACAACCCCGGAGATGCTTGAGGCCCAGAATGCCCACTGAACACATTACTTCGGCTCTCGAAGCCTATCTGGATTATCAGCTCGCCCCGGAGGAGCGCCGGGCCGTTGAGACACATCTGGCGGTGTGCCCAACCTGCCGGGAGGATCTGCGGGCGGCCCGTCACTTGGCTAACGAATTGCGGCCCACTTTAATAGCCGCCCTGGGGCAGCCTGTACCTTCACCCGCACTGCGGCAGCGTGTCCGGCGCGCGTTCGAGGCCAATTCAGAGTCGCAACGTCGGTTCATCAGTTGGGCCGTTACCGGCAAGGTATTTAATGCTGTCGGAACTCTGGCGGTTATTGCTTTGCTGGCTTTTGGTGTGTGGACGGTGATTCAGGGGCAGCTACCGGGCGCCGAAGTTTTGCCGCAATTTATTCCGCTAACCTCCAGCACCGCAGAGATAACCGAGCCGGTCGAGGCGACCGCCCCTACACCTGCGCCTACCCCCACGTCTACCCTGGCCCCGATCAAGTCTTTTGACAGTGATTCCTTGCCGGAGCCTGTGGTTCCGTTTGATATCAGTCCAGAAGAGAAGTCCCCGGAGACTCTCCCTGCGCCTGAATTTACCCAACAAGAAACGGCTGCGCCTCCTGTACCGGCCGAACCGGCCCCGGCGGTGATGGTCGAGTCACCCGCAGGAACGATTGCCTTCGCTTATTACAATCCGGCTCCGGGGCGGCAGGTTTATGAAACGCATCTCATTAATGCCGATGGCAGCAACCATCGTCTTTTTCCCCTGGACGGCATATCGGAACCGGCGCTCCGCGCCACTAACAATGGAACTTTTCACCTGGCCTATCGAGCTTACAGTGAACCCACCAGTCCCCGCTCGTTATTGAGCAGCGATCTGGAGGGTAGATTTCCTACTCGGGTGGGTGGTTTTTGGGAAGATGCCCAGCCCGATTGGTCGCCGACCGAAGAGCGGCTTATTTACGCCTCGCAGCGCGAAGTTGACCGGCATTGGCGGTTGTACACCTCGTGGGGAGATGGCACTAACGAAAAAAATCTACGTCGGGAAGGGGAGTCGCCTACTTTTGCCCCGGACGGCTTTCATTTTGCCTTTGTTAGTTGTGATAATACCGGCAATCGCTGCGGTTTGTGGGTAGGGGATTTGAAAACAAGCGAATACGAGTCTCAACCTATCCTGGAAGACCCGCTGGTCAAATCGCCGGATTGGTCGCCTGTGGCTGAAGAAATTGCCTATATGGCCAATCCCGGCGACAATTGGGACCTCTATCTGGTCAACAGTGACGGTACAAACGTGCGTCGTTTGACTGACGACCCAGCCATCGAGGGCTTACCCGCCTGGTCGCCCGATGGCAAATGGCTGGCCTTTCTGTCGAATCGCGAGGGCAACTGGGGCATTTGGCTGCTCCACCTGGCCAGCGGCGAAACCCGCCGTATCTTTGAGTTTGACGGCGGCATTTTCACCCCGCCCAATCGTTCCCCTTATGGTGAGCGCGACTGGTACGACGAGCAGATAAGCTGGGGGGAGTAGGAAGATAGAAGATGGTAGATAGAAGATAGTTCTATCCTCCATCCTCTATCTTCTGTCCGTTTGCTTGTGCCAGCGTTCCAGATCGGGCAGGTGCTCCGTGTAGTGCTCCCAGGTTTCTTCGGCGATGGATTGCTGTACAATTTTGCTGGTGAGGCGGGCGGGCGGCATGGCCCGGATGGCGGCCAGCATGGCCTGGTGGGCCTGCCGAAAATCGTCCTCTACCTCGGCCCAACTCCACCCCTGCCGCTCCTGAAAAAACTCGCGATTCAAAGCTTCCACATCCGGCATAGCTTTGAGCGGAAGATCGCTTTGATGTGACTCATTGAGCAGCGAGGCGCAGCGCCATTCCCAGGCGGCAATGTGGCTCAGGACATCCTTCACCGACCAGCCGTTGGCCAGGGTTGGCTCAAGCAGGGCTGTTACCGGCACGCTGCGATACAAGCGCACCAGTTGAGTGTAACCCTGCTCGATCTTTTCGATGAGTGCTTCAGGAGTGGTCTCCATTGATTCTCCTGGGAGTTAGGAGATTGGAGATTATTAGCCTGAATCTCTAATCTCCAATCTCTAATCTCACTACGAATAGGGAAAGTTGTCTATTCTGTAATCCTTTAGTTTAGAATGGACAGAGTCGGGTCGGCCTGGAATTGGCGCGGGCTGCGCAGTAAATTCTGTACGCTGACCGCCGCTGCTACCTTTCGCGCTACCGCCCGAATCGCCTGAGCCGCCGCCGATTCAGGGGCGCGGACCACAATCGGGCTGCCCTCATCTCCGCCCATACGGACCTGCGGCTCCAGCGGCACTTCACCCAAAAAGTCGGCTCCCACTTCTTTGGCCATCGCGGCTCCCCCGCCGTGCCCAAAAATATCATAGCGGTGGCCGGTGTCGGGGGCCACAAAATAGCTCATATTCTCGATTACTCCCAAAATGGGCACATTCAACTGCTGGAACATGGCCACCCCGCGCACCACATCGCTGAGTGCAACCTGCTGGGGTGTGGTCACAATCACCGCGCCGGTCAGGCTGAGGCTTTGGGCCAGGCTCAAGCTGGCATCGCCGGTGCCGGGCGGCAGGTCAACCACCAGGTAATCCAGGCTGCCCCACTCCACATCCTGCAAAAATTGGCGCAGGGCATTGTGGATCATCGGGCCGCGCCAGATCACCGGCTGGTTGGCATCCACCAAAAAGCCCATGCTCATAATTTTAACATTATAGGCTTCGGGCGGGATAATTTTGTTGTTGTGGCCTTTGGGCCGCTCGTTGATGCCCATCATCATCGGGATGTTAGGGCCGTACACATCGGCGTCCAGCAGACCCACTTTAGCGCCATCCAGGGCCAGGCTGAGGGCCAGATTAGTCGACATGGTGCTTTTGCCCACCCCGCCTTTACCCGAGGCGACAGCAATGGCATTTTTGACGCCGATATTCATTTTGCTCATCAAGCGAGCGTCGGCGGGGATGTTGGAGTCAAAGCTGATATTGACCTTTTCCACGCCGGGAATGGCAAGCAAGGCCGCATTCGCATCGGCCTCCATTTTGTGTTTCAAAGGGCAGGCCGGGGTGGTGAGCATGATCGTAAAGTTGACCTGGCCCCCGTTGATTTGCACATTTTTGACCATATCCAGTGTGACCAGGTCGCGATGCAGTTCCGGCTCGATGACGTGGCTGAGCGCCTCCATCACTTGAGCTTCAGTGACTTTTGACATAAATTTACTCCTGGCTAAAGATGGGAAGGGCAGGTCTTAGACCTGCCCTAATAGTAATGGTAATTTTAATGGAGGTAAAGCATCGCGGCAAATGTTAAGACCCGGCCTGCATTTTAGGCCGGATTTCGTAGACGCAAGCGCCGTCACCCCGGGCCAGATGGCCCTTACGAGTCACTTGGGCGTCGAGTAGGGACTCTAACATAGCTTGATCGTGGCTGCAAGCGGCGTCACATCCAGCAGCGACATTGATAATTGGGCAGTTGGCCTCGCGCAAGATAAAGGTGTCTTCCTGAACCCGTTCCCAGCTCGACATATAGCCGTCGGCCTCGCGCAGTTGGGTCACTTGTTCCAGGCGAATATCCAGGGTTTTGCCGTTGACCTTGCGCCGATAATCGTTGATGAACTGTTCGGAGCGCACCCGAAATACCGCATCTACCGCATCGGTACCGTACAAATCGCGAATGGTTTCCAGGACGGTGCTGGCTAACTCCTCATACCGGCGCGGGAAATAGTTGCTCGCCGCCGCGCCGAGGCGATAGAGAAAACTGGGCCGGCCCATACCCCGCTGTACTTCTTCATATTCAACCAATTGATCGCTTTCCAGCTTGGTTAAATGCCGGCGCACTGCGACCGCGCTGATGCCCAGGATCTCGGCCAATTGATCGGCGGTCAATTCCTTCTCTTCTTTCAGCAGCGTCAAAATCCGGCGGCGGGTCAGCGGCATATGTTTGTGAATCAGGGAGGTATTTTCACTTCCAATCATCATTCGTCTCACTCCGGGGAAAGAAGATAAGAAATAAGAAGTGTAGATAATGAAGCGTTATTCTAATTTCTAATTTCTTAATTCTTATTTTTCTACTTTCGTATTTTATATGCTAATATCAATAAATTTTGTTCTTTGAACTTTCGAGATTGTACCACAACTTTTTCAACTTTGCAATATTAAATAACAAAATAGTTGACAAAGTCGGAGGGGTGTGCTACAATAGCCGCGCAATCAAAAATACTCAGTAGATCCAATTTTCCGGGGAGTGAGGCACGTCCACGTGCCGAACACCGCCGCACGTGGACGTGCTGGCTCCTCAAATTTGGATCCTTACTTATCCCCAATTGAAGGAGTTTTGAAGTTAAGATGTCTCTCGTAATCAAGGATTTACGCGTCAGCATTGACGAGAAACCTATTTTGAAAGGGTTGAATTTGGAAGTCGGCCTGGGCGAAGTGCATGCCATTATGGGGCCGAATGGCTCCGGCAAAAGCACCCTGGCTTATGCGCTGGCCGGCCACCCCAAATATGAAGTTGAAGATGGCGAAGTTTGGATGGACGATGTCAACCTGTTGGAATTGACCCCCGACGAGCGGGCCAAGATGGGCCTGTTCCTGGCCTTCCAGTACCCGACGGCCATCCCCGGCATCAGCATGGCCAACTTCCTGCGTACCGCAGTGAACGCGGTCAAAGGCGAGAAGAACGGCGACGGTAAAAACAAAGGTATTCCCATCACCGAGTTCCGCAAGCTGATGACCGAAAAGATGAACCTGCTCAAAATTGATAAAGAGTTCGCCCGCCGCTACCTGAACGAGGGCTTTTCCGGCGGTGAGAAAAAGCGGGCCGAGATTTTGCAGATGGCTCTGCTAGAACCGAAGTACGCTATTTTGGATGAAACCGACTCCGGTCTGGATATTGACGCCCTAAAGGTTGTCTCTGAGGGGGTGAACGCCCTGACTGGCCCCAACCGCTCCTTTATTGTCATTACCCACTACCAGCGTATTCTCAATTACGTCAAGCCGGATTTTGTGCATATCCTCTACAACGGCCAGATTATCGAATCGGGCGGGCCGGAACTGGCGCTGCGGCTGGAGCAGGAAGGTTACGATAACTTAATCAAAGAGAAAGAAATGGAGGCGGCATAAGATGGCAACAACCTTTGATGTCAATCTTGATGATTATAAATACGGTTTTAGCGTCCCCGAAAATTACGCTTTTAGAGCGCGCAAGGGACTGGATGAAGATATTGTCCGCGAAATTTCGTGGATGAAGAAAGAGCCGGAGTGGATGCTGGAGTACCGGCTGCGCGGCTATCGCCACTTCAAAGAGCGCCCCATGCCGCAGTGGGGGGGGCGCGGGCAGCTCAACACCATTGACTTTGACGATATCTACTATTACATCAAGCCAGTGGATGCCGACAAAGCCTTCAAATCTTGGGATGATGTGCCCGAAGACATCCGCAAAACCTTTGACCGGCTGGGTATTCCCGAAGCCGAGCAGAAGTTTCTGGCCGGCGTCGGCGCCCAGTACGAGAGCGAAGTGGTTTACCACAGCATCATCGAAGATTTGGAAAAGAAAGGCGTCATCTTTCTGGATATGGACGCCGGGCTGCGCGAGCACCCCGATATTGTGCATGAGTATTTCGGCACGGTAGTGCCGCCGGAAGATAACAAATTTGCGGCGCTGAACACGGCGGTCTGGTCGGGCGGCAGCTTTATTTATGTGCCCAAGGGGGTGCATGTGGACCTGCCGCTGCAAGCCTACTTCCGCATCAATGCCAAGAATATGGGCCAGTTTGAGCGCACCCTGATCATTGTGGATGAAGGCGCGTATGTCCATTATGTCGAAGGCTGCACCGCCCCAACCTACTCGACCGACAGCTTGCACAGCGCCGTCGTCGAAATCATCGTCAAAGAGAAGGGCCGCTGCCGCTACTCGACCATCCAGAACTGGAGCCACAACGTTTACAACCTGGTCACCAAGCGGGCGCAGGCGTTCAAGAATGCGACCATGGAGTGGGTGGACGGCAACCTCGGCTCCAAATTGACCATGAAATACCCGGCGGTCTGGTTGATGGAACCGGGCGCGCACGGCGAAGTGTTGTCTATTGCCTTTGCCGGCAAGGGCCAGCTTCAGGATGCCGGCGGTAAAATTGTTCACGCCGCGCCGAATACCAGCTCGGTCATCACCAGCAAATCTATTAGTAAAGGCGGCGGGCGCACTACCTATCGCGGCTTGATTAAAGTTGCGCCGGGCGCGGTCAATAGCAAGAGCAACGTGGTTTGCGACGCCCTGATTTTGGATGAAGATTCCGCTTCCGATACCTTCCCCTACATCGAAATCGAAGAGCAGGATGTTTCCATCGGCCACGAGGCCAGCGTGTCCAAAGTGTCCGAAGAGCAGCTCTTCTACCTGATGAGCCGGGGGATTCCGGAAGACCAGGCGGCGAACATGATTGTCAGCGGTTTCATCGAGCCAATTGTGAAGGAACTGCCGATGGAATACGCCCTGGAAATGAACCGTCTCATCGAAATGGAAATGGAGGGGTCTGTAGGCTAATATGGCGGCGCAAGTATTAATCCCTACCCGTAAGTCATCTGACAAGTTACTCGAAGCGGGCGTTTTCACCCGCAGCACCGTCGAGGCTATAGCGGCTCATGAGCCGGCCTGGCTGCAAGATAAGCGCCAGACAGCTTGGATGGTGTTTGAAGAAACCCCTATGCCGACCACCTCGGATGAAGATTGGCGGCGAACTGACCTGCGCAAAATCCGTTGGGAAAAGTTCCGGTTGGCCGAAGCGTCTTCCGTGCAAGCCACCACCCTGGCGGATCTGCCCGACGATGTACGCGACGCCCTGGAAGAGAAATATCCGGCGGCAGGCCGCATTGTCATCGCCAACGACCGGCTGGTCTACCGTGAACTCGATCCGGCGCTGGCCGAGCAGGGTGTGATTTTTACCAGCCTGGCCGAGGCTGCTGTGGAGCATGCCGACTTGGTGCAAAAGTACCTGGGCAGCCAGGCTGTGCCGCCGTCAAACAGTAAGTTTGCTGCGCTCAACAGCGCCTTGTGGCGGGGCGGTGTCTTTCTGTATATTCCCAAAGAGGTCGAGGTGGAAAATCCTTTCCAGACCGCCTTTATTTTGGAAGGCGAAGGCAGCGCCATCTTTCCGCGCACCTTGATTGTAGCTGATCGGCATGCCCAGGCGACCTACATCGAAGAGGCCATTTCGCACAGTGAACACGGCCAGGCCCTCAACGCCGGGGTGGTGGAAATTTACGCCCAGGCTGGGGCGCAGCTTCGTTATGTGGATGTGCAGCGCTGGGGCGAGGATGTGTATAACTTCAACGTCAAGCGCTCGGTCGGCCAGAATGATAGCACCGTGATTTGGGAGACCGGCCAACTGGGCGGCCGCCTGACCAAGAGCTACTTTGACAGCGAACTGCCCGGCAACGGCGCTTCGATGGAGTTTAACGGCGTCTACTTTATGCAGGGCAAACAGCACCTGGATGTAGACTGCCTGATCCACCACATCGGCACCTCCACCGGCGGAGACCTGCTGCTGCACGGCGCGGTCAAAGACAAAAGCCGCAGCGTGTTCACCGGCCTGATCAAAATCGAGCCGACAGCCCAGCAGACCAACTCTTACCTCAAAAATGAGAACCTCATCCTGGATCACACCGCCCGCGCCGACGCTATCCCCAGCCTGGAGATTGACGCCAACGACGTGCGGGCTTCGCACGGAGCGACCATCGGCAAAATTGATGAAGAGTACATCTTCTACCTGATGAGCCGGGGGATTCCGCGCAATACCGCTGTGCGCATGGTGGTTGAAGGCTTTTTCTACAAAGTGTTTGACCGCATGTACAACGAGCGAGTCCGGGAAAAGCTGTTCAACGCTGTATCGGCTAAAATTGGTGATTAAAAGATTTATCTCGTTATCTCGTTCCCAAACTCAGTTTGGGAACGAGATAACGAGAAATTCAGATGTTGCACCTCTCCAATCCGTGTCGTTTAGCAATGACCTATCGGGCCATTTCTTTTACAAACACGGTTGCAGCTAACTCTTAATAAAGAGGGGAGGACCAATAGATGAGCGAGTGGAAAAATCAATTCTCCTATCGCTCCAATCTGTGTTGTTGCAAGTAAGATAATGGGATCAACACGGATTGGAGATTCTGTAGTCAACCGTTGCTGCAAGTTAAACGTTATTAACTAGAGGAGAGTAAACATCATGAGTGAGCAAAATTACGCCCGCCCGGAAGCATTGGTCAGTACGCAGTGGGTGGCCGATCATCTTAATGACCCCAGCATCCGTATTGTCGAGTCCAATGAGGACATTCTGTTATACGACAAGGGGCATATCCCCGGCGCAGTTAAAATTGATTGGGTCAGTGACCTCAATGATCCATTGGTGCGCGATTATCTGGACGGAGAACGCTTCGCCAGGCTGCTGTCGGCCAAGGGGATTAGCCCGGAGACAACCGTTGTCTTTTATGGAGATAAGAATAACTGGTGGGCCACCTATGCCTTTTGGGTGTTTCAACTATTTGGGCACACCAAAGCCAAAATTATGAACGGTGGGCGCAAAAAATGGGAAGAAGAGGGCCGGCCTCTCACCACCGAAGCGCCGCAGTATCCTACCACCACTTATCCGGTCCCGCAGCGAGACGACAGCAAAATTCGCGCTTTCCGTGACCAGGTGCGGGAGCATGTCAATAAAGGCGGCGCATTGGTGGATGTCCGCTCACCGGGCGAATACAGCGGCGAACTGCTGCACATGGCCGATTATCCCCAGGAAGGGGCGCTGCGCGGCGGGCATATCCCCGGCGCTAAAAACATCCCCTGGGCTAAGGCGGCCAACGAAGATGGTACTTTCAAATCGCCTGAGGAATTACGGGCGCTGTATGAGGGCCAGGGCATTACCCCCGATAAAGATGTGGTGGCCTACTGCCGCATCGGCGAACGCAGCAGTCACACCTGGTTTGTTTTAACCTACTTGCTGGGCTATCCCCAGGTGCGCAACTACGACGGCAGTTGGACCGAGTGGGGCAATCTGGTGGGCGCGCCAATTGAGCGATAGCTTTTCTATGAATAAGCTACAATAAGTTGTATTGAGGCAAGTTAGCCGGGATTAGGGGATTTGAGGATAAAATAAAAAATCTCCTAATCTCCTAATCCCGGCCTCTAATCTTGGGGGGCAGCGGGGGCAGTAAAGCCACAATGCCCCTTTTTTATCAAACAGTTATGGACCGACAACAACACATTGACAAACTACTCGAACATTTTGACGCGCCCCGGCATCGCGGCGCTATTGCCGGGGCCGATGTGGTCATGACCGGCGGCAACCCCAGTTGCGGCGATACGATTACGATTTATATGAAAGTGGATGGTCAAAATCGGGTCGAGCAAATTCAATTTGAAGGCGAAGGCTGCACCATCAGCCAAGCTTCGGCTTCGATTTTGCTGGACCGGGTGCATGGCAAAACCCTTGCTGAAATAGAGGCCATAGACTATAATGACCTGATTGAAGAACTGGGCCGGGATATTGTGCTGACCCGCGTGCGCTGCGCTACTTTGAGTCTGGGCACGCTCAAAAATGCCATTCAAAAGTATTATCAGGGTAGCAGGGTAGCACGCCCTTCGGCGCACCCGAAGGGGTGAGGTTGCAGTAAAGTTATTTGCGACTCTGCTACTCTGTGACCTTGCACCTTGCCTGGAGCTAAATTCATGTTTGATGTACAACGTATCCGCCAAGATTTTCCGATCTTGCAGCAGCAGGTCAATGGAAAACCGCTGGTTTATCTCGACAGCACGGCCAGTTCGCAAAAGCCGCTTCCCGTCATCGAGGCTATGGACACCTACTACCGGGAGTACAACGCCAATGTGCATCGCGGTATTTATCAGATCAGCGAGAAAGCCTCGGAGTCCTACGAAACGGCCCGCAAGAAAATAGGCCGCTTTATCAATGCCCGCAGTTGGCGCGAGGTGATTTTTACCCGCAACACCACCGAAAGCATCAACCTGGTGGCCTATAGTTGGGGGTTGAACAACATCAAAGCAGGCGATATTATCCTGACCAGTGAGATGGAGCATCACGCTAACCTGGTGCCGTGGCAGCAGGTGGCGGCTCGAACTGGGGCAACGGTGAAATATGTTCCGGTGGATGAACATGGTTACCTGGATATGGCTACCTTCGACGCTTGGCTGACCCCCGCCGTTAAGCTAGTCAGTATTACCCAGATGAGCAACGTGTTGGGGACGGTCACGCCGGTGGGCGAGATTGTGCAAAAAGCTCACGCCATCGGTGCGCTGGTGCTGCTCGACGGGGCGCAAGCGGTACCCCATATGCCGACCGATGTGCAGGCGTTTGAGTGCGACTTTCTGGCCTTTTCTGGCCACAAAATGTTGGGGCCGACCGGCATCGGGGTGTTGTGGGGACGCAAGGAGATTTTGGCCGACATGCCGCCTTTTATGACCGGCGGTGATATGATTAAAAAAGTCACCTTTGAAGGCAGCGATTGGAATGAACTGCCCTGGAAATTCGAGGCCGGCACCCCGGCCATCGCCGAGGCGGTGGGGTTGGGGGCAGCGGTAGATTATTTGAACGAATTAGGTATGCACAATGTGCGCCGCCACGAAATCGAATTGACCACTTATGCCTTTGATCGGCTCAATCAGGTGGAAGGAGTTCGCATTTACGGGCCGCACGATCCGACGGCGCGGGGAGGCGCGGTCGCCTTTACCCTGGGCGATATTCATCCCCACGATATTGCCGCCGTGTTAGACAGCGAAGGTATCTGTGTGCGGGCCGGGCATCACTGCGCCATGCCTTTACACGACAAATTTGGTCTTCAAGCGACGGCGCGGGCCAGCTTCTACGTTTATAATCTGCCGGAGGAGGTAGATCGGTTGGCCGAAGGGTTGGATAAGGCCAGGGAGTTATTGGGAAGGTGAGTTTACAAATAGAATGGGTGTAAAGTAGCGGTATTAAAGGGCGCTTCGTGCCATACACTATTGATTTTGAATCAGATGCCTGGCAAGACCTTAAACTACTTCGCAAGGGTGAACAAGTAAAAATCCTCAAGGCAATCGAGACGCACTTAAGTTATGATCCTACCCGACAGAGCAAAAGCCGGATTAAAAAATTGCGGCTTGGTAGCCAGCCGCCTTATCGGTTGAGAGTAGATGAATTTCGGGTTTTTTACGATGTAGAGCAAGAAGAGCAAAAAGTTATAATCTATGGCGTCGTTTATAAAGAACATGCGCTCGATTGGTTAGCCGATTTTGCTCAAAAGAGAGGCAATCTATGAAAACCGTTACAGTCAATGAACTTCATCAGCGCCTCGATGAATATTTAGTACAGGCACAAGTAGAAGAAATAGTAATTAGGTTAAATAATGGAGAACTGTTGCGACTTTCGGCTATAAGTCCCGAAGATTTGGCGGATGAAGCACTGGAAAGTGACCCTCGCTTTGAGCAACTTATTACTGAACGACGCGAACGTTATAAACAAAGTGGCGGAGTCCCATTCACAACCGTTCGTCAAGTTTTGATTGATGAGTTGATCCAAAACCTTAACCATACCGATCCTCAGGTGCGCCAGGAAGCAGCTAAATATTTAGCTGAGTTGGATCAAGTTGCGCCAAAAGTTGACCCTGGTGAGTAAACAATATGGACGACTTTTATAAAGAGAACATTCTCGATCACTATCGCCACCCACGCAACGCGGGCAAGTTAGAACATCCCACCCACTCGCACGAGGAACACAACCCGCTGTGCGGTGACGTGATTCGGATGGATTTGCATGTGAACGAGGATAATATCATTGACCAGGTGGCCTTTACCGGCAAAGGCTGCGCCATCAGCCAGGCCAGCGCCAGCATGCTGACCGAAATGATTCAAGGCAAATCGCTGGAAGAAGCGAAACAGATTGGCAAAGAACAGATTTTGGATGCGCTGGGGATTGAAATTGGCCCGGTTCGCTTGAAGTGCGCGCTTCTGTCGCTCAAAGTGCTAAAGGCCGGGGCCTATGGCCTGAGCGAGGAGGATTGGAATACCGACGACGAAGCGTGGTAACAAATAGACGGTATGGAAATAGATAGTAGGACATGGTAGATAAATTGCTGGATACGCCTCAAATTAAAACCATAGATTATCTAGAATCAGATGGTGAACCGATGGGTGAAACGGGTATCCACTCGCTCCGGATTCTTAATTCGCTGGGGGCGCTCCGAGCCTGGTTTCGTCACCACCCAGATGTTTATGTTGGGGCGAATATGTTTATGTATTATACAAAAGATCACCCGGCGGATGTCGTTGCCCCAGATTTGTTTGTTGTCTTTGATACATCATAAGGAAGAGCGGCGGACTTGGAAAATCTGGGAGGAAGGTAAAGCGCCCGACTTTATCATCGAATTTACATCGGAAGCGACCAAAGGCAAAGATCGCTGGTTCAAACGGGGCTTGTATGAGGAGTTGGGGGTGCAGGAGTATTTTCAATTTGATCCACTTCAGGATTATCTTAAGCCGCAACTGCAAGGATATTTTCTTGAAGGCAGCCAGTATCAACCGATTGAGCCGGAGTTTAGTGAAGAGGGCTATCTCCAATTGAAAAGTCTGGTTTTGAACTTATACCTGAGAAATGAAGGGGATGACTTGAGATTTTATGAGCTTGAAACCGGGGCCAAACTCCTGACTCTGGAAGAAGCTGCAGAAGAACTGTCTCGACTGCGAGCCGAATACGAAAAACTTAGTACAGGATTGCATAAATTCGTCACGATTTAATGTATCCGTTTCCTGAGATGTCATTTCGAGCGCCAGCGAGAAATCTTCTTGCTCGCTATAACATTTTCGGCGGTGATAACGAAGATTCCTCCCTCCGGTCGGAATGATATGACTTCTGTGGAGGTATCTACTCGCCTTGATTTCGTCACGAACTAAGGCAAAGCTGTACTTAGAAAACAACTGGGAGCATAAGATAAAACAATGTCCAAGTTCGTTAAGGTGGCTAAGACTTCTGAGCTGGCCCCCGGCGAAAAGATGCTGGTTGAATATGAAGATGAAGATGTGGGCCTGTTTAACCTCGATGGTGAATTTTATGCCATTTCCGATGTGTGTACCCACGATGGCGGCCCATTGGTAGAGGGCCATCTGGAGGGCGACTGTATCATTTGTCCCCGGCACGGAGCCAGGTTCAACATCAAAACCGGCCAGCAAACCATGCCTGCTTTTTCACCGGTGCCGTTGTATGAAGTAAAGATTGAGGGCGAGGATATTCTGATCGCACCGAAAGAATAAAAAAGTAGCAAGGTCGCAGGGTCGCAAGATTGCATAAATCCCTGTCTACCGTCTACTGTTTTTGAAGGAGTCGTCACAAGCCTGATGGCACACCACCCATAATGAAAAATGAAATAGGAGTGCAAAAGGCTTGCCTTGCTGACAGCAAACCAAGGTTTGCACTCCTATTTACGAAGGAGAGAACTTATGTCTGAAGAAATAAATGCCGCCAAAGTAACAGAAGAAGAAGTGCGCGAAGCGCTGCGGGGGGTGCTGGACCCTGAATTGCATCTGGATGTGGTCGTTTTGGGGTTGATTAGAAGTATTGATTTGGATAGTACCCCGGTGCTGGTCAAAATGTTGCTGACGACGCCGTTTTGTCCCTACGGCCCCTGGCTGGTGCAGCAAGTCAAAGAAACCGCTGAAAAAACCAGCGGGCGCGAAGCCAAGGTCGAAGTGCTGCCGGAGCAGTGGAACCCGGAAATGATGGAAGACCCGACGCTGTTAGGCTTCTTTTGATGGAAGAATGGGAAGATTGGAAGGCTGGAAGATTGGAGATAGAGGCTGTCCTCCAACCTTCCAGCTATCCAGTCTTCCGACCTTCCGAATTTGACCAATCTGGGCGAGTCGGGTAAGATATGACCCACTCACCTCGTCCAACAGGACATGATAGCTGTGAACCTATTTCTAACCGTTTCAACTGAATTTTGCACCTGTAGTAAGCGGGCGCGGTAGCCCCGTTCTCGGCGTTTGAGAGCGAGGGCTGCGGTAGCCCGCATCGCCGTGCAGCAACGACGATGAGACTCTCAACGCAATCCATTCCTGTCAACCAAAAACCATAACCTTATAAAGCAGTTATTAAACCTGGCTCATCGTCTATTTATTAGCAGCGATGAGCCTTTTTATTTGAATCTATCTGTCTACAAAACCTGAGTGTTTGAATAAGTTCCAACAAAGGAGAAATCACCTAACTATGACAACTGTACGAATTCCCAGCCCCCTGCGCCGCTACACCAACGGCCAGAGTAAAGTTGAAGGCAGCGGGGCGACTGTTCGTGAACTGATTGGCAATTTAGAGGCGCAATACCCCGGTATCCAATCACGCCTGTGTGAAGCTGACGGTCAAATTAAACGTTACGTCAATGTGTTTGTCAATGAGGAAGAGATTCGCACGCTGCAAGGAGCCGATACCCCGGTAGCGGACAGAGACGAAGTTTCGATTATTCCCGCGATGGCGGGCGGCCGCTAACGGAGGATATGATGAGTTACGTTACCAGTGATCAATTAATCGCCAAACTAAGAAAAGAAATCAAAGAGATTGACGCCCACGAATTGGCCCGGCGCATGCAAAGCGACGAGGATTTAACCGTGATTGACGTGCGCGAATTGGACGAGTGGAGCCAGGGCCGCATCAAAGGCTCGGTCCATATTCCGCGCGGCTTTTTGGAACTGCGGGTTGAAGCCCTGGTTCCGCAGCGCGATCAGCCCATTGCCGTGACCTGCGCCGGCGGCACCCGCAGCTTGCTGGCCGCACGTGATTTACAGGAGTTGGGCTACACCAACGTGGTCTCGGTGGCAGGCGGCTTCAACGGCTGGAAAAATGCCGGTTATCCTTTCTCCAAGCCCCAAATTCTCAACGAAGACCAGCGCCACCGCTACAGCCGCCACACCATTATGCCCGAAGTGGGCGAAGAAGGGCAGTTGCAGCTGCTGGGGGCCAGCGTGCTGCTCATCGGCGCGGGCGGGCTGGGCAGCCCGGCGGCCATTTATCTGGCCGCGGCCGGTGTAGGCAAAATCGGCATTGTGGATTTTGACGTGGTGGACACCAGCAACTTGCAGCGCCAGATTGTCCACCGGCTGGAAGATGTAGACAAGCCCAAAGTCGAATCGGCAGCCCGAACCATTGCCCAACTGAACCCCGATGTCAAAGTCATCGGCCACCAGACCCAATTGACCAGCCACAACGCGCTTGACATCATCAGCCAGTATGATGTGGTCATCAACGGCTCCGACAACTTCCCCACTCGCTACCTGGTCAACGATGCCTGTGTGCTGCTAGGTAAAAAGTTGGTAGATGGCAGCATCTTCCGCTTTGAGGGCCAGGTGACGGTTTACGACACGGCCAACGGTAGTCCTTGCTATCGCTGCCTCTACCCCGACCCACCCCCTCCCGGCGAAGTGCCAAGCTGCGCCGAAGGTGGCGTGTTGGGCGTCCTGCCCGGGATCATTGGCAGTGTGGAAGCGGTCGAAGCTATCAAGTTGATTCTGGGGATTGGCAGCCCGCTGGCTGGCCGTTTGCTGCTCTATGATGCGTTGGAAGCCGAGTTTCGTGAGGTCAAAGTCCGCAAGAACCCGGATTGCCCGGTTTGCGGTGAGCACCCGACCGTCACCCAGTTGATTGATTACGAGCAGTTCTGTGGGATTCCTCACACTACGCCGGTAAACATCAACGGCGTGGGCCAGCCGGTATTAGCCTGATATTTCCTGCCACGAATTTCACGAATTGGCACGAAAAGTTGTTAAAAAATTAGTGAAAATTAGTGAAATTCGTGGCCGATTTCCAGTTGGTCATCCTAATGTTGAGTTAACCAAAAAGAGACTGTTATGAGCCTTTTAGATATCATTGAAAAACCCAAAACAATCAATCCCGTTTTTGTCACCCGGCGGCCCCATTTAGGGGAAAGTTTGCTGTCGCGGATTGGCAACACCCCGCTGCTGCCGCTGCATCGCCTGGCGGCTGCTGCCGGGGTTGACCCTAACGTGGTGGTTTTTGCCAAAGCGGAATGGTTCAACGCCAGCGGCTCGGTCAAAGCGCGACCGGCCCTCTTTATGATTGAAGCAGGTGAACGCAGCGGCCTGCTCACCCCCGACAAAACCATTATTGACGCCACCTCCGGCAACACCGGCATTGCCCTGGCCATGATTGGCGCGGTCAAGGGCTACAAAGTCAAATTAGTTATGCCGGCCAATGTTAGCAGCGAGCGCAAAAACATTCTTAAAGCTTATGGAGCCGAACTGGTTCTGACCGACCCGCTGGAAGGGATTGACCTGTCTATCCGCACCGCCCGGCAACTGGCCACGGAAAACCCCGACCTCTACTTCCGGCCCGACCAGTACAACAACCCGGTCAACTGGCAGGCCCACTATCAGACCACTGGCGTGGAAATCTGGGATCAAACCGGGGGCGCGGTGACTCATTTTGTGGCCGGTATCGGCACCAGCGGCACGCTGATGGGCACGGGCCGCCGCCTGAAGGATTTTAAGCCCCAGGTGGAAGTGATCGCGGTCGAACCGGCGGATGAGTTAGCCATTATCGAGGGCCTCAAGCACATGGAAACCAGCATCGTCCCCGGCATCTACGACCCGGATTTTGCCGACCGCACCATCGCCGTTTATCCCAACGACGCCCATGACCTGGCCCGCCGGCTGGCCCTGGAAGAAGGCATGTTCGTCGGTTATTCCGCCGGGGCGGCGGCCTGGGCGGCGTTGGAAGTAGCCAAAAGTCTCACCCACGGCGTCGTTGTCACCGTTTTCCCGGATGGCGGGGAGAAGTATTTGAGCATTGCGGGTTAAGATCATCTTTTAAATTGGTAAAAACGTCTTGCGTCTTGCGTGAGATAAAGTGAACGGAACACGCAAGACGCAAGCCGAAAATAGAAACACTATTTTCTTGGAACTGCCCAGGAACCTGCCTTTATCCGGCAGGTTTCTTAATTTTGGTTGACAATTGTTAGAATCAGTTTATACTCTTGTCTGTCAGCCATCATTAGCCAATGTGGTTTTTCAAGGGGGAAGGATCAAATGAACATTAAAAGTATTCTGGCTAAAAAAGGAATGACGGTTGTAACCATCCATCCTAACCAATCTATTCGTGAGGCGATTGCCCGGCTGGCCCAACACAATATTGGGGCGCTGGTCGCGGTGGATGAGGCTAATCTGCCGGTGGGTATTTTATCTGAACGCGATATTACCCGCGCCCTAGCCCAGGATGAGCAGATATTTGCCAGATCGGTCAGCGAACTGATGACCAAAAACGTGATTACCGGCCTGCCCCAGGATGATTTAATCTCGGTGGCTAATACCATGACCGAAAGACGGATTCGCCATTTGCCGGTGGTGGAAAAAGGCAAACTGGTGGGTATTGTCTCCATCGGCGATGTGGTCAAAGCTCAGCGCGATCAATATCAGGGCGAGGTTGATACACTACAAACCCAAATTTTGGGTGAAAAAGCCTGATACTTCGCAAGGTAGGTTTAATGGCTCAATTAGGCACTACTGCAAATCCCCTCCGTGTCGCCGTTATCGGCTCTGGCCCCACCGCCTTCTATGCCGCCGATCATCTCCTCAAACAAAAGGACCTTGTTGTTAAAATTGACATGTTTGATCGTTTGCCCACGCCCTACGGCCTGGTGCGCGGCGGCGTGGCCCCCGATCATCAAAAAATAAAATCGGTCACCGCCACGTATGATAAAACGGCGGCTCATCCCAACTTTCGCTTCTTTGGCAATGTTGAATTTGGCCGAGACATTACCCTGGCCGACGTGCGTGACCATTACCATCAGGTTATCTACTGCACCGGGGCCCAAACCGACCGCAGCATGAACATCCCCGGCGAAGAGCTGCAGGGCAGCCATGCCGCCACCGAGTTTGTAGCCTGGTACAACGGCCACCCCGATTACCGAGATTGTCAGTTTGACCTATCTCAAGAAAGGGCTGCGGTAGTGGGTGTGGGAAACGTGGCTGTAGACGTGGCCCGTATATTGTGCCGCACCCCCGCCGAATTGGCCACCACCGATATTGCCGATTATGCCCTGGAAGCCCTGGGCCGCAGCAATATTAAAGAAGTTTATCTGTTGGGCCGGCGCGGCCCGGCCCAGGCCGCCTTTACCAACCCCGAAATCAAAGAACTGGGCGAATTGGCTGCCGCCGATATTTACGTGCCGCCGGCTGAGGCTGAATTAGATGAGTTGAGCAAAGCGGAATTGGAACGCTCGCAAGACCGGCTGACGATGAAGAAGGTGGAAATTTTGCAGAGTTATGCCCACCGCCCCGACGCAGGCAACCCCCGCCAGTTGGTGGTCCGTTTTTTGGTTTCGCCGGTGGCGCTGCTGGGCGACGAAAAGGGGCGGGTGCGAGCCATCCGGCTGGTAAAAAACAGGCTCCAGCCAACCGAGGCCGGGACACTGCGGGCGGAACCTACCGGGGAATACGAAGAGCTACCGGTTGGCCTGGTCTTTCGCTCGGTGGGGTACCGCGGTGTGCCGCTGCCCGGTGTGCCTTTTAATGATAAGTGGGGCGTTATCCTCAACAACAAGGGCCGGGTGATCAACCCCGAGACGCAGCAGCCGGAGGTGGGTCAATACTGCGCCGGTTGGATCAAACGCGGCCCCAGCGGGGTGATCGGCACCAACAAACCGGATGCGGTTGAAACTGTGACCTGTATGCTCGAAGATTTGGCCCAGGATTTAACCTTTCAGCCTGCCCACCCCGAACCGGAGGCCATCGAGGCGTTGATCCGCCAGCGCCAGCCCCGTTACGTGACCTATGCCGATTGGCTCCGGTTGGACGAGATCGAGGTGGCGCGGGGACAAGCCTTGGGCCGGCCTCGTCTCAAGTTTACCCGCGTCGAGGATATGCTGGCGGCGCTGGGACGTTGAGTGATTGTTCAAAAATAAGTTCCCTCAAGTTCCTCCGAGTTCCGAGGGAACTTAAGGAACTCATCGGAACTCAAAACGAGAATAAAATTTAGACGTTTATCAAAAAGAATTAACCTTGGATCTATGGCCAGTCAACTTTTAACCCCGCAAAATCTCCATACTCTATTAGAATCGCCTGTCTCTAGCGAGCCACCGCCGGCCGGGTTAAACTCCCCCATTCTGGGTCTGTTAGCCTCGGCTAACCGCGAAATCCTGGCCCACATGATAACCGAATGTTCTTACCCGCCGGGGGCGATTATCTTTAATGAGGGCGATATTGGCGATGCTTTGTATATTATCCGCTCCGGCCGGGTGGTTGTAGTCAAGGGAAACCTTCAAACGCCTATCATCTTGGGTTACCGGGGGGCGGGGGAAATCATTGGGGAAATGGCTTTGTTAGAAGACAAACCTCGTTTTGCTTCGGTCGTGGCTATCGAGGAATTGCATCTTTTAAGAGTCAGCCGTGAAGATTTTCAATCTTTGCGAGATACTAACCTAACCTTTGAGATGGATATTGCTAAAGCTTTGAGCGCCCGGCTGCGCGCCTCCGACGAGGCTCGTGAGGCAGGGTTACAGGTTAAACAATCACTGTCGGCCCAACTTTCCGCTTTGCAAACTGAAAAAGAGCAGTTGTTAGAACTCCAGCGCCTGCGCGTTGAGGCCAGCGATTTTATGGTGCATGATTTGCGCAACCCGCTCAGCTTGGTCAGCGGTGCGCTGAATGTGCTGGAAATGACCCTACCCCCGGATGTTTTGCAGGCCAACCGGGAGATTTTTAACCTGGCTACAATCAACTGCCAGCGTCTGAACTGGATGATTGACTCACTCCTGGCTATCGCCCGGATGGAAGCGGGCGAAACGGCGCTGTTGCTGACCGAAGTAAACTTGCCTGAGTTGATTGAACATGTCACAAGCCGGTTGAAAAACTCGGCGGAAACTAAGAGCTTATGTCTGATTACGGCTGTCCCAACCGATCTCTCACCCCTCAAAGCCGATAGGGAAAAAATTGATCGGCTGCTGACCAACTTGATTGACAACGCCATCAAATTTACGCCTGCCGGGGGACAAATTACGGTTTCAGTGGCAGCGCAGGCTGAACAATTGATAGTTCGTGTCATTAATACCGGGCCAATTATCCCTCCTGCCGACCGTGAACGCATCTTTGAGCGTTTTGTCCGGCTTTCCGGCGAAACCCTCAGAACCCGCGGCTCGGGGTTGGGGCTGGCTTTTTGCCGCCTGGCCGTAGAAGCGCATGGGGGCCGCATCTGGGTGGAACCGGATGCTAATGACCAGGGCAACAGCTTTACTTTTACCCTGCCCAGAACTTAACCCACCTCAACCCTTTTTAAAAGTCCTCTAAAGAGCTTCAAGTTTATCAAACCTGGCAGTTCTCCTTGTTGCCGGGAGGTTTATCATCGAACGCACCCTCACCCAAACTCACCCCCACGTCTGGCGGCTGGTTGCACCCAACCCTTCGCCCATGACCGGGCCGGGGACAAACACCTATCTCGTCGGTGGGCAGAAAGTGGTCATCATTGACCCCGGCCCCGCGGACGACGCCCACCAGGAAGCTATCGTCGCCGCCTTGCAAACCCTCCAGGCCGAAGCCCAGGCTATTGTCATAACCCACTCTCACCAGGACCACAGCGGCGGCGCACCCGCCCTGGCCCATCGTTTCGACGTCCCGCTCCTCAGCTTTGGCAATCCCCTTCACCATAACAATGCACTCCCATTGAACGATCCTCCATCCTCTATCCTCTATCCTCCTCTTCTGACCGTCCTCCACACCCCCGGCCACATCCCCGACCATCTCTGTCTGTGGTGGGCCGAACCGCGTCTCCTGTTCGCCGGGGATTTGGTCGCCGGGCAGGGCACGGTGCTGATTATCCCCCCCGCAGGCGACATGGCCGCCTACCTGGACTCGCTGCGGGCGATGCTGGCCCTGTCGCCCCAGGCCATTTTGCCTGGTCACGGCCCGGTGATCGAAGACGCGCCCGCTTTGCTGCAGCAGTATCTGGACCACCGGCTGCAGCGCGAACAGCAGGTGCTTGACCGGCTGGCCCAGGGCTACACCACCGCCGTCGCCATCGCCGCCCAGATTTACGCCGACCGCCCCGAATCGCTGGAGATTGCCACCCTGCAAGTCGAGGCCCATCTGGCAAAGTTGAGGAAAGAAGGGCGCTTCGTGTTGTAGAGTCTCCACTTGCGTTTTGCTGCAATCGGTACAAAATGAAACTACGCCTTACGGTTACACGGGCGAATGGTATGGGGGTTACATTCACCTCCTCCACCTGCGGGCTTGGTGGTACAACGTTACCACCTCGCCCGCAGATGCAGCAGGTTAATGTACCCCTCATACCATTCTCCCGTGTAACCGTAAGGCTCCCATCCTCATTATCCATAGATTGTCACAGGGGTCAAACTTGGAATAAACTGCCTCTTGAGCGGGCTGACGGAGTTAGGGCCAGGGGGCATAAGCAGCAGCGAATTCTTCGACCAGGCTGGCAATAGCTTCACCCCAATGAGCCACTGTTAAAAGGTGGCGATATCAGGGATTCTGAGACGTAAGCCTTAGCAACCTACTATTTTCTAAGGAGGCGTTGGTAACGGTTGGGGTGGGATTGTTACCGGCGCGGTGAAAATAGTGAGGGCCGAGGCCGGCGGGGGAGGGGTGCCGGCAGGGGCAACCGGGGCAGTCAGGGTCAGCGTGGCGGTCAAGGTGGGGGTGGGCGTGAACGGCGGCGTGGTTACAGGCGGGC
This sequence comes from Anaerolineae bacterium, assembly GCA_023151115.1. The sequence goes on from JAKLJP010000050.1 coordinate 44,555, forward strand.
GGAGGGTGATAGCCTCGGGGGGATTGTCCACCAGGACCAGGGCGCGGTCATCGGTGAAGCCGCCCAGTTGGTCAAACACCACCAGCCGCAGGGTGTATGGCCCGTTGTCAAGCTGGCGGGTGTCGAATGTGCCCAGCAGTTTTTTGCGCATAGTTTGGGTGATGGCGCTTTGAATGACCATGAAGTTTTCCGGGGCCGTGCCGACCCCCAACTCCAACTGGTAATGCGAAAACTTGGGGGCCACCGCCGACCCTTCGAGGGGAATAACCCCGCGCACCGCCCGGCCATCCACCGGCGCGGTCAGCCGGGCCAGCAGGTGTACCGAGGGGCAGGACTCGCTGGGCGGCTGGGCGATACCGTGCGTTATGGCCCACTCCCGGCCGTCGGGCGGGAACACTTGATAATAGCGCCGCTCGATGTTGGCCCGGCAGTACTCGTTGACCAACAGGCCGCTGTTCCGGTCAATTTCAACCAGTTGGTGCAAATCGTGTTCCGGGCCGAGCGGCGGCTGGTCTTGGGCAAAAATCTCGGTGCGCCGCTCCGGGCAAGCCTCGCTGGGGAGCGTGCCGGAATCGGTGCAAATCTCCACAGTGACAATCCCGCCGGGGCGGTCAAATTGGCGCACCGGCCACCCATCGTGAGCCTGCTCCATAAAATTGTGCCAGATGGGCGCTGCGCCTGTATCGCCGCCCACTTCCATCATCGGCGTATTGTCGGCGTTGCCCACCCAGACCCCGGCAACTATATCGGGGGTGTAGCCAATGGCCAGGTTGTCGCGGAAATCGTTGCTGGTGCCGGTTTTGACCGCCGCCGGACGGGAGAGAAACAGCGGGCTGTCGGGGCCAAAGGCGGGCAGGCGGGCTTCGTTATCGGCCAGAATGTCGGTGATGAGGTAGGCATGTTCGGGCCGCAGCACGGGGCGGGGTTGGGGCCGGATGGGTTCGATGTCGCGGCCAAAGGCGTCGGTGATTTTCAAAATGGCCGTCGGCGGGACCAGCACCCCGCCGTTGGCTATGGCCTGGTAGGCGCCCGTCATTTCCAGCAGCGAGACCTCGCCGCTGCCTAAGGTCAGCGACAGACCGTAGTCGTCTCTGGTCAGGGTGGTGATGCCCAGGCGGGCGGCCAGGGTTTTTAACCGCTCTACCCCCACCTGTTCCAGCGTTTTGACCGCCGGGATGTTATAAGAATTAGCCAGGGCCGCCCGCACCGAGACCGGCCCGTGAAACAGGTGGTCCACATTTTGCGGCCGGTAGACCCGCCCTCCCTCTTCGGGGTAAGCCACCGGCGTGTCCATCAGCAGGGTGCTGGGCGTCCAGTTGAGCGTCTCAAACGCGGCCAGGTAGGTCAGCGGCTTCATGGTCGAGCCGGGCTGGCGCGGGCTGAGGACAATGTTTACCTGGCCGTCAATACTTTTATCCCGAAAATTGGGGCTGCCGACCAGGGCCAGAATCTGGCCGGTGGACACATCCAGCGCCACCAGCGCCCCGTTGGTCACGCGCCGGCCGGCCAGGGCGCTTACCTGGGCCTGCACCTCGGCTTCGGCCAGGGCTTGCAGGCGCGGGTCGAGCGTGGTCTGCACCCGCAGCCCGGCCTGGTAAAGATAGGCCGGGGGGACAATCCGCTCCAATTCCTGCCGTACCAGGGTCACAAAGTGGGGCGCTTTCATATTGATGGTCAAATCGCGCAGGGCCAGTTCGCCCATGTAGGCGGCTTTGCCTTCGGCGGCGGTAATGTAGCCGGCCTCGACCATCAAATTGAGCACGTCGGCCTGGCGGGCTTTGGCTCGCTGCGGGTTAAGGTAGGGGTCGTTCAGGGCGGGCGATTGGGGCAGACCGGCCAGCATGGCCGCTTCGGGCAGGGTCAAATCGCGGGCCGCTTTGCCAAAGTAGGTCTGCGCCGCCGCTTCGATGCCATAGGCCAGGTTGCCGTAGTAAATCTGGTTAAAATAGAGTTCCAAGATTTGCTGCTTGGTGTAGCGCCGGTTGATCTCGACGGCCAGCACCGCTTCTTTGAGTTTGCGCGAGAAAGATTTTTCGGTGCGCTCGGCGGGAGTCAAAAAGACGTTGCGGGCCAGTTGTTGGGTGATGGTGCTGGCCCCGGAGACAATTTCGCCCTGGGTCAGGTTGCCGTAAACGGCGCGGGTAATCGCAATCGGGTCAACCCCCACATTGAGGAAAAAGTAGCGGTCTTCGGTGGCGATGGTCGCATTGATGGCGTCGGGCGAAATCTGGGCCAGCGAAACATCGGTGCGCCGCCCGCCCGTCGGGTCAATGATTTCCCACAGCAAATTACCTTCACGGTCCACAATTTGGGTGGTGGCAAATTGAAAAGAGCGGGAGCGCAGCTCGCCGGCCGAGGGCAATTGGGCGGCGATCCAAAAATAAGTGATGGCTCCGGTCAGGATGACCCCTCCGATCAAAACCAGGCTGATCGAGAACAGGGCCAGCGCCCCTTGTAGCCAGGGTCGCCGGCGAGCCGGACGCGGCCAGGTCAAACCGGCTTCGCGCCAATAGCCCGGTGGAGTCAGGTCGGCCATCTGCCTGGCCCGGTTAGATTTCATGGAGCGGGCAGCTCCTGAAGTTGGGTTTCAGCATCAATCCGTAAGGAGTCGTTATTCAACTCCAGCACCTTTTGAAAATCGGCGCGGGCGGCGGCAAAGTCGCCCTTTAATTTATAAGCCAGCCCACGCTGGTAATAGGCATTGGCGTTGACCGGGTCCAGCCGGATGGCCTCGCTGTAATCATTGATGGCCCGTTCGTAATCACCTTTGTCGGCATAGGCGTTGCCTCGATTGTAATAGGGCCAGACCAGCGGTTCGTGCTTTAGCTCGATAGCTTTCGTATAATCAGCAATAGCGTTATCGTATTCCCCCTTTTTGCGATAGGCCAGGCCACGGCTGTTGTAGGGCAGGCTGAGCGGGTCGTACTCCAACTCAATGGCTTTGCTGTAGTCGGCGATGGCCTGGTCGTTGTTGCCCTTGTAGAAATGGGCGTTGGCCCGGTTGTAGTAGGGCAGGGCGATGGGGTCGTAGTTGAGTTCGATGGCTTTGCTAAAATCCTCGATGGCCGGGGTGTAATTCTGCTGGACGTACTGCACGTAACCGCGATTGTAATAGGCTTCGCTGAGCGGGTCGTAATTGAGTTCGATGGCTTTGGTGTAATCGGCCAGGGTGCGTTCATAATCCCTTTTGAAATAATATTCCTGGGCGCGGTTGAAATAGGCCACGGCGTCGGGCAGAGATAGGTCGGTCGGCAGGGGGGTGACGGTTGGTTCGGGGGTGGGACCGGCCGGGGTGGGCGTGTCGGAGGGGGCGGGCGTGGGGGTGGCGGTCGGCGGGGCGGAGACTTGCAGGGTCAGGCTCCGCTGGACAAACTCGGCCTCGTACTGGACGGTCAGGTGGACTTCAAACGTGCCGGGCGTTTCGGGCGCTTGATAGCTGATGCAGCAAGTCCCTTGACCGGCCAGAATAACGCCGCCGGTGGTGCTCCATTGGTAGGCAAATGGGTCGGCTGCGCCCAGCACTTTGACCACGGCCACCCGCACATCGGTGGTTTCGCCCCCGGCCAGGCTGGTTCGGCTGGCCGATAACTGGCCCACTTTGCTTTCCAAGGGAATTTCCAGCGTGGGCGGTGGTGTGGCAGCCAGCGGGTTACTACAGCAGGTCAGAGTCAGGCTTACTAAGAGCAGCATCAGCCCCCATGGTAATTTATTGAAGCGCCCGCCTGTTTGATGGTTCATCGCCCCGCCTTATTATATATGGGCGTCCAGAAAAATTCTTTCTCAACGATCAAGGTAGCAGGCGGTTTGTCGAAAGTTGTGTAAATTGCCCGTCTCCCTCAAGGGAATCGGGGTTTAACACAAAATTTGTGATACCGCCGGTAGCAGGGTAACAGAGTAGCAGGAAATAGGTTTGCTACCTTGCTACCCTGCTACTTGCTTTAACGCCAAAAACTTTTCTGGAGCACTATATCATGATATGATCGTTCCCTTTAATCCTTTATAGTTTACCATAAATTGAGCCGAAGAGTCTACTCCGGCGAACATAACGGGTGTATTTCAATTCTGGGGCAAATTTTGGGTTGGGTAGGGGCGAGGCAACTCGGAAAGCGTTTTGGGTGCTTCGAGACCATCAATCGAGTTGCCTCGCCCTACGAATGGTCAAACTCGCCCCCAAATTGAAATGCTCCCAAGTAGAGACTTAAGAGGGGAAAAAGCCAAGATTAGTGGTATAATAAAAGAATCTACGCTCTTTACCGGCCCACCTGTCATAATTTTGTCCAAATCGTCTAGTAAATCGAGCGTTTCCGTGCCCGGCAATGGGGCCGGAGCGGCAGGGAGAGTGTTTCCGTCGCTGCTACACCGGGCGTTTCGGGGGGAGTTGGGGGAAGGATGAAGGCGGAACGCTTCGCCTGAGGGATGAAGGATTGAGGTAGCAGGATGGCGAATGAGACGCAGCTCAAGATTCTCACTAAAAATTGTAAGCACTGGTAGAAGCCAAGACTGGAGAGGGCAATGTCCCCTGGAATTAGGAATAAGGCTTTTTTTCCGGCTATTGCTATCGTTGGCTTAGTCATTATTCCGCTGGGGTTCCTGATTATTTATCAACTCCTGACGCAAGAAGATCTTCACTACGTTCCGTGGCGTCGTTTGGGAGCGGATTATTATGATTTCTATGCGGCCTCCAAAAAATTGGTCAGTGGTGAAAGCCCTTACCAGTATACTCGGTATGTGACACCTCCCCTGCCCGCTATTCTCAACTCTGTACTGACTCTTTTCAGTTGGGAAAATGCCAGGAATATATTTTTGGCCGTCGTTGTTATTTCTATGATCGCCGCCTACACAATTATCTATAATATTTTTCGTTCATTCAGTCCTCTTGACAATCACATGATCCTCCTGTGCGGGCTGATGATTATTTTATTCAGCTATCCTTTCCATTTTCTTTTGGTCAGAGGCAATATTGATGGCCTGGTGGTGGTGTTGTTATGCCTGGGTTTATATCTGGATACCCGGCAAAGACAGTGGTTTAGCGGCCTTTGTTTGGCGCTGGCTATCGGCGCAAAAGTGTATCCCTTGTTCATCTTTTTACCTCTAATAGCCGGCCGTCGCTGGAAGGTCATCCTTTTTACGGGCATCTGTCTGGGCTTATTGTTATTGATATTTCCGCAATAATTGGACAGAATATTTTCTTGGTAGCCGCTCGCATCGAATTGAGTACTTCAGAATAAGTCAAAACGGCAGCTTGGTATAATTGGCCTCAAAAACTGGACCACGAACTAAGGTGGATTGAAGTATAATCAACCAAGCTTGTGGAGGAGTAAATTGACCAAGAAACGTAAACAATACAAAGCTGAATATAAGTTCCAGGTCGCGCTGGAAGCCA
>JAKLJP010000051.1 GCA_023151115.1 Anaerolineae bacterium
GTTAAGCTTGTCATTGCTTTGTTAAAAGTCCACCTTATTTTTCTCGATTCGTGGTCTTGACAAATGGGCCAAGTATATATCGGGATACTGAAATTGATGAAGAAACTCTTAAAAAGATTGCAGAAATAACGGGGGGGACAATATTTTAGAGTCGAAGATATGGATGAATTACAAGAAACTTATGGCCGAATTAGTGAACTTGAATACCGCTAAAAATGGTTATGGTAAAGGACGACACTCTACGACAAAGTGCCAGTTTTACCCTTTCCCACTGCCATGAGGCCGCAGCCACAAGGAGACATGTTCCGGCTGCATGGTTTCCTCAACCACCTGCCGTAGCTGTTGGGTCAAACGGTCCAGGTCGGCGTAGGCGTCATCCCGAAGGGTGGCGCTGAAGGCGGCCAGCACCTGGGCGGCGTCGTATTTGCGGCGATAGAAGCGCCGATCAATCAGGGTTTGAATCTGGCGGCGCAGTGGATTAAACAGGGCGGCGATGGCCAGCGTTGAGACAATGATAGCCAGTTGCGACCCCTCTCCGATCAAGAAACTTTGCAGCACCACCACGCTGGTAAAATAAACCAGCCCCAGCGCGCCGGTCAGTACGCCGTACACCAGCGCCCGGTTGATGAGAATGTCAATATCCCAGAGGTGATAGCGCATAATGGCAATCGCCAGGGTGAGCGGAAAAAGGAGCAGAACAAAGGTGAAGAAGGTTAAACCGCTCAGGCGCAGCAAAAAAGAGACGGTGAAAAAGGAAGCGCCCACGCGCTGGTAGAGAATATTGGGGACGACCGGCCCGCTCAAGGCCGGGAGAATCACAAAGGGCAAAAAATAGGCCAGCGGCCCCAGCATCGCGCCGATGAGGCCCGGCAAGGCCCATTTGACCTGCTGCCGTTGAATGGGCCGGGAGACATGAATATAACGATAAATCTGGGCAAACAAGCCAATGCCGGGCCAGAGCAGCAGCGCCAACAGTTGCAGCCAAACCGGCCAGGAGGATAGGCTTAAAGGCGAGGTGGGCCAAAAAACAGCGGCGGCCATCAACACAGCCCAGGCAATCGCTAACAGGCGGGTCCAGGGAGGGACAAAACGGCCGTCTGGAAAAAGATAGACCAGAACCACCCCAGAAACCAAGGCGATAAATATTATCCCGTTCAACAGGAATTGCCCCAAGCCGGTAAGCGAGCCAGGCGGATACATCAACGACAGCGGGATCATCGCGCCGTTAGTGACCAGGGCAAAACAGACAAAGAGGGCCATCCAATCGTCGCGCCTGCGCCCGAAGATGACGACTGCCATCAGGTGGTGAGCCAGGACAAAGATAAAGTTCAGTGCGATTATCCCCACCGCGTAGACGCTCACCGACAGACCCAGACCCATCAGGGCGCGTTTATCGGCGGCAGCCACAAGCTGCTCGTATCGGCCAGGGATGCCGGCAAAGAATAAGCCCAGCGTCAGGCATGTCACCAGCAGCCAGGTAATCCGGGCAATAGGTCGGGCATAGGGGAGGTGAGCCGTAGCTAAGGTTTGTTGAGAGGGCATAGACGGTCTCTCTTAAGAGATTAGAGATTAGAAATTGGTTTAATCTCCAATCTCTAATCTCCAATCTCCGGTTTGATTATGAATTATCTGTTTCAACGGCCGGCAGTGATTGCAGGTACAGCCAGATGGCTCTTAATTCGTCATCACTCAGGCGTCCTACCTGGTCCCAGGGCATCAATTCAGGGTCGAGTTTGCGGTCTTCAGGGGTGACGCCGGTGCGAAGGGTCTGGATAAAATCGGTTTCGGTCCAATGGGCCAGGTTTCCGGCCGGGGTCAGGTTTTGGCCTGCTCCAACTCCCGGCTCGCCGGCCAGATTGTCGCCGTGACACACCCGGCAGGCGTTGGCCAGATACTGGCCGTATTCGGCGGTAATGGCTATCTCCGGCGCGGCTGGACGCGGCCCGGTATGGTCTATTACCTGGGCCGGCAGCAGCGACGGGTCTTGCAACATAAACAGCCGGGCCAGCGGCCCCATCGAGGTGGGAGGCAGGCTGTTATCAACCGGCGGCAGGGTTTTGAGATAAGCAATAATCGCCGCCAGGTCAGCATCGCTAAGATAGTAGTAGTAATTGGAGGGCATGTCAATCAGAGTTCTACCATCGGCGCGGAGGCCGTGCCGGATGGTCCGGACCCAATCAGTATCCGTCAGGATATCCCCCACGCCGCCTTGACCTCTGGTTAAATTGGGAACACTCAGCCGGCCGACCAGAAGCCCTTCGTCAAAAACCTGGCCGGCCAGATTCTCGCCGTGACAATCGGTGCAAAAACCGACAGTAGTTGCCAAATGCTTGCCCCGTTCGATGGCGGCCGAGTCGGTGGGGATGGGGATAGGGTTAACCGTAACGTCGTAACTCTTGTTCAGTTGGGCTTCGGTAATAGAATACACAACGCCCAATGATAAGGCGACCAGTCCCACCAATCCACCTAAAATAAAACTAATCCACTTAAAAACCCGGTTCATGCTTTTTCCTAAAACTTGTCCATAAAAACTTTGTGCTTTCGTAATTACTCATCCCTCATGTCATTTCGAGGCTGAAAGCCGAGAAATCTCTGAGACTGTTGTCTGCAAATCACGGCTTAGGAGCAATACATTTCAAATAAGGCCGTAGCATAGGGCCTTGTGCCCGCCCACAAGGGGCTAAACTACGTTATTTGAAAAGTATGGGGCTTAGGAGAGATTTCTCGCTCCTTCGTCGCTCGAAATGACATGGCTGAGTAGTTATGAATCTCCAATCTCTAATCTCCAACCTCCGGCAGCGCAGCCTCATATTTACACGCTCGTCGTCCAAAAATCGTTACGGCTTTTCAAGCAGGTAGTAGTTGCGCCGTTCTCCCCGGCTGCTGCTGGAGATAAAATCGGTGGCCTGGTAGCCCTGCCCAAAGTAAGCTTCAAAAGCAGCCCGTACGTTCAACCGCCAGTCGAGGGCCAGGTTCATGTTAGCGGCTTTGATGGGATGGATGTCGGCGGGGATTTCAAGCTGCAAGGGCGTCATATCGAGGTTTAAATTGGCCCGAACCACGCGCCGCTCGACGCCGGTTCCGGCGACTTCAAAAACGGGCAAGGCCAGGTCAAAGGCAGCGGCCTCCCGGCGCGGCTGGTTGACCCACCATTCGACCACCAAACGGTCGGTGGGCAGGCCGGCGTTCAAAGCGCCAAAGTGGGAGCCGTACACGTCGCGCCAGTAGGTGTGGCTGATGGCCCCCAGCTTATGCAGGTTCAAATGGGCATTTGGCCCTTCCAATGGATCATAGGTCCAGGTGATGAGCGGCAGCCCCTGCGCTATTACCCGTTCGCGCTGTTCCCGTTTGAGCGCCTCGGCGACTCCTTGCCCGCGCCATTCTTTCAACACACCCATTGTTTGGGAGCACAGCTTAAGTGGGCCGCCCGGCTCACGGCCCAGAAAACCAAACAAAAAGCCGATCATCTGGCCGGTCGCGTCATCAAATGCGCCCAGCACCACCCCGCCATTTTTGGCCGCCGAAACCAGCAGCGGCGGGTAAAGGCCCCCATCCGGTTCGGCCAGACCCCAAATCTGACGCTGGAGCTGATGCACCCGCAGCATTTCGTCATAGCTTTGTAGGTCACGAATGGTAAATGACATGCCTCGTCTCACAAAATTTAATGCAAGTATTATACTCTCTAAGGGAAGTTTTGGCGCAAAAGAAATACGTGTTGCGTGTTCCGTTCATTCTACGGAACACGCAACACGATAGCGGCTCATCTTTTTGTTGTAGCGCCGTTCCTCCTTAAAGTGGTTGTCATAATCACAGTGGCCGGCTATACTTTCCCTGCACTTCGCCGACGCTCAGCCTGACGGTTAGCTGTGGCCTGTTTGACCAGCCCCACAAGGCCGCATGCAAGAAAATAAGGGTTGCTGCGTATTATTACTTGAGGCTGAGAGGCGAGGATATGTGAGGTGAAGCGCTTCGCCTCCTTGCCTCACGCCTCAGCGCATCTTTATTTACGAGGAGAATCTATCCGATGAAAAAAATAATTCCATATACTTTAATAGCCATCCTGCTTCTGATTATTACTGTTTTGCCAATTTCAGCGCAGACAGCGGAAGGACAGGGGTTGATCCGAGTGACCGATGAGAACGGCCTGACCGGCTTTATCAATGCTTATGGTGAGGTGATTGTCGAGCCGCAGTTTGGCGGGGCGCAGGAGTTTAGCGAGGGTCTGGCCGGGGTTTTGGTTGAGAGTAAGTGGGGCTTTATTGACGAAGCCGGCCAGATGGTCATCGAGCCGCAGTTTGACGACGCCTCAAACTTTTCGCAGGGTCTGGCGTTTGTGGGGGTCAAGGGGCCGGAAGGTCTGCGTTATGGCTACATTGACTCCAGCGGCCAGTTTGTGGTTGAGCCTCAATATGGGGCAGCGACGCTTTTCCGCGAGGGACTGGCCAAAGTGACCGAACCCAACTATACCGGCTACATTGATCGCAGCGGCGAATTTGTGATTGAGCCGGAGTTTCAGCAGGCTTTTGCTTTTAAGGAAGGGCTGGCTCTGGTCAATGTGGGCGATAAGTGGGGTTATATTGACGAAACCGGCCAGGTGGCTATTCCGTTTACCTTTGCCTTTGCCACCGATTTTTCGGAGGGGCTGGCGGCGGTGTCTAACGAGCAGCACAGGTATGGTTATATTGATCAAAGCGGCGAATTGGTCATCCCCTATCAATTCGACGATGCTCGTCCTTTTCGGGAGGGTGTGGCCCTGGTCGGCCAGGCTCCGCCTGAGAGCGAGGAGCCGGTTCACCCCTTTGAGGGCAACTTTACCTACCGTCTGATTGACCCAAAGGGCCAGACGGTGGCTGAACTGCCCATTGCTCCTGCCGGCAACTTTGCCGAAGGGCTGGCCCCGGTGAGCACCCCGGAAGGCAGGTACGGCTACATGAACACCAGCGGCCAAATGGTCATCGAACCCCAGTTTGATGTGGCGTTGGATTTCAGCGAGGGGCTGGCGGTGGTCGGTGTGAACGGCAAAATGGGCGCGATTGATACGAGCGGTAACTGGGTCATTGAGCCGCAGTTCGATATTCTCCAGCCGTTCTCTGACGGCCTGGCTCAGATCAGCGTGGCTAACAAATACGGTTTTGTGGATAAAACCGGCCAAACCGTCATCGAGCCGCAGTACGACTTTACCGGCCAATTTTCCGAAGGGCTGGCAGTGGTCTCAGTAGACAGCCAGTATGGTTACATTGATAAAACCGGCCAGATGGTCATCGAGCCGCAGTTTGAAAATGCCGCCGCGTTTGTCAACGGCCTGGCCTCGGTGACGGTCAACGGCAAAGCCGGTTATGTGGACTCAGCGGGCCAGATAGTCATCGAGCCGCAGTTCCTTTACAGTTTTGAATTTGGGGAGAACAACCTGGCCCCGGCTACCATCGGCGGGGAGGAGCATTATCTGAACCCGGACGGCAGTGTGGCCTTTGATTCGCCGGGGTTGTATGCCAGCGACTTCAAAGAAGGACTGGCGACGGTGCAGCAGAACGGCCGCTTTGGGTACATGGATAAAACCGGCCAGGTCGTCATCCCCGCCGAGTTTCAGCAGGCCATGCTCTTCTCCGAAGGGCTGGCGGCGGTGGCCGTGGACAACCAATGGGGCTTTATTGATTCTCAGGGTAACTTTGTGGTCGAGCTACAGTACGATTTTGTGGGTGACTTTACCAACGGCTATGCCATGGTAATGAAAAATAACCAGGCTGGCTTTATAGACGCGACCGGCCAAGTGGTCATTGAACCGCAGTTCGAGCAGGTTTTGCCCTTTACCGAGGGTCTGGCGGCGGTTCAAAGCAGCGGGCTGTGGGGCTTTATTGACGAAACCGGCCAGATGGTCATCGAGCCGCAGTTTTTGCAGGTAAACCTGGGTTATGCCAACCAGAGGCCGGTTCTTTTTGTCGAAGGGCTGGCCCCGGTTGAGGCGGACTCGGGCCAGTTTGGCTACATTAACCCCAGCGGTGAATTTGTGATCGAGCCACAATTTAGCTGGGTTTCAACCTTTATGAACGGGTTGGCCTATGTGGAAATAAGGGGTGACGACGGGGTGACGCAGCAGGGTTATATCAACCCACAAGGCGAATTTGTGTGGGGGCCGCTGGCGTCGCCTGAGGGCGGCCTGTTTGGCTCGTATTAAGAGTCTATCCGAAAAAGTAGGCTGGCATCCCTATGCCAGCCGGATCAAACCTGTCAGGTCTTTAAGACCTGACAGGTTTTTGTTTGAGGCAAAAATTGGACAACTTGACAGGGGGGTATTTGTGTTGTAATCTACTATTAAGCCACTTGTTACCCTCATTTTCTACGCGCCGTTTAGCAGCCTATCAACGGAGATTACATGCCCACCAGCCCTGTCTCTCGCTACGGAGCAAATTTTCGTCGCGATGAAATCGAATTAATTATCCGCTTCGCCCAACGGGGCGACTCGCTGGCTTTGGTGGGATTGGCCGGAATCGGTCAATCCAATTTAGTTAATTTTTTGCGCCAAATTCACCAATACGCCTCTCAACTGGGGCAGGATGTTTCCCGGTTGCATTTTCCGGTGGTAGATGCTACCTATTGGGAAGGAACACCGCTCAGCTTGTGGAAAATCATGCTCGACGCCCTCAACCAGGCCAGCGCGCAGTTCTCCCCGCCGCCCGAGCCGCAGAAAATTATTCCCATTTCCGAAGAAGAACGGGTGTTGAACATGATCCGCTCTCGGCTACACTGGCTGTGTACCGATCTGGGTCAGCGGGTGATGATTGTGCTGGACGATTTTGATGAGGTGTTGCAAGCCGGCCCTTTATCCATGCTGGAACGGTTGAACGGCTTCCGCAGCGAAGGCCACCGCGACGCTTTAAGTTACCTGGTTTTGACCAAGCGTTTACCTCATCTGTTGGGCCAGAGTTATAACCTGGCCGACGCTTCAAAATTTTATGACCTTTTTCGGCATCACATCTACGCCCTGGAACCCTACGGGGCGGAAGACGCGCACCAGATGCTCAAGCATCTCAACGAGGCGGCCGGCAGTCCGCTGCGGGAAAAAGATTTATCTGAGATTCGCCAATTAGCCGGCGGACATCCCCTGCTGTTGAAGAGTGTGTTTGAACTGTGGGCCGCTGAAGGGATGACCGGCGTCAACCCGCTCACCCACCTGGCCGAGCAGCCGGATGTGCAGCAAGAGTGCCGCCGCATTTTGCAAGGGCTGCACCCCGAGGAGCAGGACGTTTTGATTCGGGCAGCCAGAGATGCGCTGACCGAGGCCGATGAGCCGGTGGTCAAGCACCTGGTGCGCCGGGGGGTGCTGACCGCCGACACGCACAAATTGTTTAGCCCCCTGCTGGATCAATTTTTAACCGATTACGAAGGATAAAAGGGTATAACTGTGGATATCCTGTGGACAATTGGCCTGGTTATTCTTTTTATTATTCTGGCAGTGATGCTGTACAAACTGTTCCGGGCTTCGCTGCGCGTGGTGCCCGAGGAGCGGCGGCTGGTGGTCTACCGGCTGGGCCGGTTTAATCGGGTGGCCGGGCCGGGCCTGGTTTTTGTGCTGCCTGTATTGGAGCAGGTGGTCCGCATGCTGGAGGTGCGCGACCATCCCCTGGAAGTGACGGTACCGGGCATCTTTGCCTACGGTGTGCCCAACGATTTGACGCTTGACCTGTGGTGCAGCTTTGACCTGGTTCGGGCAGCGGGAGGCAACAAGGTTAAATTGGCCCAACTGGTACAGATTAACGAAGGCGAGCGCCGCAAGCAGGTTGAGGTCAAAATGCGCGAAGCCCTGGTCCATCAGGTGGCCGATTTGGAGAAACACAAACCGCTGCCGCAGGGATCAACCCCGCTCGACGGGGTGATTGCTTTAGCGCCGGGGACGGAGCGCCATAACCTGCTGCTGGCCGGGGTGAAGGCCGAATTGGAAAAAACGCTGCCCTCCGTCGGCGTAATCTTAAATACCACCCAACCCATCACCTTGACCGGGCGGGTCATCCCCGATGTGATTATTGACGCTATTAAACGTCTGCAAGGCCGCCAGATTGACAGCAAGTGGCTGACCAAGTATGCCAACGATTTGCGCCAGCAGTTCCCCGACATTTCTAGCGCCGTGCTCGATCAAATGCTGGCCTCGATTGATGGGGTGGATGTGGGCAATGTCCAGCGGCTGCGCTTAGAGCAAGACGAAGCCTCCGAGGCCCACGTGGAATTGGAAGTGCCGATGGGGGAAGATGAATCGCCAACCGTAGTGGCCAAGCCCAAGGTTAGATTGGGCAACAGCAGCGAAGTCGAATCTCGGCCCGCTGTGGCCCGCGAGTCTCGCCCCAAACCACCCCCTCCGGCCGCCTCCAGTGGGCCATCCAAGAGCGATTGGTCGGTGCTCAAGCAGGTGCCTCGAGTCAACGAGCGAGAGCAGCGCAAGAGCGCGTAGAAGAAGCCCTAAAGGTCTGCCAGACCTTTAGGGGTATTGACCATAAAATCCTCAGAACTAGAAACCTTCAACATTCCAACGTTAAACAGTTTCCCCCCCACTCTGCTGAATCAACTTCGCTACCAGCGCCGTCCAGCCGGTTTGGTGGCTGGCTCCAATGCCCGCCCCGTTGTCGCCATGGAAATATTCGTAAAAGGGCAGGTAGTCACGCCAGTGGGGGTCGTGGTGGAACAGGTCAACCCCGCCGAAGACAGGCCGCCGCCCAGCCTCGTCGCGCCGGAAAATCGCCATCAAGCGGCGGGATAGGTCGGTGGCGACCTCATCCAGCGTGGCCCACTGCCCTGAATAGCGCGGCAGTTCCACCTTGAGCGAGTCGTTATAATAATGATGGTACTTTTGCAGCGACTCGATCATTAAATAATTGACCGGAAACCAGATGGGGCCGCGCCAGTTGGAGTTGCCGCCAAAAAGGCCGCTGCTCGATTCCGCCGGTTCGTAGCTGACAATATGCACCTGGCCGTTGGCGTTGAAAAGGTACGGTTCATCGCGGTGGCGCTGCGACAGCGAGCGCAGGCCATAATCGGACAGGAATTGGGTGGGGTCGAGCATACGCGGCAGAATTTTGGTCAATTTGTCCCGGTCGGCGATGGCCAGCAGGCGGCGGCCGTTCTGCCCCGGCTCGGTCAGCGAGGCAATGTTCTGGACCAGTTGGGGCCGGTATTCCAGAAACCACTCCATGCGCTGGCGAAAGCGGGGCAGCTTTTCCAGCAAATCGGGTTCCAGCGTCTCCACGGCAAACAGCGGAATCAAGCCCACCAACGAGCGAATTTTGAGCGGGACGTGCCGGCCATCGGGCAGGTGCAGGACATCGTAAAAGAAACCATCCGTTTCATCCCACAAGCTAAAGCCATCGCCCAGATTACAAATGGCGTTGGCAATGTAGATGAAGTGCTCAAAAAACTTGGTGGCCACATCCTCATAAGCCCGGTCGGTGCGGGCCAGTTCCAGGGCAATGGCCAGCATATTCAGGCAGTACATACCCATCCAGGCCGTGCCGTCGGCCTGCTCCAGGAAGCCGCCGGTGGGTAAAGGTTTGCTGCGGTCAAACACGCCGATGTTATCCAGCCCCAAAAAGCCGCCCTGAAAAATATTGTTGCCTTCGGTATCCTTGCGGTTGACCCACCAGGTAAAGTTGAGCAGCAATTTGTGGAAAATCCGCTCCAAAAAGCCCGTATCGGCCCGGCCGGTCAAGTTGCGGGTGATTTTGTAGACCCGCCAGGCGGCCCAGGCGTGGACCGGCGGGTTGACATCGCTAAAGGCCCACTCGTAGGCCGGAATCTGGCCGTTGGGGTGCATGTACCACTCGCGCAGGAGCAAAATCAACTGGCGCTTGGCTAATTCGGGGTCAACCAGGGCAATCGGCAGGCAGTGGAAGGCCAAATCCCAGGCAGCGTACCAGGGATACTCCCACTTGTCGGGCATGGACAACACATCGAGGTTATAAAGATGTTGCCACTCCGCGTTGCGCCCATATTTGCGCCAGCGCGGTGGGGGTGGGCCGGCCGGGTCGCCGTCGAGCCAGAGCTGCACCCCGTAATGATAAAATTGCTTGCTCCACAGCAGCCCGGCAAAAGCCTGGCGCTGGATGCGCCGCTCATCCTCGCTCAGGGTAGGGGCCTGAACGGCGGCAAAAAACTCGTCGGCCTCTTGCTGGCGCTGGCTGAAAACGGCGTCGAAATCGCTAAAGGGCGCATCCAGGGAGGTGTTGGCAAAGCGGACATGCGCCTCCGCCGTTTCGCCGGGGGCCAGCACAGCCCGGAAATGAGCGGCGACCTTGGTGCCGCTGCGGGCCGGGTTGACCCGTTCCAGCCGGCCATGCACCACCGCCTCGTGGATGCCGTCTTTGACATACGGGCTGGCGTTGGGCACGCCAAAGAGCCGTTCCATGTTGGTGTCGTTTTCGGTAAACAGTAGAAAGGTGGAGTCTTGAAAGGGCAGCGGATCGAGCGCCCCCAGCCCACTGACGTACCACCAGCGGTCGCCCAGGTGACGGTGCTGCAAGTGGACGGTCCCCCAATCAATCGCGCGCATCTCAGGCCGGGCGGCATTGTGGCCCCACGACCAGGTGTTGCGATACCACAGATGGGGCAAAATATGGAGCAGGGCCGGCTCCGGGCCGCGATTGACCGCTGTAATGCGGCAGAGAATATCTTCCTGGTCGGCTTTGGCGTACTCGATGAACACGTCGAAGTAGCGCCCGGCGGCAAAGGCGTCGTGGAGGGCGTCAATCAGCTCAAACTCCGCAGTGTGCCGTCCACGCCGCCGGTTTTCATCCACCAGCCAGGCGTAGGGATACTCCACTTGCGGGTATTTGTAAAGCATCTTCATGTAGGAGTGGGTCGGCGTGCTGTCGAGGTAAAAATAATACTCTTTGACATCTTCGCCGTGGTTGCCCTCCGGGCCGGTCAGCCCGAAAAGGCGCTCTTTGAGGATAGGGTCGCGCCCGTTCCACAGGGCTACAGCCAGGCAGACATTCTGGAAGCGATTGCAGACCCCGCCCAGGCCGTCTTCATTCCAGCGATAAGCCCGGCTGCGGGCGTGATCGTGCGGAAAGTAATCCCAGGCTTCGCCGCTGGCGCTGTAATCCTCGCGCACCGTGCCCCAGGCCCGCTCACTGAGATACGGCCCCCAATTTTTCCAGTCCCCCCGCCGGCTCTCCGAGTCGGCCAGGCGTTGATGTTCGGCGGTTTGCGACATAGCATCCCCCCCTTCTAATTATGAACTGTGAATGATGAATTGTGAATGAAAAGCGCCTGATAGACTCATTCACAATTCACAATTGACAATTCACAATTCACAATTTTATTTGACCCCCGGCACATCCACCTGACGCTCCAGCTTGCGGCCATCGGGCAGAGTGGCTTTGACCAGAATGAACCAATCACCGGCCATGTTGAATTCAAGCGGGGCTTCGTAGCGGCCCGGTGCGACTTCGGCGGGTTTGGAAAAGGTGGGGGCCATCCCGGCGTGAACCATATTACCCTCCAACTCCACCTGCGCCCCACTGACCGGCTGGCCCCCGGCGTCGCTGAACGTCAGCGTCACTGTCGCCTGGCCCACCGCCGGCGGATTTGGATTGACCGTCACCTCGACCTCCACATCCGACGAGTCTGGCCCGGCCCGGCGACAGCCGGCCAGGATTAACAACAATATAGCGAGAAGGATAAAAGCAGCGCGGGGCTGAAGCCGCCGCGCTGAGAGGGCAAAGCTCTCCGAGCTAAAAACTAGCCCGTGAGGGCTTCGCTCTTTCAGACCGACGGCTTCAGCCTCGGACTTTGCCGGACGGAAGTTCTTATTTTTCATCCTTCATCCTTCCGCCTTCATCCTTTCCCCACAGCTCTTCCATCTTGACGTAGTGTTCTGGAAATTCCCCGGTGTAATTGAGGAATTTGGGGATGGGGTAACGAATGCCGCCCTGGTGGGTGCCTTCTAACCCCTCTAAAACCATCTCGATTTTGCTAAAAGGAATCGTGAAAGCCATCTCGCCATCGCCGGCCTGGGCAAAAACGCGGTCGCCGTAGCAGGGCAGGATGACCTGGCACTCGCCGGTTTTCATGGTGGTGATGACCGCATCCGCGCAGTCAATCCGCCCGGAGAAGCTGGACTCGATCCGCCCGCCGGTTTTCCACAGCCGGGCCGTGACCAACCGCATCACCTGGGCCGAGTTGCCGTAGACGATAATCACGTGCGGCTCAAAGGTGCAGCGCGACAGCGGCGCGGCGGCCACGAAAGCCCACTGCCGATAGTCCCACTTGTCCACCCCGGCCTCGGTCACGGCTCCCGCCGCCGGGGTTTCGGTGTACATACCGGCGCAGGTCATGCCGTTCAAAAAGTAATCCAGCAGCGGCTCAAAACCCCAGACCGCCTTGGCCAGCGGGCAGGAAAGGTCGTCGCCGTTCATGGCAATGACCCGCCCGGTGTGGCGGACCATAGCAAACGCCTGGCAAATGGCCATCTCTTCGCCAAAATCGTGCTTGGGCCGTTTGGCCCGTTCCGGCAGCGGCTCCCCTTCGGCCAGCATCCGCACCGCCAACGGAAACGTCGCTGGGCGGATATGGGTTTGCAGGGCTTGGTCGAGGGTTTGGAGGGGGTTTAGGGTCATCGGATACGTCCTTTCGATCAGATGGATTGTCATTTCGAGGCCGGAGGCCGAGAAATCTGCCAGGGACAAGGTTAATCGCCCCCGGCGAAGAGGATTTCTCCCCGCAGGGCGGGTCGAAATGACATGATCCCCGGCTGTCATTTCGAGGCCGGAGGCCGAGAAATCTTCAAGGTACAAAATTAAGTGACCCTGGTGAAGAAGATTTCTCCCTACGGTCGAAATGACATTCTGC
Organism: Anaerolineae bacterium; assembly: GCA_023151115.1. The sequence continues at coordinate 12,835 of JAKLJP010000051.1, forward strand.
CTGCGCTGTCATTTCGAGCGACCCGCAAGGGGGTGCGAGAAATCTTACTTCCACCGTTCACTCAAATCTTGCCACTCAGGATTCATACTCGTCACCAGATCATTCTTCTTTTCTCGACGCCACTTTTTTATTTCCTTCTCACGGTGAAGGGCGGCATTTACGTCAGACGTCTCTTCAAAATAAACCAATTTGTTGACATTATACTTTGCCGTAAAGCCTTGAACCAGTTTATGTTTGTGTTCATAAAGGCGACGTTCCAGATTGTTGGTTACGCCTACATATATCACTTGATCGTTCCAATTGGTTAACAAGTAAACGTAGTAGGATGAACTCATGAGAATCAATCCTTCTGCTGTGTCATTTCGAGGCCGGAGGCCGAGAAATCTGCTAAGCAGACTACCACAGAGACCGGCGACGAAGAGGATTTCTCCCCGCAGGGCGGGTCGAAATGACAGAAGGAGGTGCAGTTCTTCGTCCCTGTCATTTCGAGGCCGGAGGCCGAGAAATCTGCTAAGCAGACTACCACAGAGACCGGCGACGAAGAGGATTTCTCCCCGCAGGGCGGGTCGAAATGACAGAAGAAAGTCCCCCTGTCCTGATCCCTTCAATTAATCCTTCGCTCATACCCCAGCCATTCCTTCTCCCGCAGCTTGAACTTCTGAATCTTCCCGGTCGAGGTCTTGGGCAGCGGGCCAAACTCGATGGCTTTGGGGCATTTGAAATGGGCCAGGCGCTCGCGGCAAAAGTCAATCATCTCCTGCTCGCTGGCGGCGGCGTCGGCTTTGAGGGTGACAAAGGCTTTGGGCACTTCGCCCCACTTGTCGTGAGGGATGGCAATCACGGCGGCTTCCAGCACCGCCGGGTGCTTGTAAAGCGTCTGCTCGATCTCGATGGTCGAGATGTTCTCGCCGCCGCTGATGATGATGTCTTTGGCCCGGTCGCGCAGCTCGATGTAGCCGTCGGGGTGCATCACCCCCACATCGCCGCTGTGGAACCAGCCGCCGCGAAAGGCCTCGGCGGTGGCTTCGGGCCGCTTGAAGTAGCCCTTCATCACGTTGTTGCCGCGCATAACCACCTCGCCCATGGTCGCAGCGTCGGCGGGCACGTCGTTCATGCGCTCATCCACCACCCGCAGCTCGGCGTGGATGTAAGCCACGCCCTGGCGGGCCTTGAGCCGGGCGCGCTGCTCGACCGGCAGGTCGTTCCAGGACGTTTGCCATTCGCAGATGGTGTGCGGGCCGTAGGTTTCGGTCAGGCCGTAGAGGTGGACAATTTCGGCCCCCAGCTCCTCCACCCGCTGAATAATCGTCGGCGAGGGTGGAGCGGCGGCCATGGCGATGCGCAGCGGGCGGCGCAGCTTCAAATCTTTGACTGCCGGATCGTTGATTAACATGATCATAACCGTTGGCGCGCCGCAGAAATGAGTCACGCCTTCCTCCATAATGAGCGAGATGGCCTTACCGGGTTCATACTTGCGCAGGCAAACGTGGGTTGCGCCGACGGCGGCCACGCCCCAGGTAAAACACCAGCCGTTGCAGTGAAACATGGGCAGCGTCCACAGGTAGACCGAGGTGCTGTTCATGCCCAGTTCCACTGTTTCGGCTAGAGCATTGAGATAGGCCCCACGATGAGTGTACATCACCCCTTTCGGCTGGCCGGTGGTGCCGCTGGTGTAGTTGATCGAAATGGTCTCGTTCTCGTCTTCCAGCCAGAACGGCACAGGGCCGGCTGACCCGCCGGCCAGGAAGCTCTCGTAATCGAGGCCGGGCAGAGGCTCGCCGGGTGCGCCGGCCTCGTGGTCCACAATGTTGACAACCGTCTGCACCGTTTCCAGCGACTCGCGGATGGGGGCAATCAAGGCGGCCAGTTCGGTGTCTACAAAGAGCAGCCGGGCCTCGGAATGGTTCAAAATATACAGGATTTCCGCCGAAGAAAGGCGGGTGTTGATGGCCACCAGCACCCCGCCGGCCAGCGGCACGCCAAAGTGGGCTTCGAGCAGCGGCGGGATGTTGGGGCACAAAAAGGCGACTCGCTCGCCCTGGCCCAGCCCCCAATCGCGCAGGGCATTCGCCAGCCGGTTGACCCGCCCCGCAAATTCCGGGTAGGTAACGCGCTGCTGGCCGTAAACAATCGCCGTTTTCTCCCGAAAGACATAGGCGCTGCGGTCCAAAAAGCTCTGCGGGGTGAGGGGGGTGTAATAGACTTCTTTGAATGGCATGGTGAACCTCCTTGTTCAAATAACGTGGTGCGTAGTGCGTGGTGCGTGCTCTGTTTTTTACCACGCACTACGCACCACGTACCACGCATTTATTCAAAACTCTATCAAGCGCACCTTCTCCGGGTCCACCGCTTCCAGCGCGGCCAGTTCCTCCGGCGTGGGTGGGGGAGTGATAGGGACAGCGGGGGGCAGGTTGAGGGCAAAGCCGGTTTGGGCCTGAACTTCGCCGGGTGAACTGTAGGGATGGATGCTCTCAACGGTCAAGCGGCCTTCGACGCGGCGAAAAACGCACAGAGGGGTGACGACGCGATCTACCCGGCCGCCGGTGGTTTTGAAGCTGACCCGCTCGACAAAGGTGCGCGGGTCGTGCTTGGTCCGCCAGAGAAGGGTCCGTTTGGCCGTCGGCATAATACAGGCTGAGCCGGCTCCGCCGGGCAGGCGCACTTTGGGCCGGTGAACGTCGCCATTGGGGCCGGGGATCAGGCTCATGTTGATCTGGCCCAAAGCGTCAATCTGCACGCCGGAGAGAAAAGCTGTGTCCAGCTTGCCCCGCGCCGATAGATCAAACAAATCGGTCAGCGTGACCAAGCTGCGCGTGCCCTGGAGCAGCCGAGGGTCAACCGTAGAAGCGGGCAGAGCCGCCGGCGTGGGGTCAATCGAGCCGGTGATGTTGAGATAAACCAGGTTGGGTGCGTGCAGCCGCTTAGCCAGCAGTATTGCCACCATCGGTACGGGCGAAGCGACGCCGTGAAAAACGGTTTCTCCATCCCGCAGCAGCCGGGCCAGGGCGATGGGCAGCATAATGTCGGGGGTGAGAGGGGGCATCACAACCGTCCTGAAAAAGAAGGTAAAGTAACAGGGTAGCAGGTAGCAAGGTAGCAAAAACCTGCTACCCTGCTACCTTGCGACTCTGCTACCTTGTTACCCTGCGTAAAAATCGCTCAAAATCCTCCACTGTGCGCGTGCTTGCCACATACTCCGCCAAATACTCGGCATCATAATCATACAGCCCGGCGCAACTGCACGGCCAGGCCCCGGCCGGCGCTTCCACCACCATATCCACCATAAACCCGGCGATGGTCGTCAGTTCCGGCTGGGCGGTAAAGGTTTGCCCGTCTACAACGCGCTCGGTGGTTAAAATGACCCGGCGAGCCGCTGTGACCATTAATACATCTTCAAATAGCGTTCCCCGGATGCGGGCGTTGCCCTGTGTGTCGGCTTCGTGGACGTGAATAATGGCAACATCGGGGGTGATGGCGGGGATGGCGACCACGGATTGGCCGGTGTAGGGATCAATCACGGGGCGAAAGCCCTGGGCGGCCGGCACATCGGAGTCGGTCAGCCCGGCGACGGGCATAAAAGGGACGCCCTGCGCCGCCGCCCGCAGCCCGGCAATCACGCTGTAGCAGGCGTGTTCGCAGGCTTGCACCCGGCCCGCTTCGACGGCCTGGCGATACAGCCCGGCCATGCCAAACACATTTTCATAGCCGATAAAACCGGCCGTCACGGCGGAAGCTACCCCTGCGCCGCACAAAATGTCCACATCGTAGGCCCCGGCCGTTTTAACCAGGTTCAGCCCTTTTTTGCCCTGCCGGATCAGTTCATGTACCGCCGCCGAGGGGCTGCGATGAAGGGTATTCCCGCCCAAGGCCAGGGTGGCTCCGTTGGGTACCGTTGCCACCGCTTCAGCCAGAGAAATAACTTTATTGTTCATCGCTCAGTGATTGTCCAAAAATAAGTTCCCTCAAGTTCCTACCAGTTCCCACGAAACTGAGGGAAGTCGTAGGAACTCAAAACGGGAAATAAATTTTAAATGATTACTTATTGCGCTGTACCTTGGGGAATTGTCAGAAATTATAACATGTACCGGGGGACTGTCAATTCGTTTATTTCGGCTGCCGGGCGATTGACTTACGGCTGCGCTCATGCTATAGTTAGTTTTATTAATTATTAGAAAGGGAAACTAATTGATGGGTTCGGTTGAGGAATGCGCCCAAGAAGTTTTAGAAGTAACCCCGTTGCTGATGCGGGCTATCCGGGCCGAGATGCGCCGCCAGCGGGCCTGGGATTTGTCGGTGCCGCAGTTTCGGACGTTGGCCTATCTCAATTATTATGCCGGGGCGTCGCTCTCCGACGCCGCCGAATTTATCGGGCTGACCCTGCCTTCTATGTCAAAGTTGGTAGATGGGTTGGTCGCCCGCCAACTGATTACGCGGGAGTTCTCTCCCGACGATCGCCGCCGGGTGAGGCTGGCGCTGACCCCGGCGGGGCAGGCCTGCTTTCAGTCGGCCCATGAGGCCAGCCAGGCTTATCTAGCCCGGCGGTTGGCCCAACTGCCCGCGGAAAAACGCACTATTGTTACCCAGGCTATGCAGATTTTGCGCCCGCTTTTTACCCCCAGCCATGAAATTGAGCCATTGAGATAATGATGAAGCCAAAAGCGACCCCCAAAACAGAAGCAGTCTCTCTTGGACCGGGCCGTGAAGTCCCAGCTCTGACAACCCGCTATGGGCGCATGCTGCGCTTGCTGGGCGAACAGTTGGGTGGGCGCCCTCTGTTCAGCCTTAATTTTGGGCAAACCTTTGCCGCCCTTAAACATCGCAACTATCGCCTGTGGTTTATCGGCCAGCTTGTCTCCCTGGTGGGTACCTGGATGCAGACCACCGCCCAGGGCTATCTGGTCTTCCAGCTAACCCACTCTCCGGCTTATTTGGGTTATGTGGGTTTTGCTGCGGGAGCGCCGTCGTGGTTGTTTATGCTGTACGGCGGCGTTGTTGCCGACCGGATGCCGCGCCGCCGCTTACTGCTCCTTACTCAAACCGGCATGATGATCCTGGCTTTTATTCAAGCCGTTTTGACTTTTTCGGGGCTGATCCGCCCCTGGCATATTGTGCTGTTGGCCCTGGGCTTGGGTGTGGCGAATGCTTTTGATGCGCCGGCGCGGCAGGCCTTTGTGGTCGAAATGGTGGACCGGGAGGATTTGACCAATGCCATCGCCCTCAACTCCAGTATGTTCAACCTGGCAACGGTGGTTGGGCCGTCGGTGGCCGGTCTGACCTACGCCTTTTTGGGGCCGGCCTGGTGCTTTACTATCAACGGCGTCAGCTTTATTGCCGTCATTACCGCCCTACTGCTGATGCGTTTGACCCCAACGCTGTCCCCTCGGCGGGCAACGGCGGCGTTGGAAGATTTAAAAGAAGGTCTGCGGTATGTGGCTTCGCATCTCATTATTCGGACCATTGTCAGCGTGGCGGCGGTAATCAGTTTGTTTGGCCTGGCTTTTATGACATTAATACCGGCCTGGGCCACCACTGTAATGGGCGGCGATGCCACTACCAACGGCTGGCTGCTCGGAGCGCGGGGCGTGGGGGCTTTGATAGGGGCGCTGATGATTGCTGCCCTGGGAAATTTTAACGGTCGCGGCAGACTGCTGACCATTGGTTCTTTTGTCTTTCCGGTCATGGTGCTGTTTTTTGCTCAGATGCGTTGGCTGCCCCTGTCGCTATTAACCCTGGTAGGAGCCGGGTGGGGCTTTATGGTTCTTTTCAATTTGGCCAACAACCTCATCCAAACTCTGGTGCCGGATGAACTGCGTGGGCGGGTGGTCAGTATTTACACCCTGGGCTTTTTTGGGCTGATGCCGCTGGGGGCCTTACTGGCCGGCTGGGCGGCCGAGTGGATTGGCGAACCCAATACAGTGGCTCTCAGCGCGCTCATTTCCTTGGGTTTTGCCGGGTGGCTGTGGCTGCGCGTGCCGCAGTTGCGGGCGTTAGAGTAAACCCTTGCTTCGAGGGCGACATCGCATCCTGAGTAAGCCGAAACGAAATGAGGCTGTATCGAGGGGTGCGATGTCGCAGCATCCTTCGATACGATTTTCGCTGCGCTCAAATCACTCAGGATGCTGCTACAATTACCAGGAAAGTGGTCTGGCTCAGGAAAGACTTTTCACCTTATCGAGTTTCAGGGTGGCGATCAGGTCGGGCTGGGTAGAGGCAATGCGGTAAACTTCGCCGATGTCGCGATTGGTCAGCAGCCCCAGGAAGCGCCCATCGGCGACGACCGGCAGGGCTTCCAGATTATTTTCAGCCAGACGCTGCTGCGCGGCAAACAGGTTGCCTTTGGGCGAGAGCGGGCTGATATCGGTTAACATGACCTCACCCACCGGCACATTGGGGCCGTGCTGGTCGAGCGCCTCGAGCAGCCGGGTGTAAGTTAAAAGACCCACTAATTGCTCGCCTTCGCAGACGGGAAAATCGGACTGGAAAGAGTCAAACGTCAGCTTGACCGCGTCACGCAGGGAGGATTGCGGGGTAAGCGTCTGCACCCGCCGGGAATAGGCCTGTTCTACCGTCAGGTCGCCCAGCACACTGCGGGTTTGGACCAGTTGGCGTTCGGCCTCGGCCCCCGAAAAGATGAAGACGGCAATCAGGATGGTGAAAAAATTGCCGTTCAGAAAGCCGTATAAGCCCAACATCCAGGCCAGGGTCTGGCCGATGGTGACCGCAATCGAGGTGGCGCGTTGATAACTGACCTGAGTAGCCAGCAAAGCCCGCAGTACCCGCCCGCCGTCCATCGGGAAGGCCGGCAGCAGGTTAAAAATACCCAGGAAAAGATTCGACACAAAAACATAGTTAAAAATAGCGTTAAAGCTAAGCTGGCCCAAATTATCAAACAAATCAGCCGGCGACCACCCCCCAAATCCCTGGCCAAGCGCCAGCCCCAGCGGCGCCAAAATAATGGCCAAAGCAAAGTTAACCAGCGGCCCGACAATCGCAATCACAAACTCCTGGATGGGTTTTTCGGGCATGCGCCCCAACTCGGCCACCCCGCCGATGGGTAGCAGGACAATCTGTTTGACCGGCACGCCATAACGCAGCGCCGCCAGGCTGTGCCCCAGTTCGTGCAGCACCACAATGGCAAATAACAAGAAGGTGACAATGAGGCCAAAAATGGCCCCGCTCCAACCACCCCCGGTAAATACGCCAAATTGCAGCGCCCCCCAAATTAAAATAAGCGGAAAGGTGATGTGCATGCGGATAGTAATCCCCTGCACGCTGAATAAAGGAATTGAACTGCCCATAACGTCGCTCCTCTGAAATAGAGATTGGAGATTGGAGATAGGATTTAATCTCCAATCTCTAACCTCCACACGAGACGAAAAGCATCTCGCCTCACTTTCCCCTTTAATCATACCCCAGCTGAACCCCGCTGACAATTGCACAGCTAAAGTTAACCTCCATCGCTAATAATCAGGTGGTTGACCACTTTGCCGGAGAGCATAACCATCGGTACGCCGCCGCCGGGGTGGGTGGTCCCGCCGACAAAGTAGAGGCCGGTTACTCCGGGGGCGCGGTTGTGCGGGCGGCGAAAAGCGGTGAAAGGGTTGTTGGACGACGCGCCATAGAGCGCCCCGCGCCAGGCGCCGCTCTGCCGGGCCAGATCGAGCGGGGTCAGCATCTGTTCGGTTTGAAGGCAGCCGCGGACGTCCAGCCCAAAATCGGCCAGGCGGGCCAGGACATGGTTACGGTAAGCGCCGGCCTGAATGGTCCAATCAAACCGGCTGTCCAGGGCGGGTGCATTGACCAGGACAAACCAGTTTTCACTACCGGCAGGGGCGTGCGCGGGATCGGATTTTGAAGTAATGGCGACATAAATCGTCGGGTCGGCGGGTGGGACGCCGCGCTGGAAAATATCGTCGAACTCGCGGCGGTAGTCGCCTGAAAAAAAGATGTTATGATGAGCGAGCTGTGGGTTTGTGCCAGCCACGCCCAGCAGCAAAATAAAGCCGGAGCAGGAAGGTTCGATACGGGTCAGGCGGGCCAGCCGCTGCGGTGTGGCCAGACTGGGCGGCAGCAGCTTGTGATAAACGGTCGCCACATCCACATTGGCGACCACGGTATCGGCAGCCTGCAAGCTGCCATCGGCTAACATAACCCCCTGAACCTTATTATCAGCCGCGACAATCTGGCTCACCGGGCAGCCGGTGTGGATTTCAACCCCCAACTCCCCAGCCAGCCGAGCCAATGCTTGAGCGATTGCATAGACGCCCCCTTGCGGATACCAGACGCCGCCGGTTAACTCCACGTGAGCGATGACGTTGAGCGTAGCCGGAGCTTGATAAGGACTGCCGCCGACATAGGTGGCAAAACGCCCCAAAAGCTGGCGCAGATGCGGCGAGTGAACGAAACTGCGAATGGCTGCGTCCATCGTCCGTCCGGCATCCACCCGCAGCGCATCGTGCCAGGGCACACGCAAGAGGCTGCGCCAGGAAGGCGGCTGGTTATAAATAAAGACCGGGCCGGTGAGACGGTGCAGCCGGGCAGCATAAGCCAGATAGGCCAGGTAGCCTTCCACGTCGCGCTCATCCAGCGCGGCGATTTGCGCCGCCATGCGTGAAAGGTCGGAGGTGGCGTCGAGGATGGTTCCGTCGGGGTAAAAGTAACGGGTCAGCGGCTCGACTGGCCGCAGGGTCAGATAATCTTCCAGGCGGCGGCCGGCGGTGGCGAACAGTTCCTCCAGCACAGGACGCATGGTAATGACCGAGGGGCCGGTATCCCAGCGATAGCCATCCTGCCGAATTTGGCCCATCTTGCCGCCGACAGCATCATTTTGTTCCAGCACTCGCACCTTTCGGCCCGCCGCCGCCAGCCGGATAGCTGTGGTGAGTCCGCCAATGCCCGCGCCAATGATGATAATGCGTTTCATTGTTAAACGTTAAACGTTTGAACGTTTAACCACTCTCCCTTTCCACATTGGCCCGCCGCGCCAATGCCACCAGACGGCTTGAACCGCGATGCGCGTCATCAGCAGCACCGAGACGGGCATGAGCAGCGCATCGGCAAGACGCTGGCGAGTAGCGGCAGCGGTGAGCAGCCGGACAGATAAGCCGAGGCTAATGAGGAGCAGGGAAACAAATGGCGAATGGTGAATGGCGAATGGTGGATAACTAATCGTAAATACCCAAAGGGCACGATGTCGTAAATCGTAAATCGTAAATGCGAGAAGCCAGGGAAATAGAAAAACCAGCCAGTGAAAAGCCGTGGCCAGAGCCAGAAAAAAAACAGACCCCCCGTAACCGGCCAGAATATTCTTGGCAAAGCCATCGCGCACCGAGGGCCAATCGCGGTACATACGGCAGGCAATGAGGCCGGCCCCATCGGCCATGCGCAGGCGCAAGCCCGCAGCCTTAATTCGCCGGGCAAAGGCGACATCTTCCAAAATGTTATCGCGCAAGGCGGCATGCCCACCGATGGCCTGATACGCCCGCCGTCGAAAGGCCAAACATTGGCCGTTGGCCGCCGCCAGCGACGACCAGGGCAGATGATGGACCAGCAGTACCGGCAAGTAGCCCCAAATTACCAGGGCCATCAACGGCACCACCAGCCGCTCGCCCCAGGTGACAGTGTGCTGGGTGGGCCAAACCGTCAGCAGGTCAGCCTGGGTGCGGTTCATTTCAGCCGCCAGAGCCGCCAGCGCGCCTGGCGACCAGCGCACATCGGCATCTGTAAAGATAAGCCACTCACCGCTGGCAGCCTGGGCCAGTTGGTGGCAGGCCCAATTTTTGCCCAGCCAGCCCCCCGGCAGCGGTGAGCCGATTATCACGCGCAGACGGGCGTCGCCCTGGGCCGCAGCTTGGGCGAGGGCAGCCGTATGGTCGGTGGAATTGTCGTCTAGCAGGAGCAGCTCAAAGTGAGGGTAGTCCTGATTTAGCAAACTCCGCACGGTCTGACCAATGACCGTTGCTTCGTTGCGGGCGGGGATGAGAATGGAGAGGCGAGGAGGCGAAGAGGCGAAGAAAATTGGCTTGAGACGGGGAAAAGTTAACGTGTTGAGGATGGCAACCAACGCCATGCCGATGAGGGCCAGGGTAACAAAAGTGAGCAGAAAAATCATAAAAGCTATGCCAGGTGGAATTGATAGAAACTGAGGGGGCTTTATTTTTCCCTCAATGTCTATGAGTTCTCTCAGTTCCTACGAGTTCCTTTTTCTTCAGCCACGAGCGAGGTTGAGGCCACTGCGCCAAATCGGCGCGATGTTTCCAGGCCAGGATAAGGGTATTGCCTATCCAGATTGTTAGCAGATCTGGTTCGGGCCGGGCCAACAGGAGATAAGCCAGCAAGCTGAACAGAGCCAGGAGCATGGCCCAGCCGTCTACGGCGATGATGGCAAACCACAACCCCAGGGCCAGACCCAGCACTGTTGGGCCTTCCCACAGGGTTAAGCCGGTCCAGATACCAAAGGTAACGGCCACGGCTTTGCCCCCGCGAAAACCCAGCAGCGGCGAAAAGGCGTGGCCTACTACCGGGGCCAGGGCTACTGCTACCAGCGGCCAGCCGGTCAAGCCGGCCCAGAAATAGGCCAGCCCCACCGGAATGGCTCCTTTCAGCGAGTCGAACAGGAGGGCGAGGGCGGCCCAGCCCCGGCTGCCGCTGCGCAGCACGTTGGTCGCGCCGGGGTTGCCGTCACCGCAGCGGCGAATATCGGTCCGCAGGGCCAACTGCCCCACCCAAACGGAGAAAGGCAGCAAGCCGGAGAGGAAGGCGATAATGAGCCAAATAAGGGTTATGGTCATAAGTCTTCAATGGTAGTGCGTAGTGCGTGGTGCGTGAACTTTCTACGCACCCCGTACCACGCACCACGCTTCATTGTTGCCAAGTATAATAAACTCCCCATCCCGGTAAACCCCACCAACGCCGGGCCGGGTAAGCCCCAGAAAAAGAACAGGCCCAAGCTTTCCAGCAGCCAGGTAATGGCATAAATCAACACCAGTGGGCGGGTAGGCAGTGGACCGGGGCGGACCACTGCGGTAATCAAGGCTGAGGCCAACAACCAGCCCAAAGAGTTCGTCCAGGGGATGCCGAAGTAGCCGCCCGGCTGCGCCCAGACCCACAAGCCCCAGGCGACCATTTGCGGGTCCAAAAACAGGTCCCAGGCGGTCATAGCCAGGGCGCTCCAGGCTATAAAAGCCAGACGCGAATGTGGCCCGGCGATACGGCGGGCGACCGCCCAGGCCGGCGGCAGCATCATCAACCAGGCCAGCGGAATGAGTATCGGCACGCCGCCGATTTGAGGCTGCATTAAGTTGGTATAATGATAAGCGCCGAAAGGGTAGCCGGTGGTCGAGCCGGTAAATTCAATCAGCCAGGCCAGGCCCATCACCGTGATAGCGCTTCTGAGGGTGATTCGCCAGCCCCAGGTGGGGACCAGAAAGGTCAGTACCAGGGTGACTTGCAGCAAGGTACTTAAGGTGATAACCGGTGGCAGCGCGGCCTGGCCTAAAAAGAAATTGGCAATCGGCAGGACAATCATAGCCAAAATCCAGGCGGCAAACAGCCGGCTGACTGGCAGTTGTTTAAAGGGAATGGCTGGGTTTAGATAAAAGTTGACCTGTATCCTCTTGTTCATTCTTTTATTGTACTTCTAAATTAAAACCTGTGCAAATTATAGACAAATACATTGCAAGTTATAGAGGTGCGGCAAAAAATACCCCGGATTAATCACGTATCCGGGGTATGCGGGGGAGTACTACACCTGTTTTTATTTTAATATAACCGGCAAATACGCCTTTAAAACGGTGCAGATACGCACATCATCTACTACCAATTAATAGGTCCGCCAAAAACTTTCGGCAGCTCTAAAACCCTAAAAAATTCTTATATTAACACCAACATAAACCGGCAATAGATACTGTTCTTTCGATTATTGAGAGATAAACCCATCAAAACGGAGTCATTTTTTTGGCTCCAAAAAGGATGATGCAATGGGCATGGCCGCTTGATTCAAGCGAGGGTGGTGCTATAATACCGCGCTCATTGAGCCTGGTTTACCCCATAGGAGAAATCATAATAACAGTATGGCCGAGCATAATAACCTATACCAAAACGTGGTTTATTATGACCTCATTTTTGAACGCGACGTCAGCCGGGAAGTAGATTTTTTGGTGGCCGTTTGCCGGCACTATGCTAAACGTGAACCGCAGTCGTCGTTAGAGGTGGCCTGCGGGCCGGGCTACCATACCCGTGCTTTGGCTCAACGGGGCTTGCGGGCCACCGGCCTGGACCTGAACGGGGCAATGATTGCCCTGGCCCACCACAAAGATGCCATAGCCGGCGTTGAAGCCTGTTGGCTTGAAGCCGATATGCGCCAGATTCACCTGAGCGAGCCGGTGGATGTGGCTTTTTGTATGTTCGATGGGCTGGATGCGCTGTTGACCAACGCCGACCTGATCCAGCATTTCCGGGCTGTGGGGGCCAGCCTGACCAAAGGGGGTATCTATCTTGTTGATCTGACCCACCCCCGTGAGTGTTCCTTTTGGCATTACACGCCGTTCTACTATGCCGGGGCGCGTGACGGCGTTTCGGCGGAAATTCAGTGGGCTACCAACAATCCCCGCTATGATTTGGTCAGCAGTGTGGCTCATGTGGAACTGGAGATGCGGGTCAACGATCACGGTCAGACGCAGGTGGTTCACGACTCAGCCAAAGAGCGCCTGTTGTTACCCCAGGAAATTAGCTTGCTGGCCGAGATGTCCGGAGTGCTGCGGGTGGTCGGCTGGCATGGAGATTTTGACCTGGCTCAACCTTTGGATGACTCGCCGGCTTCACGGCGGATGATCGCTATTTTACAAAAACAGGAGGCTATAAATAAATAAAAGTGTTAAATGCGCAGGCTTCTTATGCTTCACCCAAGTTGGAGGCTCGCCAGCACCCGCATAAGGGCGGCTGGGGGGTCTACGCCCGCGAGGGGGTGCGGGCCGGAGAATTATTGATTGTTTGGAGTGGCGAAGTGGTCACGGGCGACCAACTGCCTCGATTGAGGGAGGCCGGTTATCCCTACAGCGTCCAGGTTGAAGAAAATCTTTACCTGGTGACTATGCGTCCACCCGAAACGGCTGACTTGGTGAATCACTGCTGTGACCCGAACGCCGGGGTGAGCGGCCAGATGACTTTGGTAGCGCTGCGTGACATCGCTCCCGGCGAAGAAGTCTGTTTTGACTACGCTATGACCGACGGCAGTCCTTATGATGAATTTCCGTGCGCGTGCGGCACGCCCCACTGCCGGGGCCGCATGACCGGCAACGATTGGATGCGGCCCGAGCTGTGGAAGCGTTATGGCAACCACTTTTCACCCTATTTGCTGCGGCGGATTGAACTGCTCAAGAAGGCGACTCGCCGCCCGGTGGCCCGTGCCGCTTCATTTGTCCAGCCAAGCTGAGGGAGAAATTAAAAAAGGCCGGTGACAGAAACTTCACCGGCCTTTTTGTTTTGCCCAACTGTAACTGCTTAGCCCTTGATACATCGGCCTCGAAGATTTCTCCCTTCGGTCGAAATGACATGGCTGAGTAGTTACGCCCACCTCAAATCTCCTCAAAACGCCGGGTTTCGTAATTTTTCCTCACATGGTCAGCCGCGTAAACCCGCCCGTTCATGGCGATGTACACCCCCGGCGCTTGTGTTTGCGCGGCGGCAATGGCGCAGCCGACATTAAAAATGGCGTCGGTGTAGCGGGAGCGGGCCGGTTCCATGGCCCCGGTAAAAACAATGGTCTTGCCCGGCAGGCCCAGCAGATATTTGGCCGTATCCACCATCGTATCGGTGCCGTGGGTGATGACTATTCGCTCGCATGGTTCGGCTTCAATGGTTCGGCGGATTACCTGCCGGTCTGCCTCGGTCATTTCCAGGCTGTCTTTTTTGAGGATGGAAACCACTTCGTACTCAAAGGCCACGTTGGCCTCTTTCAAAATTTCCGTTACCTGCGGCGCGCCCACTTGATACTCGCTGCGGGCGTCGAAATAAACCTTGTCAATGGTGCCGCCGGTGGTAAAAAATTTGATTTTCATCGCAGAGACTACTCGCTCTCGCTCATCTCGACATTCGCCGGCACTTCGACCACCAACTCATCCCGGCGGACAAAGACCAGGCCATCGGCCTCGTTGTAATCCACGATGATGGTGTCGCCGGCTTTGAAGTCGCCGCGCAGCATTTTGACCGAGAGGGGCGACTCGACCTGCTTTTGCAGGGTGCGGCGCAAGGGCCGCGCCCCAAAGGCTGGATCGTAGCCCTGTTCGGCCAGCCAGGTCCGGGCGGCGTCGGTCAGCTCGATGTTAACCTGGTGCTCGCCCAGGCGCTTGGCGATTTCCTGCATCTGCAAATCCACAATCTGGACCACCTGCTCCTGGGTTAAGGTGTGGAAGATGATAATTTCGTCAATCCGGTTCAAAAACTCAGGCCGGAAGTGGCGGCGCAGCGCGTCCTGAATTTCGCCCTTCAAGCGGGTGTCGTCAAAGGTGCCCTGGTCGCCGCGCTGGCGGAAGCCCAGGGTGCCGCCTTTGGGGCCAAAGGCTGTGCCCAGGTTGCTGGTCATAATGACGACCGTATTGCTAAAATCAACCATGTGCCCCTGGCCGTCGGTCAGCCGGCCGTCTTCCAAAATTTGGAGCAGGGCGTTCCACACATCCGGGTGGGCTTTTTCGATTTCGTCAAAGAGAACCACCTGGTACGGGCGGCGGCGGACGGCTTCGGTCAGTTGGCCGCCCTCGTCGTAGCCCACATAGCCGGGCGGCGCGCCGAACAAGCGGCTGGTGGTGTGGCCTTCGCGGTATTCGCTCATGTCAATCCGCAGCAGGGCGTCCTCATCGTCAAACAGGAACCAGGCCAGCGTTTTAGCCAGCTCGGTTTTGCCCACGCCGGAACTGCCCAGGAACAGGAAGCTGCCGGTCGGCCGGCGTGGGTCTTTGAGACCGGAGCGCGAGCGGCGAATGGCGTCGCTGATGGCGTTGATGGCCTCTTCCTGGCCGATGATGCGCTGGTGCAAGGCCGCTTCCATGTGTAGCAACTTTTCGGCTTCGGTCTGGAGCATGTCATGCACCGGGATGCCGGTCCAATTAGCTACCACCTCGGCAATATCGCTTACTTCGACCACTTCATCCAGGTTTTTCTCCCGCCGCCAGGTATCGCGCTCTACCTGGAACTCCTCTTCAATGCGCAGCCGCTCGGCTTTGATACGGGCGGCATGCTCCCAATCCTGGCGCTGCCCGGCTTCGGTTTCGTCGGCTTGCAGCTTGGTGACTCGTTTCTTTTTCTCTTTGAGCGCCTCGGGCATGGAATAAATTGCTACCCGCAGCTTGCTGGCGGCCTCGTCAATCAGGTCAATGGCCTTGTCGGGCAGGTGGCGGTCGGTCACATAGCGGTGCGACAACCGCGCCGCCGAGGTGATGGCGTCGTCGGTGTAGGTGACGTTGTGATGGGCTTCGTAGCGGTGCTTCAGCCCGCGCAGCATCTCGATGGCTTCCTCCACCGTCGGCTCTTCGACAAAAATCGGGGCAAAGCGGCGCTCCAGGGCCGGGTCTTTTTCGATATATTTGCGGAACTCGTCCAGAGTAGTTGCGCCGATGCAGCGCAGTTCGCCGCGGGCCAGGGCCGGTTTCATCATATTGCTGGCGTCTACTGCGCCCTGGGCCGCGCCCGCACCAACCACTGTGTGTAGTTCATCAATAAACAGGATGATTTCACCCTGCGCCCGCTGAATTTCCTCCAGGGCATTTTTGAGCCGTTCTTCAAACTCGCCGCGGAAGCGAGAGCCGGCAATCATCGCTCCCAAATCCAGGCTGACCACCCGCCGGCCCATGAGAAGTTCGGGCACGTCGTCGCTGGCAATCTTTTGGGCCAGCCCTTCGACGATGGCGGTTTTGCCCACCCCGGCCTCGCCGATAAGCACGGGGTTATTTTTGGTGCGCCGGCACAAGACCTGAATCAAGCGCAAAATTTCGTCATCGCGGCCGATCACCGGGTCAAGCTTGCCCTCGACGGCCATCTGGGTCAGGTCACGGCTGTATTTTTCCAGGGTGCGATAGCGCGTTTCGGCCTGGGGGCTGGTCACTTTTTGCCCGCCCCGGACCACCTCGATGGTGTCAACCACTTTCGCTTTGGTCACGCCGACTTCCTGCAAAATGCGGGCGCTGGGTGTGCCGCGCTCGCTGCATATCGCCAAAAACAGGTGCTCGGTCGAGATATACTCGTCCTGCATGTTTTTGGCTTCTTCCTGGGCATTGTCCAGCACCCGTTTTAAGCGCGGGGTAATGTAAACCTGGCCCACGGCCATATTGACCATCCCACCCACTTTAGGCGCGGCGGATAACACCTGGTCGAGCCGGGCCATAACCATTTCCGGTTCAACGCCCATTTTTTCCAATATTTCAGGGATCAGCCCATTCGGCTGCTCCAGCAGGGCCAGTAACAAATGCTCGGTGTCGGCCTGGGAATGTTGATACCGCTGCAAAATTTCGTAGGCCCGCATCGCGGCGTCTTGGGCGCGTTCAGTAAACTTGTCAAAACGCATCATGATTAGTTGTACCTCAAATTATAAATACACCTTAGGCAGTTCCAAGAAAATCACTATTCAATATTCGTGTTACGTCTTGCATGTTCCGTCCGCTTTACATCACGCAAGACCCAACACGTTTTGGCCAATTTAAATCTTGGAAATACCTTACTCTCGAAAACTATTATACCACCCTTGCGCCAGAATACCATTAGATTTTCATTAGAAATTGGGGGGCGGACCGGTGACAGCAGACCGAAGACCGGGTAGATTTAGTGCGGTCTTCACCTTGGCTTCCGTTATCGAAATTTTGTCCAAGATTGGACCTTTAGCACGTTGACACATTTCGGCTACATCAATACAATAAAAGATGGAGAAATAAGTGAAGGAAGCGAGGGAATTGTGGTCGAAAAAATCTTGGTGGTAGACGACGACCCCGGCCTGCTACAACTTATCCAAACCAGTTTAAAGCAGGATAACTATGAGGTTATTGTTGCTGCTGGCGGCGAAGAAGGTTTGCGCCTGCTGTCGGAAACGAAGCCGCATCTGGTTATATTGGATATTATGATGCCGCACATGGACGGCTGGGAGTTTTGCAGCCGGGTACGCGCAGTGTCAACGGTACCCATTATTATGCTGACCGCGCTCGGCTCACAAAATGATATCGTGCGCGGGTTGCGGGCCGGGGCCGACGATTATCTGGTCAAGCCGTTTCAAAAGGATGAATTGCTGGCACGTGTTTCGGCGGTGTTGCGCCGGGCTAATATGCCTCCCCCCTCGGCCAAGGCTCCCTTACGTTTTGGCGATGGTGAGCTGATTATTGACCCTACCGATAGGATTGTGACGCTGAACGGAGAAGTTTTGGACCTTACGCCCACCGAATTTGATTTGCTGCTTTTTATGGCTCACCGGGCCGGGCGCATCCTTAGCACCGAGTTTATTTTTGAAAATGTCTGGTCTTATGACTCCGATGCCAACCTGGAAAGCGTCAAATGGTACATGTGGCGGTTGCGCAAAAAAATCGAAAAAAAGCCGAGCAGCCCCAAATACATTATCACCGAGCGGGGCGTGGGCTATCGCTTTATCCCTAATTATGGCCAGACTCAAAAGGTGCGGGCCGGTTAAATGCGTGAAACAATTGTTCTAATCGTTGATGATCTCATGTTTCTGCCCCGGCTGGAGGAGGGCCTGCGCCAACAGGGCTACCAGCCTCTAGCCGCTACCAATGAAACGGACTTGTCTAAAGCCCTATTTACCGCTCCGGTGCTGGTGATTGTGGATCTGTTTAGCCGGAATTTTGACTGGGAGCGGCTGGTTCGCTTTGTCAAAGGGCCGGGCAAAAAAGCCGTGCATGTGCCGACCCTGGGTTTCGGCCCGCATGTGGACCTGGAACTGCGCGAGCGGGCGCTGGCCGCTGGCTGCAACGCCGTAGTCGGACGGGGGGCCATTGCCGGCCAGTTGGCCCATCTGGTGGAAAAGCACAAGTGGATCATTGATACAGATCGCTGCCGAGAAATGCCCCCACCCTTGTTATTGGAAGGGCTAAAGCTGTTCAACCAGGGCGACTACTTTGAGTGTCACGAAGTGATCGAAAATGCCTGGAATGAAGAAACAGACCCGGTGCGAGTGATGTACCAGGGCCTTATTCAGATCAGTGTGGCTTGTTATCACGTGCAAAAGAAAAATTGGCGGGGGGCGATGAAAGTGCTGGAACGTGGGATACCCAAGATTGGGCGTTTCAGCCCCGGTTGTATGGGCATTGATATTGCCTACCTCCTGACCGCCGCCGAAGCCATTCGACAGGAACTCCTTCGTTTGGGGCCGGAGTGGCGCGGTGAGTTCGACCCCCGGCTTTTCCCCGTTATCCAACTGCCCAATTTGGAAGGCAATTGACCTTTCCTTAGCTCAAGAGTATAATCGTTTTACCAGACCTGCTTATAAACTCAACCTGACCCACCTATCCCCAGAAAAGACTTCCTATGACAACCATTGTTGTTATTCCAACCTATAATGAAGCCGACAATTTGCCGGCCATTACCGCCGAGTTACTGGCCCTGGATGTCCCCAATTTGCAACTCCTGGTCGTTGACGACGACTCGCCCGACGGCACTGGCCGTATTGCCGACGAACTGGCCCAGGAGCGGTATCCAGGCCGGGTGCATGTGATTCACCGTAAAGGTAAATTGGGCCTGGGCACAGCTTATATTACCGGCTTTACCAGAGCTATGGAACTGGGCGCGGATTACGTGATCCAGATGGATGCCGATTTTTCCCACTCCCCGTCCTATATTCCCAAGATGTTGGAACAAATCAAGGATCATGATGTCGTGGTTGGCTCCCGTTATGTCGGCGGCGGTGAGCTTGACGAGCGCTGGAGTTGGTGGCGCTGGTTGTTAAGCTGGTGGGCCAACGTGGTCTGGGCGCGGGTTATTTTGGGAGTCCGTACCAAAGATGCGACCGCCGGTTTCAAATGCTGGCGGCGTACAGCCCTCCAGCGGATTGGCCTGGAGCGTATTACCTCTAACGGCTACGTCTTTCAGGTCGAGATGGCCTACGTCTCCGAAAAACTGAACTTTCGCATCCTCGAAATCCCCATTTATTTTGAAGACCGGCGCATCGGCCAGAGTAAGATGACCGTGCCGGTTAAAATCGAAGCGGCTCTGCGCGTTTTTGAAATCCGCTGGCGGCACCACAATGTTCAGCCCAAGTCTAGCCCCAAATCTGCCGAAATGTCTTAGGAGCAGGCCACTTGTTTCGAGCCATTACCCGGCAAGATGTTCTGGCCGCGCTGATTCTATTACTCCTGCCCCTGCTCCTTTTTTGGCCCGTCACCCTGGGACCAAAGACCCTACTGCCGGTTGACAACCTTTTTGCTTACGAGCCGTGGGCTTCCTCTAAGGAAGTGTTAGGCGTCGGCTTACCTCAGAACCAGCTTTTGTCGGATCTAATTCTGGAAAATTACGTCTGGAAAAAGTTCATCCGCGAGTCGCTGGCAGCCGGGCAGCTTCCCCTGTGGAATCCTTACATCCTTTCCGGCCAACCCTTTCTGGCCAATGGGCAACATTCGGCCCTCTACCCGTTTAGCCTCATTTTTTATATTTTGCCCCTGGAGAAGGCTTACGGCTGGTTCACCGTCTCGCAACTGTGGCTGGCCGGGCTTGCGATGTACGTTTTTTTGCGCGTCTTGCGGGTTACTCGCCTGGGCGCGCTCATCGGCGGCATCACCTACTCGCTGAGCGCATTTTTTATCGTCAGCGTCGTCTTTACTATGATCATCGCCGGGGCGGCCTGGCTGCCGCTGCTGCTGGCCTTCATCGAAATTATCATCCGCAAACAGGAAGAAAAAGGGCTGACCGGCTACTCGCCCATTCCCTACGTGGTGGCCGGCGCGCTGACGCTGGGAGTACAAACCCTGGCCGGACACGTCGAAATTACCTATTACGTGCTCCTGGTCAGCGGTTATTATGCCCTCTGCCGGCTGCTGATCTTATGGCGGCGGCAGGCTACCACCCGCTTTGCCCTGCGGCTGGCCGGCTGGTTGTTGGTGATGGTTTTCCTGGGTCTCGGTCTGGGGGTAGTGCAGCTTGGCCCTATGTACGAGGTGGTGACGCAGAACTTCCGTGATAACTCCGTCACCTTGGCCCAGGTGCGTGAGTGGGCCTTACCCCTGCGCCGCCTGATCAGCTTTGTCATCCCCGATTTTTTTGGCAGCCCGGCTCATCATGGTTATTTTGATGTGGTCACCTGGCGTTGGCAGCCATTGGGCCTCAACGCGGCCGGGCAGATCAACCCGCTGTGCGCCAACTGCACCAGTTGGGATACCAAAACCGCCGTCGAAGCCGGGGCATATGTGGGGATTTTACCCCTGGCGCTGGCGGCGCTGGCGGTGGCGCAAGCAATAATGGAAGGCTGGAAGAATGGAAGAATGGAAAACCGAACAACCTTCCAACCTTCCAACCCTCCAACCCTCCAGCCTTCCAGCCTTCCAACCTCCCAACTTCCTACGTTCATCTTCGCCGCTCTCGCCCTCCTCTCTCTGCTCTTTGCCTTCGGGACGCCTCTGTATGCCCTGCTGTTCTATGGGCTGCCGGGCTGGAATCAACTACATTCTCCTTTTCGCTGGATTTTCCCCTTCACCCTGAGTGTGGCCGTGCTGGCCGGCATCGGGGTGACGGTTCTGGATAGGCTGGTCAGCGCGAAACCCGGCAGGGGTGAAATCTCTCCCCTGCCCCTCTGCTCCCCTGCCCCCCTGCTTTCCCTCTACGCCGGCTGGCTCCTCTTTTGGACCGGCCTGGCCGGAGCTGTCGTGATGCTGGCCGCGCTCTTTATCCCCACGCCCTTTATTCAAGCTGCCTCTGCCCTTTTCGAGCGATCTGGCCTGGCGCAAAACGCCTTTGCCGATGGACGCCAATTTTTTGGCTACCAATGGCCCAACTTTTTCAAATTCTTTTTGATGGTAATGGCGGCAGGGGCGGTGCTGCGGATTGTGCGCTGCCCGATCTATTTACGATTTACGATTTACGATTTTGGATTGCCAATCGTAAATCGTAAATCCAAAATCGTAAATCGAATCAATGCTTGGAAGCCCTTCGCCCTCCTCATCGTCGCCCTCGACCTCATCCTGGCCGGGGCGGGCTTTAACCCCTCGGTTGATCCGGCTTTGCTCCACTTCAAGCCGGAGGTGGTCCAATGGCTGGAGACGCGTCAGACCGAAGACCCCCTCTTCCGGCTCAACAGCTTCGATACCCCCGACGGGCGCGGCAACAAGGTTTTTCTGGCCAACGCCGGGATGTACAGCAATCTTTTCGATGTGCGCGGCTACGACAGCATTATCCCGGCCCAATATGGCCGCTTCATGCGCCTCATCCAGGAGAACGGCGACCTCTACTTCAACCGGATTGGCCCGCTCTACTACGATGGCTACGCCGCCCTCGACTCGGCCTTGCTCGATCTGCTGGGGGTGCGTTACATTTTGACTACCGTAGACATCCCCAACCCTAATTACCAGTTGGTCTACGATAAGGAAATTCGCGTCTACGAAAACACCGACGTTCTGCCCCGCGCGTTTGTGGTTGATCAGATGGAAGACCTGTCAGGTTTACCAAAACCTGACAGGTCTGGCTGGCCGGAGGAAATGGGGCTGGCCCTGCGCAGCCTTAACCCGCGCCAAAAGGTAATTCTGGATGGCGAAACCAACGGCCTGGGCCATGACATGATTCCCGCCGACGCCGCCGACTCAACAGCGGTGAGCCAGGCCTCTTCCACGGTTGACATCATCAGTTACAGCCCCAACGAAATCCGGCTGGCCGCCCGCCTCGACCAACCTGGCTGGCTCGTCCTCGCCGATTCCTACTTCCCCGGCTGGCGAGCCTACGCCGCTCAGGGGTCAGGGGTCAGGGGTCAGGAGTCGGGAACAATCTTCCAACCTTCCAACCTTCCAACCCCCAACCTTCCAACCGAAATTGAACTCACTATCCATCGGGCCAACGGCGCTTTCCGGGCCGTTTATCTTCAACCCGGCCAGTGGGAAGTCCGCTTTCGCTACAGCCCGCGCAGCTTTCAACTGGGCCTGTACGGCTCCTTTCTGGCCCTGGTCACACTCACCCTCATCGGCGGCTACTGGGCCTGGGGTAAATTATACCGCGAAAGCGAAACCGATTCGCCGATCAAGCGGGTTGCCAAAAACAGTCTGGTGCCGATGGTCATGGCCCTCTCCAATCGGCTGATTGATTTTGCCTTTGCTTTGCTGATGCTGCGCATCTTGCAGCCGGAAGGGGCCGGGCGCTACGCTTTTGCTGTCGCCTTTATCGGCCTGGCCGAGATTGTGACCCGCTACGGTCTGGGTACGCTGGTGACCCGTGAGGTGGCAGCCAACCGCGCCCAGAGCAATCGCTATCTGGCCAACGTTTCGATTTTGCGCCTTTACCTGTGGCTGGCAGCGCTGCCCTGTATGGCGGCTATACTAGCTCTGTACGTAGCTTTTGGTGGCATAACTTACGATGTGGTTATCACCGTCGCCTTGTTTGCCCTCGGTACGCTCTTCAGCAACCTGTCAGACGGCTTGACCGCCATCTTTTACGCCCACGAAAAAGCCGAATATCCCGCCGCCATCGCTTCGATCACCACTCTCACTCGCGTCAGCCTGGGAGCGCTAACCCTGCTGCTGGGCTGGGGCATTATCGGCCTGGCCGGGGTATCGCTGGTGGCGAACCTGGTCACATTTCTGGTGCTGAGCTACATCTTGGTGGTCAAAATTTTCCGGCCCACCCCCGAAGCCGACCCGGCCCTGCAAAAAACGATGCTGGGTGAAAGCCTGCCGCTCATGCTCAACCACCTCCTCTCGACCATCTTTTTCCGCATTGACGTTTTTATCCTCTCGCCTACCTGGGGGGCTGCCGCCGTTGGCTTTTACAACGCCGCCTACAAATACATTGACGGCATCAACGTCATCCCCCAATACTTCACCCTGGCCCTCTTCCCCCTGATGAGCCGCTTTGCCGCTGACTCCCGCGACTCGCTGGCGCGGGCTTACATTTTGAGCCTGCGTTTGCTGCTCATACTCGCCCTGCCGTTGGCCGTCGGCACCCCTTTTATCGCCCGCGAGTTGATCCTTTTCCTGGCCGGCGAGCGATTCCTGCCCGACTCAATGATTGTGCTGCAACTGCTGATCTGGTTTTTGCCTTTCAGCTTCATTAATCAAGTGACCCAATATGTGCTCATCGCCATCCACCAGCAGCGCCATTTGACCCGCGCCTTTGTCATCGGTGTGCTGTTCAACCTCACCGCCAACCTGATTTTTATTCCGCTGTACGGCTACCGCGCCGCCGCCGTGACTACTGTCTTCTCCGAATGGGCGCTGCTCATCCCCTTTTATCTGCTGGTGCGGAAAAACCTCTGCACCGTGCCCTGGTTTGATGTCGTTTGGCGGCCTGTCATAGCCGCAGCGGTGATGGGCCTGGCTCTGTGGTTTATTGGTGAGGCCAACTTCCTGGTCAAAGTGGTTGTGGCCGGAGCTACCTATCTGATTGCACTGACTCTGGTCGGGGGGCTGATGCAGCCGGATATGGCTGTGTTGTGGCGGGCTGTGCCGATAAACCGGCTGCGCGAGAAAATTCAGCGGTGATCCGTCACACCCTCAATCTCGGCAACGCCGATTGGCATTTCGGTCAAGTCCCCCGCCGAGCCTTCACCGCCTCCGACATTTACGACCTCCCCGCCGTAGCCGAATGGCTCCCCGCCACCGTCCCCGGCAACGTCCGCACCGATTTGCTGGCCCTGGGCCGCATCCCCGACCCCTTTTTTGGCGAGCAGTATAAAGAAAGCCTCTGGGTCGAGGAGGTAGATTGGTGGTATCGCTGCCGCATCGAGCCGCCGGCCTCCTTCTCGACCACTTCCCGCGCCTTTTTTATTTTTGAAGGCATTGATTACCTCTCGGCCATTTTTGTCAATGGCAATGAAACAATCCGCCACGAAGGCATGTTCTCCCGCCAAATTATCGAAATCACTGTCGCCCTGCGCCAAGGTCCGGCAGACATCGCTGTGCGGCTGTGGGGCAGCAGCGCCCTGCCCCGGCGAAAATTAAACTGGCGGCAGCGGCTCTGGCAAAAAATAGCCGCGCCTTTGTACCGCAGTTGGCTTGGCATCTACCCCGACCGTTCCGCCACCCTCAAATGCCAGATGTCCTTCGGCTGGGATTTCGCTCCGCCGATTCGGACGATGGGCATTTGGGATGATGTGTCGCTCATCGTCACTGGGCCGGTGTCTATCCTTGAAGTTAGTACAAGTAGTTATCAGTCACCGCTAATCCGTCATCAGTCATCCGTCATCCGTCAACACGTTTCACTGGTGACTGATCACTGTTCACTGACCCCTGATCACTGTCCTCTACTTACCGTTCACTGCTCCCTCGACGCCCATCAGCCCGGCCCGGCTGTCGCTACTATCCGGGTCGCTCCGGCCAATTTTACCGGCCCGGAATTTGGCCCCTTTGACTTTTCTCTCAACCTGCCGGCCGGGCGCAGCGAGCATCAATTTTCCTGTCATTTGCCCGAAGCCGCCCTGTGGCAGCCCTGGGATCGCGGCCAGCCTCACCTGTACAAGGCGCAAATCATGTTGACCCAACCGGACGGCGAACCGCTGGACGAAGTTACCCTTCGTACCGGCATCCGCTCGATTGAGCTGCGTGACTGGCAGTTTACCATCAACGGCCCCCCGGAGTTCATCCGCGGCCTCAACTGGGTCCCCGCCGACAGCTTCCCCGGCCGGCTGCGGCCCGGCCATTACGCCAGGCTGCTGAAAATGGCGCGTGAGAGTGGGGCCAACCTGCTGCGGGTCTGGGGCGGCGGCCTGCGCGAAAAGCGAGCCTTTTATGATTTGTGCGACGAATTGGGCCTGCTGGTCTGGCAAGAGTTCCCTTTTGCCTGCATGTTTCTGGGCAGTTACCCCTCTGATCCGGCCTTTCTAGCCCTGGTCGAAGCTGAGTGCGGCAGCATCATCCGCCAACTGCGCCACCATCCCGCCCTGGTCCTGTGGTGCGGCGGTAATGAGTTTGGTTATTCGCGTAACCAACCCTTACTCGAAACCCTGGCGGCAACTGTACAGCAGCACGACAATGCTCGCCCTTTTATTCCTGTTTCTCCCGGCAGCGACGCCCACAACTGGGATGTCTGGCACGGTCTGGCCCCCATCCAAACGTATCAGGTCGAAACCACCCCTTTCCTCAGCGAGTTTGGCTTGCAGGCCCTGCCCCACCTCGACACCCTCCAGGCCGCTCTGCCCGACCCCACCACCGGCTGGTCCACCCACCACGCCGATGAGCAGAAACTGGAACGTTATCGTAGTTTGTTTATTCCGACAACTATCCTTCGATTGCCACCCACCACGCCAATCTCCAATCTCCAACCTCTAATCTCCTCCTCCCAACGCGCCCAGGCCACCGCTCTCCAAACCGCCATTGAGCATATGCGCCGGCGCAAAGGCCGGGCCGGCGGCGTCTGTCTGTGGCAGTTCAATGAACCCTGGCCGGCCATCAGTTGGGCCATTGTGGATTATTTTGGCCGGCCCAAGCTGGCCTACGAGCGCCTGGCCGACTGGTATGCTCCCCTTTTGATCAGCCTCAACTTCCCCGTCGGACGGCGCTGGCAGGCGGGCGACAGTTTTGAGGCCGACATCTGGGCTGTCAATGATACGCTGCAAGCGCTTGCTGATTGTGAATTGCAGGTCTGTCTGGATGACACCTTGATTCAGATCCTCCGCCTCGACATGCCCCCCGACAGTTCAATCTGCATAGGCCGCCTAACCCACCGCCTGGTTCAGCCCCCCGGCCAAATCTCTCTGCGCCTGGTTCACGAGGGGGAACTGATAGCCCAAAATCGCTACGATTTGAGCTGGTTTGATGAGTCGCGCCAGCCCATTCTGGCCCGTTTCCGGCGCTGGGTAGCTGATTGGGTACTGCGATAAAACGAGTCATAACAACTGGATGTTTTATGGTATAATAAAGTTATTGGGGAGATTGGCCGTGAAAGAAGCAGTTAAAGAATTCCACGCTAAAATAAAGAAACTTTACGGGCAAAGATTAAAGGAAGTAATTCTTTACGGCTCTTGGGCCAGAGGTGAAGCTACGGCTGAGTCGGATATAGATTTGTTGGTCGTGCTCGATGGGGAGGTACGGCCCGGTCAGGAAATCGATCGCATGATCGAGATTATGACAGAGATAAACCTTAAATATGCTGTGCTCATTTCGGTTTATCCTATTTCTGAGGCAGCTTATACCACTCTCAACAGCCCCTTACTTTTGAACGTGCGTAAAGAAGGTGTACCTGCTTGAAAGAAACAGAAGCTCTTCTCAAAAGGTCTGACCGATACCTTAAGAGCGCAGCCTTACTTTTAAACGATGGCGGCTATGAGTCTGCTGTCTCACGGGTCTATTATGCCATGTTTTATGCCACTCAGTCCGTTTTGCTGACTAAAAAATTGTCGTTTTCATCTCATAAAAGTGTGTTGGCAATGTTTGGTGAGTATTTTATCAAGACAGAAATTTTTCCTAAAGAAATGGGGCGTGAGCTTAATCGAGCGTTTGCCAAGCGCCAAATCGGAGATTATACTCATGCCTTTGTGATTTCTCATGATGAAGCGGTTCAACTTCTGGCAGCAGGCCAGGGTTTTGTAGCTATAGTTGAGCAATATTTCCGGGAAAATCCGTATTTATGAAACTTTATCAAGAAATTGAGCACTCTAAAAAATTATTCTTTTGGTTGGGGTTGGGCTTGTTGTTGCTGGCTCTCGCTGGCTCGATGGATGTGACCCAGGCCCAGGAGAAAACCCTCTACTGGCAGCGCTACGATGTCGATCTGGTGGTGCAGCCCAATTCTGATATCCTGGTCCAAGAGACTCAGCAAATTGTCTTTACCGGCGGCAGCTTTTCCTTTGGCTTTGCCGCTATCCCGCTGGATCGAGTCGAACAAATTACCGATTTGCAGGTCTCGGAGATTATCGGCGGCAGCGAGCGGCCTTACACGCCCAATTCCGACAGCGACTATGGTTTTACTGCCTACACCAACGATGAAGGCGACCTGGAAATTAGCTGGTACTTCCCCTCCACCCGCGACAGCGAACACACCTATATTTTGCGCTATCGCGTTGTGGGCGGCCTCCGTATTTACGACGGCGGGGACCAGATCTGGTGGAAGGCTATTGCGCCCGACCATAACTTCCCTATCCAGGAGTCACGGGTGACAGTAACGTTGCCGCAAACTTTCCCCAAAGATCAACTGGTGGTTGCCAGCTATGGTACTCCCGCCAACATTGCTTATGGCGACCGGGGCGAGGTGATTTTTACGGCTGAAAACATCCCCGCCGATGAAGAGTTGGAGGTGCGGGTGCAGTTTCCGCACGGCGTGGTCCAGGGCAGCCCTCCGGCCTGGCAGGCCAGTGACGACCGGCGGCGGCAGTGGGGGCCGGTCGTTGGGCTTATCTTTGGGGCGTTGGGGGCAGCCATCCTCTTGGGTGGACCGGGGCTAGTTTACTTGCTGTGGTACAAGCGCGGGCGCGACTTGCCCACCGGCGTCGTACCCGAATACATCAGCGAGCCGCCCGGCGATTTGCCCGCCCCTGTGGCCGGCGCGCTGATAGACGAAAAAGCCGATTTGCAGGATATTATCGCCACCATTACCGACCTGGGCCGGCGGGGTGTGCTGCGCTTGGAAGAGCAGCAAAAAGAAGGCTTTTTGGGCATCGGTTCCGGGCGGGAGTACACCTTTCATCTGGTGGATGAAAGCAAAGCTACCCGCCCTTACGAGAAAACCCTGCTCAAAGGTATCTTTGGCAGCAAAAGCGAGCGGCGCATGGCCGACCTGCGCCAGCGGTTTTACACCCACATCCCTACCCTGCAAAAAGAGTTGTACGACGAGCTGGTTCGGGCCGGCTTTTTCCCCAGCGACCCCAACGCCACCCGGCGGAAGTGGATTGGGCTGGGGGTGGTCGCCTTGATTGTCAGTGTGGTTGTTTCCTGCGGTCTTCTGGTTGCCCTGGGCGATTACTCGGCGCTGGCAATTTGCCCCGGCCTGGCCCTGCTGGCCTCGGCGCTGGGCCTGATTTTTGTGGCCCCGCACATGCCGCGCAAAACCCAACAGGGCGCGGAAGAAGCCGCCAAGTGGCTGGCCTTTAAGCGCTACCTGCAAACCATCGAAAAGCACGGCGACCTGGCCGAAGTGAAGGATAAATTTGAGGAATTTCTGCCCTATGCCGTGGCCTTTGGCCTGGAACGCAGCCTGATTAACAAGTTCAAAGTTGTGGACACACCCGCGCCCACCTGGTGGGGACCGGTCTATCCGGGGTATGGCTACGGTTATCCCCATCACTACGGCGGGGGCTGGGGCGGCTCGTCCACAAGTCAGCCTGATGTAAGCGGCCCGCCCGGCCCCCTGGCCGGCGAAGGTGGCGGCATGCCCACGCTGACCGGCATGAGCGAGGGTCTCGGTACCTCGTTGGCCAGCATGAGCGAGGGGTTGGGAGCAATGCTCAGCTCGGCCAGTTCCACCCTGACCAGCACCCCACCACCCCAGACCTCCTCTTCCGGCGGCGGCTGGAGCGGCGGCGGGTTCAGCGGCGGTGGCGGTGGTGGTGGCGGCGGTGGTGGTGGTTCGCGGGGGTTTGGTTAAGACAGACCGGAGAGAAGGATAGAAGGTAGAGGATATTTCTAATTACTATCTTCAATCTACTATCTTCAATCCTCGCCTCACCCGTCATCGCATCTTTATTTTAGGAGCCATCGGCATGGGCAAAAATAGTCGTCTCATCGGCATCATTTTAATCGGAGTGGGACTACTGCTGCTGCTTGGCGGCACGGCGGCCTCCTTTATTTCAACATTCTCTTCATCCGAGGGGACTCTTAGCGGAGCTATCTTGGGGGTCATTATCTCGCTTTTTGTGGGAATTGTGCCTATAGCGATGGGGATTTATCTGTTCATCCAGAGTCGGAGCGAAGCCGCCGAACAGGCCGATATGACCCGCCAGCGCAAAATTCTGGACATGGTCAAAACTCGCGGTCAGGTGGACATCCGCGACCTGGTTTTTGAATTGAACTCCAGCACCGACCAGGTGCGCGATGATATTTATCGGCTGGTCGGCATGGGTTTGTTCACCGGCTACGTCAACTGGGATAAAGGGGCGCTTTACTCACGCGATGCGTCGCAGCTTAAGGGCAACACATGCCCCAACTGCGGCGGCGAGCAGGAGTTTGTCGGCAAAGGCGTTATTGCCTGCAAGTACTGCGGAGCCGAGATATTTTTATAATGACCGCCGACAACAGACGGCCGGCCGCTGCCCACAACATTTTTATTTTGAGGCCCTCTCCTGATTCAGCGATACACTCAAATTCATCAACTCAAAACACTTTTGCTATGTCTGGCTTTGCTTCTCGTTGGCTGTGAGTCACCCTCAACCGCAGCCACCCCAACACCAATCTCTGAAGCAACATCGCAAGTTTCCAACCCTCCAACCCTCCACCCCTCCACCCCTCCACCCTTCCAACCTTCCAACCCTCCAACCTTCCAACCTTCCAACCCATCTCTCCCTCAAGGCGGCATCGCCGCCCTGGGCCTGGTTGGACAGCCCGACAGCCTCAATCCCATCACCACCAACGACTCCGCCTTGCGCGAGTTAACGCCGATTTTGTTTGATACCCTGTTGCATGTGGACCCGAACACCGCCCAACTCCAACCCGGCCTGGCTGAAAGCTGGAGTTACAGCAACGACGGTAAAAAGGTTGTTTTTCACCTGCCAGCAGGCCTGAAATGGAGTGATGGCCGGCCCCTCACCGCAGCCGCCATTGCTGCCAGCCTGAAAGCCACCGAACACCCGGCCCTGCTGGCCTTTAGCCAGATTATCGCCCCCGATGCCGAAACCCTGGAATTGACCTTTGCCCGGATAGATTGCTCTGCCGTGACCACCCTGGCCCAACTGCCGCTCTTGCCTGCCTCCGCCGTACTGGAGCCGGTGCCCACCGGCAGCGGCCCCTTCAAAATCGGCGAATGGTCTGAAAACAAGCGCACCCTCAGCCTGACCCGCAATCGCTATTATGCTGGTCCGGCTCCTCTGCTGGATGGGTTGACCATCCGCTTCATTGCCGAAGATGAAGTGGACATTGCCCTCTCCGAAGGTCAATTCGACGCCGTTGGCCCTCTCCAATCCAAAATCCACGTCCAAAGAGGCAGTCCAAAATCCAAAATCTTTACAGATTTGGTCTACCCCGCCCCGCAAATGATCTATCTGGCTATTAACTATGCGCCCAAGAACACTGAGGCCGTTGCACCCGAAGTGCGGGACGCCTTGCTCCTGGCTCTCGACCGCCCGGCGCTTCTGGCCGAGGTGCTGGCCGGCGACGGCCAACTGCTGGCCGGTTCGCTGCTGCCCGGTCATTGGGCGGCCCAGGCTGACCTGACCTGGCCGGCTTACGACCCCAAAGCCGCCCGGTCGCTCCTGCGCCAAGCCGGGCTGCGAGATGAAGATGGCGATGGCTGGCTGGATCAGGATGGCCGGCGGCTGGAACTATTTGTGCGGACTCGAGGCGACAAGGCGCTGATGCAAGACCTGGCCTGGCTGGCCAGCAGCTACTACCGGGATTTGGGTCTGTTTGTACGGGCCGATTTGATGTCTTTTACCGATACGGTAGACCGGCTGTTCAAGCACGACTTCGACATGGCCGTTTTCAGTTGGCCGCTCACCCCCGACCCCGACCAGCGGCTCTTCTGGCGTTCGTCCGAAAATACCACCGGCCAAGGCTTAAACTTTACCTCCTACGATAACCCGGCTCTGGACCGGCTGCTCGACCGGGCTGTGGCCGTTCCCGGCTGTGACTCCGAGCAGCGGGCCAAGATTTATAACGAGATTCAGGAAACTTTGGCCGTGGAGCGTCCGGTAGATTTCCTGTTCGCGCCTAACCGGCATATACTGGTGGAAACTCGTCTGCATGGCCTCAACCCCGGCCCCTTTGCTCCCTTTACCTGGAATGTGAGTGAGTGGTACTTGCAGGAGGGGGAGTGAGAGGATTCATACTTGGTTCCGAATCTTTAATAAGCCTGGGCGTAGTGCGTGGTACGTGAACTTACACACCACGAATATAGATTTTCTCAAAATAGCCCTATGACAACCTCCGACCCATTCCTATTCGCACTTTACAATCCAAAAATCCTCAGCAAGCTGGAGCAGCGATTCGGCCCGGTTCACACTCATCACGCTGACCTGACCATCTCCACCGAAATCATGCGGCAGATGGTAGTCAAACTAAACCAGAAAACCATCCCCCGCCGGGCCGAGGTGGTCATGGTGGTGCCGAATGAACAGGGGCAGGTCTGGCTGCACACCAAAAGTTTTTACCCCCAGGGCGTTTATCGCCTCATGACCGGCGGCCTGGAACCGGGCGAAGCGCCCCATCAAGCCTTGCGCCGCGAGGTGTTTGAAGAAACCGGCTTTAAGGTGAAAGCGCAGCGCTGCCTGGCGGTAATTACCTATACTGTCATTGCCCCGGAAGGCCGCTTCCCATTTGTATCCTACATTTTTCTGACCACACCCAGCCAGGGCCAGCCTCACCCTACCGATCCCAAAGAAGCCATTGCCCATTTTCAGGCGGTGCCTATCTCCGGCCTGGCCGACATCGCCCGCCAACTCCGCTCGCTGGATGGTGATTTTGCCGATTGGGGTATCTTTCGGGCTATTCCGCACGAAGTGGCTTGTGAGCAGTTGCTCCAAACGCCGCCTTAGCCGGTCTGGCCCACCTGGCCTTAATGTCGAGGTAAGGGATGACAGATTATTTAACCACCAGCGAAGCCACCCGCCTGGCCGAACTGGAAACAGTCATTGAGCGGGGTCTGCAAACCTTTATTGAGGTGGGCAGCGCCCTGATGGAAATCCGCAACTCCCGCCTGTACCGGCAAACCCACGCCACCTTTGAGGAATATTGCCAGGATCGCTGGGACTTGCGAAAAAGCCGGACGTACCAGTTGATGGATGCGGCCGAGGTGGTTGAAAATCTAAAAAGTTCCACAATTGTGGAACTTTCAGGCGGGGCTATCCCTCTGCCCATCAACGAGGCCCAGGCCCGGCCGCTGGCCAGGCTGGGCGTGGACATGCAGCGCCAGGTGTGGCAAAAGGCCGTCGAAACCGCTCCCCAGGGCAGAATTACGGCTCGGCACGTCGAAACAATAGTCAGGGAATTTGAGTCTGCCCAGGCCGAACCCGACTCCTTTACCTGCCCTCGCTGCGGTCACCGGGCCGTTCAACTCAATGAAGGCGTTATCTGCCTCAACGATGCCTGCCAGGCCAGCTGGGCCAGCCGGGCTGAATTTGAGGCCGAAGCGGGCCTGGCTTACAGGGACGAAACCGAGCTGCTGCGAACCCATTTGAAAACGGAATTGATCAAACTGATCAACCAATTGTCGCCGGAGCAGTTAAAGGAATTGGCGGCCTGGCTGGCCGAAGCCAAAGAGAAGCTGGCCGCCGAAGTTCACTCATAAATCCCGCTGAAAAAAATGAGATCACTATGTTTGCGTTTTTCGTAACCGGTCAAAATTTGAACGCGGATGACGCAGATTCGACAAATTTTTCTGCGTAAATCTGCGTTTATCAGCGTTCATCTGCGTTCTATTTAAAAAGTACAAAGGTAGTGATGACATTTGTCACGGCAAAAAAGGACATCTGACACTGCTAGTCTGCAAGCTAAAGGAATGATAATAAAGGTAATGGGTAAAGCTCGCCTTAAGTCCATTGCAAGGAGATACGCCATGACCACAGCAATTTATGTGATGGCCGGTCTGATTGTGTTGGTTCTGTTTTATTTCATCTGGCAGATGGTCAAACCCTATCGAAAATTCCAGGGCAAGATGTTGGTGACCTGCCCTGAAACGCATCAAACGGCCGGGGTAGCCGTGGATGCCAGGCATGTTGCCTTGACCGCGGTTCGGGGTGAGCCGGATTTACGCTTAAAAGAATGTACGCGTTGGCCTGAGCGCCAAAATTGCGGTCAGGAATGTTTGGCTCAAATTGAACTGTCGCCAGAGAACTGTTTGGTGAGGACGATGTTAGCCAATTGGTACAAAGGCAAATCCTGCGTTTTCTGCGGGAAAGCTTTCCAACAGGTTGATTCTTATGATCACCGGGCTGTTTTTTTGTACGACCAGAAACCTGCGCTTCTCAGTCCAGAGGGTCAACTTGTCGAATGGCGAGCCGTGCCGGTAGAAACACTGCCCCAAATACTGACGACCCATAAGCCGGTCTGCTGGAACTGCCTCATTGCCATGACGTTCCGGCGCGATCATCCTGAGTTGGTTACAGATCGTCCCTTTAGGGGCCGAAATTGAGCTTCGAAGAAAAAGGGTTGGCTCACGGATAAACGCGGATGTGAAGCACACAGATTTTTTTGATTTTTATCCTTATCCGTGTGATCTGTGTCTATCCGTGAGCAATTTTTTACCAAGCCAAGGCGAAGGGGGTTGCTTCTTGCTGAGACTTGTTGAGATGGGTCTTGATAAAGGTACAAATCTCCGTCATCGCCTCGGTGGCCTCTGGGAATAAGGGCGCGCAGGCCGGATAGCAGTGAAACATTCCCTCCCCAACCCTCAAGGTGACCTCGATGCCGGCCTCTTGCGCTTTTTGGGCAAAGCGGGTTGAGTCATCGCGCATGAGTTCGTCGCCGCCCGCATAGATGAGCAGTGGGGGAAGTCCCCTCAGATCACCATAGAGCGGAGAAATCCACGGCAAACCGGGGTCATGATCGCCCACATAATACTTGCTAAACACAATCTGGGCGTCCCGCCAGGTAAGGGTATCTACTTTAGCATTGGTTTGGAAAGACTCTCCGGTATTTTTTAAATCGGTCCAGGGAGACATTACGACCGCTGCCGCCGGAAGCGGCATAGCCTTATCCTTCAGGGCCAGCAGAGTTGCTAGACACAAACCGCCACCTCCGGAGTCGCCCATAAAGACAATGTTGGCCGGCTGCAAGCCTTCGGCCAACAGATAACGATAAGCGACAATCGAGTCGTTCAGTCCTTCAGGAAAGGGATGTTCGGGGGCTAAGGCATAATCAAACACCAGCGCGCCTATCCCCGTCCCTTTGACAAACTTGGCCACAATCCCCCGGTGGGCCTTGACCGAACCGATTACCAGCCCACCCCCGTGAAAATAGAGGATAACTTTATCCTTGGTCGCCTGACCGGGAAGCATCCATTCCGCCGAAAGGCCGACTATGCTTAGCGGCAGCAGTTGGAAATCGGCCGGCAGTTTGCCAAAAAAACTGGCCCCTTTTTCAACTTCCTCCCGCAATTGGAGCACGGAGGTATTCTCATCAACGGTAGTTCTTCGTTTGCCTTGAAAGCTCAATAAATGGCGGTTTTTCAAGGCAAAGATGAAGAGACGGCTTCTTAAACTTGGCATGGCTTATATCCTCGATGGATTGCAGGTATTCCCGTAGAGTCAGTAAAATTCCAAGAAAATAATTACTCAATGTTCGTGTTGCGTGTTGCGTGATGTAAAGCAGACGGAACACATGGGACTGCCTAAAAAGGATATTCCTACATGAACATGCTGAGCAGTATCTCTGGGTCTGGCGCTTTGAACTTTTCCCTATGGGTGGCCTTGTGGATGGCCAGACCTTTAATGGATGTCCAGAAAACAAGCGCCAGCGCCTCGGCGTCAAAATTTTTAAGGGAACCATCCCTTTGACCTTCGCGGATAATCCGCGTGACGACTTCATACGGCGCCGTGTTCTTTTCGCTGATAACTTTTTTTGCTTCGTCAGGGATGGCCTCCGAGGCAGTCGCTACGGCAATCAGCAAGTAATACAGGCCGGTATCTTCATTATCAGTCAAGCCTTGCAGGAGGGTTTCGAGGGCCAGTCTGATTTTTTCCGGGGGCGATAAAGGCAGCCGCTCTAATTCCAGCGAGGCCGCATTTATTTTCTCAAAAGCGCCGCTGATCAATTCCACAAAAATATCTTCCTTGGACCGATAATAATGGTAGATCAGCCCCTGCGACATACTCGAAGCGGAGGCGATATCGCTAATCTTCGTCGCTGCAAGTCCTTTGGTGGCGAATAACCTTAAGGCGTGGGTTAGGATCTGCCCTTTTCGTTCATCTTTTATTTTTTGGTTAAGTTCTTTATTTCTGCCCAAGACTAAGTAATCTTTTTCATTGATTGAATAACTATTCAATCATTAATATATTACAAGATGCTCTATTTGTCAAGCCTGTTTTAATTACTATCCGCGAGTGCCACAAGCATCATTGCAAGACAGTCCTCGCAAAATTAGGGGTTATCAGTTCTTTAATCTTTTGTATAGAAGATGAAGACCGCGATCAGGATGGCTGGCCAAATCACGCCAGC
>JAKLJP010000052.1 GCA_023151115.1 Anaerolineae bacterium
TACCCCTCCACAAGTTTGGTAGATTATACTTCAATCCACCTTAGCTCATGGTCCAGTTTTTGGGGCCAATTATAATCGTGGCGGTTGGGCGAGCCAATCGGCCCGGCAAAGACCCGCCCGCTGGTCAGCCCAATCCGCTGCATGGCGATAAAAGGCAGGCCGTCGCACTCGGCCTGCAAATCCAAGGCGCAGCGAATAGCCCGCGCCTCCTGCTCTTCCACCGCTCGCGGCGCACCAAAAATCACATGGATCAAACTGCCCTTATCACCGGTGATTAGCCGGTTGACCCGCCCCCCATACCGAACCGCAGCTTGTTGGGCTGTGCTGAAGTAGGTTTGCAACTTAGGACCAACCTCCGGGTCGGCGTCGTAATCCAGGCCGTGAAACTGCACAAACAAGCTGACCACCGGCTTGAGTTCGGCCACTTGAGCGCGACCGGCGGCCAAAGTTTCGTAAATCTGGGGCGGCACATAGGGAATCAGACGCTCGATCAGCGCCTTTTCCGCCCGCGGATGCCATTGGAGCGGAGGCCAGGGTTTGGGCCGGGCCGGACGCAATAGACGACCCACTGCCGCAAAATCATCGCGCCACCCGGCGACGGTCACGGCTTCGGGCAGGGCGGCCAGAGTCGCCCGGTCGAGCATAATATCGCCCGAATTGGCGTGATGTTCAGCCTCGGCCATGCGGTCCAAGGTGGCGCCGCCCAATACGTCCTCATAGCTATGCTGGGGCAGGCCCAGGTTGAAGCGTTTGACCGAGCCGTAGGTCAGGCCGATTTTCATTTTCAGGGTGACAATGCCGATGGGCGTCGGCACCTGGCCGTGAATCTGGATGGCCTGCTGCATGCGCCAGGCCGAGGTCAGCGCCCGCCGGATGACCGCCGCCCGCCGCACCCCGTGCTCACGGGGATACCAGACAATCAAAGCATCGCCGCCAAATTTGATGACGCTGCCGCGAAAGGCGTCAATTTCGGCAATGAGCGGGGTAAAAACGCCGCTGAGGGCGCGGGTCAACTCCTCCGCGCCCTGGTCGGGGCTGAGGCCCTGGGTCAGGGCTTCGGTCAGCGGGGTAAAGCCGGAGATGTCGGCAATCAGGGCCACGCCCTCTTCCGGCAAAGGCGTAGCGGGCCGGAGGATGTGCTCCACCCGGTCGCGGGGAATGTAGGCAGCTAAGGCAGGGAGAAGGGCGACGGTCATCATTTGGTCTCCTTAAGAAAATAGACCGGGGACGGGAGACCGGAGACCAATAATAAATACCCGGTCCCCCAGGGGGAGGCGAAGCGCTCTCATCGTCCCCGGTCTTCGGTCATCAAAAGATGCAATCAATGAGCTAATGAGGGAGTCTACGACCAAATTACACCGATTTTAGCTGTTTCGCAATAGGCCTTGTTACCCTAACCAGGATAAGATTGGCCAAAGAGGTTTTTACCACAGAGGCAACTTTGTCACCGGCACTCGTCCGGCGATGAAGTCGCCGGACTATGAAACAGCGCCCGATGAATCGGGCTAAAGCCGGGTTCACCGGGCGCGGTTAAGTAGCCCTGGCAGTTCATCCAGGGCGGGCGAGACGGACGAAACAGTTTCCCAACGCTCTCGTTAAATTCTTGAGGTGCGGTGATAAATAAAGAGGAGTTTCAACCAGTTTTTTAGGCGCTGGTAAATGGCAATAATCCAACCGGAGACATTCGTCACCAGCCCGGTGAACAGCACCACCATCGAAGACAGGGTAGCCAGCAGGGTTGACCATTTCTGCCAGTCCAGCCACTCGCTAAAGCTGGCCTGGCCGATTTCGGTGGGCAGACCGGCCATCCCGGCGGTGACTGCTTGCCCCACGCTGGACATGGTCAGCGCGGTTAACCAGACCCCAAAAACAACGGCCAGGGCCAGGGCCAGCGTCACCCCCAGTGCCCCCAGGCTAATCCAGCGACGGTCGGTAGCCAGCAGATAGCTGTCGGCGCTGCGGCTGCCAAAGAGCAGGTCGTGCCAGACTTTGGCCTGTGATTCCAGCCGCTGGAGGGCGTGTTTTTTACCATCAGCATCCAGTTTTTCAAGCCGGCCCTCATCGCGGAATTTGTACAGGGTGTGATGTAGCACCAGGGCCACATCCTGTGGCAGATGGTTAGCAATACTATCGAAACGCGCAGCCAGGTATTCCAGTCGCGGCGGCCGGAGCAGATCGGCAAAGCGATCAGGTCCCAACACATCCGTGTGCCAGTAAGTATCGGCCAGGCTGCCGCCATAGGTAAAGCCGCGCCCGGTCAGCTCGTCCTCGGTGCTGAGAGTAGTCCAGACCTGGCGGCTCCACTCGTCCAGTTCACCCTGGCAGCGGTTGAGGTCAATGCCCCCGGCCAGCAGTTGGACCAGGGCTGCTTGAGCGGGCAGCGGGCAGGGCGGCAGCTCGGTTTTGAGCCGGGCGGCGGTGCGATGAAGCTGGTCTACCGCAAAAAATAGTTCGTCGTGCTCACTCAGGGAGCGATCGCTGAAATCAAAACGCTGGCTGGCGTCGCCCTGCAGCTCCGGCAGGTGGTAGCCGGAGCGGGCATAACGGCGCAGGCGGCCAAAAGTTTCCACCGTCAGCCAGCCGAGACGCACGGCCAGGAGAACCTGGTTTGTGCCGCTGGACTTTGAGTCATTTCCTTGATCTGCCATAAATCAAGTTTTGAACCTCCAATGATTAATCTCTGGGTGGATGCCAACCAGCAGCAATCCAATTACGGCGCACTGTGACCGCAATCAAGTTATTCAAATTAAGCGCAATAACCGTAGCTCGGCCACAAACAGTAGATTTGATCGCTCTTAAACAAGTTGCACGAGTGGCAGGCCAGCCAGAGGCTCTCCTCATCGTCTGCGCCACCTTTTGACCGCGGAGTAATATGTTCAATTTCAAGAGTCCAAGGGACATACTCCTAACGGGTTAAGCAATAGCCGCAGCGATTTTTTGCCTGGATTTGAATTTTGGCGCGAAGAGCGGCAGAGATAGTTCCTGTCGTCATTAAGGTTCCAGAGGAGGTCGCAAACCGCGTCGTACGGCCTCGGCCAAAGCCTCTGATTGCCGCAGCCAGAATTGCTCATAGATCTGCGCCAAAGCCAGTAATTCTGAACGCTCAGTATCGGTTAGGAGGCCCTTACGTTGCTTCTTCAATAGCTCGCCAAGACGCTGACCCTGTATAGGTTTCATTTGTATCTTAGTTAAGGCTAATAATTCTTCATCAGAGAGATTCGTGATCGGTTGTTCAAGTTCAGGGCTGTATACATTGGGGTAAGCACAATAGCCAACGCATCGGTTAAGGTCTCTGATAAATCTCGATGGGTAACGATAGCCCATCGTCTGGCCTGTTCGTACAATTCATCCGGCAATGTTAGAGTGACTTGTGTGCTCATCCTTAAACCTCCTGTTTTGCTTGATCCGCTTAAAAAAGATTCAACTGCGTTGCATTCGACGGGTCTACTTCTTTGGGCTGGCTAAAAGCGGCAGCCTCTTTTATAAACTGGGGCAGTTTTTGGAAATCTTCAATCAACAGGGGCCGCCATTTGGGTTGGTGCAGCGCCGCCGCCGGGTGGAACATGGGCACAATCAGCCGCTGGCCGATCCGTTGGGCCTGGCCGTGAATTTTGGTGATCGAAGCGCCGGGGAAGTAGCGGTACATGGAGAAGCGGCCCAGGGTCACAATCACTTTGGGGTCAATCAACGCCACCTGCCGGTCGAGATAGCCTTTGCAGGCGGCCAGTTCGTCGGCTTCGGGATCGCGGTTGTTGGGCGGGCGGCACTTGACCACGTTGGTAATAAAAACCTCTTCGCGCTTGAAGCCGATGCCGTGCAGCAGTTCCTCCAGAAATTGGCCTGCTGCGCCGACAAAAGGCCGGCCCTGCTTGTCTTCGTTGAAGCCCGGCCCCTCGCCGATGAACATGATCTCGGCGTTGGCCGGTCCTTCGCCGGGCACGGCCCGGGTGCGGCCCTGGTGAAGCGGGCAGCGGGTGCAATCGTGTACGGCGCGGGCCACCTGGCGCAAATCCATCCGGGGCAAGGGCGGCAGCGTGGCCGGATCAATCAGCGGCAGGGGATAATCGTGGACCCAACTGTCGCTGCCTCTGGCTTTGCGAAACCAGTCACCTTTGGGGCTGAGCATCCAGACATCGCCCCAGGCTTCATCTTGCAAGCGCATCTGGCGCAGGGCGGCGTCGCGCTCAGCTTCGCTAATTTCGCCGCTGGTGCAGCGGGCTTTGACGGCTTCAACTTGATTTTGAAACTCGATAAATTTGTTGGGCATAGCTTAAATTTTAACCAGGCGTTGGAAAAGCACAACCTTGTGTTGGGCAAGCATTGCCTGATAATCCGGCAGAGCGAGCGCCGGTGTGGTTAAAATAAGAGCATCTTCGTCGTTGTCGCTGTAGTAGCGGGGGCGACGGCCCACTTGCTCAAACCCGTATTTTTGATACAGAGCGAGAGCGGTTTGATTGGAGGGGCGCACTTCCAGCGTCGCTACAACTGCGCCCAACGCCCGACCCGCTTCCAGTAGATGTAATAACAACCATTCACCCAAACCCAGGCCGCGCCAGTCGGGGTGAACGGCAATGGTGCTGATGTGGGCTTCGTCGGCCATGAGCCAGAAACCGGCCAATCCAATAATAACAGGCATATCGGTGGAGGCGAGACCGGGGACCGGGGACCGGGGACCGGGTTGAGGTTTGTCGGGCGCTGCTGAAGATGAGAGGTTGAAGGGAGGATGAGACAAAAAAGTGCGGAGGACAAAATAGTGGGCAAATTGGTTGTGCTGGAGTTCGTATTCAAAGGCGCGCATGGGCCAGTTCATGGCGTAGGAGGCGCGCTCAATCGCGACGACGGCGGGGAGGTCGGCCAAAGTCATCGGTTCAATTGTAAAGGGCAAAGACGGCTGCTCGGTCACGAGGCGCTCACTGAGGGCGAGGGCAGATAAATGGGGGCTAGGGCGTCGGGGTCGTCCTGATCGCCGGCTTCCAGCCGTTGGGCGGCAATTTCGGCCAGGTAGCCGGCGCGGCGCAGGCGAGTGGCCGGAGAGACAATCAACGCTCTATGGTCCGACCCCCGCTGCAAGACCTGAGCAGTTTGGGCGTCAATCTCGCCGGTGCAGAGGGCCGGCTGGGTGATCTGTCCGGTCAGGGTTTCAATGGTGGTCAAATGAGGTTCAACCAAAAACTGCCACCCCTCGTCGCCCTGGCCGAAACAGGCGGCAATGATCCGGCCTCGTCCGGCTTGAAGAATAACCCAGATAGGCAGAGTTTGGGATTGTAAGGGGTAAGCGGCTATTTCGAGGGTGGAGACGCCGATGACCGGCAGCTTGTGGGGCAACGCCAAGCCTTTGGCAATAGACAGAGCAATCCGCACCCCGGTAAAGGAACCCGGCCCCAGTGATACGGCCAGCGCGGTTAAATCGGCAACGTTGAGATTGGCCTGGTCCAGCATGCGGACCAGCCGCGGCATCACCTCGATGGTGTGGTTACGACCGGAAAACCAGCTTTCTTCGGCCAGCACGCCATCCTGGCTGTACAAAGCCAGGCCGGCGTATTGGGTGGCGGTGTCAATGGCGAGAATCATTGAAATTTGTGAATTGCGAATGATGAATTATGAATTGTGAATGAATAGATTTGTTTCTTGGCTGCTGCTTTGGCACAGGGCTTTTTACCTATTGGATTCGCCCACGAAATAGGGCAAAATTAGGATCAGTAGATCCGATTTTCCGAGGACGCGAAGCGGGCACGCCCACGTGCCGAACACCGCCGCACGTGGGTGTGCTGGCTCCTCAAATTTGGATCCACTGAGAATAATTTACGGCTGGCGTTGCTGGGCAAAGGTAGCTTGTTTAAAGGTCTCAAGCAGCCTCAAAAAACGCTGGCCGTGCGGGCGTAAAACCACCCGGCGCTTGGTGTCCTCCAGGTGAAACAGTTCTACTTCCAGGTAATCGGTGGGCAGCAACGCCGTAGCCCGGTCGGCCCACTCGATGATGGTAATGCCGGCGCCGTACAAATAATCTTCCAGGCCAAAAGTGGCCGTTTCGGCGGCATCGGCCAAACGGTACAGGTCAATGTGATACACCGGGTAAAGTCCTTGATACTCGTTGACCAGGGTAAAGGTGGGCGAAATCACCGGCTCGGTGACGCTCAGCCCGGCGCAGACCCCCTGCACCCAGCGCGTCTTGCCGCTGCCCAAATCGCCCACCAGCGCCAGCACATCGCCCGGTTTGAGATAGGCCGCCAGGCGCGCGCCCAACCGGCGGGTTTGCGCTTCGCTGTGGCTGATAAAATCCAGGGTGTTGGGTTCAAGAATGGGTGGCACGAACAGGGACTCCTTGCCAGCATTATACCCCCATTATTGGAGAGGGACAAAGCCTTTGGCAGATTTATCTAACTTATGGTATGATACCACCAGATTTTGATTAAAAGGATTTTCTATGCGCTATCTCCTCATCTCAGATATTCACGCCAACCTCGCCGCTTTTGAATCCGTCCTTGAAGATGCCGAGGGTTTGTACGATAAGGTATGGTGTTTGGGGGATATGGTCGGCTACGGGCCGGACCCCAATGAATGTGTCGAACTGCTTTTAACCCTCGACCACCTGTGTATTGCCGGCAACCACGATTGGGCAGTATTGGGCAAGCTGGATATTGACGATTTTAACCCCGACGCCCGCTTTGCTTCGCTGTGGACCCGCGAGCAGTTGACCGATAAAGTGCGTGATTATCTGGATAATTTACCGATTGCCCTGGTTGAAGAAGAGTTGTATACCTTGGTGCATGGCAGCCCGCGCCACCCGATTTGGGAATACATTCTCTCGCCGACCATTGCCCAGCCCAACTTTAAACAGTTTAACACACCCTACTGTTTTGTGGGACACACCCACAGCCCGGTTATCTTTCAAGAGGCGCTGCAAGCCAATGCTATGTGCGAACCTCTGGCGGCGGAGTTTAACAACAGCCCCATGCGCCTGGGTGAGCGCCGGCTGATTATCAACCCCGGCAGCGTCGGCCAACCCCGTGATGGCGACGCCAGGGCCGCTTATGGAATTTTGGATGTTGACGCCCGCTCTTTTGAATACCGGCGCACCTCTTACCCGGTCAGCGTGACCCAGGAAAAAATGAAAGCCTATGATTTTCCGGCCCGGTTATGGAATAGGCTGGCTTTTGGCTGGTAAGGAACTAAAGTGACAACTCTCACGTCTACTAAGCGTGAGAGTTTTTTATTTTAGCCCAAAGGATGGAGGTTTTGATGAAGACCCGTTCAACTTGTAATCCAATTTCTTACCTGGCTCTGTTTTTTTTGCTTTTTACCATGCTTACCGCCTGCGGAGCGGCCCGCGCCCCGGAGCAGACAGCCGCCTATGCGCCCGAACCTGCGATAATGCCTGAGGACGGCGCTGCCGCCGAAGCTCCCTCCTCTGCTCCGGTGGAAGCGCGCGCAGACTATTCGGGGCGGATTGAGCCGATTGAGCAAATTTTATATGCCGCCGCCCAGCCGCAAGAATCACGGATAATTATTTACACCGGCAATATCTCGCTGGTGGTCCAGGATACCCGCGAAGCGATGACGGCTATCACCGGGCTGGCCCAGGAGCAGGGCGGCTACGTTTCGGCCTCGAATGTTTACCAGGCCGGGGAGGTGCCGCGCGGCAGCATCACCATTCGCGTGCCGGCGGAGAGCTATCTGGACACGCTGGAGAAACTGCGGGCGCTGGCCGTGCGGGTCGAATCGGAAAATTCCGGGACCGAGGATGTGAGTGAAGAGTTTACCGACTTGCAGGCCCGCAAAGCCAACCTGGAAGTGACCGAGAAGGCTTTGCAGCAACTACTGGAAGAACGCCAGCGCGTCGGCAGCACCAGCGACATTTTGGAGGTTTACCGCGAGTTAACCGGGGTGCGCGGCCAGATTGAGGAGATCGAGGGCCGGCTGCGCTACCTGGCCAACAAGGCCGCCCTGTCAACCATCACCATTGAACTCATCCCCGATGTCTTATCTCAGCCGGTCAGTGTGGCCGGGTGGGAGCCGCAGGGCGTAGCTAAAGAGGCGGTACAAGCCCTGGTAATAGCCTTGCAAGGGTTAGTCAATGTGACTATCTGGCTGGTAATTTTTATCCTGCCCCTCTTGAT
Organism: Anaerolineae bacterium; assembly: GCA_023151115.1. The sequence goes on from JAKLJP010000052.1 coordinate 8,118, forward strand.
AATTTTCCTTATTCCGGTGGTGCTGGTCATCTGGGCTATTCGGGCCTGGTGGAAACGTTACAAAGCCCGTCGAAGAAGCTCTCCACCCACGCCGCCGGCGGGAGCGCCAGCCGGGGCGGAGTAAATGGAGGATTGGAAGGTTGGAAGGTTGGTCGGGATTTACCAGTCTTCCAGCCTTCGAAGTATTACCGGAGTAACTACACAGTCATGTCATTTCGAGGCCGTAGGCCGAGAAATCTTCCCTACTCGCAGGCTATTCAAGCACCGACCTGGAAGATTTCTCCTCACCGGCTCGTCGAAATGACATGAGTGTGTTCAAAATGAGTTGTAGGACAAGCTGTTAGCTTGTCCCAAACCGGACAAACTAACAGTTTGTCCTACATTTCCAACTCATTTTAGTCACACCCAAATGACATGATACCTGAGCAGTTGCTTCAGTGGAATTATTTAGCCGGTTGGTTAGAGGAGGCCGGGGGGTGGGTCAGGTCGTGGTACTCGCCCAGGACGGACAGAATTTGTTTGGTGGTATCATCGCGCTGTTTATCCCGTTTGCGCTGCTGGTAAGCATCCCACCGCCGAAAAATCTCGGCTTGAACAGAACTGGGATTGAGGACTCGACTAAAAGTAAATGTTTTGCCTACCCCGGCCGTTTCAATTACCACATCACCCAAATTTAACAGTTTGTAAAAAAAGTTGGGAATGATATAGGTAATGTTCTGGATGCTGTCGAAACTGCCCTCACGCAGTTGTTCCCCCTTGAGCCGAAACGAACTGCTCTCCACGTCAATAATTTTAGTATTGGTCACAATATAGACATCACGCCGCCAGTCGTCATACTCCCACACATACCAAAACAGGCTGCCCAACACGGCCAGAACCAAAATCAATTCAATAATCCAGCCTCCTCCTTCCAGATAATCCAAATACGGCAGGTTAGCCAGGGCTGTCAACAGCAGATAAAGGCTGAAAATAAAGGCCAAAACGGGCAAAAAAACGTGCTGTAGCAAAACATAATAATGTTTGCGCCACAGGATGCCCTCTTCACCCCTGATGCGGGTAACTTCGCGGATGCTCGGCCAGAAGTAGTTGGTTCTGAAATTAGGCATGGTGATGGTGGGTAACGTAATACCGCTTGAGGCCGGCACAACTTTGGGGGCAGGAGCGCCGGTCTGGGGTTGGGCTAAAACATTCTTTGCCAGGCGCTCATTGATTTGCCGGCGCACGGCAGCGGTATCGGCAGCGGCGGCCCGCTCTTTGGCCCGAAGCTGTTCGGTTAGAATGATCCGGCTCAACTCCTGGGCTGAGGCGACGTTGTCAACCGTAATGGTGCCAGCGGCGGCAGTTTTTATCTCAATATCGTCCACATCAAAGAACAAGTCGAGCCAGCCGTGCGAGATAACTGTCACATTTTGAATCTGGGTTAAAGGGACTTCAAATCGCTCCTCGCCAAAAAAGAGAATTCGTTCCATGTGGATGACTCGCTTGGTGGTGATAATCAAATCATCATTGCGCCAATCAAAATAGTTATACAGGATTACCAGGGCGGCCAGCACCACAAAGGGAACAACAATCAGTAAGGCCAACGGGGCGGTGAAGGTTAAAACCAGTGAAATGCCCATCAATTCCGTCCCGATGAGAAACAGCACCGGAATAATTAGAATGGCAATAGGCCAGGTCAGCGTGGCCATAAAGGCCAGAAAATGGCGCTTGACCGCCCGAACAATCACTTCGTCGGCCTGTAGATTTAAACCAGGGAAGGCCGCTTCGGCCTGGTCATCGTAGCGGCGCTCGATATTTTCAAAATATTCGCCAATACTCGACTCCTGGCCGATCAGCCAGTTCCAGTCATCGAGATCATAGATCGCCACAACAGCATCTCTAACCACCTCAACGGTAGCGGCGCGGGGAGAGTTTCTGAGGATGGCTCGCATGCCAAAGATATCGCCGGGATACAGATAATTGAGCAGCCGGTTATTGTTGTTGGTATCAACAGCTTTAAGTTCTCCACTAATAACCACAAAGAATCTTTTATCTTCATCGCCTTGCTTAACCACCTGGCTGCCTTGCCAGGCAAACTCAATATCGGCGCGCTGGGCAAATTCGGGGACCAATTCAGAGGGAAAATTTGATTTGACAAAAGCCTCATGGTTTTGGAGCAGCGGGATTAATTGCTGAATAGCCTCGGCCTGTTTTAAATCCATCATCCGACCCCTTTTGACATAACAACTCTTCTCTTTGATTTTACCACAATGTGTTAAATTTTAGGAATGAGGGGGGTGTTTTCGGAGGAAGGAGGTTGGAGATTGAAGAATCTCTAATCTCCCCTTACTTGGGAACGGCATAAACAGCAACATCATTGACTTTATCATAATAGACCAGGGGTAAATAAGCAGTCATCTGCTCGATGGAGGGGGTAGCAGGCAGGGTGTGATAAACCACCACGTATTCGATGCTCTTTTGCCGCAGTAGTTGCAAGGCGGCTGCGGAGGGAAATTTGAGCATTTCATCGCGCACACGACCGTGGTCCGAGGGGAAAAAGCCGGAGTAACCGTTGAGCATCGCCCCTTGAAAGTAGCGATTGGCCAGCATCCAGCGGGTTGTTGGCTCAAAATCTTCTACTTTGCTGCTCTGGGCAAAAGGTAACATGACAATATTCAAAGGTGTTGCCGCCTGCTGTTGGTTTAGCCAGGCTTGCCAGGGCAAGGGTTCTAATTGCTGGGGCAGTTCTTGCAAGGGCAGCGGCCAGGCCAGCAGTTCGAAGAGGGTCAGCGCAGCGAAGCCTAGCTGGAAAAAAAGACCGGGGACCGGGGACCCGTTCGACACTCCCTGCGGTCGCAGGGCAGGCCGGGGGCCGGCATCACTGCTGACCCCTGGGGGAGTCAGGGCCATACCAGCGGTTAAGACAGTTCCAGTCAGCCAACGTCGCAAGTTATCCAGACCAAAACCGGCCAGGAGCACCAGATGAAGGTGAACCAGCATTGCAAAGCGAAAGGGGCTGCGGAGTTGGGCAAAGCCGGGTACAAAATCTCGCACCCATTGATAGGGTTGGACCCCAGCCACGTTTAGCCGCAGCCCCAGCGATAACAGCAGAGCCAAGGCTGTAGCCAGCAGCAGATAAATTTTAATTCGCCGGTTCTGCCGGCCAAAGAGTCCCAGCCCGGCGAGGGCCAACAAGCCCAGGCCGGGGAACAAACGCTGGCCCTGCCCTGATTTCAACCCCAAAATTTGGCCGTATAGCAGATGATAATCCAAAAAGTTGCGATAATATTCCAGCTTGGCCGAGTTGTTCTCGATGGTTTGGACGTTGCGGCTGAAACCATATTCGGCCAAGCGCTGCTGCTGCGCCCACAAAAAGGGGCCGGTCAGGGCGGCGGCAAGCAAAGCAGCAGCCGCAAGCTGGCCCATTGTTTTCAAGTTCAAATGCTCGCGCCGGAGTTGAAACACAAAGGCCAGGAGCAGAAAAAAAAGGCTGAACAGGCCGTAATAGCCGCAGGTGAGAAAGGTGATAGGTGTACCCAACGCCAAGCAAAGGTTAGTTTGCCAGAGAGGAGGCGAGGAGGCGGGGACGCGGGGACGCGGGGGGAGAGAGAGGAAACGGTTGAGAAAAAGCAGCGACCACAAGAAGCCAAAAAGGGCGATGAGTTGCAGTACGCCCATTTCTTGAGCCACAAAGGGGAGGGATTGCATGAACAGTCCGGCCAGCAGGCTGGACAGCGGCGACACGCTCCACTCGCGCAGCAGCCAAAAGGCAAACCAGCCGTTGAGGGTTAAAAATAAGATGACCACCATATTGTAGCCCACAGCGGACGAACGGAAGGCCAGCCACAGCGGGGCGGCCAGCAGGGCGCTCAACGGCTGGGCTTCCGAAAAGGCGAAAGCGCCCTGATCCGGGGCAAAAATGGGAGCATCCCAGTAGCGGGGATAGCCTTGCATTTGCTGGTCAATATTCCACTGCAAGGTCCACAGGTTGAAAAAGGGCACGGTCGCCGCCTCTTCGCTGCCGCGAGGGATGTGGCTAAAGAGGCGCAGGGGTAGAGGATAGGTCAGGATCAAGGCCCATAGGGTGAAAAATAGAAAGAGAAAAGAAGGTGAGGCGATGAGGAAAAGAGGAACATTTGCGCTGTTTTTGCTGACCATTTCCTGGCCTCTTTGTCTCACCGTTTTATATCCTCTTTCAAAGTGTAACACACCTCAACTCAAATAGGCAATCATATGACAAATGGGCAATTTGTCCTCTACCTAAACTTTTATCTCTCTTGTTGGAACAGTTATTTCAGTCTATCATAGGAGTATGATCTGCAATATTACTTTTTCGAGCCAATACTGGTGGCGATTAACGATTTTTACAACTGTCACCTTGACTGTGGCGGCGCTGTTTTTGCTTATTTACTTTATTAACCTTCAGGTCAACGCATTTGTTAGCCCGGCCCGGCGCCCCGTTATTGGCTCGCCTGCCGATATAGGGCTGGCTTATCAGGATGTCACTTTGACGACTGCCGACGGTTTAAAATTAGCCGCCTGGTATATCCCCGAACGGCAGCCCAACGCTATTGTTTTAATCCATGGTATTGACGCCAACCGGGAAGCAATGCTGCCACACGCACTTATTTTTGCTGAGGCCGGATATCCCCTGCTGCTGCTTGATTTGCGAGGTCATGGTCAGAGCGAGGGAACGGAAATAACCTATGGCTATCGCGAGGTTTTGGATGTGCAGGCGGCAATAGACTATTTGCTGACTCTGCCGGAAATTAAAAAAGTTGGCGCTTTGGGGGCATCGTTAGGTGGAGCGGTGGGGGTGCGGACAGCCGCAGTTGATCCGCGCCTGAGAGCTATGGTGGTGGAGAGCAGTTTCAGCAGCCTATCGGCTGCCGTGCACGACGCCTTCGATGACCGTTCCATTTTTCCTAAGTGGCCCTTTGCTCCACTGCTAGTGGCTTTGGCCGAATACCGGTTAGGTATCCAGGTTAGCCAAGTTGATTCAGTGCGAGACCTGGCAACCCTTTCACCGCGCCCGGTCTTGATCATTCATGGCACTGCCGACCGCTTATTTCCACCCGATCACGCGCTCAGAATGTACGCTTCAGCCAAAGATCCCAAGACATTGTGGCTGATCGAGGGCCTGGGGCACGCTAATCCAATACCCGATCATGAAGCACAATACAGAGAGCATGTGGTTACCTTTTTTGAAAAGGCTTTTACCACCGAGGATTAAGAACCGTATCAAAGAACAGCCAACGAATTTTAGCCCGGCTATTTGGAAACGTAGAACTGTTCCATTGAGCGAGATTATCTACAACCACGGCTGGTGAGGATTTCAGTGAGTGCGCCAGGAGAAACGCGGCTGGTGAGATACCCCTTTATGCTGCCGCGTAGACGACCACCTCTTTTTCCAAGCGATCTTGTAACTTGTCCTTTTCCTTCTCCAGATCATAGCGCGTTTGCAGATTGATCCAGAACCGTTCCGATAACCCAAAATACTTCGACAATCTTAAGGCTGTATCTGGGCTGATCGCTCGTTTGCCCAAAACAATTTCATTGATCCGCCGAGCGGGTACGTTGATATCTTTGGCCAGACGATATTGACTTATTTCCAACGGTTTTAGAAATTCTTCTAACAATATCTCGCCGGGGTGAATTGGGGCTAATCTCTCTTCCATATTGCTATCCCTAACCATGATAATCTACTATCTCCACATTTTCAGCGTAGCCTTCTCGCCATTCAAAACAAATCCGCCACTGTTTATTGATCCGAATACTGTACTGATTAGCTCGATCTCCTGATAACTTTTCCAGACGATTGGATGGAGGAATCCGTAGATCTTGCAAGACTTCAGCCGCGTCCAAGATTTCCAATTTCAATCGGGCGATGTGCTGAATTTCTGGCGGCAACTTACGGGAGAAGTAACGTTTGAATATCTTTTCAGTTTCTTTATCGGCAAAACTTTTTATCACTGATAAATAATAACGTTTGGCGGTAATCCTGTCAAACGTTATTATCTAATTTATGACTTTTAGCTTGAGGATATTGTTATTTGTCCTTACGGCAGCCAGGCAGGATATCGCTCATCCCGCGAGGAGGTGGTCATCTGAGTCCACTGGCTGCGATGGATTTCGGCGGGCGCAGCCGAGGGGGCGGGGATGGTGAAGATATTCCAGTTGTCGCCGTTGGAGTAGGCAAAGGCCAGTGCCCGGCCATCGGGCGACCAGGCCGGCTCGCGCTCGTCGCCGGGATCGCTGGTCAAGCGGGTTAGGGTTCCGCCGGCCAGTTCCAGTAAAAACAAATTCCAGTTGCCGTCGCGGTTACTGGCAAACAGCAGGCGGCGGCCATCAGGCGACCAGACGGCGGGCCAATCGTCGGCAGGGTGGTCGGTGAGGCGCTGCTCCGGGCCGCCATTGGCCGGGATGGTGTAGATTTCTACGTTGCCGGTTCGGTCCGAGACAAAAGCCAAGGTGCGACCATCGGGCGACCAGGCCGGCCACTCGTCGAAGCCGCGGCTGCTGGTCAGTTGAATCAGGTTGCTGCCGTTGGCATCCATCACATAAATATCCAAATTGCCGCCGCGTCCGGAGCTAAAGGCAATCCGGCGGCCGTCGGGGGAAACGGCCGGCTGCAAATCATCCCCGGCGTTTTGAGTCAGATTGACTACGGAACCATCCACGGAGGTCAGATAAAGGTCACGGTCGCTGCCGGTCAGCCTATCCGAAAAAAGAGCCTGGTACCCCGATGCGCCCGGCAGCCAGCTCAAGCCGCTGTTGGCCGCCGGGTTGGAGGTGAGGGTCAATTGGTTGCGGGGCACGGGGGCAAAGCCCAGGTTTTCCAGGGCTGGATAGGCCGACAAATCGAGGGACGAAACCGGCGCGGAGGGATTGGCCGGCTGAACGGCAGGTACAACCGTTACGTTGATCGGTGGCGGAGTGAGGGTGGGGGTTGCGGTAGGGATGGCTGTCGGCGTGGCAGTGGCCGCAGGAGAAGGTGTGGGGCTGGGCGTAAAAGTTGAAGTCAAGAGGGGCTGTTGAAAGAACTCCTCTTGAGCCGGAGAATGAGTTGCTCTCACCCCAATAACTGTGGCCGTGGGCGGGGGCAACGTGGGGGTAGCCGCAGTGGTAGAGGTCGGCTCAGGTGGGGTTGGCGTATAAGTGGGCGATGAAATTTTGGGCAGAGCGGCGCTTTTGGTGACACTCGCCGGTGAGGTAACAGGTGTCATCTGAGCTATCTGGGCCTGGCTGGGGGTGAGGTTATTGATCAACGCCAGAGCCAGAACCAAACTGCTAATTATCAGCAACAGGAGCAGCAAGGTCACGCCAAAGCGGTTGATGTAGACCGGGCTGAAGCGGGCCACCGGGCTAAAATTGGCCTGGGGCCGGTCAGGGGCCGCTTTAAACACCATCGCTGGCCCAGGTTTAGACACAGGTGCGGCCACCGGCTGCGCCGGCTTATTTTGCGGGAGCGCCACTGCACTATCCGCTAATTGGGGCCACCGGAGGGGAGAAGCCACCAGTGTTTGTTCTACACTCGCTGCCTCCAAAGGCAGGGCCAGGCAAAACGTTGAACCCACCCCCACCACGCTGGTGGCCCACAAACGGCCGCCATGCAGCTCGATAATCCGTTTGCTGAGGGGCAAACCCAAACCCGCCCCAGGAAGTTGTTTAGCCGGAGCATTTTGACTCCGGCTGAAGGTTTGAAAAATGGCCTTTAATTCTTCATTCGACATGCCAAGGCCGGTATCGGAGATAAAAATAACCACCTCTGCGCCGGCCACCTCTGTTTGAACTTCCACCATACCCTGGTTGGTGTATTTTACGGCGTTGCCGAGGAGGTGCAGCAACGCCTGTCGCAGCCGGGATGGGTCGGCGGGGATGAGGGGCAGGCTAATGGGCGGCTTGTAGCGCAGTTCTAACTGCTTGTCGCGGGCCAGGCCGGCCGCAATCTGCACCGTTTCACCTAAGAGTTGAGCCAGGTCAATCGGCTGAACTTCCAATTGAACCTCAGGTTGTTCCAATTTAACCATCTCTTCCAGGTTGATAATCAAGCCGGTCAAGAGGTCAATCTGCCGCCAGGCGTCGGGCAGCAAATTGTCTGGTGAATCAGCTAGCGACGTCTGGGCCAGGGCTTCAACGGCCTGCTCCAGCTTGGCCACCGAAGTTTTCAATTCCTGAATCGCCCCCGCCACCAAATCGGATAGGTGCTGATCGCGGTGAGCGGTCCGTTGAAAAGCCCGCTGCGTTTCTGTTTTGGTTTCGAGAAGCTGCGCTTTAAGGTCCTCAATCTGACTTTGCAAATGCTGAGCATCTTCCATAGCCCTGAGTAGCTCCAAAGTGCGCTCGCGCAGTAGTTTTTTACTTTCGGTCAGGCGAGTGTCAGTTTTAGCCACATAACGCCCGCTCAATGCGGCCAGCACGGCGGTCAGCAGCAGCAGGCCAAAAGGAGGCAAAAGGGCCAGCAAATTAGCCGAGGTGAATTGGCCCGTCGTGGCCACCAGCAGCAGGGCCAGAGCGATGGAAAAAATCGCTACCCCCACCGTGACCGGCGGGCTTAAAATTAAGCCGGCAATAATAATGATGGGAATAAAAAGATAGGGGATAAAACCGGTGAAAACGTCGGTTTGCAAAAACGCCCCGGCCACCAGACCGATCAGTTCCAGCACCAACACATACCCTGCCACCACAAATTGACCGGCCCGCCGGAGTACAAAAGCAATCAAAACAACGGCCAACAAGGCAACCGCCCGTAAAAACCAAAGCGACGTCGGCCCCAGCAGAATAAAGGTGAGACCGCTGCCGGCCAGGCCAAGTAAAGTCAGTCCAAAAATGATATAGTCAAAGGCTTCTTGATGCGCCTCGCGCACTTCATCATCCATGTTACCTGTATCCTAAACTCTGTCATTGCGACGGACTTGGTCACGACGCTAAACGCAAGACGAAACGTCTAACGCGGTGGTTATTAAAGAGCAAGAACTGTCTATGTTAGCCTAAGCTTAACACAACTGCCCGGTTAAAAGCAATAGTAAAATGGTTGGGGGAAAGAAGCGAAGAGGCGTAAGGCAAGAAACAGCCCCCTGCTGATTTGTGGCTATCAAAGATGTGAAGATAATATCAAGGTAAAAATTTACCCAACGCAAGGAGCGATTTATGACCCAAGAGTCATTTCAACTCGATTTGAGCGAAAAAGGAAAAGATAAAAACGGCGAGACTATTTTCCTAAATCGCCGGCTATTTATGCAGGTGTTGGCTTACGGCGGCTGTCAGAATACCGGCACGCTTATCGAGGCCCTGGAACAAGCCCACTTTGACGGCGCTCTCTACGCCGACATCAACGACCCGCAAGGGGTGGCTATCGTGGCCTTAAATGAAGACCCCGACTATTTTGTAGGCGAGTTGCGGCAGTTGCTCAACCGGCCGCCTTTTGTTAGCTTGACTCCCAAGCCGGAATACACCATGCTCGGGCGAACCTACTCGGTGGGCTATGAGCAAGACCTGGAAGCTACCTTATTGACCCGCCCCCGCCGCCGGGTCCTTGATCCAGAGATGCGCTGGGCTATCTGGTATCCGCTGCGCCGTGTCAAAAATTTTGAAACGTTGCCAGAGCAGGAGCAGCGGCTGGTGTTGATGGAACATGGCGGCATTGGTCATACCTTTGGCAAAGCCGGCTACGCCCACGATATTCGTCTAGCCTGTCATGGCTTGGACAAAAACGACAACGATTTTGTGGTGGGGGTGCTGGGGCCAGAGTTGTACCCTCTCTCGGCGGTGGTACAGACTATGCGCAAAACCAAGCAAACCTCGCAATACCTGGAAAGCCTGGGGCCGTTTTTCATCGGCAAAGCTATCTGGCAAGCCAAATTTTGATTGAGAAACTTACGGGTTGTCTGGAAAAAAGAAGCCGGGGCGCTGCCCTCGGCTTCTTTTTAATGGGTTCTTTTGAAGGTTACGTTGTAGGAATAGTGGCCCAGGCAGAGTTGGTTGGTGCTCTTGCGCTGGGCGCAGTCGGCCAGGTCTTTACAGTAATTGGCCTGCACCAGCCACTCATCGGGAATATCACCGTCTACGGAGCTGAGCTTGGGGGTCACATCGCTGGTGGCGGGGGAACCATCCTGGTTTTTAGTCACCAACAGCGAGAAGCCATTTTTCCACAAATCATACTCTAATTTACCCGGCCCTTTTTCACCGCTAACTTTGGGCGGCACTGCCCGGCCGGTATCTTCGACAATGACGCCATCCATTGGGTTGCCGGCCGCATCTACAACGGTCACATAAATAGAGTGCGCCCCTGGACAGCCGCCGTAACTGGGGTTGGGGATGAGATAAGCCTCGGCTACAACAAAATCTACTGCTGGCTTGGTGGGTTCAGGCGTGGCGGTAGGTGGCGGGGTATTGGTCGGCGGGCCAAGTGTAGGAACGGGAGCGGGGGTGTCGGTTGGCGTTTCCGCCACCGGAGTATCCGTCGGTGGAACGGGTGTGTCGGTTGGCGGCGCGGGGGTGGCTGTGGGTGTGTCGGTTGGCAGCGGGGTTGGCGTGGGCGGGATAGTCGGGGTGGGTGTCCAGGTAGGTGTAGCCAGGGCCGCAATCATCGACTCGGTGCTGGACCCCAGGGCATCGGCCAGCAAAAAGAGGTTCTGGGTATCGGTATTGTCTTTGCCGTTTTCTTGCAGGTAACGGTCTACCATAAAAGAGACATACTGCTCGGCGTTGGGCAGGCCCAGACCGGCCAGACGCTGTTGGGCTGTTTCCAAATCTTTGCTGCCGGCAAAATCGGCGGCGATGGTCAAAACCTCGGCCTCAACCTTAGCCCCATCCACCCGCGCTTCCGGCTGGCTGTTGGCCGTGACGGCTGAGGTGACGCTAAAGCCAACAAAGATACCGCCGATGGCTAAGGCCAGAAAGAAAATGGGAATAACAATAACGGCAACAATGAGTAAAATTTTAGAATTATTCATAAACCTTCGATCCAGCTACCAGGTCCGCTGAAAAACCACTTCCCAGGAGTAATGCCCCCAGCAGAGGGAGTTATTCCCCACGCCAAAAACACCGCTGTTCCACAGCGTGCTACAAGTAGCTTCATCGGGGCAGTAGCCGGCCTCGATCAGCTTGGGGATGCCGATTTCCCAGTCATTGGAACTGAGCAGTTCCGTCACCTGGCTGGTGACAGGGCGGCCGGCCGTGGGGTCATTTTTAACAAAAATTTTGAAGCCATTTTTGAAGAGCAGATATTCGGCCTGACCTTCTTTACCGTTCTTTGGCTCAGTTTTAGGGCCGGGGTTATTCCACACGTCGCCAATTTCCACCCCATTGATGGGCGTGCCGTTGGCATCTACCACCGTAATATAGATGTTGTGGTTGCCGGCGCAGCCGCCATTTTCCTCTTTGGTCATCAAGCGCTGCTTGGTTACAATAAAATCAAACTCCGGTTTGGGCGTCTCGGTGGGCGCCGGGGTATCGGTAGGTGGAACAGGGACGGGAGTCGGCGGCGGGGCAGCCGGTTCTGGGGTGGCGGTTTCGGTCGGCGGGACCTCTTCGGTGGCGGCGGCAGCCAGGGCCGCGGCATCAGGCGTAGGCGTGGCCTCGACAACCAGGGTGTTGGTGGGAGTAGGCGTTGGCGGCGGGGTGTCGGTGGGAACAGGGGTGCCCGTTGGCACAGGTGTGGGCGTGGAAACGTAGGCAATCATCGAAACGGTGCTGACCCCCAGGGCGTCGGCCAGACGAACTACATTTTTGACATCTTGATCTATCTCGCCTCGATTGGTGCGAACCATTTGCTCGGCCACCATGGAAACATACTGGGCCGTATTGGGCACTTCGAGTTCGGCCAGTAATTCGTGGGCGCGGTCAATATCTTCGTGTTCGGCAAAGTCGGCCGCGGCCATAATGACCACATGTTGGGCTTCGTCGGGGGATAAATCAGAAATTTTGGCGTTGACAAAACGAGTGGGGAACAGATACCAGGCCACAACCAGGCCCACCAGCATCGCCAGCAGGCAGCCAATGGGTGTAATTGATAGGAGAATCAGGATCCGGCGGTCTATCTTTGTTCTACGATTTCTCTTTCGACTCATAAACTCAATTTTCAAAATAAAAGGCCGCTCTCCCACAAGAGAAAGTGGCCTCACCCTACTCGGTGAGCGAAATGGAGACTCGCCCTAGCACATAGTTATGAAAAGTGTTATAATGTTCGCGCTACTATCCATCATAACAAAAATGCCGGAGGTGGGAATCGAACCCACAAGAGCGTAGCTCACACGATTTTGAGTCGTGCGCGTCTGCCAGTTCCGCCACTCCGGCCCGGCTATCGAGTTCCTAGTATAGACGAGATGCGGGCATACGTCAAATTGCCTAAGCGATATGGATGAGATTCGGGTTATCAAAGAAGCCCAAAAAGGCAGCCTAGCTGCCTTCAATCAGTTGGTGATGGCCTACCAGGGGACGGCTTATAATGTGGCCTACCGCGTTATCGGCAACGGCGATGCCGCGGCTGATGCCTGTCAGGACGCCTTTCTGAAGGCTTATCAGGCCATTAAGCAGTATCGCGGCGGCTCCTTTAAAAGCTGGCTGCTGCGGATTGTGACCAATGCCTGTTACGACCAGTTGCGCTACAAAAGCCGCCGGCCGGCCACCTCGCTGGAGGACATGACCGAAAATTCCGACGACCACAGCGAAAAGCTGATTGACGGCGAGGAACGGCCCGAAGAGTTGGTGCTGCGGGGCGAGTTAAACGAGGTGATTCAACACGGCATCAATCATTTGCCCGAAGACCAGCGGGTAGTCTTGGTTTTGAGCGATGTCCAGGGCTTCTCCTATCAGGAGATTGCCGAAATTGTGGACCAGCCTTTGGGCACGGTCAAATCCCGCTTGAGCCGGGGCCGGCAGCGCCTGCGTGACTTTTTGCTGGCGCAACAGGAACTTTTACCCAGCCAATACCGTCTGAATGATGAATAGTGAATTGTGAATTGTGAATGATGAATGAACTGGGAATTTCGCTTATCTCGTTAACAATTAACGATTGACAATTCATAATTAATTCGAGTTTTGTGATGGCTAACAATCAAAACCATCAATTGAATAGCGATGAAATTCGTGACCTGCTGTCCCCTTACCTGGACGGTGAAGTAACCGACGAAGAACGGGTCCAGGTCGAACAGGCGCTGGTCGCTTCTCCTGAATTACAACGAGAGTTGGAAACGCTGCGGCGAACCGTCGCCCTGGTGTCCGCCTTGCCGCCGGTTGCTGCCCCCCGCCCTTTCACCTTGAGCGAAGCGCAGGTAAAGCCCGCTAAACCCACTCGCGCCGGTTTGTTTGGGCTGCCCGGTTGGTTCAGAGGGGTGGCTGCGCTGGCGGCAACGCTGCTGTGTGTTTTGGCCGCCGGGGGATTTTTCCTGAGCATGCAGTTTGGCAGCAGCCAACCGGCAGCAGAGATTGCCAGCGCGCCGACGGCTCCTGCTGAAGCGCCGGCCGCCGCCCCGGCCCAGGAAGAAGCCGGTCAAGAAGCCGCACCGGCGGCCAGAGAGGAAGCTCCCCAGGCGGTTGAGGCTGCGACAGAAGCACGGATCGAGGCGGACGAAGCGGCGGCCACGCCTCTCCCTGCAACAACCGCTACGCCCGCCCCAGAAACGATGATGGCCGCGCCGGCTGAGCCTCCCGCTGCTGCCCAAGAAGCCGCCCCAGCCGAGGAGTCTATGACCCTGGAAAGCCAGGCTATTACCCAGGCTTATGAAGCGGCTCCAGCCGAAGAACCGGCAGCAGACGCGGCCGCAGCGGCAGCAACGGCCACACCGCCCCCGCCGTCGCCTGTGCCCAGTGTGGCTGCGCTAGCCGCTCCCGCAGAAGAAGCGCCGCAAGAAAAAGCGGCAGCCAATGGCGAAGCGGAAGCCGGTCAAATGGCGGCGGAAAGCGCGCCAGCGCCAACGGAAGCTCCCATTCAGGAAAACGCGGCCGAAAGCGCCGCTCAAACAGATCAATTAACCGCTGAAAGCGCGCCAGCGCCAGAGGCAGAACAGGTCGAACAGGCGCAAGCTGCGCCAACAGCGACTCCCTCGCCCCAGTCCAGCCCCACCCCGGTAGCAATGCTCACCCTGCCTGTCCCGGAAACGCCCCCTCCTACAGCTACCCCTGAACTTTTGGCTGAAAGCAGCCCCAGCAATTGGGGGTTGACTATTGTCCTGGCCGTAGCTGGTTTCCTGGTTATTGTAGGGCTGCTCATTTGGCTGATTAGCCGAGGCTCAAAACAAACGCCCTCATAACTCTGTTGACTTTTGCCCCAAATAACATTAAAATGGTCTATAAAATGGTCTCTATGAGTGTGCATACAGCCCGCTCAATTTACTAAATTTGTAACCACTTAGCCCTCATGTCATTTCGAGGCCGTAAGCCGAGAAATCCCTACAGCGATACATCGGCCTCGGAGATTTCTCCCTTCGGTCGAAATGACATGGCTGAGTAGTTTCCTAAATTTCTTGGTATTTGTAGAGAATCAATGGCAAAAGCGAATATTCTTGTAGTTGACAGTGATGAAGGCTTCGGCTTTATGCTCAAAGAAGGACTGCAAAACAGCGGCCACTATACCGCTAAGTGGGTTCATTCCGGCAGCGAGGCCCTGCAAGCGGTGGTGGAAGAAGCCTTTGATCTGGTGATTATTGATATGGGGCTGGCGGATATGGCGCCTGCCAGGCTGGTCCAGGCTATTCGCGAGGCCAAAAACGGCATGCGGATTATGATGATCCCGTTAATTGGTCAGGATTTACCCGATAAAATCAAGGCCCTTGAAATTAATGGGATATTAACCAAGCCCTTTTTTGTCGGCGACCTGCCTGATTTGATTGATCAAGCCACCGGACAGCGCAAAAGTCCTCGCCCGAGCGCCCCCATTCCCGTACCCGCTAAACCTGTCCCGCCTGCACCCAGTCCTCCGTCTCTGGTTGCTACGCGCGGCTCCGCCCCGGCTCCTGCCCCGGCCTCAGCCCCGGTGGAAAGCGCCATTGTGGTGGATGAAGCCTCTTCATTGACCTTTGTAACCGTACCGCAGAAGACGATCAGTTATCTACGAAGTAACGAAGCTGAAATTTTACGCTTGCTGGATGATCTCAATCGAGAAGTTCGGGCTGAAGCCATCTTGCTCATCGCCGGGTTGGAGCTGATTGCCCAGGCAGGCATGCGCAGCCGGACCCAATGTCAGGAGTTAACCTTGCTGGTGGCCCAAAGTTCCCAGGCGGCAGCACAGGCCGCCAATTTTTTGGGCGAACGGGCCGGACGGTTTGCTCAAAGCCTGCACGAAGGCAGTGAGTACCGGCTTTATTCGTTAAGTTTGGGCGAGGGGATTTTGTTATCACTGGCGCTCAGTTCAAACGTGCCTCTGGGGATGATCCGGCACCAATGCCGTCAAACCGCCGACCAATTGGCAAAGTTTATCATTCAGTAGGGTGAGGCGAGGAGGCGTGAGGCGAAGACACGAAGAGATTCATCTCTTCGCCATCCTCGCCTCATCGCGTCCTCGTTTCATCGCCCCTTCTTAGCCGCGCAACCTGGCCCGTGTTTCCGTGCAGTGAGGGCAGGCGTCGCCTTTGTAATCCCGGCCACAACGCGGACAGGTTTTTAGTTCGCTCTCATCCACCGCGCTGCCGACCGGCGTGGCAATCAGCATGATTTCAACGCCGGCATGGCGAGCCAGCCAGTCCAGAACCTCAACGTTGTTGATGGTTGCTTTGCCCTCTTCTATTTGCAAAACACCCCGCAACACCTGCGCCCCCATTTCGGTGACGTTGATGGTCAGCTTCCGGGCATCACTTTTTGAAATTGCCATAAGGTGATTACTCCTCTGCTTGGGCTTCTTTTACTTGCTGAGCCAGGGCATAAACTTCACGCTTCCCCCAGCCGCTCTGAGCGGCTACCTGGCGCACAGCATCTTTGACCGAGACTCCGGCGGCGATGGCGCGGGTTAACTCTGCCTCTACCTGGGCTTGATTCCAGGTAGCCGGAGCAGGCGCGCCGCCCACCACCAGGGTAAACTCGCCGCGCGGTTCTCGCTGCTGCCATTCGCGGCTGGCTTCGGCCAGAGTACCACGCCAGATTTCTTCGTACAGTTTGGTCAACTCGCGGCAAAGAGCGATAGGACGATCCGCCCCCAGGTAGTCAACCATATCAGCTAGGGTTTCGCGCAGGCGGTGGGGCGCTTCAAAAAAGACCAGAGTGGCTTTTTCTACGGCCACTTCTTGCAAAAGCCGGCGACGGTCGCCAGCTTTGCGCGGCAAAAATCCCAAAAACAAGAAGCGATCCGTTGGCAACCCACTGGCCGGCAGCGCCGCACCCAGCGCGCTGGGGCCAGGAATGGAGACCACTGGAAAGCCTCGCTCGATGGCCGCCCGCACCAACTCGTAACCGGGGTCTGATAAAAGCGGCGTCCCGGCTTCGGAAACCAGGGCTACATCGCCCTCTACCAGCGCAGCCAGAATGCGCTCCAGCCGGGTGACTTTGTTGTGTTCAAAATAGCTGACCAGCGGGCGATGCAGGTCAAAATGTTTGAGCAACTGGCCGGTGGTGCGGGTGTCCTCGGTGGCAATCAGCGACGCCTCGCGCAAAATCCGCAGCGCCCGCAAGGTAATGTCTTCCAGGTTGCCCAGGGGTGTGGCGACAAGGTAGAGTGTGCCCATATTAATGGTGAATGGTGAATGGTGAGTGGTGAGTGGTGAATGAAAGTCTATCCATCAGGGTGTTCACCATTCATAGTTGATGAGCGTGCGTTTGAGGGCAGAAATGAGGGCTTTGTCCTGCTCTGGCAGAACGGTGCGGGGGTCAAGCAGAAGGCGCCCGTTGTCAATGCGGGTGATGATCGGCGGGTTAGACCGGCGGAGTTGGGCCACCAGGGCGTCAATGGAAGGCACAGCCAGGGCCAAGGCTCTGGTAGGCAGGGTTTGGCCGGGCAGGCTACCTCCCCCCACCGTCGAGGCGCTCTCGATCACCTGCAACGGCAGATGGGTCAGTTGCGGGATACTGAGCAGGGCACGCCGCCATTTTTGGGCGCGCCGCGCCAGCGTCGTTATATCGGTGGAGATCATGCGCCACACAGGAATTTCAGTGGTGGCCTTGCCCTCAAGATAGGCCAGCAGCGTAGACTGGAGGGCGGCCAGGGTTATTTTATCCACCCGCAGCGCCCGGATTAAGGGATGTTTTTTTAACTGCTCAATCAGCGCTGCTTTGCCCAGAATCAACCCGGCCTGGGGGCCGCCCAACAATTTGTCCCCACTGGCGGTGATTAAATCTACGCCAGCAGCCAGACTCTCCTGAATTGTCGGCTCGTGGACCAAACCGAAGGGCTGCGTGTCCAGCAGCGTGCCGGAGCCGAGGTCTTCCAAAAGGGGCAGATGGCAGCGCCGGGCCAGTTCGGCCAGTTCGGCCAGGGTCGGCTGAGCCGTAAAGCCGGTAATTTGATAGTTGCTGTGATGGACGCTTAACAATAGACCGGTCCGGTCAGGGTCAACAGCCTGTTCGTAATCGCGCAGGTAGGTGCGATTGGTCGTTCCCACTTCAACCAGGCGCGCCCCGAATTGGGCCATAATATCGGGAATACGAAAGCCGCCGCCAATCTCAACCAGTTGGCTGCGGCTGATGATAACCTCTTTATCTCTGGCCAGGGCCGTCAGCGCCAGGATGACCGCGCCGGCATTGTTATTGACCACAACCGCTGCTTCTGCGCCCGTGAGCCGGCACAGCAAATCAGCCGCGTGCGTATAACGTGAGCCGCGTGTACCTGCTTCTAGATTGTATTCCAGGTTAGAGTAGGCGGCAGCGGCTTGCTGCATAGCCCGCTGCGCCCGCCGGCTCAACAGCGCTCGCCCCAGGTTGGTATGGATAATGACTCCGGTGGCATTGATAACCGGCTGCAAAGAAGGCTGTAGTTCGACGGAAAGCCGGGTCAGGGCTGCCTCGGCCAGTGAATCGAGCGATTGGGCCGGTTCACCGGCCAGGATCCGCCGCCGGGCCAGGTCTAGTTCGCCGCGAATAGCCTCAACCACTAAGTCACGACCGTGAATTGCGGTCAGTGGGGCAAGTTGGTCTGTTTGCAGCAGTTTATCTACACTGGGGAGCTGGCGGAGTTGGGCTTGCACGTGTTTAACCTCGCGTGATAAAGAAGGTTTCGATGAGAATAAAAACGCCAACCAGAACTGCGGCGATGGTCCAATTTAAAGCCCGGATGAGCTGAAGATAAGCCAGCAAGACAGCCAAGAATCCCACCCAGGCCCCTTGACGAATCAGGCGGGTTTTGTCCCGCTCAAGCCAACCGGGCCGGGCAAAACGGTGGTTGAAGTAGGCGGTTAGGGGGATAGTAGTCGCGCCCAGGCAAAAAAACAAAAAAGTAAAAAATAGCGCCTGGGGCTGAGCTAACATTGTATCAGGATTGGGCCACAGGTTGTTAATAACATAGTACAATCCAGCAAAACTTAAACCGGCTACCAGAATTGAAAGTAAAACCCACCATCTTGGGCGCATAGGTATATAAGTTAAAACCTCAGAATTTAAGAACATTATACCTCAACAGCTTATAAACGTCATCTGAACTATTCGATAAGTTATTCAAGTTGTTATTATCATGATTAATATATAATTAGTAATCTATAGTAGGGCCTGTGAGTATGTGGAAAAGAGCGAAACCTTTAAGCTTTACCACTAGATGTAGCGTCAATTTGGGCAAAAAAGTCTATATTCGGGTGAGGCTGTATTGAGGGCCTTGTGGATAATTGTGAGGACAAAAAAGGAGTAGTTTGAATAGATAAATTGGACGAAATTTGTCAAATAAAGCTGATTCTATATTTGGGGTGATAAGAAATGACTCTACCTATATATTGTGGTTACGTTGAATAGTACAAAAGTGAGTTTATTGAGGAATCTTAAAAGTTATCCCCAAATGAGGTCACTTATCCACAGTTATGTGGGGGTTATCCACAAAAATGCCCTAAAATCAAGTACAGACTCTAAAAGCACAAAAAAGTTACAAATGTCTACCTACTATATGTGGGACAGCCAAAAACTCCTTTCAGCTAAAACTGACCGGCAGTAGACCCGTCCTTACTTAACAATTGCGGTACTTTTTATCCACTATCCCTCAGAGTTATCCCCATGTAAGGAGTAGTTATCCACAGTTATTTGCCAGGTTATCCACAAAACTCACGATATTTTTACATAAAAAAGGCAACTGCACGCGACCAGTTGCCTTTTTTATGAGAGCGCCAAATGGTTACTAGACGCCTGAATTAATGGATTTTTTTCTGATAGATTAATTCTCGGATAGCGAGCATTTCCCGGCGCAGACGGTCGTTTTGTTCTATTTGTGAGGCTATTTTCTCCCAGCCGTACATCACGGTCGTGTGGTCTCGTCCACCCAACGCCTCACCGATTTGAGGCAGCGAGGCCCCCGTTTCTTCACGGGCCAGGTACATGGCCATCTGCCGGGCAAAAGCAACTTCTTTGCTGCGCCCTCGCTGAATCAAAACATCTTCTTCAATCCGGTAATAATCGGCGACCGCAGCGATGACCTGCTCTACGGTAAGTTCAGCCTGGCGCGAGACAATATCTTGCAAAGCGGCGGTGGCCAACTCGATACTGATGGGATGGCGAACCATAGCGGCGTGGGCGATCACTTTATTGAGCGCCCCTTCCAGCTCACGGATGTTGTTCTGCGCGCGCCGGGCGATAAACTCCATCACGTCGTCAGGCACACGTACACCCTGGGAATCGGCCTTAAAGCGCAGAATGGCGATGCGGGTTTCCAGGTCTGGCGGCTGAACATCGGCCAAAAGTCCCCACTCAAAACGGGAGCGCAGGCGGTCTTCGAGGGTGGTGATGGCCTTGGGTGGGCGATCGCTGGAGAGAACAATTTGGCCGCCGGAGGAGTGCAGCGTATTGAAGGTGTGGAAAAACTCCTCCTGAGTGCTCTCTTTGCCGGCAATAAATTGAATATCATCAATCAAAAGAAAATCGGTGTTGCGGTATTTTTCGCGGAATAATTCGGTGGATTGGGAGCGAATGGCGTTGATCAAGTCATTGGTAAAGGTTTCGGATGAGGTGTAAATAACCTTCCGGCCCCGGCCAATGGCATAATGGGCAATGGCCTGAAGCAGGTGAGTTTTGCCCAAACCAACCCCGCCGTATAAAAATAAGGGATTGTAGGCATCGGCCGGCCTTTCGGCTACGGCTAAAGAGGCGGCATGGGCCAGACGATTGGAGGCGCCGACAATAAACTGTTCGAAGACGTACTTATGATTTAACATGAGGCGATCTCTGTTTTCACGAAGATGTCCATTGCCGTTGTTATTATTTTGGATATATTCATTAATTGGCTGAGGGTTTTGAAGCAAAGGCGGAGGCGCTTGTTCACCTGCTCCGGCAGACATATGGTCTACTGTAAATTGAATATTGACAGCCCGGCCCAAGACATGGGCTACAGCCCGGCTAATAGTAGCAATAAGCCGGTTTTCTAGCCAATCTTTGGCAAAGGCATTTTTGGTACCAATGACCAACCGATCGCTCTCTTGAGCCACAATGCGTGTATCTTTGATCCAGGTATCAAAGGTAGCGCGCGTCATCTGCAATTGTAGCTGGCCCAAGGTCGCCTGCCAAACTTGGTCGGTATCCATAAAACTCTTCTCCCTAAAAAATTTTGGGCATGTTCAGGTTCAGGAAGGTTTTTGAGACAAAAAGTTATAGAACACAAAAAGTTAATATTTTTGCGTTATCAAACTACTAGATGAAGGCGAAGTGGCTGGAGTAGAAGGATATTTTGATTGTATAAAAGGTGACTGCGAACCGGAGGTCTTTCTGCGGAAAATATCAGGAACAGATGAATTGCAAAGAAATAATAGCTGCAATTTCCGAACCCTTCTCTTTAATCAGGTGTTCTAAAGAGACGGGGATAAAAAATTGTATGGCACAATTACAGAAATTTTTTGAGGAAAGATAAACCCTCCACTACAGTCGAGTTGCATTGTACCAAACCTGCTAGATACTGGCAATAGCTTTACCTTAAAAAAAGCAGTAGCTCATTTATTTTTAAGAAAAGTTATGGTGAGTCAATTTTGTTTTGTGGATAAACCTGTGAGTAATGGAAAATAACTCTAAGCATGGTTGTGTATAACGTGGGGATAACTTATAGTCAAGAAATAACGTCAACTCATTTGACAAACATTAATATCTTTGTATAATCATTCACAATATCTTTAAAAGATACAGTTTTTCTCTGAGCCAGCCGCAGGAGTCTAGCAGTATTGTTCCGGCGGTTTTTTTATGGCTCAAAAATAATTAAAAATAATTCTTAAGCAAAGAGGTATTTAATCGTGTCTGAGCGAATAACGGGAACGGTTAAGTGGTTTGATGCCGCTAAAGGCTACGGCTATATTGAAGCCGGTCTCGGCGAAGAGGTTTTTGTCTATTATCAGGCTATTGTCGGCAATAGTTTGAAAAACCTGTTAGCTGGTGATCAGGTTCAATTTTCAATCAATCGCCGGCCGCGCGGCCCGGTGGCTCTGGAAGTCACCAAAGCTTAACCACTTATCCATCTCCTATGATTTCATTCAACCCCGGACACTCCGGGGTTTTTTTGTGAAAACGCTGGTACAGATTGCCAACCTCGATAACTATTCGCTATAATTTCAAGGAGAGATTTCTATGGCAACTAATCAAAAATTAAAAATTGTGCCCCTGGGGGGGCTGGGCGAAGTCGGTAAAAATATGCTGGCCGTAGAATACGGCCGCAACGTGCTCATTGTTGATGCCGGGGTGATGTTCCCTGAGCAGGATATGTTGGGCATTGACCTGGTTATTCCCGACTGGAGCCAATATTTAAAGGACAAAAAAGAATGGGTCCGTGGAATCGTGGTAACACACGGGCACGAGGACCATATTGGGGCGCTGCCCTATCTGCTGGCCGAAGTTAACGCGCCGGTGTACGGTACCCGCCTGACCGTTGGCTTGATTGATGTCAAGCTGCAAAAACATGGCCTGTCCAGCCGGGCCAACCTGCATGTCGTTTCGGCGGGGGAACGTCTGGCGTTGGGGGGATTGTTTGAGGTGGAGTTTTTCCATGTCTGTCACTCCATTCCTGATGCGGTGGGGCTGGCTATTCGTACCCCGGTGGGACTCATCGTCCACAGCGGCGATTTCAAATTTGACCACACCCCGACCTGGGGCCTGCCGCCCGATTTTGGCATGCTGGCCCGCCTGGGTTCCGAAGGGGTGCTGCTGTTAATGGCCGACAGCACCAACGCCGATACCCCCGGCTTTACTCCGTCTGAAAAGACGGTGGATGAAGGGCTGGATAAGGTTTTCCGCGAGGCCAAAGGGCGAGTCATCCTAGCTACTTTTGGTTCACTAATTTCGCGGGTGCAGCAAATTATCAATGCAGCCGCCCGGCATGGTCGAGTGGTGGCGGTAGATGGGCGCAGCCTGGAAGAGAGCGTCGAACGGGCGCAGACGTTGGGTTATCTCAATATACCGCCGGGGGTACTGGTTGATTTGACCCGCCTCAAAGGCCGGCCCGACCATCAAATTGCGATTATCGCCACCGGCAGCCAGGGCGAGCCAAGCGCGGCTTTAGGCCGCATGGCTAACGGTAAGCACCGGCATATCACCATCAAACCTGGCGATACGGTGGTCATGTCCTCGCGGGTTATTCCTGGCAATGATTTGCTGGTGGGGCGAGCCATCAACAAGCTGTTCAAGCGTGGGGCGCGGGTCATCGGCGGCAAAGGCGACCAGGTTCACGTCAGTGGTCACGCCAGCCAGGAAGAGCTAAAGTTGCTGCTCAGCCTGGTCAAGCCAAAATTTTTCATGCCGGTCCACGGTGAGTTGCGCCATCTGCACGCCCACGCGGAACTGGCCCGTAGCCAGGGCATTCTTGAGCAAAATATTCTCGTCGTCGAAAACGGTATGGTCGTCGAATTGGATGAAGCCAGCGCTCGTGTGACGGATCGGGTTCCCGGTGGCTGGGTGTTTGTAGACGGCAGCAGTGTGGGCGATATTGGGCCGGCGGTGCTGCGCGACCGCGAGATTTTGTCGCAGGATGGCTTTGTGCTGGCCACAGTCCGGCTGAATGAGAAAACAGGCCAGCCGGTAGGCCGGCCCCAAATTGTGACCCGCGGCTTTATCTTTGTCAAGGACAACCAGGAACTCATCGAGCGGGCGGAAGATGAGATTATTGCCGCCCTGCGCATGAACAGCCAGCAAGACCCGCAGCTTACCATCCGCAAAGCCTTGAGCGAACTGTTTTACAGCGAAACGCAGCGGCAGCCGATGGTGATTCCGGTGATTGTAGAAGCCTAAAACGTGTTTCGTGTTGCGTGTTCCGTTTTCTTTACGGAACCCGCAATACGTCTCCTTCGAGAGTATCTGTCATGTCACTGCGAGCCGCAGGCGAAGCAGTCTCCACGTTGTGAGGCGTGGGGATTGCTTCGGCCTTACGGCCTCGCAATGACATTTTTATTTTGAAAATATTTGACTGCTTTACCGCGAAATGTGCATCGGCATGATGACGTGGGTAAATTTGTCATCGCCGATGGGCCGGATGACGCCGGGGCTGGAAGCGGCGCTGGTTTCCAAGACTACTTGGGGACTGTCAATGATGGAGAGCACGTCAATCAAGTATTTGGCGTTAAAAGCAATCTCCATCGGGTTGCCTTCAATCGAGGCGTCTACATCGGCCACATTGTCGCCCAATTCGGCGCTGGTGGCCACCAGAGTTATGCGCCCATTCATCAGTTCATCGCCAGTCGGGGTGATTTCCAACTTGACGATATTGGCCGAGTCACGGGCAAACAGGTGCGACACACGGACAGCCTTAAGAAAACTGTTGGTGTCCATAACGCTGCGAGTTGCATACCCTTTGGGGATAATTTGGTTGTAATCGGGGAATTTACCTTCGATGAGTTGGGATACCAGGTCAACATCCTGCAGGTGAAAGAGAATCTGTTTGCGGGCCGGGGTAATGATGACCTCGACCGGCTGTTCTTGATCGCCGGTGATGCGGCCCAGTTCCATCAAGGCGCGGGCCGGGATAATAACCTCCATCACATCGCCAAAATTTTGTTTGAGCGTGGTGGCTTTAACCGAGAGGCGGAAGCCATCGGCGGCGGCCATGGTTAGATTGTCGTCGTTGAATTGAACCAGCACCCCGGTTAAAATAGGCCGGCTTTCATCGGTAGCCGCGGCAAAAACTACCTGGTCAATCATCGCTCGCAGCGATGATGGCTCCAGCCTGATGGCTGCATCGCCCCCACTGGCGGCGGTCGGTACAATGGGGAACTCCTGAGCGTCAATCCCCTTGATGTTTGACTCAAAACGGGCGCAGCGCAGGTTGAGCGTTTGAGTGCTTTCGTCGAGCTTGAGGTCAATCCGCTCGGGCGGTAAAGAGTTGACAAAGTCGCTGAGCAAACGGGCTGGGACTGTAATCGCCCCTTCCTGAGCCACTTTTGCCCCTACCCAGCAATTAATACCGATTTCCAGGTTAGTAGCAGCCAGTTTGAGCTGGCCGTTGTCGGTGGCTAGCAGCACGTTTGATAGAACCGGCAGGGTGCTCCGGCTGGCGACCGCGCGCCCGACGATGCTCAAACCCTTGGCTAAATTCTCTTGTAGGCAGGAGACTTGCATGGCTGACCTCCCCTGGTCGGCAAAAATTGTTTTTTACAAAGGCTCAGGATACAGTAAAAATATCCGGGGACACATAAAATACCACAATTAGTGGCATCTTGCAACACAGTATACTACATTTTGTACCAGGGAACAAGATAGTTTAGTTTGGAATCAAAAGAGAGGGAGTAGGGAGTAAGGTGGACAACAAGATAATCGGGCTTGGAATCAAAAAGAGGCAATGTCTGAAAAACACTGCCTCTTTTTTCTAATCTTGTTTCCCCTTATCACATAAAACGTAAAGCGTAAAACGTAATGGCTGATTGTCGGGCAAATTATTACGTTTTACCCGCAGGGCTATCAGTTTGCGAATGTCAATTTAACTTATTGGGTCTCTGAACCACGCCAAAGATTCAATTTATAAGCTCCACACAAAGTGCCTAATCTCTTTCTTTTCGTTTTAGACCCATAACTGCCCCAACACCCAGTGCAATCAAAACTAGCCCGCTGACTGCCAGCGCGCCGCCGGAAACGTTTTTAGGTAAAATCGCACCGGAAGTAGGCAGATTGCTGTTTTGCGGGTTCGCTACTGCCGGGTTTGTAACTTGGCCCGTGGTAGGCGCCAACTGTTGAGCAGTTCCGGTTGGAGCCGCGCCCACTAATGAAACATCGTCTACGTCAAAATTGACTTCAGCGCCAGTGGGGAACTTTTTGAGACCACGAATGAACAGAGTAATACGATTGCTGCTGCCTGCCTGCACGGTGCCGGTGATAGTTTGGTAAAACAAGGGCCTGTCATCGGGATATTCGCCAGTTGAACCCAGGCGGAACTGCTCTTCGAGGGGCATCAAGTTCCAAGTTTCAACATTATCGTAGTTGCCCTGGCCTGAAAAGTCAATGCCCCAATGCATTTCAAACTCATTTCTATTTCTATCAGCCGGTTGCACCTGAGAGCGCATAATGGCATTAATCGTCAGCGTGTAACTGGTATTGGGAGCAACATTTACAGTTTGATAGATAGCAATAACCCGGTCTAGCACATTTGCTTCAACCTGAAAGATTTCCATCAGTTGGGCATGCTCACCGGTGCGGACCGCCTCATCCCAGGTTTCATCGTACCATTGAGACCAGGCTTGCCCGTTGCTATAGCGTTCCCAATTGAGGGCGATACTGGGGTCGGCGGGATTACGCTCCTCGAAGCTACAATTTATAATTACGTTTCCGGCAATGTTACAACCGCCCCCCTGGTTTAGAGGAATCTCTCTGGTAATTGTTTGATGAGGAGAATTAAATACTGTAAACCCGGAGATTGCGAAAGCCGCCAAAATTATAAAGATCAATACGACTGTTACCAGGACTCTGCTGTGTCGGGGCGATAGTTTCATCGGACAAATCTCCTTGCTTGCGCCAAATGACTAGACATAATAACAGGGGCAACTCGCATTTTTATAGTATCATAACATAACTATATTAAATTTTCAATACGTATAGTAACATTATGGTAAAGTACAAGTAGCAAGCAGGGCGCAAAGTAGCAGAGTAGCAAAGTAGCAAAGGCGCATTGTTGTCGAGTTGATTATGGAGTTTGTACTTTAAGGGGTTATAGCTACGGGAGTTTTAAAATCGTAGATTCCATTTTTGAAAGACCAGACTCGCTGGCAGCCCTGGCAAATTAGTAATTCATCAGGAGGAGATTCAGTCGGGGTACGAGTCAGGCGGGGAGAACGGCAGCCGGGGCAGCGAAAAAAGTCCAGGGGGGCTGGACTGGGCGGTTTCTGGGCCTGGGTTTGCACAAAGATGCTGGGAGTCAACTGCCACCAATTGCCGGTCGGTTGCGCCCAGCTATCCAGAGTAACTAACAACGAGGTCGGTAGTAGGCGCTTAAAAAAATTGATACGATAGTGGGAAAGCGAGCGGATATTTTTTACTTGAAAACCGGCCTGTTCAAATTGCCGGCGCATCCAGGCCGGATGAAAGTTAAAGTTCAACGGGACAAATTCATAGGGATTGGGGTCAAACGGACTCCAACGCTGTCGGCGCAGCAGCCAGCGTAGTAACGATTTGAGATGAAATTTGCTGGCATATTCCATTACCGCTGTGCCGTGGGGAACAAGCAGCCGGTGGAGTTCGCTCAAGGCCGCCGGCACATCGGCTAGATGATGCATAACCCGGACCATCGTCAGCGTATCAAATAAGTTGTCTACAAAGGGCATGTTGTAAATATCGGAAACAACATAGATGAAGCGTTCATCACGCCCCAGATAATTCTGCGCCTCCTCCAGTTGAGTCCGGGCGTAATCGTTCAGAACAACCTGCTGGTAGCTCTGGTAAAGGTCGGCCAAACGCCCAAACCCGGCCCCAATTTCAATAAGACGTTGCCCTTGGGAGGGGAGTAGTTTCTGCATGGCGATCCGCTCGATCTGGTCTTCATATTCCCGATTTTGACCTTCCCAGAAATCGGTGCGATAACGGCTACCTTCGTAATCACAAATGCGGGTCAAAGAAATCTCCTGGATGTTTCACGTGAAACAATTGAGAGGATGAGGCAAGGACGCGAGGACGCGAAAAAAGACCCTCCTTCGCCTCCTCGCCTCACGTGTCCTCGCCTCTCAGTACGCATTACGGTCGGTGAAAATATTGAGAATTGTCCGAATCATAATCCTAAAATCAAGCGCCACCGACCAATTTTCGATGTACCAGAGGTCGTATTTGGTCCGCTCGATAATGGAGGTGTCGCCGCGCAGGCCGTTAATCTGGGCCCAGCCGGTAATGCCTGCTTTTTCGCGGTGGCGGTCCATATAACGGGGAATACTTTGTTTGAACTGCTCGACAAAAACAGGGCGTTCAGGGCGCGGGCCAACCAGACTCATATCGCCCAGCAAAACATTGATAAACTGCGGAAATTCATCAATCGAAAAGCGGCGAATAAATGTGCCTAAACGAGTCCGGCGTGAGTCCTCAGGCGTGGCCCAAACAGGACCGGTTTCATCCTCGGCATCTGCCCTCATCGAGCGAAATTTGAGCATCATAAAACGTTTGCCATCCAGTCCCATCCGTTCCTGGGTAAAAAATACCGGTCCTTCGGAGTCAAGCTTGATGAGCACCGCCAGCAGCATCATAATCGGCGATAACCCTACCAGGGTGATGGCGCTGCCGACGACATCAATCACTCGTTTCACCGTCAGCCGCCAGCCACGCAGGGCCACATCCCGCATGGTCAGTAGGGGTAGACCGCCCAAATCACCAATAGAGACCTCGGTTGCCATAATCTGGAAGACATCGGGGAAAACCTTGATTGTCACTCGCCCCCGGTCACATTTGCTGGCAATTTTGAGAATCTCTTGATGCGATGCTTCCGGCATGGCGATAATAACCTCATTGATTTTCTGCGATTCAATCAGTTCGGGAATCGCATCGGTGGTACCGAGGACTGGGCTGTCCTGGACCGCCCTGACTTTGGCCTCGTCATCCACAAAGCCGACAACCCGATAACCCAGGCCGGGCGAGCGTTTAATCTTCTGCATGACCATCCGGCCCACTTCGCCGGTGCCGACAATCAACACTCGCTCCTCGCCCCAATTGCGGGCTTGTAAACTGAGCTGTACCCGTGACTGGATGGCGCGGCCCAACGAGGTAAAGAGGATGGTCAGCATCCAGACATAAACCATCATCAGGCGCGGGTAGTCGAGCGTGTTTTTGAAGAAGAAAGAGATCAGGGCGATGGAGATAATCATCCCAACCGAGGCTGCGCCAAAAATGGCGTAAAATTGATCTACATAGGAGAGGGAACGCTGGCGGTGATAGAGCCGGTAAAAGAAAAAAACAATCATGATCGCACTCACATGCACCGCCATCATCCCCCAGTAGGCTGAAAAAGGTTGAATATTCTCGTAGTCGGAGCGCAGCCGTAATTGGTAGCCGACAAAAAACGCCAGCCCCATCATTAAAGCATCAATAACCACCAGTGAAATGGCAAACCACAAGCGTGAGTGCTGCTTCATCGCCGTGCCTCCGTTGAGGGGGGGTGATTAAGCTTGTTGGCTTTAGATAAGTTGGCCAGGTAATACTTCACTTGCGAGTATCGCCAGGGTAGATTGATACCGGCCACTACCAGGCTGTGCAGCCAGAAAGGTGTGTTCTTGGCATAAAACTTGTGGTAAAAAATGTCCATGGCCCGATAAAATTCTATCTGTGCTTTGGGGCTGTGCCGGCTGGCGGCCCGCTTGACATGCGTAACCGTCACCGCCGGATTATAATAAATTTTCCAGCCGTTGGCTTTGATGTGATAGGCCCAATCCAAATCCTCGCCATACATAAAATAAGTTTCGTCCAGCAGACCGGCCTGGGCAATGGCTTCCCGGCGAACCAGCATAAATGCTCCCACCACCGAGTCTACCTCAATCAATTCATCCGGGTCGGCAAAAGTCATATTGTAGCGGCCAAACACTCTGTGCTGGGGAAAAAGTTTGGAGAGACCCACCATCCGGTAAAAACTGACTTCTGGGGTGGGAAAAGCTCGCCGGCAGGCTAAATCAAGCTTACCATCTGGCAAAACCAGCTTGGGACCGGCTGCCCCGGCTTCAGGATGAGCGTCCATAAACGCAATCATATCAGCCAGAGCGGTGGGGGGCAGTACAGTATCGGGGTTAAGCAGCAAAGCATAGCGGGGCGCGTCCGGTTGCGCCGTGCCGTCGGCGTTAAAACCAGCCTGGCGCAAGCCCAGATTATTGGCATAGGCAAAGCCGCCATTCGTCTGACTGGCAACCAAGATGGCCTGAGGAAACTCGGCTTCGACCATGGGAGCGCTGCCGTCGGGTGAAGCATTGTCTACCACCACCACTTTAAACTCGACCCGACCCCGACTCTGGTAAATGGAGTTGAGACAAGCTCTCAATAAGTTTTTGGTATTGTAATTTACAATAACAATGGACAGGTCTAACATAACCTAACACAGAAAAGACTGAGCTTTCACCCAGTCTGTAGGTCAAGAAAAATCTTTAGCCAGTATAATCCAATTGAACCGGAAAAGCTACTTTTTTTACTCGTCTGGGCTACACCTCATGCTTCATCCAGATAAGGGTTTGACTTTCTTCAAAACCAAACTCTTTATAAACCTGAATGGCTTGGGGATGATCCGCCGGATGTTTAAGGGCAGTCCCGGTATTGCGCCAGCGGTACAAATAGTTGAGCGCCCGGCCAATGAGGGGTTTTTCCAGATAACCTCGCCAGTCGGGGTGAACGATAAGCTCAAGCTGGTGAGGCTTACCCCAAACCCCGGGTTGAATGTTGAGGGTAGCTACAAAACTGTGACCATTTTCCACGACCCAATGCACGGCTGATCCCCCTCCGGCTATTTTATGGAAAAAGTTGGTCAGCCACTGTTCCTGGCCATCCAGCCGAAAACGGCTCTGGCGCAGCGGCCACTCTCTTTGAACCTCAGCCGGAACGGCAGTGCTGGCTAATTGGTAAGCCTGGCGGGCGTCAATCGAGTCAAAATGACGGGGACGTAGGGTTACTTCTTTGGGCAGAGGCGATAAATCTTGCCGGTCTATTCGGGGAATACGATTAAGCCGTAGGTACGTGGTCCCTGAAATTTCTTTGAAGTTTAAGGACTCGTACAGGTGCTTGGCCGGCTCATTATCGGCCCGAACTTGCAGTGAAACCGAGGTACCGTTGTACTCTTTGACCAGCTCGATTCCGGCATACATCAAGCCACGAGCAATGCCCCGGCCCCGATAATTTTTAGCCACGGCCAAATTGCTAATCAGCCAGCGCCGCGAGCCGGGCGTGGTGCGATTGACGGTGATATTACCGACAATCTTGCGCTCTTCTTCCCAGACAAAGCCCGACAAAAAATCGTTGTGGTCGGAACTGAAGATGACCATCCACCACAAAATCGGCTTCATATAGCTGAGCCAGCGCAGTTCACGCAAAGCACTTTGGCCGGAGCGGTCCAAATCGTCGGCAAAGGCCTCTTCGATGAGATCAGCTACCCCGCGCAAATCTTTCAAGGGGTCCATGGGGCGCAGGCCAAAAGATTGAGTTCGAGAGCGGGCTATGACTGCCATCCTACAAATTATAACATTTTCTGCAAAGTTGTCACATGCCCGAGGCGCTTGATATTGCGCCGTAAATTGGCTTCTGGTAGACTATGCCAGAGCGACCGCCAACCGCCGCAAGTGAAGCTTATAATTTTATGGATGTAATCACCTTGAAAATTAGATGGTTTACCGTCATTATAATCTTGATACTGACCGCCTGTCAGGGCCAACCGACTTCAAGCGCGGACGGGGGCGAGTCACATTATTTTGTTGAAACCGGCCACACCGTGCGCGGTGATTTTTGGCATTTTTTTAATGTTTACGGGGGGGTGGCGAGCCTGGGGTATCCACTGACGGAGGAAATAGTGACAGACGGTTGGACGGTGCAATATTTTGAGAAGGGCCGCCTGGAACGCCACCCTGAGAATGAACCGGCCTATCGGATCACCGTTGGCTGGCTGGGCGATCTGTTGCAGCGCCGTCGCCCACCTCTTCCCCCCCAACTCATCCCCCGCGCTGATGATCCCTATCGGCGCTACTTTCCCGAATCGGGTCACACAGTCAGCGGCGACTTTTTGCGCTATTTCGACACTTATGGCGGCACGGTGCGCTTTGGTTTACCCATCAGCGAGCCGTTTTTGGAGGCCGGCCGCTTGACTCAGGATTTTCAGAGCGCCCGCTTTTTCTGGACGCCGGAGGACAATCCGCCGGTAGGGCTGGAAGAGATTGGTCGGGTCTATTGGGAAGTGACTCAAGTGAATAACAATCTTGCCGGGGATAAAAGGGAGGCGGAGGAAAAAGAATAGCGGATAGGGAAATTTAGCTCATCCTGTAGGTTGGAGTTCGTCGTTTGACGTGGCCGCGTTCAATGCTGCAATTCGAGCAACCGCATGCTCATACTGCTCGTACAAAGTCTCAGGATGGGTAATACAAATACCTAAATCCTGTAAAAGCCCATTGGCCAGCCCATAAATCAAACCATGGACTGCCAGGGGTTGTCCCCGTTCCCAAGCCTGCTGCACTACGGTGGTCTGGCTCACATTGACCACCTGTTCAATTACATTGAGTTCACACAAGCGGTCGAGTTGCTCCTCCTCAGCAGGATAAGTTGCCAGAAGCGCAGCATGCTGGCGATGAACATCTTGGACGTGACGCAACCAGTTATCAATCAGACCAAACTTATAGTTTTTGAAAGCGGCCTGAACTCCGCCGCAGCCGTAGTGTCCGCAAACAATAATATCCCGAATCTTGAGCGCATCCACCGCATAATGCAGCACCGACAGGCAGTTTAGATCGGTATGGACGACCACATTGGCGACATTGCGATGGACAAACATTTCGCCGGGCAGCAGGCCCACCAGTTGCGTGGCGGGAACCCGGCTGTCCGAACAGCCAATCCACAAGTAGGCCGGCGTCTGCTGCTCCGAAAGCTGCTGAAAAAAAGTAGGGTCTGCGGCAACCATCTCGGCGGCCCAGGCCCGGTTGTTTGCCAGTAATTGTTCTATTGCGGACATGCTTTATCACCCTGGCCTGCAAAACAAAGTAGGAAGATTAGAGATCATTATCTTGAATCTCCAATCTCTAATCTTTTGGCAGAGACTATGACTGGCTCTCTTTTGCCTCAGACTCAGCCTTCACCGGTTCAACCTCAGCCTCGTCGTCCTCATCCTCCCAGCCGATAATCCAGACACAAGCTCCCGCCAGCAGGATCGTCGTAATCACCAGGGCTGTCCATTGACCGGGGGTAAAGCCTACCTCCCTGGCCGACCAAACCAAAATGATGACCATGCCAATTGCCAGCACAATCCACGAGGTGATTTGCGGATGCTCGCCGGTAAATTTTTTGAGTGTGTCCATCAGTTTCTCCAAAAGTAAATTTGCCTAAAAGTGAGACCGCCGACGGCTGACCGCCGCAAGTGATTATGGCAGCGGTCGACTGTCTGCTGTCGGCGGTCATTCTTACATTGGAACCATAATCCGCTGCTCGCGCAGCTTTTTATAGAGCAACACGCTGTTTTCCGGCTGCCATTCTTTGGCGGCGTCTTTCCACATGTAGCCCAAATCTTTAGCCTGGGCCTGTTCGTAACCCTGGTTTTCAAAAAATTCAATGGGTTTGGGTCCAGCCGGATTCAGCACAAAGGCCATGGCTACTTCACAAGAGAGCTTGTTGACTTCGTCGTGGATCATATCCAGCATCTGCTGGCCCACGCTGGCCCACAAATCATCACGCAGCACATAAAAATCTTGCAAACCGGCAATTAAATTTTCGGTTTGCCAGCCGGCCACGCCGACGACGTAATCACCGGCCAGGGCCACGATGTAAGCGCGGGTGAAAAGAGACTCCATCATCTGGCTAAGGTCCGGGTTGATGGCCCCTTTGGTGGCCGAAGCCATCAAACTGGTCATAGCTTCCAGGTCTTGCCGCTTGGCCCGGCGAATTGAAATCTCTGTCACCTTAACCTCGTCAGCGGGTTTGGCTTCCGGCGCTGAAGCCGGTTCGGCTACAGCCGGTTGGGTTGCGCCGGCATGGCCATCCAACAGAGCAGTATACTGCTTTTTCACAAAAGCCCAGGTTTTGGCCAGTTCACCGCTGTTGTCAATTACAACATCGGCTTTGGCTATCTTTTCTTCCTGAGATGTTTGTGCCTTGATGCGCTGCTGGGCCTGTTCCGGCGACATCTTGCGCCGCTCGACCAGCCGCCTTAGCTGTATCTCTGGCGAGGCCGTGACCACCCAGGCGGACTGGCAATGCTCGCGCAAACCTGACTCAAACAGTTTAATGGCCTCAACCACCACCACTGGGGCCGAACTGCTCTTGATGCGGGCCAAAATCTCTTGGCGCACCACCGGATGGGTGATCGCCTCCAGGCGTGCCATCGCTTCCGGCACGGCAAAGGCCAGACGGCCCAGGCGCTCACGATTGATCTGGCCGCTGTGCTCATCTACCATAAATTTGCCAAACTCTTCGACAATTGCTCGATACGCCGGTCCGCCTGGGGCCATGGCTTCGTGGGCTAACTTGTCGGCATCAATCGCCGTTGCGCCCAATTCTTGCAGCATCCGCAATACTAAACTTTTGCCGGTGGCAATGTTGCCGGTCAAGCCGATGACAATTTTTTCTGCCATAATCTAATCCCTCCCCTGGTTTTTAGACCCTAAAGGTCTCCAAGATCTTTAGGGTCTTTATCAAGCAGCTTCCAATTCGGTCCACTGATTTAACAGTTCTTCCAGTTTGGCTTCGGTGGTTTGATAATCCTGGCCCAGTTGTTGCAGTTGGGCAATATCTTGGGCCTGGCTGGCCGCTTCCAGTTGGCGGGCCAACTCTGCCAGATGGGCTTCGGTGGCGGCAATCACGCTCTCGATTTCGGCAATTTGCCTGGCTTTTTTTTCATTGGCCCGTTTTTCGGCTTTGCTCTGTTCGCGGCTGGTTTGACTGGTTGATTTCGGCGCTGACCCATTGGTGGCGTTGTTGACTGCGATCTTCTGGGCCTCGCGCTCGGCCAGATAATCGCTGTAGCCACCTTCGATCACCGTCACCGATTTGCTGTCCGGCTCCAAAGCCCAGGTGTGCGTGGCCAGGGCGTCCACAAAATAGCGATCGTGCGAGACCAGCAGGATGGTGCCGCCGAAATCGTTCAACACCCGCTCCAAATTCTCCTGCGAGGGAATATCGAGGTGGTTGGTCGGCTCATCCAAAATCAAAAAATTAGAGCCGGTTAAGGTGAGTTTAGCCAGGGCTACCCGGCTGCGTTCGCCGCCCGACAGCGCCCCAATCGGCTTAAAGACATCATCGCCCGAAAAGAGAAAGCGGCCCAAATAATTGCGAGCCTCGCCAATGGGTAGATTCTGCACCGACAAAATTTCGTCCAAAATGGTGGCATCCAACTTGAGACTGGCCTGGGTTTGAGCAAAGTAGCCAATTTCCACCCCGGCCCCAAAGCGAATGGCCCCGGTTTTGGGTTTGACTTGTCCCAGGATGGTCTTGATGAACGTGGTTTTGCCGGCCCCATTAGGCCCCAGCAAGGCAATGCGCTGGCCGCGCCGGATTTCCAGGTCGGGGCAGGTAAAAAGCGGGGGACCGTCGGCATAACCCACAACCAGATTGTGCGTCGCCAGCACTAAATCGCCGGAGCGCAGCGTTGTTTGCAGCGACAGCTTGAGCGTTTTGTGCTCGCTGGGCCGATCCAGCCTGTCCAACCGCTCCAGGCGGGTGCGCCGTCCCTGGGCTTCGCGGGTACGCTGCCCGGCCAGGTTGCGCCGGATGAACTCTTCTTCTTTGGCAATAAATTCCTGCTGCGCCTGGTATTCCTTTTGCCGCCGCTCGAAGCGCTCCTGGCGCTGCTGCACGTAATGGGAATAGTTGCCGCGATAGCCCTCGATTTTGCCAAACAACATTTCCCAGACGCGGGTGGCTACTTCATCCAAAAAGTAGCGGTCGTGCGAAACGGCAATGATGGCCCCTGGCCAGCTTTTGAGGTAATTCTCCAGCCACTCTACCGAGGCTAAATCCAGGTGATTGGTCGGCTCATCCAACAGCAATAAATCGGGCTGTTTCAAGAGCAAATGGGCCAGGTGGGCCCGGCTCTGCTGGCCGCCGCTCAACTTGGTCAGCGGCATCCCAAAATCCTCGCGTTTGAAGGCCAGGCCGGTCAATACCTGCTCGGCGGTTTGCTCATAGGTATAACCGCCGGCGTGCTCAAAACGGGCTTCGGCTTCGCCATACTGCTCCAGTAGTTGCTGGTGACGCGTTTCGTCGGTTTCGGCGGCCAGGGTGGCAGCCAGGTCATGCAGGGCGGCTTCCTGCTGCCGCAACTCGGCAAAGGCGCTCAAGGCCAGCTCCCACAAAGTGCCGCCGGTTGAGATCAGCGAAGGGTGCTGCTCCAGATAGCCCAGCTTTAAGCCTTTCGCGGTATGCACCGCGCCCGCCGAAGGCTGCTCTAGCCCCGCCAAAATTCGCAGCAGGGTGGTTTTGCCCTCGCCATTCGGCCCGACCAGGGCAATCCGGTCTCCTTGGTTAACCGATAGGGTCAGGCCCTCAAAAATATCTTGCGCCCCGTAGTGTTTGCTCAGGTTGTGCGTGGTGAGAACTGTCATATCAAATAATCATGCGCCAAATCTAATTTGACCACCGGGACTTCCATAATCTCTACCGGTTTCAGCCTACCCTGGCGATCTGCCTCAAACAATTGCTCCAGAGAGCGGGCAACCTTAGCATTAAAGAAGCGATGACCGTTAACTTCACATTCGCGTACCGGAACTTCACGCACTATCAGCAAATGGCCCTCATTCCAATCGCTATAATTGATAATTTTTTCAATTATTTGGCTGCCACAGATGGGGCAAACGTCTTGCTCTTTTTCCATTAGTTCATTTAACAAAGATGATTATACCACAAGTATTTTCAATTCTACCATTTGCCGATGTTCTGCACAAGCCGGCCTCGTTTTACGTTTTAGGTTTCACGTTTTATACTACCGGATGAGGCGAGGAGGCGAAGAATTGAGGATAGAGGATAGAAGATAATCCTCATTGACCCTCTTCATCAACTATCTACCATCTTCCATTTACCATCTTCAGTCTTCGCCTCACGCCTCATCGCGTCTATTTACGAGGAGAAATCTATGCCTTATACCCCCATTTTAGCCACGTTGGGCTACATCATGTCGCCTGATGGCCGGGAAACGCTGCTGATCCACCGCAACAGCCGCCCTGGCGACCTTCACCTGGGCAAATACAACGGCCTGGGCGGCAAATTACAGCCTGATGAGGATATCATCGCCGGGCTGCGGCGCGAAATCCGCGAGGAAGCGGGGATCGAGTGTGAGGAAATTTTGTTGCGCGGGACCGTCAGTTGGCCGGGTTTTGGCAAAAACGGCGAGGATTGGTTCGGCTTTATCTTTCGGATTGACCGCTTTTCCGGGACGCCCCTCAGCGAAAACCCTGAGGGGACGCTTTCCTGGGTTCCGGTCGAGCGAATTTTGGAGTTGCCGTTGTGGGAAGGCGACCGCTACTTTTTGCCCCTGGTCTTCGGCGACGACCCGCGCCAGTTTCACGGGGTGATGCCGTATGAGGGGGGCAGGCCGGTGAGTTGGAGTTATAGTTTGATTTGAAAAAAGCAGCACAAGAGTAGGACTGATGAATTATTTTTAGTGATTGACACAGACCCCAAACTATTATAACATAGCCTTATATATCTTCACTTTCTTTTTCCCCGCCTTCCAGGCTGAAAACCCAATAGCAACTCGACAGGGTTGCTGTAACTGTGTTCTCGGATCATGGACTGTCACAAGGATGCCACCCTTGACTCGGATCCTGCGCATTCACTTACTGGGCGATTTTCGCCTGACTTATGGCAACACCCCGCTGCTGACCGTTAATACCCTGCGTCTGCAATCACTTCTGGCCTTTCTGGTCCTGCACCGCCACACCCCCCAATCACGCCACCACCTGGCCTTTCTGCTCTGGCCGGACACCCCCGAAGCCCAAGCTCATACCAATCTGCGCACCTTGTTGCACCGGCTGCGCCAGGCATTGCCTGAAGTTGATTGCTTTCTTCGAGCCATGCAGCCGCGTCTCAGGCTGAGATCACTACAGATAGTTTAGGAGCACCAGGCTATGTTCAATATGTGCTACAACTGCGGCGAATACAGAGTAGACAAGATCATCAAGCCAAACGGCCCTTATGCCGTTTGCCCGGTGTGTGGACACCAACACCCCTTTCGCCAACTGCCCCTGCTGATTGTCGCCGGGGCCAGCGGCGCGGGGAAATCGGCGGCAGGCCAAAGATTGCTGGGGAAAATACCGGAAGTCGTTTTGCTGGAAGGCGACCTGTTATGGCGGCCCGAATTCAACCGGCCGCTGGAAAAGTATAACGACTTTTTTGAAACCTGGCTTCGTCTCTGCAAAAACGTAGCCCAGGCCGGGCGGCCGGTGGTTTTGTTCAATGCCGGGGCGATCCCGGCCAATGTAGAGCCGTGTGTGGAACGCCGCTACTTCTCCGAAATCCATTACCTGGCCCTGGTGTGTGACGATGACTTGTTGGCTCAGCGGCTGCAAAAGCGCTCGAACTGGCGCGGCTTCGACGACCCAGAGGTCATCGAGCGGAACATCGAGTTCAATCGCTGGTTCAAGGCCAACGCGGGCCAGATTAGCCCGCCGATTGACCTGCTTGACACGAGCCGCGTCTCGGTGGAAGAGACGGCCCAGCAGGTGGCGGGGTGGATTCGGGAGAAGGTTGGGCGGGTCGCACATATAGGTAAATAGGTGAAATGAGGTAACATCAGCGTTCTCAAGAAGTCAGGAGTGACCCGTTTGAGATTATGAGA